>NZ_JANUXR010000010.1 GCF_024834075.1 Corynebacterium sp. HS2168-gen11
TGACTCCTACTGCAACGCCTGCAGAATCCACAGGACCACAGGGTAAGACGCAGCAGGGAACACCAACGTTTACGCCTGGTGATCCAACGGTCACAATTGATGCGACGAAGGCTAAGTTGATTGATCCGACTACTGGTGTGGCTACAGATCAGCCGGTTGTTGTCAATGATGCTAAGGGTGTGGCAATTGGTACGTATACCATTGAAAATGGTGTTGTAACCTTTACTCCAAATCCTGAGAACACTAGCTTCGTTGGTACGCCTCCTGGCGTTCTGGTCGAAGCTCGTGACGAAAACAACACTCCAGCACGTGCAAAGTATCAGCCAGAAATCACTGCAGCTGATTTGGTGGGTAATAATGCAAGCCAGACTGTCAGCCAAGGTACGAAGCCAAAGGGTACTCCAACCTTCACGGAAAACGGCACGCCAATTGATATTGCAGCGTTGCCAGATACGCACAAGCCTGCGTTGATCAATAATGCAGGTGAACGTGTCCCTGAAGCACCAGCATTTGATGGCGGTGTTGAAGTCGGTACCTACACCATTGATTCGGCAACGGGTGAAGTTACATTCACTCCAAAGGATCCAAGCTATGTTGGCAGCCCGACTCCAGCAACAGTTGAGATTAAGAATGCCGATAATGTTGCTGTTCGTGCCGTCTTCAGCCCAACGATCATTGGTGTGAATCTCTCTGGTGAAGATGTCACAGGTACCAGCCCACAAGGCAGCCCTGTTGAATTGACGCCAGTATTTACTCCAGATGGTGTATTGGAAAACTCGGATCCAGTTACCGTTGATCCAACACAGACTAAGATGGTCGACCCAACTACTGGTGCTTTGACTCGTGATCCAATTGAGGTCGTTAAAGATGGTAAGAAGATTGGTGTCTACACCATTGATGACACCGGTAAGGTTACCTTCACACCTGAAAAAGACTTCAGCGGTGTGGTACCTGCACTGCAGGTTGAAGCAGTGGACTCTAACGGTACCAAGGTTCGTGCGACTGTCACCCCAGTGATCGAAAAGGTCACCCCACGTGGCGACAATGTGGATTCTTTGGGTACTCAAGGTAAGGATCAAACTGCAACTGTTGAATTCACTGAAGGTGATCCAACAGTTCCAATTCAGACCGATACCCTGTCATTCATGGATCCTGAAAACCCAACTCAGCATCCAACAACGCCTGTACTTGAGATCAATGCAAAGGATAAAGACGGTAACGTTATTGGTACCTACCGTATGGATCCAACCACTGGTGTTGTGACCTTCTCGCCAATCCCAACGTTTACTGGTACTCCGGTTCCAGCAGTAATTGGTGCGAAGGATGCTAACGGCACGCTTGCAACCGCAACGTATCGTCCGCGTGTTCTTGCGAAGACTCCAGTTGGTACCCCTGTGGAACAAACTGGTTCGCAAGGTCAGCCACAGTCTGGCACGCCAACGTTTAAGACAGGCGTCGATCCACTGAATCCAACTACTCCACAGGATATAACCCCATCTGCGGATAATCCTGCGAAGTTGGTAGATCTGGACGGCAACTTGGTTGAGAGCTACACCGTTGAGAACGTCGGTACTTATACAGTTGATCCACTGACTGGCACGGTTACCTTCCAACCTGTCGATACGTTTGTTGGAAAGGCTCCAGATGCCGTTGTTCAGATCAATGATCCGGACGGTATTCCAGCAACGGCTGTATTTAAGGCAGTCGTGAAGGATTCCAACCTGGTCTCGACATCTGCAACCTCCACAGGTATTGCAGGTCAGACGCAAACTGGTACGGTCACCTTCCGTAACGATGATCCGAACCTGACGTTCAATCTGGCTGAACACCCAGCGAAGTTGATCGACCCAGCTACCAAGCAGCCAGTCGATTTCTACGAGGTTCTTGGCGAAAACGGCAAGGTTCTCGGCCGGTACTCGGTTGACGGTGTCACTGGTGTTGTGACGTACACACCAGAAGACGTTGCATATTCAGGTCCTGTTGCTCCAGCAACTGTTCAGGTCTCTGACCAGTACGGTAATACCGCAACTGCTACCTACGCGCCTACGATTACACCGCTGAAGCCATCTAATGCGGCAAAGAACGCTACATCAGAAGGCATCCAGGGTGCGTCGCAAAATGGAACAGTTGAGTTTAAGAACTCTGATGATTCTGTTGTAACAGTTTCTGAAGACAACCCAGCTCACCTGGTAGATTCCGAAGGAAACTTGGTTGATAAACTTGATGCTGTTGATAACGATGGCAACAAGGTGGGTACTTACACCATCGATCCAAACACTGGTGTTGTGACCTTCGTTCCAGAAGGTAACTTCGTTGGTACACCAAAACCAGTTATGGTTCGTGTACTCGACAACGCTGGTGTACCAGTGGCTGGTTTGTATCAGCCGGTCGTCAAGGCAGTGAATCCAACGGCAAATAGCGATAAGCCAATGCCAGGCACGGATACTTCCACGGGTCTTGTTGACGAACCACAGACTGGTGAAGTTGTCTTTACTCCGGGTGCTCCTGGCGTGAAGTTTGATGTGACGACAATCTACATCAATGATCAGGCATATCCATTGGATCAGCTTGATGCAATTGGTAAGTTGGCTGCCTTCGATAAGAATGATCCAACCAAGCAGGTTGGTACCTATGAGATCACAGGTGTGTCTGAACCAGATGAGAACGGCAAGATCACTGTTCAGATCAAGTTCATTCCAGCTGCTGGTTTCGTTGGTACGACAGTACCGCTGAAGATCACGCTGAAGGATCAGTTCCAAAACGCAGCTGCTGGTTTCTACGTACCGACGGTAAATGAGAAGCCAAAGCCAGGTTTGTCCAGCTCACCTGAGTCACTGGTTCCACTGATCGTCGGTGGCGCAGTTACTGCCGGGATCATCGGTGGTATCGCTGGTCTGATTCACAACGGTGGATCTTCTACAGCAACGCCAGTACTGCCATCGCCAGTAGGACCTGCTCCTGCAGCTCCTGCGGCTCCAGCAGCACCAGCTGCTCCTGTGAAGGGAATCGCAAAGCATGAAGCTGCTCCTGCAGCTCCTGCGGCTCCTGTAAAGGGAATTGCAAAGCACGAGGCTAATGGTGCATTGGCGAATACCGGTGCCAATGTTGGCCTGCTGGGTCTGCTTGGTGCAGCTATGGCTGCAGCAGGTGGCGCGGTTCTTGGTCGGAGCCGTCGTCGTAACAAGTAAGTTATGACATAGCTGCG
Source organism: Corynebacterium sp. HS2168-gen11 (assembly GCF_024834075.1). Lineage (GTDB taxonomy): Bacteria > Actinomycetota > Actinomycetes > Mycobacteriales > Mycobacteriaceae > Corynebacterium. The sequence continues at coordinate 3,206 of NZ_JANUXR010000010.1, forward strand.
AAATACAGCACACAAAAGGTGTACCTGTCAGATACGGCAGGTACACCTTTTTATGTTCTAGCTACAAATAAACACCCTGTGGCATGTTGAACGAGTCCCCATGAGTTGGACTGAGAAACCAGATACCGAATATAGGGAGGGGAGCAGTTCTATAGCGCAGCACAGGGTGTTTAATAAAATAAGGCGCTTAGCGTACTGTTCGCAAACCTAGAAGTTAGCGTGTGTGTAAGACAGGATTGTAGAGCAAGCAATTGCGCTTGATGCTGCATTCTTCAGCGATACGAATGTTCGCAATTTTTTGCTCAGCGCGTAACGTAAACAAGCGGCTGACCACCTTATCACGTAATTGCCACGGGCTAATAGTGTTGAGATACACCTTGGTGCCACCTTCAAACCCAGCCAACGTAGACACGCGCCACTTGATCATAATGCGCCATGGCATTGGAATATCAAGATCGATTGGCTTGTGATGCCATTCTTCATTGCATGGAATCTGTGGACCAGCTGCGGCATGGCACGCATGTACCAGATCACTCATGCCACGAATCTCCTCGGCGCTTTGGTTCCAAGGCTCTGGGGTGGCCGACTTAGAAAATACCTCCAGAGTTGGATATCGGTGACCGAAACCGGCAAATGCAATAGCGTAGTCGTTTTCCGCAATGATTAAATTACGAGAAGCTGCGTAATTCACTGCCCACTCGTTATACATATTCGGATTCATGCGCAATTTTTGAATTTCAATATCTGCATGATGTCCGCGCTCGTCAATGGCGACAAGTTGTTTATGCAGATGATCAAAAGAAGCACCAGCTGGTTTGAGCCAGTTTTGAAACACCGCAACATATGAGGCATATGGATTACGTTCATAGAGATCAAGTGTGGTTTCCACTGTGAACTTCGTTAATGCATAGTGTTCATCTGGCGTTAATGTACCGGCTGAAGCTAAATCGGCATGTGTAGTTGCATCATCAGTGAAATGACGCCGACCAATAATAAGATCGTGCCCGCCGCCAAAAAAACCTTCAGCTTGTGCCAGTAACTCAGATTCTGGAATATCAACATCCAAACCGGCAGCTTTCCGTTTGGTTCGAATCGTGCGCAAGACGTGTTCTTTTCCGCGCGGATCTGCAAGATAAGTATCCATATGAGCTTGTGCTACAGCATCCATGTGGAAACCGTAATTTGCTTTCCAGTATTCGTAAGTCACAATTTCGAATAAATTGGAGACGCGACGAAAATCAGCTGGACTATTTTCAACCTGGTCAAATGCTACACGTGACACTGTTTGACAGTGCTGGTCGGCACATACACGTGCCTTTTCTGGTGGTGTTTCGAGATGTCGATCAGCACAGAACGCACAGTAATTATGATGTTCTTCAGCAGAAAGTGGGCTGGTATCGGCGCTTGGGTTTTCTAATGGCCGATTCCCGCGTCCTGGTACAGTCCATACTTCGGTACCAGAAAAAGGATTGAGTTGTTTGACAGTACCGTCTGCCATAATTTGAATCGGATTGATGCGTGCAGCCATTGAGTTCATGATTTCAGTGTAATAGCCAAACCATCAGTGCGCTTGTGATGCCTGACAAAAGTTGTGAAATTGACAGTTATCGGCCACCGCTTGTGTGATACCTAAGGAAGGAGGAATAAAGCTAGGGTATGGTTCTATAATGGCGACTATGGCTTTTATCACTTTTGACTTTCTTGCCCCAAGTGTTGCCCACACGCTTGTCCAACAGCGTTTTGATGCATTGACTACTTTGTTACTACGCGATGCTCACGCAGCAAAACTGGAAGTAACGTTAGAGCAAAGCCCACAGTTTCCAGGCGAAGTTGTGCAGCAACTGCAACAGTCATATCGCAGTGAGCATGAAGACGCATTTGATGCCGCCGATGATGACGAAACTTTGCTTGCCCATCATGGCGTGTATCCGCTGGAACAATTGCTGCCAGCACGGATAGTAATCGAGGTGGTGGAGCCAAAAGCTTCGGTGAATCAACTTGCCATGCTGTATGCGCGTATTTTGACTCCACCAGCGACACTGCCGAACTCCGCAATCGAAACTATGGAGGAGCAGCGTTATGAAGTACCTGCAACATTCCCATGGAGTGTTGCGGTGCGTCCGTAACCTTTTGCAGTTAGCGGCTAAGAATGCTTGTGGCGATGGCTTTGCCGGCTTCGTGAAATTGTACTTCAGGGTCAGCGTCGCAAAGCGTGATGCACTGGTGATTGCCAGGTGGTGTGGTAACAAACTGACCTGCAACAATATAGTTCGTTGTCGCAGTTGCGCGGCGTAATACTTCACCGACGACTTTTCCGTGCAGCGATTGCTCATCAAAGCGGCCTTCGCCGGTGATGACGATATCGGCTGCGGCAATTTGCTGGTCAAGTTCAACGGCATCAGCGATGACATGGATGCCTGGCAAAATATGCACGTGTTCGGTGGTAGTGTAGAGCAGCTTTGAGAGCCAGGTAATGCTTAATGCAACACCGCCTGCAGCGCCCATGCCAGGAATCGTTGGATCGATGTCGACAAGGCTACTAAAGTGCGCTAAACCGCGATCGAGAATTTCGATTTCTTCTGGAGTCGCCCCTTTTTGTGGCCCGTAGACAGTAGCACTACCGTGTGGACCTGTTGCAGGATTACGGATATCAGTGAGAAGCACCCATTCCACGCCCGCTGCCGGAATATTTAATTGAGCAGTATCAATGCTGGCAATTGATGCTAACCCTTGCCCGCCTTGGGCCACAGGATGCCCGTGTGCATCGAGCGGTGTTGCCCCCAGCGCAACTAAAATGCCAGTACCTGCGTCAGTGGTAGCGCTGCCACCTAATCCTAAGACGATTCGTGTAGCGCCGCGTGTCTGCGCATCCGCGATTAACACGCCAGTGCCGTAAGTATCTGCAAAGAGTGCGCGACGATCATCTGGAGCAATCAGTGGTAATCCGGATGCCGCAGCTACATCGATATAGGCGGTGGTGGTTGCTGCATCGTAGATATAGCTTGCCTCGATGAGACGACCATTGGCGTTTGTAGTTGGTAATGAGATGCGTTCACCGTGAAATAGTGCAGCTGTTCCTTCGCCACCATCGGCAAGTGGTTGTAGCATGTAGTTGATCTTGACGTCTGCAGCAGCAAAGACTTCTTGCATGCCTGCCTGGAGCAAGGTTGCCGCTTGACTAGCAGAAACAGTGCCTTTGAAGGAATCTGGTGCAATCAGGATGGAAATGCTCATAACTAGTATTCTTTCTAAACCTTAAAAGATGCAGCGAAAAGACAAGCCGTTGGAGATCAATTCTTGATGGTGTTGCTGCTAGAGATCTGTCACATGCTAACACGCAAACGTTTACTTAGGTGGATTATTAGCGACTGCGTGCAAGGATTCAGAGGTGTCTATGCGTACGATGCAGTGTTGGAGAATATCTCCGGTGCATGAGACTGCGCTTGCTGTATCTGTTGGGAATTGATCCAGAGTTTTGTGTGTGAAGGGGCGTGTGTGAAGCGTCGTCAAGCTAGCATGTTCTAGCGGTATGGCAGATGTTGATGTGTGATGGGGGAGATGTGTGGCCGGTAGTGGTGCGGCCGGTAGTGGTATGGATGGAACTTGAGAACAATGCCTGACTGATTTGCGGGTGGGGTAGTGTCAAAGTTTCTATAAAACTATAGAAACGAGCGTGAGGAATCGCACTTGGCAACACATTTTTGAAATGAATATAATTGTTCTGAACAGGGGATATTGGAAAACTGTGTGTGAAATTCTATAGCCAAGTAGAAAATAATTTCTATAGAGGTGTAGAATTAATGACTGTATTACATTATGAGTGCTTCACAGTTGAAAACAGATATCTTCTTGTTGCAAGACTCATACATACCTCATGGAAGGACTCTCATGTCTGATATTGATACCATTGTTGACGGTTACTACGAAGCGCTGGTGCGCCGTAATGCCGGTGAACCAGAATTTCACCAAGCAGTTGCTGAGGTCATGGATTCTTTGAAGATTGTTTTGAAGAAAGATTCTCACTACGCAGACTATGGCCTTATTCAGCGTTTGTGTGAGCCAGAGCGACAGATCATCTTTCGTGTTCCTTGGGTTGATGACAACGGCGTTGTCCAGGTGAACCGTGGCTTCCGCGTGCAGTTCAACTCCGCACTTGGCCCATACAAAGGTGGCCTGCGCTTCCATCCATCCGTGAACTTAGGCATTATCAAATTCCTCGGTTTCGAGCAGATCTTCAAGAACTCTTTGACCGGTCAGCCAATCGGTGGCGGCAAGGGCGGCTCTGACTTTGATCCAAAGGGTCGTTCTGATGCTGAAATCATGCGTTTCTGCCAGTCCTTCATGGCTGAGCTGCACCGCCACATTGGCGAGTATCGCGACGTACCAGCTGGCGACATCGGCGTTGGTAGCCGCGAGATTGGTTACCTGTTCGGTATGTATCGTCGTATGGCAAACCAGCACGAATCTGGCGTCTTGACTGGTAAGGGCCTGACCTGGGGTGGCTCCTTAGTTCGTACCGAAGCAACCGGCTATGGTGCTGTTTATTTCGTTGAAGAGATGATGAAGCATCACAATGCAGAGCTGAAGGGCTCGAAGGTTGTTGTTTCGGGTTCCGGCAACGTTGCAATCTATGCAATTGAAAAGGCTCAGGAACTGGGCGCAACTGTTATCGGCTTCTCTGATTCCTCCGGTTGGGTTCATACTCCAAATGGTGTCGATGTAGAAAAGCTCAAAGACATCAAGGAAGTTCGTCGCGAGCGCGTGTCTGTGTACGTTGACGAAGTTGAAGGCGCAACTTTCCACTCTGAAGGTTCCATCTGGGATCTTAAGTGCGATGTGGCACTTCCTTGCGCAACCCAAAACGAACTCAACGGTGAGCATGCCCGTACCCTTGCTGCAAACGGCTGTAAGTTCGTTGTTGAAGGTGCAAATATGCCTTCCACCGCAGATGCAATTGAAGTGTACCGCGAGACCGGCGTGCACTTTGCACCTGGTAAGGCTGCAAATGCTGGCGGCGTGGCAACTTCCGCACTGGAAATGCAGCAGAACGCATCTCGTGAGTCTTGGACCTTCGAATACACCGACGAGCGCCTGCACAACATCATGCGTACGATCTTCCGTACCTGTGAGAAGACAGCTCGTGAGTATGGCTACGAAGGTGACTACGTTATCGGTGCAAATATCGCAGGCTTTAAGAAAGTCGCAGATGCAATGTTGGCACAAGGCATTGTCTAACCGTCAGTAGTTCTGACACCTCAACAAGGCTGTGCGTCGAAGATTCTAACTTCGTCACACAGCCTTTTGTGCTGCTATATGCGAGCTTAGAATGCTTTGCGACGCGTGTGGTGGTGCCGGATGTTGCGTACGCGTGCGGTGTCGGTGGCCGTAGCTTTGCGACGCGTGTGGTGGTGCCTGGGTAGTGGTGGTGCTACGAAGATGTGTGGAGTGCGGAATCAGAATCATAATGAACCCTCAGTACGATTATTGATCCCTTCCTAGATGCGGTTGTATCAGTTTCAGTGCGAGATTTTTTAGACTTAGCGTCGTCGTTGCGCGTCAGCGTGAGATGCTTTTTAGGTATATTGAAATTATGTATCGCGTATTTGAATGCCTCGATGAACTCGTAAACATTGTTGACCAAGCCTATGGCGTTCCAATGACACAGAACTGCATGGTTCCACGCCATGAGGTTCTCGCCCTCCTTGACGATCTGCGCAATGCGCTTCCAATCGAAGTCGATGATGCGCAAGACGTTCTTGATCAGCGTGATGAGATTATTCGCACTGCTGAACAACAAGCACAGGAACAAGTTGCGCATGCCACGGCTGAATCTGAGCACTTAGTTTCCACTGCTCATCGCGATGCAGACATAATGATCAAAGATGCAACAGATCGCGCTAGTAGCACGGTTGCAAAGGCTCAAGATGATGCAGTTGCCATTGTGGATCGTGCTCGACACGATGCTGATACTACCGTGGCGCGCGCGAATGCTGAAGCTAAGCGTTTAGTTGAAAATGGCCATGAACAGTATCAACGTGCCGTCGACGAAGGCCTTGCCGAGCAAGCTCGTTTGGTCAGCGAAGCCGAGTTAGTACGTCGCGCAAATGAAGAGGCACACCGGATTGTTGATGCTGCACACGCTGATTCTGACCGCCTGCGCAAAGAATGTGATGTATTCGTTGATACTAAACTGAAAGAATTTGAAGACAGCTTGACAGAAACCTTGCGTACCGTTACTCGCGATCGCAGCGCACTGCGTCACGGTGCTGGTGCACAACAACGCCGCTACGACGCATAAACGTACTATTTACTCAGAGAATCAGCGTCATTCGCACAACTGTATCCAGGCAGAATAGCTGCCTGGATACAAAAGATTCATGGTGCAGATGCAAGCATGAACGCTCTCGGCTGGCTTTTGCTGGGTATACAAGAGACCCAGCGATAAATGATCGATGTCTCTCTCAAGATTATTTGCTCATTACTCCTCATAATCTAGTTGGTCAGCGCAGTAGGAGTATACCTGGCTCTTTGTATAGCATCGTTGCACAATACGAGTGTTGTACAACGATGCTAATACTGTTTATCAGGCCTTATATTCAACGTACTGATATATTCAGAAACACTGCGGAGGCATGCTTGCTGTAGGCTGCGATCCCCATATATTGCGTAGCTGTCGAGCTTAGGTATCTTGGTACGGATACTGATTGAATGCTGCACTGCTATGCGATGCGGTATGTAGCAGGTGATCTTGGCTATCGTTGTTGAGATAGATGAGAGCGTTATCGCAGCTAGTAGAGATTTCCTGTAAAGCTCATACTTCCACTCGTGAGCACTATGGTGTGTACAATGAGGCACAGACAAACGGTATTGGTGTATTTCACCATTACCGTTGGAACAGAGTAGGATACGAACACGATGAACACACAGTCTCCATTTATTTTTGATATTAATGCCGTTATTCGCAGCAATTCTCCTGCGTTTTTGAATCAAACTGGTCCAAGCCCAACGCGCATTGGTCCGGCAATGATTGGAATTGCCGAAGGGCAAGAAGTTTCAGTTGATGCGCAGCTTGTACCACTTGGTGAAGGCCTTATGGTGACTGTTGAAGTTTCAGCAGAACTCAGTGGCCAGTGTGTTCGCTGTTTGGCACCGTTGCACCAGCCTGCCACAATTGCAGCCACCCAGGTTTTTGCGTTGAGTGAAGATTTTATTACCGGTGACGAAGCAGCCAGCGAAGAAGAAGAGATCCCATTGGTGCACGGTGATAGCGTCGATATGCTGCAAGCTATCATCGATGAGGCTGGCGTGACGCTACCATTTAACCCAGTGTGTGAAAACGGCTGCGACGAGGGTGATGTTCCAGCTCCTGATGGTGTCGTTGAAGAAATGGAAGAACAGCGCGTTGATCCGAGATGGGCTGGTTTGGAGAAATTTCTATGAGCAAGAAACCAAAATTAAGTAATGAAGAGATTTTAGATCAGCGGTTTCATGCTGTTGATCACCAGCCATTACTCGATGTTTTTGGGGTAGATATTCCAGAAGACCTTCTCAAACTTGCACTTTCACACCGCTCGTTTGCCAATGAGCATGGTCATCTTCCTAATAACGAACGTCTGGAATTCTTAGGGGATTCTGTACTCGGGCTTTCGATTTCCACCAAGCTGTATCAGCATTATCCAACGCACCCTGAAAGTGTGATTTCGAAGATGCGTGCCAGCATTGTTTCGCGATATGCCCTTGCTGATACTGCGCGAGAAATTTCCCTTGGCGAGCACATCATGCTTGGTAAAGGCGAGATGCTTACCAATGGTCAGGATAAAGATTCGATCCTGGCCGATACAATGGAAGCATTATTCGGCGCAATTTTCCTATCGTCCAATTATGAAACTGCACGCGATGTAATTTTGCGATTGTTCGATAAAAAGATTCAAACTGCCGCAGCAGTTGGCCGCTACCAAGACTGGAAAACCAGCTTGCAAGAGCGCTTGGCAGAATACAAGCTTCCAATGGCGCAATATGATGCAACCAGTGTTGGCCCGGAGCATGAAAAACTCTTCACAGCCACAGTCACGGTCTATGACACATTGCTTGGCACAGGGCAAGGATCTTCGAAGAAATTTGCCGAACAAGCTGCCGCGAAGCAGTCGTTGCAATCGCTCAATGATATTTCCGTGCGCCAAAATCTGCAGCAATGCCAGAACTCCCAGAAGTAGAAGTTGTTCGGCGCGGACTGCTCACGCACCTCAAACAGCACCAGTTCACTGAGCTTCGTGTGCATCACCCACGTGCAGTGCGCCATAACCTAGCAGGTGCCGAGCAGCTACGAGTCACAGCTATCGGTGCGCATGTCAGCGATGTGCAACGCCGTGGAAAGTTTTTGTGGCTTGAACTTGCCGATTCCATTACGCCAGATGCTTGCATTGTGGTGCATCTTGGTATGAGCGGGCAAATGCTAATGCAACCATTAGGCGCTGATCAATCCCATCCCAGCTATCGTCACGCTCGGATTCAAGCCGAACTTGATCACGCTGCTGAGCTTTGGTTCGTTGATCAGCGCACGTTTGGCTATTGGCGCGTTGATACGTTAGTTGATACTCCACATGGCAGAGTGCCGGAAAGTATCGTGCATATTGCGCGGGATTTGTTAGATCCAGATCTCGATCTTGCCCGCTGCATTGCAGCATTCAAATCACGATCGGCTGCGATTAAGCCATTGTTACTAGATCAAAGCATTGTCAGTGGCATTGGCAATATCTATGCCGATGAAATGTTGTGGCAAGCAAAGATTCATCCACAAACAGTTGCCAGCAGCTTATCGACGCGGAAACTTTGCAATTTGTTAGAAGCTGGCCAAGCTGTGATGCAAGCTGCGTTGGCACAAGGTGGGACGAGTTTTGATCAACTCTATGTGAATGTCAATGGCGAATCTGGCTATTTCGCAGTGTCGTTACAAGCATATGGGCAAACTGCCAAGCCTTGTCAGCGATGTGGGTATAGTATCGCGCGGAAGAAAATTGCACAGCGCTCAAGCCATTATTGTCCAAAATGTCAGCGGAAACGTTAAGACTTTCTTGCGTGAGAAGGCAAGTCTATTCCATACATAGCATGTGAGATGGGACACGTTTTGAAGATTGATGTACATCCGCACACACATCCGATATTTGTGACCAAATAGTTATTTTTGGCATTTTTCTACCCGTGCGTCGCGTCACGGAAGTTTATTTTGATTGCTCTATAGAAATTCAATATCTCATACTTTTGTATGGTTACAATCGGGGATGGACGAGGGGAGTAGTTGAAATAATCGTCTTTAGTGTTGCGAAAAGAACAGCTAAGACACTGTTTCCTATAATTGTGACGACTCGAGATGTGCTTTGGCTATAAAATACGATATAAAAAATCCATTACATGCAATAATTGTCTTTATTTCGGGCAATGTTTAGAGTTGCATTAATTATGATTTCGACAATTATTTCAGAATGATTACAATCTTAGGTTTTTGTGTGCGCTACGCAGCAATGCTGCGGGTAGTGGGCCTGTAGTCAGACGTAAAAATAAGTTTCCTAAAGTTCTTTGAAACTGTAGCATTCCAGAACATGGACGTTTTCGAAAAATATATTGGTCTTGTAAATGGTGAGATTTGGAAGGTAATCCCATACCTTCTCATTGGTGCTGGTCTCTATTTTGCAGTACGTACATTGGTTGTTCAGGTTCGCATGATCCCTGAAATGTTCCATTCTGTGCGCGATCGACGCCCAGAAGGTATGACAAAGGCTGACGATGAAGGCATTTCATCGTTCAAGGCCTTTACTATCTCTGCAGCTTCTCGTGTTGGTACTGGTAACGTCGCTGGTGTTGCTGTGGCAATTACGTTAGGTGGCCCAGGTGCGGTGTTCTGGATGTGGGTCATTGCATTACTCGGTGGCGCAACCGCATTCGTAGAGTCTACCTTGGCGCAGCTTTGGAAAACTCGTGAAGGTGATGGCACCTATCGTGGCGGTCCAGCGTATTACCTCACAAAAGGCTTAAATGCGCGCTGGCTTGCCGTGATCTTCGCAGTCGCAATTACCTTCACTTTCGGTTTCGTCTACAACGCTATCCAGTCGAACTCTATCGTCGAAGCATTTGGTACCTCATTAGGTATCACCATTGGCGAAAACGACGGTTTGTTCCGTGCCGGTGTGGGTGCAGTTCTTGCAGTTATTACTGGCCTGATCATTTTCGGTGGTGTGAAGCGTATCGCTAACTTCACCCAAGTGATCGTTCCATTTATGGCATTGCTGTACTTAGTCGTCGGCGTGATCGTGGTCATTATGAACATCACCGAAGTTCCAGGCATGATCGCACTGATTCTCAAACATGCATTTGGTCTGCAAGAAGTAGCAGGTGCAACCATCGGTATGGCATTTACCAACGGTATGCGCCGCGGTCTGTTCTCGAACGAAGCAGGTCAAGGTTCTGCACCAAACGCTGCTGCAACCGCAACTGTCTCTCACCCAGTTAAGCAAGGTTTGGTACAGACCTTGGGCGTGTACTTCGATACCCTGTTGGTCTGCTCAATTACCGCGTTTATCATTTTGCTCGGTACTGACATCACAACTCTCGACGGCAACGTACAAGGCGCTGCATTAACCCAAGTAGCATTGGCAAACACCATTGGTGAATGGGGTATTCACTTCGTGACCATCATCGTATTCTTCTTGGCGTTCTCTTCTGTGATCGGTAACTACTACTTGGCACAAGCAAACTTGGAGTTCTTTACCGAATCCAAGGTCGTCTTAAATATCTTCCGTCTCGTGGTTATGGGCTTCGTATTCTTCGGTGCAATCGGCTCTGTTCCAGTTGTCTGGGCACTGGGTGATACCTTCGCAGCATTGATGGTTTTGATCAACCTCGTTGCGATCATCCCACTTGGTGGTGTGGCAGTGAAGCTGCTGAAGAACTACGACCAGCAAAAGGTCAAGGGCTTGGATCCAATCTTCCACCGCGATATGCTTCCGGAAATAAAGAACATCGAATGCTGGGATGGCTCTGATGCTGTCACCCGGCGCGGTGGCCAGATCATCCGTGAAGTCTAGTCTTCACAGTTGAACGATATTTTTCTTAAAAACCTCGGATACGATTCGTGTCGTATCCGAGGTTGTCGTCTACGGTAGGAACTACGAGATTCGATTTGGAACATGCAGATTATTCGTATGACAGCGTGGATTCACGGTGAAGTTCAAGGTGTGGGATTTCGCTGGTGGACATATTGCCAGGCAAAAGAATTACATCTTTCCGGCTGGGTGAAAAACCTCCGCGATGGTCGTGTATGTGTAGTTGCCGAAGGCACGCGTGTTGATCTTGCTGAGTTGAAGCGTCGATTAGCATGTGGTCCTGCAACAGCACGAGTGAAAACTGTGGTGGAACTTTATCAGGAGCCTAAAGGTGTCAGTGACTTTTCCATTCGCCACTAAACCTGCTCTGTGCACGCTGCCCACGCCGATCGGCCACCGTACATCTTTTGTGAAGGCAGCGATATCAGCAGTGGGGTGAAGGTAGAAAAATCGTACGATTGTGAGATAAGTTTCTGCTAGACTCACAATAATGTATTTGAAGTCGCTGACATTAAAAGGCTTTAAGTCTTTTGCTTCCGCGACGACACTGAAATTTGAGCCTGGTATTTGTGCCGTCGTTGGCCCAAACGGTTCTGGTAAATCCAATGTCGTCGATGCTCTTGCGTGGGTCATGGGCGAGCAGGGTGCGAAAACTCTGCGCGGCGGCAAAATGGAAGACGTAATTTTCGCAGGCGCTGGCGATCGCAAACCATTAGGGCGCGCCGAAGTTACCTTAACAATTGATAATGCCGATGGTGCCCTAGATATCGCCTATTCCGAAGTTTCTGTCACTAGGCGCATGTTTCGCGACGGGGCCAGCGAATATGAAATCAACGGCACAAAAGCCCGGTTGATGGATATTCAAGAATTACTTTCCGATTCTGGCATCGGCCGTGAGATGCACGTTATTGTCGGACAAGGTCGGCTTGCGCAAATTCTAGAAGCACGACCAGAAGATCGTCGTGCGTTTATTGAAGAAGCTGCAGGCGTATTAAAACATCGACGCCGTAAAGAAAAAGCGCAGCGAAAATTGGCCAATATGCAGGTCAATCTTGATCGTCTGACGGATCTTACCAATGAGTTGCAACGCCAACTCAAACCACTTGCCAGGCAAGCGCAGGCGGCGAAAAAAGCTGCCACTGTGCAAGCTGAATTACGTGATGCAAGGTTAAAAGTTGCTGGTTTTGAATTGCATACGCTTGCGACGCGTTTGCAGCAGGCGCATGCAGCAACGTTGGTCAGTGCCACAGATCATGCGGCTGCTGTGGCACAAGCTGAGCAGGTTGCCGCGCAATTGGCTGAGTATGAAGCCAATTTGGCTACCGCATTGCCGGCAGCAGAAAAAGCTCAGCAGTTGTGGTTTGATCTTTCGAGTTTGGTTGAGCGGATGTCGGCGACATTGCGTATTGCGAAAGATCGTCAAGCCTCGGTGAGTATTACTCCGTATTCGGGTCCGGATCCGGAGCATTTAGAACAACTTGCGGTGCGTGCTGAAGCAGAGTTTCAGGCGCTGCAAACTGAACATGATATTGCTGAACATCGATTGGAAGCCCTACAAGAGCAAGTTGAGGTTGCTGCCGAAGAACTGCAAGCTGCCGATGCCGCACATCTTGCCCAAGTACGAGCAGTAGCGGATCGTCGCGAAGGCATTGTGAGATTAGTAGCGCAGCAGGAATCCGAGCGGAGCCAATTGCGCGCTGCAGAAGACGAGGTTGAGCGGTATGATGCGGTGATCAACCAAAGTTATGAGCGTTTGGTAGAAGCTGAACAGCACTTACAAGATGTGCAGGCTCGCGCGCAGGTGTTAGAAGAACAAGAAATTTCGATTCAAGAGCGCTTCACCCAAGCTCAGGCGGAATCGAAAGCCGCCGAAGCACGTTTAGAGCAATTGCGTCAGCAGCAGCGAGAAGGCGAAAAAGAAGTTTCGCGGTTAGAGTCTCGAATTGAAACGCTGCGTGCTACCATGACGATCCCAAAGGGAAGTTTGGCCACGGCGTTGAACACGACGTTTGCAGATATTGCTACTGTGATTCACCCGGATGCCGGCATAGAATTGGCACTGGCAACCGCATTAGGGCATTTCCAGCATGCGCTCGTTGGTGAACTGCCAACACCAAGCAACTTAGATCATATTGGTGCTGATCGTGAAATTGTGTTGTACCCGCAACCAGCGGCCAAGCCTTGGCATGTCAGTGCGACGTTACCAGCACAAACATACTGGCTTCTCGACGTCGTTCGGATCGAACCTGCGTATCAACAAGCATTGTCGCGTTTATTAGCAGATGTTGTGGTGGCCAAAGATCTTGCCACCGCACGTGCTGTTGTGGAGGAAGATCCACGGTTGAAAGCTGTCACGGTTGATGGAGAAATGGCAGGTGAAGGCTGGTATATTCTGGGAACGCCAGGAACGAAAACGAGCATTGAAACCCAAGGTGCGATTACTGCGGCAACGGAAGAATTGCAATCGGCACAAGCAGCCCTTGATGAAATCATTGGAACGTTTGAAGGTGCACGAACCAGTGCAGATACCTTACGTGTGACGGCAGCAAGTGCCACAGCTGCAAAAAATGAGCACCAAGTGCAACTTCGCCAAGTTCGCGCAGAAGTTCAACGCGCCAAGCAAACAGTTGCGCAAGTGTCACAGCAGCATCAAAGTGTCACCCAACAAGCAGTTATGACTGCACAACGATTGGAACAGTTGCGGTCAAAACTGGAAGAAACTTCTGCTCGCGTTGCACTGGTTGAAGATTATGACGATGATGCTGATACTCAACCAGTTTCATCGCAGCAGCGAGACCTGGCACAACAACAATTAGCCCAGGTACAAGCAATGGAAGTTGAAGCGCGTTTGCAACTGCGAAGTTTACAAAGCGATATTCAGAACCTTTCGGGTAAAGCCGCTGGGCTACGTCGTCAAGCAACGCATGAATTACAAGCTCGACAACGTCATGACCAGTTGATGCAACGCAGGCGGGCACAACAAGCACTTGCGGCAACGATTGCTGAACTCACAGAAAATGTACTCGAACGTGCAACAGTGGCATTAGCAACTGCGACACAGCAACGTGATGCTACGAAGCAACAACGAGTTGAGATTCAACGACTCTTGGAGCAAACTCGCAGCCAGATGCAACAACTGCAGCATCAGGTGGCAACTAATGAGCAACGCAAGCATGCCAATGAATTACAAGAACAAGAAGCTGCTGTTCGGTTTGAGCAAGCACAACTTGTTGCAAGTGAGACGCTGAAAGTTCCAGCGGCGGATATTTTGCGTGATTACGAACCTGCCGCGGATTTTGATCAACAGGCAGCATATGCGGAGGTTAGTGCAGCAGAAAAGGCTTTGAATCGGCTAGGCAAAGTCAATCCGTTGGCCTTAGAGGAGTACAAGGCATTAGAGGAACGCTACCAGTTTTTGGCAACGCAGCTTGATGATGTGCAACAGGCTCGGAAAGATTTAGCTGGTGTGATTGAAGATGTGGATGCACATATTTTGCAGCTGTTTACTGATGCGTATGCCGATGTTGCGAAGGAATTTCCGAAGGTCTTTGCAACATTGTTCCCTGGTGGTGAAGCCAAGCTGGTATTAACTGAGCCAGATGACATGCTTGCAACAGGAATTGAAGTTGAAGCGCGTCCGCCTGGGAAACGAGTCAAGCGATTGTCGCTGCTTTCTGGTGGTGAGAAATCTTTAACGGCTTTGGCCATGTTAGTTGCGATTTTCAGAGCGCGTCCGTCGCCGTTTTATGTTATGGACGAGGTCGAAGCAGCTCTTGATGATGTGAACTTGCGTCGCTTAATTGCATTATTTGAGCAGCTGCGCGAGGAATCACAATTAATTGTGATTACACACCAAAAGCCAACGATGGATATTGCCAATGTCTTATATGGCGTGACCATGCAAGGAGACGGTATTACGAAGGTGATTTCGCAACGCATGAATCCTGCGAACGCTCATACAGAGGCGACGTAGGCCTACGAGTTGGGCATAACAAACTGACGCGAGAGTGCATTCCAACAAGCGTGCCTGCGCACATACAACCCCATGCTGCATGCGCCGACAACCGTGCTCATGTGCTGCAACCGTGCTGCGCGCATGCACAACTGCAGCGTTGGCATTTCTATGCCAGCGAGAAGCTCCATGATATGTCTCTTAATCGCCACTGACGTACCGCAATTTTAACCCTAGTGTGATTTTAAGCTCCTTCGGCATGCATCTTTACTGAAATACCCTGCAATTTAGCTGCGCGTCGTTGATGCATGCTTGGTGCTAAGTTGAGAAAACTACGCAGAACTCGTAGTGTTTCAGTTTTGGGCAGTACGAGTTTGGCTGCTGTGTGTCACTGTTTGAGCGACCATAGCCAAAGTGTTGATCATTAGTCTTAAGCTGTATGAATCGCAAAAAACTTGAGATTTTATAGTTAAGGAAGGAAACGTATTTTTCATGAGTGACACTGTTCACCCCATCGCAGATCCAACTGATTCACTTCTGGGGTGGGCTTCCCACTATGACGTGGAGTTGCAACAAAAACTTGAATCGCTCACCTTGGTGGCTGAACTTGGAATTGCAAGTGACGAGTGGGAAAAAATTGAAAAATTCTACGGTATTTTCCTTGCTCGCCAGATTGCCGCTGGTTCCACTCTCGATGCACTGTTAGCAATTAGTCCTGCCATGGCGCTTGTAACGTTAGTGCGTCGCGCCCACCACTTGGTTGATCCAGAGTGCTTTGCCTCGGATTATCTCTCTGGTCTTGGGTTAGATACAGATGAGCGACTGCAAGCAGCGCTCACCACCTATCTTGATGAGCATCTCTCAAGCATGTGCCAACAGCTTGGCCTTGCCGTATTCGACACTGACGCAGTTACCGCGCTGGCCTATCACTCGGGCATTATTGCCAACGAAGTACCGCTGTTGCTCGAATCCTATGATCAACATGATGGCACTGCTGAACAATTGCCTGAGTATCTTGCGGGTTTAGTCCAGCAACTGCCTGAACATGGAGCAGAACTGTTAGCAGGCGTTGCCGCCTTGCGCGAGTTTTCGCTGGCACATCCACAGTCCTGGGTTGATCGTTCCCATAGCCACTTAAGCCCACAGCTGCCACCAGCTCTTGCAGAGGCAATTGTTGCTGAACTACGTGAGCGCCCAGTTGGCACCGTCGATAGGCAAGCAGCTGTTGGCGTGGCAAATCGTGAGCTGCGTCCACGCGTGGTATTCCAAGCAGATCGTGGCAAAGTATATTTGCGCCTTCCAGAGCAAAAAGTGCCAGTAACCGGCGAAATTACGTGGCGAGTCAGTTTGGAAGGTTCAACCACCGTCTATCGCACCGCGCGTAGCTGGGGTGATGTGACCGGTTTTGCAGAGCCGCTCGATATTGCACTGGACCACCCAGTTCGCGAAGTCACAGTAGAAGATCTTGCTAACGGCATCACCTGGACAGTGCCAGTCGTGCATGCAGACGATCCTGTGTTGCTCTTTAACAAGCGCGGCGGCTCGGTCACCGACAAACGCTCCTTGCACCACCAACGTTTACGTGTGCTCACTCCAGCTGAACACACGCTTTACGACGCTGTCCATAATCGCCAAATCCACCCAACCAATTCTTATGAAATTGAAGGCTGGAACGGCTGGACCTTGCACGAAGTAACCCTCGAAGGTATTGATTCGTTTGACAGCGTGCCAAATGGCCAGCATATTGATCTTGGGCGCACACGTTCGGTAGATCCACGTGCGCGCGTAATGTTCCGAACTCCAGATGATGCAGTCGCAGGTGTGACAACCATGGGAGGGTTAAAAGTTCACTCTCAGTCACTGCTCGCAGAATTTCCACCAACGCCTTCAGGGGCGAGTGAAATTTGGCACTTAGCCATTTCCTCGTATGCAGGTGCTGGTACTGCAGGTGAAGAAGTCATCCAGCCTGAACCATTGGAGGTACCAGCAGAAGGCGGCATTTTTGAAGTCTTCGATCCTGAACTCTATGACGCTCCGTGGGTAGGCGAGTACCTTGTGCGGATGCGTGGGCCACGCAATGAATCATTCCGCCACGAGTTCGCCATTGTCGAAGGTATCCGTACCACCATTACCTATGCTGGTTTATCGGGATCATTCCGTATCCCTTCAGGTGGTGGCTTATCTGAATCTACGTTGATTGTGAAACCGAGCCTGAAGCCATTTCAGGTGGAACCGAAACACCCATTGGTACAACCAACCGAATCTGGCGTGGATTTTGTTATTAGCACCGAAGAAGGCGACGCTCTACCACTACGGTTTAGCCCACCACGCTTAACCTTTGAAATGCCGTTGCTCACTGAGCCATTAGCATGGCGAGCATCGCGCATGACCGTGCATCCACGAAACGTAGACCCAGCAGGCTTCATCCGCATTCGTGGTATTGGTGTGCTTGGAAATCCACGTATTTCGGTGATCAATCATCACGGTCAGCCAGTGGCAACTGCAAAATTGATCAGTAACGATGCAGACACGACGTTTGTTGCGCCAATAGCGAAGCTCATTTCTGCAACAAATATGCTGCCACGCGGCCAAGTCCGGTTTGAATGGACTGACCCTGCAAGTGACAAGCGTATTTCAGTTGTCTTGGCCGATGTTGCAACCACGGAACCCGCAACGGTTGAATTGGTAGAAAACGAACTGCACATTCATACCGATTCCACCAACGTTGGTGTGTGGGTATGGCCTGCAACCGCGCCTTGGGAACCAGCGCATAATTTCGTTGTCCACGACAACACAGTGGTCTTGCCAGAAACATTCGTCAATGCTGGCAACCTCGTTGTGCAAGTCTACGATCGTGACCCATTTACCGTGATGCGCACCCCAGCCGCGCCGGGAAGTGCGGCATTGCTGGTTGAACAACCAGGCTTCTTCGGTAGCCAAGACACCGCCCTTGGTGCCTTAAGTGCGTTTATGTCTGGTCAAACCGATGAAGTTCCATCGGATCCAGCAGTGATGCCGGTGCTTTGGGATATGTTGGCGGCCGGCGGGCGTCGCGAAGAATCGTTGCAGGCAGTTCGCACGGTCTTTACTGCTAATCCGAACAAAGCGCTGCTCGGTCTTTCCAAATCGTTGGTGAAATCGCATCAACAGCCAGGACGAGTGATTGAAACCGGTTTAGTACGCTGCGTGTTCGACGCTCCACTGAATACTGACGAAAGCTACCATCGAGCAGCTTGGATTGGGGCACTGGAGTTACTCGGCAGCTTATCGACGCTCTATGGTGAAGATGGCATCACTGCCGAACAACGCCCGTTGGCAAAAGATATTTATCAACAACTACAAGACCTTGCTGGTAAAAATGTTCTTCAGGTGCTGCAAACTGGTCGTGATACCACGTTAGATACCGCGTGTATTGATCGTTCAACCGTGATGATCGCAGGTCTTGATCCAGCACAGCAGCAAGCAATTTTGCAGCAGCTTTTTGCTTCCAGCAATATTGTGCCAGGAGCTGTGCTTGATGATGGTAACCGGTTATTAGCGGTATTTGAGGCGTTTAATACTCGACAAGCATTAAAGAAGCTGCTTGCTGAAGAACAACTCATTGCTTCTGCAGTGACCTTATTACGCACCCTGCGCAGCACGGATAAGACAATTTATGCCTTAGCACGTATTCGGTTCGACAAGCTCGATGGTGTTGATACAGATAATAAGGATAACGTTTGGGCATTAGCGCCAGTCGTCTCACTCGTCTTAGCGCTTGCTGCACGAATGGCTGCTCATGGCATTATTTCTTCTTCGAAGACACTTGATGCTGCAACACAAGGCTGGGCCAAGCTTGCCGATATCGTGCCAGATCTGGTCACCTCTGACTTAGTTGCAGCTGAAGCAATTATCTTGGCATTGAAGAAACCAGGGATTGCGTAATATTTGAGGAGCATCGCTTCAGAACTGACAACGGCCTTCTTGATCGTATTGTGCACGAAAGGAGGTCGTTGTTGTGGGAATGAGATGCTTGGTGTATAGCGTCGACAGGCTAGGCTGCGACGAGGAAAAACTTAAGGGGTAGTTTGGCAAGTTTTTCTGCAATAAATTCGCGCCCAGAGTGTGCTTTGCAGCAAAATTTGCCAAGATAGAACTATGACTATCTCTTTTCCTGTTCTTGCTGCACTAATTGTTCTTGCGCTCTTGGCCATCATCGTAATCGTTGGATTAACGATGAAAAAGAAAAAGACCGTGAGCTTTTCGCAAGAACCTAAAAAGGAAGTAAAAGAACTTACCCAAGAAGAAAAATCTGGTAATTATAAAGCTCAAAGCGGCTTTCAATTTGCACCAGCAAAAACTCAAGAACCAGTCCTGCGGAATGATCAGAAACTCGCAAATGATGCCACCACTCAGGCTCGTGATTTGGGCGCACAGACAGCTGTCGCAGCAGGCGTTGTTGCTGATGTTGCAGCAGCGGCCGAGACTACTGATGTGAGTGCTGAGGCTGCTGTTGAGACTGCTGTCGAGGCGGTTGAAGTAGAAGCTGTTGAGGCAGTTGATGCAGTAGTTGAGTCAGCCGTTGAGACCGTAGATGAGGTCGCTGACGAACCAGCCGTTGAGTCCGCAGATGAGGCCGTAGAAGAGCCTGCGGATGAGCAAACACCAGCAGATGATCAAGCTGAAGAGTTTTATAATTTGGCAGAAACCCCAGCTGTTGTTGAACCAATTATTGATAGTGATGCGGCAACTGTGCATGATGGCTCACATGAAACAGATGTTGAGCGTGACGATGCTCGCGAATCCGATGATGCGAATGCTGAGGAAGCATCGGCTGAAGCTGAAGCATTAGCTGAGCATATTGAACAACAATTTGGTGAGCTTGAAGAATTCCACGAGATCACCGATGAGTCTCACGAAGCAGAAACTATAGCTGAAGAGGCAGAAGCATCTGCTGAAGAATCTGCTGAAACCGAAACTGCTGAGCAAGCTGATGAAACTGTCGTCGCTCAGCCTGAAACGCCGGAACATGCAGACACAGCAGCGGCAGAAACCTCAGAAGCACCAGAAGCTGCAGAACCAGCTGTTGATGATCAACCAGATGCTGCCGAACCAGACCATGTTGTTGAAGCAGCAGTTGTGGCAGGTGCCGTCGCTGCAAGCGCAGGCACCGCGCGTGCGGAAACTCCTGCACCAGCTGCCGAAGAAGCTGCACAAGCGCAGCCAGCACATGAACTCGATGAAATCGCTCCAGCTGCTGGACGTATCGGCAGGTTGCGTTCTCGTTTGGCACGTTCCAATAACGTCTTTGGCCAATCAGTCTTAGGTATTTTATCTGCTGGTGATCTGGATGAAGACGCCTGGGAAGATATTGAAGCAACCCTGATCCAAGCTGATCTGGGTGTCAAAATTACCATGCAAGTGGTTGATCAGATGCGCGAGATCGTTGCAGTTGAAGGCGTATCATCTGAAGCAGAAGCGCGTGCAATGCTGCGTCGTTGCTTAATTGAAGCATGTAAACCAGAACTTGATCGTTCCATTAAGGCAATCCCATATCAGGGCAAACCTGCAGTGATTTTGATGGTTGGTGTCAATGGCACTGGCAAGACAACAACCACTGGTAAGCTCGCGCGCGTATTGGTGTCTATGGGACACAAAGTTTTGCTTGGTGCAGCAGATACCTTCCGTGCCGCTGCTGCTGACCAGCTTGAAGCATGGGGACGTCGCGTCGGCGCTGAGGTAGTTCGTGGCCCAGAAGCCGCGGATCCTGCATCTGTTGCCTTTGATGCAGTTGCCCGTGGTGTTGACAACCACGCGGATGTCGTTGTGATCGATACCGCAGGTCGTTTGCATAATTCTACAAACTTGATGGATCAGCTTGGCAAGGTCAAGCGTGTGGTTGAGAAGAAGACTGAAGTTGATGAGGTTTTGTTAGTCCTGGATGCCACAACCGGGCAAAACGGCATGAACCAAGCCAAAGTCTTTAGCGAAGTCGTGAAAATTACAGGTGTTGTCCTCACCAAGCTCGATGGCACTGCGAAAGGTGGCATCGTGTTCCAAGTCCAAGAAGATCTTGGTGTTCCAGTCAAGCTCGTTGGCTTAGGCGAAGGTGCAGATGATCTAGCGCCATTTGAAGTCGAAGGCTTTGTCGACGCATTGCTTGCATAATTGCATCGCAAGCTTTTTACCACTCAGGTTGGGACGTTTTTGTTCCAACCTGAGTTTTTTCGTGTGCATAACATTTTCCTCATCTCACACTTTTGAAGTGTGTAGCTGGAAGTGCCGATAGGCTAAAGTAGACAGGTACAGAAACCATTTGTCCAACAAGAAAGTGTTCAAGCGTACCGATGAAACTTGTCACAGCTATTGTCAAGCCTTTTACACTCATGGACGTCAAGGAATCCCTTGAACAAGTCGGCGTGCATGCCATGACAGTGACCGAAGCCCAAGGCTATGGTCAGCAAAAAGGCCATAATGAAGTCTATCGCGGCGCAGAATATGCCATTGACTTTGTGCCAAAGGTCAAAATCGAGGTCGTCATTGACGATAATATGCTTGACGACGTTATCACCGCGATCGTCGATGCTGCCCACACAGGCAAAATCGGTGATGGCAAAGTGTGGGTGACAGAAGTCATCGACGTGATTCGAGTGCGTACAGGCGAACGTGGCACCGACGCAATTTAGCGCTCAAGACATTCGCGCCGCTGCATTGAAGCGAGTGTCGCAAATTATCAACTGCCTGGAACTTCCTCCTGGAACAGCCTTAGCAGCGGTCGGATCACTCTCGCGAGGAGAATTACAACCGCGCTCGGATCTCGATTTAATTTTGCTTCACGACGGCAGCCTGGATCCAGAAGCAGCGGCATCATTATGGTATCCGATCTGGGATGCGAAATTGCGTCTTGACTATGCCGTGCGTACTGCCGAAGAATGCGCAACAATTGTGCAACAAGATCCAATCGCTGCATTATCGCTTTTAGAATTACATCACCTGGCAGGCAATGCTGAATTATCACAGTTGGCCCGGCAAAGGATCTTAAAACAATGGCGAGCAGTTTTAATCGGTAATTTTAATCAACTTGTGGATCTCGCCATTGCTAGGTGGCGTCGCTCCGGCTCAGTGGTTGCAATGACCCATCCTGATATTAAACACGGCCGTGGGGGATTACGCGATCATGAATTTCTAAAAGCACTCGCACTTGGCAACTTAGTTGATCTGCCAGATTTATCCACCCAGCGAAAGCTTCTCTGCGATGTTCGGACGATGTTGCATGAACATGCCGGCAGAGCCAGAGATGTTCTGGACCCAGAATTTGCATTCGATGTTGCTGAAGATCTCGGCTTTTCGGATCGCTATGCCTTAGCCAGTGCGATTGCTGCTGCAGCACGTGATATCGATGAAGCATTAACCCATGCCCTTGATCAAGCACGTCATTTATTACCAAGGCCAGTACATCGCAGATATCGGATCCGCCGGCCATTAGATGTAGATGTGGTTGCCGTCGATGATGCAATCACACTTTCGCGCACGCCTGATCTCACCGACCCTGGTCTACCGCTACGCGTGGCAGCGGTAAGTGCGCGTACTGGTTTGCCTATCCATCCGCATGTATGGAAACGCCTAGCCAAAGTGCCACCGATGCCGCCAGGACGTTGGAAGAAAACTGCAGCCAGTGATTTTTTCACAGTACTATCCTCGGCAAAGCATACCGCTCGCGTGATTTTAGAATTCGACGAGCATGGACTTTGGGCTCCTTTGGTTCCAGAATGGGAACATATCCGTCAGCTGATGCCACGAGAACCAACCCATATCCGTACCGTCGATAGGCATATTTTGGCTACGGTCGAACTATGTGCGGCAAGTAGTGTCACTGTTGCGCGTCCTGATCTGCTCTTATTAGCAGCGCTGTTTCATGATATTGGCAAAGGCTACAACCATTCTCATTCGCTTGTAGGAGCAGCGATGGTGGCAGATATGGCCAATAAATTGGGATTATCGGCGCAAGATAAAAAAGTGGTTGTAGCGTTGGTGAAATACCATACGTTTATTCCCAAATTGGTGGCAACGAAAGATATTGAATCTGCATCAGTCGTGGCTGAAATTTTAGATGCCTTAGGTTATAACCTACTGGCCATTACGCTTATGGAAGTGTTGGTTGAAGCGGATGCTCGTGCTACAGGCCCTGGAGTGTGGTCACCAAAATTGCAAGCTGGTTTGAACTATTTATGCCAGCGTGCACGGGCACAGTTAACCACCACACCGCCAAGCCCACCAGTGGTTCGCTATGGTGGTGAAATCGCTGTGTATGAAAACTTAGGTTCAACGGCAGTGGTGTATTGGTCTGGCAGCTATATTCGCGAAAGTGTGCGCCCACTTGCCTTAATAGCTGCGAAAAACTGGAATATCATCTCAGCAGCGTTTGTGAATGATTCCGATGGTGTTTCAGCGGAAATGCAGGTGTATAACATGCTTGGCACTGGTTTTGATGAACGTGAGTTTATACAAGCGTATAAATCAGGAGTCTATTCAGCATTGCCCACTATCGAACCTGGTGCAGTGGCAACCTTTTGGCACGACAATATTTTAGAAGTGCGCACAACCGATAGAAAAGCAGCCCTTGGCACCTTAATCGGAGTATTGCCTGAATGGGAATGGATCAATATGCACACCCCAGGTGCCACCATGATTGTGCAGGTTTCAATGGTCGGAAATGTTGATCGTTGCAAAATTGAGCGCGATATTACCAAGGCACTGGCAACGGGGTAACCTTAGGAAGTTATGTTCTGTTTCCACCTTTGACTAAGGTAGAAAGATACAATCTACGTGAAGTAATGTTCACCTACACACAATAGGTGTGTGACATTCGAGAAATTATTCGCATCAAGGAGTGATGACACCAGTGTTCGAATCTTTATCAGATCGCTTAGGCCAAGCGCTTTCTGGCTTAAGGTCAAAAGGCAAAGTTACCGAAGCTGATGTCACCGCTGTTTCTCGTGAAATCCGTTTAGCCTTACTTGATGCCGACGTTTCGCTACCTGTCGTACGCGGATTCATTTCCCGTATTAAGGAACGCGCACTCGGTGCTGAGGTTTCGCAAGCATTAAACCCAGCTGAACAAGTTATTAAGATCGTCGATCAAGAATTAACGGCGATTTTAGGTGGTCAGACACGTCGTTTGAACCTTGCAAAGAACCCTCCGACGGTGATTATGCTGGCAGGTTTGCAAGGTGCTGGTAAAACCACTTTGGCCGGTAAATTAGCAAAATACTTAAAAGATCAAGGCCATACGCCAATGCTGGTCGCCTGCGATTTGCAGCGTCCAGGAGCCGTCCAACAGTTAACAATTGTTGGTGAACGCGCAGGTGTGCCAACCTTTGCCCCTGATCCAGGTACCTCCATTGACACACTCGAACATGAAATGGGTACCTCTCATGGTGACCCAGTTGATGTTGCACGTCGTGGTATTGCCGAAGCACAAGCAAAGAAACACGATATTGTCATCGTCGATACCGCAGGTCGATTGGGTATTGATGAAACACTGATGACGCAGGCTCGCAATATTCGTGATGCGATTGAGCCAGACGAAGTGTTATTTGTCATCGACGCCATGATTGGTCAAGACGCAGTGATGACAGCGGAAGCCTTCCGCGATGGTGTTGATTTCACTGGTGTGGTACTGACCAAATTAGATGGCGACGCGCGTGGTGGTGCAGCACTGTCGATTCGTGAAGTCACTGGTAAACCAATTATGTTTGCCTCGACTGGTGAAAAGCTGGAAGATTTTGATGTCTTCCACCCAGATCGTATGTCCAGTCGTATTTTGGGCATGGGTGATGTGCTGTCTCTGATTGAGCATGCAGAAAAAACGCTGGACCAGCAGCAAGCACTTGATACCGCAGCGAAGCTGTCGACCGGTGAGCTCACCCTGGAAGACTTCTTGAATCAAATGCTGATGATCCGCAAGATGGGCCCAATTGGCAATTTGTTAAAGATGCTGCCAGGTGGTTCCCAAATGTCGAAGATGGCGGATATGGTTGATGAAAAACAACTTGATCGTATTCAAGCCATTATTCGCGGTATGACGCCACAAGAACGCCAAGATCCAAAGATCTTAAATGCTTCACGACGCAAGCGTATTGCACTTGGCTCTGGTGTTGCAGTGTCAGAGGTGAACCAGCTGATTGAACGCTTCTTCGAAGCTAAGAAGATGATGGGCAAAATGGCTGGCCAGATGGGAATGGGTGGTTTTGGCCGCAGTGCTACCAAAAAGAAGCCAAAAGGACGCAAAGGTAAAAATGGCAAGCGAAAGCCAGCAAAGCGCAATAATGGTGGCGGCATGCCAGGTCTAGGCGGAATGCCAGGCATGCCAGGTATGGCTGAACTGCAAAAGATGCAAGAACAACTCGGCGGCGGTGGTATGCCAGGTATGCCTGGGATGCCAAATCTGCCAAAAGGTTTAGAAGGCATTGATTTGAATAACTTAGACTTCGGCAAGGACAAATAATTGTCTTGCTCAAAAGGAGGGGTGCTTGCACCCCTCCTTTTTTTCAGTTCTACGTTGTTATGATCCAACGATAAAAGCACCACTGATTGCAGTGACAATCACAACTAACGTCACGAGCAATCCGTGGAGAAAAGGTTTAAGCCCTGAGCGTCGTAAAGCAGCAATAGTCACGCCTGTCCCAAGTCCAAACATTGCCATTGTGAACAGCACAGTTTTGCTGAGATCAATAACCTGCAACACAGATGTGGGAATCGGAACCAGCGAGCGTAGTGCAACGAATACCAAAAACATCACGACAAATGTTGGCAAGATGCGCACTCGCGTAGTGGTGGTATCGCGAGTAGCAACGAATTTTGCAAGAAGCATCATCACAGGTGCCAACAGTATGACGCGACCAAGTTTCGCGGTGACCGCAATAGGTAAGATGGCAGCACCTGCGATACCGCCAGCTGCAACAACTTGACCAACTTCATGAATACTTGCACCTAGAATAATGCCGCTGGTGTGTGGTTCCATTCCGCTAATCATGATTGGCCCAAGCCCAATCATGATGGTGCCCAACACTGAGATGACTGCAATCGCCGTCGCAAACTCATGCTCACGTTTTTCTGGCAACACTGCATGTGCCGCCGCGATGGCAGATGCTCCACAAATGGAACATCCAGCACCAATTAAGAGCGCTTGGCTGGTAGAAAGGCGTAATAATTTGCCAAAGAGCACACTGCTGATCAACCCAACGCCTACTACAACTGCAAGTACGACTAATGTGCCAACGCCGAGGGTGAGGATATCGGAAAAGATAATGCTAAAACCAAGCAGTGCAACACCTGCCTTTAACAGCGGTCCGCTGGCGTATTGCACACCGATGCGCACACGTGAAGAAAAGGTGATGAAATTGCCAACAGCTACACCAATGATTAATGCGATCAGCAGTAATGAACTCATATGCAAGATGTGTTCGCTGATGATGTTCAGGCCATAGGCAACAGCTGCGCCGATTGCGCACACGCCTAAACCTGGTAGTCGTTGCATGATGTTGTGGCGAATCGTATCTGGTGTTGCATGCAGAAAAGAAACCATGCTGTAACGATAAACGGTGAAGAAAATATTTGTCGATGTGGCAGGGTGGTGTGATGTGGCGTGGACGCAGAGTGGGGTGAGAGTACAGCTGCATACGTGTGTGTAGCATGCGCTTGACGTATAGACGGCAAATCGCGTAAAATTTTCCAGGTTGTCGTAACTTGGCAACATCTCCTGTTGATTACACCGCCTCCGGCCACGGCCGAACGGTATGTCACATCGCAGGTAAAACTCAAAAAGGATCGCAACCGGTTATGTTTCAGAAGCATACATAATGTCTGAACGGTCCAGTGACTGAAAGGAAGCCATCATGGCTGTAAAAATTAAGCTCCAGCGTATGGGTAAGATCCGTACCCCTCAGTACCGCGTAGTTGTTGCTGATGCACGCACCCGTCGCGACGGTAAGGTTATCGAGAACCTCGGTATCTACCAGCCAAAGAGTGACCCATCTATCATCCAGATCGATTCTGAGCGCGCTCAGTACTGGTTGGGTGTTGGCGCACAGCCAACCGAGCCTGTACTTGCATTGCTGAAGGTTACCGGTGACTGGCAGAAGTTCAAGGGTCTTCCAGGTGCTGAAGGTACCTTGAAGGTTGCAGAGCCAAAGCCATCCAAGCTTGACCTGTTCAACAAGGCTCTTGCTGAGGCAAATGAAGGCCCAACTGCAGAGGCTATCACCGAGAAGAAGCGCAAGGCTAAGGAAGAAGCTGCTGCTAAGGCTGCCGCTGAAGCTGAAGCTGCTGCAAAGGTAGAAGCAGAAGCTGCTGAAGCTGAGGCAGAAGCACCTGCGGAAGAAGCAGCTGAGTAAAAACTTCTAAAAGTTTATGATGTTCTTGTTATTAGAGCATCGTTGAAAAGCCCTTTCCAAGATCGTTGAATCGGATCTTGGAAAGGGCTTTTGAAGTTTCTGTAGTTTAGAATACTGTGGAGACAACCGTTACCCGTTTACCGCTTGTGGAAAGGAGGCATAGATTTCTATGCTCGATCCAATAGAAGAATGTTTAAGGCTTGCAGCTAGTGGCAACCAAGCTGATATTGAAGAAGCTATTGAGAAATTGGAGGCACTAGTAGATACTGTTGATTTGATTCAACAGGGGCGTATCCATATCTTTTTATGTGAAATGCATGCCGAATTTGGCAGGTGGGAAAAGGTACGGATTCACAGTGAGCAAGCGCTGAAACTACCGTATGTTTCTACGAGTGCATGGTGCTGGTCGGAATACGTGAAGTTGCAAACGCAACCTGATTATTTCATCCCAGCCGCGCAACTGCTGCCAAAATTACAAGAAGTTTCCCAAGAACCAGGTTTAGAATTTTCTGGTCTACAAGTCTTGACGATGCTTGAAAACACCTGGCAAGGTGCGAAGTTCTTGAAAGTCTTTTTGCCGTGGGTGCAAGAGCGGCTGGAAATATTATTTACCATGGTGCCCGATAGCATTATTGCAACACTTGAGCGGAACCTGTTTCTTCTCTTCGGCCGCAAACGCTACGAGGCGTATTTGAAAGTCGTGCAATGGCCACAAATCGCGACGCATCCGATTGCACTGGATTTTTATAACGAACTTGTGGAATATTGCATTGGCGATTCATTGCGGCATCCGCACATGCCGCAGGAATTATATATGCACGCTCAAAAAATGGCAGACTTGGCATTTTTACATGATGCGCCAGATCTAGAAGTGTTGGCGCGGAAATATATAGTGCGAGCACTTTTGGCATTGGGGAAGTATCCAGAAGCACTGTTGCAAATTGATCGGATTCTCGAGAATTTCTCGGACCGAGTGAATCCAGATGATCATCTCTTAGCCGCAGCTGGGGTGGATACCGAAACTGAAAGTGATGCGTTTATCACTGCGCATCGCAGTTTGCAGGGGCTTTTTAGCGCCGAACAACAAGAATTACGGCTGCTGCGCTTGGAAGCTTTGAGCCACATGGATCCGCATGCTGCAACAGATACTGGTAAACAGCTGCTTGAATCATTACGCCACACCGGCGATATCGCCGCATACGGAGAGCTTCTCCAAATTGTCCTCAGTGGGCTTTATCTGATTGACGACAATTTCGAGTTAGAGATCGACTATCTCACCGACCAACTTGATGCATATCTGATACTCACCCCTGCACAACGTCGAGCACTTGACTCTCGGCAGCGTTTGGTGGCAGCATTATTGCTCGCGCACCGAGCACAGCGCAGGAATATCCTCGGCGACGTCGAGGGTGCACTTGCCGATTTACGCGAGACTCGTAGCTTTGGTGAGCTAAGCGGCGCAGTGAAAGCAATGGTAGATGCAGTCTGGACGAACATCCAGCTTATGCGATTTGAATTGGATCCGGATCACACAATTTCTGAGGCAATTTCCTACCTCTGCAAGTGTGGCCAATTGGCCAATGACGAAGGCGATTTCGATAGTGCCAGGAGATATCTGGAGCGCAGCATTATCTTAGCGCAAGACTCTCTAGACCCCGCTGATGCCTGGATTCAAGTCTTAGCGACATTAGAACTTGGCATGGTCTTTGAATCCATTGGGGAACAAGGAATGGCAATGACACAATACGAAACGGCTTTGCAATTGCTTGACGACGGCGAGTTCGATGCCATTGACACAACTAATGCTGCAGCTTTTGCTGCTATGCAGCTGGAAAAATTACGCTAACACCTCCCACTTGCTTCGATTACTGCATGTTTTGGGCTCTGTTTCGCAGGTGGGAGGTCAAACATGACTGCTAGGTGTGATCTGCGGTAATCTCATCTGCATGGAATTACTCATTGGCAAAGTCATGAAGTCTCACGGTATTAAAGGCGAAGTTTCGGTGGAAGTGACCACCGATGAACCGGATATTCGCTTTGCTATCGGTGAAGTGTTGCATGGCAAGCAAGGCGCAAAGCAACATACGCTGACAATTCAAGCTGCCCGCTGGCATCAACAACGTCTGCTGGTGAAATTTGAAGAAGTTGCCGATCGCACCACCGCGGATACGTTACGTGGAACCCAATTTTGGGCGCCACCGCTTGAGCTTGACGACGATGCCGATGCAGAAGGGTTCTATGATCACGAACTTATCGGGCTCCACGTTATCCATAACACGGAGAACATTGGTGAAGTTATCGGTGTACTCCATGGCCCGGCTGGTGAGCTTTTAGAAGTACGCTTGGAAGCTGGCAACGAGGTATTGATTCCATTTGTGCACGATATCGTGCCAGAGGTCGATCTTGACGCACAGCAGGTTATTATTACCCCTCCGGAAGGATTATTGGACCTGTAATGCGCATCGATGTTGTTACTATTTTCCCTGGTTATTTAGAACCACTCCGCCATGCACTGGTAGGCAAAGCCATTGAGCAAAATATTTTGACAGTGGGCGTGCATAACCTGCGTAATTGGGCCGATGATGTGCATCAATCTGTGGATGATACCCCGTATGGTGGTGGTCCAGGTATGGTGATGAAACCAACTGTGTGGGGTGCAGCCTTAGATGATGTTGCAACAGGTACGGGATATGCAGCTGAAACTGCACCATTAACCTCTGCGACCCAACATCGCAGCCAACCGCGCCACGATGAACGTACTGGTGTGATTGCCAGTGGGTATGCCGCAACCGAAGACTCTGATGAGAATCAGCATTTGCCATTATTAATTGTGCCAACTCCAGCAGGTAAGCCATTTACCCAAGAAGATGCACAAGCGTGGTCAAATGAACAGCATCTGGTGTTTGCGTGTGGTCGCTACGAAGGTATCGACCAGCGTGTGATCGATGACGCAGCTCATCGCTATCGCGTACGAGAAGTCTCGATTGGCGATTATGTGCTCATCGGTGGGGAAGTCGCAGTACTGGTCATCGCTGAGGCGGTGGTGCGTCTGATTCCTGGCGTACTCGGCAACACCTTAAGCCATGAACAAGATAGTTTTTCTGATGGTTTATTAGAAGGGCCAAGTTATACCAAACCACGTTCCTGGCGTGGACTGGAGGTTCCAGAAGTATTATGCTCGGGTAACCATGCGAAAATCGCACGCTATCGACGAGATCAAGCATTATTGCGTACTCAAAAAGTACGTCCAGACTTATTAGCATCTGTAGAACTCGACCGCACGGACCGCAAAGTTCTAGGCTGGGAATAGATTGTCATTCGGCACTGTTACATAGAGCGATACCACTACCACGATCGTGCTTTTCCAACACGATCCACAACCATTAAGGGATAGCGACTATGCGTGCTCTTGCAACTGATATAAATATTTTGATCCACCCAGCTGACTGGCAAGAGATCGTCGCAAAGCTGCCTCAGCAATTAACTGATGCAGGTTATCTGGTTGACAGCATTCATGCTGATGAAATAGTGCTCAGCTGCGAACCGGATAACATGCTGGTCACGCAGTATGAGCAATATGAAGGTCATTCGCCAATTACTGAAGTCTTGCATCGAGTCGTAATCCAAGGCCGTTCAGATATCTCATTAGTGGAGGCCACGAAACTGGTGGTGAAGTTTTTCCCACCAGGCACCTACTGGTATGGCACCAGCCATGAAGGCACTGCCACTCCAGGAGTGCAAGCTGCTTGCGCGTGGCCACCACAATAATGTATCGAGGGTAAGTACCTCGACGTACCAGGCCAGTATTTTTTGAAGATTTCCACTTTTGGCGAATTTTTGCTAAAGTTGTTGATATATCAACAAAACGAGAATAGGATAAACATTATGCAATTCGGAATTTTTACAATCGGCGACGTCACCACAGATCCAACCACCGGCAAGACTCCTACGGAATATGAGCGCATTCATGCAACCGTGGAAATTGCCAAGAAGGCTGAAGAAGTCGGGCTTGACGTCTTTGGTACCGGTCAGCACCACAACCCACCATTTATCGCACCAGGTACTCCACCAATTTTGATGGCGGCAATCGCAGCGCAAACCGAAAAGATCCAGCTGACTACCGCTACCACCTTGATTACCACCACTGATCCTGTCAATATCGCAGAAGACTATGCATATGTGCAGCATCTTGCTAATGGCCGCGTTGATTTAATGATGGGTCGCGGCAATACCGGTCCGGTTTACCCATGGTTCGGCAAAGATATCCGAAAGGGCATCGAACTTGCCGTTGAAAATTATCACCTCTTGCGTAAGTTATGGCGTGAAGATGTGGTGAATTGGAAAGGCCAATTCCGCACACCATTGCAACAGTTCACCTCTGTTCCACGCCCACTTGATGGGGTAGCGCCATTCGTCTGGCATGGTTCCATCCGCTCCACTGAAATCGCAGAACAAGCGGCCTACTACGGTGATGGTTTCTTCCATAACCACATCTTCTGGAATATCGAGCACACCGCCAGCATGGTGAATCTGTATCGCCAGCGTTTCGAGCACTATGGTCATGGTGCAGCTGATCAAGCAATCGTTGGTCTTGGTGGCCAGTTCTTTGCCGCAGAAACTGAAAAGAAAGCCAAAGACTTCTTCCGTCCATACTTTGATAATGCGCCAGTGTATGGACACGGCCCATCGCTTGAAGAATTCACCAAGATGACACCATTGACTGTTGGCACACCTGAAATGATCATTGATCGCTACTTAAGCTATGCCGATGCAGTTGGCGATTACCAGCGTCAGCTGTTCTTGATTGATCATGCTGGTTTGCCACAAGAAGTTGTACTTGAGCAGATCGAGATTTTGGGTAAGGAAATTGTGCCAACCCTGCGCAAGGAATTTGAACTGCGTCGTCCAGCACACGTTCCTTCCGATCCGCCAACGCATGCGTCCTTGGTTGCAGAAGGCCCACAGTCGCGTCACCGTTTAGTGCTTCCAGCCGAAGCTCACTAACACAGAAGAAGGGATGTAGCGGATTATGAAAAAGCTTGTTGTTTTGAACGCAGGGCTTTCCAACCCTTCTAGCACCAAGATGCTGGCAGAGCAGATTGCCCAGCAAGTGGTTGTGCAAGTATCTAAACGCGGTGAAGGCTTAGAAGTTATACACATCGATATTTTAGGACTCATGAGTGATCTCACTACCGTGATGACTACTGGTGTGTATACAGAAAAACTGCGAGGTGTATTAGATAGTGTCAGTGAAGCAGATGCGATTATCGCGGCAACGCCAATTTTCGCAGCCAGCTATGCAGGTATCTTCAAGGTATTTATGGATACCCTTGATCCAAATGCACTGAATAAAATGCCAGTGTTACTTGCTGCAACCGCAGGTACCGCACGCCATTCTCTTGCATTGGAGTATGCGATGCGTCCACTGTTTGCCTACCTTCGAGCAATTGTGATGCCAACTGCAGTATTTGCTGCCACGGAAGACTTCGGCACCGACTCCGAACTCGAACATCGCGTCACGCGTGCAGCAATCGAACTTGCAGAAGCAATTGTTGCCACCCAAGGTGGGGTCGTAGGTTTTGGTCCAGACTATGATAGTTTGCCAAAGCGTTCTTCGAACACCGGTGTTGATGTCAATGTTCGCAGCTTTGCTGATTTATTAAAAGGACACGATGGTAACGCATAATCGTCGATAAGCACGTTGTGTAAGAACGCCGCAACCAGAGAGTGAAAGTTTATTCCCTTTGACTTTCTGGTTGCGGTTTTCTTGTGTTTCTGGCACGCCACTGGAGCAATAGTGCAGTGAAGAGCATCAATTGTCGCGGTGTGTGCGAGGCGAATACAGCGGATCACGGTAGATGCTTGCCAACAACGCAAGCATCTTCTACTAAACTTGATGCAATGACTGAATTTCGCATTGCAGATGCTTTGGCACAGGAACTTGCACTTCCAGCTTCCCATATTGCAACAGCACTGGAGCTTTTGGCTGCAGGTAATACCGTTCCGTTTATTGCCAGGTACCGCAAAGAAGCAACCGGCGGTCTTGATGACACCCAACTTCGCCTGATCGAACAACGTTCCGCATATCTTATGGAACTGCATGACCGAAAATTGGCGATCCTAAAAGCTATTGAGGAACAAGGCAAACTCACCGATACCTTACGTTCGCTGATCGTATCCTGCGACACGAAATCACGACTCGAAGACCTCTACTTGCCATATAAAAAGCGCCGGGTTACAAAAGCCGATATTGCCCGCCAAGCAGGGCTTGAACCGCTGCTGGATCAAATCTTGGAACAGTGCCCGAATGATCCTGAACCACTTGCAACAGCATTTATCACCGAAGGCTTTGCCGATGCAAAGGCAGTATTAGCAGGTGCTCGCGCAATTTTTGTCGATCGCTGCGCACTTGATGCCGATCTCGTCGGTGAACTACGTGAAATGGCGTATCAGCAAGCGCATATGCGCGCGAGTGTGATTGCCGGTCAAGAGGCAGGAGTGAAATACCAAGACTATTTCGATTTCGCAGAAAAAGTCACGAGCTTGCCGTCTCACCGGATCTTGGCGTTATTTCGCGGTGAAACAGAAGGCGTGCTGCATTTAAACCTTGATGCAGGCGAGGAAGCCGGCTATCTCGCAGCAATTGCACGTAGTCAAGACGTCGATTTGTGCTGTCCGTGGATTGCAGATGCTGTACTTTGGGGTTGGAAAACCAAGCTCTATCTTTCTGCAGCACTTGATATCCGGATGCGGCTGAAAGAAACCGCAGAAACCGGTGCACTGGAAGTATTTGCACGTAACCTTCGCGACGTATTACTTGCAGCACCAGCAGGTCAGCGTGCCACTTTGGGTCTTGACCCAGGTTATCGCAACGGTGTGAAATGTGCGGTGGTTGATACTACTGGCAAAGTTTTAGAAACCTTTATTATCTACCCACATCAACCGCAACAACAATGGGATCAAGCGCGACAACGTCTTGCAACAGCGGTTGCCACTCATGGGGTTGAGCTTTTAGCAATTGGTAATGGAACTGCATCGCGCGAAACTGAAAAACTTGCCCGTGAAGTCGCTGCGCTGATTCATCAAGCAGGCGGCAAACGCCCAATTCCAGTGGTTGTTTCGGAATCAGGTGCGTCGGTGTATTCGGCATCTGAACTTGCGGCGAAAGAATTTCCAAACATGGATGTTTCACTTCGTGGGGCTGTTTCAATTGCGCGTAGACTCCAAGATCCGCTTGCCGAACTGGTCAAAATTGATCCGAAAGCAATTGGTGTTGGTCAATACCAACATGACGTGAACCAAGTTGCATTGGCAAAAACCTTGGATGATGTTGTCGAAGACGCCGTGAATGCCGTAGGCGTGGACTTAAATACCGCCAGTGTCCCGCTGCTTGCCAAAGTTGCTGGTATTAGTCACACCTTGGCTGAAAATATTGTGGCCTACCGCGACGAACACGGCCAGTTCGACACCCGCGCGAAATTAAAGAAAGTCCCACGGTTAGGGCCAAAAGCCTTTGAGCAATGTGCCGGATTCTTAAGAATCCACAATGGTACAGACCCATTGGATGCTTCGGCAGTGCACCCGGAAGCCTATCCAGTTGTGCGTCGTATAGCTGCGCATACCGGCTTGGAACTTCCAACGCTGATTGGCAACACGAAAGTATTAAGCACACTGCAGCCAGCAACTTTTGCCGATGACAATTTTGGTATTCCAACCATTACCGACATCCTCACCGAGTTGGAAAAACCAGGTAGGGATCCGCGCCCAGAATTTACCACCGCTACTTTCCAAGAAGGTGTTGAAACCATCGCTGACTTGCGTCCTGGCATGATTTTGGAAGGTACCGTGACCAACGTTGCCGCATTCGGTGCGTTTGTTGATATCGGCGTGCACCAAGACGGACTGGTGCATATTTCGGCGCTCAGCCACAATTATGTTGCGGATCCGCACACAATTGTGCATTCAGGAGCAGTCGTGAAGGTAAAAGTTCTCGAAGTTGATGTTGCCCGCAAGCGCATTAGCTTAAGCATGCGCCTTGACGACGACCCAACAGCATCCACAGCAGATGCGAAGACTAGTAAACCTGCACCAAAGCGCGCGCAGACGAAACGCCGCGAGCAACGCAACACTTCTGCACAGTCCGGCTCGCTGGCAGATGCTTTACGACGCGCCGGGTTTAAGCCTTAGTACCTACCACAAAGCCGTGGGGCTTAAAGGCATACGTTTCTGGTGGCTGCGCAATCAATATCAACGTTGAAACACCAAGGATGATTGCGCAGTCGCAGCACATGCGGCAGCATAGGGCGAGGCTGTTGTGCAGCATAGGGCGGGGCTGTCGTGCAGCGTTCATGTGTGGCGGATGCTTGCATGTCGGATGGGCGGTGCAGCGTTCATGAGTCGCGTTAATCTGTGGTGATTGCCCGCGTGGCGGATGGGCGTGCAGGATCGCGTTGGAGTTTCACACGCACCATACGTTGCGTGCGCCCATCATAGGAGAGTAGTACTTCTGATTGAAGCTCCATCCCTGCAGCATATTTGACCACCTCGGTTGCCATGAAAGAACCAATCACTCCGACCACTGCATTACAAACCCCAACCTCGCGACACGTTGCTAATGTTTGTGGTGCGGTTGGAAACACATCACGCAAATGTGCCAAACCTGGCTGAAACACAGCCATCATGCCACCAAACTCTACTACCGTTCCCCACGCTAAAGGCAGGTCAAAGGCCTCGCAAGCATCCGCGATGTGATATTTCGTTGCCAACTGATCCGTACAATCCACAACGATATCTGGCTGTTGGCTATCTAAAAGCGCACCAAGATTATTGGCGGTAACACGTTGTTGGAGAGCTGTCACCGTTATCCCCGGTTGCAATGCTTCTAAGCGTGTAGCTGCAACTTCCACCTTGGGCCGACCAATATCAGCTGCAGTAAATAACAATTGTCGCTGCAAGTTGGAAAGACTGACCACATCATCATCAACAATGGTCACCGTACCAATACCTGCTGCCGCTACATATTGCAGCACTGGAGCGCCTAACCCACCAGCACCAATGACCAGCACATGACATGCGGCTAATAGATCTTGGTCAAAACCTGCTAAATTGCGATGCCGCGCGGTACGTGCATACTCGAATTCAGAAGAACATGGATCGGTGTTGGCTACATCCATGACACAAAACCTTCACTTGGAGAACTCGCATGTGCATGTTCACGACGTGGAATGCGCCCAGCGCTTGCGGCATGTTGACCTGCAATGACCGCATGCCGTAACGCAGTTGCCATTGCAACAGGATCTTGCGCGCGAGTAATTGCAGAAGCTGCCAGCACACCGCTGCACCCAAGTTCCATCGCAAATGTTGCATCACTTGCAGTGCCAACACCGGCATCTAAAATGATCGGAACCTGTGCTCGGCTACAAATCAGTTCGATATTATGCGGATTTAATATTCCCAAACCCGTGCCAATTGGTGAGCCGAGTGGCATCACCGCAGCAACTCCCAAATCTTCTAAACGCTTGGCAACAACCGGGTCATCATTGGTATAGGCCAGCACCACAAAATCATCGGCTACTAGCTGCTCACAAGCGTCAAGCAGTTCGGTGACATCAGGTAATAAGGTGTGTTCATCGGCAATGATTTCTGCTTTGACCCAATTGGTTCCCAAAGCTTCGCGAGCAAGTTGCGCGGTTAAAACTGCATCTTGGGCGGTGCGGCATCCTGCAGTATTTGGCAATGGTGCAATATTTAAGCGCTGCAAGAGCGGGAAAATAGCAGTGCCAGAAGCGTGACGACGCATGGCTACAGTTGTCATTTCAGTACCTGAAGCGCGTAATGCTTGTTCTAAAATATCAAAACTGGTTGCACCGCCAGTGCCCATGATTAACGAAGACGTAAAAGTTTTCTGCGCAATAATCATGACAATCAGCCTCCTTGAACAGCCGTTAAAACATCGAGTTGATCGCCATCATGGATATCCGTGTGGTCCCACGCAGAGCGCAGCACCACAACACCATTTTGGGCAACCGCGACGCCATCACGCTGACCAATATGTGTGATCACAAACTCCGCAATTGTGGTGGCGTTAGTTGTCAGCGGCAGATCATTACACACCACAGTTCGAGCCATAAGTTAGGATCCTTTCGATGAGAGAGAAGAAGAGAAACGAGACATCTGGCAGCGGTGCATAATTGGCAATATTTCACCGGTACTGAAAGCATGAGCACCAGCTTTCGCCGCAAGCGGAGCTAAAAGAATGCCATGACGGAAATAGCCATTAGAAATTACTTGCATGCCGCTATTGGTATGCACAATGTCAAAAATCGGAAGATCATCAAACGTGCCAGGACGGGCACCGGTATGGGCCTCAAGGAAGGTACAAGTTTCCAATGCAGGTAACACTTCTTGGGCATCATGCAGTAATTGATACATATCAGCAACAGTTGGCTGTGAAATGCCATCTTCACGAGAAGTCGCACCGATTGCAATTTCAAGATTTGGGCGCGGCAAAATATAAATCGGACGACCACGCACCACACCACGAATCACATGATTTACCAGTGGCCGAGGCGCTTGCACGCGAAGAATATCGCCATAGACAGGCCGAAGCGGAAAACGATGAGAATCGCCTAAACCAGTACAGCGAATATCACCAATGTGGTCATCAGCGATAGCTTCAGCAACAAAACGCACCCCGCGGCGTCGTAAAGCATCTTCAAGAGCCGCGAGCAGCAGGCGCGGATGCAGTTGATGGTCACCCGGAATACGCAAAGCTGTAGAAATCTGTGGATGTAAACCCGGCTCGAGCGCACGCGCTTCGCGAATCGTAAGCTGCTCAGAGGTTCGAGCGGTATGCGAGTAGTAGGACTGCCACTGCGAAAGATGCAGCTTATCGGCCTGATCGACGCCTACCAGCAACGTGCCGGTGGTGTCGTATCCGAATGGGCAATCTGTTGCTTGGCGCAGACGCTGCAAAAAATCAGGGTAGAGTCGCGCACTTTCATCCATCAAGGGGAATAGCGCTTCCTGCTGATACTGCACTTCAGCAATAGGTGCGAGCATGCCACCTGCAAAATAAGAAGCACCTTGGCGGCGCGTTGCGAAATCAGGATCGTAAATCGTTGGCGTGAACCCTAACTCGGTGAGTTCAAAGGCGGTAGCGAGCCCAATGATGCCAGCGCCGACGATCGTCGGGGAAGAAGGTTGTGTCATAGGAATCTTTAAGAAGGTAAACAGCAGAATGTACAAGGTGAGGGGAGTGAGGTTAGTGACGGTTTGCTGTGCGGCGGCTGTTGCGGGTTGTTCTTACCTGCAGCTGTGTCGAACTGTAGTGGCGGTTTCGGTCACAGCGCCGGTGACGGTTGCGACAGTGACAGCAACAGCTACCTGCGCCGAAGCCAAGCACAAATCCGCATCATGATTACAAGTGTTCGACTTCAGGCAAACATGGGCCAGCCAGCTGCAAACCTGGATCACGCTCAAAGGCTCGCACCATCGCAATA
This sequence comes from Corynebacterium sp. HS2168-gen11, assembly GCF_024834075.1. GTDB lineage: Bacteria > Actinomycetota > Actinomycetes > Mycobacteriales > Mycobacteriaceae > Corynebacterium. The sequence continues at coordinate 42,129 of NZ_JANUXR010000010.1, forward strand.
CCACTAACCCCAGTTGCAAAAACCGCAGGCGCATCCTCCGGCCAAATATCACCAATAGCAACAACTGGCAGACAAGAACGTTGCACAAGCGCTTGCAAACCATCGATTCCTAGTGGTGGACGCGCAGATTGCTTCGTGGGCGAGCGTCGAAAAGGCCCGGCGCCAATATAATCCACCACATCGGCAAGCTCATTTGCCTTGTCCACCAATTCCGCAGTGCCAGTGGTAAGCCCAAGAATCGCCCCAGGCCAGAGCAGCTGCCGAGCCACCCGCGCCGGGAGGTCATCTTGTCCCAGATGCACCCCATCGATGCGATATCCCTGGTGATGCAGGGCTAGAGCAACGCCTATATCGTCGTCAATGAGCAGGGTTTGCCAAGGTTGGATGATTTCTGCGATGCGAACGCTTAAAGCGTAGAGTTCGCGGCTGGAAATTGGTTTGGATCGAACTTGAATGCAGGTGGCATGGGTTGCGCCACGAACAGTCTCAACAGGATTTTCGCCGGTGACTAAATAGGTGCGCAGATCAATGATCTTCTGGTCGCGAATCAGCTGACGAGGTGATGTCATGTGCACTCACTTCCTTCGCCCAACATGAACGTTGGGGCAGGTTCGGACGGTCTCTGGCGCACAGCATCAGTGCTTGAAAACAGATCTCAGCCCTTTTCTTAGCTTTTAAGGGCACCCGTGGAGGTTAAATTTTGTCTTTTACACTAGAGCCGTTTGTGCGGTGGCGCAACTTTTGATAATTGCAGCACGTAGAGCATCAAAATGAAGCTTCTAAGCTTGACGACGCCGTCTACTGGCGCAAAATGTTGAAAAGTTTGAAATACCAGTGGTGATGTGGGATAATTTTTCAGTTGTCTGGCTTCATGTCAGCTTCGAGACATTGTAATGGATATGAACCAGCACGAAGCGCCTTGTTATATGCAAGGAAATGCCGCTCGGGTCCTCTTTCCTGAAAAGTAAAGGATTATGTTCCATGAACATTCTTGATAAAGTAAACGCAGCTTCCTTGCGCGATGATGTTCCATCATTCCGCCCAGGCGATACCCTCAACGTGCACGTAAAGGTTATCGAAGGCTCCAAGTCCCGTATCCAGGTTTTCAAGGGCGTTGTTATTCGTCGCCAGGGTGCAGGCATTTCTGAGACTTTCACCGTCCGTAAGGTTTCCTTCGGTATCGGTGTAGAGCGTACCTTCCCAGTACACACCCCAAACATCGAGAAGATCGAAGTTGTAACCCGTGGTGCTGTACGTCGTGCGAAGCTGTACTACCTCCGCGACCTGCGTGGTAAGGCTGCTAAGATCAAGGAAAAGCGCTAATCTTTTTCCCCAATTCTTAATTTGGCACCGCTTACGTAAATATTTACGTAAGCGGTGTTTTCCTTATCTGATACGTAAGGCAACTCGATTTGCTGCACGGGTCGTGAGCCCATATGGCAAGGAATATCGGTGCATGCGGGTAGTGCGTTGGTGCATGCGGGGTGAGCTGAAGAACTGCTAAGGTGGACTATTGTGAATGAGAAGGACAACGCAGAGAATATCCGTGCAATTCAATCGGATAAGCATCGACGAGAAGTTGAACAGCGTCGTACGCAAGACGAGAAGAAGAAACAAACTCCTTGGTATGTAGAAATCCCAATGGTCATTGTTCTGACACTTATTTTTATGGCGTTAGTACAAGGCCTCGTCGGTCGCGTCTACGTCATTCCTTCGCAATCGATGGAACCAACCTTGCATGGCTGTGCAGGTTGTACCGGTGATCGCATTTTCGTGGAAAAGATCAGCTATTATTTTTCCGATCCTGAGCCAGGCGATGTGATTGTCTTTGAAGGTACTGAATCGTGGAACCAAAACTATGTTTCGCAACGTTCTGAGAATCCAGTACTTCGTGGACTCCAAACTGTTGGTGCCTTCGCAGGTTTGGTAGTTCCTGACGAAAATATCTTGGTCAAACGTGTGATTGCAACAGGTGGACAAACCGTACAGTGTTTGCCAGGCGATGCTGGTGTTACTGTCGACGGAGCTGTAGTTGATTCACACTTTATTGAGCAGCCGTCACAATATCCGGTGAATCCTGATCATGGATCTGAAGCCTGCGGTGGTGATTATTTTGGTCCGATTACTGTGCCTGATCGTCACCTGTTCATGATGGGCGATAACCGCACGAACTCCGCAGACTCACGCTATCACCTCAATGACACTTCGAGCGGCACGATTCCAATAGAAAATGTTCGTGGCAAAGTTGAAGCGATTGTCTATCCATTCAGTAGAATCGGCTTTATCGAAGACTTCGACATTCAAGCTACTCCAGCTCAGTAATGAAGGACGTTGTACATTTTGCGGTATGCAGGTGCTGCCATTGCTGCGTGTGAAAATACAGGCGGTTGAGAAGGTCGCGCGTAGTGTGACAGTGGCTCTCTGAGGAACGAACGAGAGCCACTAGTTGCGATCAGCCACTTGCCGTAACACGCAACCTACCGCGATATGCAACCTGCCGTGACATACATCCAAATCCGGTGAATAGTTGAGAGAGGGATCTATCGATGAGAAAACTCAAACAGCTTCGAACCTTTGAAGTTTATTTAGACAAAGCCGGATTTGGGCCAGTTGCCGGCGTCGACGAAGCGGGGCGAGGTAGTTGCGCTGGGCCAATCACGATTGCAGCATGCATTCTGCCGCCAAAACCCATAGCCGAACTGGCAGATTTAACCGATTCGAAAAAGCTCAGTGAGCGCAAACGCGAACAGCTATTTCCCATAATCCAACAACATGCCCTCGCATGGTCAATCGTCCATATTAGTGCCGCCGATATTGATACATTTGGCCTGCAACATGCCAATATTTCCGGTATGCGCCGTGCCGTCGCACAGCTTGAGGTGATCCCAGGATACGTGTTAACCGATGCTATGAAAGTGCCAGGATTAGTCCAACCACATTTACCGCTCATCGGTGGAGACTACACAGCACGCTGTATTGCAGCAGCCTCAGTACTTGCGAAACATTCCCGCGATACGCTCATGATTGATCTTGATGAGCAATATCCACAGTATGGCTTCGCAAAACATAAAGGCTATGGCACGAAGATTCACCTTGATGCGGTGCGCCGTCATGGCGCAAGCCCGTATCACAGATATAGTTATGCCAATGTCGCCAGTGCACATGCGCATTGGCTGTCGCATGACGAACCTTAAGCAAGATATGAAGGTAGGGGAGGAGCACACCATATGAGTGCTGAAGATCTCGAAAACTATGAGGCAGAAGTCGAACTCGCGCTCTACCGCGAATATCGTGATGTGGTAAGCCAGTTTTCCTATGTCGTTGAAACTGATCGCCGTTTCTACTTAGCAAATGCCGTAGAAGTGATTCCGCATACCAATGGTTCAGATGTATATTACGAGGTCCGCATGTCGGATGCATGGGTGTGGGACATGTACCGCGCTGCGCGTTTCGTTCGCTACGTGCGCGTGATCACCTACAAAGACGTCAATATCGAAGAGCTCGATAAACCTGAATTTGTGATTCCAGAATAATCAACTGCGACTGCTTGACGACGCTGCTGTCGTCCACCAGCTTCAAACATACATACGTATTGTCCTAAGAACCCTTTGGTATTCCAACCAAAGGGTTTTCTCTTTGCCCACCCAACGTGCGTTTTCATCTCACTTTCCTGCCTACGATACTGTTGCTGAAATCGTTCCAGAAATATGCGTATACCGTGCAGTTTTCCACTTGTAGCACAAGTGCTGCTTGCCGGTTTTCTTGTTGCGTCGCACCCTTGAATACACAACGGCTTGTAGTAATCGCATTTGCGGTTGCATGCACCTTTCTCGCCTTTTATGTGGAGTGATTATCTATGACGGCAACTCGACTGTGTGACTATACAATCAAACGCGCGCGCCAAGCTCATCAACTTGGAAGAAGAGGAGAACTATTTGCAGCGCAATACCTGGTGAATAACGGCTACGAAATCCTTGCACGCAACGCACGATTCCCAAACGGTGAAATCGATATTATTGTCAAACGCCCTCATCGTAATGAACGCATCTTCGTCGAGGTGAAAACTCGTAGCAGCACCGCTTTTGGATTGGCAGAAGCCTTCGATGCACGCAAGTTTCGCAATCTTCGCAAAGCCGCGATGCAGTGGCTAGCGGATGAAGAATACGTCGACCTGCGCTTTGATCTGATTACCATTGTGTTTTCTGATTATCAGATTCCTCAATTGGAATGGTTTCAAGGAGTCGATCAAGATGCTTGCTAAAACTCAAACGGTGGCATTTGAAGGTATTGGTACTCATAGCGTGCATGTCGAAATTAATATCGGTCAAGGCTTACCAGGAGTCTATATGGTGGGCATGGCCTCGACTGGCGTCAATGAAGCAAAAGACCGGATTAAAACCGCAGCACGTAACCAAAAACTTGCCTGGCCGAAAACCAAAGTCATAGTCAGCCTGGTACCAGGAGATTTACCAAAACAAGGCACACATTTTGACCTTGCAATTGCTGTTGGCATCATTGTCGCAGAACAAAGACTTTCGCCTGTGATCGATCTCGATTCAATTGTTTTTATGGGTGAAGTTGGTCTCGACGGCAAGCTCCACGGTGTGCCAGGTGCATTGGCAGCATGTGTCCACGCGCATGCGCAACACTGCCGCGTCGTCGTTGTACCGCAAGCGAATGAAACCGATGTTGCGGGATTTCATGGAATTGACGTCCGTTTAGCACCTGATTTGGCAAGTGTGATTCGTTGGCTTAGCGGCGCTGAAGATCTTCCTACTCCAGGTCAGCAGCGCAGTTTGCACATGATGCGCACCAAAGAACTGGATATGAATCAAATCTCAGGGCAAGCAGAAGCGAAACACGCAGCTGAAGTTGCCGCAGCAGGTGGCCATCACGTGTTTTTTATCGGTCCGCGCGGAAGCGGCAAGTCTATGATTGCTGCACGCTTACCGACGATTATGGCGCCGCTGGCAGAGCAGCAACAATTAGAAACCGCAATTATTCATCAAAGCATTGCATGGGGCACGCACAGTTTAAGCGAAATGGCACCATTTGTTGCGCCACATCATCGTTTATCAGAAGCTGCGCTCATAGGTGGTGGCAGTGGTAAAGCGAAACCAGGTGCAGTCAGCCTAGCGCACCACGGCGTGTTGTTTTTAGATGAAGTGACCCAAATTCCAGCACGTGTATTAGACGCTCTACGTATACCACTTGAGCAACGTGAAGTCAGGTTGCAGCGGCAACATCGATGTATTGTCTTTCCTGCAAATTTCTTACTGGTATTAGCTGCAAACCCATGTCGATGTGAAGCATCAGATCCAAGTCAATGTCATTGTTCACCGCGCGAACGGCAAACTCATTTTGCCAATATTTCTGGACCACTACGCGATAGAATCGACATCTTCGCCAAGACATATCCGCGTGGCACATTAGGTACTGATGAAGACATCGAATCTTCAGCCACGATCGCTCAACGTACAGCAGCCGCACGTGATCGAGCTCGTTTTCGTTGGCAAAACGCTGGCCAAGATACCGTGCTGAATGCCGAGGTCTCTCCGAGTTTCTTAAGGCGCAATTTCCCTCCGAATGATGAAGGATTGGCACTGATTGGCCATTATTTAGCGCAAGGTACAGTCACGCAACGTGGCGTTGATCGAGCCATCAAACTTGCTTGGACATTGGCAGATCTAGAAGCTTGTGCAATTCCAACCTTGGATCATGTCTATCGCGCTTTACAACTACGCACCGCAAATACAAACAGTGGAGAAGCATAACCTATGGAACAGTTACTTGCATGGGCTTATCTATCACGTGTGATCGAAGGTCCGAATCGTCATCTGCAACAGCACCTCCAACAAGGGAAAACTGCAACAGAGTTGGCATATGCCATTCGTAAACGAGAATCTTGGTTAGGGCCACTTTTGGCAGCAACCGAAGCACGGTATACCTATGATCGTTGCGAACAAGATTTAGCGTTACATTACAAATTAGGTGGCAGGCTCGTGACTCCCGATGATCAAGAATGGCCCACTGAGATGTTTCAGCGGGCGTTTGGTTTTGCCAAACTACGAGGTCAAGAGGAAAGCAAAACACACCAATACGATGCAGAAATGCCGCATGCTCTATGGGTACGTGGTGAAAATATTGCAAGTTTATGCCAACAAAGTGTCAGCATTGTCGGTACACGTGCGGCAAGTGAGTATGGTCTTGGCGTGACTCGCCAGATTACTCATGAGCTTGTTCAGCAACAATATACGATTGTCTCAGGCGGTGCATTTGGTGTTGATAGTGCAGCGCATCAAGAAGCTTTGGAATCTGGTGGTACGACGATTGCTGTGCTTGCGCATGGGCTTGATCGTGTGTACCCGACTCGAAACGCACGCCTATTTCAACGCATTGCAACCAGTGGTAAAGGCGCACTGATTAGTGAATATCCTCCCCAAACTCCACCACAACGACATCGATTTTTAACACGAAACAGGTTGATTGCTGCCTTGAGTCAAGGAACAGTAATTACCTCTGCCGCGTGGCGTTCTGGAGCCTTGAACACCTTGAAATGGGCTGCCGCACTGGGCAAAGTAACAATGGCGGTGCCAGGTCCAATTACAGATGTCAATTGTTTAGGCTGTCTCGTTAAAATTCGTGATGGTGAGGCGACGATGGTGCTGAGTGCGCGAGAAATCGTAGCCTTGCTGGATAAAATCGGTGCCATAGATATCGATGGCCAGTATGAGCTCGATTACGCCGCAAGTGATGTGCAAAAACTTACTCAGACAGAACTCAAAGTTTATGATGCAACAAGCATGCGCCCTGCAAAAGCAAGCGAAATTGCAACGAGGAGTGGGCTAACTATTGGTTTAACGGTTCATATACTAATGGAATTAGCTGGAAAAGGTTTGGTGATTCGTGAACAAGAATATTGGAAACGTTTGGAACACGTAGAAGAATAATGCAGCACTGTAGATCTTCTTGGGCAGCAGTTGGTGCTGTGAGCAAATAATTGTGGTTTGAAAGCATGCGCCACTAAGCTAACAACCATGATCAAGAGCCGCCCTGATGACGCTGTATGTGCCACGGGACAACTACAAGAAGCGATCGCAGATTTTGCACGCCACTTGGAACTGATTGTTGGACGTTCTCCCGCGACAATTCATAGTTATCGGACAGACTTACTTGATTTTGCTCAGCAATATCCAACCTATGCGGATTTCACGTTGGAAAATCTGCGCAACTGGTTGGCAACCGCTGTTGAAGCGCACAAATCCCGTGCCACGATTGCACGGCGGAGCGCTTCAGCACGAGCATTTTCAGCGTGGAGCAGGAGGCAAGGTTATATCGAGGTCGATATTGCAGCACGATTGAAAACCCCGAAAGTTGGCCGAACTTTGCCGAAAGTCGTTCCGGTCGACAAAATTGACGCGCTCGTGGACGCCTCTCATGACACTGAAGGGCCAGAATATATCCGAAATCGTGCCATTTTAGAGTTACTTTATGCCACGGGTATTCGTGTCTCCGAACTTTGTGGCATTGATCTTGGCGATTTTGACTTCGCACGCAAAGTTGTAGTGGTGACCGGTAAAGGTAATAAGCAGCGAGTGGTACCATTTGGACAAACGTGCTGCCAAGCACTGCTGCAATGGCAAGACAACAGTCGCAGCCACTTTCTCAAACCAGAACGTCCCACTCAAGCATTTTTCTTAGGGGTTCGCGGCAGTCGAATCAATCCTCGAGTGGTACGAGCAATCGTGGAACAAGCTGGCAGTGCAGTTCATATTGATGGTCTTGGTCCACACGCACTGCGCCATAGCGCTGCAACGCATATGCTTGACGGCGGTGCAGATTTACGTATCGTACAAGAGCTGCTTGGACACGCGTCCTTACAAACTACCCAAATCTATACGCATGTGTCTGCTCAGCGATTAAGTCAAGCCTTCCAACAAGCTCACCCGCGAGCATAACCTGCAACAGGTTTGAGACGAATCATTGGAATCGGGAGCAGTGAGAGGGGATTAATATAGTCTTCTGCTCCGTATTTTGCACCCCATTGCAATCCAGGCCACGAAGTCGTTGAAGCGAGTAACAATCCAATTGGCTCTCCTGCAGCAACTGCATCACCAGCGGCGACCATAGGGGATACCGGTTGATAGGTGGTACGTAAACCATTTGCATGCAAAATTGAAACTGTTCCAGTACCTGCAATCACGCCTGCAAACAGTACTGTGCCGGTTCCTGCTGCATATATGATACTGCCAGGAGGTGCTGCTAAATCAACGCCTCGATGTCCAGTAAGCCAACGCTGAGCAGGATTCTGAAAACGACGTAAGACTACCGGTCGGCGTTGGGTACCAGTTACTGGATTGACAAATTCGGCTACCTGATGTGCTTGTGCATGAACAGAAATGGGTGAGATCAGAGCTATGTGTATAGTGCACAAAAGCCAGATGCCTATAAATATGTACGAAAACCAGAGACGCTGATGCATGGTTATATATTTCACGTCAAACTCACTCAAGTTGCGAGCAGCATATTTGATACCACTGTGAGCGACGTGATGTGTATTGAAAATTACAGCCTTGTAGATTGTTGTCGATGAAGAAATTCTGTGATCTATGGTGGTGCATTTGTTCACCGCGGATTTCTCCATTAGAATACCCAGATGGCAGTGTGTCTTGACGCAATTTATCAGTCTCGATCAAATGTGAAAAGAATACATTGACTACGCGCAGTCACGATCGTGTGCCTCAACGTCATCGTTTTTGATGCGTTTGGTACAGAGCCGATATCTGCATCACGTGGTCCACTCTTCTTGCTTGAAAGTTGTTTGTGGTGTGATGTGGCGGTGTTGATTGCTAGGACACAGGGAAAGCCTGTGATAGAAGAAAACCAAAAGCCTACTATAGAAAGGAAGCACCATGGCAGTTGTAACCATGCGCGAGCTTCTCGATTCTGGTGTTCACTTCGGTCACCAGACCCGTCGTTGGAATCCAAAGATGCGTCGTTTCATCTTCACTGAGCGTAACGGCATCTACATCATTGACTTGCAGCAGACCTTGACCTTCATTGATCAGGCATACGAGTTCGTGAAAGAAACTGTTGCTCACGGCGGCACCATTTTGTATGTTGGTACCAAGAAGCAGGCTCAAGAGCCTATCGCTACCGAGGCTGAGCGCGTTGGTATGCCATATGTGAACCACCGCTGGTTGGGTGGCATGCTCACCAACTTCCAGACCGTTTCTAAGCGTCTGCACCGCATGAAGGAACTTCAGGCAATGGATGCGGCTGAAAACGGTTACGACGGTCGTACCAAGAAGGAAATCCTCATGCTGACCCGCGAACGCACCAAGCTTGAGCGCGTTCTCGGTGGTATTGCTGAGATGACCAAGGTTCCTTCCGCTTTGTGGGTTGTTGACACCAACAAAGAGCACATTGCAGTAAACGAAGCACACAAGCTCAACATCCCAGTTGTTGCTGTGCTCGACACCAACTGTGACCCAGATGTCGTGAACTTCCCAGTTCCAGGCAACGACGACGCTATCCGTTCCATCTCTGTTTTGACTCGTGTAATTTCTCACGCTGTTATCGAGGGCAAGAAAGCTCGTGAAGAGCGCGCGTTGGCTGCTGCAAAAGAAGCAGCTGGCGATCCTAAGACCGAGACTGTTGAGGTAGCTGCAAAGGTTGAGGCACCAGCTGAGGTTGCTGCTGAGGCCGCTGTTGAGGCTGAAAAGTAAAATAACGATATGTGCAGCAGTGATACTTCTATCTACAAGTGCTGCACTTCATCACTACTTTTTAGTTTGACGTATACCTTTACGCTATGTTGAAGCGCTCAGTTCGTTCTTAAAATGCCCCTTATCGCATAGGCGAGGGTCTTTAAGGGGAATTGGGCGCTTTCTGCACATAATTGTTTCAAGGGTATGCGAATTAAACAGTGAAAGTCTTGCATTGCATAGGCTTGGTATCGCAGGTCTTTTTGCCTGCGAGCGCAGCATAATTATGAGCGAAAAAATTGTCATGATTATGAATTGCGCGCGGAGTACATGAAAATTCAGTACTCTGAATGAGAAAAACTTTCATTTACCCCTAATATCAGAGGAGGGTCGCCCCCACATGGCGAACTACACTGCTGCAGACGTTAAGAAGCTGCGCGAAATCACCGGCTCCGGCATGATCGACTGCAAGAAGGCTCTCGAAGAGACCGCTGGCGATTTCGAAAAGGCTGTTGAAATCTTGCGCATCAAGGGTGCTAAGGACGTCGGAAAGCGCGCTGAGCGTAATGCTTCCGAGGGTCTGATTGCTGTTTCTGGCAACACCATGATCGAGGTCAACGCTGAGACTGACTTCGTTGCAAAGAACGCTGAGTTCAAGGCATTCGCACAAAAGGTTGCTGAGGCAGCTGCTGCTGTTAAGGCTAATTCTCAGGAAGAGTTGCTTGCAGCTGAGGTCGATGGCACCACCGCTGGTGAAGCTATCTTGGCACTGTCTGCAAAGATCGGTGAGAAGTTGGAGCTGCGTCGTGCAGTAACCTTGGAAGGCGAGAAGCTTTCGGTATATTTGCACCACCGTTCCGCTGACCTGCCACCAGCTGTTGGCGTTTTGGTTGCATACACCGGTGAAGGCGAAGCTGCTGAAGCTGCTGCACACAACGCTGCAATGCAGGTTGCTGCATTGAAGGCTGCTTACCTGTCTCGCGAAGATGTTCCAGCTGAAGTTGTTGAAAAAGAGCGCAACATCGCTGAGGAAATCACCCGCCAGGAAGGCAAGCCAGAAGCTGCAATCGCAAAGATCGTAGAAGGCCGCCTCAATGGTTTCTACAAGGATGCTACCTTGCTTGAGCAGCCTTCTGTTTCTGACAGCAAGAAGAACGTCAAGCAGCTTATGGATGAAGCTGGTGTCACCATCACCGGTTTCGTTCGCTTCGAAGTTGGTCAGCACTAATTTCATAGCGCCTGCCTGAGTTTCTATAGTCAGGATTAGGCTCAACCATTAAGCCAGCAAGCAATAAAACACTTGCTGGCTTTTTGCATGCCAAAATCTTTTAACGTTTCTACGGTACTGCTTGATGTTTCTCACACCTCCAGAGATCTATGCAGGTTATTTCGAATGACAACCTATGTTGTACTCCAATGCAAACCATACTTTCCTGTTGTTCTAAGGTAGAATATTGACTTTGAGATCAGTTGTGGCGATCACGTATGCAGACTCCTATTGTTGTGGCATGACTGACAGTCATAGACATGACAGTGATCTGCAAGCTACAAAGGTTCGAAAAAATCCTTCAATTTCAGAAAGGCCTAGGGCTAAGCACGATGTCTGATACCAGCACTACACGAAATGGCTACAAGCGAGTCATGCTTAAACTCGGAGGAGAAATGTTCGGCGGTGGAGCTGTAGGCATTGATCCTGATGTAGTGTCCAACGTCGCACGCCAGATCGCAAGTGTTGCACGCGATGGTGTACAAGTAGCTGTGGTTATCGGTGGCGGTAACTTCTTCCGTGGCGCTCAACTACAACAACGTGGCCTTGACCGTAACCGCTCCGACTATATGGGCATGCTCGGCACTGTGATGAACTGTTTGGCACTCCAAGACTTCTTAGAGCAGGAAGGTATTGACTGCCGTGTACAAACAGCAATTAATATGGCACAGGTTGCTGAGCCATATTTGCCACTTCGTGCCAAGCGTCACCTCGATAAGGGACGTGTGGTTATTTTCGGTGCCGGTATGGGTATGCCATATTTTTCAACTGATACCACTGCAGCACAGCGCGCCTTGGAAATCGATTGCGAAGTTTTGCTTATGGCCAAGGGTGTAGATGGCGTATACTCTGATGATCCACGTGTGAACCCAGATGCTGAGCTGTTCCATGAGATTACCCCACGTGAGGTTATCGAGCGTGGACTCAAGGTTGCAGATGCTACCGCATTCTCACTGTGCATGGATAACGATATGCCAATTTTGGTGTTTAATTTGCTCACTGAAGGCAATATCGCACGTGCAGTTTCTGGCGAACGTATTGGTACGCTGGTTCAGTCCTAATCGAATTTCACGTTTTCGTATATCAGTCTGATATCGGCAAAAATGTTCAGGTGAAACTGGGCCAAACGCTGATATAAAGGGGGTGTCCAGTCTTTTTTCTCCAGCAAACCAGGTGCTGGAGGTAGGAAAGACTGGGCAGCACTGATATTGTTAACAAAGAACCAAGTAAATTATGTATTCTTGCGATGGTTTGCAACTTTATATCTGTCGGAATATATCACTGATATAAATGAAGCAGCCAGGTGTAGATCGTAATTTGCAAAAGTATTGAGCTATAAGGATATTTCATGATTGATGAAGTGCTGTTTGAGTCCGAAGAACACATGTCTACCTCGGTGGATCGTACTCGTGAAGACTTGGTAAACATTCGTACTGGACGTGCAAATCCAGCAATGTTTAATGGTGTTATTGCCGACTACTACGGTGTTCCAACTCCAATTACTCAAATGGCTACCATCTCGGTTCCTGAAGCACGCATGTTGCTGATCAAGCCATATGAGCAAAGCATGATGCAAGAGATCGAAAATGCTATCCGCAATTCCGACCTTGGTGTTAACCCAACCAACGACGGCCATGTGTTGCGTGTGACCATTCCACAGCTGACCGAAGAGCGTCGTAAAGAAATGGTGAAAGTTGCGAAAGCCAAAGGCGAGGATGGCAAGATTGCGATCCGCAACGTGCGTCGTAAAGGCATGGATCAGCTTAAGAAGATTCAAAAAGATGGCGCTGCTGGTGAAGATGAAGTCAACGCAGCTGAGAAGGAACTCGATAAAATCACCGCGAAATATGTTGCGATGATTGACGAAGTTGTTTCGAAAAAAGAAGCGGAACTGCTGGAAGTTTAAAGTTTGACCGCTGCACTTATAACCTCACGTGACAAGCGTGAGGTTATACCTATATCAGAGTTGAATGCTGAAATAGGGAAGTGAGAATACATCTCCTGGCCAAGTGTTCGCGTAATCGTTGTGCTTGGATTAGGAATGAGAAAGTACTCGTATTTTATGACGAAACAGTCAAGGCATCTGCCACGTCCGAAAAACTCCGCCGGTAGGGATTTAAAAGTCGCAATACCTGTAGGCATTGGGCTGGTTGCGATCGTGCTTGCCGCAATTTTTGTGATTCCACATGGTTGGTATCCACTGGTCTCAATTGGCATCTTTTTGGCAATGTGGGAAGTTTTATCCAGGCTCAATGAACGCGGCTATGTGATCCAGCGCTGGAACCTCTTACTTGGTGGCCAGCTGATGGTGTGGATGAGTTTGCCATTCGGTGCAAAAGGCCTGGTGTCTGGATTCGTCACAGCAGTGTTGTTGCTGATGTTCTCCCGATTATTTGTGCAAGGGCGAACAGCAACTCCACAAAATTACGTACGCGATACTGCAACCGGTATCTTCGTATTAACCTGGATTCCGTTATTTGGCTCGTTTGCCGCCATGATGTCGCAACTAACCGATAAAAACGGTGTCACCGGCACGATGTTTATCATCAGCTTTATTGCCTGTGTGATCGCATCAGATACCGGCGGATATATTGCAGGGGTGATGTTTGGTTCGCATCCGATGGCACCAGCGGTGAGTCCGAAAAAGAGCTGGGAAGGATTTGCCGGATCAGTAATTCTTGGCACACTCACTGGTGCTGGAATGGTGTGGTATTTCCTCGGGCATCAATGGTATGAAGGACTGTTACTTGGCCTTGGATTAGTTATTTGTGCCACCTTGGGAGACCTGGTCGAATCGCAATTTAAGCGAGAACTTGGTATTAAGGACATGTCTGCAATGATTCCAGGACACGGTGGCCTGATGGATCGACTCGATGGCATGCTGCCATCTGCAATGGTGACATGGTTGCTCATGAGCGCTATTGCCGCGTAACGCTGCTACTGCAATGTGCTCATGGTATGCGTACATGGATGAAGACTGTGGTGAATTCGAGCAATGCACGCCATGCTCAAGCAAGAATATCGTGCATGGCTACAACCTTAGTCCAACAGTAATATGGAAGCCTTAGCAGCTCACAACGCTGAAGCGGCGTCGTAAAGCAAGGCATATCCAGCAAGGTATACGCGTAGAACCTGTGCAACAGTGTACGTACAGCCAAGCCGCATGATAGCACCGGTATGTATCGGTGCTATCATGCGGCTGTATGCGTTCGATGTGCGAAATAGTGGATTAATCTTGCGTAGCGGCAAGTTGTACGCGGATTTTCTTAATTTGGCGTCGCAACTGGAACATACGAACACCGCCAACGAATGCCATGATCAGTGCGCCTGTTACAGCAGCTAAGAGGAAGCCAATACCAACTGGCAAGGTAAACTGCCACACAAAAATTGTAAGATCGAGCTGCTGCTGATTTTGCATGATAAACACCAACAACGCGATTAACAGTAATGCGCCAGCAATCAGCGCAATCCAAGTGCCGCCAGCGAAGCTAGTTTTGACTTGTAATTCCTCAAGAGCTGGTGTTGGAGAAGCAGCAGAGGCTGCTGGAGAAGTAGCAGAGGCTGCTGGAACAGCTACGACGTCTTCAGTTGCCTCAGGTGTTGCGGGAGTATGGTCATCGCTATTGCTTTGAATGTTTTCAGTCATAACTTCTATTCAACGGCAAAATATCCATAAAGACAACCTTGTCACACGAAAATCATATTTTTGCCCTATCAAATCTCTCAGCAGTTCGTATTTTCACATTTTCTGTACAAACCAAGGCCATCCTAAATCGATTTTTCAGATTAAACATGGAATGATGTAAAGATTATGGCTACTTCCATCCCTTTAAATTTTTCCACTCCGCGTCGCAGCATGCCGCCGAAACATTTTGCTGACCTCACCAAAGACGAGCGCATTGCGACCCTCCAAGAACTCGGTTTTCCGAAGTTTCGGGCGAATCAGCTCGCAAAACACTATTACGGCAGGATGGAAGCAGATCCTCGCACCATGACGGATCTGCCAGCACAAGCGCGTGAGCAAGTCGCTGAAGCACTGTTTCCACAACTTATGCAACCAGTTCGGGTTGTTGAAGCTGATGATGGAGAAACCCAAAAAACTTTATGGAAGCTTCACGACGGAACCTTATTAGAATCCGTTCTGATGCGTTATCCAAATCGTGCGACATTATGCATCTCCTCCCAAGCCGGCTGCGGCATGGCGTGCCCATTCTGTGCCACGGGCCAAGGTGGCTTAGATCGTAACCTTTCGACTGGCGAAATTGTTGATCAGGTACGCGCTGCTGCAGCAACCATGGAAGCAGAAGGAAGTCGCCTTTCGAATATCGTCTTCATGGGTATGGGTGAGCCACTGGCCAATTACAAGCGCGTTGTCAGCGCAGTGCGCCAAATCACTGCACCGGTACCAGATGGTTTCGGCATTTCACAGCGCAATGTTACCGTTTCGACTGTTGGCTTAGCGCCTGCAATTCGCAAGCTTGCCGACGAAGACCTCTCGGTGACCTTAGCAGTTTCGCTGCATACTCCTGATGATGAACTTCGCGATACTCTCGTGCCGGTGAATAATCGCTGGTCGGTTGCAGAAGTTCTCGATGCGGCAGCATATTATGCTGATCGTTCCGGTAGACGCGTCTCGATTGAATATGCATTGATCCGTGATGTGAATGATCAAGGCTGGCGTGCTGATATGCTTGGCAAAAAATTGCACAAGGCTTTAGGGGCGAAGGTTCACGTGAATCTGATTCCGCTGAATCCAACCCCAGGTTCGAAATGGGACGCTTCGCCACAAGCGCAGCAAGATGAGTTTGTGCGACGGGTGAGTGCACAAGGCGTGACGTGTACTGTTCGTAATACCAAAGGCCAAGAAATTGCGGCAGCTTGTGGTCAGTTAGCAGCAGAAGAACGAACTGACGGATAACTGTGCGCGTCTCGCAACAACAACTGTGATGCATACTGAAGTACTCGCGCAACTTGTGCGTTTACATGTGGTGAGCGAGTGCTCAGCGTGATTGAATACAGCGGTCTGAATTATTTTCAGATTTTGGTGAACAAGGCTACTGAATCAGCATATTAAGGAGCACATGCTCACGATTATTATGGTGATCGTGAGTAGTAACCCTCCTATGTATTGAGTGATAGCAGCGTATGGGTATCAGTCATCAGTGGCAGCTGTAATACGTGATAAGGGCCTAAGAGGTCGGCAACTTAAGCGTATACATAGATATAAAATCCCTCTTTGCGCTATGGCAAAGAGGGAAGTTAAGAACAAACGTCGAAGTTTATGCTTCCAAAGAACGAAGATGTGCGACACGAGCTGGGTCGATGTTTAATGCGCGCAGCTGATCATCGGTAAGTTCTGCATATGGGCCAGTGCAGGTAGCCTGCAGGTAAGTCCAATCTGGCTCCTTGTGGCCAACTGGCTTGTTGCGTGCAGTCACAGTCTTGACTTGGGTTCCGCTGAGAGGGAACATCTGTAGTAGCAACCCAACTGCAATCAACGCTGCAAACAGGAACAAGAAGACAGTCTCGACGTGACCCTTGTGATTACCAAAGTTGTAACCGAGCAAGATGAATACAGAAACCCAACCTGCAATTTGGGTAGCGCCTAGTCCAATATGGTGCCAACCCCAAGCTGCGGAAGGCTCATCCAAAGTAGAGACACCATTATGTACTTCAGGGGCGATCGCGTGGGAACCTGCCACGTTCTTCTCCTTATCTCATGCTTTCGTCAAGGATAAGAACTTATCACAAGACAAAAGTGTGGTTGATAATGCCAACTGATCGAAGTTTGTCAATGATCAGCACATCTAGAATCCTTTACTATTTTGGCATAACACGAGATTAAATGCGAGATAACGTGACTGTAAACTCTAATGTGTGTTGTAGCACACATTAAACGAGGGTATTTTATGGTAAAAAGCTGCATTTTCCGCGATTTTTCTGGAAACATGCTACGAAAGTTGATACACGGAAAGGGGGTAAGTGTGAAGCCTTTGGTGCAACTATCTTGCTATCTGTTATTCCTTCCGCGATAGGTGGAGGCGTCAGGCGTCGAAAAGCAGGAAGGTATGAGAACTTCCAACTTTCATCAGAAGTAGGTTCTTACTGCAATTATGATCGGCTAGCTGACATGATTGGCAAAATAATGGAACAATAGAAACTGTGACACGAAAAATTCTGATTTTAGGTTCAACCGGTTCGATTGGCACGCAAGCGTTGGAAGTTATCCATGCTAACCCTGATCGTTTTGAAGTCGTGGGTATTGCTGCTGGTGGGCGCGATGTTGCTGCAATTATTGCCCAAGCTAGGGCGTTGGGTTTAACGCCTTCGCAGATTGCGGTTGCACAATCTGGTGCAGCTCGCGAAGTTGAAGCAGCGCTTGGAACTGGAGTGATCAGTGGCAGTGATGCTGCAACAGTGCTGGTACAAACCATTCAGGCCGACATCGTATTAAATGCCCTTGTTGGATCACTTGGGTTGGCTGCAACTATGGCCACCTTAGAATCTGGTGCGTATCTGGCGTTGGCGAATAAAGAATCACTGGTGGCCGGTGGTGATCTGGTCATGCAACAAGCCGCACCTGGTCAAATTATTCCTGTCGATTCTGAACACTCCGCGATGGCGCAGTGCCTCCGATCAGGAGATCGCGGCGAGCTACAACGCTTGGTATTAACTGCCTCAGGTGGACCATTTCGTGGTTGGACGCGCGAGCAGATGTGGGACGTTACCCCAGCACAAGCAGCAGCGCACCCAACCTGGTCAATGGGACAGATGAACACCCTAAACTCAGCGACCTTAGTCAATAAAGGCCTCGAGCTTATCGAAGCCACCTTGCTGTTTAATATTGATCCTTATGACATTGACGTCACGGTCCATCCGCAGTCGATCGTGCACTCAATGGCCACCTTTGTCGATGGTGCGACGATTGCACAAGCCTCGCCGCCATCGATGAAACTGCCAATTGCCCTTGCCTTGAACTGGCCAGCACGTGTGCCAGAATCCCAGCCAGCTTTGGATTTTTCATTGGCTGCGACGTGGGAATTTGCCCCAGTAGACAATGAAGCATTCCCAGCAGTTGAACTTGCCCGCACTGTCGCAGCACGCGGCGGCACATATCCTGCGATTTATAACGCGGCAAATGAGCAGGCTGCAGCAGCATTTTTAGCTGGTCGAATTCATTTCCCACAAATCGTCGATACAGTCGCATACGTCGTGTCACACGCTGAAAGTTTTGCAGTGGCGCCAAAGTCGATCGCTGATGTGTTGCACAGTGAAACGCAGGCGCGTCTGCTTGCCGATCAATACCTTGACAGCATCGCTTCGTAGGAGTGTAACTCAGCTATGTGGTCATATCTCTTAGGTGTCGTGCTGTTCGCCGTTGGTATCGCGCTTACCATCGGCCTGCATGAATTTGGGCATTTTTCTGCAGCACGATTTTTCGGAATGAAAGTTCGCCGCTTTTTCATCGGCTTTGGTCCAACCGTGTTTGCTTGGCGACGCGGGGAAACCGTCTATGGGTATAAACTGATTCCTCTTGGTGGCTTTTGCGATATCGCTGGTATGACAAACCAAGATGAACTCACCGAGGCAGAACGCCCATTTGCCATGTTATATAAGCCCTGGTGGCAGCGGGTGATCGTCTTACTCGGTGGCATCATTATGAATGTGGTGCTCGCCATTACTATTTTATATGGCTTGGCTGTAAGTTCTGGATTACCTGATCCTCATCCAGATCTCACCCCAGTGGTCGGCGAGTTTAGCTGTGTTCGCGATACGATCGCAGCTCAGCAAGACAAGCAACGTAATCCGGCAGCTCAGAGTTGCCAGCAGGATAGTCCTGCACAACAAGCCGGTCTACACGTTGGCGATCGCATTCTCGCAGCGGATGATCAACACCTTGAATCATTTGCCGATCTTGTCATGTATGTGCGTGAACGCCCTGACACACCAATCGCGTTTCGCATTGAACGCCAAGGTGAACAACGTCAGGTGGTCGTGACTCCGCATCGAACCCAATTGCAAACACCTGAAGGTACGGCAACCACTATCGGTACGATCGGCGTCACCAGCGCACAGATAGAGTTCTTCCGGAGTTATAATCCGCTCGAAGCAGTTGGAGCGACTGCTCAATTTAGCAGTGCCTTAGTGCAAGACACTGCACGCGGTTTAGCAGCATTCCCTGCAAAACTTCCAGGTGTGGTAGCAAGTATCATCGGTGGCGAACGCGACACTGAAAGCCCAATTAGTGTTGTTGGCGCAACGCATGTCGGTGGACAACTTGTTGAACGCTCCATGTGGCCGATGTTCTTCCTCATGCTTGCGAGTTTGAACTTCTTCCTCGCATTTTTCAACGTATTACCAGTCCTGCCACTCGATGGCGGGCACATTACCGTTGTGCTCTATGAATATGTGCGCGATAAATTCCGTAAGCTGCGAGGACTTGCACCAGCAGGACCTGTGAATTACGAAAAGCTGATGCCGGTAACGGTAGCTGCAGTAGCACTGCTCATGGGCGTTGGTGTATTGGTTATTTTGGCAGACCTGGTGAATCCAATTCGCATGTTCGGCTAAATATTTGTACGTGTGTACCGTATGACAGTAACCGTAGCGTTCTTCTCTGCAACGTTACCGTTACTGCCATCACGTATGCGCAGTGAAGTAGCCATGATGCACGCCTAAGATGCAGCAAATTCTTACTACTGCGAACCTACGGTACATTGCTTGGAATACAGCGTTTCGTCTCTGCAGCTACAGTGCGCTGCGCAGCGACTATTGTATAATTTGCGTTGATGTTCAATAAGAAAGTGCGTCTCGTAGGTGCTCTGCTGTTGTAAGAGCTTGCCGACGAAGCAGTCTCTCGCCGATGCTGCAGTCGCTTACCAACGAGGCGCAAAAGGACCCCTCATGCGCACCTGTTGTACGCGCTCACAATCACTCTCAACAGCACGAACATCTCATAAAACTACATGCTCAAACACCGTTTTGCGTCTGAAAAGGAGCTTGAACGATGATCAACGACGCGACTACCCCTGCGTTTGAAGTCCGCGGCCTGTGTAAAAAATTCGGCAGTTTTATCGCTGTGAATCACCTTGATCTCAGCGTGCCACGCGGCTCACTTTTTGGCATTGTGGGTCCAAATGGTGCAGGTAAAACCACCATGCTGAATATGGCAACCGGACTGATGCGCCCTGATGCAGGTGAGGCATTTATCGCTGGACATAATATCTGGACTGATCCAATACCTGCCAAGGCTGCAATGGGATTGCTTGCCGACGGTTTACCGGTATTTGATCGCCTGACTGGCCAAGAATATCTGGAATATATTGGTGCTCTGTATAGCCTTGATCCAGCAGAAACCAGGACACGAGCAGCTGAATTATTAGCCACACTGGAATTAGATGAAGCACACGATCGTCGTATAGCTGACTACTCAGCAGGTATGACAAAGAAGATTTTATTAGCTGGTGCATTGCTGCATAATCCAGAAGTCCTGATTCTCGATGAACCACTTGAAGCAGTTGATCCCGTTTCAAGCCGGATTATTCAACAAATTCTGCGCAATTACGCAGCACGTGGCGGCACCGTCGTATTAAGTTCGCATGTCATGGAACTGGTGGAAAACCTGTGCGACCATGTGGCTATTATTCATCAAGGTGCTGTGTGCGTAACCGGTGCCGTTGCGCAGCTGCGTGGCGAAGGCTCACTCACTGATCTGTTTGTGCGTGCAGTTGGCGGCCACGATCTTGATACACAAGCCTTGGAATGGTTGCAGAAAGAAAACTCCAACGATGGAAAGGCATCATAAATGCCACGCACGAACACTTTGCGCCATCAGGGGCTGACCAAACTTTTAGTCACACTGCAACTGAAACTACTCTGGCGCTCATTGCGCTCGAATACTTCCGCAATGGTCATGGCTGGCATTCTCTTGTTCTATGGCAGCATTGGCATTGCGTTTTTCCTCTTTTCGTTTAGCACTGAATTCCTCAATGGTGAGCATCAAGCGCTGCCAGGCATTATTGCATTTGGCATACTTATTTATTTGATTGCCGCTGTGATGTACCCAGCCGGTGAAACCCAAATTACTCCCGAGGCTTTATCGCCATATCCAATTTCAGTGCGCGAATTGGCACCTCGATTAATGCTGCTTCAACTGCTACAAGTTCGCAGTGTCCTGGTGATTATCAGCACGACCGCAACACTTGTGCTCACCATAGTCTTGAGCATTTCACAAGGCTTATTTTCTTGGCCGTTGCTCATTGGGGCGATTGTGATTATGATCGCCAGCGCTTTTTTGACTTTAGGATTAGGTGAAGTCTTAGTTGGAAGTTTGACTAGCACAAGTACCGCCTCAACGGTCAAAGATAAGCGCAGCTATCTCTCAATCGGTGCAATGCTGCTGTTATTCGTGTTGTATTTGAAAGTTGTGGCAGATCCGCAATCTTCGTTTTTATCTTTTAGCAAGATTGGCGCGATTTTGCAGTGGACACCACTTGGAGCACCCGGGCTTAGCATTGTGGGAATCCTCAACGGGCAGTATGGACACGCTGCTTATGGAACTATCCTCACACTTGCCACCGTTTGCGCCATCGTGATCGTGTTCTATTGGAATACCGCACGTCATCTCATTGCCCCGCTTGCAGTTGAAACCACGCGAAGCACCCATACCAGTGGCGCCAAGCAGCGCAAATTGCTACTCCCAGGATTACCCGCCACCCCAGGTAGTGCAATTTTCTCACGATCGCTGCGCAATATCTTGCACGATTCCAGGCAAAACACGCAGCTGTTCATGCTAGGTGCGATGAGTATGGTGTTTTTCTACTTCGGGTTCAGCCAATCTGCAGCCTTTGGATTCAGTGGCGTGTTTGTGTTGGTCTATGTCACTGCAACACTGGCCATGAACGACTATGGCTACGATGGCCCTGCAAACTGGATCCATTTAACCAGTAGCGTCCCAGCACGAGTTTTAGTGCCAGCTCGTCATTTCGCATCCGTGGTGATTCCGTATACCTATGCCTGCATCTATCTTCTGGCAACGGTTGCGTTATTTGAACCAAAGGTCGCAATCATGGTCATTGGCCATGGCATTGCTGCATGCCTTGTTGGTGGAAGCATTGGGTTGTTGCTCAGCACGTATAATCCGTTCCCAACGGCGACTCCTGGTACAAATCCATTTCATGACCGCTCGGGTGCATCAGGATCTGCATTGTTCAATGCCCTCATTTTGTTATTTGCTATTTGGCCACCGCTAATTCCTGGTATCGCTCTTGGAATCTATGCGATCATCACCGGAAAAACCGTGTTCATTGCTGTGTCAATTATAGTTTCGTTGATCATTGTGCTGGCTTTCTACGCATTTGCAATGAAACTTGCGATTCGTCGAGTAGAAGGGCACTATCCAGAGATCTTCGCCAAGGTGCGAACGTTTATTTAACAGCAGTGTTTTGTTGGTGAGTTGGAGAATTTAGGTTCACCTAGCGATCTTCGACTCACCAACAGTGGTACTATCGTGGCATACAAGTGATCATGCACCTGTTCCAACCCCTGTTCAATGGCGCTTGCTTGACGACGACCATCTGATCAGCATCTCGTTGGTATTTACATTTGTTCAAGGAGTTTTTGTTTCGTGTCTACCCCAATTGGTCTTGGCCTTCCAGAAGCACCGCTACCACTTTTAGCTCCGCGTCGGAAAACACGTCAGTTAAAAGTCGGAAACGTTGGCGTAGGTTCAGATCATCCGATTTCTGTGCAATCGATGACCACGACAAAAACCCATGATGTCAATGCCACCTTGCAGCAAATCGCACAATTAACCGCGAGTGGTTGTGACATTGTTCGTGTGGCATGTCCGAAAACGATTGATGCAGAAGCACTGCCACTTATTGCGAAGAAATCACCAATTCCAGTGATTGCTGATATTCACTTCCAGCCAAAGTACATTTTCGCAGCTATTGATGCAGGCTGTGCTGCGGTGCGTGTGAATCCTGGCAATATTAAGGAATTTGATGGTCGCGTCAAAGAAGTTGCGCACGCTGCTCGCGATGCTGGTATTCCAATTCGTATTGGAGTAAACGCTGGCTCGCTGGATAAACGTCTGTTGGAAAAATACGGCAAAGCCACGCCAGAAGCACTGGTGGAATCTGCTTTGTGGGAAGCATCGCTCTTTGAAGATCATGGCTTTGGCGATATTAAGATTTCTGTCAAGCATAATGACCCTGTAATTATGGTTGAGGCTTACCGCCAACTTGCTGCACAGTGCGATTATCCATTGCACCTCGGTGTTACTGAGGCAGGTCCTGCGTTCCAAGGCACGATTAAATCAGCAGTGGCTTTTGGTGCGTTGCTCTCTGAAGGCATTGGCGATACTATTCGCGTTTCTCTATCAGCAGATCCGAAAGAAGAGATCAAGGTTGGCGACCAGATCTTGCAATCGTTGAACCTGCGTGAACGTGGCTTGGAAATCGTATCGTGCCCATCATGTGGTCGTGCGCAAGTTGATGTGTATACCTTGGCAGAAGAAGTCACTGCGGCATTAGAAGGTATGAATCTTCCATTGCGCGTAGCCGTGATGGGTTGTGTGGTCAATGGTCCTGGTGAAGCACGCGATGCTGATCTTGGTGTGGCTTCAGGTAACGGTAAAGGCCAGATCTTTGTGAAAGGTGAAGTCATTAAGACTGTGCCAGAATCACAAATTGTGGAAACCTTAATTGAAGAAGCCATGAAGATTGCCGAAGCTGAAGGCCTGGAAATCAAAGAAGGCGCAACCGCGAAGGTTTCGATTACCAAATAGCGGTAGTGCTTTGCACCCCTGATGTTCGCTAACCGTGCCTGCACCCGTCAGCGTCAGGCACGGTTGGGTAGCAAGGAGCGTCGATAAGCAGGTCTCGTCGGTGTGGTAACCCTCCAATACGGTGAGGAAGTGATACTGTTTGCCACATGAAGCGAGCAGTCCTGCGTAACGGCGCTATGGTGTTGGCCATGGTTTGTGCAGTGCCAAGCATTACTGGCTGTACTCCCAAACCAGTCTCGGCAGAACCAGAAGTCGAACTGTTTTTAACAGATTTGGTCAACCATGAATTTGATGCCGCCGCTGCGCGCACTGACCAAGCCGATACTGTTGCGCAAGTTTTAGAACAAACCTGGAATGGACTCCAGGCAGAAGGCTTGACTGCTGAAATCCTCGATATTCAAGCGCGTAATACGATTGCTACGGCCACCTATAAACTGAATTGGGATCTGCCAAAAGATCGCGAATTAAGTTACGAAGCCAAAATGACATTGAATAAAATCAATGATGCATGGTCGATTCGGTGGCAGCCGACTGCTTTGCACCCAAAATTAGGTGCGAATCAACATTTGGAACTGCGTGCTGTGCAAGCGCAGCGCGCAAGTGTGATTTCTTCCGATGGTGCAGAAATTTTAGTACCGGGCGTTGTTGATCGATTACTGGTCGATGTCACGCAAATTGGTGATCCGAATAGTCTTGCCTTTGCTATTGTAGGCGCGCTTGAACAAGCTAAACGCATTGATGAATCCGTGCGGTTGCTTAATCCACACGAGCTTGCCGAGCAACTCCGACAAGCTCGCGGCGTATACTCTGTGACCACGGTGAATAAGTTGCCAGGTGCGAAAGTGCGTGAGCTGTTAGCTGGAAAACCTGGCGTGATCTTCAACGAAGAAGGCGCGATGGTCAGTAAAGATCCAGGTTTTGCGCCCGATATCGTCTCCCGTGTGGCAACTGTTGTCAACGAACGGCTTGATGGTGATAATGGTTGGCGAGTTGCTGCAGTCACACACGACGGAGCGCTTATCGACGACGTTGAGTATCACGAACCGTTCGTGGCCCCAGCTGTTCGCATTAGTTTGGATCATAAGGTTCAGCAAGCAGCTGAAGAAGCCGTGAATCTGCGTCCGGAAATGCAGGCTGTGATGGTGGCATTGCGCGTCTCGACTGGTGAAATCCTTGCAGTGGCTCAGACTGATGAAGCGGACAAACATGGTGATCTGGCAATGTCTGGTTTATACCCGCCAGGCTCAACCTTTAAGATCATCACGGCAGCAGCTGGTATTCAAGATCGTGGCTTAACTGCAGATTCGATTGTGCCATGTCCTGGCACGATGAATATTTTTGGTCGAATGGTGACGAACTACAATACGTTCGCACTAGGTGACGTCCCACTGGAACGCGCATTTGCGCGTTCCTGTAATACCACCTTCGCAGATATTTCTACCCAATTAGATGCAGGACAGCTGCAAGCAATAGGTGAGAAATTTGGGTTAGGAATTGACTACGAAATTCCAGGTATTTCTTCAGTCACTGGTCAAATTCCGACGGGAGAAACTGCGTTAGAAAAAACTGAAGCAGGGTATGGCCAGGGCCTTACGTTGGTGAGTCCGTTTGGACTAGCACTGGTATCTGCTACGGCGGCACGAGGATCAACACCAGTGCCAAGTTTGCTGAGTGGATTTGATACCAAAGTGAGTAAAACAGTCCCGCCACCTGCACCGGAAACGATTGAACAACTGCGTCGTTTAATGTCTGCGGTGACCGAGCCAGGTGGTACCGCAGGTGGGATAACTGCTGGTGGTAAGATTTTTGCCAAAACTGGTGAAGCTGAAATCAACGGTGGCTCGCATGCCTGGTTTACTGGGTATCGCGATGATATTGCTTTTGCCACGTTGATCGTTTTAGGCGGCGGTTCGGAATCGGCTGTGGCATTAACCAATCATTTCTTTGTGCGGTACGACGAGCTCAATCAGTAATGCCAGTCGCACCTGCATGTGTTGCAGGTATCATTTTCTTCATTTCTTCAGTACCATGACTGCTATGTCTGTACGTAGTCCTTTGGTTCCAGGTAAACAAACTCCGATTCGAACTGTGCCAGCGCACATTCAACGACCAGAGTATGCCTGGAAGAAAACAGTCCAAGAAAATATTGGTGAGCCATTTGTGCAAACGCCAGAAGTGATTGAAGCTATGCGGGAAACATCAAAAATTGCCGCAAATGCTCTCATGGAAGCCGGTCGGGCAGTTGCACCTGGAGTGACCACCGATGAGCTTGATCGTATTGCTCATGAATATATGCTGGATCATGGCGCGTACCCTTCCACTTTGGGCTATCGTGGATTCCCGAAGTCGTGCTGTACTTCGCTCAATGAAATTATCTGCCACGGCATCCCAGACTCCACTGTGATCCAAGATGGCGATATCGTCAATATTGACGTCACTGCCTTTAAACATGGTGTGCATGGCGATACCAACGCCACCTTCTTTGCCGGTGATGTCGCAGAAGAACATCGTTTGCTCGTCGAGCGCACGAAAGAGGCCACCATGCGCGGAATTCGTGCGGCAAAACCAGGCCGTGAAGTCAATGTGATTGGTCGTGTAATTGAATCCTACGCGAAGCGCTTTGGTTATAATGTGGTGCGCGATTTCACCGGTCATGGGGTTGGCCCAACCTTCCATAACGGTTTAGTGGTGTTGCACTTTGATTCTGATCTGTATACCACCGTATTAGAACCTGGCATGACCTTAACGATTGAGCCGATGATTAATCTTGGCACTATTGACTATGAAATTTGGGATGACGGCTGGACCGTACAAACCAAAGATCGTGGTTGGACTGCACAATTCGAGCACACCATTGTGATTACCGAAGACGGCAATGAAATTTTGACCATGCCTGATCAAGAGTATCTGTCATAATCTCGTCCAAAGATTCATAACTCGTGATGCTTAGCACTGGGAACGTGCGAGCCGTCACGAGTTTTTGGCATAACGCCCTGATGAGCACAGAGTATTGCTGTCAATAGACACCAAACGCCAAGATCGCTGGTATGAACCAGCGATCTTGGCGTGAAGAGCTATGAGCTAATTAGCAGCTGACAGTGCGGGCTTAAGAGAAGTCCAAACCGAGTAACGCATTTTCAAGCAACTCAGGTAATGCTGGGTGAATCCAATACTGAGTGCGCACTGCCTCGCGAACATCAATGTCATAGGCCATGAAGGTAATGAGTGTCTGCATCAAGGTGGTAGCTTGCGGGCCAATGATATGTGCACCGAGCAATTTACCGGTTGCTTTATCCGCAATGAGCTTTGCAAAGTGGTCAGTATCGACCATTGCCCAACCATAGGCTACGTCGCCATATTGTTGTACTTTCACGGTAATATCGAAGCCTTGCTGGCGAGCTTGTTCTTCAGTCAGGCCTACTGTCGCAATTTGTGGATGCGTGAAAATACCAGCTGGGACATGCTTATGCGGAAACGCAATCAGATCATCTGGGTGCAAGAGGTTGTGGCTAATGGCACGTGCTTCTGCATTTGCCACATGCTTGAGCTGGTATGGGGAGGAGATATCACCGAGGGCAAACACACCATCAGCAGTGGTCCGGCCAAATTCATCCACGACTACGCGACCATTTCGCATTTCAACACCACCAGCTGCAAGATTCAACTGATCACCATTTGGCACACGACCAGTTGCTACCAATACAATTTCAGCATCAATGGTTTGACCATTCGACAGTACTGCATGGACTCCGTGCTCATCTTGGGTTAAGGAAGTAACAGTTTGACCAAGATAGGTATGCATTTTCTTGCTGGTGAGATCGGTAATGCGATCGGAAATATCAGCATCGAGTTGGCGTAAGAGCTTCGCAGAACGATTGACCAAATGTACATCCACACCTAATGCCTGGAATACATGGCTAAACTCCAAGGCAATAAAGCCGCCGCCGAGAACCAACATCGATTTTGGTAAAGCTGGCAACCGCATAATGGTTTCATTGGTGTGGTACTGCACACCTGATTCCACAACGTAATCCGGAATCATTGGTCGAGCACCAGCTGCTAAGACGATCTGATCAGCAGAGATAATGACTTCTTCATCACCATTGCCAGTGCGAATAAGCTTCTCGCCAATGAAGGTGGCATGCTGGTCATACACATCGATATTTGGGGTTTCTGGCCCGCGTCGATAAGCTGCGCCAGACTCGGCAATCGGATCGATGAGATTGTCAAAGACACGGCTGACAATACTTTGCCAATCGACATGGTCAACAGTGGCGTGAATGCCTAGTTTCTTCGCATTTCGAATATTCTCAGCTGTTTCTGCAGCGTAGACGAACATCTTGGTTGGAATGCAGCCCACATTTAAGCAGGTGCCACCGAATTTTGCCTTTTCAATAATGGCAATGGACTTGTCAGCATAGTCAGCAGTTGGAATGGAATTACCGGATCCGCCACCAATGATAATGATGTCGTAATGCTTCTGGGAGGTCATAACTGTGTCCTTACTCGTTTCGATTCTATAAAATAATGCTGTTATAGGTTTCGGCTTCCATAGGGGAGGAAGTGTTACTTTCTACAACAGCAAATGGTGGGACTTTATTCCTGAAAGTGCCTAGAGTAGGTAGACAACAACTTTCATGATTCCGGCTGTGCTAATTTCGCTTGCAGCCACTGAATCGTTAAAGCTAAGGCATGCTTACGGACGTGAGGTTGCGACAAAAAGACATCGTGCGTGGCCTGTGGAATGCGAATCGTGGTGACATCAGTAGAAGTCTTGGCCGACCAGCGGATAATTTGATCGACGTCAAGTACGGTATCGGTAATATGTGATTGCTGGGAATATGGCTTCGCCAAACGCGATGCATCCGAACAAAGGGTCAGTACTGGAAGATCGGTGGTGAAAGCGCCTTTATGAAGGCGGCGCTGTGCGATTAAAATTGCTCTTAACCAGCCAAAATATTTGTTGTGCCCAGAAATTGGCTTGAACTCGGTGTTGTATTCCCACTCGCCATTTAATGAAATATGCATGGTGCGCCCGTAGACACCAAGTGGACCACCATTGATTTTCCGGAGTGGCTGAAACTTACCTACAATTTGAGTCAATATCTTGATCAATGGCACCAGATATTTTGGCCCCATTAAGTCAAACCATGGGGAGTTTAATACTATGGCCTGGATACTGTGATATAACTTCGGATCATTTGTTCGCAGTGAATGAACCCAATCAACTGCAATGAGTCCACCAGTTGAATGCCCAAGTACAATGACACCTGGATGTGCATTGTGAAGATGGGTCGCAATGATGGACAACTCTTTTCGATACAGACGAATATCGGAAATGTAGTGCCACGTTTGTGCTTCGCGGCGTGACCGACCACATTTTCGCAGATCAACAGCGTAAAAAGCGTAACCATGAGACGCGAAATATTGTGCCATATGAGACTGGAAAAAATAGTCAGTCATGCCATGAATATATAAAATTGCAGGTTTTGAGGCGTCTTCTGCTGATGGTTGATGACGTATAAGCGTTGCAACGATGGGGGATTCACCATCGGGATCAGTGCCGAGATCGAATTCATGGCATTGATAATCGGCACCGAGAATGTCTGGCTGCCAAAAGTGTTTATCTGCAGGCAATGCTGTCATGTTTTCATATTCTAGTGAATATTTATATTTCCGCGTGGTTGATTCACCTCACGGTAATCTTGCAATTACGATATTGAACACTATTTTCAATTACGGTTTCACTCTCAACAGAAATACTGTCAAAAGTGGATGCGTGGGCGGTTGTAAATGACACAAGTGTTTACGATAGCTGCGGTAGTGAAGACTGGAAGGCTAGTGGGAGTCGAAGGATTGAGTGGAATGTATTACTGACGGCCGTGCGATCCACACATATGGGGGTAGTGATTCCGGCTTATTCACCTCGGACGTTAGAAAACTCACATTGATAATAAACTGGTGTTTTGTTTTGAGGACGAGGGCAAATGCAAAAACTTTTGAGATTCAAAGCATTGTGCCAGTAATCGGGCGTAGACTCATACACAATGAAAAAATTCGCACGAATGAATGACTCGTTCTATTCTGGTTTGTTGTAACACAGTGTTTTGTAGCTCACAGCTTGTGATGGTTGGCCGCGAGGAATGTACAAAACCTGCGTTGTCCTACAGCAACCAATACACAGGTTTAAGCGGAAATAGGGAAGTTGAGATGTCAGATTCCACCAAAAAAGCACAATTAGTCACTGATGAAGTCGATGTTGCCCTGATCGGTGCCGGTATTATGAGTGCCACGCTCGGCGCCATGCTACGTACCTTGGAACCAGAATGGTCGCAAGTTGTTTTTGAACGTCTTGATGCTCCTGCGGAGGAATCTTCCTCACCTTGGAATAATGCTGGTACTGGCCACTCTGCACTTTGTGAATTGAATTACACTCCTGAACGCAATGGCAAGATTGATATTTCCAAAGCAATTGGGGTGAATGAGAAATTTCAGCTCTCGCGCCAATTCTGGGCGTATCAAGTAGGCAAAGGGGTCCTTCCAACTCCACGTGATTTTATCAACCCAGTTCCCCATGTTTCTTTCGGTCACGGTGATGACCAAGTTGAATACTTGCGTAAGCGTTATGAAGTATTGGCAGCACATCCGTTATTCGTCGGCATGGAATATACTGATGATCGAAAAGTTTTTGACGAGAAACTTCCGCTTATGGGTGAAGGCCGTTCACACGCAACCAAAGTTGCAATTTCGTGGACCGATGCCGGCACAGATATTAATTATGGTGAATTAACGAAGCAGTTCTTGGCAGATGCTTCAGCACAAGGTACGGAAATCCGTTATGGACATGAAGTCGTGGGATTACGTCAAGATGGCAAGAAGTGGAAGATCACGGTGAAAAATCGCCATACTGGTGATCTTTCCGTATTCCGCGCGAACTTTGTGTTTGTTGGCGCAGGTGGCATGGCAATTCGTCTGCTGCAAATGTCAGGTATTCCAGAGATTCGTGGATTTGGTGGATTCCCAGTTTCAGGTCAATGGTTGCGTTGTACCAATCCAGAGATTATTGAGCAGCACCGTGCAAAGGTCTATGGTAAAGCTTCCGTTGGTGCTCCGCCAATGTCTGTACCGCACCTTGACACTCGTGTGATTGATGGTGAAAAAGGTTTGCTTTTCGGCCCTTATGCTGGATGGACGCCAAAGTTCTTAAAAGAAGGATCATGGTTTGATTTACCCCGATCCTTGAAACTGACTAATTTGCCAGCGATGGTAGCTGTTGGTTTGCAAGAAATGGGACTGACCAAGTATCTGATTACTGAGCTTTTGAAGGATCAAAAAGCAAAGATGGCATCGCTGCGTGAGTATATGCCAACTGCCAAAGATGAGGATTGGGAGTTAGTCACAGCCGGCCAGCGCGTACAGGTGATTAAGCCAATAGTTGGTCCGCGCTTTGCAAGTTTGGAATTCGGTACAACGTTGGTCAACCATTTTGATGGTTCACTAGCAGGCTTGCTTGGTGCTTCCCCTGGTGCGTCTATTGCACCAGCTGCAATGGTGGAAGTCCTAGAACGCTGTTTCGGTGAATATATGGTGAAATGGGCACCAATGATTAAGGAAATGATGCCTTCGTATGGTGTGAAACTTTCTACTGACGAAGCGTTGTTTAAAAAGATGTGGGAATACACCCAAACAACATTGCGGCTTGAAGACTAAGCTGCAGAAGATTCAGGCGCAAAATGGCCAATCTCATACGCTTGATGGTGTGAGATTGGCCGTTTTTGCTACGCAAAAATGAATAGGCCATCGATATGAATGAGAAGCGTTGGCGAAGCTTTCATGTTACCGTTGGAAAAAGTCATTACTTACCACATGAACGTTCCTAGGTGCCGCATACCGTTGTATAAGGACCAAATTCAGCAGGAGTGGGTTGCTCAAATTTTTCCCAGCGCTTGCCAGTTTTACGTGTATACGGGTTTTGCACGACTGTCAGTAAGTCTTCCCACACTGTTGCATCATGCATGGCTTGGGAAACGATATGATTGCGTGGAATATAGACTGGATTAATACGGCACATTAACGCAAAATCAGGTGAAACGAAGCGCCAACGTTGTAACCACGGCTGCCATTGAGATGGGAAATACTCGTAGTTTTGTTCGCTTAAGGCACGTAATGATTGCACACTATCGCCGTGTGTGAGCGTGAGTAGTGCAAGACAATCGGCAATTAACTCGGCTTGAATGCCTTGATCGACATGTGTGATTCCAAGAGCTGTGGCAAACTCTTGTGTAAAAGCGTCACGATAGGCAGCTGCAAAAAGATGAATTGCTTCTTGCACCCAGGCCGACCCGCAAAGTGGAATCAAGGTTTGTGCGAGACGCGCAAGATTCCAGCCCACCATTTCTGGTTGTCGGCCAAATGCATAACGGCCAATGTAATCAATTGAACTAAATACTGCGTGTGGATCATACCAATCGGTAAACGCACATGGACCATAATCAATCGACTCACCAGAGACAAGCGTATTATCTGAATTCAGCACGCCGTGAACGAATCCCAATCGCATCCATTTGGCAACTAACGATGCTTGGCGCTGAACAATTTCGATAAACATATCAGCATAGGTAGCAGCATCTGGGAAATGCCGATTACGAACATATTCCGCCAGTGCTTGTAACTGCTGCTCACCTTGAGCGCTGACGTATTGGAACGTCCCGACTCGAATATGGCTTGCAGCAGTACGAACAACCAAGGCTCCCGGTTCAGGATGCTGTCGCAGAATCGTTTCACCGGTGTGATACATCGCCAACACTCTGGTGGTTGGCACATGTAGATGAAACAGCGCCTCGGAATAGAGCACCTCTTTCAGCATTGCTTGAGCTGGTGCTTTTCCATCACCGCCGCGTGAAAACGGCGTACGGCCAGAACCTTTGGCGTGCAAATCAATAAGCCCATTCGATGTTTGGCATTCACCTAAGAGTATCGCTCGACCGTCTCCAAGCTGTGGGACATAGTTGCCAAATTGATCACCGGCATAGCCTAATGCGAACCCAGGCTGTTGGAGTAATGTCTCGATATCTTTGTTAGTGATTGCCAGCTGCGTGGCTAAAGAATCATTGAAAAACACCTGAGTGAGATCAGGAAACTGATCGGCTTGCCATGCAACTGCAGCAGTAGGAATGGCAGCGGCATAGCTGTGCTGAAGCATCATAATGAAATGTTCCAATACTTTATGGTTTAGGAATCACCAGAATAAGTTCTTGGCTACCTGTTGTTTCCAAGATTAAGCCTGCATCGGCGGCGATCTGTATTATATCGTCCTGATTTTGCGCCGGTTTCTCAGCCTGCGCCAGTACACGTGCCAACACGCCTTTATAGTGCTTATTGAAGTGATTGATCACCTTCCGTGAACCATCAGGCTGAATGGATTCTACGCGCACCGTGAAGGCTTGTGGCGCTTTACCAAGTTGCTGGTATGTGCCAGAACGCAGATCCACAATTAACCCTTCATAGGTGTGTAATACATCATAAATTGCAGTGCCCCAGCGTCGTTTCATCGTTGGAGCAGGTTCGCGTGAAGTTCGTCGAGGCAATTTCGTACTGCCAGAAAGACGATAATGTGGAATGCAATCTTCTGCCATGACAAGTCCGAAGAATGCGTCGCCAATTACGAGTCGACTGCGCGCCGCAGTGTCAAGACTAGAGGCATCCAAAGCGTCGTACAATACGCCCGTGAAGCGCTCAATTGCAGGCATTGTAGGGGAGTGCAACACCATTCGATTCGAAGCTGCTTCGCGACGAAGCTTTTCAGATATTTTCAGTACAATCAGTGCTTCATCTTCATCTAACGCCGCTAGATCGGCGGCAATATCCTCGCGGATGGGCGATAGTTCAGGAAACGCTAACGTCGAAAAATCTAAGGGCGTACCGTGACCACCGTGGGCTTTGGTTTCAGACGGAGGAAGAATGATTAACATGGTGCTAAACCTACCTGTTTTTCACAGACATGCGCCACTTGTGGGGGAGAATAAGCTGTGTTTTTCTGAGTTTTGAAAAAATCTTGTAAAGTTTGCATGCATGTCGAGTTTCAACAAGCCCATCTGGTATCCTCTTGTAGGATCGGTGAGATGTTGTCAGACACGAAGCGTGTGACAATGTAAACGGTTGCACGGGATGGCAAAGTACGAGCTGAGTCTACATTGAAATCGCGATACAGAGATGAGCGAAAACTCATGTTTGTAGCTGCGATGATACACAGCCGTCAAATGTGTCACGATCTTGTGTTACAAGATTATAAGAACAGATTTTTGTCCGATGGGAGAGCGTTGATTGTGTGGACTCAGCAACAAATTTGGGTGAGGTTTCCCTTACGATGACAAGACCTTGTTGTTTAGCTGTCGAAAAACAACAGACCAATTCGACTGTGACGGTTGCTGAGAAACAGGTTCGAGTTGCTCGCGTATCGGGCTTAGATGGGCTGCGTGGGTTTGCTGTACTTGTGGTGATGCTCTATCACTTTTTTGGCACAAGCGTGCCAGGTGGATTCCTAGGCGTTGATATTTTCTTCGTTCTCTCGGGTTTTTTGATTACCTCATTGCTTATCCGAGAACGTGCTTTGGAAGGAAAGATCCGGCTTCGTCAATTCTGGATTCGTCGTGTCAGGCGTATCTTACCAGCAGCAATTACCGTATTAGTCATATGTACGATCGTGGCAGGATTCCTCCCAGGTGACTATTCAGTTCAACTCGGTCAACAGTTCCTATCCACTTGGTTTTTTGCGAATAACTGGACACAAATTGCAAGCAGTCAGAGCTATTTTGCTGAATCCGGCGTGCAATTATTTGCCCACTACTGGTCTTTGGCTGTTGAAGAACAGTTTTATGTAGTTTGGCCACTGCTTTTTATCGTATTAGCGCGTATGAGCAAAAAGTCGAATCGAAGCATTGTGGTTTGGGCATCCTTGTTGGCAGTCTTGTCCTTTGGGTTGATGCTGTATACCTTTGATCCACAACAAGATCCGACTCGCGTGTATTACGGTACAGATACGCACTCCTTCGGGTTGCTGATCGGCGTGGCTTTAGCAGCTTTGCTGACAAGTAATTCTCCAGATCAGGCCGCTGAATCCTGGCCAAAAGACAAACTTCACCCTTGGCGTACAACACTGAATTATCTCAGCGTGCTTAGCCTTGGTTTGCTGATGTTTATGATCATGGTGATGCCTGATACTTCAGCATTTACTTATCGAGGTGGACTCTTTATTGCCTCGTTTTTGACTGCCATTGTAATTGCCGCGTTGGTCAGCGAAACAGGTTTCGTTCATGTGCTCTTGCGCCTGAAAGTACTTCGCTGGTTAGGGGAGCGTTCATTTTCGCTCTACCTATGGCACTGGCCAGTTGTGATTTTCCTGAAGCAACTGAACTTTGAGTATAGCTATGGGTATGCGCCAGTGCTGGTTGGAGCAGCAGCATTTCTCGTCAGCCTGCCGTTATCCCATATGAGTTTTATTTGGATTGAAACACCAATCCGGCGTCGTGGTTATTCCGTATTATGGCCGAAGAAGTTTGTGATGCGTAAAATTCTCCTTGTCATCAGCGTGGTGGTAGCAGCAGCGTTGAGCGGCGTTGCGATTTTCCGCGCTCCAACAACGACTGCTTTGGAAGAACGATTAACAAAGATTGCAACGCAATCAGAAGCTGAGATTCCAGAAATTAGTGCCGTGCCAGTGGCTGAATTAGCTGATGTGGCTACACCAATTCCAGGTCCGCAATTGCTTCCAACGGGTGATCGAATTACCGCACTCGGTGATTCAGTGATGCTGGGCGCAAAGCCTGAACTCGATCAGCGCTTCCCAGGCATCTATGTTGATGCTGCAGTTTCCCGTACTCTGCTCGTTGCGCCTGATCTTGTAACGCAGCTGCATAACGCAGGCGCTCTGGATCCTTTTGTGGTGTTAGGGTTTGGTACCAATGCTAGGTTTGATCCAGATGTATTTGATCAGATGATGCAGACTATTGGCCAGCAGCGTGTGGTAATTGTCGTGATGCCATATGGCGATCGCAGTTGGATTTCACAATCGCATGACACGATTCGTGGAGTTCTACAAAAGTATTCCAATGTGTATATGGCTGACTGGTGTAGCCAAGCACAAAGTGATGCAAGCATTTTATATTCAGACGGTATTCACCCAAATGATAAAGGTGTCATCCGTTATACTAATACCATCGAAAATGCGTTGCAGCAGTGGGCAAACCATCGTCGCATTGAGTCGGATTCTTGTAACTAACCAACGTTTATCACCATTATTTTGATTGCCACCTTGGTAGAGAGCCTGATGTCTACCAAGGTGGCAGTTGTATGTGGTGCCAGCATCTCGCAATCGATACAACTGCCGCGTGACATATTTTTGTAGTGTCGTCTCGCACAGCATCATTTCTAGATTAGGCTTAAAACTGATACCTTAAGTCAGTATCGCGAGAGCATCGCAAAGCATCACATTGCGTGAAGCTCGCTTATTTGTCCAGCACAATTCCAGCTACCGGTAAGCGTCGTCAAGCTTGGTGCCAAGTACTATGGCTAAGTGTTGCGCAAGATGCGTGTGAGATTCGATGCTCACGCAGCTGCATGTCGATTCATTGTTGGAAAAGGAGATGAATCCATGACTGCCGTAGCAGTTGAAATTGCTGTGCAAGATCCCGCAGGTGCACGGATTGCCCGTGATGCTGGGGCAACTCGAATTGAATTGTGTGCAGGGTTAAGTGCGACAGGTGGCTTGACCCCATCAGCAGCAACTCTCGCTCAATGTGCACAGATTCTCGAAACGCATGTGCTCATTCGTACTCGTCCTGGCGGATTCTGTTATTCAGATGAAGAAATTTCGATCATGGCTGATGATATCGCTCGCGCTGTTGCACTAGGCGCACATGGTGTCGTGATTGGCGCAGCCTTAGCGGATAACAGCCTTGATACCGTTGCTTTGCGACGCTTGATTGCAGCCGCAGGGGATGCACAGGTTACCCTTCATCGCGTGTTTGATGTGGTTCCTGATCGGCAGCATGCACTGCGTGTAGCCCGAGATTTGGGTATTACCAGAATCTTGACTTCAGGTGGATTTCCGAAAGCACCTGAAGGTGCCGCAGAATTGGCCGCATTGGTTGCCGCAAGTAACGGAGTGCAGATTATGGCAGGTGGTGGTATTAGCCCAGAAACCGTTGACGCTCTGAAGACTACAGGTGTGCATGCAGTACATGGATCATGCTCGAAATTCATAGATTGTGGCCCGACTGGCCCAGGCGGTGGCGCGGCTGATCCAGTCCAAGTTACTGATGCTGAAGCAGTGCGTTCACTCGTGGCAAATATTGCACGTTGGTAAGCCCGGAATTGTTCTGTGGCAATGGCAAGCAGAAATTTCGGTGCCGTTGCTGCTAGAATAACCAACCATGATTACACGCCTTTCAACCATGTTCCTGCGCACCTTGCGTGAGGATCCAGCAGATGCTGAAGTTCCAAGCCACAAATTACTCGTTCGTGCCGGATATATTCGCCGCACTGCACCAGGCGTGTACACCTGGTTGCCATTGGGTCTTCGCACCTTGCGGAAGATCGAAGCAGTCGTACGCGAAGAAATGGACGCGATCGGCGCACAAGAATTGTTATTTCCTGCACTATTGCCACGCGAGCCTTATGAACAAACTGATCGCTGGACCGAATATGGCGCCTCGCTGTTCCGCTTGAAAGATCGCAAAGGCCAAGATATGTTGCTTGGCCCAACGCATGAGGAAATGTTTACTGCCCAGGTCAAAGATTTGTACTCCTCGTACAAAGATTTCCCAGTAACCTTGTACCAAGTTCAAACCAAATACCGTGACGAAGAACGTCCACGCGCAGGTATTCTGCGTGGCCGAGAGTTCGTGATGAAGGATTCCTACTCCTTCGACATGACCGACGAAGGTCTTGAGCAGTCTTACCAAGCACACCGTCGTGCTTACCAAGCTATTTTCGATCGCCTCGGTGTGGAATACGCCATTTGTAAGGCAACCTCAGGTGCAATGGGTGGCTCTGCTTCAGAAGAATTCTTGGCGGTTTCACCAAATGGCGAAGATACTTTCGTACGTTCCACAGCAAGTGACTATGCCGCAAACGTCGAAGCTGTGATCACCCCAGCTGGCACTCCACGTGAGATTGCAGGTCAGCCAGAAGCAGCTGTATATGACACTCCAGCAGCTGAAAGCATTGACAATCTGGTGGCCTGGGCGAATGCAGCAGGCATCGAACTAGATGGTCATGCCATTACGGCAGAAGACACCCTGAAATGCTTAATTGTCAAGACCCGTGCTCCTGGTGCCGAAGAATGGGAATTGGCAGGTATTTTATTACCTGGCGATCGCGAAGTTGATGATAAGCGTCTGGAAGCATCGTTTGAGCCAAAAGAAGTGGAATTGGCAACTGAGGCTGATTTTGCAGCCAATCCTTTCTTGGTAAAAGGCTATGTTGGTCCAAAGGCACTGCTGGCCAATGGTGTGCCAGTGTATGCTGATCCACGCGTTGCTGAAGGTACTGCTTGGATTACAGGTGCTGATGAGTTTGAAAAGCATGCTGTTGGCATGGTTGCGGGCCGCGATTTCACCATTGACGCAACCATTGAGGCTGCAGAAGTTCGTGAAGGCGATCCAGCACCAGATGGTGAAGGCGTTTTGACCCTTGAGCGTGGCATCGAAATTGGTCATATTTTCCAGCTTGGACGCAAGTACACGGAAGCTTTTGACGTTCAGATTCTGGACGAAAATGGCAAGCGTGCGATCCCAACGATGGGTTCATACGGTATTGGTGTGTCGCGTTTGATGGCAGTGCTTGCAGAACAGCGTCATGATGAATACGGATTGAACTGGCCACGTGAAGTTGCACCATTCGATGTACATGTAGTTGTGGCAAATAAAGATGCAGCTGCGTTGGCAGCCGGTGATGATATTGTGGCAGCACTTGATGCTAAGGGCATTGAAGTGCTCTTCGATGATCGTCCAAAAGTTGGCCCAGGTGTGAAATTCAAAGATGCAGAGCTGCTGGGCATGCCATTTGTGGTTGTCGTTGGCCGCGCATTCCAAGATGGCATTGTGGAGCTGCGTATTCGCAATGGCGAAACACTTGAAGTTCCTGCTGATCAGATCGTTGCAACTGTCATTGAAAAGGTTCGCAGCTAAGATCATCCCACTGAGAATTCGAAAACAATAACAACAAACGTGCTGGACATCGACGAATAACGATGGCCAGCACGTTTGTGCTATCAAACACTCGATGCGCCAGCGTTGCGCCTATTATGACACGCTGTGTCCCAAGCAGCGTCGTCAAGCACTGTGATGCGAAAATTTGTTTACTAGCTGTCAAAAAGGTGAAGCGCTATGGGGTATGAGCATCAAGCAGCAATGCGATTGCGGCAGCCACCACGCGATGCTGTGGATCTGTGACATGTGCTGGAACACTGAGCCACCAATTGACCATAGTCGTGTGCAGTTCGCGCACAAATGCCTCTGCTTGCTGTGCATCGGTGGGCTGTGCGGCAGTGGTAAATGTATAACCTGGCTCTGGTATCGGTGTGGCACCGGTAGTTGCTACGTGCGTTTCGAGCGCATCAATGATCGTCTCATGGACCTTGATCAGTGCATCAATTTGGGCATCTTGTGCTGGATTGGTGTATGCGCGACTGACCTGTAATCCATAGAGCACTCCGTACTCATAACTTAAACCAGTGCGATACCATTGCAGATCTGATTCGGGCAGGGCAGGAGCTGTCGATGGTACAGTTTCTTCATCCGCGGCCTGCACACTTGTGGCTGCCGCTGCTAAGCGCTCATCCTCTGAGAATTGTAATTCGTAGGCCTGCAAATCCGGCTGAAACTGAGTTGCCTGCGCAGTTTGTTGCACAATCGGCATGATAACTGGCATCGATGCTTGCGGAAACTCTGCCAGATGCGCCAAAATTTCCGCAGCAGAAGCATTCGCAAACGCAATCGGTGCAGGTGCATCTTCATCACGTTGCGCTGCTTGTTCAAGTTGACACGATGGTGCAACCGCATTGTGTTCATCATGACCGCAGAGTCGATAAATTTCCGCTGCAAGCTGTGTTTTTGCTTCACCTTCAGAGACGTTATACAGCCCCCACAAACTCGGTTCTGGTGTTGGCGACGCACTGCACGCACCCAAACACCAGCACAGCGACACAAGGATGCTCATCGAATAAAAGCGGTTCATAGTCGTTAAGTGTACTAGCATATAGGCATGGCTTTCCCCACAGTAGAACAATTAACCACTTTCGTCGCACCTTTGGCCGAGTCTTATGGCATGGATCTCGAACGCATTACCATTACGCGCGCAGGCAAAAAATCTGCCGTCATTATTGCCGTCGATGCAGATACTCGCCCAAATTCTGATGTCTTGGAAGTATTAAGCGTAGAAATCTCCAAGCTTTTCGACGCAGAAGAGGAAGCCGGTCGATTAAATTTCGGGGCAGGGTATACCTTAGAAGTTGGAACGCCAGGAATTGGCTCGCCGCTGACATTGCTGCGCCACTGGAAGCGCAATCAGGGGCGGTTGGTCATCCTTTCGCCTGATAATAAAAAAGATGTTGTGCGAATTGGTGCCGTTGATGGAACTGAGACTCAAGTTGTCGCTATTCGTCGTCAAGGCAAAGAGCTTTCGGTTGTCCCAATCGCGTGGCAAGAGTATCCACAAGCGGTTGTTGAGATCGAATTTAACGCGCCACCAGAGCAAGAATTCGCCATTTCACAGCTCAGTTTTGACGAAGCTATCAATAATTAAATAGAGTTGGGTGGTCTTTTCTTCACTCCCGACTCGAAGAAAAACAATGAAGAAGAACCAGAAAGGAATATTCTACAAGTGAATATCGATGTACAAGCTTTGCGGGCAATTGAATCTGAAAAAGGCATTGCGGTAAGGGACCTCGTAGAGACCATTGCGAATGCTTTGATGCATGCCTACCGCGAATTTAAAGATGCACCAGCAGCACCAAATACGCGAGCACGTGTGGACATTGATATTGCATCTGGTTCTGTTGCGGTGATTATCTCGGAATTCGATGAAGATGGCAATCTTGAATCTGAGTATGATGACACTCCGCGTAATTTCGACCGTATGGGTGCGCAAGCTGTGCGCGATGCTATTGTGCGTCGCCTGCGTGAAGCAGAAACTCGCCAAGCATATACTGCTTATGCTGAGCATGAAGGTACGGTTGTTTCTGGTATCGTGCAAGCAGATGCAATTGCCAAAGAACGTGGCATTGTAGTTGTGCAGCTTGGTACCGAAATCGATGGTCAAGACGGTATTTTATTACCAGCTGAGCAGATTCCGGGCGAAAACCTCAAGCATGGTGACCGGGTGAAAAGTTATGTCGTTGGTGTGTCTCACACGCCACGGTCACTGAATATTAATCTCTCGCGTACGCACCCAGAACTGGTCCGCCGCTTATTTGAATTGGAAGTTCCAGAAGTTGCTGATGGCAGCGTGGAAATCTTGTCAATTGCGCGTGAAGCAGGTCATCGTTCGAAAATTGCTGTTCGTGCCACAGTCAAAGGCTTAAATGCCAAAGGTGCTTGCATTGGTCCTCGCGGGCAGCGCGTGAATAACGTGATGCGCGAACTCAATGGCGAGAAGATCGATATTATTGATTTCTCCGATGACCCAGCTACCTATGTTGGCAATGCGCTTGCACCTTCTAAGGTGGTTGCTGTGGAGATCCTAGATCTTGAACAACAAACTGCGCGAGTGACCGTTCCTGATTACCAGTTGTCGTTGGCAATTGGTAAAGAAGGACAAAATGCCCGATTGGCTGCACGTCTGACCGGTTGGAAGATCGATATTCGATCGGATGCCTCTTAAAAGTTAACAAGCACGTCCTTCAGAAGAACCCTTACAACCACGTACCAACCAGCATCTGTTGGGGAGTATGTGGTTGTTGTGGTTCTAGAGAAATATGAGTTGTAATGTCGATGTTTGGTTTTGTTGAGATTCTGCCCCTGACGCTTGTCAAACTTAACTTTTGAACATTCATCGGCTAGGATGAGTAACGGACTTGGGTAGTATTGTGTGTCACGCATGCCTTGGAAACTGAAGGTATACATACACGATCTTTCAAGTTAGCTAGGAATCACTGCGCTTATAAGGGAGTACGTTGGTAGTACCAGTTCCGAAATTTGCACCTCATGCAAAGGGCAAAGCTTCGAATATTCGAATGCGAACATGTATTGCTACTCGTACCCAGTACCCGGATGCTCAACTCCTTCGAGTAGTTGCAGCTCCCGGAATTCCAACGCAGTTGATTCCCGACCCCAAGCGGCGTTTACCCGGAAGGGGTTGTTGGATCACTCCAAGCATGAGCGCATTGGAAATAGCACAACAACGTTTCGCTTTCGAGCGTGCGTTGAGGGTATCAACACCCGTTGATACTGGTGCTGTGCGGAAGTATCTTGCAACACTGAC
Source organism: Corynebacterium sp. HS2168-gen11 (assembly GCF_024834075.1). Classification (GTDB taxonomy): domain Bacteria; phylum Actinomycetota; class Actinomycetes; order Mycobacteriales; family Mycobacteriaceae; genus Corynebacterium. The sequence continues at coordinate 84,373 of NZ_JANUXR010000010.1, forward strand.
GAACAGCACTGAACGAGAATAAGAAAGAGACCGAACACTGATGAGCACACGATGAAGCATCAGCGATGAACGTCATGGCAATCAAGGTAGAAATGAATACCTGATTTTTCTCAATCACTGCAGAACACCTTTCACAACTTGTGAAACATGGAAGCTGATTGGGCAAAACTCGTATGACTTTTCTACCGCAACACAAGGAGAAAAGTGCCCGGAAAGCTACGTGTACACGAGTTGGCAAAACAGCTTGGTGTAACCAGCAAAGAACTACTCGCAACTTTGAAAGACAAAGGCGAGTTCGTGAAAACAGCATCTTCAACCATTGAACCACCAGTGATTAAGAAGATGAAGGAGCACTACGCTTCGCTCGGAATTCCAGCAAGCGATGAAGCACCACAACCAGCTGCGGCAAAACCAGCAGCAAAGACTACTGAAGCAAAGCCTGCTGCAGCAAAGCCTGTTGCGGCGAAGTCAGCTGCGGCAAAACCAGCAGCAAAGACTACTGAAGCAAAGCCTGCTGCAGCAAAGCCTGTTGCGGCGAAGTCAGCTGCGGCGAAACCTGCAGCAACCAAGCCTGTAGCCGCAAAGCCAGCAGCTGCTGCGAAGCCAGCTGCACCAAAGCCAGCGGCACCGAAGCCTGCGGCAACTCAGCCAGCTGCGAAAACCACTGCAGCAAAGCCAGCAGAGCCTGCGTTCCAGGCACCTGAGAAGGCAAAGAGCAGTGCGCCAAATCCTGGTGCAATGCCACGTCCACAGGCAAAGCCAGGTCCAAAACCAGGTGGTCGAGCACCACGTGTGGCAAATAACCCATTCTCAACCGGATCTTCGGAACGCCCAGCACCACGTCCAGGTGGACGCGCTGGTGGACGACCAGGTCAAGGTAGCAATAATGGAGAGCGTCCAGCACGTCCAGCACGAGGCGGTCAAGGCGCGAATCGCCCAGAGCGTTCACCACGTTCACACGGTAATCAAGAGCGCACGAGCGCTCCAGAGCGTCAAGGTGGAGGACGTCGTCCATCACCAGCAATGATGCCTGAGCGTCCATCACCAGGTGCAATGCCAACCCGTGCAAGTGGTAATGGTGGTCGCGGTGGTCGCGGTGGACAATCTGGTGATAACAACCAGGGTGGATTCAACCGTCCAGGTGGCGGCCCAGGTGGTCGCGGTGGACGTCGCGGTGGCACTGCTGGCGCATTTGGTCGTCCAGGTGGTGCTCCACGTAAGGGCCGTAAGTCAAAGCGTCAAAAGCGTAATGAGTATGAGGCAATGCAGGCGCCAAACGTCATTGGTGGCATTCGTTTGCCAGATGGTGGTGGTGCAACTGTTCGTCTCGCTCGTGGTGCATCTTTGTCGGACTTTGCCGAGAAAATCAATACTGAAGCATCAGCATTAGTACAAGCATTGTTCAACTTAGGCGAAATGGTAACTGCGACCGCATCGGTCAGCGAAGAAACCTTAATGCTGCTTGGCGATGAAATGAACTATGTTGTGGAAGTCGTTTCCCCAGAAGACGAAGACCGCGAGCTGTTGGAATCCTTCGACTTGCAATTCGGTGAAAACGAAGGCGGCGAAGAAGCTTTGGCTTCCCGTCCACCAGTTGTTACCGTTATGGGCCACGTCGATCACGGTAAGACCCGTTTGCTGGATACCATTCGTTCTGCGAATGTTGGTTCCGGCGAAGCAGGCGGTATTACCCAGGGCATTGGTGCATACCAGGTGAAGGTCACCGTTGATGACTCCAGCCGCAAGATTACGTTCTTGGATACCCCAGGTCACGAGGCATTCACTGCTATGCGTGCTCGTGGTGCAAAATCTACCGATATTGCAGTGCTGGTTGTCGCAGCCGATGATGGTGTAATGCCACAGACCGTGGAAGCAATTAACCACGCGAAGGCTGCAGATGTGCCAATCGTGGTTGCTGTAAACAAGATCGATAAGCCAGGTGCGTCTCCGGATAAGATTCGCGGCCAGCTGACTGAATACGGTTTGGTGCCAGAAGAATACGGCGGCGATACCATGTTCGTTGATATTTCCGCAAAGGAAAATATCAATATCGATGGACTGTTAGAGTCGGTACTGCTGACTGCTGATGCATCCTTGGATTTGCGTGCAAATCCAAACATGGATGCTCAAGGTGTGGCAATTGAAGCCCATCTTGACCGTGGTCGTGGCCCAGTGGCTACCGTTATTGTGCAGCGCGGTACCTTGCGCGTTGGTGATTCCATTGTTGCAGGTGACGCTTATGGTCGTGTTCGTCGCATGGTTGATGAGCATGGTCATGATGTGGAAGAAGCTGGCCCATCACGTCCAGTTCAGGTGCAAGGCCTCAATGGTGTGCCAGGTGCAGGCGATAATCTCATGGTGGTCGAAGACGACCGTGTGGCGCGTCAGATTGCAAACCAGCGCAATGCACGTAAACGTAACGCATTAGCAGCACGTAGCCGTAAGCGCGTATCCCTGGAAGATCTGGACGCAGTTTTGAAGGAACATTCCACCCTCAACCTCATCCTCAAGGGTGATAATGCAGGTTCTGTGGAAGCTCTGGAAGAAGCATTGCTCAAGATCGAGATCGACGATGAAGTACAACTGAACATCATCGATCGTGGTGTTGGTGCTGTGACGCAGACCAACGTCTCCTTGGCTGCTGCTTCGGATGCTGTCATCATTGCCTTTAACGTTCGCGCTGAAGGTAAAGCTACCGAAGAAGCCAATTCTGAGGGTGTCGACGTTCGTTACTACACCGTCATCTACCGTGCCATTGAAGATGTTGAGGCTGCCCTGCGCGGTATGCTCAAACCAGTATTCGAGGAGCGCGAAGTTGGTAAGGCAGAAATTCGAGCCCTCTTCAAGGCGTCTGCAATCGGCTTGATTGCTGGTTGTAAGGTTGAAGAAGGCAAGATGCGGCGTGGCGCTGCGATCCGTTTGGTACGCGATGGCAACGTTATCACCTCCGATGCCACCATTGTCTCGCTGCGTCGTGAAAAAGACGATGCAACCGAGGTCTCAGCTGGTTACGAATGCGGTATGGTCTTGTCGTATCCTGACATCCAGGTCGGCGATATCATCGAAGCCTTCGAACAAATCGAGGTACCTCGAAATAAATAAGCCAAGGTGAGTAGGAGTATTCCATTCCTACGTATCTGAAGCTGATTCAAACCAAGACCCCAACATATCAGGAATCAACAGACTCATATGTTGGGGTCTTGTTCATCTCCAATGGGTTTTTCCCAGACAGCCGACTACGATAGAAATCACATTCTCTATCATCCTACGAAGGAGTCATTGTTTCATGGCCGATAATGCTCGTGCTCAACGTTTGGCAAAGCGTATTTTACAAATCGTCGCATTTGCGATCGAGCGTGAAATCAAAGATCCGCGTTTAGCATTTGTCACCATTACTGATTGCCGCGTCACAGGTGATCTACACGATGCAACTGTGTTCTACACGGTTCGAGGCACAAGCATCGATCAGCCTGCCGATACTGCACAAGCAGCTGCCGGATTAGAAAAAGCACGCGGTTCACTTCGGCGTATCGTCGGTGAGCAACTATCCGTACGCTTTACTCCAACGTTAAAGTTTGAACTTGATACGGTTCCTGAGACGTCTGCACGCATGGAAGATCTGCTTGCGCGCGCCCGCCAACGTGATCTGGAACTGCAAGAATTGCGGAAGAATGCGGTGCCTGCAGGTGATGCAAATCCGTATAAGACTGATGATGAGTGATATCGACTCACACGAATTCGCACAGTGACAAGCGCTTGGATATTTTCCGCCATAGGTGAGAAAACCAAGCGCTTGTGGCGTACAGATCTAGTTAAGCTCCATATATGTGAAAAGAATCTTGTGAATCCTTCAGCTGAAACCTCAATGCCAGCGGTACCATCGCAACCTACCATGGCTGGCATTCTTGCTCTCGCACTTCCTGCATTAGGGGTGCTGGCAGCAACCCCAATTTTTTTATTACTTGATACCGCAGCTGTCGGCCAATATGGTGGTGCAGTTTTACTGGCCGCTCTTGCAACTGGTACGACGTTGTATTCGATTGTCACCACGCAGTTGACGTTTTTATCCTATGGCACGACTGCCCGCGCTGCACGGTTATTTGGTGCGGGGCAACGTGCCGCCGCAATTGCCGAAGGAGTGCAAGCTACCTGGATCGCTCTGTGCGTTGGTAGTGTATTAGCGCTGATAATGTGGCTAGGTGCGCCAAGCTTTACGCTGTTAATTGCAGATGATCCACAAGTTGCAACACTTGCCACCGCTTGGCTTCGAATCACGAGTTTCGGGATTCCGCTGGTACTGCTGGACATGGCTGGCAACGGTTGGCTGCGCGGGATTCAAAATACCAAATTGCCACTGTATTTTACGGTGGCAGGAGTGATTCCCGGCGCGATATTAGTGGTCCTTTTGGTCAATCGGTTTGGTATTTTAGGCTCTGCTTGGGCCACGCTGATCGGGACAGCTATTACCGCACTTTGTTTTCTTATTGCGCTTATTCGCGCGCATCAGGGAAGTTGGGCGCTTGATACAGCAATCATTCGTAGCCAACTGAGTATGGGCAAAGATTTAATCTTGCGGTCATTGTCGTTCCAAATTGCTATGATTTCTGCAGCCGTTGTTGCAGGTAGAATCAGCCCAGCTGCGCTCGGTGCACACCAAGTGCTTATGCAACTGCAAAATTTTATGTCGCTGATTTTAGATTCTTTGGCAATCGCTGCTCAAACACTCGTTGGTGCGGCACTTGGGGCCAATAGCGTGACAGCTGCTCGGATGATTGGCCACCGAATTGTGCTGTATTCATCCGTCTTTGCGCTCATCCTTGCCGCAGGATTAAGCATTGGCGCTTCTCACATTCCTGCACTGTTTAGTACGGATCCGGTTCTACTTGCAGAACTTGCTCGACCATGGTGGCAACTGGTGGCGTTGGTTGTGCTAGGGGGAGTCGTGTTTGCTTTCGACGGGGTGTTGTTGGGAGCATCTGATAGTAAATTTTTGCGCTCGATTACCTTACTTGCCGTCTTTGGTGGCTTTATCCCTGGTGTGTGGTTGGCGTATTTCTTGCAGACTGGTTTAGTCGGATTATGGTGGGGATTATTAGCATTTATGGCTATTCGCCTGGTTGCTGTGGTCTACCGTTTTCAGTCCATGAAATGGGCAACACTCGATTGAAATATTAAATATTTGGCATGTGCGACAACCTGATAGCGTCGTCACATGCAACTGTGAGCTAGGATAAAACGTACGCATATTTGTTCACGCGACTAGCAGGGTCTAGCAGGACCTGGAAGGAGGCACAATGGCACAAACATTGTGGGCAGTGGCTGACCTTCATGGCGCAGTGAAACAGAATGCGCGGATGATTGATCTCATTCAACCACGCGACCCTTTTGATTGGCTGATTGTTGCTGGTGATGTTGCGGAACGAACCGAAGTCGTATTGTCGATTCTTAATAGTTTGCGCAAGCGTTTCGCCAAGGTCATTTGGGTACCTGGCAATCATGAGTTGTTTTCGCGATCAACAGATCGCTACCAAGGTAGAGAAAAATATGAGCAACTCGTTCGTGGTTGCCGTCGCATTGGCGTGCTGACACCGGAAGATCCCTATCCGATCTTTCATGGGGTCACAATCGTGCCCTTGTTTACGCTGTATGATTATTCGTTTCGCCAACACAGCAGCGTAGAACAATCGATTCAGGCTGCACGTGATAAAGGCATTATGCTCACCGACGAATTTGCCATAGCGCCGTTTGTCGATGTTCGTGCCTGGTGTTGGGACCGACTTGCGTATTCCATTAAGCGGCTCAGTCGTATTCAAGGCCCGACAATCTTGGTCAATCACTGGCCGCTGGTCATTGAGCCGGTAACTAAGCTGCGCTATAGCGAAATCGGATTGTGGTGTGGCACTCGGCATACCAGGGAATGGGCGAAGCGCTATTCTGCGCAAGCGGTTGTGTATGGGCATTTGCATACTCCTGGGATTACGAACGTCGATGGCATTGACCATATCGAAGTGTCCTTAGGGTATCCGCGCGAGTGGAATCGGCAAGGCCATCTCGGGCAGTGGCCGTATCCTGTTATGGCGGAGCGCGTGGTATGATACCTGCCGAACTCTTCCCACCGTCAGCGAAATGTGTTTCGTTGCAAGTCGAACCCGATAGCGTCGATTTACGGCGATACGAGCAGCTGCATCCGCTTGAGCGTGCGCTGGTGGCACATGCCGTAGATCTGCGGAAAGCAGAGTTTGGCGACGCTCGCTGGTGTGCTCACCAAGCATTGCAAGCTTTACGACGCAATTCCTCGCAACCAATTTTACGAGGAGAACGTGGGGTTCCTTTATGGCCGGCATCCGTGTCTGGATCTCTGACACATACTAAAGGTCTTCGCGCTGCTGTCGTGGCACCTCGATTAATTGTGCGCTCAATGGGGCTAGATGCTGAACAGGCATTACCGCTACCACCTGGGGTCTTAGAATCGATTTCACGAGAAAATGAGCGCAGTCAAATTCAGCGATTGCAAGCTGAAGGACTCGAGTGTGCGGATCGACTGTTGTTTTCGGCCAAAGAAGCCACCTATAAGGCGTGGTTTCCACTGACACATCGTTGGTTGGGGTTTGATCAAGCAGAAATTGATCTTCGCAGTGATGGCACGTTTATGTCCTATCTTTTAGCGCGCCCAACACCACTTGCTGCCATTGAAGGTCGCTGGGCGATTGTCAATGGTTTTATTATCGCTGTGACCAGTGTGACCTAAATGGTCGTGCGTTGTGATATGCGATCCTTCTTTGCCACAGGTGGTGCAAGTGGGGGCAGTTTTCAGATAATAAAGGTGCATGTTATCGCAGTGACATGTTGATTGTGGGCTAACATAAACACCAAAGGATCTGATACCTGCCGTTTGCGTGTATACATCTCGAGACTATGCTCATCGTCCGTGAACGACAGACGTACAAGAATATGTTTCGAAGACAAGCGCTTGCACACATGTTGCAGTATTTCGGAAAATAGCGACGTCAGATCAAAAGTTGTTCGAGAAAGGATACTCATGGCTGTACTTATTACTGGTGGTGCTGGTTTTATTGGATCAACAATTGTCAGCCGGTGTTTAGACGAAGGTCTCGAGCCAATTATCCTCGATGATCTTTCTACCGGTGTTGTACAGTTCACCCACGGTCGTACCTTTTACCAAGGACAAGTCGGCGATAGGGAATTACTCCGCAAGATTTTTTCCGAGCACACAATTGACGCTGTGATTCACTGTGCCGCCAAAATCGTGGTCCCAGAATCCACCGAACAGCCATTGGCCTATTACGAAAATAATATTGCCCAAGGCATTGTATTGCTTGAAGAAGTCGTGGCACACGGAGTAAAGACTTTTGTATTCTCATCCTCTGGCTCAATCTATTCGGCAGCTGATGGCTACGAATTTGATGAACACACCGCGACTGATCCACACAGCCCGTATTCACAAACCAAGGCAGATTTTGAGCGTTTGCTCAAGGCAGTTTCTGTTGCAAGTGACCTACAAGTCGTAGCGCTTCGCTATTTCAACCCAATTGGTGCCGATCCGAACTATCGCACCGGTTTGCAAATTGAAAAGCCAAGCCACGTCTTGGGTAAGATCTTAGAAACATATTCTCAAGGTGGTACGTTTACGATCACTGGTACCGACTGGCCAACTCGTGATGGCTCAGGTATCCGCGACTATATCCATGTGTGGGATCTTGCCGCAGCGCACGTTGCGGTCTTACATCATGCAGCAGATATTGCTGCAGCAGAAGGAAAATTTGCAGTGATTAACCTCGGTACAGGGCAGGGTACCACTGTACGCGAAATGGTTGAGCTGGCGAATAAGGTGCTACCAACCCCAATTCAGGTCAGTGAAGGACCATCGCGTCCAGGCGATGTGGTTGGTGGCTTTGCGAATGTCCAAAAATCGCGTGAATTATTGCAATGGCACACAACCTTAAGCATTGAAGATGGCATCCGCGATTCCTTAGAGTGGTCGAAGAAGCTACCGAGCGTGCTTGCCGATCCTAACTATCAACCTGAGGCATAATCCACGCCTCTATAATCCATATAGATCAAGCCACCTGCCATGCGCTGCAGGTGGCTTGACTTGTAGACGTTCGCCTAGAAAACTTTTTCAAACCAAGCAATTACAAAGTTGAAGGACGCGCAACAAAGACCGTGGCTAAACGCTTGCCCTGTTCTTTCACGAGTGCTACTGCCTGACCATTCGGTGCTACTGCAGCATAGACACCTTTGAGCTTACGCGGGGCTAACCACTTGCCCTGCGAAAGCGCAAAGGCTTCCTCAGCAGTGACCTCTAATACCGGGTGAGTACGAATCAACGCTTGATCCAATGACATTAACAAACTTGGCTGCTCAGCAAGCTGCTCTAAAGTCTTGGCATCTGCTAATGAAAACGGGCCGACCTCAGTGCGTCGTAACGCAATTAAATGCCCACCTACCTGCAACGCTTGTCCAAGATCTCGCGCGAGCGCACGAATATAGGTGCCAGAAGAACACTCCACAACCACATCAAGCTCAATGCTGTCTGCATTCCGACGCATCTCCAGCACATCAAAACGCATTACACGCACCGGGCGAGGCGGAATTTCAAAAGTTTCCCCGTCGCGCACTTTTTGATGCGCACGCTTGCCATCGATCTTAATCGCCGAAACCGACGCAGGACGTTGCAAAATATCGCCAGTTAAATCAGCTACCGCTTGTGCAATCGCCGCATCAGTGACACCCGCGAGCTCCTCAGGCGTTGCAGTACAAAGCACTTCGCCTTCCTTATCATCGGTGGTCGTAGCCTGGCCGAGCAAAATTGTGGCGGTATAGGCTTTGGTTTCATGCACCATATGGGCCATAAATTTGGTGCCACGCTCAATACCTAAAATCAACACACCGGTAGCCATCGGATCCAACGTCCCGGCGTGCCCAATTTTACGAGTACCAAAAATCCGACGCAGCTTTGCGACGACGTCATGGGAGGTCATGCCGCTGGGTTTATCGACGATCACGAGGCCAGAAGTAGCAAGAGAATCAACAGGCGAAAAAGACATAGTGCTTAGTCTATGCTGTTTGAGAAAAAATAACGTAGTCTGGTAGCCGTGAATATTTGGCGCAACATTCAAGACATTCCCACAACACTCGGACAAACCGTCGTCACTATCGGTGTCTTCGACGGTATGCACCGAGGTCACCGCAGCTTATTAGATGTGACGAAAACTTGGGGTGAAAAACTTATGCTCCCAACGGTTGTCTTGACATTTGATCCACACCCACTTGCAATTCTACGACCAGACTTGATGCCACCAATGCTGGCAACTGTTGCAGAACGTGCAGCTCATGCCCACGAACTTGGTGCTGACTATATGTGGCCAATGAGCTTTAACGCCGATATGGCACAGTTAAGCCCGGAGGAGTTTTTCAAAACCATCTTGATAGACGTCCTGCATGCACGAGTTGTAGTGGTAGGAGAGAACTTCACCTTTGGGAAACACGCCGCTGGCAACGTCGACACCTTGCACGAACTTGGACAACGCTATGGTGTTGAAGTTATCAAACAGCCATTACTGAGCGAAGACGGTGAAATTATTTGTTCCACCCTGATTCGCCAAAGCCTCGCAGCTGGCAATGTTGCCCACGCCAACTGGGCATTAGGGCGCACATTTAGCATTGATGGGCAAGTCATTCGTGGCGCCGGTCGAGGAGGTAAAGAACTCGGCTTCCCAACAGCAAACCTGTATTTCCCAGACAGCGTGGCACTACCAAAAGATGGTGTCTATGCAGGATGGCTCACGATTATCTCCCAAGCACCAATTGAAGGAGACATGCAACGCGGAACACGCTATCCAGCAGCAATCTCGGTTGGCGATAATCCCACGTTCGGTGATAAACGACGCAGCGTGGAAAGTTATGTAATTGGCAAACATGCCGACTTATATGGCCATTCTATTGTGGTGGAGTTTGTTGACTTCATACGCGAAATGGTGACGTTTACAAGTATTGATGAACTGGTATCCACTATTAAGCAAGATGTCGAGGAAGTTCTTCAGCGCTTGGAAGCTGACACCACTCCTGAGCATTAAAACTGCACCGGTGTAGCTTGTATCGCTGCAAGCTTGACTGCGTCGTCAAGCGTTGCTGCCAAGAGCAAGCGCCGCGCCGGGAACGCTTGTTGCTATATGTATGGTGCTGCCGTGTGTACAAAAGGTGTGCTATAGTTTGGAAAGTTTCTTTTACTGCGGTCCACAGCAGTTGAGAATCGCTCAAGTTTGAACTTGAGGTATTTGTTTATGTGGACTGAAATATCAAGGAGAATTCCATGGCTCTGAATGCTGAGCAGAAGAAAGCTATTTTGGCTGAGTACGGTTTGCATGAGACCGACACTGGATCACCAGAAGCACAGGTTGCATTGCTGACCTCTCGTATCAACACCTTGACCGAGCACCTGAAGTTCCACAAGCATGATCACCACTCACGTCGTGGCCTGCTGCTTCTGGTTGGTCGTCGTCGTGGCCTGTTGAAGTACTTGGCTGCAAATAACGTTGATCGTTACCGCGATCTCATCGCTCGTCTGGGTCTGCGTCGCTAATAGTGCGATTGTAGAATCAGCGCCACGCGCGTTATTCTCAAAAAATCCTGGTAAAAGACAATTTTCGTCCTTTACCAGGATTTTTCTTGTCATTACTACTGCGGCATGGCTTGTGGGTATTTCTGCAATATTGTGAGCCATGATGTAAGAACACGCTATCACCGACTGTCACCGCTGCGAGAAACAGCAAACTGCATATTGCATTCCTTTTAGCCAGCTCAGCTTATAGATGAGAAGTGTATTAAGAAGGTTTGAACCAAGACACGCTGAGTAACATTCGGTGGAAGGTATCAGCTGCGCTTACGTCTCATAGCAGAAGCTGAAAGCTACAAAGACATGGGATGAGAAAAAGAAAACCACAGTATTTTTCATAAGTAGCTGATTAGGATACTGAAACGTGATAGGATTACAAACTGTTGCGTTTTTCTAATGAAGAAAACAAATCAAAATATTTGAGCAAGACGGCACCGAAGACCGTCGATAAGCACGCGTAACAAAGAGGAGAACGTGCACGAATGAGCAACGCGAAGAATAATATTTCTTTCAATCACGATGAAGAATTCGGAATTACCGAAGCTATCGCCACCATTGATAATGGTGATTTTGGTACTCGTACCATCCGTTTTGAAACTGGTCAGTTAGCACGCCAAGCTGGCGGTTCTGTCACCACCTATTTAGATGATGACAATATGCTGCTCTCAACTGTGACTGCATCTTCGCAGCCACGTGAGGGTTTTGATTTTTTCCCATTAACTGTTGACGTTGAAGAACGCATGTATGCCGCAGGACGTATTCCGGGCTCTTTCTTCCGTCGTGAAGGTCGCCCATCGACTGAAGCTATTTTGGCTTGTCGTTTGATCGACCGTCCATTGCGCCCAACCTTTGTCAAAGGTCTGCGCAACGAAGTACAGGTTGTTGTCACTGTATTATCCGTAGACCCAGAAGACATGTACGACGTAGTTGCTATCAACGGTGCTTCTGCTGCAACGCAATTGTCTGGCTTGCCAGTTTCTGGCCCAGTCGGTGGCGTTCGTGTGGCATTGATTGCTGATGAGCAGCATCCAAAGGGTCAATGGGTGGCATTTCCAACCCATGCACAACATGAGGCTGCACTATTTGAACTGGTTGTTGCCGGACGTATCGTCGAAAAGACGGTAAAGGGCAAGACCGTTGAAGACGTTGCCATCATGATGGTTGAAGCAGGCGCAACGGAAAATGTGGTTGCAAAGATCGGCGAAGGCAAACCTGCACCAACTGAAGAAGTTGTTGCAGCTGGTTTGGAAGCTGCGAAACCATTTATTGAAGTACTTTGCCGTGCTCAGGCCGGTTTAGCGAAGCGTGCTGCAAAAGAAACCCAAGAGTTCCCACTGTTCCCACCATATACCGATGATATTTATGAGGCAGTGAACAAACTCAGCGCGAATAAGCTGCGCAAGCTTTTGACCATTAAGTCTAAGCAAGAGCGTGACGACGCTACGACCGCATACATGGAAGAAGTTGAAGCAGCGTTGTTGCCAGACTTCGAGGATAATGAAAACGCATCGAAGGAAATTCGTGCAGCGTATAACGCGGTTATGAAATCGACTGTGCGCCACATGATTTTGACGCAGCACTTCCGTATCGATGGTCGTGGTGTGAAGGATATTCGTGACCTAGGTGTGGAAGTTGATCTGATTCCACGTGCACACGGTTCCTCTTTATTCGAGCGCGGCGAAACTCAAATCATGGGTGTGACCACTTTGGATATGCTCAAGATGGAGCAGCAAATTGATTCGCTGACCCCAGCAACCTCGAAGCGCTATATCCACCACTACAATTTCCCACCATATTCCACAGGTGAGACAGGTCGTGTGGGTTCACCAAAGCGTCGCGAAATTGGTCATGGTGCCCTCGCTGAGCGTGCCTTGATTCCAGTGATCCCATCACGTGAAGAATTCCCATACGCGATCCGTCAGGTTTCTGAAGCACTTGGTTCGAACGGTTCTACCTCGATGGGCTCTGTCTGCGCCTCCACCTTGTCGCTATACAACGCTGGTGTGCCGCTGAAGGCTCCAGTTGCAGGTATTGCAATGGGCTTGGTATCTGACGAGGTCGATGGCGAAACTCGTTATGTTGCGTTGACCGATATCTTGGGTGCAGAAGATGCATTCGGTGATATGGACTTCAAGGTTGCAGGTACCGCTGAGTTCGTGACTGCTTTGCAGCTCGATACCAAGCTTGATGGTATTCCTTCTGAGGTTTTGGCTGCAGCTCTTTCACAGGCTCGGGAAGCTCGTTTGGCAATCTTGAACACGATGGCAGAAGTTATCGACGCCCCAGATGAGATGAGCCCATTTGCACCACGTATTACCTCGGTGAAGGTTCCTGTTTCGAAGATCGGTGAAATCATTGGTCCAAAGGGTAAGACCATCAATGAGATCACCGAGAAGACTGGTGCAAATATCTCCATTGAAGAAGACGGCACCGTCTATATCTCAGCAACCGGTGGTGAAGCTGCCGATGCTGCGATCGAATTGATTAACGGCATTGCTAACCCACAGTTGCCAAAGGTTGGCGAGCGATTCCTCGGAACCGTTGTGAAGACCACCGCATTCGGCGCATTCGTGTCCCTGGTTCCAGGTCGTGACGGCTTGGTACATATCTCCAAGCTGGGCAACGGTAAGCGTGTCGAAAAGGTTGAAGATGTTGTGAACGTTGGTGACAAGATTGAGGTTGAAATCCTTGATATTGACAACCGCGGCAAGATCTCGCTTGGCCTGGTAAAAGAAGAAGAGAAGTAAACTTGTAAAGGATTAAACCTTCGAAACCTACAACGCCTTTGTGATGAACATTGAACATCACAAGGGCGTTGTGCTGTGTGGAGCTTATTCTCGTGGGTAAGTGTCAGAGGTGATGTACACATAGCAGTCAGGCATATAGCAGCGTCGAGATGGAGTGGGTGAGTAGTAGTTTAGGTTATCGGAGGAGCTGGTTGCTGTGTATTGTTGCTGGCGCTTAGCGTTGGCGGCTGTCACGATGCCTTTGCTGGCCTTGTGCCACGCAGCGCTGGCGCCGCACCTAACGCAGCACAGTACCGGCGCCGCACCTGCCGTCGCACAGCACTGCCGCCTAACGCCGCGCTGGCTCCTAACGCCGTGCCAGTTCTGCCACGTATTTTGAGCGCTTCTGACGCCGCCCTAATCAGGAACATCCAGTGCAATATAAAACTCGCCATACCAGTTCGCATTTGCCAGCATGAGCGTGCAACACTTCTGCCACTGCGCAGACTACAATGGTGCACAGAACAAATCGAGTACAGATGCTACTCGCGCGAGCACCAAAGGTGCGAGTTGCTGTGTGAAGAATGCTGAAGGGTGTAAAAACATGACTTTCAAAGTTGGCGTCGTCGGCGCACAAGGCCGTGTGGGACAAGCAGTGGTGGCTGGTATCGAGCAAGCTGATGATCTGGAATTAAGCTGCACCATCGATCGCGATGATTCTTTAGAACAACTGGTGTCCACTGGCACTGAGATCATTGTTGATTTCACCACGCCTCATGCAGTGATGGATACCTTGCAGTTTTGTTTAACACGCGGTATTCATTGCGTCGTCGGCACAACTGGTTTTACTGCAGAGCGTTTGAATCAGGTCGATAAGTGGTGCCAAGAAGGCAAAGCACACTGCCTCATCGCACCAAATTTTGCTATTTCAGCAGTTCTGACCATGCAGTTTGCAAAGCTTGCAGCCAAATTCTTTGAAACTGCCGAAGTTGTGGAATATCACCACCCAAATAAACTCGATGCTCCTTCTGGTACCGCAATTCATACTGCCGAAGGTATTGCCGAAGCTCGTGCGGCAGCTGGTCTTGGTGCAATGCCAGATGCCACCGATCAGAGCCTGCCAGGTGCACGCGGAGCTCTTGTTGCTGGTATTCCAGTGCATGCAGTGCGTATGCGTGGCATGGTTGCGCATGAGGAAGTCATTTTCGGTTCCCAAGGGCAATCACTGACGATTCGTCAGGATTCTTATGATCGTTCTTCATTCGTACCAGGGGTATTAGTTGGCGTGCGTAATATTACTGAGCACCCAGGTTTGACCGTTGGCCTCGAGCACTATTTGGACTTGGTATAATGGCAGTCGAAGCATCTCTTTCTGTTGAACTGTTGGCATGTAGCACCTTTCATCCACCAGCGGATATTGCATGGTCCACCGATGCACAAGATGCCGAATCGTTAATCGAATTTGCAGGTCGAGCCTGCTATGAGACTTTCGATAAACCGAATCCTCGTACAGCAACCAATGCAGCCTATATCCGCCACATTATGGAAGTCGGCCATCTTGCGTTGCTGGAGCATCCAACCGCGACGCTGTATATCCGCGGAATTTCACGCTCGGCAACACATGAATTGGTACGCCATCGCCACTTTAGTTTTTCGCAATTAAGCCAACGCTTTGTCCATATTGACGATGCGCAGGTAGTGGTACCACCAATGATTGCTGCAGATGAGGAATTGCTGCGGTTATTTATGGCCGCTGTGGATGAGACTCGTTTTACCTACAATGAGCTGGTATCGGCATTAGCTGACAAGCTTGACGACGAACCAAATGCCTTATTGCGCAAGAAACAAGCACGTCAAGCGGCACGAGCCATTTTGCCGAACGCCACCGAGTCGCGAATCGTGGTTACTGGCAATTTCAGAAGTTGGCGTCACTTTATTGGTATGCGTGCAACTGAACATGCTGATGTCGAAATTCGCCAAGTTGCAGTGGAATGCTTGAAAATTTTGCAAGAACAAGCACCGACTGTGTTTGGCGATTTTGAGATCACACAACTTGCTGATGGTTCACAAATGGCGATTAGCCCGTATGTGACCGACTTTTAACAGGATAACCACCGAGTTTATAAAAGTACGCGATAGAAATAATAGGAACAATAAGCGTTGTGGCAGTCAAAGTTTCGCCACAACGCTTAAATTTTTGCGGCAAAATATGTAATGAAACTGCCCAAACTTGTGACATATTCGTGCCAAACTTGCGTTGTGAATTAAACTATTTCGCTGAAAACAGGTAGTCTAGAAGGTTATGAGCACAGGTTTGGCAACGAAGACGGGGGCTGAGACCTTTGGTACAGTCTCCGTTGCAATGGTCACCCCCTTTACGCAAGACGGTGCGCTTGATATACATGCAGGCGTCAAACTCGCACGGCATCTTGTCGACAATCGTGTGAACTCCTTGGTTCTTTCTGGAACCACTGGTGAGTCACCGACTACAACTCTTGCTGAAAAACTTGATCTGTTCAAAGCTGTACGCGAGGAAGTTGGTCCTGATATTCCGCTGATTGCGGGATGCGGTACGAATAACACTCGTAGTTCTATCGAAGGCGCATGTGCATTTGCAGATGCAGGTGCCGATGCGCTTTTAGTGGTAACACCGTATTACTCGAAACCGAGCCAAGAAGGTATTTACCAACACTTCGCTGCTGTTGCGAAAGCAACGCCTTTGCCGATCTGCGTCTATGACATTCCAGGACGTGCAGGCATTGCAATCGAACCAGATACGTTATCTCGGATCGCAGAATTTGAAACGGTAGCTGCGGTGAAAGATGCCAAAGGCAATATTGCACAAGCACTTCCTTTGATTCAATCATTGGGGCTGGCATGGTTTTCTGGTGACGATCCGTTGAATTTACCGTGGCTATCTGTCGGTGCAACTGGATTTATTTCAGTTATTGGACATTTGGCACCACGACAGTTACGCGAAGTTTATGAATGTTTTAACAACGGCGATTTGGTGCGAGCGCGCCAAATACATGCTTCTTTAGCTCCGCTCATGCGTGCCCAAGCACGACTCGGTGGAGTGACGCTTGCCAAAGCAGGATTGCATTTACAGGGTATTGAGGTTGGACAACCTCGACTACCAGTACTTGCGGCAAATGCACAAGAGCTTGAAGCATTACGCCATGATATGAAAAATGCTGGAGTATTAAATAATGAGTGAATCTCGTAGTCGTACCCGTCGGGCTACCCGAAAGGCTGGCCTGCCGGAGACTGCAGACGCACCTGTGTTTCAGGCATCAACTGATGCTAATAACCAGGCTGCACAAGAGAACACCCGAGAGGCTGTAGAGCCAACACAGGGTCGTTCAACCAAGCAAGGCCGCGGCAATAATAATGGCCGTGGTCGCCGTTCGTCTCAAGAGAGTGCAAATAATGGGGGCACTAACGGACGAAACCAGTCCAGCAACAATAATGGCAAAGCAGCGAAGGAAAATCGTGGACAGCGCAACGTCGTAAAGTCGATGCAAGGCGCTGATCTTACCCAGCGTTTGCCTTTGCCACCGAAAGCACCACGCAATGGTCTGCGGTTATACGCACTTGGCGGTATTTCTGAAATTGGTCGTAACATGACCGTTTTTGAATACAACAACAAGTTGCTGATCGTTGACTGTGGTGTGTTATTCCCGTCGTCCGATGAACCTGGTGTGGATCTGATCCTGCCTGATTTCGGTCCGATTGAAGATAAATTGCAAGCCGTTGAGGCTTTGGTGATTACACATGGTCACGAAGATCATATTGGTGCAATCCCATGGTTGCTCAAGATGCGCCCAGATCTGCCAATTGTGGCATCGAAGTTCACCTGTGCCTTAATTGCGGCGAAATGTCGCGAGCATCGCCAACGTCCAAAGTTGATTGAAGTCAATGCTGATTCAAATATCAATCACGGACCATTTAACGTTCGTTTCTGGAATGTTAACCACTCTATTCCTGATTGCCTCGGCGTTGCTATTAAAACTGGTGCCGGCTTAGTCGTGATGACTGGTGATATTAAGCTGGATCAAACTCCTGCTTCTGGTCGTCCAACTGATCTTCCTGCGCTTTCACGCTTTGGTGATGAAGGAATCGATCTGTTCCTTTGCGATTCCACCAACGCAACCACACCTGGTATTTCTGGTTCCGAATCAGAAATCGGCCCAACCTTGAAACGGCTTATTAGTGAAGCAAAGCAACGCGTAATTCTTGCCTGCTTCGCCTCAAATGTTGATCGCGTGCAAGCAGCAGTGGATGCTGCTGTGGCATCTGGTCGCAAAGTCGCCTTTAATGGCCGTTCCATGATTCGCAATATGGATATTGCAGAAAAGCTCGGTTACCTTCAAGCACCTCGCGGCGTGATCGTGCCTATGGACGAAGCTGCGAAGATGGCGCCGCATAAAGTGATGTTGATTACCACTGGTACTCAGGGTGAGCCAATGGCCGCATTATCGCGTATGGCACGCCGCGAACACCGTCAAATTACGGTGCGTGATGGCGACTTGATCATTCTGTCTTCCTCGCTGGTTCCGGGCAATGAAGAGGCCGTTTTCGGTGTTATTAATATGCTTGCTCAAATTGGTGCCACAGTGGTCACCGGCAAAGATGCAAAGGTACACACCTCTGGTCACGGCTATGCTGGTGAACTGTTGTTCCTTTATAATGCAGCGCGTCCAAAGAACGCCATGCCAGTGCACGGCGAGTGGCGCCATCTGCGGGCAAATAAAGAGCTCGCAATTGCCACGGGTGTGCCTGCTGAAAACTGTGTGTTAGCGCAAAACGGTGTGGTCGTTGATCTGATCGACGGTCGTGCACGTGTGGTTGGCCAGATTCCAATTGGCCATCTCTACGTTGATGGTGTCACCATGGGCGATATTGATCAAGAAGTGCTCGATGATCGTACTGCATTAGGCGAGGGTGGTTTGATTGCAATTACTGCAGTTATCGATAACCGCACCGGCCGCCTGCTGGAGCACCCAGCTGTTCAGGCAAAGGGCTTCTCTGAAGATGCAATGGAAATGATGCCGCAAGTCACGGAGATCGTCGAAAAGACCATGAACGATCTTGCCGCCGAAGGCGAAAATGATCCATATCGCATGGTGCAGCATTTACGACGCAAAGTCTCACGGTTCGTGGAGCAAACGTGGCGACGCAAGCCAATGATCATGCCGACGGTCGTACCAATGAGTTCTGATCAGTATGCTCCAATTGATGACGATGACGTTCGAAAGAGTCGTCCAAGTCTCTAAAATCTCATTGCTACGCTCTGTAGTCTCATAAGAGGCTGGTTGCTTATGACGTTTCGTGTCTGAAGCGACCAGCCTCTTGTGTATGTTCGAGTCATTCGCACGTGCCTTGCAAATCTGCACGGTATGTGGCTCGCATACATTAGCAAACGCAGAACAGAGGGAAATGAGTGGATCTTTCGTAGTGCAGGGGAGGAGTCGCAGCAGGCGATGTCTGCCTGCAGAATGCTTATCGACGCTGTCACTCATCAGTATGCTTTAAGCAATATTGTCTTGGTTTGATACTGGCAGCGGACACATATTGAGTTTCATAGAAAGAGTCATTGATTTAATTGTCCAGTTTCTAAGCTTGACTCATAATAAGAATAGTGTTTCAGCGTGCCTAATGCGACGCATGTGATTAATGAGACTATGCTAGATGGCATGTCTGTCAAAAAAGCCTCAACACCAGCACGAGGGTCTGCTGCACGGAATCGAGCAAAAACTCGACCAACCGCAGCAGGGTCACTTGCCCGACATAGCAACACCTCTCGTCCCCAAGTTTCACCCCAAACTGCCGCACTTCGAGCTGCAACAACCGCCGATGAACGTACCGGTAGTGCGTTTCGAGTCGTTGGCAGCGGCATCAGTGCAATGTTTAAAAGTATTTCCCATGGTGTGGGAGCGCTGACTCGAAAAGCACAAACCTTGGCCTCGCGTCGTGAATCGGATTCCTATGATGAACACTTCGTCGATGCTCGAGACAGTTTCGACGAATACGAGACTGAGCCAGCTGGGCGACGTCGTAAAGGCGCGCGATACAAAGTTGAGGTAGACGCATTGCATGACGATGATGATTTTGACACCGAGCAAACCACACCTGCCACTGCTGGAGCTGGACGGTACGACACCTTAGCCCTAGTAATGATTGCATTGGCGATTATTCTTGGTGGTTCCACATGGCTAAGCGTGGCAGGGCCTGTTGGTGCATTTATTGACAGAATCGTGCATGTGGTCATCGGCGCAGGTGCGCTCGTATTGCCTGTGGCGCTTGTATGCCTAGCAATTGCACTGATGGTGGATTATCTGCCGCCGAAAGAGCGGAGTCTTCACGTTGGCATCGGTAGTGGTTTGATCGTTATCGCGATGTTGGGATTAATCCATGTGTTCGCAGGTGTGCCGACTGATCTTCCAACTCGTATGGAAGCTGGTGGATTAATTGGTGCCTATGCAGGTGGCCTGTTGGCGACCGGCTTTAGCGCCTATGTCGCAACACCACTGTTGGTGCTTGTGATTGTCTATGGCGCCTTGATGGTCACCGGCATTAGCCTGCAAGAATTATTTATCGCCTGCAAACTGTTTTTCGACGCGCATCAAAGCGCCGATGAAGCAGACCTGGACGATGATGATTATGCCACGGCAGATGCAGAAATTGATGCGATCGCAAGCGGTCAACGTCGGCCGAAGAATCATGGAGTTGCCAAGAGTCGAATTGCAGAACCTCGTGTAGCAGGCACTCGTGGAGCAGAACACAGCCTTGAGGAAGATTATTCTGCCGAGATACGCCCTGCCAGAGCACGTCGACAAGCATCAAGTGCAATACCGTATCCAGTGGAAATTGGTACTGATGATGCCGTCGAGATGACTGGGCACGTCATGTTTGACACTACGGCTCACTCACAAGCTGTTGATGAAGATGAACCAACAAGTGCTGGCCGCGGACAATTGCTGCAGCCAGGAACACGTGATTCTCGCATATCGCCAGCGCGCGGTCGAGCACAACAGGACTACCAGACTGACGAATTTCCTGTGGTGGATTCCACTATGGTTCTTCCGGTCAGTCATGACCTTGTTGCGGATCAATTTACAGACCAACAATCGGCCAAGACAGACGTGGCCCTTCCGTCTGTACCGGTTTCACATACTCGAACGAATGAGTCGCACACTGCACAGTTGTCTGAGACCACACGTGGTATCGGTGCCGTCGCTGGTGTGGCTGGTGCCGTGGGTGCTGGAATCGTCGGTGCTGCGGCAGGTATGGCACAACGTGCAACAAAGGCTGCTGCGCAACCTGCGCCAACTCACCAGGACCAAGAACAAGATGAATTCGCCACTGCACAAGCAGCAACCGTGCGGAGCGTGGATGCTGAATACGAAGTACCTTCGACCGAATTACTGATTCCTGGCGCACCTCCAAAGGGACGCTCGGATGCTAACGATCGTATGATCGAAGCAATTAGTGCTGTCTTTGATGAGTTCAAGATCGATGCACATGTCACAGGCTTTAGCCGTGGCCCAACAGTAACACGGTATGAAGTGGAACTTGGTCCAGGTGTGAAGGTGCAAAAAATTACCAATCTGCAATCCAATCTGGCCTATGCGGTTGCCACCGATAATGTGCGCTTGCTGACTCCAATTCCTGGTAAGTCTGCAGTTGGTATTGAAGTGCCAAATCTGGATCGTGAGATGGTACGACTCGCCGATGTGCTGAATAATCCAGCGATTCGTAATGATACTGATCCAATGCTCATCGGCTTGGGTAAAGACATCGAAGGAGAATTCGTCTCTCACTCAATTCAGAAGATGCCACACCTGCTGGTTGCAGGTTCAACCGGTTCTGGTAAATCTGCATTCGTGAACTCTTTGCTGGTGTCCTTGCTTACGCGCGCAACACCTGAAGAAGTGCGTTTGATTCTGGTTGATCCAAAGATGGTGGAACTTACTCCATATGAGGGTATCCCGCATTTGATTACGCCAATTATTACTCAACCGAAAAAAGCTGCAGCAGCGTTGCAGTGGTTGGTTGAGGAAATGGAACAGCGCTATATGGATATGCAGGCAGCTCGCGTGCGTCATATTAAGGACTTCAATCGCAAGATCCATTCTGGTGAAATCCAAACCCCACCAGGCTCGCAGCGTGAATACAAAGCGTATCCGTATATTGTGTGTATCGTCGATGAGCTTGCCGATTTGATGATGACCGCGCCAAAAGAAATCGAAGACTCTATTGTGCGCATTACCCAAAAAGCACGTGCTGCAGGTATACACCTAGTCTTGGCAACACAGCGTCCATCCGTGGATGTGGTGACAGGTTTAATTAAGACTAACGTACCATCACGTCTTGCCTTTGCGACGAGCTCATTAACAGACTCTCGCGTGATCCTCGATTCTGCTGGTGCTGAAAAGCTCATTGGTATGGGCGATGGTTTATTCATTCCACAAGGTGGACGCCCACAACGTCTGCAGGGTGCGTTTGTCACTGACGAAGAAGTACAAGCCGTGGTCGAAGCTGCGAAGTCACAAGGCGAGCCAGTGTATACCGAAGGTGTCACTGAGGATAAAGCTTCTGAAAACAAGCGCGAGATTGACGACGATATCGGCGGCGACTTAGAAGACCTGTTACAAGCTGTGGAATTGGTGATTACTGCACAACTTGGCTCAACGTCGATGCTGCAGCGCAAGATGCGCATCGGTTTTGCAAAGGCAGGTCGATTGATGGATCTGATGGAAAGCCGTGAGATTGTTGGCCCTTCGGAAGGCTCCAAAGCACGTGAAGTGCTTGTGCGCCCAGAAGAGCTTGATACGATCTTGTGGATGCTCAAAGGCGCAGATCCGAAAGACGCCCCGAAAGAGCAAGATGATCCAGGCAGCGCCGAACCAACCACGGTTCAAGCAACATATAATCCCACGGGCAATGCCTTTTAAACAATAATCGTTCACCTGTTGCGTGATCTTTGCGTGGTAGTGCAGAAAAACGCTGTGCTACCACGTTTTTTCTTGCCGCAATGCAAGTTCAGTGGCGAAAAATTTCAGCTGTGGTAGCATTCAAGGATGTTGGAGGGGAGTACCCCATAATCAGTGACTATCGTCAACACGTGATGCGTAGAGCACAACAAGCTTTACGACGATCCGGTAGCGCTGGGTTGCAACAACGACAACACCCAGGTGGTGTGCGTTGCTTGGGACTGGGAGAGACCTCTGGCTCAATTCGCGAACGCTAGAATTTTTACGAATGAGACCGGAGGTCTTTATATTATTATGGAAGTAACTCTTTTTACTTGGATTCTAACAATTATTGTTGTCATCGGCTTTTTTGCCTTTGACTTTTTCTCCCATGTGCGCACCCCGCACGCACCGACACTCAAAGAATCTGCTTTTTGGTCGCTATTTTATGTGGTCTTAGCACTGATTTTCGGTGCGGTATTGTGGGTAGTATGGGGCGAGCCTGGTAATCCGCATCAGCATGGCATTGAATTTTTGACGGGTTATATCACTGAAAAAGCGTTGAGCGTTGATAACCTTTTCGTTTTCGCGTTGATCATGGGAGCATTTAAAATCCCACGTGAATATCAGCAAAAAGTCCTGCTCATCGGTATCGGTCTGGCATTGTTCTTGCGCTTAATCTTTATTTTGGCAGGCGCTGCGGTTATTTCCTTGTGGTCCGATGTGTTCTACCTCTTTGGTATCTTCTTGCTCTATACCGCTGTCAAGCTCATTGTTGATGAGATCCGTGATGTGCCAGAAGAGGATCCAAATAATATGCTGGTGATTCGCGTCATCCGCAAAGTTATTCCAGTGACCGCAGGGTATGACAATGATCATTTGTTTGCCAAAGTTGGCAATAAGCGTGCCTTGACTCCATTATTTGTTGCCTTGCTGGCAGTTGGCATGATCGATTTGATGTTTGCGTTCGACTCGATCCCAGCTATTTATGGCATTACAACTGAACCATATATCGTGTTCACCACGAACGCATTTGCACTTCTGGGTCTACGCCAAATGTACTTCCTTCTTGATGGTTTGCTCGACAAACTGGTGTACTTGCCATATGGACTTGGTGCCGTCTTAGGCTTTATTGGTGTCAAACTCTTACTTCACGCGCTGCATGAAAATAAACTATTCTTCATAAATGACGGCCAACCAGTGCACGTATTTGAGATTCCAACGATTTGGTCGCTGATTGTAATTGTCAGTATCTTGGTTATTTCAGTATTGGCATCGTTGTTTTCATCGTCTCGAGAAGATCAAGCATCATCACCTGTACATGAGGCGTAGCGACACCGAAATGCATACCGGCGTCGATAAGCTTCTCTAAAACCAAAAGCGTCGCGCATGATACTTTTCGAAGTACATGCGCGACGTTTTATGTATCGTGATTAATCTTGGAAGACGTTGAGCACCGGATTCCAAGTATTGAATTGGCGATTATCGTTGCCTTCTCCGAGTGCGCCGCCAGTAAAGAATGGATCTTGATCCATCAATGCCTGCGCGTCTGCCAAGGTTGCGGTGTCGGACAAACGAATGACAATCAACGCACCGCCATCACCATCGGTAAATGGGCCGGAGCCAACCAGAATGCCATCTTCTTTGAGTTTCCCAAGAAACTCACGGTGTGCTGGGCGAATTTCTGCAATGAGTGGACTGTTTGGATCATAGCTGTACAAAATAGCAAAATGTGTCATGATTTGATCGTAGCGCAGGAATCACATTGGTGGAATGTACCGCGCATCACGTTCAAACACTGGTAGGCTATGACATTATGAGTGATGCATCAACCCAATCTGCTACGACCAGCAATGTGAATATTCCTAATATTCTCACCAGTATTCGGATTATTTTAATTCCGTTATTTGTGTGGTTGCTGCTGAGCAGCCAAGGTACGAAAGCTTCTTGGCTATGGGCTGCATTTGCGTGTTTTGCCTGTTTAATGATTACCGACAAACTCGATGGCGATATTGCGCGAAAGTATAATATTGTCACGACATTCGGTAAAATCGCGGATCCGATTGCTGATAAAGCACTCATGGGCTCAGCCTTGATCAGCTTGAATATCCTCGGGCTCGTGCCGGTGTGGATCACCGTTGTGATTTTAGTTCGAGAAATCGGTATTACGCTTTGGCGCATGGTGGAGCTGCGCAAAGGAAATGTGGTACCAGCATCGAAAGGCGGCAAGTTAAAAACAGTGGTCCAAACTCTTGCCGTCGCATTGTATTTACTTCCGCTACCAGTTGGGTTTGCAAATATTCAATATGGATTCATGCTGCTGGCAGTAGTGATTACTGCTGTCACGGGTATGCAGTACCTCTATGATTCCGCGCAATTGAAGAAATAATGGAGTACCTGCATGGATCATGCCTTTGATAATGCTGCCGCAGATGTAGTGAGGCTTTTACATGCACACAATCACACGGTTGCCGTATGTGAATCAATTTCTGGTGGACTGCTTGGGGCGAAAATCACTCAGATTCCAGGATCAAGTGCAGTGTTTCGTGGTGGATTGATCACCTATGCTACTGATCTGAAACATAGCTTAGCTGGCGTCAATCTGAAGGTCTTAACAACCTATGGGCCAGTTGCCAAAGCGACTGCAATTGAAATGGCACAAGGAGCCAGGCTGCGCTGTGATGCAGATTATGGTGTTTCTTTGACAGGCGTTGCGGGTCCAAGTCCACAAGATGGCCATGAAATCGGCGAAGTGTGGGTTGGAATCAGTAAGCCAGACGGATCGGCTGCAGCATTTCAAGCACATTCATTGCTGGGTATGGAAACATTCTTGACCGGTAATCGTCACGAGATTCGAGAAAAGAGTGTCCACGCTGCGTTGTTATTATTGAGCGAAGCATTGAATCGTGAATTTGCTTGAATCTTTGTATTCGCAGTGTATAAGCACGCTCACGTATGCGAGCTTTCGGGTAGTAGACATTAGCCAGTCTGTGACCTCGTACTCGTCAGGTTCGTGTTCGTCGGGTGTGCGGCTAATCGTTGTTTTTCTGTAATAATGATGCTGTAACTGCGGTGTTGGAGCGATGGGGCGAGCACATTTCGTTATATGAGTAAAGACGTCGGTTGGTAATGCGAAGTTGCATTGCATGGAAAAATTGGTAGGCTATGCTAAGTTTCCACAAAATTGAGTCGAGCAGACTCAAGATTGTAGTTCGTGTGGGAACAAAACTAGAAGATCTTTCGTTAAAGAAAGTGATGATGAAATACACAGCAGTTTTAGAAAAGCCGGTAGGTTTATCTACCCGCAAGTCACCTGAGCCCTTGCTTCGGCAGGCACTTGGTGCGGCTTTGCGTGCGTTTCGTGCTGATCGTGGTATAACACTTCGTGAACTTGCCGAGGCGTCGCGCGTCTCACCAGGCTATCTTTCGGAACTTGAACGCGGTCGGAAAGAAGTTTCATCAGAACTTCTGGCAAGTGTATGTCAGGCGCTTGGTATTCCTGTGTCCGATGTTCTCATTGAAGCAGCCGGCACCATGGCTATTAATCATGCAGATGTAAGCTTCGCGCGTGTGTAATCGCACATAATCTCATCGCTGGCATATTAGTTTTTGCTTCTAATGGGCTAGACTGGTGTATATATATTTTTCTCAAGCCTAATGAGAGTTTTTTGAAAGGGGCTTTTCGTGGCAAATCCGTTTGTTAAAGGGTGGAAGTATTTGATGGCGCTTTTCGATAGCAAAATCGAAGAGAACGCCGATCCAAAGATCCAAATCCAGCAGGCTATCGAAGAAGCTCAGCGTCAGCATCAAGAACTTTCGCAGCAGGCTGCAGCAGTTATCGGCAACCAGCGTCAGCTTGAAATGCAGTTGAATCGTCGTTTGGCTGAAATTGAGAAGTTGCAGGCCAATACTCGCCAAGCAATTCAATTGGCTGATAATGCGCGTACCGCTGGCGATGTTCAAAAAGCGACTGAATACGAAAATGCTGCAGAAGCATTCGCGGCACAGCTTGTGACTGCAGAACAAGCAGTCGAAGACACCAAGTTACTGCACGACCAAGCTCTGCAGCAGGCAACGGCTGCAAAGAAAGCTGTGGAGCGCAACTCCATGGCATTACAGCAAAAGGTTGCAGAACGTACCAAGTTGCTGAGCCAGCTTGAGCAGGCCAAGATGCAAGAAAAGGTTGCTGAGTCGTTGCAATCTATGAATGCGATTACTTCTCGCGATACGCCAAGCTTGGAGCAAGTACGTGAGAAGATTGAACGTCGTTATTCCAAGGCACTCGGTACCGCAGAACTCGCAGAAACTTCAGTTCACGGCCGTATGAATGAAGTTGAACAAGCCGGTATGCAGCTTGCTGGTCATTCTCGTTTGGAGCAGATCCGTGCTGAAATGAGCGGCGCTGCACTGAACCCTGGTCAGGGTGCGACACAAGAGTCTTTGGAAGCATCAAAGCAGGAAAATTCTGCTGCTGATGATGCCGTCATGCGCAAGATTCAAGAGCTCCGCGATAACGCATAAGCGTTTATAACTGTGAAAATCCCCATTGAGGTATCTCAATGGGGATTTTCACTACAACGACTATTGGGCGGTTTCAAGGAACCCCAAAAAACTGCTACAACGCTTGCTGCAACCCCACTGCAACTCCTGGAAAAAATAAAGGTTCCCAGGTGCCTGTGTTGTGGCAGGCTAGGAACCTTGGTGGGTGGTGGAACCAACCAAAGATAAGACTATTTCCGTTCTTTGAGGTTCAGTACAGCTTGATGGATGGTAGTTCCTGGATTGTCTAGACGATACTGCTTAACTTCCTGCGGAGTGGGAATATCGGCTGCATTGGCCGCCCCCGTCTTTGCTTCGGGGGAAAACCTCGGGAACCAGAAAATGAGCGTTGCCGCCAGTGAGCATCCCGAGGCAATGAGGTACTCTCCTGTGAATCCGAATAATAAAGCTGCGATGAGTAATAGGAATCCGCTGCTTAGGGTGAGTATCTTCTTCACTATTTCACTCCCATTCTAAGTAGATGTATAAGGATTAGTTGAAGCATTCGTTGCGGATGCTGGTAATGCCGAAGAATTCTCCAACCAGTGTGGCCAGGGCAGCACCAGCTTCGTGCATCTTTTCGTAGGAGAAGCTGGCACCCCACATGAGTTGAACGGTGTGCTTAACTCCTCCAAGGTCCCTGATGAGACGCTTGATCTTGAGAATCTTTGAAGCACCAACAAGGTTGGTTTCAAGGAATAGGGGGGGGGCGGCAGTGCAACCCGGAATGCTTGAGCGGACGGATATTGTTTGATGTTCCTTGATCCACTTTTGGATCACTTCGTCTCCCTGTTGTAGAACGCTATCCGGGATGGAGTTGATATGAGTTCAAGCGCTTGCTCGAAGTCGTCAGCTTCATTGGCTAGTGCTGGGTCTTTGATAGTTTGTAGATTTTGGATGACGGCGTTTGGTTGTAGTTGTGTGGTTTCTTCCGCGTGAGCAATGTGCATGCCTGCGAACGGAATTGTTATCGCCAGGGTAACTGACACAAGGTTGGTGGTGAGTTTCTTATTCATTGTCTGAACGCTCACTCCTTGTGTTAGTTGTGATGACGGATAGGGGGGTAGGTACAGGGTAACAAAAAGCAAAAAATACTTCTACAAACCTATTTGTATAAACGCCCTTAGTGTACCCATATAGGGGTAAGTTGCGTATGTCTAGATATGTGTCTTGATCAGGGCGTGCAGCGCGTGTGGTGGTCTGTCGGTGTGTAGCAGTAAATGAAAGTTGGCAACCAATCCCTGACATAAGCGCCCAGTACAATCACCGTGCTGGGAAGCTTTGGTGGTCTTGGTTTCGTTCACTGCTGGTGCGTTGTTGTGGACTAATCCTGGTTTTGGAGTGCAACGATAAACCACGTTCATGGACAATGCGATATGCCGTTGATAAGGCTATGTGCAATTATGCTGCTATAGATCGTACGGATTCGCCTTGTTGGATCAAGGCCGCATAGTTGAGTAATTTTTCCTCATGTGGTTTCCAACGTGAATCCATAGAAACACCTTAATTAGAGTGAGGTGTTTCCACGGTCACTTGAACTTAAGGTTTTCGAAACCTTTCACAAGTTGCAATGCAACTGTTGAGCATTTTGCAACAATGAGCAGTTGTATTAAGAACCAACACCGCGCGCATACAGGGCGTCGCCAAGCCCGCGCGCACGACGGATCGCCCGGATCATAAATGGGATGCCAAAGGCTTGCAACGATAGCGTTGCACCTCGTGCTCGGCGTGCATCAAGGATCTCGTAAACCATTGCAAGGATTAGTGGTAGTAATCGCAATGTCATTGCAACTGTCAGTGTGATTGTCTCAACCGGGAGGCCAAAGCGTGCCAGAGGCCGCAAGAGCGCTTCAACGGCATCAGTCATAGCCTGCAAAGCGGTGGTTAACGTAATTAGAATTGCCAGACTGATAGCACTGAAAAGTACCAAGGTGAAAATAATTGCTGTGGTACGGTCATGTGCCCACCAGTGGAACAGGCCGATGAGCAGCACCAACGGCAGTGTAAGGCCGAGTTGTCCCCGCATGATTTTCCAAGGAATTCGGGCAAACACGTAGCAGCCAAGACATGCGACGGTGCAGACAAGTGCGATTGGTATTGTGATGGAAACTATACTTGTAATTGCGATATAACTAATCAGTATGAGGATTTTTAGCAATGGTGGCACGCGATGCACGATCGAATTGCCAGGGACAAATAGCCCCATTGGTACCGTACGCATTATCGGCCACCTGAGATAAAGGAGTTTTGATAAAACCTGATCACTTCATGCGGCATGCCGTCGGCTGCGATGTGATGGTTATCAATGCACAGGATACGGTCAAACCCGCGTAAAAACTCAAGGTCATGGCTAACCACAATTAATTGTTGCGACAGATTTGCAAAAATATCTTGCAAATATAAGCGATTGCCAAGGTCAAGCAGGGTAGTGGGTTCATCGGCAATGATAATTTCAGGCTCTAACGCCAGCACAGAAGCTAATGCAAGCAGCTGTTTTTCCCCGCCGGAAAGCAGATGCGGTGACTGATTGTTGTGTTGTGCAAGATGAAATTGCTCTAATATGCGCTCAGCAGCTTGACGACGCTGTCCTCGAGGAATTTTTCGCTGTTTGAGAGAAAACATGACGTCGTCAAGCACTGTCGGCATAATAATTTGGTTTTCGGCATCCGAAAAGATAAAACCCACCTGTTGGCGAATCTGTTTTGCCTGCTTTGCGACGTCCTTACCAAGCACTTCCACGGTGCCTGACGTCGGCCTGGTCAGTCCGTTGATCATGCGAATGAAACTCGATTTACCGCCACCATTTCGGCCGATAATACCGATACGTGGTTCATTAAGTTCGATGGAAATATTATCCAGAATCAGACGTTGATCATATTGCAAGCACACATGTTCAAAACGGATCTGACTCATCGATGACCTTTCTGGTGAAGTGCTTGGTATCGCGGGGCTGATTGATTTCAGTTGCGGTTGCGTGCGGTGGTTGGCTGGAGTGCGCACAGGGTGCAGCTACTGGGTGCGAGTGCCTGCGCGCAAGTCAGGAAATGCAGCGTGAACAGCTGCTGCTATCAGCACAACGCCGACAAGTTTGATGATATCAATAGGAATAAAAGGTGTTTGCGCAACCAACGCGGATTGAAGATCCATGCCAGCGCGAATGATTAAGCCAATAATTCCGAAACCATACTGGGCAAGAAGTCCAAGCACACCACCGGTTGATAAAAATGCCACCAGCTTTGCTTTACTCGCGCCGATTGGTGCCAAATATGCAACGGTACCTGCAAGGAGTGGCGCAAAAATATAGCCAACTAAGTATCCAACTGTTGGTCCAGCAATCGCTGCCAAGGTAGAGCGTCCACCTGCAAGGACCGGAAGTCCCAGCATGCCGATGCCGAGGAAGAGTATTGAGACCAGCAGACCGCGTTTACCGCCTAACACAAGGCCGGCAAGAATAACAGCGGCGTTTTGCAGTACAATTGGCACACCTGCGCCACCTACTGGAATAGCAACAAACGCCAAAACGATGATGCAAGCAGCAAATACTGCAATATATGCAAGATCATAAACATTTACGCGGGAAGAAGAATTGAACATGGTTCAAGTGTAGCGGTTGATCAGTGTTCAAGAAAAGAGTTCTTGGAAAAATTATAGGTGTGAGCATGTAAAAGATGATCTTTGGGGGAGTGCTGGCATAGACTGGCACAATGCGTATGACGGAATTTGATCGCCTTGTGACTGACGAATTTGGACGTTTGCAAGGCACGTGGATGTTGGACTCGCATGTGTTGTTGTCGCTGAATATGACGGCAGCTCAGGCGCTGGAAGCTGGCATTGATCCAAGTGGTGTCTGGCGTGCGATCTGTGAAGAGTTTCGAATTCCAATCGAACGCGAATTTGGAAACGATCTCTAAACCGCAGTTCGGCGCCAATATTGTAGCTATTTTCACACTATTTTTCACTTTTCTTTCGAACATATGTGCGTGTATGATAGTAGCAAGGAAAAGATGTCGTCTACTATAGTCAGTGACGAACAAGACATATTGGCAGGGAACCAAATTGCTCGCGAAATCGTCTATATACAGAGAAGGACGAAACACTTGTCGTTTTCTAATTTGGTTGTCTCAAGCATATAAAAGGAAGTAGTAAATCATGGCAGCGAAAAAATCATCAAAATCAGTATCAGCCGCAGTCGGCAATGATCGGCAAAAAGCACTCGATGCTGCATTAGCAATGATTGAAAAAGATTTCGGCAAAGGCGCAGTCATGCGGCTTGGCGACGACAATCGCCCGCCAATTCAAGTCATTTCATCAGGTAATACTGCTATTGACGTGGCATTAGGCATTGGTGGTTTCCCACGCGGTCGAATTGTTGAGATCTATGGTCCAGAATCTTCTGGTAAAACCACTGTGGCACTCCATGCAATCGCGCAAGCTCAAAAAGCTGGTGGTATCGCCGCGTTTATCGATGCAGAACATGCACTGGATCCAGAATACGCACGTAAACTTGGCGTTGACACCGATGCATTATTAGTTTCGCAACCAGATCATGGTGAACAGGCTCTTGAAATCGCAGATATGCTTGTCCGCTCAGGCGCGATCGATTTAATAGTGATCGACTCTGTGGCCGCTTTGACACCAAAGGCTGAAATCGAAGGCGAAATGGGTGACTCACACGTTGGTTTGCAAGCTCGCTTGATGAGCCAAGCGCTGCGCAAGATGACCGGTGCGCTATATAACTCTGGTACTACCGCAATCTTTATTAACCAGTTGCGTGAAAAGATCGGCGTGATGTTCGGCTCGCCTGAAACTACCACCGGCGGTAAAGCATTGAAATTCTACGCTTCTGTTCGTTGCGATGTTCGTCGAATTCAAACTTTAAAAGATGGGCAAGATGCAGTTGGAAACCGTACCAAGCTAAAGGTTGTGAAAAATAAGGTATCTCCACCATTTAAAGTTGCCGAGTTTGACATTATCTATGGCGAAGGCATTTCTCGTGAATCATCGTTAATCGACATGGGTGTGGACAATGGCATTATTAAAAAGTCTGGCTCGTGGTTTACCTATGATGGCGAACAGCTTGGTCAAGGTAAAGAAAAAGTGCGTCTGCATCTGAAAAACACACCAGCTTTGGCAGATGAAATCGAGCAAAAGATCCTCAAGAAACTCGGCATCGGTGAATATGCTAACGCTGAGGATGAATTAACCGACGACTTGGTTGATCTTGTGCCAAATGTCGACTTCGATGATGACGAATCCTAACAACCAACAGTCACAGCAATCGAAACTCGAATTAGCTCGAAAAGTACTTGAGGATTATCAGCAACACGGTGGTGATCTTTTCGATTCAGCCTTAGAAGAAGAGAAAGCCAAAGTTCGCCGCCGTGCGTTGCTGTTATTAGAACAGCGTGGTCGATCATGCTATGAACTCAAGCAGCGTTTACTCGCACTTGAGTTTCCAGAAAACATCATCGACCTAGTAATCGATGATCTCAAACGCTGCCACTTGCTTGACGACGCTCAATTCGCCATCGAATGGGTCAAACAACGTCACGAACGACGTTCCAAAACCCGAGTAGTGCTCGATCAAGAACTCAAAGAAAAAGGTATTGGCGCAGCACTACGGGCACAAGCCCTCGAGCACATTGACGACGAATCAGAATTTGAAAAAGCACGAGCCCTAGCAGCAAAGAAACTTCGAACTGTTCGAACAGTGCCACACGACTACGCGGAAAAAGAAAAAATCTTAAGACGCGTCATTGGCATGCTTGCCAGACGCGGATTTCCCCAATCGATGAGCTATCGCGTGGCGCAAGAAGCACTGGCAGAACGTCTCGAAGAATTATAGGCAGAAAGGGATGAAGAATCACTGCTATGCAGGACGAAACGATGCGGCATCGTACTCAGGTTGGGCAAACTATGGCCAGCAAGCTAGAATTACCCTCCGTGTCTGCACCTTCTTTTGAATATACTGAAACTCCTTCTCCTGCACGTAATAGCCAAGCCAATGGTCGCACTTATGAAGTGCGCACTTTTGGCTGCCAAATGAACGTCCATGATTCTGAACGTTTATCCGGATTGCTCGAAGATGCAGGTTACCGCCCAGCTGAAGAAGGGCAACAACCTGACCTAGTTGTGTTCAATACCTGTGCTGTGCGTGAAAACGCCGACAAAAGGTTATATGGCACCCTCGGCAGTTTGCTCAGTGTGAAAAAGAACCACCCAGGAATGCAGATCGCAGTTGGTGGCTGCTTAGCACAAAAAGACAAAGATACCGTGGTGAAAAAAGCACCATGGGTTGACGTTGTCTTTGGCACGCACAACATGGGTTCATTACCAGCGTTGCTCGATCGTGCCCAGCATAATCGCAAAGCACAAGTCGAAATTGTTGATTCCCTAGAACAATTTCCGTCAGTACTTCCAGCAAAACGTGAATCTGCCTATGCCGGTTGGGTTTCTGTGTCCGTTGGTTGTAACAACACTTGTACTTTTTGTATTGTCCCTTCACTGCGAGGCAAGGAGGTTGATCGGCGGCCAGGTGATATTTTGGCAGAAGTGCAAGCCCTGGTTGATCAAGGGGTGAGTGAAGTTACGCTTCTAGGTCAAAATGTTAATGCCTATGGTGTGAACTTCGCAGATCCAAACATTGAACGAGATCGCAGCGCTTTTTCGAAACTGCTTCGCGCCTGCGGAGAAATTGAAGGGCTCGAACGACTCCGCTTTACCTCGCCACACCCTGCAGAATTTACCTCCGATGTCATTGATGCAATGGCGGAAACCCCAACTATTTGCCCACAATTGCACATGCCATTGCAATCTGGCAGCGACAAGGTACTCAAGGAAATGCGTCGCAGCTACAGA
Organism: Corynebacterium sp. HS2168-gen11; assembly: GCF_024834075.1. Lineage (GTDB taxonomy): Bacteria > Actinomycetota > Actinomycetes > Mycobacteriales > Mycobacteriaceae > Corynebacterium. The sequence continues at coordinate 118,107 of NZ_JANUXR010000010.1, forward strand.
TCAAAGAAGTTCCTTGGCATTTTGGAAGAAGTGCGCCAAAAGTTACCACATGCTGCCATTACGACAGATATTATTGTTGGTTTCCCAGGAGAAACAGAAGAAGACTTCCAAGCAACTCTGGATGTCGTACGTCAAGCACGTTTCAGCTCTGCTTATACCTTCCAATACTCACCACGACCTGGAACACCTGCAGCGGAATACGAACAGCAAATACCAAAAGAAGTGGTGCAGGAACGCTACGAACGTCTGATCGCAGTACAAGAAGAAGTTTCGCTTGACGAAAACCAAAAACTCATTGGTACAACTGTAGAATTGCTAGTTCAAGCAGACGGTGGGCGTAAAAATGATCGTACTCACCGCATGACTGGTCGTGCTCGTGACGGTAGACTTGTACACTTTAAGACCGATCCAGTTGCTGATGGCGTTATCGATCGAATGATTCGACCAGGTGATGTCATTACCGCAACGATTACAGACGCCAAGCCATATTTCTTAATTGCAGACAGCGGTGTCTTAAGTCATCGTCGAACCAAAGCCGGAGACATGACAGAAGCAGGGCAAGTGCCAACCACCCAACCTGTAGGAGTTGGACTAGGATTACCACCAGTGGGCAAACCAGCCGTAGCGCCTGTTGGCAACACCGGCGGCTGCTGCAGTTCAACCCAATAAGGTGCTTGGCACGCAGAGGCTTGGCGCCTGAGATTCAACATTTACTATGCAATACGCATTCTATAGAACCACACAAAGGCGAACTTGGTCATGACCGATTCTCAGTTTTCTCACCTCAACGCACAGCAATTAGCAGAGGCAGAACGTACAGTTGCGCAAAAACTTGTGCTCGATAACTGGGCCATGCTGCTGGTTGCCAGCTGGGTAATCTTCGCAGTAGGACTGTTCCTCCCACACGGTGGACCAGTCAAAGGCTGGCATGTCCTCACATTCCAATCAGCAAGTCAAGGCCTGCAACTTGGTATCGCTGAAATTGTGTGTGTTGTTTTAGGATTCGCAGGCATCATCGTCTGCGGTGGCACTGTATTGGTTACGAAACGCACCGTGTTTGCATACCTCGGTTGGTTGCTGGTGGGTATGGCATTACTCTCTTCTTTATTAGGGCTTTGGATGCGAATTCAAGACCACGAAAACTCCGGTGCGCCAAGCATCGGTGCAGGCTTTGCCCTTGAAGTACTCGCCATCATTTTGGCTGTGATCGCATTGACAGTCTTGGTGCTGAAACGAACCGACGCACAAAAAGAACTTGCCAAACTACGCGCAACCTACGAAAACCTCGACGAAGTAGGCCACGCCCAGCGCGAAGCCGCTTCCTACAAGCAGACGACCGTCAATCCACTGCTTATCGACGATCGCCGTCAACAAGCAAAGCGTAAACACAACAATACTTAACGATGTTTCTGCCAAGCGTGAATATAACTTTGCGTCTGAAACCCCAACGTATCGTTGATCGCCAAAATAGCGTTATTTTCACTCGACATCGAAGTATACAGCTTCTCTACAGTCGGCCAGTGCTGCTGAATCTCTTTGACTGCATAGTTTTTCAGCAACTGGCCCAAGCCTCGACCACGGTAGGCACGTTCAATAATTGTTGCACCTTGCTCAGCAATATTCTCCAACGCATCATGCCGGCGCGACGCTCCTGAATATCCTATTAAGCGATCATTGTGCAACAGTGCAACAGTAAAAGTTTCATTCCGTCGCAACTGCGCAATATTATCGGCATCCACAAGCCGTTGCAATGACCACGGCTGTGGATCAACTGCAAGTGCTCCCGTAGGGACATCAAATGACAGCTGATCCAATAAATCAATCATTTCCGGCACCCACGCCTTCGGAGGCACTAACCCCGTAAACGATTGGACCGTAAACCCATCCGGCAAGACAGGCAATTGCAAATCTGCAAATTTCGATAAGCGAACCATGCCATGCAATTCTTCCATTGAGAAAGTGTAGCCAGCAGCCGCAATTTGACGAGCATAGGTATCAAGCTCAGCTGAACGAGGCGTCGTAGTGCGTTGCCACAGGCGAATCACATCACGATGCGCATGCTTTACGACGTTATTCAGTTCGTTGAGCAGCATACGATAAATTTTCGCTTCAGCCTTATTCAAGTTCTCACCTGGCAATGGCGCAAACTCAGCATGAAATAATGCATCAGCGTCAATGCCATTGGTGTCTGAATCATGAGAAATCGTGATGTCAAGATAGCCATAAATATCGACATCAGGCAGCTTCGGGAATTGGGAATCTTCATGTGCTGCAATAATCGGATACCCTAAAGATGACCGCTTGAAGTTCTGGAAATCCTCGAATTTAGCATTTGCTGCCGCAAGCACGATATTTGATGCAGCTGAAGAACCTTTGAGAACCTCAAATACTGCCGCTGTTGTGGTTGAATCTGCAGTATCTCCAGTAATATCCTGGGATGCTAAGTTTGCAGAAAACACAAACGAACGCAAGGCGTCGGAAGGTATAAAGTCCGTAATCGAAGCAGCTGGAGTCTCAAATTGGAAAAAGACGGTCATGAAAGCATCATAACCGTCTTTGAATAAATCGACTAAATTAGAGAAAGTCCAGCTTAACGAGACTCAACTGCATTAATTGCAGCATCTGCCCACTCTTGCCACTGTGCGGCCTGTGCTCGCAACTTAGCAGCCTCTTTCTCCTTGCCCTTATGAGCAGCTGCCTCTGCAGCAGCAGTGAATTCCTCAACTTTAGCGATGAATTGTGCTGCACGAGCCTGTGCTTCTGGATCAGTCCTACGCCATTGAGCATCAGCCGCATTGGTCACACGAGCCTCAAGTGCACGAATCTTGTCTTCATACTCACGCACCTGGTTGCGTGGCACAAATCCAATAGCTTCCCACTTCTCCTGCAACTCGCGCAGCTTCGCACGTGCACCTTCAAGATCCGCACTTGGATCAATCAGTGCCTCATACTCATCAAGCAGTGCGTCTTTCGCCGCAGCATTATCAGCAAACGCCCGGTCACGCTCTGAAGCCTGAGCATTACGTGCCGCGAAGAAATGATCCTGTGCTGCCTTAAATGCAGCCCACAACTTATCATCAATCTCACGAGGCGCACGACCAGCTTGCTTCCACTGATCCATCAATTCACGGAACGCACGTGCAGTATCATTCCAATCAGTTGATTCCTTCAGCTCTTCTGCGCGCTCAACTAACGCTTCCTTCAGCTTCCGAGCAGCAGCACGGCCACGATCAAGCTCAGCGAAATGAGCGCCACGACGACGATTAAAAGCATCGCGTGCACGAGAATACCGCTTCCACAACGCGTCATCAGTTTTGCGATCAATGCCACGAATGGACTTCCACTCTTCGAGAATGTCACGAATCCGATCGCCAGCAATCTTCCAGTCAGTGGATTCTTCTGCAATTTGCTCAACTTCAGCAGCAAGTGCCTCTTTACGAGCAATTGCGGCAGCACGCTTGGCTGTTTTCTCCTCACGAGCTTTCTCGCCAGCAGCGTCAGCTTGATCGATAATCGCGCCCAATCGACGATCCAAATCATCTAAATCGCCAATAGCCGCAACATCTGCCAACGAGGTACGCAACTCTTGAGCTTTCGCCTTAATATGTTGAGCCTCATTCGAGTGTGTTTCTAACCGAGATTCGAGATAACCGACCTCAGTAGCCAGGTCATCAAAACGTGCACCATAGTGTGCAAGACCTTCAGCAGGAGTGCCAGCTTGCCAAGAGCCGATACGACGTTCGCCAGAAGCCGTCACAACGAATGCACTGCCATCTTCTTCGACGCGACCCCACTTGGAAGGATCAGAAGCAGTCTTAGACGCAACAGGTTGAACCGCGGTCTTCACCGTATGAATGCCTGGGCGTGGACCAGGACGTGGGCCTGGCTTTGGTGTAAGTGGAGTGGTCATAATAAACGCCATCCTTTTCCGAAATCTCGTGCCGCGCGCCGCGGCTGCCTTAATAGAAGAAACTACTCAAGGAAAGAGCCTCACAGTCGCAACATATAGTTGCTATGTATTACATATCCTTAACTCCTAACATACCCGATAATGCTGCATAAGAAATAGTGTTCAGGGATACTCAGATGAATATTTCCCAAGAAACCCCGTATTAAGAAAATTTTAAACCGCCAAGCGAGTCGCCAAAGTACTGCTAATATGCGTATGCATCCCTAAAACAAGAAACATGTGGCTGAGGAGTCGTGATCCACTGTGAGCCAAAAGACATCACAAAATTCTTTAATACGGAATGACGTTGCTGATCTGCGCCCAATTGCGATCGTTGGTCCGACCGCCTCCGGCAAATCCGCATTAAGCATCGCTTTAGCGCATGAGTTTGGTGGACAGATCGTCAATGTTGATTCTATGCAGCTTTACAAAGGCATGGATATTGGTACTGCCAAACTTACCCTTGAGGAGCGAGAGGGGATTCCGCATCATCTGCTTGATGTTTGGGAAGTGACGCAGACAGCTTCGGTTGCGCAGTACCAACAGATGTCGGTGGAAGTCGTCGATAAGCTCTTGGCACAAGGCATTAGGCCGATTATCGTAGGTGGTTCGATGTTGTACGTGCAGGCATTGCTGGATAATTGGCAGTTTCCGCCCACTGATCCACAGGTGCGTGCAGCGTGGGAGGAACGATTGGCGGAAGTCGGCATCGATGCGCTTCATTCACTATTAAGAAAACTTGATCCTGCTGCCGCGGAGATTATTGAAGACAAAGATCCGCGGCGTACTGTGCGCGCGTTGGAAGTCATTGAGTTAACTGGGCAGCCGTTTCAGGCCAGCCAGCCGCCGAAAGACGCGCCTCCGCGGTGGAATACTCATATTATTGGGTTGCAAACTACGCCTGAATGGCTGAATCCGCGCATTGAGTTACGCACGCGGAATATGTTTGAACAAGGTTTCTTTGAGGAAGTCGACGATCTAACGGCTAATCATGGCTTAATTGCCGACTCAACTGCTGGGCGGGCGATTGGCTATGCGCAGGTACTTGCAGCTCGTGCTGGTGAACTTGATTGGGATGAAGTCGAAGAGCGCACGGTTATCGGGACGCGGCGGTACGTGCGGCGTCAGCGGTCTTGGTTTAATCGCGATCCGCGAGTGATGTGGATTCCGGCGTGGGAAGATACCCTCGCGCTATCATTAAGAAAACTTACGAACTAGTAACGCAAGGTGACTTCGCATGCATGACAACAAACTGCCAGCAACACTTGAATTCTTCAAAGGACATGGAACCGAAAACGACTTTGTCATTCTTCATGATCCGCACGCTGAATTGCCATTGAGCGCTGCTTTAGTGGCAAAACTTTGTGATCGACGTGCCGGCATTGGGGCGGATGGGCTGTTGCGCGTGGCAAGAGCAGGCTCCTTATTAAGAAAACACGTATTAGGGAATTTGCCTGCAGGCGTTGAAGAAAACGACTGGTTCATGGATTACTACAATGCTGATGGCTCGATCGCAGAAATGTGTGGCAATGGCACGAGAGTATTTGCTCATTTCGTACAGTCACGAGGCTTAATCGCGGAGTCAACATTTACGGTGGGCACACGTGCAGGCGGCAAGCGAGTAACGGTTCATAGCGCTAATACATTGAAAGCTGATGTGTCAGTCGAAATGGGCAATGCAGCGGTCACAGGCGTTTCGACCTGCCAAATCGGTGATACCAAGTTTGCTGGCATGGGCGTTGATATGGGAAACCCTCACTTAGCATGCGTGGTGCCAAACTTAACTGTTCAACAATTGCGTGAGCTGAAGTTGGAACAACCTGAATTCGACCGTGAATTCTTCCCAGCCGGCGTGAACGTGGAAATCGTGACACCAATTTCGGAAAGTGCTGAAGAAGTTTCTATGCGAGTGTATGAACGTGGTGTTGGCGAAACTCGCTCATGCGGAACTGGCACTGTAGCAGCTGCTCGTGCAGCACTGGCTGACATTGGCAAAATTGACGGAACCGTTACCGTTCATGTTTTAGGTGGCACAGTTGAAGTCACGATTGACAATGATCGCTCTACGTTGCGCGGTCCTTCACGCATCGTTGCTGAGGGCAGCATTTACCTAGAATCCTTGTAAGCCGTGATAGTTGTCGTAACAAGTTTTGAGCCATTTGGTGGTGACACAGAGAATGCTTCAATCTGGTCCGCTGATGTCATCGCCAATGCATTAAGAAAACAGGGCCATCAAGTCGTGACTACAGCGTTGCCTGTGACTTTTTCAAAAAGTGCCCTGTTACTGGAGCACGCAGTTGCAAAGCATAAACCAGACTTGGTGCTGTGCATCGGCGAAGCTGGTCGACGCTCAACAATATCTCTTGAAGTTCATGCTCAAAATCTTATTCATGCCCGAATTCCGGACAACGAAGGCGTGCAACCTCAAAACTGTGTCATTGACCCCGCAAGGCCTCAAATACAAGTAACTTCAATGCAATCTTCGATTGTCGATATCGTGCAGGCAGCTGCACACACTACGGTGCCTGTGAAAGAAAGCACCGATGCTGGAACGTTTGTATGCAACTTCGTTGCGTATCACGCATATTCCCTTAATACGGCGGCGCTATTTATTCATGTGCCCGCTATTAGGACTCATAATGAGGCCAACGTAGGAGCTGAAACTGATCCCGACATTTCTAAGGCAGTGATGCCGCATATAAAAGATTTGCGTGCAAGCTTAGAAACTCTAGTAATCGCCTTAATACGGCATGCGTAAGCGCCCGCTTCAACCGTTGAAGCGGGTGTTTTACCCTAACCAGATGGTTATTCCAGCATGCGTCGTGAAGCTGCGATCCCGTTGTAATACTGCGCCGGGTGAGGATTT
>NZ_JANUXR010000011.1 GCF_024834075.1 Corynebacterium sp. HS2168-gen11
ATCGTTGACAGCCAGCAACCCGGCGCCGCGCCGCCACCGTCACACCCACCCCTCCCCATCCCGTCTAAACCTGGACATAGAAAAATCCGCCTGACAGTCAATGCCAAGCGGATTTCCTTAATGGTTAGGAGAAATCTACTCCCAAGACCTCCACTGTCTTTCCACCATTAGGAGTTGCAAGTTTGATCGAGACAACGTCACGTCCAGCGGTCAGGTCACCGATTGGCAAACGGATCGTGGTTGTGATGTACGTTCCGTTGACTTCTGCCGTCGCCAAATTCCTTAATGGGGAGTCGTCTGCTGTTATGTGCTGAACAATCCGCTGACCATCATCAAGCTCGAGTTCAACAACAAGCTGATTCTCGAGGTTTGGATCATTCGTGTCACCAATTGGATTGAGATGAATGGCCATTGTGGTGGGGTGCGGGATTGTGGTGGTTGCAGTGGCGTCGCCAAGCTGAATGATGTCTGCGACGGAGTAGACCACGCCGTTTTCAGGCAATGGGCAGGCATCTGGTTCATCGCTAGGGCTCATCGGGTCGACGTGGTGGCACTGCGTTGCGCTATTGGGCGAGGTTGGGGTAAACGCGGTGGCTGGAATGCGCGTGACTTGCGTACCTGGGGTAGCGGCGAGCCAGCGCACCGGCACACCTGCAAGCGTCGGCGGGAGGAGCTGCTCATTACGCCAGGCAATTTCGTTCTCAATTTCCTTAATGGAGGTGTTGAACCAGTCGATGGCCGCCTGCGCCACAAACCGCTGATGCTCCTCCCCATTAGGACAATCGAGCGTTTCGCAGCCAATCCGGTCATCTTGACCATTTTCGACTGCGGCTTGATTAATCAGCAGGTGCCCAAACCCTGGCACAACAGCAATCTGCGCTGGGTTTTGCCGAGGCTGTTCGAGGTATTCGCTCAGCCATTGGTGGGCGGAGTAGGCAACGTCGCCGTCAAGTTCACCAACGATTCCCAAATACGGAATATCAACAACTGGCGGCGAGAACGACTCCTTGTCGAAGGTGTCATATGCTCCACCGTAGGTGAGAATGGATTTCACCTTGTCCGCACCTAAAAACTCCGCGGCGCTATTCGCCAGGCTTGCCGAACGCGAATGCAGCATCAACCCGATTGTCTGCGTATCGACACGGTCGGCCAGTTCAGATTGGAAAATATCGGTTTCCCCGGTGGTATCGGTGGTGACAGCGTCGACAAGCTTGCCAACGAGGCTGTTCCACATTTTTGCTTGATCATACGGCTTATCGACGTCGGCCCCCACAAACACCCCGGTAACATCAGGAATCAGCACGCTGTAACCGGCCTCGGCAAGGCGCTCGCCGAATGGAATCATGCCACGGTCGAAACGCGTAGGTTCCGAGCCGTCGGCACACGGATAGGCGAATTCCAGCTCGCCGCAACCCGGCGCGCGCAGATGACTGACAATAATCAGCGGCATTTCCTTAATAGGGGACGTTGGGGTCACCAGGACTCCGCGCGCAGGCGTGGCATACCCTGATTCTTCGACATTGCCGAGGTCGACCTCGCTGATGCGGGCCGTACCTTCCGTATTAAGGAAAACGGTGGTTGAGGCAAGTGGTCGATCGGCTGCGGCACGCGGACCATCAGCAGGGGCAGACGCCTCGAACGTATCCTGCGCTACGGGTGGTTCTTGCGAAGGTGCACAAGCACTTAACAGTAAGCTGCCGGCAACGAGGCAGGCGCCGAGCATTGGGGTACGGAAGTGATGCATGGGGTGTGGAACCTTTCAAGAAAATCTGAACCTACCTATTAAGGAAATAAGCTACCCCGATGAGGTGCAAGGTCAAAACATTGTCACGGTAGCGTTGTTGCGAATCAGCGTTTCACGCGACGACAGGATCGCCGCAAGTTCATGGTTCCACCGTTGCTACACACCGCCACCCCGCACCGCCGCACGCCACCAACAGCCGCGCACACATCACCGCCACCCTGCGCACGCCGCACTCCCTGCTCCGTCATCCACCGCACATCTATCGTGATTTTGCCCTAAGATCGAGGCTACCTACACCGGCCGGAAATCCGGTTCGTCTCTGTTACATAAGGATGGTTGGCTCGTGCCCATTAGTTTCCCAGCGCCACAACACGTGCAAGAGTTGCTCACGGATGGCTTTTTCGCTGCCTTACGACGCGACGTCGCAGTCGCTTTACTCGTCGGTAATCAACCGACTGTCCGGTACAGCACCAGCAAGCATGGCTATATGGTCGAACTTCAGGGCAATGGCAATCAGATTCAGCTTCCTGCGGTGGTCGTTGGTCAATTGGGCGCTGACCATGTAACGGTGACGTGGGAGCCGATCCTTGATCAGTATCCATTTCTAGGCACAGTGCTTACTGATGAGATCCTGCAAGCAGTTCGTACCTGTTATCGAGGCGCGCTACCATTTTTGCTTCCAGATAACATTGGCGGGGCTACGATCTTAATGGCCACGCCTGATCAAGATGCCACAGCGTTGCCGTCGCTTGCCGAAACGCTGCTACGTGGACTTTCGCGCATACCTGACCACTATAATCTGCACCGTGCGCTAGTGGCGTTTGCCGGTATTGAGGCCCATCCGATTCAGCTCACCGATTCAGCTGTCGTATTTGCTGATTCGTGCCAGGTCGATCTTGCCCGCAGGCAGCTTGTCAGCGACATGTCGTTGGCAGAAATCGCCGCGGATGCCTTTTACCTCGGGCTCGAACACCAGTTGTTCTTCCAGCAACAATTCCGGCAACCACGCATTGAGCTCAGTCAGGATCATCAACAAGCAAAGATTCATGTTGGCGAGCAAAGTTTCGTCGCCCGTGCCTGCGTCGTCGGTATCATCGCTGACGGCACGTTTACCTTCGCCTACCATCTGAGCCCACACTTATCCCTACTCCGAGAATTCGCGGTCACGCACGGCATCCCTGAACTTTTCAGCTCACTTTCGATCCAGCGCGCGCAACAACTTGGCGTCGAGCACTGCGCAAAACGCATCTTAAAAATGTGGACGCACGCTTTTGTCCCATTAACGGAAAACACCAGCGCCTTAGTGCTTATCGACGCCAACCCACTCCACCTTCCTTCTGTCACACCAGAAATTCGTCAATATGTGCTGCACCAGCCTGTGCCTCCGTTGCTTGATCAGGCGCGCGCCGCGGCAGCCTATACCCAGTTGCGCCCAGTTGCTTCAGAATAATTGCGAGTAAGGTAGAACTGTCCGTGTTGTACACAGAAAGTATTGAGTACCGTTGAAGTCTTTTGCTGCTGATATTCGTTTAGTTGTCACCGATATGGATGGCACACTGCTTGATGAGAATCATGAAATTCCAAAGCAGTTTTGGCCATTGCTACAACGCTTGCATGCTGCAGGGATTCGGTTTGCACCAGCTTCCGGTCGACAACTGTATACACTGTTAGAACAATTTCAAGCAGCAGATATTCCGCTCTCGATTATAGCTGAAAATGGAACAATGGTGTACCACGACGGCGCAGTCATTTCGACCACAACGCTGAATCCAGCAGATGTTCATGCCGTCATTGACGTCATTGATGCGCATACCGACATCGATTGGGGCATTGCCTTGTGCCGCACTGATGGAGCGTTTATTTCGCGTACTGATGAGGCATTTGTCACTGAAGGCGCACGCTATTATGCACGCCTGACGCAAGTTGAGGATTTACACACTGCCGTCAACGATGAAGTCATTAAGATTGCGCTCTATTCATTTGAAGACGTCAGCTTGCGTGCAGAATCGTTGCTCACTGGCATCAGCGACGCAATGACAGTCACAGTATCGGGCAAGCATTGGATCGATATGATGAACCCAGTGGCAAATAAAGGCGCTGCATTAAGGGATTTGGCACAGGCGATGGGAATCAAGTTGGAGCAAACCCTCGCGTTTGGCGATTTCTTAAATGATTATGAATTACTCGAAACCGCTGGTACCTCGTACGCCATGGCAAATGCTCATCCACAACTCTTAGAGCTTGCCGATCACATAGCTCCAAGTAACGCAGAACATGGTGTTCTCAAGGTCTTAGAGCAGCTACTCGCACAGTAACAATGGTCGGTTCCAAGTCTTGCTCGGAACCGACCATAATTGTTGTTGTGCTTGATGAACCGCCCTTGGCGTCGAAAAGCAGTTACTGCTCTAAGCCGCGCGCCACATCGGGCACGTAGCGGAAGTCTTCCCGCGGTGGGCGCTCATAATCGCGCTCGGATTGTGGGCGACTTGGAATTTCTGGCAGCTCGCGCTTAATCTTTTCGTACGGCACGACCGACAAAATGTGGCTGATCACATTAATGCGGGAACGCTTCTTGTCTTCGCTTTCCACGGTGTACCACGGCGCAGCTGGGATATCGGTGTGAATGAACATCTCGTCTTTCGCGCGCGAATAGTCTTCCCACCTGGTGATCGACTGCAGATCCATTGGGGAAAGCTTCCATTGGCGCAGCGGATCATTCCGGCGCGACTTGAATCGGGCAATTTGTTCTTCGTCCGAAACCGAGAACCAATACTTCAACAAAATGATGCCGTCTTCAACCAGGAGGCGCTCAAAAATTGGGGCTTGGTGCAAAAAGCGGCGATACTCTTGGGAAGTACAAAATCCCATCACGCGTTCCACACCGGCGCGGTTATACCAGGAGCGGTCGAAGATAACGATCTCGCCTTTCGACGGCAGTTTCTCCACATACCGCTGGAAATACCACTGGCCTTGTTCACGCGAGTTCGGTGCTGGGAGGGCCTCAATACGGCAGGTGCGTGGATTCAGGTACTGCGTAATTCTCTTAATAGCGGAGCCTTTACCAGCCGCGTCGCGACCTTCCATGATAATCACCACGCGTGCACCAGTTTCTACCACCCACTGCTGCATTTCAACCAATTCAGCCTGCAAGCGTTTCAGCTCGGCTTCATAGGCTTTTTTCTTCAGTTTCTTTGGTTTGCTCTGTTTGGGCTGTCCCTTATGTTCTTTCGCCATACCTTTCAATCTAGACCTGCTGCCCCCTAGGTGTCGAACTTTTTGCAATTATATTCGGCATTCATCCCCCATCCGCATGACTCAAGGATATGACTGCCACTTCCAACGCACCACTTATGGCATGTCGAAAACTGTGCGCATGGCAATGCGACGTGGCACCCGCCGCTGGGACGCTGGGCAGCCGAGTGCCCGCTGCTGGGCCGGCACCCGTCGCCGCACACCCGTCGCTGACGCGCGCCCAACTATCATGCCTCGCTGGCCTCCAGCTCATCGGAGGCCAGCGTTTGGCTATCCTTCCAGGCTTTCGCCTAATTCCATCCACGCCATTTCAAGCTCATCGAGCTCATCGCGCACATTTTGCGCGTCTTGGCTCAGCTGCGTCAAAGTTTCAAGATCCGTCGCAGCAGCTAACATCTGAGCGTCAATATCGCCTAACTGCCCGCGCAGCTTTTCAATCTTGCGCTCCAGCGACTTCATTTCCTTTTCCATCTTGCGCCTGGTTGCCGCATCCAAGCCGCTGGTCACCACTGTGGCCGCATCGGTCGCGCGTGTTGGGCTCACCTCTGCTTTATCGCGCAGCATTGCTTGACGACGCTGCAAGTACTCGTCAATACCACCAGGCAAATTCGTCAGTGTCCCATCGCCGAACAACGCCCAGGTGGAATCTGCAATACGCTCAATCAAGTAGCGATCGTGTGAAATGACCACCAAGGTACCTGCCCAGCTATCCAGCAGGGACTCCAGTTCTTGCAATGTATCAATATCAAGATCGTTGGTGGGCTCGTCGAGAAGCAACAGGTTTGGCTCAGCCATTAACACGCGCGTGAGCTGTAACCTGCGGCGTTCGCCACCTGATAAATCACCGACCGGGGTGCGCTGGCGTTTGGCAGAAAACCCTAAGCGCTCAGCCAATTGGGAGGCGCTGAGTTCTTTTTTCCCTAATTGGACGTAGCTTGCGATCTGCTCCACCGCATCAAGCAATCGCAAGTCCGGATCGAGATCGTCAAGCTCCTGACGCAACCAACCAAGGCGAACTGTGCGCCCTTCAATGCGTTTACCAGCACTGATTTCATGCACACCGGCTAATGCGCGCAACAAGGTGGTTTTACCTGAACCATTGACACCCACAACACCAATTCGTTCACCAGGGCCAAGTCTCCAGGTCAAATTGTCAACCAGCACTCGCCCATCAGGGGTTTGAATCTGGGCGTCTTCAAGTTCGACCACCACTTTGCCTTGGCGCTGCTTGGCAAAGGACATCAGTTCCACGCTATCGCGCGGTGGCGGCACATCTGCAATTAAGGCTTCTGCTGTTTCAATGCGATACCGCGGCTTAGAGGTTCGCGCTGGCGCACCACGCCGCAACCACGCTAATTCTTTGCGCGCTAAATTCTTGCGCCGCTGCTCCATTGCATCACTTTGGCGCGCACGTTCAGCCCGAGCAAAAATCCAGTCATTATAGCCGCCCTCATAGGTATCAACTTTCCCATCATGGACTTCCCATGTTTTCGTGGCCACGGTATCTAAGAACCAGCGGTCGTGAGTGACCACCACAATGGCAATCGAACGTGCTAATAAATAGCTTGCCAACCACTGCACACCTTCCACATCGAGGTGGTTGGTAGGTTCGTCGAGGATGACCAAGTCAAGTTCTTTCACCAAGGCTGCCGCCAAATTGACGCGGCGGCGCTCGCCACCAGAAAGTGATCCTACTTGCGTCTCTAGGCCAAGATCTGCAATGCCAAGGCCCTGTAAAACCTCACGAACTTTCGCATCCGAAGCCCATTGGAAGGTTTCCAGCCCAAGCGGTGCAATCACAACATCCGCAATCGTTGCTGCAGGGTCAAGCTCGGCACGTTGGGTCACCACCGCCATGCGCAGCTCAGAATTGTGGCTCACTCGCCCACTATCAGGTGGTTCAATGCCAGTTAAGATTTCCAGCAAGGTAGTTTTGCCACCACCATTAAGCCCAACTACACCGATGCGATCGCCGGTTTGAATACCAAGGCTGACTGCATCGAGGAGAGTTTTAAGTCCAAATGATTTGGAAACATTTTCCAGATTGATCAGATTGGCCATGGTTCACCTTTCACATGGGCACCTGTCGTGACCCCAGTAGTTGTTGTAACTTGCGCGACTTCTGCGAGCTCTTGTGCCACAATGTGTGCGTCATTTTCGCTGGCACACACAAACGCACACGTTGGTCCAGAACCAGACACGAACCCCGCCAGGGCACCTGCTGCAGTGCCAACTTCTAAGGTGCGTCGCAATCCTGGCGCTAAAGACAACGCCGCTGGTTGCATATCATTATGAATATGCGCAGCAACCTGCTCCACATCGCCACGAAGAAGGGCTTGTTGTAATGCCGTGGTTGTCAGGTGCGGGGTGTGCGCAAGTGAATCCAGTTTGCGGAACACGGCCGGCGTCGATAAGCCCTCACGTGCAAAGGCAAGTGCAAAATGCAAGGTTGTACGCGTGAGTACCGGCGTCAGCACTTCCCCGCGACCGGTACCAAGGGCAGTGCCGCCCATAAGGGTAAATGGCACATCCGAACCCAGCGCTGCCGCCCAGGTTAATAATTGTGTGCGATCGAAAGGATTCCCCAGTAAATGATTGCACGCAACCAAAGCTGCAGCTGCATCCGCGCTACCACCTGCCATTCCACCTGCAGTTGGGATACCCTTGTGCAATTCCAACTCAACCGACGGCGCTGGTTTCCCAGATGCTTGCGCATACTGCTCAAGCACAGTTGCTGCCGCTCGCCACGCCAAATTCGTGTGATCAAGCGGCACTCCCGCCTGCGAACAACTCAACTTCTGCACGCCACCTGGCCCATCGACCGTGCGGACCGTGAGCACATCGTGTAATGCAACTGATTGAAAAATAGTGACTAAATCATGATAGCCATCTTCGCGCAGCTTGCCGACGCCAAGGTGCAGGTTCACTTTCCCATGCGCAATCGCTTGTACCTCAGCCACGATGATGCGCCTCAGCGATCTTCACAAAATCATCCACTGTTAATTTTTCACCACGCAGTGTTGGATCAATACCGGCACGCAACAATACTTCTTCTGCGGCAGCCCCGGAGCCAAAATACCCAGATAACGCTGCACGCAAGGTTTTCCGGCGTTGTAAAAATGCTTGATCAATAATTGGGAACACTTCATCACGCAGCGAAGTATCAAACGGATGCGTGCAATCAATTCGCACTAAACCAGAATCAATTTTCGGCTCTGGCCAGAACACCTTTTTTCCAATCGCCCCAGCTTTGCGAACATCACCATAAAAGGCGGCCTTGACACTTGGAACACCGTAAATCTTATTCCCCGGCTGTGCCGCCAAACGATCTGCCACCTCTGCTTGCACCATCACCAATACTCGCTGTAAGGATGGGAAAATTTCTAAAAAGTGCAACAACACTGGCACTGAAACGTTATATGGCAAATTCGCCACTAATGCAGTTGGCTGGTCAATATCAGTTGCGGAAATTGTAAGAGCATCTTGGGTCAGCAACTGCAGTTTCTCGCTGACACTACCAGCGCGCTTTGCAACTGTAAGCGGTAACTGAGCAGCCAGACGCGGATCAATTTCAACCGCTGTTACTCGTGTTGCGGTTTCTAGTAATCCAAGGGTCAAAGAGCCTAGGCCTGGGCCTACCTCAACGACATGTTCCCCACTGCCGTCGTCAAGCCCTGCTGCTGCAACAATCATGCGAACAGTATTCGGATCGTGTAAAAAGTTCTGTCCTAATTTCTTCGTAGGATTCACATCAACGAGTTCAGCAAGTTGGCGAATATCAGCTGGGCCAAGTAACGATACATGTGGGGAATTATCCATAGAAACAAATGTACCCTTTAAAAAATCTAACGGGTAAATTTTTTAAAGGGTACACCAATTCTTAGCGCTGCCAAGCAGGCTTATGATCATATGCGAAGCGGTAATATTCAGCATGCTCCAACTTCGAAGCAGCAGCCTCATCAATAACCAAGGTTGCTTGTGGATGCAGCTGCAGCACACTTGCTGGGCATACTGCTGCAACAGCGCCTTCCACGGTTGCCTTCACTGCATCAGCCTTGCCTTCGCCGGTTGCCAATAGCAACAGGTGACGTGCC
This sequence comes from Corynebacterium sp. HS2168-gen11, assembly GCF_024834075.1. Classification (GTDB taxonomy): domain Bacteria; phylum Actinomycetota; class Actinomycetes; order Mycobacteriales; family Mycobacteriaceae; genus Corynebacterium. The sequence goes on from NZ_JANUXR010000011.1 coordinate 9,091, forward strand.
TCGGAAATGGTACCCAGGCCTTGGGTCAGCACGTGAATTGGCACTTCATCTTCAGATTCGAAGAATCGTGCATTGTCCTGAATGGTTTGTGGGTGCAAGGTCTTCAAGCGAGTACGCGATACCAACGAAGAACCTGGCTCATTGAAACCAATATGACCATCGGTGCCAATGCCAAGCAGCTGAATATCCACGCCACCAGCTTCCTTAATGGCTGCATCATAGGCTGGACCAGCCTCGGAAATATCTTCAGCCATGCCATCAGGGCTCTTGACGACGGCATCATCAATATCGATGTGGCTGGTGAATTCACGACGGATCGTGGCATAGTAGCTTTGCTCATGCTCTTTTGGCAGGCCAACATACTCATCGAGTAGGAATGCCTTGGAATCAGCAAAGCTTAAGCCTTCTTCCTTGTGGCGGCGAATCAGTTCCTTATACATTGCCACCGGGGTGGAGCCAGTTGCCAGGCCCAAAGTCTTACCAGCACGGGCATAGCGCTCGTAAATATCTGCTGCAACCTTTGCTACGTCATCAGCGGTTGGAAGAATAATGATCTCCATGAAAGGGCTCCTTTAAAGCGTTGAAGAAAGTTTCTGTCCGCGACGGTACACGGACTCGATCTCAAAATTGTCGTTCATAATAATGAAGTCAGCATCGCGGCCAACTTCCAAGCCACCAGCATTGGTGCCCAACAGTTGTGCTGCATTCGCCGTGACCAGCGGGATCATATCTTCCAGATCCCAACCATTGGTAGTGTGACGCTTCAGCTGTTCCAGAATCACCGAAGTACCACCGGCAATCGCACCGCCATGGGTTAATCGAGCCACACCGTCTGCAACCGTAACCGGCAAAGCTCCCAGCACGTAGTCGCCATCACCAAGGCCAGCTGCAGCCATTGCATCGGTCACAAACATGGAATATTTTGGTGAAGCGTTACGCACCATATTGACAATATGATCATCCAGGTGCACGCCATCAGCAACTAATTCTACGGTGACCAGGCCTTGTTCAGCTGCGTCGATAAGCGCAGTTGTGGCACCTGGTTCACGGTGATGGATTTGTGGCATGGCATTAAACAAGTGCGTTGCGGTAATCGTGGCGCCCTTCTCCAAACCATACTGAATGATTTCCCAGGTGGTTGCCGCATCACCTGCGGTATGGCCGAGGGAAACAATAATATTGTGCTTGACACACACGTCAACCAATTCGCGGGCATGTGCGGTTTCAGGGGCGAAGGTAATCGAACGAACATGTCCACGACCAACGGTTGCAATGCGATCCAGCATGTCTGGATCACCTGGAATGATCGCATCTGGATCCTGAGCACCACACTTGCTGTGGTTAATGAATGGGCCTTCCAGATGAATGCCGACAATCTCGCCTTCGTCGGCAAGCTGCGCCAAGATCTCAGTTTGGCGCGTCAGGACTTCTTCCGTTGCCGAAACCAAGGACGCCACCAAGGAGGTTGTGCCGTGCAGTGCGTGGTGACGAGCGGCCTTGCGGCAGCCTTCCAGATCTGAATTTGGAAAGGACTCTCCTGCGCCACCATGATTATGAATATCGGTGAAACCTGGGAATATCAGCGGCAAGGACTCATCAGCGGTTTCCAGCGGAGTGATTGCGGTAATAATGCCGTCTGTAACTGTCAGTTGTGCTGGTGTCACACCATCGTCATTGACAACTCGACCAAGAAAAGTGGTCACAATAATCATTGCTCCTGTGTACGTGCAAGATATGCTGCACCAACTAATGGTGCATTTGTTCCAAGCGTAGCCTGCGTGCATGCTACATCTTTTAATGAACCAATCAGTCCTTCGCGCAAACCAGCCTCGAATGGCCGAAGGGTTTCTGGAAGAGTACCAACTCCTCCACCTAACACGATAGCGTCTACGTCGAAAGCATTCACGAATCCAGCAATGCCGCGTCCTACACACTGTTGCGATTGATCAAATAATTCCACCGCTTGTGGGACGCCATTGCGATAATCATCCATGACTGGGTGCAAGGATGGTGCGCCATATGCTTTCGACATGGCAGGTCCGGCACCGATATTTTCAATGATGTCGCAACCACCTGCAGGGGTTGGGCCTAAGATATACGCAATTTCACCGCGTGAGAAATGTGGGGAATCCACCAGCTTGCCATTGCGAATCAGCGCACCACCAATACCGGTACCGATGGAAACGAACAGCACTTCTTTATCTTCACCGACGCCGTACACTGCTTCACCAAGGCCCATCACGCGCACATCATTATGCAAGGCAACTGGCAATGAAGTGGCGGCTTCGATCACGGAGCTTAATTCTGTTCCCGCCCATCCTGGCATAGTTGGGCCGGCATATAAGATTTTCCCTTCGCCAACGACACCTGGGGCACCGATACCAATCCGAACGGGTACAAGGTCATGTTCGGTGGCGACTTCTTGCAGTTGTTGAATTGCAGCGATGACTTCCCCAACGACAACGTCACCGCCTTCTTGCGCTCGGGTTGGACGCTCAGCCCGAAACATGACTTGTGTTGGATCGGAATCGAGCACAATGCCGGTAGCAATCTTGGTACCGCCAATATCTACTGCAATAGTGACCATGATGAAAAAATCCTTGAAAAAGAAGTGGAAAGGATAAATATGAAGTTATTTACAGTTTTGCCACAGCTTCGTGCAATGGGATGTAGTGGCGATGAACAGCTTGGCGCAGCGCCTCAATATCTTTTTGCTCGATTGCTATGACCATATCTGCATGAGAATCAATAGTGCGTTCAAAATCACTGGAAATATCCAGGTTCAACATTGGAACTGTTTGGGCATGAATCTGCCATAGTGAATCGGACAGCTCACAAATAAACTTATTCGACGTTGGTGCTAGCAACTGTGCGTGGAATTGGCGATCTTCCTTGGTGAAATTGCCATGATCCTCGTAACTCGTGCGCATCGCTGCCACAGTTGCATACATCTGTTCGATAGTTTCTGCAGTGTGACTATCAATAAGCTCTTGAGCCATAAAGGTTTCAAACGCTTCCCTGGTTGCGACCACTTCTAATAAGTGCGTGACTGAGTTATTCGTATCCAGTGTTACGCGTAGCACCATCCCGCGAACGAGTGGGCTCATACTCATTTTTGAAATAAAAGTACCTTGACCACGTCGAATTTCAACAATATCGAGTGATTGCAGGGTACGCATTGCCTCACGAACCGAACTGCGAGAGCAATTCAACGCCTCACACAGCGTGGTTTCAGAAGGCAAAACATCCCCCACACGCAAACCGTGATCTCGAATGAACTTTTCAATTCCTTCTACTGCCTGCTGTGTCGTGCTGGGAGCCATAGAAATCGTCCTTTCGAGTCGGTCAATGTGTGGGGGAATGTCAAAATCCTTTATGCCTGTGGAACTGATTCGGTAAACCACCGCGTGATTGACGTTGGGTGGGTAATCGCAGTGCCAACACATGCGGCATGGATTGGGCGCTTAAATACCTCGGCCAAGTCTGCCACGGTATGAATGCGACCTTCAACAATAATAGGCTTGGTAATTCTTGCAACGACCTGATCAATAAACTCAAAGTCTGGACCAGGAGTCTTTTCGCGAGCGCCTGTATAACCAGCCAAGGTGGTACCAATCAAATCAGCACCGGCATCCTCAGCACGCAGTGCATCATCGAGGCAACCACAATCGGCCATGACTGCCACCCCTGGGAATTTTTCGTGAATCATACGAACTGCATCAGCAAATGATTCATTCCCCAGGCGTGGACGATCGGTAGCGTCGATTGCAACAATATTGGCGCCAGCAAGTGCACTTGCGCGAGCGTGTGCCATCGAAGGGGTGATATACACGCCTTCATGTCCGTACTTAATCAATCCAACAACTGGGACTTCAACAGCCTGACGTGCGGCACTAATGTCGACCACACCTTGCACACGAACCGCTGCTGCCCCACCTTCCACAACTGCTTGACACATACGTGCAGTTACTTCTGGGGTACGCAGTGGCTCACCAGGATATGCCTGGCAACTGACGATCAAACCTTTGGTTTGCTCAATAATACTCGCGAGATCCGTGCTCATAATACTTCCTTTAATGTTGCTTTTCGACGCTACTTGCGACCAACTGGATTACAGTACGCCCTGCGCCTTCAAGATCTCAGAGATACCAGCAATGGTCTCTTCATCTTGGCTGCGAACTGGAGCCGGCATGGTATTGGTGGTGAACACACCCTGTGCCTTCAAAGCACTCTTGAAGGAGCCAACACCTGCACCATAGCCCTGGAAGTTCTTTGGTACGAAGACAATGCGCATCAAGTCAGCCAAACGCTCCTGCTCAGCCTTCACAGCTTCCCAGTCACCGGCCTGGTATGCATTCCACTGGCGAACATAGCCAGCTGGGTCAACATTGCCCAGACCAGGAACTGAGCCATCAGCACCAGAGAGGTATGCACCGTCAACAACCACCTCATGGCCGGTGAGCACGGTCAGTGGATGGCCGGCACGCTCATTGTCTTGCACCAAGAAACGGAACGATACGTCATCGCCAGAGGAATCCTTCACACCTGCAAGCACGCCTTCCTTGCCCAGCTTCACCAGCAGGGTGTGAGGCAGCTTGAAGTGTACGCACACTGGAATGTCATATGCGAAAATTGGAAGGTCGATCGCTTCGTGGATCAAACGGAAGTGACGCTCAACTTCTTCCAAACCCTGCAGTGCGTAGAAAGGAGCAGTGACGACAATTGCGTCAGCACCCAATTCCTTCGCAACCTTTGCATGCTCAATCACACGGTTGGTTTCAGTATCGATGCAACCAACCAACACTGGGACGCGGCCTGCGTTGAATTCCACAGCCGCTTCAATAATTTCACGACGACGCTCATCGGTGGAAAATACCACCTCGCCGGATGAACCCAACACAAAAAGACCGTGGCAACCTGCGTCGATAAGCTTATCGACGAGGCGCTTGTAGCTTTCGCGATCGAAGGAACCATCCTCAAGCAATGGGGTTACGAGTGGAGGAATGACACCGCGAAAATCGTGAGACATGGTGATCATGGACCTTTCTTTGAAGTTTTGAAGGTACTGCTTAAAAAGTATGGGTATGTACACGTGGCGACGACTACTCCGCCGCCACGTGTAAAAATGTTGATCTTATTCTTGGATCAACGATGGCACAGCTGAGAGCAGCATGCGCGTGTAATCTTCATGTGGGTTGTGGAAGATGTCATAAGTAGATTGTTCTTCCATAACCTTGCCTTTATACATCACGGCGATACGGTCTGAAATAAATCGGACTGTATTAATGTCGTGAGAAATAAAGACCAGACCAAGATTCAGCTTGTCTTTAAGTTCGGTGAGCAGGTTCAGCACCTGTGCGCGAACAGACACGTCCAAAGCGGAGGTTGGTTCGTCGGCGATAATGACGTCAGGCTCGAGCACCAATGCACGGGCAATTGCCACACGCTGGCGCTGACCACCAGAGATCTGACGAGGAAGCACGTCGAGAGCAGATTGTGGCAAACCAACCAAATCGAGCAGTTCCTTTACTCGCTCAACACGAGATTCTGGAGTGCCGATGCCATGAACTTTCAATGGGTCGATAAGCTGATCGCGCACCACCATGCGAGGGTTCAATGCGGTAGCAGGGTCCTGGAACACCACGGAAACTGCACGACCGATCTCTTTGCGACCTGCACCATTGAATTTTGCTGGCTGGCCGCGGAACAAGACTTCGCCCTTGGTTGGCTTTTGTAGACCAACCATAACGCGTGCGGTGGTTGACTTACCACAACCGGACTCTCCCACCAGGCCTAAGGTCTTGCCCTTAAAGACCTTCATGGAGACGTCGTTGACTGCATGGACTTTGTCCGGCCGGAAGAGTTTGCCGGTACGCGAGGTATGGATCACATGTACGTTACGCAGTTCAATAACTGGTACGTCTTGAGGTGATGTCATGATATTCCTCCTAGTGGAATTTCAAACTCTTTATTCGGACTTGGACTTTTGATCAAGCAGCTCAGGCAGTTCTGCATACCAGTGCTGTGGACCGACCTCGACCATCACTGGGCGAGTCTCCAAACCTACAGTTGGGTGCGAAGAACGTGGTGCGAAACGGTCGCCCTTGACGAACTCGCGTGGTGAAGGCACTGTACCTGGAACCTGGTGGAGGTGACCAGCACCGGATTCGATGGAAAGCACAGCACCCAGCAGACCCTTGGAATACTCGTGGGTGGTGTTGGTCATCAGTTCTTCGGTTGGAGCCTGTTCGACAATCTGGCCAGCGTACATCACGGTCACGCGGTGCGAAACCGATGCAACCAGAGCCAAGTCGTGTGACACGAACACCATTGCGAAGCCAAGCTTCTGCTGCAGATCGTGCAGCAAGTCGATAACTTGCTTTTGCACCGTCACGTCCAGTGCGGTCGTTGGTTCGTCGGCAATGACCAGCTTTGGATCGCGAGTCAGTGCCATAGCGATCAGCACGCGCTGACGCTGGCCACCGGAAAGCTCGTGTGGATAAGACTTCAAGGTACGAACTGGGTCAAGACCTACCAGCTCCAGCAGTTCTTCTGCAGTACGAGTACCACCGCGCTTGGTCAGCTGCTTCATCTGAGCAGAGATCAGCATCGATGGGTTCAAGGAGGACAATGCATCCTGGTAGATCATTGCAATCTCATGGCCGCGCAGTTCGTTGTGCTCCTTTGGCGACATACCAACTAATTGCTTGCCTTCGAAGAAGATCTCACCGGAAATCTCAGCAGTATCTGGCAGCAGACCCATGATGGTCATTGCAGTAATGGACTTACCACAACCAGACTCACCCACCAGACCCATCGTCTCACTTGGGCGAACTGAGAAGGAAACATTGTCAACGATTGCAACATCACCGTGAGCGCCTGGGAACTTAATCGACAGATTGCGAACATCGAGCAATGGAGCTGCAGCTTCTTGTTCTGGGGTCAGCTTCAAGCGGTCAGTACGCTTCAGCTCAGAGGTACGCAGTGCACCGAGGCGCTCTGCCAAGGAGTCTTGCTGGCGAACATGCTCTGCAACAATCTTGGCATTGTGCTTCTCAAACTCTTCTTCGGTCACAACTGCGGCCTTCTTATTCACGCGAGCACGTGGTGCAGCCAGTGCGTCGGTCAAGCCTTCAGACAGGACGTTCAGGGACAAGGTGGTCAGCAAAATCATCAAACCTGGGAAGAAGGTTGGCCACCAGTAACCGGAAGTCAGCAGCTGCTTACCATCAGCGAGGATATTACCCCATGAAGGGTTTGGTGGCTGCACACCGGCTTGGATGAAGGACAGGGAAGCTTCGAGCACAATAGCGTCTGCCACGAGCACGGTTGCGAACACCATAATTGGAGCGATGGTGTTACGAGCGACGTGCTTGAACAGAATCCAAGAAGTACGAGCACCCATCACCTTGCTTGCAGAAACGTAGTCTTCACCGAACTGCGACAAAACGTTTGCACGAATAATACGTGACAGCTGTGGGATATAAAGGAAGCCGATGGAGAACACGATCACACCGATGGACTTGCCAAGGGATGCCACGAACACTGCGACCAGTGCGATGCCTGGGAAAGACATGATGATGTCAAGCACGCGCATCAGGATTTCGGAGACAACCTTGCCTGCGGTTGCAGCGATGGAGCCCAAGACTGCAGCAACGCAGAGTGCCATTGCGGTCGAGAGCAAACCGATTGCCAGAGAGTAGCGAGCTCCATAAGCGACACGAGCGAAGATGTCACGGCCAGTTGCGTCAGTACCAAACCAGAAGACTCCGTCTGGCGCAACCACTGGTGAAGTGGCGTCAGCTGCGCGTTCTGCACCGACGAGGTCGGCTTCGAATGGAAGTGAGGTTGCCAATGGATCGAACTTCGAGATCAGTGGCGCAAAGATCGCCATGAGAATGACCAGGAAGAGCACACCGACGGCGATGCGGGAACCAAGTGGCAGATTTGATTTCTTGAGCCGAAGGCCAGGAACACTGAGCTTTTCTGTCTTCTTTTTGCGTATCATTAGACGCTCCTAATGCGCGGGTTGACCAGAACGTAGAGGAGGTCAACGATGATGTTAATAAGAATGAAAGCTACCGAAACGGTCAAGGTAACGCCTTGAACGAGGTAAACGTCGTTACGCGTCACGCCGTCGAGGATCAGCTGGCCCATTGCTTGAATGTTGAAGATGATCTCAATAATAACGGCGCCACCCATGAGGTAACCGACGCGCAGACCAAGCACGGTGATTGGAGTAATCAAAGCATTACGCAGTACGTTGCGACCGATCACAACTGGCTTTGAAATACCAGCACCAATTGCGGTACGAACATAGTCTTTGTCAAGCTCTTCCACCATTGCGGTACGAACAACACGAGTCAAAGAACCTGCCACTGGCACAGCCAGTGCGAAGGAAGGCAAGAACATGTTGTTCAGGTAGGTGCCTGGATCTTCATAGAATGGAACCCAGTCGCCGATCAGTGCTGGGAACCAGCCAGTACCGGATGGAACTGTACCGAAAGCCTGAATGAGCAAGATTGCCAACCAGAAGGAAGGGGTTGCCAGTGCAGCGATCGAGAGAATACGAATGATCTGGTCTGGCCAGCTATCGCGATACAAAGCAGCAATAACGCCCAGCGTGAAGGAGATGATCACGGCGATGAACAGACCCACAAACGTCAATTGCAGCGTAATTGGGAATGCATAGGCAACCAGGTCTGATACTGCGGTGTTACCTTTTGAGGTACCAAGGTCGAGGCGGAACAGGCCCATCAGGAACTGACCGTACCGAACCATCATTGGGAGATTGAGACCGTGTTCTTCACGGTATGCTTCAAGAGCGTCCTCACTTGCAGCTTCACCAAGTGCCAGACGAGCTGGATCGGCTGGAGAGAAGGACATGACGAAGAAGACCAGGAATGTGACGCCCAAGATCATAATAGGCAGTGCTACTAGCCTTCTACCGATAAGTCGAATGAGATTTGACACAGCAGAAATGCTCCTTTCGAAAAGAAACGAAGCGGTTGATTGAAATTTTAGGTAAAATTATCTGTGAAAATACATAGCGCGACCAGCGCTTTTAAACTTAAAGTCTATATAATTATGGGAATGCTAGGCGCAATTACCCTTTCGCAACAATTGTGCGCAATCTAAATAAAGTCAGTCTCTGACTGGCATGTCTGTACGAAACACGCACAGAAGAAACAACACACGGGGCAAGCTCACTAGCAGGTCACTAGGCGCCCGCCCCGCGGTCATTATTCCCTTGTAATGAAGTAGATTACTTCACTCCGACGTCCACGAAGGACAGGCCGGTGAGAGAGATTGGCGTGAAGCCATCGAGAGCCTTGGAATCCCAAGCAGATGGGCTCTTGCGGTGGAACAGTGGGTACAGAGGAACTTCGTCAGAAATGATGTCGAAGATCTCGTGCCAGGTTGCAACCTGCTCATCACCGGTTTGCTCTGCAGCCTTGCCAAGCAATTCCTGAACCTTGTTGTAGGAGTCGGTGCCCTTCCAGTGCATACGACCGTCGGTCCAGGTATCACCTGCATACCACCAGCGAAGCAGGAGGTCAGCGTCAGCGCCGAATACAGATGGGTCACCAGGAGCGATCACAACATCCCAGCTGTTATCCTCAGAGATCTTGTTATAGAGGTCAGAAGACTTCAGCTCTTCGAACTCAACGGTTACACCCTGAGCTTCGATAGCTTCCTTAATGATTGGGGTACATGGCTTGACCCAGTCATGGTTGGTTACCAGCATCTTGATGTTCTTCAAGCCGGTCTCAGCGAACAGCTCGGAAGCCTTAGCAGCATCGAGAGCATAGACGGTGGAAGCCTTCTTGTATGCAGCGTGGTTTTCCTGAACGAAGCAGGTAGCTGGGGATGCCTGGTTGGAGAGACCAGTCTTGATGACCTTGTCCATGTCGATGGAGTACAAGATACCCTGGCGGTTCTTGAGGTCATGCATTGCGGAGTTCTCACCATTGTTGAACATGATGAACAGCAAACCGAAGCCCTGTACGGACTCAACATCTGCAGAACCCTTAACCTGATCGATGGAGAGGTAAGGAACAGAGTCGATAGCCATAACAGACTTGGACTCGATTGCATTGGTACGAGTAGCTGCATCTGGAAGAATCTTCCAGGTCATCTTGTCGGTCTTGGCTGGCTTGGAGCCGGTGTAGTCTGCGAACTTCTCGAATACAACGGTCGAGGAAGCAGCACCGTTATCGGTCATCTTCCATGGGCCGGTACCGACTGGGTTAGCATCGAATGCAGCCTTGTCAGCTTCAACAACTGCCTTTGGAACGATCTTTACAACTGCAAAGCGCTCCTTGACCAATGAGAATGGGTACTTGAGGGTGAACTCAACAGTCTTCTCATCCTTTGCAGCTACCTTCTCGATGAAAGGAATGAAGGAAGCGTACAGGGACTTGTTTTCTGGATCGAGCACGCGCTCGAAGGAGTAAACAACGTCTTCAGCGGTTACTGGGTCACCATTGTGGAACTTAGCACCGTCGCGCAGCTTTACAACAACGCTGGTGCCATTAACCTCTGGCTCACCTGCAGCAAGTGCTGGGTAAACCGTGCGGTCTGGGGTAGGCATGATCTCATAGAGACCTTCCATGGTGTGCCAGTTAGCAGCGATGGTGAGTGCAGACGTGGTGGTCATTGGGTCATAACCATTGGTACCGAGTTCGTACGAGATACCTGCGGTGATCTCGTGCGCCATCATCTTTGAATCCTCGGTGTCTGCCATCATCTTGTCACCTCCTGCTGGCTTTTCTTCCTTGGAGCCACAAGCGCTCACAGTGGTGGTAATACCTGCAGCAGCGGCAAATACGCCGGCCATCTTCAAAAAGCCGCGGCGGTTCATGCCTTCAGCGGTATTCGTCATGTTCCAACCTCCTAAGAGTTGAGTTGTCGGACGTCTGATGTCTCATAAGTGAGTGTACTAAATAACCCACCAAATAACAACGGCTTTAAATCACAATCCCTCAGTAGAGTTGTTTGGATTACATACCCTTGCCATGACTTCAACAATACTGCAGGTCAGTACAAAATGCATGCCATTTTAAATCTTGCGATACCCCCATAATTCTACCCCCACAATCACACCCGTTTGGGTGTCAATGTCTACTCAAACGAGCTGCAAGTACAAAATGTGGTTTTTCGAAAACAAAAAACCGAAAGAAACCACAGTTCGGTAATTTCTTTCGGTTTTGGTACGAGAAAACTTCTAGCGAAGTCCCAATTTCGCAGTACATGCAGGCCAAGCACCCCAACCTTGGACAGCCAATACCTTCTGAGCCACTGCAATCTGCTCTTCTCGAGTTGCGAGATGCGCATATGGAGCAAATTCGCCGCCACCTAAGGCCAACCAGGTTCCCGGTGCGAACTGCAAACCTCCAAAAAAGCCATTACCAGTATTAATGGCCCAGTTTCCACCAGATTCACATTGCGCTAAAGCATCCCAAACTGATCCAGTTGGCACACCTGGCACACGCGAAACTCGAGTGCCCTTGCGGATTGTGGCAGGCTCCGCTGGAACCACAATCGATTCACTGATAACGTCGCGCGCAGTCTCCTGACCATTGACAATAGTAACTTTACGAGTGACTGATTTCACACCCGCTACAGCTGGTTTTTCCTCGTCTTCCAGCCCTTCAAGCATCTCCGGATCTTCAACAATCACCGGCGGCACATCATACGGTTCATCAGCGGTAACTTCCGTGATCTCTACCCTATCAACCACAATTCGCGAATTATTCACGATGACGGTATCTAAACTTGGCTGCACCCGATCATGCTCTCCAAGTTCAATACCACGTTGCTCTAAAACATCAGCAACCGTCGCAGCAGAGATGGAAACATGCACCGCCTTACCAGCTTCCACCAACGTAATAATCTTTGGCGTAATAACTTCTAAACGGGTGCCTGATTCACTAAGTGCCGTTTCCGCTGGCTGACTCAATACCAGTGCTTTCACAGCTTGTGGCACATCTTCCATTTGCAAGACCAGCTCGCCAACTGTCGTTGCATTCGTCTTTACAGTCGAGGCTTTACCATCAACGACAACAGCGACCTGTTTTGCAGTTCGCACTGAAATCTGTTCGTGATTGCGCAGTTTTTGACTCAACGCTGGCGCAACAATGTCATCCGAATCAGTTTCAACACCAATAGCGTCGAGCGCACCGGCAACGTCGTAAGCCAATGTACGCAGCTCATGGGTCTGTCCATTGACTTCTACTGTGACATCTTTTACGAGTGCCACCGCGGCAATACCTGAGACAGCAAACGTAGCCGCAACACCACCAGTTGCAATACGCAATGGTATCGAAGTTTCTTGCCGTGTCTGAATACGTTTTCTTTGACGATTACCCATTCGTGTTTCTCATCCTTCACTACTTGGCCTACATGTTTACATCCAACATGCAACAACGCAGGCCATATGTTCTTCTATAACAATACGGTAACAACCCAAAGATTGCGACTGTTTATTTTCCACGCTTGAAAAACAATGAACCTCATGAATCACATGTGACTCATGAGGTTGGTTGCGTCTCAAAAATAGGTGAAAATTTTTTATATATTCAAGCCATACACCCGCAAGAAGTTTTCCCGCACCGCCGCCGCAAATGCCGCAACCTCCATACCTCGAGCCTGCGCCAAACAGCTAAACGTGTGCCCAATCAACGCCGTTTCATTCCGCGACCCGCGATACGGCTCTGGAGTCATATACGGCGCATCAGTTTCCACCAAAATTTGCTGCAATGGTGCATAGGCCGCTAATTCTCGCAGGTGTTCATTGCGCTTAAACGTACTATTACCCGCAAAGCTCAACACATACCCACGCTCGAGTGCCTCTTTCCCAACCGCAAAAGGCGAAGAAAAGCAGTGTAAAATTGTGGTCTTCGGCACAGGAGCATCGGCAAGCACCTCCATAAGCTGCGCATCGGCTTCTCGATTATGAATCATCAAGGCCTTGCCCGTGTCCACAGCTAGCTGAATATGCCATCGAAAAGCTTCCTCTTGCTCGCTTATCGACGCCGTATTCTCGGGATCATGCGTAATCCAATACGTATCTAGGCCAGTTTCCCCAATAGCGACAACCCGTGGATCGTGAGCCATCTCTGTCAGACGCTGCCGCGCGGCAGCATCCAACTCCCGAGCACGCGTGGGATGAACAGCACACGCTGCAACAATCCGGGGATCCTCATGGGCTGCAGCAAAGGCCAATTCTGCTTCTGCCAATCCATCGCCAACAGTGCATAAATATTCAACACCTGCATCAGCTGCGCGATTCAGATATGCCTGAATGGTCTCTGGGGTACGCGCACCAGCACTGGCAATATGGGTGTGGGCATCCGTTAATCCAGGGATACGTGCGGCTGGAACGGGAATTGGACGAGGCTTTTTCATATGTCTTACCGTACTTGGCCAAACTACATCTACCGTTAAGGCGCAACTAAAAAAGGGGATGAAAATTCCATCCCCTTTTTAAAGCGAAGTCCTACGACCCTACTGGCGCCCAACTTGGACCGGTTTCCCCAAGTTCTGGATCAAGCTTGGCAATCAGTGGTTTTGGTTTCTCCAATACGGTACCTGGCACAACATCCAAACGCTGCCACTTGGCTTGCTGCTCAGCATAATCACCCATAATCACTGGATAACTCTGCCCTGCTGCTGGCACGCCAACACCGATCGGCTCAACTGGCATATCATCAGTAACTTCCACAACCTGAGGTTTTGCCGCCCACACGCCAGTAAAGCCCAAGGTTGTAAATACGTCTTGTGCAATATGTGGCAGGTATGGGGTGAGCAATACATTCACATCGCTGACCACTTGCAATGCTGTCCACAGGACGGTGGCAAGTCGCTCGCGTTGGGTCTCATCCTTGGCAAGTTTCCAAGGTTCCATTTCCGCAATATAGGCGTTTGCATCACCGACAATAGACATTGCATGAGTAATGCCCTGCTTGAATCGGGAGTGTGCCAATGCTTCGCCAACAATATCGAATGCGGCTTCTGCTTTGGCTAGCAGTTCACGGTCGGCGTCGTAAAGCTGTCCTGGAGTTGGGACTGCTCCAAAGTTTTTGTGCGCCATTGACACGGTGCGGTTAATGAGATTGCCCCAACCGTTGGCCAGCTCATTATTCACGCGGCGGACGAATTCATCCCACGTAAAGTCGGTGTCGTTGTTTTCTGGACCGGCCACCGCGATGAAATAGCGCAGTGGGTCTGGACCGAAATCAGCGAGGAAGTCTTTGACATAAATCACCACGCCTTTCGACGAGGAGAACTTCGAGCCCGACATAGTCAAGAATTCTGATGACACAACCTCAGTTGGCAGGTTCAATTCGCCATAGGTATGAACTTCGCCACCCTTGCTACCTTTGCCTTGATAGCCGAGCAGTTCGGCTGGCCAAATCTGGGAGTGGAAGGTGATGTTGTCTTTACCCATGAAATAGTAGGAACGCGCTGCTGAGTTCGTCCACCATTGCTTCCATGCCTCTGGGTCGCCAGAACGATACGCCCATTCAATGGAGGCGGAAAGATAGCCAATCACGGCGTCGAACCAAACATAGAGTTTCTTGGTTGGCTTTTCTTCCCAACCTTCCACTGGAATTGGAATACCCCAGTCAATATCGCGACTCATCGCACGTGGGCGGAGATCCTCCAGCAAATTGAGGGAGAATTTCAAGACATTTGGTCGCCAGTCTTTTCGATCTTTGAGCCACTGGCCTAGAGCGTCGGCAAGCGCGGAGAGGTCGAGCAGGAAGTGCTCAGTTTCGATGAACTTTGGTGTTTCTCCGTTGATTTTCGAAACAGGATTGATCAGATCGGCAGGATCGAGCTGGTTACCGCAGTTATCGCATTGGTCGCCGCGTGCGCCTTGTGCGTGACAAATTGGGCATTCACCCTCGATATAGCGATCTGGCAGCGTGCGCCCGGTCGATGGCGAGATAGCTCCGAATGTAGTCTGCTTGATCATATAGCCGTTGTCATAGAGACCGCGGAAGAGCTCTTGCACCACAGCATAATGATTGCGGGTCGTGGTGCGAGTAAACAGGTCATAGGACAGGCCGAGGCCGGCAAGATCATTGACGATTTGGCGGTTATACCGATCTGCCAGCTCTTTTACTGATACGCCTTCTTTATCGGCTTGCACCAGCAGCGGGGTACCGTGTTCATCAGTACCGGAGATCATCAGCACATTCGCGCCGATCATACGTTGATACCGTGCAAAGACATCCGATGGGACGCCGAAACCTGCCACATGGCCAATATGGCGTGGGCCATTTGCATACGGCCACGCTACTGAAACAAGCACATTATTCATGGTTATTCACCTTAGCACGTGCAGCCAACACACCATCATAGAGCTCTTTTTTACTCACGTTATACACGCTCGCAAGTTCCGCGCACACCGATTTTAGGCGCTCGCCGGCTTCCACACGATCTAACGCTTGGGTAATCACACCTGCCAGATCAACGCTTTCTGGCTCGCCGACGCCTTCAATGACCACTGAGATTTCACCGCGGAGTCCTTCAGCTGCCCATTGTGCGAGCTCAGCAAGTGTTCCCCTTTTGACCTCTTCATAGGTCTTGGTCAGTTCCCTGGCTACTGCTGCACGACGCTGGTCGCCAAGCACTGCTGCAGCATCCGCTAAGGTTTCTGCGATGCGGTGTGGAGATTCGAAAAAACATACCGCGCGTTGTTCGGTGCGTAAGGTTTCCAACCATGCTTTTCGTGCACCAGGTTTGCGTGGGGCGAAACCGTCAAAGGCGAATTTGCCGACATGCAGCCCCGATAGGGCAAGTGCGACTGGCACGGCTGAAGGCCCTGGGAAACAGGTCACCGGAATATTATGATCATGCGCAGCAGCAATCAGCGGGAAGCCTGGATCTGAGACAATTGGCATACCAGCATCTGTGACCACTACCACAGTGCCAGTGCGGGCATATTCTAAGAGTTGCGTGACCCTGGCTTGTTCATTGTGGTCAAAATTCGACACAATTTGACCGCGAATTTCTACTCCGAGCGCAGCGGCAAGCTGGCGGGTGCGGCGAGTATCTTCCGCGGCAATATAGTCGGCGTCGGCAAGTGCTTGACGCAGACGTGGGGTGGCATCACCAATATTGCCAAGTGGAGTTGCTGCGAGAATAATGCCGGTGGGCAATGGAGTAGATTCCACGATGCTTCCTTCCTTCAGAACGCTTGACTCTAAGCGTACCGTTTAAGAGTATTTGCTGGCGAGAAAAGACAACAGCCAGCAGATGCATGTTCTGCTGGCTGAAGTAAAGATTATTTGACGCGGCGCTTGCGCTTTGCCCGCATCTTCTTTTGATGTTCGAGGTGAATGCGTCGTTCACGAGCAAGTCGAGCCGCGAATCGTTGTTGTTCACGATAGTCGAGGTAAATTGCGTCGTTACGCAAATCCTTAATCAGTGCGATCATCATGAGGAATACGACAATCATAAACGGCGAGGCCGCCACAATCGTGATATTTTGCAGATTCGACAGCACATTCTTACCACCAGTGAGCAGCATCGTCATACCAACTAAGGCGACCAGTACACCCCAGCCAGCGGATACGTACTTGTTTGCATCGGTTTGGCCGCGTTGGCTCATCGAACCCATCACGGTTGATGCGGAGTCGGCGGAAGTGATGAAGAATGTTGCCAGCAAAATCATCGCGATGGTGCTGACGATTTGGCCACCAGGCAGGGTGTAAAGGAGGTCGAAGAGCTGGAATTCAGCCTTGCCCTCACCGTAGATGGAGTTGCCGCTTTGCTCGAGATGAATCGCGGTGCCGCCGAAAATGGAGAACCATACCACGCCAACAGCCGATGGGATCAGCATGACGGTCATCAGGAATTCACGGATGGTACGACCTCGGGAGATACGCGCCAAGAACATGCCCACGAATGGACACCAGGAAACCCACCATGCCCAATAGAAGATGGTCCAGCCGCCCAGCCAGTCGCCAGCAGTGCCATCGGCATATTCAGCGGTACGGCCGATCATTTCGAAGAAGTTCGAAAGGTAGGCTGCAATTGAGGCCGGGATGAAGTTCAAAATGGTCACGGTCGGGCCGAACACAAACACAAACAACGCCATGAGCGCGGCAAGAATCATGTTGATATTCGAAACGTACTGAATGCCTTTACCCACGCCAGACATCGCAGATGCCAAGAACGCGAGCGTCAAGACTGCGACGATTGTGATCATGGTCTTGGTGGACGGATCTTCAACGAATCCCACAGCGGACAGGCCAGCGGAAAGCTGTGTTGCCCCCACGCCCAGAGACGCTGCAGTACCGAAGATGGTGGCAATAATTGCCAAAATATCAATCACACGACCTGGCCAGCCACGAGCACCCTTCTCACCCAAAACCGAGGTGAAGGTAGCGCTAAACAGCTGGCGGCGACCCAAACGGAACGTCGAATACGCGATTGCCAAACCAAACAGACCATAAATGCCCCATGGATGCAAGGTCCAGTGCAACAGCGTCGTAGCCATAGCCTTTGCGACGTTTTGGGACTCATAGCCCGGTACACCATTGCGGTAGTGCGTCAGTGGCTCAGATGCGCCATAGAACATCAAACCAATACCCATACCAGCAGCGAACATCATCGCCACCCAGCTCACCGTGGAGAACTCAGGCGCTTCGTCATCGCGACCCAATTTAATAGAGCCGAACTTGCTCAACGAAATAAAAATTGCGAAGAACAAAAATGCTGAGGAGCCAAATATGAAGGCCCAGCCAAAATTGGTGATCACAAACCCTAGGGCTACAGAGGAGATCTCTGAAAAGCTATCTTTTTTAAAGAAGCCCCATGCCACAACACTCATGACAACCAGGAACGCCGGAATTGCGATTCCCCAATCTACAGATGCATCTTCAGACTCACCTTCGAATACGATTTCGTCTTCGGCATCGCGCACAATCTCGGCAATATCAGTTTTTCCAGACAGCATCGAGGCCAACTGATGCGTTGCCGAACCTGGCTGATCAGTGGCATGAACTGCCTCTGAAGGCAGCTGTCTCTCGCCTTCAGCAGTCTCATTCATAGATTTTTCCATATAACAAGCGTGGGTCAGATTGGGGTGAAATGCAAATAATTGGAGCTGTTTTCAGTTATTTTTTTCAATAAAGGTTAGAATGTTATGGAAACGTTATAAAGTAAAATGAGCAGGTAGTGGTAGGGATCGGGGGCTACAAGATCACAGATTGGTAACAATCCCCCTATTGGGGAACTTTCTCCAAGTAAACACACACCCTAATATAATTACAGTGAGCAACCTACAGACTGCCCCAGCAAAGCAAAAACCTATCACGCACACCAACGAACGCATGTCATACGCGCTGCTATTTTTTGCTGCACTGATCACGCGCTTTGTCAGTTTTACCAAAACCGACAACGAACAAACCCCACTCTTCGATGAAAAGCATTACGCACCACAGTCATACGACATGGTCAAAAGCTTCATCAACCCGCTGCTGGGCGGCATCGAATCCAACCCGGGATACGGACTGGTTGTTCATCCCCCATTAGCCAAACAGCTCCAATCTATTGGAGAAATGATTTTCGGTTACACACCCCTTGGCTGGCGCGTGGTCGCCGCATTCTTCGGCGCAGCCACCATCATCGTAATCCGCGCCATCGCCCGCGAACTCACTGGCTCCGCAGCACTCGCGAACACCGCAGGCATCCTCGCGCTTTTCGACGGTGTCCTGCTTGTGACCAGCCGATCAGGCATGCTCGACATCTTCCAAACCTTCTTTATCGTCGCGGCGACCTACACCTTCATCAAGGATTGGAACAGCACCACTGCCCTCCTTCCTACCGCGCCACGCACTGAATTCGGACCACGCCTTGGATACAGGTGGTGGCTGCTGACCACAGGTGTACTTCTGGGATGTGCAGTATCGGTGAAATGGTCAGGACTGTATTACATGGCGTTCCTCGGCATTGCCAGCGTAGTTTTGGACTGGCACAGGCGTCGACAAGCAAACGTGCGATACGCTTTCTTTGGAACGCTGTTCCTGGATAGCTTTAAGGCATTCTTCTACCTCGTGATCATCCCAATCGGCGTCTACGTGTGGAGCTGGCGCGCGTGGTTTGCCAGCGAAACCGCCGTATTTCGCCACGCCAAAGAATCCGGAAGCATCGATCAGGCTTCCCTGTTGCAATTTTTCCCCAATACATTGGCGAACTGGCTGCACTATCACAGCTCCGTGCTGAAATTCCACGCCAGCCTCACCACCTCCAGTGGGCATGACCATCCATTCGATTCCAAACCATGGGAATGGCTTATTGGAGGAAAACCCATCCTGTACTACTCCAGCAACCACGAATGCTTCGGCACCAACTGCGCGGAAAAGATCTACTTGTTCGGCACACCAACCATCTGGTGGCTTACGGTGCCCGTGATCGTGCTTGCCCTGGGCATCTGGCTGTATCGCCGCAGCTGGAAATATGCGATCCCCGTGATTGTTTTTATGGCAGGCTTCATTCCGTGGCTCATCGGCTACGACCGGCAGATGTATTTCTTCTACGCCACGCCGCTGGTGCCAATGACGATCATTTGCCTCACCCTCCTATTGGGGGATTTGGCGCGCAAATACCCCCGAATTGGCCTGTGGACGCTCACCACGATCGTCGGCACCGCAACCGCACAATTTTTCTTCTTTTCCCCAATACTGTACGGCTATGCGCTGCCAGAATCCTGGTTCCCGGCCCTACTCTGGTTCCCGTATTGGGGCTCCTAGACTGTTTTCAGGCCATTTTGGTTCCCAGATTTATGTCACATTTTAATTGTTGGCAGTAGGAGTTGGCACCAAATATCCTGTGGGCATGACACGCATTCTCGATCGCCTTGCAGCCCTGGCACCTTGTGGTGCCGAGCTGCTTGCTGATCTCAAGCGTGCCAACATGTGCAAAGAAGACCTCTCCAACCTGCTGCACGTAAGTGTTAACAACGCCTCAATGTTATTGGCGGTGACCGAGGTATTCTCGCACAACGAACTGCAGGTGGCCATGAGGCATCATCTGAGCGTCGATAAGCTGCGGCTCATTTCGACGACAGAAAAGAAGCTTGCCAATCCGCATATCGATCCCGTGCAATTTCGCATGGAGCTATTTCCCGTGGCCGAGACGTTGACGGTGCCTGAGCTTGACCGATACATCCGGAATCTGCTCAAACGCGTCAATGAAGGCTTCAACCGGCCGCGAGCATGGTACGCTCGCTTTTCCCGGCTTGCCGACGCCGACGGTATGAAATATTTGGCAATGAAGATGCCGGAAGCGCACATGGAACGTATCCGCACGCAACTGACTGCGCGCGCTCGGGAACTCGCCGCCAGCGAACAAGCCATCAACGAGGCGGAAGGCTACGCCAAGGCTCTCTTTGAGGCTGTCACCAGCCCACGCGAGCAGCGTATCGGCGAGCTTGATCTCCGCCACAAGCCATGCTTGCTGGTCCCGCTTGACGACGCCCAAATTAGTATTGACGGCAGCGTGGTTAATACGGATGGCGTTGAGCTCGACGTTAAGACTCTTCTGGACGAAAAAATCGCCCCAACAGGTTACGCTGTTGCGCTCTACAAAGACGCTCAAGGGTGCCCGCGTCCACAGGATATCGTGCCGATCAGGCGACTTGCCGACGCTGAAGACAGGTTCCGTGCCATCATCAGCCACCTGATTTGTCAGCACCCCGACTGCAACACACCAGCAGTCAGATGCGACATCCACCATATACAAGCATTTAGCCAAGGTGGCAGCACCACAACAGACAATCTGTGCCCGTTATGCCACACCCACAACCTCAGAAACGACGACGATCCAAGTAAACCACGCCACGGACGTGTTGAAGCTGATCCTGCAACCGGGCTTATCACACACCGATACCCCGACGGGCGGGTGAGAAAAAATCTTCATCCCGCCATTGAAAAAGGCGCACAGGCCGTGGCCGTGCGCGCGCTCGGGCCCGCCCCTATTGGGGAACATGGGCCTATATCAGGCTGACTTCAGCAGCCAATCCAACAGTGCCCAGCCTTTTTCATTCAACCAGCACCACAACAGCAACAGCACTGAGGCGGCGAGCAGCGCAAGCTGATTCATCGAATCGGCAATCAGGGTGCCCAATACGATATCGCGCACTGCGAAACCAACACTAAACATCCACAGCGCCCCATATATTGGCAAAATCCCGCCAACGATACGACTTTGCCACGCTGCAAATAACAACCCGAATCCCAGGGCGCACCGCATCGCAGCGGCCTCAACGATCACGGAACTCAAAATCGGATCATTCCCGCCAATACTTATTTCACTGAGGAGATACACCGCCCACAGCATCCACGCCACGCCGGCGACGCCCAGTCCCACACGCGACAGCGCAATCGCAACTGCACGCGACGAAGCTTGTCGACGCCACGTCGATTCCACACCTTGCAAGATAGTATCCGCGAGATCTGGAGTCATGCGGTCAGGATCTTGAGAAAAAACAATTTTGCGATTGATCAATGCCGCAGTTTCGTAGTATTCGCGGCAGCTCTTACATCCTGTTAGATGCGTATCGACAACGTCATCGGCGAGCGGACTTATTTCACCGTCAAGACGTGCAGACAACGCTGCCTGTACGCGATCACAGTTGATCATGACGCACCAATACCCAATCTAGGCTCAGTCGCCCAGGCCCAAATATCACCACCAACAACAACGAACATGCCAACACAAGTGAATATTCAAATCCACCGTTTTCGATGAAAAATCCATGACCAAGGTGGACGAAATAGAGCGCTAACAATGCTAGCAACGCCAATATACTGGCGAATAATGTGGCTAAGATGCCAATAATCAACAGTGCTCCACAAAACAGTTCTGTCCCCGCGACAAGATATGCAGATAGTTTCGGTTGCGGGATGTGCAGAGTCGTGAACTTTGTCGTTGTTTCAGTAAGCCCTTGCAGAAAAACACGTTGGAGCCCGTGAGCAACGAAGATGCTGCCCAGCACGGATCGGTACACCAGCAGCGCAAGATCTCTGACGATCGGCTTATCCATGGATGATTAACTTACCCTTAACTCAGAAAACTCGTGTACATCATCAACGTCGAAATAGTCTCGTGCAGAGACAACCTCAAGTTCAACAAAATCCGGGGAGTCATCGTCAATTTCAAGTACTACTGCGCCCGGCTTGCGAAGACGCTTCGGGATGCCGAGTTCTTCGTCTTGAACACTTCGAACTCCGAGTCGACTACGGCGGAGTTGTTGCATGCGACGCCGACGCAGCTCGGTTTCTGCTTTTACCTGAGCCCGCAGCGCAACCAAATACAATGTGGTTAAGGCGCTTGCACCTACCGCAATTCCCCAATACCAACCGCCGAGGAACACCCCAATAGCAATTGCAACAGCCAGTAACACGACTAAGCCAACGAGCGTCCGCTGACGACGCTGATACCGCGTCAACGTAACAGCCTGATCTTGAACTGGGTCATACCCGCCACGGCCTTTACGCGCCTGCGCAAAGGCAAGATCTTCTTCGGTAAGTTCAGTGACCTCGCTGTGTGCTTCTACAAGCTCAGGTTCTTCAATAGGGTGATCCTCTGAAATGACATCTTCCTCAACATCAGAGTACAAAAGGTCTTCGGGATCCACGTAGGCGTTGTCAATTGGATACTGCGGCGAATCGTCGTCGATAAGCGGCTGTGGCGCCGGATCTTCCTCCAATAGTATTGGTGCGGGTTCTCCAATAGGGGGTTCAACCATCGCCTCAACCGGCACCGCCGCACGCGGTTTGCGCCTTTGCCGCAGCGCATTGCCTCCGTGATGGATAACGCGGGTGTCGTTGAAGGCTTCTCCTGCTTTCCTGATGGGTTTTTGGCTGCGCAGGATCCATGGCGCAAGCACAAAAATCCAGAGCACGACGATAATGGAAAGCCCGATCAGACCTGTCATTGTTGGTACCCTTTCTCCCTATAGTCTTTTAAGATTATTGCACTGGTTGTGCCGTGTGATTAGACTCGCCGTTGAATGGTTGGTTTTTGGATGCAAGACGCAGCAACCAGCCGCTGGATTGCCGTATTGGGGAAATCTTCGTAAGTCAGAGCCATCAGGTAGTGGTCACGCCAGGCACCGTTGATGTGAAGATTTTTGCGCAAGTATCCTTCTTCGCGAAATCCATTGCGCGCCAATACTTTCCGGCTAGCGATGTTTTCCGGCAGGTGCGTGGCCACGACGCGGTGCACGCCTACGCGTCCGAATGCATGATCAACCCCGAGCGCGCAGGCCGCGGTGCCGATGCCCTTGCCGGCATGTCCCGAGAAGATCCAGTAGCCGATGGTGCAGTCGGAACTGGTGCCGTGCTGGATGTTGCCCAGGGTCAGCTGCCCGACAAATTCGTGATCGAGTTCAATCGCAAAGGGCACGAGGCTGCCCGCATATGCTTCTCGACGCAGGCTAAATAGCAGTTCTCGCCATGCGCCCAGCGTGTGGGCTGTTTGCCAGTTGGAGGTGGTCGGTTCGACTTTCTCCAATAAGGGTTGGTCGTGGAGCCGCATCTCAACCCACAGATCACCGTCGTATTTCTCCAATGGGCGCAAGCGCAGTGTGTGCCCCGCAACAATCACGGTCTGGGTGTATTCCAGCCATCCGGGATGCTGGACGTGTCGCGGACCATAGGCTGGCGTGGTGCGCCGTGTGAAAAGCTGCTTCATCCTTGTTGACTGAGGAAAATGACCTCGACGATCTCGCCTGGCCGGATTTCCACGGTTTGTTCTGGAATACGGATGATAGCGTTGGCGTCGGAAAGCCCAGCGAGCAGGTGCGCTGGGACCCCGTTGACGCCACCAATACCTTCGACGAGATAGTCTTGGGTTTCAGCATCGCGCATTAAACGGGCACGTATCAAACCTTGGCGACCTTTTTTGCTCAAGATCCGGTTCAGAGCGCGCGCACGAACGACGCGGCGTTGATGGGAACGTTTGCCAAGGCTTAAGCGCACCATCGGGCGGATAAACATTTCAAAAATTACCAGCGAGGACACAGGATTCGCTGGCAAGAGAAATACTGGGATGCGTTTGTCGCCCAAGAGTCCGAAGCCTTGCACGCTGCCTGGGTGCATAGCCACGCGCTCAGTGTCAATGGTGCCAAGTTGCTGCAGTACTTCCCGGATCGTGGCTGATCCTGAACCGCCCACCGCGCCTGAAATCACAATCATTTCACTGCGCAGCATTTGCGCCTCAATAATCTCGCGCAATCTGCGTGGTTCACCTGCTGCGATGCCTACGCGATGCACATCGGCGCCGGCATCACGGCCAGCTGCAGCCAACGCATAGGAATTCACATCCAGGATTTGCCCCAATGATGGTTCACGATCAATATCGACAAGCTCGTGCCCGACCGAGATCACAGACATGCGCGGGCGCGGGTACACCAATACCTTCGAACGTCCAACGGCCGCCAATAGGCCGATATGCGCTGGCGAGATAATTGCCCCTTCAGACACCGCAATGTCACCTGCTCGAATATCATCGCCTTGACGACGCACAAACTCGCCGGTTCGCACCGATTTCAGGGCAGTGACTCGCTTGCGTCCTCGATCAGTCCACGCCAATGGCAACACTGCATCCGCGAGCGTCGGCAGGGGCGCTCCAGTGTGGACTCGCACTGCCTGCTTCGGCTGCAAACGCAGTGGCCGGCTGCTACCAGCAGGCACTTCGCCTACAACCGGCAAAGAAATTTCTCCAATAGGGGGAAGTGGAGTTTCGATTCTCCCCAATCCCCGCTCTCCGCCCACATCAACGGCACGAATCGCATAGCCATCAATTGCAGCCTGATCGAAGCCTGGCAATGGCCGAGTGGCTTCAACCTGTTCGGCGCACATCAGCCCGAGGGCTTCAGCAATGGCAATGCGGACAGGATCGGGATGAACTGCTGCCTGGGTCACTAAAGCGAGTTGCTCTGCTACGGAACGCACGTTGTTTGCTCCTATGAAACGCCGTGTTCATCAAGGATGTCGCGGAGGACTTTCTTTAACTGTGGACCATACGTTGGATCAGACAGTCCGAAATCGACGACCGCTGGAATATAGCCACCAGGATTGCCGAGGTCGTGGCGCTTACCGTCGTGCACCAGAATATGCACAGGGTGGCCTTCTTCAATAAGCAAGGCGATGGCATCAGTCAGCTGCAGTTCGCCACCCGCACCAGGAGTAATGCGCTGCAAGGCATCAAAGATGGCACAATCGAGCAGGTAACGGCCAGTGGCAACGAACGTCGATGGAGCATCTTCAACGGCTGGTTTTTCTACCATGCCGCGAACTTTCTTAATAGTGTATTCACCATCGTATTCGACGTCTTCAATATCGAAAACACCATAGTTATAGACGTCTTCGCGCGGCACGTCGAACGCGCACAGCACCGATCCACCCAATTGGTCGCGCACTGCGGCCATCTTTTCCACCACGCCCATTGGCAGTACGAGATCGTCTGGGAGCATCACGGCGACGACATCTTCGTCGTCGTCAAGCACGCTTTGCGCCAGGCCAACAGCATGTCCCAGGCCCAACGGTTCGGCTTGTTCAACCGCGATCGGTTTTGGCAACTCTTGGGTGCGGCGAATTTTGCGCAGCTGGTCAACTTTGCCGCGCGATTCAAGCATTGCCTCTAAGTCTGCGAACGTGTCGAAGTGCGCCAATACTTCCTGTTTGTTCGGCGCAGTAATAATTGCCAAACGCTGTGCACCAAGCTGCGCAGCTTCTTCTGCAATTAGTTCGATACCTGGGGTGTCTACAACCGGAAGCAATTCTTTCGGCACCGTTTTGGTAGCCGGCAAGAAGCGCGTGCCGAGTCCAGCAGCGGGAACAATGACGGTGCGCACGTTGGTCGTAGCGTGTTCGGAAGACAAAGTCATATCAACAGTGTAAACGGAACCAAGATAGACCGAGCTTGACACAACCAAGGATCGGCATATTAATTTTTGTATATGACTCTCGCAGCCGCCAAGCAGGCAGTCCGGCGCCAAGTACTGGCAGAACGCTCCCGCCTCCCTATTGGAGAAAAACAGGATCGTGACGCCGCGATCACTAGGCATCTGGTACAACTCTGTTCCCAATACGGGTGGGAATCGGTGGCAGCCTATGTCCCCACCGCCAGCGAACCGGGCGGCCAATGGCTCGAACCCCTCGCCTTGAAGCTGCGCGAATTGTGGCTACCGCAGGCCCTGCCTGATCACACACTGCGCTGGGGCCGGTACGAAGACAAAGACTCACTTACCAGTGGCACATTCGGGATCCTTGAGCCGCGCACAACTATCCCGCTGCCCGGGCACATCCAGGCGCTGGTCGTGCCTGCCGTCGCCGTAGATATATTGGGGCGCCGGTTGGGCAAAGGTGGCGGCTATTACGATCGCGCGCTAGCAGGTTGCCAACTCCCGACAATCGGCGTGATCTATGCCAATGAGGTGCGCACCATCCCTATTGAAGACCATGATTGCCGCGTGCACATGATCGTCACTGAGCGTGGGAACCAAATTCTCAATCAGCACGTCTAATAATAGGTGCACGTTTTTCTTACTCCTGGTACCCAACGATTTTTGTTTGTGAGGCGCCTGACTGCCACAGCATTGGTCATACTCGCGGTTATACTCATCGCGGCGGATATGTTGCGGTCAACGGTTTCTGTTGTGGCTTTTACTCGCGATTTAGCGCCCGGCCACCGCATCACGCACACCGATATTCAACTCATCGAAGCCCCCGCCGCCCTCGTGCCTCGCCACAGCCTTCCAACGCTTGACGACGCCATCGGCAAACTTCTTATCTCTGCTCAAACATCTGGTTCAATGGCAACAACCGTGGATTTCTTCAATCCGGTTCTCGACGCGTTCTCCAACGATAGTAAAGACGCAATTGTGCCGATCACCTTGGCAAATCCAAGTACCGCGGCAGTGCTTGCCCCAGGCGATCGCGTGGATGTGATTGCCGCTGAACATAAAGGCCAGAGCACCAAGGTATTGGCCACGAATGGAGTGATTCTATTCATTGCAACTGAAGCGCAGCCGTTGGAATCGGTACGACCTGGAACATTATTGGTGCAATTACCTCAACAGCAGGCGCAGACTGTGGCCAGTGCGTCGCTAAATTTGCCGCTGACCGTAATTTCACATCGTGCAACTCGCATTCAATAGCAATTAGGTCTAATGTAGAAACGCAACTATTTGAAATAAGGAGTTTTATTATGCTTAAAGGCTTTAAAGACTTTATTATGCGCGGCAACGTTGTCGAGCTTGCAGTAGCAGTGGTCATTGGTGCAGCATTCACCGCCATTGTGACTGCATTCACCACTCATTTGATTCAGCCATTGATCGCATCTTTCGGCGGCGCAGAGGTTGCCGGCCTTGGATTTGAAATCGTCGCAGGCAATCCAGCAACCTTCCTCGACTTCGGCGCTGTCATCACTGCCGCAATCAACTTTGTGATTGTAGCTGCAGTTGTGTACTTCTTGCTGGTCCTGCCAATGAACACGATCAAAGAGAAGCGCGAGGCGGAAGCAGCAGCAGCTCCAGCTGAACCTACACCAATTGAGGTAGAGCTTCTCACCGAGATTCGCGACTTGCTCAAGAAGAGCTAGCTATTCGCCCCCATAGTGGGGTGGCTTCTGCTCTTGATAATATTCCATCGGAATCTTATCAACCACGGCAGATCGTTGTACTTTGGTACTTCGATCTGCCGTTCTGTCATAATCCCGTGCATCCGAAAGCTTCACGACGCGCCGTCGCGTGCGTTTTACCATCTTATACCGCCGCGGAATGCCGCAGTTGGTCGCAAAGGTGATGTACCAGCGGAGCCAACAACGCCATACCATCGCGTAGAGCGCGGCGTGATTGGGCGAGGTTAATAACAACTGTCGAGCCGGAAACTCCAGAGATACCGCGTGACGTGCATGCATCGACTGCACCACACGACAGCCCTGAGATACGGAGTGCTTGAGCAATGCCTGGTACTGGACGATCCAAGACATCTTTCGTTGCTTCTGGCGCATTATCACGCGGGCCGACACCAGTGCCGCCGACGGTGATCACAAGGTCAGCACCACCAATCACACCAGCTTCAATTGCTTGTCGAATCTGCGTGCGACTCTTTGGCACTCGCAAGGCCCCATCGACGGTAAAGCCGACTTCTTCCAGCAACTCTGTCATGAGACGATCAGTACCGTCTTCAAGGTCATCATCATGATCTGCAACCAGCACAAGCAAGGCACGTCGAGGCGCTGACGCCAACCGCTGAGCTTCCTGTTCACGGAAGAATTCAGCATCAGGTTCGCCAATATCTGCGAGTTTTTCAGCTGCAGAGAGTAGGTCCCGGACCTTGGCAGAATCAGTCATAGTAGTAATTCCTGGCCTTCTTCAGAAAATGTGATGAGTTACTTTTAATCTACTCGTTTGAGAGCCGTACCACTACTTCATGATAGTTTTCGTCGCGCTCATCAACTACTTTCAGGGTGACTTCTTGACCAAAGTCACTCGATCGAACCGCAGCTATCAATGCATTGGAAGAATCAATTTGGCGATCATTTAATCCAATAATGACATCCCCTGCTTGCAACCCTGCCGCAGCCGCCGGGCTATCAGGTAAAACTTCGCTCACCAATGCCCCAAATACCTTCGCTCGTGGCGCAAGCTGCACTCCCAAACGTGGCTGGCTCGCATGACCGGTTTCAATAAGTTGCTGTGCCACGCGCTTGGCAAAATTCGCCGGAATAGCGAATCCCAAACCAATCGAGCCCGCGGTATTGCCGCCATTTGGTAACGAAGCAATCATGGAGTTAATGCCAATTTGGTTCCCCTGCATGTCCACCAGTGGGCCACCCGAATTGCCTGGATTGATAGCAGCATCGGTTTGAATGGCATCAAGCAAAGCATCTTGGCCTCCTGCTTCGCCACGTGCTTGCACAGGACGATTCAGCGCAGAAATAATGCCAGAAGTAACGGTTGCTTGCAATCCCAATGGGGATCCTACAGCTACAACTTCTTGGCCCACAGCAACCGCGTTGGAATCACCAAAAGTCATGGTCGGCAGGTCCTGAGCGTCGAGAAGCTTAATCACGGCAACGTCAGTGGTTGGATCGCCTGCAACAAAGGTAGCCTTAAAGCGCCGCCCGTCGTGCAGATTCACACGAATCAGTGCATCTTCGTTGCCTTGCCCAGAATTGACCACGTGATTATTGGTCAGAATATAGCCGTCAGAGGTCAGAATTGAACCGGATCCCTCAGAAGCACCTTGATTCGAGATCACTGCAATGGAGACCACTGCTGGCAGTACTTTTGCGGCAACATCTTGCACGCTACCTGGCTGAGTTGCCGCTGCCTGTTGACCAACTGGCGCATTGAGTGTTTGCACGAGGTTGTGCTCGCCAGCTTGCGACGAGTACTTCTCGCTCGTCGCAATGCCCGTGATCGTGCCGGCACCTATCGCCGCTGCGACTGCCAAAGCCATTGCTGGCATAATGCCAATGCGCTTAGGCTGTTTTGCAGGATGAGCTTGTTCGGCAATGATCGTTTGGGTGGAAAGGTACGGATTAACGACGTAATCGAAATCATGTTGCGGTAAATAAGTCATAGTGAAAGTATTACGCCCGATCGTAGAAGATTACTGGTGTGTTGCTGGAGGTTGCCTGTGAATCTCAATGCAAGTTTCTGCCAGACATTATTTGAGCCATCGAGTTAGCCAATGTTGGTCGCGCCCTTGCTTATCGACGCCATCAGCATCAGCGGAAGGTCGCATAGTCGATTCCAAGTCATCGAAATAACGTGCACCTGGTAGTGTCACACGCATGCGCGTACCACCATTTTTTGGCTCTTCAGCCACAACGGTGCCGCCATGTTTAACGGTAATGACTTGGTGCACAATTGCCAATCCAATGCCAGAGCCAGGCATGGAACGAGAAGTGATCGAACGATAAAAACGATCAAAGACTTTTTCACGTTCGTCTTCTGGAATCCCCGGCCCCATATCAGTGACGATGAATTCTAATGTAGTGGAATTCTTTTCAACCATTTCAATGGTCACAACGCCATTTTCTGGCGACCATTTCGCTGCGTTATCCATGAGGTTAACTACCGCGCGACCTAAACTGCGCGTGTCCCCATACAGGAACCATGGCTGATCAATCACTTCGAAATGAACATCAGGCCGGCGCCTTTGCACACGCATCAGCGACTCCCGAACCACATAGGTGAAGTCCACCAAATCAAACTCGATATTGTCGCTATCGGCGCGTGCAAGCTCGACCAAATCACCAATCAGTGTTGAGAGTTCTTCCATTTGAGCCAGTACATCGGTTTCAATCGCTTGTTGCTCTTCGATTGGTAAGGCAGGCGCACCCTGCTGCTGGAGCATGAGGAGTAATTCGATATTGGTACGCATCGATGTCAAAGGAGTATTCAGCTCGTGCCCAACATCGGCGACTAACTGTACCTGACGTTCTCTCGATTCTTTCAATGCGTGCATCATATTATTAAACGATGATGTCAGATGTGCTAATTCATCTGAACCACGTACTGGAATCGGTTCTAATTCTTGTGTTTGTGCCACCTTATCAAGGGCCTTTTGCAGCTGTGTCAGTGGTCGCAAGCCCGCACCTGCGACGACGAAACCGGTAAGAATAGCTAACAGCATACCCACGCCGCCAAAGGTCAATAATGCGATGCCTAAGGCAAACGTCAGATTGGCATTTTCCGCCAGTTCACTGGCAACAATCACTTTTTGTTCGTGTTCGCCAATTGCCATATAAATACGCAAGCCATCGATAGTGCCCACAGCCTCTGTCTCGCCTTGCTTGTATGGCAACACCGGCAGATCATCACCGACGATATAGTCCCAATCCGCTAGCTGAATCGCAACTTGCACGCCAGGATTTGTGTCGTGAAAATATTGCAGTTCATCTTTTGCACGTGGAAAGAACGATGCTTGTTCAGTACGCGCGAGTAAACTCACCGCGCGCGTGCGTAGATTAGCGTCCGTGGATTCGATCAACGTTGCTGAAACCGACCAATACACCACGACAATCATCATCGTGACAGCAATGCCCACCATTGATGCAGTGAACATCGAAATACGCCAACGCAACGAAGATTCTTCAGTCCATCGCGCTACGGAATCGTCGACAGCATCTTGAGCATTCTCCGATTTCTGGAGACGGTAACGACCTGGCCGCCTGAGAATCACGTCGTCGATTCTCGCAGAACGTATCCAACACCACGCACCGTGTGAATCAGACGCGGTTCACCTTCTTGCTCGGTCTTGCGGCGCAAATACCCGATATACACTTCCAAAGCATTTCCAGAAGTTGGAAAATCGTATCCCCATACTTCTTCCAAAATATTATTACGGGAAAGTACTCGAAGTGGGTTCGCCATCAATAAATACAACAATGCAAACTCGGTGCGAGTCAGACTAATTTTACGTCCGGCTCTGGTAACTTCTCGCGAATCAGCGTTGAGGTATAAATCGCTAAAGGTTAATTCCGAGTTTGAACCACGCGAAATTGAATCAGTAGCTGCTGAGCGACGCAACAACGAACGCACGCGGGCTAATAATTCTTCTAAGGCGAACGGTTTAGGTAAATAATCATCCGCTCCGGCATCTAAACCGCTCACACGGTCAGATACACTATCGCGTGCGGTGAGCACCAAAATAGGACGATCATCGCCTTGACTACGTAAATGTCGACAGACTTCCAAACCATCCAGCTTCGGCATCATCACGTCAAGCACGACTAACTGTGGTTGCTCTTGCTCAATCATGGCGAGAGCACGTTCACCATCTTCAGCTGTGACGACTTCATACCCATTAAACGATAAGGAACGGCGTAGCGAATCACGTACCGCTTGCTCATCATCAACTACTAAAATTTTCACGAAATCCTACCGTCATTGTCGTGTGTACTTATTTTGTATTGCAATATCGCCAGTGACATATGTTAAGAAACATTGTAACAGTTCGCGCCAACATTTCTACGCCCTTCACTTTACTTGCAGCAATAGCAAAAGGCACGAATCTTCAAAACCGAAGATTCGTGCCTTTGTACTACAAGCTTAGAACTGTTCAACCTCAACGAGGCCAAGTTGTGCAGCCTTCACGAGACGACGTGGAATACGTACAGTCTGGCCATTAACTTTTACTTCTTGGAGCACAACATTGTCCGCCTTCCACTGGGAACGACGGGAGTGCGTATTAGCACGGGACATACGACGCTTTGGAACTGCCATTTTCTCTTACCCTCCTTAGGACTTCTTGGCGCGGCGGGCCATGCCACCGAAACGACGCTGGAACTTCTCAACGCGACCAGCAGTGTCCATAACACGCTGCGCACCGGTCCAGAATGGATGGGACTCGCTGGTAACGTCAACGACGATCAGCGGATATTCATTGCCATCTTCCCAAGCGATCGTGCGATCGCTGGTTGCAACGGAACGAGTAAGGAACTGGAAGCCAGTACCTGCATCTTGGAACACAACCGGATGGTAATCCGGGTGGATGTCCTTCTTCATAAAATCTCCGATTCCCTCAGGATTGAAACTTCAGGTCGCTTCTCTCGCACGCTTCTGTGAGATACAGAACTACTCTTTGCGATAAAGATCGTGCCTGAGTTGGGTTTCGATTACGTACAGTATATATGCCATTACCTCGACGTTCCTCGCAAGAGAACCGCAAAGGTCACAACAACTTATGGAAGTTTACCAGCAAGCCATATAAAACAAAAATTGCCCAATCGGCACTTTAATACCCCAACCCACCAGCAACAATAGCAACAGTATTATCGCGTCAATATTACCCCGTTGCAGAGTTTTACCCCATTGTAAGAGATGGAAAAATTACGCAATTAGCTGGAAAAACATCATGCCATGGTGTGAAGTTTGCAAAATGATTAGGTTTTTTGCCAAGAATCGGGTAGGGTTGTCCCTTGCTGTTGTCGAAATTGTTCGTTATATCGCCCATCGATCATCTGCAAGCGCAGGTTGAACATCGGGCGGCTAGGAGAAAGTTTTATCCATGTCGGCTATTTGCCAGGTCACGGGACGCCAGCCGAGTTTCGGCAAGTCTGTCTCGCACTCGCACCGACGCACTTCCCGCCGTTGGAATCCCAACGTGCAGCGTCGTAAGTTCTACCTGCCCTCTGAGGGCCGTACCATCGTTTTGAACGTATCCACCAAGGGTTTGAAGGTCATCGACCGCGACGGCATCGAATCTGTTGTTGCTAAAATCCGCGCACGTGGGGAGAAGATCTAAACATGGCACGTAATGACATTCGTCCAATCATCAAGCTCAAGTCTACGGCTGGCACCGGTTACACCTATGTCACCCGTAAGAACAAGCGCAACAATCCTGATCGCATTACTTTGAAGAAATACGATCCGGTAGTCCGTAAGCACGTCGAATTCCGCGAGGAGCGATAATTCATGGCTAAGAAGTCCAAAATCGCCAAGAACGAGCAGCGCAAGGAAATCGTCGCCCGCTACGCGGAGCGCCGTAACGAGCTCAAGGCAATCATCAAGAACCCTAATACCTCTGACGAGGATCGCTTGGATGCACAGTTCGAATTGAACCGTCAGCCACGCAACGCGTCTCCTGTACGCGTTCGTAACCGCGATTCTCACGACGGTCGTCCACGCGGCTTCCTGCGTAAGTTCGGCCTTTCCCGTGTTCGCATGCGCCAGATGGCTCACCTTGGTGAGTTGCCAGGCGTTCGTAAGTCCAGCTGGTAATTTAGGGAGTATCTAATGAAGCGCACCAATATGAAAAAGGCGCGGATGGAGCAGTCCCGCCGCCCAAAGAAGAACCCACTCAAGGCTCGTGGCATCGAAAAAGTCGATTACTACGACATTGAGACTCTTCGTCAGTTCATCTCCGATCGCCACAAGATTCGTTCTCGTCGCGTCACCGGCTTGACTCCTCAGCAGCAGCGTCAGGTTGCTACTGCAGTGAAGAACGCCCGTGAGATGGCTCTCCTGCCGTTCACCAGCCGTTAAAGACTGGGTCGGTTAACGCTTCTTCTTGTGCTTACATATCGTCAAGAAGATGCGATGACAGCATGCAACGCTCAACCTCTTTTGGGGTTGAGCGTTTTGTTGTATTCGAGGTACACATACGCACCGTATACCTGCTCACCGCACAACGTTAGCTATCCCTCTAGTCTTCGTGCCGTGACGTGTAGCCGCACCTTGCACCTGCGTATCTGCTCACCGCACATCCATCCGACACATATCCACAAACGTCCACTGCCCTGCCTTCCAAGATGCTGCTAGGATAACTAGTGCAACTAGAAATGCCTACGCTTATGCAAAGAAGGTCATTCGTGCTTCATCGTTCTCTTATAGATCTTGCACAACAAGCACCAAGGTGCAGCAATCCTGCAACTGTGCGCGGTGTTCTCGCAGAGTCTCAGGACCTGCTTCGCAACGCAATTGACCATAATGAACCACCACAGCAACTTGTGATCTGGTTTTCACGTTTAGTCACCGACGTGTTGCATTCTCAAGGTGTGCAGGAACTTACCGGCGGCGCTCGGTTAGTCTTAACCGGCCCTGTCGGACGCGGTGATGCGTTACCAAGTTCTCCAATTACCTGGCTCACCGTCGGTGATCCTTCGACTGATACCACCAGCTTGGTCGCATTGTTAAAAGACGTTGGCTTGTTGCCAGAAGCCACGATGCTGGGAACAGGCGCACGGAGTCAAACTGAATGGATCGAGGCAATTCATGCTGCAAATTCGAATCAGTTGGCAGTCTTTGCAGATGCTGGCACATGGTGTTTACAAGAGGTTTTAGCACTTGACCATCCTCAGCCACTGCTGCGAGAGGCACTGAAACATCGCCCACCAAAAATTCGTTTAGCGTCAGGCTTGCCAGACCGCGAAGTCAGTATCGATTTTCGCCGGAACTTGCTTTATCCTATTATCGCGCTTGCACGTTGGGCTGGCGTGGCTGCTCACTCACGCGAATTTTCTACCCCGCGTCGATTAGCAGATGCCCAGGCGGCGCAGATTCTCAGTGAACAGCAGGTCGATGCATTGCGCACAGCGTGGGAGGCTGGTTTGAAGCTGCAGTTCCGTAGATTTGCTGACAGGGTTCATAATCATCCCACTACGATTGGCGATCTTTCGGCGATCGATCGATCTACATTTGGGGCATCAACTCGACTCGTGTCGGAGGTTATGTACGCAGTTGCGGCCCAAAACGGTATAGAATTAGCACGCTAACAGTTTATTTGAAAGGTATGTATGGCTGGAGCAGTCGGACGTCCCCGCAAGAATAGCCCTCGCCGCCGTGGCTCAACGGCTCGCGAGGAAATTCTTGATGCTTCTGCAGAGCTGTTTACCACCCAAGGCTTTGCCACTACGTCTACCCACCAGATTGCAGAAGCTGTCGGTATTCGGCAGGCAAGTTTGTATTACCACTTCCCTTCCAAAACTGAAATCTTTTTGACGCTGCTCACCTCCACGGTGACACCATCGACAGAGTTAGCGGCACGGTTTGGCGATAGTGATTATCCTGCACCACTGCGTTTATGGGCATTAACAGCTGCCGAATGCAGCATTTTACTCTCGACACGCTGGAATGTTGGCCGCCTCTATCAGCTGCCGGTGGCTAATTCCCCAGAATTTGCCGAGTACCACGAGCAAAGCCTGAAATTGCGCACGATTTTCCATGATCTGGCAGCCGAAATCATTGGCCCTGATGATCCACGCGCCGATTTGCCATACCACATCGCAACATCGGTGATTGAAATGCGCAACAACGATGGCGTGATTCCATTTGTGCCACGCCCAGATAAGCTGCCAGATCTTGCCATTATGCTTGCCGACGCCGCCTTGACTGTTCTTGGCGCAGAATTGCCAAGCAATCGCGTTGAAGTAGCCCTTGACCTCATTGCCAAAGAAGGCACACAGGTCCACTAACAACAATCTGGTGTTGCCGTTCCAGATACGAAAAAACACCGCTGATGCGTATTGCATGCATCAGCGGTGTTTCGTCATCGAGATTTTTTAGTGTGCGAAGTGACGTGCACCAGTTAAGTACATGGTCACACCGGCTGCTTCAGCGGCTGCAATAACCTCTGCATCGCGGATGGAACCACCAGGCTGAACAACGGCCTTGACACCTGCGTCTGCAAGGATCTGGAAGCCATCAGCGAATGGGAAGAATGCATCCGATGCGGCAACCGCACCAACGGCACGCTGTGCGTCGCCAGCAAGGGTATTCGCACGCTCGACTGCAAGCTTAGCTGCATCGACGCGGTTGACCTGTCCCATACCGACGCCAACGGTCGCGCCATTGTGTGCCAACAAAATTGCATTTGATTTCACGGCACGAACTGCTCGCCATGCGAATTCCAGTTCCGCCAAGGTTGCTTCATCGACAGCTTCGCCTGCAGCAAGGGTCCAATTTGAAACTGAGTCGCCCTCAGCGTCGATAACATCGCGCTCTTGCACAAGCAGGCCACCTGAGATCTCACGAGTCTCAAGAGAGGCGCTTAATGGCTGTTCGGCTTCCAGAATACGAATATTCTTCTTCTGTGCCAGGATCTCGACTGCGCCAGCTTCATAGCTTGGTGCAATGATAACCTCGGTGAAAATCTCAGTGACTTGCTTTGCCATTTCCACGCTGACTTCGCGGTTGGAAGCAATCACGCCGCCAAATGCCGAGACTGGGTCGCACGCATGTGCCAACTCGTGTGCCTTTGCAATGGACTCGTCAGAAACTGCGATACCACAAGGATTCGCATGCTTAATGATGGCAACACATGGGCGCTTATGATCCCAAGCTGCACGCCATGCTGCATCCGCATCGGTGTAGTTGTTATAGCTCATTTCCTTGCCATGCAACTGCTTTGCTCCTGCAAGACCTGTGCCATCAGAATACAATGCAGCACCTTGATGAGGGTTTTCACCGTAACGCAACACGTTGCTGCGCTCGTAGGTTCCACCGATCCATGCTGGGAAGGTTTCATCTTCAGCAGCAATCTGCTCGCCCATCCAGGTTGCAACAGCTACGTCATAGCTTGCGGTGTGGCGGTAAGCGTCGACAGCCAAAGCGGTGCGTTCAGCACGAGTGAAGCCACCATTGGTCAAAGCCGCTGCTACCAGCTCATATTTTGCTGGGTCTACAACAACTGCCACCGATGGGTGATTCTTTGCCGCAGCGCGAACCATCGAAGGGCCTCCGATGTCGATCTGCTCAACGCATTCATCGAAGCTTGCACCAGAGGCAACGGTTGCAGTAAATGGATAAAGATTCACAACGACCAGCTGGAATGGTTCGACCTCAAGCTCTTTCAGTTGTGCCAGGTGATCTGTCTTACGAGTATCCGCAAGGATGCCCGCATGCACGCGTGGGTGCAAGGTCTTGACACGACCTTCGAGGCATTCTGGGAAGCCCGTCAGCTGGTCAACAGGGGTAACGTTGATGCCAAGTGCTGCAATTTTTGCAGCGGTGGAACCGGTTGAAACGATCTCAACACCAGCTGCATCAAGCGCTTGTGCCAGTTCTTCCAAACCTGTTTTGTCATATACGCTAATGAGGGCGCGCTTGATAGCCTTACGGTCTTCACTCATGGGTGAAAGATAACCTCTCTATGCATTCTTTTGCTCATGACCACGAGCAAAAGATTCCAGTACTGTCACGATGAGCTTGCGCTCTACTTGCTTGATTCGTTCATGCAAGTCTGATTCTGATTCTTGCGGCAAAATTACAACTGGTTCTTGCGCAATAATTTCACCTGTGTCCACACCTTCATCAACGTAGTGCACAGTTGATCCAGTGACTTTCACTCCATATGCCAAAGCGTCACGAACCGCATGTGCTCCCGGAAACGCTGGAAGCAGCGCTGGGTGAGTATTAATGATGCGGCCGCCAAACTTGGCAAGGAATCCAGCACCAAGAATTTTCATAAAGCCTGCCGAAACTACCAAATCTGGCTCGTATGCGGCAACGGTTGCAGCTAATTCGTCGTTCCATGCTGCACGGTCTGCACCTACTGCAAGTGGCACTAGATTCGTTGGAACCTGCGCTGCAGTAGCACGTTCCAGCGCATAACAGGACACGTCACTGACAACACCAAGGACGCGATACTCACCTTGATGGTCCAAAATTGCTTGCAACAGTGTGCCGGAGCCAGAGGCGAGCACAACAATACCGAGGGGCTGTTTGAATTCTTGGTTGGTCACAATCGTTCATGCTAGTCGTTCCCCCGCTTCCTGGCTACTTTAAGAATCTTCCGACTCTGGTGCAGGCTTTTGCACGCGCGTTGCAATAATTTCACGGAAAATCGGACTATCGTTCAAGTCCAGTTCAAAGGCACTTCCTAAAACCTCACGCGCCTCATCTATACCATTTATATATACAGTATCTTTTTCAACTTGCGTCTCACTAGCATCAAGCTTTTCGACGCTTTCCTCAGTAACAGTTTCAGATTCATCCACATCTGTTTCTGCTTCCTCAATTGCTACTGCAGGTTCTTGCACTTCATCGGATTGAGTAGCCTCATCTTCAGCAATCGGTGTTTCATCTTCTTCATCATCACTGACAGGTTCTTCATCAACAGATACTTCCTCAGCATCAGTATCGTGCTCACCTGCAGGTGCTTCATCTTCAGAGTCCACCACTTCCTGCAGTGTTTCTTGCTCATCAGAAACGTCCTCGCTGGTGGCGTCGTCAAGCGTCGGTACGGATACTACTTCAACAGCTGCGCTTCGACCAGTCATGGCGCTTACGGCAGCAACGACGAGTGCAATGACAAACGCCATGACGAAACTCGAACCGGCGATAGCACCAAATGTGAACCAACTTGGGCCAACAAATTCGTAAATACCCAAGGCACCAGTGGTGGCTTGGAGTAAGGCCGACGCAAAAATGAGTGTGAAGATGGCAAACAGCGGGACTTCACGAATTCGTGGTACGCGCTTATATAACGCTGCGATCGCTGCAAAAACTGGCACTGCTAGCACCGCAACACCTGCAACATGGCTCGTATGCGGCAACGCAGCAAAAATTGGAAGTGGCGGCATCGAGACAAGTTGGACAGAAAATGGTGAAACAAACGCATCGCCGATAAAAAATTCACCACCAAACACCACGGCCATTGTGGCAATCACTGCATTTGGTAGGTACAAGACGCTCACGCCAACAACTGCGAGTTTGCCTAGCATCGAATAGCTGGCAAGCGAAGCCATAACATCTGCGGCATGGAATATAAGCGAACCCAGTACGATCAGTGCGCTACCAGCAAGGACATAGGCTAAAAATCGTGATGCCATCAGCGCTTGATCCACACACCACCGTGGAATGCGCATCTTGCGGCACAAGACTTTCCACAATCGCGGCCCCATACCGAACGCGAACGCCAAGCCATACAACACCACCACGCGCATCAAGGCCAATGCAATATTCGGAGGATCAACAGGAAATACCACTGAAGCATCGAGCAACATTGCCCACGCAATCACAGTCAAAATAACAGGAATACCAATTACTGATGCTGCAATCACACTTAAATCAGCTAGAGTCACACGATCTTTCACTGCTCTATACACACGAATACCCATAACATAAGCCACAATAATGGCAACTAGCAGCGGTGTAACCGAAAATTGCAAACCATCGCCAACCACAGGAAGCCCGTGAACAAGCAACCAGCCCGTTGCAATAGTCGCAGGCAGTGCGATCATCGTGGTCGAAGTCGCAAGTAACAGCACAAATGCGGCAATCACAACCAAAATCACCACGATCCCATGCGGTATAAGCGATAGCGGCACAAATGTACGCAGCTTTGCCTTCAGCGTCAATGGCATGGACTGTGGCAGTGACTGTTTTGATTTTTGCTCGGTTTTGCGAGCCGTCTTCGCAGGACGTACAGCATTAGCTGCTGCTTGATGACTACTCGGGCGCGAACGCGAAATACGCGACTGTCGTGAATTCGGGCTCGTTTTCTTGCTCATTGTTATAAGTTTGCCATCTTCAACCACTGCTTCTCGCAACGACGCCAGTAAGCCCAGGAAGTTTTTCAAAAATACCGGATTCCACAACATCTATCGCGACTTTTAAGCCTCCTGGTAATATTTTTATTACTTAATATTTTTCTTCGGCATACGCCTCTACAGTGGATAAACACTCTTCCATTTCTGAGAAATCGCTGATAAGTTACAAAATTTTCAAAAAACAACTTGCCGAGTAGTTGTCAGACCGCTAATGTAGCTGTAGAAGATAACAAACTGATTACATTTGAGACAGAAGCGTAACACTTTCTCGTGTGTCACTCAGTTTCCCGAACAGAAGAGGCTTTCCATGCATCCAGCATCAAACGAAAATGGCGGCAAGCACCGTAAGCGAACAAATCCACTTAAAGGACACGTCGCTTTCATCGCTGCAGCGACTGGTGCCGTTTCTACCGCCGCTGCATCCGGTACCGTGGTAGCACAGTCCACCACTCCGGTTTCCCATAACATTCAGCTTGCTGCAAACGATCTACCAGCATTCGGATCTTCGGCTCCTCAGATTCTTTCAATCGAAGAATTCAAGCCAATGATCAACTTTGCCGCACAGATCACCAAAGCCATTGAGTATTCCGAGAAGCTTCAGCTTGCCGACGAACTGGCACGCACGCCAAAGGTTACCGTCGCAAAGCCAGCTGAAGGTGTATTCACCTCTGGTTTCGGCGCTCGTTGGGGTACCCTGCACGCCGGTGTTGATATTGCGAACGCAATGCTCACCCCAATCTTGGCTGTCATGGACGGCGAAGTCATTAGCGCTGGTCCAGCCTCTGGTTTCGGACAATGGGTACGCTTGCGTCACGCTGACGGCACCGTAACTGTTTATGGTCACATTGAGACGATCGACGTAACCGTTGGACAGACCGTTACCGCTGGCCAAAAGATCGCCGGCATGGGTACTCGCGGATTCTCCACCGGCCCTCACCTCCACTTTGAAGTCCACCCAGATGGTGGCGGCGCTATTGATCCAGTTTCCTGGCTGGCAGAGCGTGGCATTCAGCTGTAATACAGCTCCACATCTTTAGTCTTCTGTTTATAAAAGCGGGCATATTCCTTCATTGGAAGTGCCCGCTTTTGGGGTTTCAGGAACGCATCTCTTACACCAGTATCTTCTTAGTCCGTCGCGATATTGTTACCGTTTTACAATCACGAAACATCAGCGTTCATCCGCGATGCATGAAAGTATTGCAGTCGCATCTACCTGCACACAAAAGCAGCTCTCACTGGAACATGCTTCATATTCCATTGGCCACAATGCATAGAGATCATTCATATAGTGAAGGTCCGCATCTTTTCCTGCTCACTCATCTGCGCGCGTATTAGTCGGGCTTCACTTGCTTAGCGACGATCACGATCTCCCGCTAAGTCTGCAAATACTTGAGGTTTCAATCCGCGCGCATGAGCGTCTTGCTTATTTTCAGGATCCGTACCATCAGGCGATGCGGTCTCTGCTGGTTCTAACATTCGTTGTAGCCTGATCGGGTTGCTCGGTAATAACACCGGCACTACCGCCGATTTGTTCGCCTTCGATTGCGCGAATAAAAGGTGGCTTTGGTTGAAACATAGTGGTTCTTTTTTGTTTTTGGTAGAGAAAACCCCAGCTCCCGTACATCAGGGAAACTGGGGTTACACGCAAATGTAATTTTGTTACGTGGTCTTCGGTTCGCGAAGGCTTTCCAAATCCACCACTGGATCCATAGCCGCAAACGCAAAGAGATTATTATAAGTAATCTCTTCAACGAAGTCATCAAGATCCGGATTATCAAATTTTGGTTCATTGACCCACAATGCTAAAAACGGCTCTTTTAGTTCACGCGCAAGCCAAGCATGAGATTTAACCAGATCATCAAGAAGCACCTCGAGGGAAAGATCTGGTATAATACCCTCTCTTCCCCACTCTGCTGGTGGTCGAGCCTCCTCCGCAACACGGTCAATCAAAACTGAGGGCTTCACCTTCTACACCTCCATCGAAATTTTTTATTTTCATTCTATTACCTTCCAACACTTCTGATAACCCTTTGTGCACGTGTTGGATATGCTGAGGTGATTTTTACAATATTCGAGAATCATTTTTCCCTGTAGGCGCAATGCTAAGCGCTATTTTTTATCCATCAGGAGCCTTAACGAAGGGCTATAGGTCCTACCCCAATCCGTTTCCTTCAATGCGATCACCATACACAACACGTCTTGCATCACATGACTTTCAGTCTTCAAGAACCTTTCCTGGTAATACCAGACAAACACCAATATCTTCCCCACTCACCACGCACTGGCACTTGCTCTCGGCCTTCTTGCAGCTCCGCCTCTTGACGAGAGTTTAGTTACTCAGTAACTTAATAAGTATCCAATAGTTACTCAGTAACTAAAATCCTCAATCCTCACAAGGAGCGTAAGTTATGGCAGTCAAGCAAGCACTGCTTGCCCTACTTGCCGTGGAAGAATCTACCGCTAGCAATCTACAAGCAGCCTTTCATCAAGTCACCGGTGATACGCAACCGCTGAATATGGGCCAGGTTTCCCAAACCCTAGAACGCCTCGAACGCGATGGATTCATTACTCAAACACGCACAGGTACCGGCAACCGCGGTCAAACAGTTGCGTACTACGCACTCACCCCTACCGGCAGCGATTTTGTACAACAGTGGTATCAAACCCCTGTGACACATGTGCTTGCCAGCCGTGATGAGCTGGTCACCAAAATCGCCTTAGCCACCTCATACAGTACGACGAATGTGCTGGCCTTACTCGACGCTCAGCGCAACAGCATTCTGAAACAACTACGCAAGCTGCACACCAGCGTACAAACTATGAAAACTTTTCCCGAGCGGATTGTGTATGAACGGCACATCTATGAGCTAGAAGCCGAAGCCCGCTGGCTCGACCGCGTGGAAGCACTGTTAGGAGAACAATCATGACCCCATATCCAGTTCGCTTCGAACATGTCACCTGCACGTTTGGCACTGCCGAATTCCCTATTCACGCACTTCGCGATGCCAATTTCCACCTCAATCAAGGTGAACTCATCGCAGTGATGGGCCCATCCGGCTCTGGAAAATCAACATTGCTGAATATCGCAGGTTTACTCCAACGCCCCACCAGCGGCACCGTCTTCATCGACGGCGTCGACACTTCCACGCTAAACGACACACAAACTGCCAAATTACGTCGAAGCCATATTGGTGTGGTCTTCCAGCGTTTTAACCTGGTACCAACGCTCACCGTTGGCGAAAATGTTTCACTCCCGCTTGAGCTTGCTGGTGAACACGTGCAGCGCGATACCATTGCCCAAGCACTTGCCGAAGTAGGACTTGAAAATATGCTGGATCGCTTCCCTGACGAGATTTCCGGCGGCCAGGCCCAACGCGTCGCAATTGCTCGCGCCTTGATTGGACCGCGCTCAATTTTGCTTGCCGACGAACCCACCGGTGCATTAGATACCAGCACAGCTGATGAAGTCATGAAGGTTTTACGTTCGCGTATCGACGCAGGTGCGTCCGGCATTCTCGTCACGCACGAACCACGTTTTGCAAGCTGGGCAGACCGGGTCTTATATGTCCGTGACGGAAATATTAGCGAATAGGAAGAAGCTGCATCATGAACGCCTTACGTGCTGCTATTCGGCCAACTGTGCGTGATTTTCGACAATCCTTTGCTCGCAGTCTCGCCGCTATTCTCCTGGTGATGCTGCCAGTAGCCTTGATGAGTTTCTATGGGCATGAAACAAAATCTCAGCTTGCCGCCGAACAACTCTTACGCCACGACACCACCATCAGCTATCACGGCCAACCTTGCGAGCAGTCCTTTACTGGTGAATCTGCGTGCACAAACGATGCTGACACACCACCGGTGATAAGTTTGCCAGCACCAACTGCACTGCACAGTATCTTTGGTGATCGCATACGCTTGTATCAAGAAGATCGGTTTGATCTGGTCGTCAACGATGGCGTACAAGACCATGCAATTTCAGTACTGCAACAAGATCCAGAACTGTTTCAAATTCTTGGCATCCCGCTTGCCGCAGACGAAATCATTCTGACTACCGGAGCTGCTGAAACGCTGGGAGTCAAAATTGGCGATACCGTTGAGGCATCGGCCATTCGCAGTGGCGAAGTCGTCGAACCCAGTGGCGAAGTCGGCGAACGCAGTGCTGCTGCCCCAATGACGCTGACGGTCAAAGACATCAGCCCGCTGCATTCATCGTTTGTTTCACCAGCTGCGGATTTT
Source organism: Corynebacterium sp. HS2168-gen11 (assembly GCF_024834075.1). Taxonomy (GTDB): domain Bacteria; phylum Actinomycetota; class Actinomycetes; order Mycobacteriales; family Mycobacteriaceae; genus Corynebacterium. Next base: position 53,359 of record NZ_JANUXR010000011.1, read on the forward strand.
TCTCAACAATTAGCAGCAATCCGCATGAGTCACACGACTTCTTGGATTGCCACAGGTCTGAATGAAATCACGTGGTCTGATGTCAAAGCTGCCAATACCAAAGGTTTTGTCATCGACAGTCGTTATTTACAAAATCATCCTGACAGCATTGCTGCTGATGAGATGTATCCGCAATTTCGCGAGGAGCTACTTTACGCTCAGCAACATGACTCAGAAATCACTAGCTTAGATGCGTATTGGTTAGGAGCGTTGAGTTTCGGTTACATCATCCTTGGCATCTTGCTGTTATTAATCATCAGCCCAGTATTTGCCATCAACGCCAGCAGGCAAAGTCGTGTCTACGCCTTAATGCGCACACAAGGTGCTACACGCAACCAAATCCGCGTCACCATCATGGCTTATGGTACTTGTGCTGGCCTGGTGAGTGCTATCGCTGGTGTGCTTACTGGCACATTAATATTCATCGGTTCTTGGAAATATGACTATCCACACTGGCCGTTGCATTTTGATCTCACAATGAGTATCTTCGCTGCTGTCTTAGCCATTATTGGTTCCACGATGGCTGCGTTCTTGCCAAGTCTGATGATCTCTCGTGGGCCAATTCTGAGCCATATACAAACCGGTGCACCGGGTCGCTTACGCAGCTGGAAACCATGGATGGCGATTGGACCAGTTTGTTTCACACTCAGCCTTGCGCTTCTCGTGATTATTGATCGCGCGTTTACAGGCTTATTGACAGACAATCCAACCAATATCCTGATCATTCCATGGCTGATACAGCTATTATTCTATACCGCACTCATATCTGCTTTAGCATCTCTACCAGCACTGATCATGCTGTTCACGGCAATCTCTCGCCCGCTTTCATGGAAGATCGCGGCACGCATGGTGCGTCGTCAAGCAGTGAAATCTGTGGCAACAACGGCCGCACTGTTGGGTATCACATTGGTAATTACCAGTTTTTCGATGGTTGAACGCAGCTCCAACCACCATCATTTACATACGCCAATTGTGCATGCAAATGTGCTTACTGTTCAAACCTATGGTCCGTGGGGTGGCGCTGATATAACCGCTGAACCACCAACAGCTTCTTCAGAATTGCCTCCACTGATTGCTGCTGGTGTCAAAGCTTTAGAAGCACAAGTTTCAACGGTACGCGTGTTGCCGCTGGAAACGTTGGCGCAGAAATACGTCTTTGTTGATACTGGCTGTGAGATCCTGGATGCCGAAACATTGAGCAGCGATCAGCAGCATGAACAAGATCGACTCTGTCGTTATGAACGTTACCGCGAATTTAGCCACTACCCGTTTGAGGGAGAGACGATTGTCACGGATGGACAAGTGCTCGAATATTTTGAACTTACCCCAGACGAACGCGCGCAGGCGCAGGCAGTACTTGATGCAGGCGGCTTCTTGGGCAATCGCATGATTGTTCCACAAGCAACCCGTACCATCACTGTCAACGATTACGGCACCGAGGAAAACCCAGATACCGCTGAATATGCTGCTGACTTACCGTTTGCCGCGGTATTGCCAGAAAGTTTTGAGGGCGTAGTCATAAGTCCACGTGCACTTGCAAAACTTTCGCCAACCTTGACCCCACAGATTAGTGCGGCAATGGTTGTGGCAGCCCACGATATTACAACCGCTGATATCCATCAATTGCGAGAAGCTGCGCAAAATGAAGAGTTTTATTATCAGTTTGCGCAACCAATTCCAGCCCAGTTCCCATCTTTCGAACTCTACTTTGGAATCTTCCTGCTGATCATCATCGGCTTGATTATTGTGTTGAACTCCGACGAGATGCTCAAACTCCATGCTCAACTTCGCGCAATTGGAGCTTCTCAACGCTTCTTAACGCTGACCACTGCAGCGCATGCAAGCTTAACGGCAATTATTGGCCTGTGGCCACCACTGATCATCGGTCACGTTCTACCAATATTGTTTATGAATACCGCTGTTTATGATTCAAACCATGAGCTCATAGCCTATTCAGATTTCGCAGCCTACCAGCCGAACTGGGCATTACTAGGGTTCGTCGGCATAGGCGTACCAGCGCTTGCCTTTGGCCTGGGAATCGTGAGTATGCGAGCACTCCAAACCAAAGAGCTAACCAGCGACTAGCCTAAGCGCTGATCACAAAAACAATACCGCTGCTTGAGAACATATCGGCACTACCAATGTTCTCAAGCAGCGGTTTTTCCATTACAGCTTTTCCATTGGCAAGCCGCCAATGAGCATCAGCCGCACAGTACCTTTTGAACCAAAATCGATCATCACAGTGGCATGAGCGCCAACCCCATCAACGGTCAGCACCTTGCCCAACCCATATTTTTCGTGATTCACGCGATCGCCCACTGCCAGCTGCAATGAAGAGTTTTTCGTGCGTGCTGGAGGTATTGCTGACGACGTCGACACGCTTGGGCGCGATGCAGGCGTTCGCCGTACTCCACCGTAGCTGAAATCATCGTTGCTCCACGCTGGGGCTTGTGGCTCTTCTCGTTTCCATTGCACCAGCTCTGCCGGGATTTCTTCTAAGAATCGCGACGGCGGATTCGAGACTGAGTTTCCCCAAGAGGAACGCACCATCGCCCGGGAAACATACAAGTTTTTGCGCGCACGCGTAATACCCACATAGGCTAATCGACGCTCTTCGGAGAGCTCGGCTGGGTTGCCTAATGCACGCATATGTGGGAATTGCCCATCTTCCCAACCAATTAAGAACACAATTGGAAATTCCAAGCCCTTTGCTGAGTGCAGAGTCATTAAAGTCACCACAGCCTGATCCGCATCTGGAATCTGATCGGCATCTGCAACTAATGAAACCTTCTCTAAAAAGGCTTGTAAGGATCCCATTTCAGGTTGGCTTGGATCCTGCTCCAAGACAGAGCCATCCATCGTGGCAAAGGCGGCAAGGTTTGCTGCTTCGGAGGAAAACTCGCGGGCAACTGAGACCAATTCGTTTAAGTTATCCAGGCGCGCACCATCTTGTGGATCATTACTCTTTTCCAACTCGGCCTTATAGCCCGTAGCATCCAAAATGCGAGAAATAATTGCACCAATATCAGGCAATCCCGTCACCTCGGACACCATCTCAGCTGCCTCAGCACGTAAGTTTGCCATTAATTCTTGGAACCCAGCAATGGCATTTTTCGCCCGTGTAGCAAGCATCGTATTGCGACCTGCCACAACCGCATCAAGTGCTTCTGCAAAAGAAATCTGGTGATTTTCTGCATATAAGCTCACCACTGCAATTGCACGATCACCAATTGCACGTTTCGGAGTATTAATAATGCGTTTGAGTGCGACTTCATCCGCTGGATTATCAAGCACTTTCAAATAGGCGACGATATCGCGAATTTCTTTGCGCTCATAAAAGCGAGTACCACCAACCACCTTGTACGGAATGCCGGTACGCATAAACACATCTTCAATCGCACGCGAAGAATTATTCGTCCGATACATCACCGAAATATCGTTGTACTCAATACCCAGATCAGTGAGCGTATCAATTTCTTGCGCAATAAAGCGGGCTTCATCATGCTCATTATCAGCAACGTAGCCAATAATTGGCTCTCCTGCCCCATGATCAGTCCACAAACGCTTTTTACGACGATGCTGATTTTGCGCAATCACCGCATTGGCTGCCGACAAAATGGTTTGAGTCGAGCGATAGTTTTGCTCCAACAAAATGGTACGAGCTTGTGGATAGTCCCGCTCGAATTCTTCAATATTACGAATCGTGGCACCACGGAAAGCATAAATCGACTGGTCACTATCGCCAACCACGCATAATTCACTGGCATCTGCACCATCACCGACGAGCAAACTGATCATTTCATATTGAGCATGGTTCGTATCCTGATACTCGTCGATAAGCACATGCCGGAAACGCCTGCGATAATACTGTGCGACTTCTGGATGCTGCTTGAAAATCCGCACAACTTCGCCAATCAGATCATCAAAATCATAGGCCTTTGCGCCTCGCAAGCGTCGCTGATACTCCTGATACACCTGTGCCACGGTGGTGGTATACGGATTCTTGGTTTTTTCAGCCTCTGCTAACGCCTCATCCGGAGTGATCAACTCATTTTTCAGTTGCGAAATCGCACCAAGTAATACCCGCGAGGTAAATCGCTTCACATCCAGCTGTAAATCCTTGGCAATCATTGCCAATAAGCGCTTGGAATCGTCAGTATCGTAAATAGTGAAATTATTTGGAACTGAAGCAATATTGCCACCTTGTTCACGCAAAATGCGCACGCAGGTGGAGTGGAATGTTGAGACCCACATCTGTTGTGCCACTGGCCCAACTAATTGCGATACGCGCTCGCGCATCTCAGCAGCAGCCTTATTAGTAAAGGTAATTGCTAAAATCTGGCCTGGATACACGCCCCGCTGAGCCATTAAATACGCAATGCGCCGCGTCAGCACCGCCGTTTTACCAGAACCAGCGCCGGCAACAATCAGCAATGGACTGCCAATATGCTCAACCGCTTGAACCTGCTGCGGATTAAGCCCTTCAATCAGCGATTCGGCAGCCATGCTCGGCATATGCGCATGACCACTATGTGCACCCCTGCTTTGCGACGCCACGGATCGTTCAGCATCAACCGGCATACTCATTGGTGCGGTTTGCGGATAATACTCTTCTTCCGGTGGCCCAAACGCTTCTTCCTCAGGTGGTGCCTCTGGCAGTGGAATATCATCATAATCTTCAGCTGGTGGCGCATCAGGTATTCCAAGTTCATCCCAACCAAAGTCGAGTTGTGGTTGGTGTTGTTCACGCTTGCGAAATGGGTTCGTCATATTGTTATCCATAATGTATCCACCTTATACCACCACGCTAACACACGTTTGACCAGCAACTTTGAGAGTCATCCGCCGTACGATGCACGTCTTTACTGCACTGTTGCTACGCACTTTTGCGTACAAGTTCTATGCGCAAGCTGATACTACGTGGCACAATACTGTCATGACACGCAGAGATTTTGAAGTTCGCAGCCCGTCTGGCACTGATGATCCACTCTCTGATGCCGAGATTCAGCAATATCGGGAAGAAATCAATCGCTTGGATCGCATCATCCTAGATGCCGTAAAACGTCGCACAGCGATCTCCCGTGCGATTGGCAAAACACGGATGTCTGCTGGTGGTACACGACTCGTCCATACTCGCGAATTAGCGATTATTCAGCAATTCCGAGAAGAACTTGGCGTGGAAGGTCCAGCATTAGCGCAAATCCTCTTACGTATGGGGCGCGGGCGCTTAGGACATCTCACCGAAGATGACCACTAAGGTTCCTTCACCGCGTGGCTTCTTCACCGCGTCACGGTGTAAGCATCACCACATACGACGACGCTCCTGTCTCATCTATACCCACGGCTTGGCCGATTGTTTGAAAATACAATCCCCAGAAATCCTGCATCCGGCGCGGTCAGAGGCACAGATGATCAGCACAAAGCGGTCAGGGTGCCTAGGAAAAGAACCACATCTTCACCGAACTCACACGTGTCTCATCAGCCATGCCGACGAGGCGAAACTTACAAAATTGATGTGATGTTCTGCGCGAAAGATTTTTCAAGACCCCCATTTTGTCATTTATCGACTACCGTTAAGGGTGATGGTTTTTGCCCGTAGAGTGCAACCGCCTCACCATAGTTAATGGAACGAAACGAAATGGAGAACCCAGATGTCTCTCGATATCACGGCAACCCCAGAGTGGGCTGCATTGGATACAGCATATCAGCAGCTCACCACCAAGAATTTGCGTGAACTGTTTGCAGCTGATCCAGCGCGCAGTGAAAAATTCAGCTTTGAGGCCGCAGGTTTGCATGTGGATCTCTCCAAGAACTTGCTTGACGACGCTACCGTGCAGGCCTTGCTTGGTGTTGCCAAGGCCGCTGATCTGCAAGCTCGTATCCAGGACATGTATAGCGGTGTTCATATCAACAACACCGAAGATCGTGCCGTGTTGCACACTGCGCTGCGTTTGCCAGTGGAACAAGAGTTCACCGTTGATGGCCAAAATGTTGCTGAGGACGTTCACGAAGTACTCGGTCGCATGCGCGATTTCGCCACTGCGTTGCGTTCTGGCAAGTGGTTAGGCTATACCGGTCACACCATTAAGACTGTCGTCAATATCGGTATCGGCGGTTCCGACTTAGGCCCTGCAATGGCAACCAAGGCACTGCGCGCATACGCCACTGCTGGCATTTCTGCTCGTTTCGTATCCAACGTGGATCCTGCAGATATGGTTGCAGTTCTTGATGAGGTTGATCCAGAATCCACCTTGTTCGTGGTGGCGTCAAAGACGTTTACAACCCAAGAAACCTTGGCAAATGCCCATGCCGCAAAGCGTTGGTTGGTTGAGAAATTGGGTGCAGAGGACGCCGTCGCAAAGCACTTCGTTGCGGTTTCGACCAATGCTGAAAAAGTTGCAGAGTTTGGCATCGATACCAAGAATATGTTCGGTTTCTGGGAATGGGTTGGCGGCCGTTATTCCGTCGATTCTGCAATTGGCTTGTCGCTGATGGCTGTGATTGGCCCACGCGATTTCATGCGCTTCTTGGAAGGCTTCCATGCCATGGATGAGCACTTCCGTACCGCTGCATTCGAGGAAAATATTCCAGTGCTCATGGGCTTGCTCGGCGTACTCTATAACGATTTCTTCGATGCACAGACCCACGCAGTTTTGCCATATTCCGAGGATCTCGGTCGTTTCCCTGCATATTTGCAGCAATTGACCATGGAATCCAATGGTAAGTCGGTGCGTCACGACGGTACCCCAGTGACTGTTTCCACTGGTGAAATCTATTGGGGCGAGCCTGGCACGAACGGCCAGCATGCGTTCTACCAGTTAATTCACCAGGGCACCAAGTTAATCCCTGCTGATTTCATTGGTTTTGCGCGTCCAAAGCAAGACCTGCCAACTGCTAGCGGCGAAGGCTCAATGCATGATTTGCTGATGAGCAACTTCTTCGCACAAACAAAGGTGTTGGCTTTCGGCAAGACTGCTGAAGAAATCGCTGCTGAGGGCGTGGCTCCTGAATTGGTCAACCACAAGGTTATGCCAGGTAATCGCCCAACCACCACCATTTTGGCAGAAGAATTAACCCCTGCTGTCTTAGGTGCTTTGATTGCACTGTATGAGCACATCACCTATGTGCAAGGCCTGATCTGGGATATTAACTCCTTCGACCAATGGGGTGTTGAGCTGGGCAAGCAGCAGGCAAATGACTTAGCACCGGCTGTTTCTGGCGCTGAAGCAGTAGCCTCTGGCGATAGCTCAACGGATGCGCTGATCCGCTGGTACCGCGCACACCGCGAGGCATAAGTTCACACAGCCGTAGCTTTTTTACAGAAACCGCAGTTGCTATCTTCGTGCAACTGCGGTTTTTCCTATGGTTGAGGTTTGTGAGAAGCGCGATTTGAAAAGCTTGGCTTAGGTTAGCGTCGCATCTGCGCACAGGCGATGAATCCATGTCAGCATTGCAAGATGAAACGCTCGCATGCTGATTGCTTCTGGCACAACCATATCTGCTGCATGATACATCCCGGGCACTTCATACCACGTACAATCCGGCAGCTGAGCTGCATATTCACGTGCTTGGACATAAAACAAATCCAGATCACCAATACCAATCCAGGTAGGTGGCAAATGTTGAAAGTTTCTGTACGTACTGGCAGCTGCATAGGCTGGCAGTGCTGTTCGATCAAGCCCTCTTAGATAGCTCTTCCACGCATACTCATGCGCTGATGCCGGCCATAATGGCGAAAACTCCACCCCGAACTGATTCTTCGTTGGCTGCGGATCAAGCATCGGATACACCAATACTTGCCCAGTTACTGTCACCCCTGCATCAACCGCATGCTGGACGACGGTGGCTGCTAACCCGCCACCAGCTGAACTTCCTGCAACCACCAGGGCCGGTGGATTTTCTGCTGCAAGCAGTTCCAGTACCGCAAAACAATCATCATGTGCTGCTGGAAACGGATGCTCAGGCGCCAACCGGTACTCCACACTCACCACACGCATTTCTAAGACGTGCGCTAATATACTGCACCAATAATGATCTTGTGCGGCAGTTCCCATGATCAAACCGCCACCATGGATCCACAATAGAACAGGTAGGTTGGTTTGTTGGTCCTGCGAACGAGCAAGATACTCGTACCACACCACATTCGTTGCTGTTGTGTGTCGATGACACTGCACATCAGGGTGAACTGTGGTCGGCATGCCGGTTTGTCTATGCCACCATAATGTTGCTGGATCAGTTGGAAAAATTGTTTTCTTGGTGATCACGCGGCGTAATTCCGGCGCAATCTTGTCCAGCATATACAGGTATTCGGCATACATTGTGGTACTGATCCTTCCGTATTCAGCCCTGTTCAAATCGCCCTGGTGCCATAAGAAACGATTCGCGGCAGGGTGCCTTTCTATAATACCGCTGCTCAAGCTGCATGTTTTTCCCAGCATGGTAACAGCTGCTGGAAAGAAAAAACTTCCGCCTTATTCTGTGATTCTTGAGGATTAGGTGTACCCTCATGAAGTGTTCAAAAAATCAATTTTGGTTCCGTTTGTTGCTATTTTTCTCACCTCGTTAAATTTACGAGCCTTAGTAACCGCGCTAGCTCCCTTAATTCCGGAAGTCCAAACTTCCCTGGGGCTTTCCACTACCATCATTGGTTTTATTGGCTCACTGCCCTCAATTATGTTTGCACTCGCGGCCTTTGCATCACCGCGCATGCTCAAACAGCTTTCTATCGCACAAGTTTTAGCACTGGCAATGGCAGCCACCGGTCTGGCACAAATCCTACGCGTGCTCGGGCCTTCTACCGTTACCTTAATGGTTGGTACCGCAGCAGCCTTATTTGCCGTTGGTATTGCAAATGCAGTGATTCCACTTGCCGTGCGCGAATACTTCCCACATGCTGTTCCACGAATGACCATGATGTATCTGATCAGCATGCAAATCACCATGACCTCAGCACCGGTGGTTGTGGTACGTGATTTCATACCAAACTGGCAGTACGGCCTTGGCTTATGGGCTGTGTTTGGCATCAGTGCCGCACTTGCCTGGCTACCACTCACGCGGCGTGCACCCGTGCAACACACCGTGGTACCAGTTGAAACGCATCACCTGCCAGTATGGAAAACTCCAGTTGGTTGGGGTGTTGCAGTGATGTTTGGTTTTACTTCCTTTAATAGCTACATCCTCATGGCATTTTTACCGGCAGTTTTCGTTGATGCCGGTGCAAGCCAACAATTTGGTGGGGCTATGCTCGCACTCTGGGGATTAATCGGCTTAGTCATTGGTGTGGTTGGCCCATGGGTGGTTGGAAAATTCCAACGCGTCTTCCCCATCATTGTGATCGCTATGATCTCATTTATTGTTGGCAATCTTGGGCTCATCTTAAGCCCACTATCCTTGCCATATTTGTGGGTGATACTGTCTGGTTTTGGCCCATTATCCTTCCCAATTGCATTGACCTTAGTCAACGTCCGCGCCCGAAGCATGCAAGGTGCAACATCCCTTTCAGCCTTTGGCCAAGGCATGGGCTATACCATCGCGGCAACCGGCCCACTGTTAGTCGGCGCAATTTTTGATTTCACCGGCACCTACACCTTTATGGCATACGTACTCACCTTTGCCTCAGTTGCGATTGGTATGGCGGCTTGGTTTGCAACCAAACAGGTCTATGTTGAAGATCAACTCCATATCCCAGGTGAAGCAGTACACGTCACGAAGCTGCATTCGGCTGACAAGTCGGACACCACCAAATAAATCGTGCAGGTTGCGCTGGTCTGCCGAGTGCGGCTGAATCGGAACAATCATCCACCAGAATGGTAGCTCCGCAGCGTCGACAAGCTTGCCGATCACGGCCATACACATACGTAGTTGCCCCTGCCCTACGGACGCCAGTTGTGACTCGAATGCTAGAAAAACGATTGGCCCACAGCAACCTACGCGAAAGCTGCAAAATATCATCGACCGGGGCATCCTGGACCGTCGTTGCGGGATGGACCTTCGCCAGAAATAAAATCTCGCTGCGATACTCATTGCCAATGCCAGCCAGATTGCGCTGATCCAACAACGCCGTTGCAATCAGCCGTGTCGGTTCGCGTAGCAGGTTTTGCTTCGCGCGAAGCTGGCCAGAAGTGTTCCAATCATCGCCTAAAATATCGGGACCAAGATAGGCGATCTGCTGGTGATACTCTGTCGCAGGAAAAAGCTTGACGACGCCCAGCTGCCAGCCAATAAGTTCAATCGGGCCGGCAGGATCATGAAGCTGTAGTACCACTCTGGCGGTGTGGGCAGGTTTAGGCCACCGATCCCCAACACGGTGCATTGTCCAACTGCCGTCCATCTTCAAATGAGTTTGGACAATCAGCTGCTCAAATTGCATAAAAAGATGCTTGCCATAGGACCACACCCGCGTACATTGCAGTCCTGTCACACTTGCCTGCGCATAGGTTGGTACGCGAAACTGACTCTTGACCACCTGCCTGCCAACCATCCATTGCAAACGATGCGCCAACTGAAAAATAGAATCGCCTTCTGGCATGACACCCCCTTTGCATATGTAGTGTTGCACCAATTAGGGCCAGCCCCAATTGCACTTTTGGCAGCAAGACGAATCTGGATGCCCAAGTAAAATCAGAGCATTGGAATCACTGTGAGCATCACACTAGCAAATACCTTTTCCAAACATGGATCAGCATTGGTAGTGGCACACCAAGGGAGATCGCACATAACAACGCTCAAGTGCGCCACTTAGCGTAGGCGACGCCGCCACATCGAGCCTGAATTGCCTTGCACATCGTGTTCAGCTTGCGGTGATAACTGCGCCACTGCTTCGCTAAAACTTCTTCCCTTGGCTCTTCCAGTTGCCTGACTATCACCTGTCACAGAAGCTGATTTCCTTAATGAGGAAAACTGTAATCCAGATGGTGTCAGCACGCAGCCTGCAGCAAGAAATACTTCACGCACAGATGCCGATAATGCCGGTTCTCCATTCAATGTTTCAACCACCAGGCGCACCGGCGACGAGGCCACAAGGGCTTGCACAATCATTGCATAATACCCATCAACACCAGCTGGTGGATCAGCCACCCATAAGGTTTTTCCGCCTCGATACAGATAGGCGACCAATAACCCGTCGATAAGCACGCACACTGCGCCTGCAGAACGCGAAAGGCCAGCAGCCGGCCACGGCAAAGCTGCGCCATACGGCTGAGCGGGATCAACCGCTGCTAATACATACGCCTGAGGATTCGGAGCACCCGATGGCCAACCTGCAAGATCATCGGAATCATCCAGGGCGCGCAATCGATCAATCACCACTGGCGTGGCAAACTGCGCGGCACCTAATTGGGCAATGAACTGGCCGCGCAAGGCTTTGCCGGCTTCTTCGAATTGCGAAAGTACCTTATACACCTGCGCAAACCCACCGGTGACGGACTCTATACCAACGCCACCGCGAGTGACGACAGCATGCCGATCTAACCAAATTTCACCTTGCGCCAGCAGATCCTGCTGATCTTGCTCATGCGGTGTCGGCAATTTGGAAAAGCGCCCAACCATATCGACTGGCACAGCAACCTGGGTGCTGTGTGACAACCGATAGCTTCGCCCGCGACGCATACGCGTGCGCGCCGGGGTGCGGTTCGCTTTGTGCGCAGTGGTTTTCCCACTGGCTAGGCGAGCACGCAGTGGTGCGAAACTATCGAGGGTAATCTGCCCAGCATCAAAGAGCTCCCAAAGGCCATCGCGTATTTGGGTAGTAGAGAGTTGATCAGCAGGTGCTGCCATTGGTGGCACTTCAGACACAGATTGGCGAGCGCGCTGGTAAGCGGCACGCTCGTAAGCGTCGGAACTGTGGCGTCCGGTACTCGGCGCGTTGTGGGGTGCGGTTCCCGGCGCGCTGTGGTGCCCGGTACCCGGCGCGTGAGGTTGCGCAGCCCGCCCGGTCGCCGCTTCACTCACGTTTGTCGAGGCCACCATTTCACCAGCCACAGCTTCCGCTTCACCCGCGCTGCCCAAGGCAGCCACTTCCCTAACACCCAGCGGATTCGTAGCCAAAATGCGTGCGATCTGGCTAAATAAATAAAATCCGGTATCGCCAAAAGCAGCCAAAATTTGCTGTGCGGTTGGGCTGAATGGTTCGATGTGCTGGTTGTGTGCAACTATTGGCAAATCTTCAGCAGGCACCAACATCACCCAAGGATCAGCACTGCCTGCTTGCCCTGCACCAATGGCAATTACTTCGCCGTGGGCAAGAAGCTCATCAAGATCTGAGGGCTGATAATTCGCCACTCGAGTGGCAAAAATCCACTGCTCCCAGGCACTGGCTGGAATACGAATCCCTGCCAGTTGCTCAATAACTTGGTACACCCCATCAATGCCGCACAGTGTTGGTTGTTCGCCAATTGCCGCACAGTTGCCCCATTGCACAAGGAATCGCGCGTAGGCACTTTGCGATACCGGTGCGGTGCGTTGTCGTAATTGGTACAACGATTTGGATCGAATGCGTTGTAACACGTCAAGAGCAAGATATTCCTCTTCCACGCAATCCTGCTGGTAGCGACCTTTGACCAACACGCGTTGGCTAACGAAATCTTCCAGGATTTGATAGGCAACAGATGCCGCAATGCCCCACGCTTCTTGGACGTCACGCAGCACAAACGGCCCACGCGTGCGCACCCATCGTAGAAGCAGTTGGTGCAGCGCATCGGTAATACAGTCATCGGTTGCCGCTACATTTGGTGGCACAGGAATACCTAAACCATCGCGCAATAATGCAGCGTCTTGGCTTAGCGCTATATGCTCAACTCCGCGAATCCGCACTTGCATTAATTGCACTGGCATCAGTGGCCTAAGCTGTGCAATCCCAAGATCATCGATCGTGCGCGCAGGGATTGCTGTCAGTGGAATTGGCCCAATTGTGCGCACAATATCGACAAATTGTTCCGCCGTTTTTGCTTGTCGACGCTCATCCGTGTGTTGCAATTGCGCATGAACGTCCGAAATAATCTCTGGATCGAGGAGTTCTCGTAGGTCCAAGGTGCCAAGTAACTGGGCAAATAGGCGTGGATCAACTGCTAAAGCTGCAGCTTTTCGTTCCGCCAGAGGTTGGTCTTCTTGGTAGATAAACCCGCCTGCGTAGTCGAATAAAATCGCTGCCGCAAATGGAGATGGCTGCGTGGTTTCTACTTCAATAATTGAGATTTGGCGGGCATGTAAATTCTCAATCACAGTCTGTAATGTGCTCAGATCATATACATCATGCAAGCATTCCCGCATCGCCTCTAAAATGATCGGGAATTTTGGATAGCGCCGAGCAACTTCTAAAAGCTGTGCAGCCTTTTGCCGCTGCTGCCATAATGGCGAGCGTTTGCCTGGATTGTATTTCGGCAAGAGCAGGGCTCGCGCAGCGCACTCTCGAAAACGCGAGGCAAACAGTGCCGAGTTTCCCACATGTTCTGCCACCAGTAATTCAATTTCTTCACTTGGAATCATAAACAAGGAAGCATCTGGGATCCTGTCCGTATCGGGAAGTCGTAACACAATGCCGTCATCATGGCTGACAGCTTTGGCATCAATGCCCCAGGTGCGCTGGATAACCGCGTTAATGGCCAAAGCCCACGGCGCATGCACTCCCTTGCCATATGGACTATGCAACACAACTTGCCAGTCGCCTACTTCATCGCGGAATCGCTCGAGCAAGAATTGGCGTTCATCGGGCACAATTCCAGTTGCAAGTTGCTGATCCTGAACAAATTCCACCATTGCATCGCGTGCAAAGGCGTTTATATGAACGTCACTTTTCAGTGCTGTCGCAGGATCGGTAAGCAGGTGGCGTCGAAACGCTCCAATGGCTGCACCCAGTTCTGCTGGCCGACCAATCTGATCCCCCAACCAAAACGGCAATCGACTCTGCTGGCCAGGAGCTGCGGTGACAAGCACGCGATCTTTTTCAATCGCTTCGATTCGCCAGGCGGAAGCCCCCAGCGTAAACACGTCACCCACGCGCGATTCGTACACCATTTCCTCGTCGAGCTCACCGACTCTGCGCGCGCCAGCAGCACCACCTAACAGGTACACACCGAATAATCCGCGATCGGGAATCGTACCGCCAGAGGTCACAGCAAGCCGCTGCGCACCAGGGCGGGCAGAAAGCATGCCCGTGAGATGATCGTGCACAATGCGCGGGCGCAGTTCATGGAAATCAGTCGAAGGATACACACCACTTGCCAAGTCAATGACCGCATCAAAGACTTCCCTGCTTAAATGCCGATACGGATACGCTTGTGTGACGACGGAATACCAGTGGTCAACATTCCAGTCTTCCATTGCAACTGCTGCGATGGTATGTTGCACAAGCACGTCCAATGCTTGTTGCGGCACCTGAATCTGCTCAATCTCGCCGGTGAGCATGCGCTGAGCGGTAACGGTAGTTTGAATGATATCTGAGCGATGTTTCGGAATGCACAAACCATATGATGTTGCACCAACACTATGCCCAGCACGGCCGATTCGTTGCAGGCCCGCTGCAACTGAAGGTGGTGCTTCAACCTGAATCACAGCATCAATTGCGCCCATATCAATGCCTAGTTCCAGCGAACTCGTCGCAACCACCGCACGCAGTTGACCAGCTTTTAAGGTTGTTTCAATATCTTTGCGTTCATCTTTGCTTACTGAACCGTGATGGGCTCGTGCAATCGTTGTCTCAGTTGCTGGCAAAACGTCATGTGCTGCAATACGCAAGGTTGCATGTGGTGCATAAACTGTGTTGGTTTCACCTGCCAGCGGTTCACCTGATGTGTCAGCATCGTGTTCTACTGCCGCAGCGTCGGCAAGCATCAATGCATGACGTTCATTTAATTTTGCCGCTAAACGCTCTGCACTGCGCCGCGAATTGACGAAAATCAATGTCGAGCGATGCTGCATAATTTCCTGATACACAGTGGCTTCAATATGCGGCCAAATTGAGCCACTGCTTTTTGCCAGTGTCGATTGTTCTGCATCGGCATCTGGCAGTGGGGTTGCCAAGCCAAGCGGATCACTCAGCGTTGCACCACCAATTGGCGAACCTAGTTCAACCCCTGGCAGATCGCTCATGCTTGCTACAGGTGAGACCACCGAAATATCCCATTGTTTCTTGGCTTCAGGAGCAATTATTTCAACTGGATGCGCCCCACCAAGAAACTGCGCCACGGTTTCAAGTGGTCGCACGGTTGCCGATAACCCAATTCTTTGCACATATTGGGTGCGCACTGCAGCATGCGTACTCGTGGCTTGTTCATGACGCGCATTGCTTATCGACGCATCCACGGTGGGCTTGGCCGGATCTGAAATATCAATTGTCGTTTGCTGTGTGTCTGCGTGGGATGCTTGCTCGCGTTGCTGATGCGTTGCAACTAAATGCTCAAGCCGTTCTAAGGTGATCGCCAGATGCACGCCGCGTTTTGATCCAGCTAATGCGTGGATTTCATCAATAATCACGGTATGAACATTGGCTAAGATACCGCGCGCACGCGAAGTGAGCAGCAAATACGCTGATTCTGGAGTGGTAATCAAAATATCTGGCGGATTGCGCAATTGTGCTGCCCGCTCTGCTGCGGTGGTATCGCCAGAGCGCACCCCAACTCGAATATTTGGCATCGCGATGCCAAGTTCTTCTGCCATACGTTCAATGCCGATTAAAGGAGCGCGCAGGTTGCGTTCAACATCCACCCCAAGTGCCTTTAATGGCGAGATATATAACACAGAAACGCCGCGCGTGGACTGTTCACGCAAATTATGAGAGGGCAAATCCTTGCCGAATTGAGTGGTATTTGCCACAGGAAGTTGCAGTTGTGTGGCGGCGTCGGCAAGCCTATTTATGGACCACAAAAACGCTGCCAACGTTTTACCACTACCGGTTGGCGCTACTACTAAAGCGTTCTCACCTGCAGAAATAGCGCTCCATGCGGCTTGTTGCACCGGCGTTGGGGTAGCGAATACGTCTGTAAACCACCGACGCACATGTGGCCGGAATCTCGTCAAAATATCGTCTGTTGCAGACTTCTTCGGAGAACTCGACATGTTCAATTCCGCCTTACGCACTAAACTTAACAGGTATGACTGCTCAATTTGATGATGCCACTTTAACTTATCGCCTTGCCAAGGGTACCTGCGATATCCTCAAAGGTGTCCGTACCGTGGGTGTTCTTCGTGACCGCGCACTTGGCGACGCTGGCGATGACCTCGCCCAAAACTGGATCGCACGCGTGCTTGAGCAGCACCGTCCGAACGATGGTTTCTTGTCTGAAGAAGCTGCCGATAATGCAGAGCGCCTCGGCAAGGAACGCGTGTGGATCATTGACCCACTCGATGGCACCAAAGAATATGCTACTGGCCGCCAGGACTGGGCGGTACACATCGCACTTGTAGAAAACGGTGTCCCAACCCACGCTGCAGTTGGCCTGCCAGATCTCGGCGTTGTGTTCCACTCTGGTGAAGCTCGTGCCGTAACCGGCCCACTGTCCAAGCGCATTGCAATTTCGCATAACCGTGCACCAAAGGTTGCAACCTATGTTGCTGAGCAAATGGGCTACCAAGCAGAGCCACTTGGTTCTGCTGGTGCGAAGGCAATGCATGTTCTCCTTGGCGATTACGATGCCTATATCCACGCTGGTGGCCAATACGAATGGGACTCTGCTGCCCCTGTTGGTGTGTGTAAAGCCGCTGGTTTGCACTGCTCTCGCCTAGATGGCAGTGAACTTACCTATAACCACAAAGACACCTACCTGCCAGATATCCTGATTTGCCGCCCAGAGCTTGCCGACGAAATCATTGCGCACGCTCAGGCGTACCATAACGAGCACGGTAGTTACTAAATATTCACCAGCTTTCTTAAATAGGACTCGGAGGGATCTTCTTACAAAGGTTGCTCCGAGTTTTATTGTGCTTTCCTGGCTGTCCTGAACACTCCTGAACACTCCTGAACACTCCTGCACATTCCTGTACATTCCTGTACACTCGTGTACACTGTTTCGAGTCTGAAACAGCGCCGAATCTTGCAAGGATCATCGACATGAGTTCACCAATTGCCACCCCGTATGAAGATCTTCTGCGGAAGATCCTTGCCGAAGGTACGCATAAAAATGACCGTACTGGCACTGGCACCACAAGTTTATTTGCCCAGCAAATGCGGTTTAACCTGGCAGAATCCTTCCCGCTCATTACCACGAAAAAGGTGCATATGCACTCAATCGTTGGTGAACTCTTGTGGTTTTTGCAGGGCAATTCCAATGTCCGTTGGCTCCAAGAGCATGGCATTCGTATTTGGAATGAGTGGGCTGATGAAAACGGCGACTTAGGGCCAATTTACGGTGTGCAGTGGCGGAGTTGGCCAACTCCTGACGGCCAGCATATTGATCAGATCAGCCAGGCATTAGAACTACTCCAGCAAGATCCAGATTCACGTCGCAATATTGTCTCTGCCTGGAATGTTTCTGAAATTACCAATATGGCTCTACCACCTTGCCATTTGCTATTCCAGCTCTATGTTGCCGATGGCAAACTCTCCTGCCAGCTATATCAGCGCAGCGCCGATATGTTTTTAGGAGTGCCATTTAATATCGCGTCCTATTCCCTACTTACCCACATGCTTGCCCAGCAAGCGGGTTTGGAAGTTGGTGAATTCATTTGGACCGGTGGTGATTGCCATATTTACGATAACCACCAAGAACAGGTGCAGTTGCAATTAAGCCGCGAGCCACGCCCATATCCACAATTGGCCTTGCGCAAAGCACGCGATATCTTCTCCTACGATTTCTCGGATATCGAGCTTCTTGGCTACGATCCACACCCAACCATTAAAGGACAGGTGGCGGTGTAATATGTTGCATGCCATCTGGGCACAAAGCACCAACGGTGTCATTGGCGATGGCAGCAGCATGCCATGGCATTTGCCAGAAGACCTCCAGCACTTTAAACAAACCACCTTGCATCAGCCAATTATTATGGGCCGACGCACCTGGCTTTCCTTGCCATTTCGGCCTTTACCAGGCCGCGAAAATATCGTGTTATCGTCTCAAGCCCCAGGTGAATGGTCACAAGGTGCAACTGTTACAACCACGATTCCCGATACAGGCTGGATTATTGGTGGCGGCCAGGTGTATGCCGCAACTATTGATGCAGTTGCCACCATTGAACGCACCGTCATCGATCAAGACTTTGACCTTGGCGAACATGCCGTCTACGCCCCAGAAATCCCATCAACATTTTGCTTAACGACGCATTCCCCGTGGCTAATTTCTGCTTCAGGCTTACGCTATCGCTTTGAAACCTGGAAGCGTATCTAAAAGTCTCGGGAATAATAATCCCTCAATGCATGTTGCAAGAAGTATGAGCAAAGAACATATTACAATTCATCTGACTTCTTGGTGCCCGTTTTGTCAACGTCTCGTCGCTGATCTTGAACGCGAAAATATTGCATTCACCAGCATCGACGTTGATAACGATGCCGAGGCTGCAAAGTGGGTCACTTCTGTCAATAATGGCAACCGCGTAGTTCCAACAGTGCTCTATTCTGATGGCACCCACGCTACAAATCCACCAGCTGCAGCAGTGATCGCCAAACTCCAAGAACTCCAAGCCTAAATCACACAACCGGCCTTGAACACGAAAAAACGTTCAAGGCCGGTTTTTGCTTATAGTGCTGCGAATTGCTCGAGGTCGCGCACGCTTCCTGCGGCAATAATAATATCGCCTGACTCAATGCGCTGTTCTGGTGTTGGCGTCGAAAAGCGGCCACCTTGCTTGCGTACCGCTACGATCTCAATACCAGCTGGTGTGTTCGAAACATCTTTCCCTAAGAACGCAATCGGTGGAGCCAGCTTAATCATGGCGTAATCTGCGTCAAACTCCACGTATTCTTCTGCTGCACCACCAATAAGGTGGGCAATCCGCCGTCCGGTGTCGCGTTCTGGGCGAATGGTGTGATGCACTCCAATGCGTTTAAGAATCCGCTCATGCGCATCACCATCGGCTTTTGCCCATACATTTTGCGCGCCTAAGTCCATCACGGCTTGCGCAATGAGCACACTAGCTGCCAAATCTGAACCAATGGCAATAACCACACGCGAGGCTTCATGCACGCTTAGTTGCCGCAATGAAACTTCAGTGGTGCCAACGCATTCCACAACATGGCTGAGTTTTTCACTTGCCATGGCCACAACTTCACGGTTGGCATCAATGCCAAGGACTTCTACCCCTTGACGCTCGAGTTCAAGCGCTAATGCCATGCCGAAACGTCCAAGTCCGATCACCACAACCGACTGGCGGCGAAATAAATTAACCAATGAACGGCCTTTCTTCAGGATACGAATAGTAGCGTTGCTGATCGCGGGCTGCGAGTGCAGCAACAAGAGTAATTGGTCCAATACGGCCGGCATACATTAAGACAATGAGTACCAACTGCGCGCTGCTTGGCAGAAATGGCGTAATACCTGTTGATAGCCCCACCGTGGAAAACGCGCTAATGACTTCAAATGCTAGTTGAGCTGTTGTAAAGTGCGGCGCCACAATGAGTACTGTCATCATTGCCGAAAGTACCACCACCACTGAAATTGTAATGACCGATAATGCCTGACGAATCGTCCGTGGTGGTAAGCGACGTCCACGCACAGTCACGTCTTCGTTACCTTTGACTTCAGCCCAGACTACGGCAAAGATCACCGCAATTGTCGTAATTTTCACTCCACCGGCGGTTCCGCCGGAACCACCACCAATGAGCATCAAAATATTGGTTGCCATGAGTGCATTTGGGTGGAAACTTGAAATATCAATCGAATTAAATCCAGCAGTACGCGAGCTTACGGAATGGAAAAATGCTGAAAGCCATTTATCGAAGGTACTGAGTTCTCCAAGCACGCCGTTCCACTCGAACATAACGGTGGCAAGAGTGCCAAGAAGCAATAAAATTACGGTGCCGTACACAGTAAAGACTGTGGTTAAACCAAGTCGTGTTGGTGTCAGTATTTTTCGATATAACTCTAAGAGGGTGGGGAATCCTAAGCCGCCTAAAATAATGGCAACTGCCACTGGTAATAAGATGGTGGGATCGGAAACATACTGCATCATATTTGAGGTACGTAATCCAAAACCTGCATTATTAAATGCAGAAATGGCGTGGAAGGTTCCTTCCCAGGTAGCAGCCGGCCACTGGTAATGATAGGTATTGTGGAACCGTACGCTCAAAATGATGCCAATGATCAGCTCAACCATCACGGTAAAACTGATGGTTGCAATCAATAAGGTTTTGACATCACCGAGGTGCAGACCGCGTCCTTCCGCATTGGCATTTAATCGTGAACGCACACCTAGATTCCCCACAATTGCCCAACCAGCAATCGTGGCGAGGGTCATGATGCCAAGTCCACCGAGTTGCACTAATCCGATAATCACCAATTGTCCGAAATGAGACCAATATGTTGCGGTATCCACGACTGTCAGACCTGTTAAACATGCAGCAGAGGTAGCAGTAAACAGGGCCACCATTGGTTCGAGTTCAGAGCCATTTCGTGAAACTGGTAAACATAACAGACCAGTTCCCAATCCGATTAAGCAGAGAAACGATACAGCAACAAGTTGTGCTGGCGAATATCGAATTCGTTTCATGTTAGAAAATCCTAGCACTGCTGAAGTCTCGAATCATGCATGCTTGACAACTTCCATCGGCACTATTCCTGCAAAAATTGTGTCGCTGATACAGATAGGAAAGCCGCATACTTTTCATCGTCAAGTATTTCTTGCGATACGCAATCTTCCAGCTCAGCCAAGCATTTGCGAATCCTCCTGTGCGTCGTCAAGCATGTCTTGCACGCTACTCATCCGCAATGCACGTCAAGCGGTTGTGGCAACTCTCTGGCAGCTACTCTCAACAATCTGTGAGATATACCACCAGCTACATTACACTGTACTTTCCTACTATCATGCAGCCCTGATTGCTGTATCACGTAGGTGTCATGTAATCTCATGTGAGCAGATGCACGAGCACCGTTGTCTTGGTATTATACGTGTGTCATATACTCGGCCCTAGTAGCTCAGGGGATAGAGCACGGCTCTCCTAAAGCCGGTGTCGCAGGTTCGAATCCTGTCTGGGGCACTATTTATACTTTCGCCTTCTCCATTACGCTTTTGTGCGCACTTCCGTGGAGAAGGCGAATATTTTTATCACAGCAACCTGCACTCGACGATCCCCCATCCACACCACTTCATCGCACTTATCTACTAGGCATTATGCTGGTAGATCTTGCCTCACGTGCATGTTACAGTGCTCTATTTATCGGGCTCTTCGCGTTTCAGCGGGGAATTATACAAAACGGCGAAGGTAATTCATGCTTAGAGTGTGAACCAAAAGAATGAAAATACCTTCACCACTTATGATCCTACCGCAATCCTTGCTCGACTTGTAA
>NZ_JANUXR010000012.1 GCF_024834075.1 Corynebacterium sp. HS2168-gen11
GGGGGTACGCCCGGTCCCATTCCGAACCCGGAAGCTAAGCCTAATTGCGCTGATGGTACTGCAAACGGGAGTTTGTGGGAGAGTAAGACACCGCCGACCTAAAACTTAAAATAATGCACGGCAGGCTTTAACAATTTTGGTTGTTAGAGCCTGCCGTGCTATACGCATACCCATGTTGAGTAATACATCTACGGTACGTACGTGGAACCAGTGATTGAGTATTCTGGCTGTTGCTGACGCTATTTTTTGCTCAATCTAGACTGTGTAGCTACGCGAGCTTATGGCATCTGCAGTATTTGATGTATGTACCGACTCGCTGTGTGTGCTGCTTTATAGGGTAGACGTATGTTTTTGCCGTCATAATTTTTGCTTCGGTACTTGGATGTTGATTCTGCTACATCTAGTGTCACGCAATTTGAGTACTGGCAATCTGATCGACTTTTGGTCTGCATGTTGAGCAGAGGAGTCACTAGTACCTATTCTAAGCGTGGCAGAATTGGAGCCTTTGGTGCGTCGTAAAGCTTTTAGGGGCTGCTATTCGGATCTCTGCTGGTGTTCTGTGATTGGGTGTGTGACTGTGTGGTTCGATAGCGGTCGTGAAGTATCAGTTGGAAATCTTAAAGTGTTTGCATAGTGAAGTATCTTGCGGTTGATGATCGTACGATACGAGTTCAAAAAATGGCGTTAACCATTGGTTTCTTAACGCCCGAAGCGAAGTCGGAATTAAATTTTATTATAAATAGGCTAGTCGGCAGCAGATGAATTATAGTGTTAAGGGTTAGGTAACGAACCTTGCATCTTTCAGTGTGTGTTTGAAAATGGATCATTGCTATTTTCGACAGTTTTGGATGCTGCCGCAGGTTCAGCGTCCTACATACGCATATGAAATGCTTTTGTTCTTGTTTCGCTACTGAATCGTACTGGTTCCTGAGTAGAAGGTCTTAAGATTTATGTTCAAGCTGAAGAAGGTTTGCGCGATTGCCATCGCATCTGGTGTCATGCTCACTGGGTCAATGATTCCAGTTGCACCTGTTGCTTTTGCACAGACCGCAGGCGGCGTTGTGCAGCCTGCTGGCACATTCCCATCCTTGCCAACGAATGCTAATCGCGAACTGGTTATTCATAAATTTTCGAGTGACGGTGCAGCTCCAGCTGACCACAATGGCCGTGAGTTAGCTGACGAGAGTGCCTTGGGTACGCCTTTGGCAGGTGCTGTGTTCACTATTTATAAGGTCAAGGACGTCGATCTGCTGACCAACGCAGGTTGGAAGAAAGCCGAAGATATTGTCAAGCAACCTGTCTTAGACGAAGCCTCCGGCAAGCTCGACAACGCCGGTACGATTACAACCGATGGCAACGGTACGGGTAAAGCGTCGTTCGCTCCAGGTCTGTATTTGGTGAAAGAAACCACTGCACCAGAAGGCCACGGTATCTCCACCAAGCCGTTCTATGTCACCTTGCCATTGACCGACCCAGTAGATCGTAATAACTGGCTGGATAAGGTTCACGTATACCCAAAGAACACCAAGCTGTCTGAGAAGCCAACGAAGTCAGTGACCGACGCAGGTGCCTTCATCTACGGCAACTACGTCAAGTACACCATCGGTCAGCAGCTGCACCGTGGTGGTACGCATGAGCGCTATGAGATGACTGACTTCTACCCAAATGCACGTCTTGAACTATTCGAGGGTGCAGGTAAAGATCCAGCAACTGGTGAAGCAGCAACCCTTGCGCGCAAACTGTATGGCGTTGTAAATGGCCAAGAGACGGTTGTATTCACTCCAAATACGGACTACACGGTAGTCAAAAATGAGGCAAATGGCCCTGACTTTGGTATCTTCCGCATTCAGTTGACAGCAACTGGTCTTGAGAAGCTGAAGACACTGTCGGATCAAGACGGTGAAATTAAGTTCGACATTTTCTTCAAGGTCAAAGAGAACGCTCCTGCCGAGGTTACCGCAATTACCAACAAGTACGACGTCTTCGAGCGTCTTGATGGTGTGACCCCTCCTCCAGGGTATCCAGATGAGCCAGCTGATGTGCCTCCTACCACGGAACCAGACAATGGTTGGACCAAGTCCTACTTTGGCAATGTCGATATTGTCAAGAAGGGCAAAGAAGGCGACGCTGCTGACGCAACGCGTCTTGCCGGCGCAGAGTTCGATCTGTATGTCTGCGAAGCTGGTCAAGACCGTGCTCAGTTTGAAACGGCTGCGAAGAAGCTGAATACGGCTCCTATTGTTGCTGATGCTACCGACGCTCCAGACATCAAGGGCTTGCGTGCAAATGACTTCGTCAACGGTAGCGTTGATACAACCTCAACCCAAGAATACTGCTTGGTTGAGACCAAAGCTCCAGCAGGATTCTCTCTGTTGGCTGAGCCAATTCACTTCAAGGTCACCAAGGGCGCCAACATCGACACAATCGCGTTGACGAGCCTTGAAATCGTCGACTACAAGCAAAATGCTGGCTTCAACCTTCCATTAACCGGTGGCAAGGGCGTGATGTTCCTCCTGCTCTCCGGTGCTGCATTCCTGGCGGCTGCGCTCGGTGTTTCCCGTCGCAACAAGCGTCGTGAAGCATAAAAAACATTGAGAGTTACTGGTAGAAGGTCTTGTGCGTGATGTCTCACCAAGACCTTCTACCGGCGTAGCAATGTCTGGTTTAATCGGCAGGTAGGAAGGGGAGATGGCATGACTATGGTCGCTGATTCGTCAGTGAAGAAGTCAAACAGCAGCTCCGTACTGACTGTGATGCTCAGTCTCATTGGTATCGTCTTGATGCTGTATCCGGTTGTAAGCACGGTGTACGAGAACAATCATCAGTCTTCGGTGGTCAAGTCTTATACCACCAAGGTTGAGGAGTTTTCCGCCGAGGAACTCGATGGCGAGATTCGTGATGCCCAACACTGGAATGAGCAGTATGAGGGCGGTCCAATTCTTGACCCATGGCTGAGTCGTATTTCCGAAGACAATGAGGAATACCAGAAGTATTTGGGTCAGCTGGATCTCACCGATGTGATGGCTCGAATTTCGATTCCAGCGATCGATTCCGACCTGCCGATTTATCATGGTTCATCCGAATCCGTACTCTCGAAGGGCATCGGCCACCTATTTGGCAGCGACCTGCCCGTCGGTGGTGTTGGTTCGCATGTGGTTTTAACTGGTCACACTGGATTATCCGTGGCAACGCTGTGGGACAATCTGGTGAAAGTCAAAGTCGGCGACGATATTTACTTGTCCGTTTCTGGTCAGCAGATGAAATATAAGGTTCGCGAATTACAAACAGTGCTGCCTGGCGAAAGCGATTCCTTATTACCTGTTCCCGACAAAGACTTGATTTCGCTCATCACCTGCACACCGTATGGCATCAATAGCCACCGCCTGCTGGTACATGCCGAGCGCGTGGCACTCGACCAAGCTGAGGGTACGCAAGTGCTTTCAACCGTCAAGCAACCGTGGCAGTGGTGGATGACTGCTGTATTAATAATTGTTGGTCTGTTTTTGCTGATTATGCTCAATGGACTGCGCAAAAATTACCTGCACCAGCGCGCCCGAAAACGAGCAGGTGATGATGAATAAACAGAAATTTTTAAGCGTCATTTTCACCCTTGCGTTACTTCACCCCGCGCCGAGTTTGGCAGAAGCCCCGCTCTCAGCCACGCTTATCGACGCAAACCACGATGCTTCCTTAGAAATTCACAAATCAGTTGGTGACCCAACTACTGCATATGGTGATCCAGCCAATCCTCTTGCGACACAAACGCGAGCACCAATTGAAGGCGTGAACTTCAAAATCCGCAAGATTAACGATATCGACCTCAGCCGAAACGAAGGTTGGGAGCAACTCGAGGCAGTAAAGATTTGGCAGTTTTTCCCAGGCGGTGAACGCGAACATCAACTAGGTCTTACCTATGCTGCCACCACGCAGCAAGACGGCGCTGCGCGTTTTCCGTCCCTACCGGTCGGCGCCTATTTTGTGGAAGAAGATCCTTCATCTGCACAGGCACAAGGATTATCACTGGTTTCACCATTTGTAATTACCGTGCCATCCACGAATGAAACTCGTACCGAGTGGGATTATCATGTGGTTGCGTTTGCGAAAGATCAGAAACTCACCGGCCAGATGCAAACACCACAATGCGTGGATCCTGGACAATCTTTTGGCATGGAGGTCACTGCATCGTTACCGGCGCCAGATTCGGATCTGAGTATTGAAAAGTTTGAAATCTCAATTCCACTCGAACAACACCAAGAGATTGTGCTCGGTTCCTCTGAAGTTGCGCTTTTACGCTCGCATGATAAAGTGCTCGTGCAAAAACTGAATAGACACGATTATCAGGTAGAGCTTGCATCACAGAACGTCGCAAAGCTGCGGCTCACCGCTAGTGGTCTTGCCAAGGTGGCGAAACTGCGTGCAAATAATCCAGATATTGTGTTGCGATGGAATATTCAAAGCGTGATGCACCAGGAACGCTCGCGTTTCGATATGGTTGGGTTCCTGACAACTCCAGGGTATCCGGAGTATTCACGAGAAACACACTATGGTGTGAAAACTTCCGCCGCATCAATTGCGATGCCATGTGCAAGTACGACGCAACCACCTGCAGTGCCGCACTGCTTAGGATCAACGTGTGAGGAATCAACGCCGGCGAATAAGGGGCATGCACCATTGCTGCAGAGAATTACTCGGCTTGCCCATACCGGTGCCAATAGTTGGAGCAGTGCACTGTTGGGTTTCATGTTGATTCTGCTGAGTGTCGTATTTATCCGCCGCTCTCGTGAAGAACGCAGCTCGTGCTGAAATCGTGGTGTGGAGCTGGCGAAAAGGTAGCAGTACTTCGCAGATGCATCGCGACGTACCCTTACGATACGGAGGTAGCGCACAGTGTGATTCTTTGAAACATACGAAAGGTGTCAAGGCTCTATTTGATGACATATACTAGTTCGGATAGTTGGTGGAATCTTGGGGTGAACGTTTCTCCAAGATGTACGTGGTTGGTAGTTTCTCGAATGCGAAAGGGGTAGATAACGCTCATGCTCATGAATGCGACTGTGCAATCAGCTGGTAAAAGTTTAGTGGCAGCAATGACAGCTGGCATGCTTGTAGCGACCCCTGTTTTGGCAGAAGACTTACTGACTTCGACGCAAACTCCAGTACGCACCACCTCTGCAGTGCCATCAAGTACAGTTGCTGCAGCACCTACCATCCGACCAAGTACGCCACCTACCACCCAACCAGCTGCTGCGTCAACCACTACGCCGGCACAAGAAGGGCGCGAGCGTCCAACGCGTTCGTTGTTGAGCGCTGTTCCATCACAACCTGAAGCACAACGTTTAGAAACAATTTCCTCGTTTGAGGCTGCATTGCGCCCTGCCAGCGGAGATCTTGCACCACATCTTGTTGATGCAGCAACGCAAGTGCCTTCTTCGGTGCTGCGTGACGTCGTCGAAAAGCTTGCGGTGTCGTTGCCAGAAAGCGCAGATATTTCAGCGTTGACAGAACCGTTGTTACCAGAGTCGGCGGAAAAACAAAGCTATCCAGCCTTACATCAGGGATGGTGTTCACAAACCTATCCAGGTGTGTTAGCAAGTGATGAAAGTCTTGGCGAAGCATACGCCAAGCTGCGAGCACAGGTTCGTGATACTGCCACGGCGGATAGTTGTGCGTATCAAGATTCGCATGCTCAGGGGTATTTTTATAGTCAAACCCATATCCAAGATGCGAAATTTATCAAGGGTGCGGTGCAGCGCTCTGAGGCATTTACTGTAGGTGGCGATCACGGCGGGGTGATCTACGGTGGCACCTTGCTGATTGATACCAGCGTGCAGGAAGATCTGGCGCCACGTATTGCGCAGCAGCATCAATTCCGCCTGCAGATTTCCGAACTGATTGACACCCAAGACTGGGCATTTGAGCAATTACCAGCAGTTGGGCAGTGGCAACAAGCCTTGTACCAGCATAAAACTGATGATGTATATCTTGCAGTGCGTGCGAATGCCGCCGGTCGCCTGGATTTTTGGTTTGTGAACGCAGCCGGTGCTGCAGCCTTGCGTGCAGGAGAGTGGCAGACAGATGCCGCAACTGTGGATCATACGCGAGTTGGGCTGAAGCTGAATCCGCAAACTCCTGTGAAGATCACCTATGAGACCCGCGAGACGCAACTTGCGGAATCGCTTGAGATTGATGATCCCGCAAACAGCTTGCGTCATGTGGCGTTCATTCCACATGCCGGTGCTGCTGTTGAGCAAACGCCTGCGACAACGAAGCCTGGGGCGCTGAAAGTGGAGACAACTGCTGTTCCACTCGATCCTCCAATTCCAGGCATTTTAGAGTACAACCTGCAGGTTGCGAATACGGAAATTGGGGCAACGCAACAAATATTCAAGCTTTACGACGTCCCACAGCTTTCTGCTTCAGCAGTTGTTGATCGTGTGGCGTGGGTACGCAAAGAGGAAGAACTTCCACTGCAACCAAATGTCAGTGGACGCTATTTAGTGGCTGAACCAGCACAAGAATTTCTCACGCTTGCTGCTGGTGAAGTTCGTGATTTCCATATTCGGGTGTACTACCATCTGACCGACACGAAGCAGCTGGCCTGTGATGCCAAGGATGAGCATAGTGGTGCTCGGAATACCGCACTTGTGCATCAATTCCGTACGCCTACGCGCGTAGCGAAAACGCTTACAGCGGGGGTCTGCGCAGATTTGGATCCAGATGCACCGGATACAGCGTTGGTTGATCCGACTGCACCTGGAAACCCACTTCGCGAGCACGCGACTGCTTTACGAGCAGCCAGTGATGTGATCGTGACACAGCGGGTGAGTATTGCACCTCGCAGGGATCCTAACAATCCGAATTTGGGACTTGTGCAGTTTGAAGCAACGCTTAAAAATCCGCCGAATTCCGATACTGTTGACTTTCGATATGTCACATCGTATATGCAATTCCCATCGACGATTCGCTACCGTCGGCTGTGGATTACAGAACATGATGCCGCTGGTCGACAACTCGCGAGCTGGGAACGTTCGCCGAGCTTAATTGATGTGACTCGACCACCATCTGGTCGCTATCGGGCTGTGAGCTTAGCGGAACGAGATTATAACTTTTTCACCACTCGTCGCCTGCCGGCAAATGAAACCCGTATATTTAGAATTAATGTAACTTTTGATTTGCCTCGATATACCAAGAATCCTCCTGCTTGGTATCGGTGCAATGGTACAGAGCATAATGGTTTTTATACCAAAGGAAATTACGAGTGGCGTGATGTCGGGCGACTCATTTTCACACGAGAACTCGGTGAACCAGTTGCCTGTGCGGATGTTCCGAATATCCCACCGAATTCAGAGCTGGTAGTCAACAAGGTTGATCCAGAAGGTCGACCAATCGCGGTTTCCGAAGATTGGGATTATCGGATTGTTGCGAAAAATGTTCCGTCTGATACGGCGTTGAATGGCACTGAGTTTCCGTTGCGAGCGGCAGGACTAACGAGTGCAAATAACAAAACCTCAGGCGTTGTGCTTCCACCTGGCGAATATCAGTTGATTGAAACACGCGCACCATTTGGGTTTGAATTAGCAGCTGAGCCGATTGATTTTGAAGTCAGCCTTGATCGGAATAATCGTGCAGTATTGCGACTTCCGAATCCAAGCCAAGCGGTATCGGCAAGGGTGATTGCCAATAACAATCAGCGGCGAATGATTCTAGAAGTTGCTGATGTACATCGTGGCAATATACCGAAAACTGGTGGTCTTGGTGTGCTGTGGATGATTCTGCTGGGGCTGGTGCTCGTCGCACTTGCGTATTGGAATCATCGCCGGCAGCAATAGTACGCCGGCAGCAATAGCACGTCGGTAACAGCTACCGAATAGCGTAAAAACGCGTGAAGGTGTTGGGATATGTTCTTGAAGAAAATCCCAACACCTTCACTTGTATCAGAGCAGTTTAGAGTGGCAATAGATTAAATCGAGTCGCACGTACCTCGGCAACTCTAGAAAGGTTTGCTTCGAGTAATTTCCACTGCTTGGTAGGAATTTCTTTCTCCGCGCGTTCAATCACGCTGGTATCTGCAGTGCCCCAAATAATTGGCATTGGCGAAATCTCATCCCACGTGTCACTCTGCCCAACACTGCGGCGTCCAGTGACTGCAACCGATGGTACTTTCACGCCTACTTCTCGTGGAGTATCGCCAAGGGCGGTAATTGGACGAATTGCAAGGCCCCACTTTGGTGCCACGGTTGGATCCGTATTCATATTCACCAGTGCCATAACTGTCATGGTGCGAGGTTCGACTTCAGCAATCATGGCTGCACACAGCTCATATTGCTCATATAAGGCCACTGGTGTGCCAACTGTTTTTGGAATGATCACGATCAGTGCCAAGCTGATTGCGGCCATGATCGCAAAACAGCTAAAAATAATCGTGCCCATCATATCGGTGTACACAAAGGTCAAACCATATCCAATGCCGAGCAGAATCAGGGCGAAGAGTGCGGCTGAAATCTGGAGTCGTTTGGTGTCTTTTAATAACTCGTTGTGCGTGTAGGCATAAGCAGAATCAACGGGGAAAGAAAAGTGCGCCATAAGAAAATAAGACCTTTGGTGATAATTGATTGGAATTAAAAGACAGTGTCAAGGTTATCGGCATCAACAATGCGATAGGCATAGCCTTGTTCCGCCAAGAATCGCTGCCGGTGTGCCGCATAGTCGGCATCTATCGTATCGCGGCTCACAATTGAATAGAAGTAGGCCTGTGCGTGCTGCTTTTTCGGGCGAAGTAAACGACCCAAACGTTGCGCTTCTTCTTGCCTGGAACCAAAGGTTCCTGAAATCTGAATTGCAACGGCTGCTTCTGGTAGGTCAATGGAAAAGTTCGCGACTTTTGAGACAATCAACTTACTGATTTTTCCTGATCGAAATTGCGCGAATAATTCCTCGCGCTTGATTGTGCGAGTTTTACCGTCGATGACTGGAATA
Source organism: Corynebacterium sp. HS2168-gen11 (assembly GCF_024834075.1). GTDB lineage: Bacteria > Actinomycetota > Actinomycetes > Mycobacteriales > Mycobacteriaceae > Corynebacterium. Next base: position 8,977 of record NZ_JANUXR010000012.1, read on the forward strand.
CCAAGGCGAGTTCCCAAAGCTTCTAGCTGTTCAACGTATGCACCAATAATCAGCGTTGGGGTAGTGCCGTGATGCTCCATAATTGTTCGAATCACACTTACCTTGGCTTCTGCAGTTGCTGCAATCCGATACTTATCTTGAGCAGTGGCCAAGGCATAGCTCATGCGCTCATCGGCAGAAAGTGTGGTACGCACTTCCACACACTCAGCGGTGGCGATATAGCCCTGAGCTTCGAGTTCCTTCCATAAAGCGTCGTAACGCTTCGGGCCAATGAGCGAGAAAACATCACCTTCGCGGCCATCTTCACGCACTAGGGTTGCAGTTAAGCCCAAGCGCCTGCGCGATTGTAAATCAGAGGTCATGCGGAATACCGGTGCAGGAAGAAGATGCACCTCGTCGTAGATAATCAATCCCCAATCACGCGAATCGAACAACTCCAAGGCACGATATTCGCCCTTGGTTTTACGCGTGACAACTTGATAGGTGGCAATGGTAACTGGGCGAATTTCTTTTTTCTCTCCAGAATATTCCCCAATTTCCTGCTCGGAAAGAGTCGTGCGACGCAAGAGTTCATCACGCCATTGGCGCCCAGCTAATGTACTGGTAACAAGGATCAGCGTCGTGGTTTGTGCCTTGGCCATCGCAGCCGCACCAACCATGGTTTTCCCTGCACCACAGGGGAGCACTACCACGCCAGAGCCACCTTCCCAGAAGGAATCGGCAGCCATTTGTTGATAGTCGCGCAACTGCCATGCTTCATGTACCTGGGATAATGCAATTGGGTGTGCTTCACCATCGATATAGCCGGCAAGATCTTCTGCCGGCCAACCAATTTTGAGCAATTCTTGCTTCAATCGACCACGTTCAGAAGGATGCACCGCAATACTCGTCTCATCGATCTGTGCGCCAAGCATCGGGGCAATCTTTTTCTGGCGCTGTAATTCGACCAGAATTGCCGGTTCATCCGATTCAAGCACTAAGCCATGCGCGGGATGTTTATGCAGCCGTACGCGTCCGTAGCGAGCCATCGTTTCGGCAACGTCGATAAGCAATGCCTGCGGGACAGGAAACCGCGAGTAGCGTTCGAGCACATCAATTGCTTGTTCGGCATCGTGGCCGGCAGCTCGGGCGTTCCAAAGCGCCAACGGGGTAATGCGGTAGGTGTGAATATGCTCAGGCGCGCGCTCAAGCTCAGCAAAAGGGGCAAGCGCAATGCGAGCTTCTGCAGCTTGCGGATGCTCAATCTCTAGCAGCACCGTCTTATCGGATTGCACAATTAACGGCCCAGTACCAAAGCTCACGACTTATTCTCCCTTAGCATGACGACGAGGTTGTCACAGTACACTATAGGCGCGATGCTCGCTGCACGTGCGGTTGAAGTTGGCAGATGTGAGGCTAGTGTGTGCCGAAGCGCTGGCGTTAGGCGCTGTTTGCATGCTTGACGACGCTGCCTGCCGGGCCTTAGCTGTCACGCTGCGGGCAGCCTGCGCGTGCGGCCGCCCCCACGCGCCGGCAAACGCCGCCGCTCCCACGCATCACCGCCTGCCGCGCGTCGCTGCACACCTCGCAGCGCCGCTTCACATCTTCCTAGTCCAGAACCGTGACACTCCTGATCCGATGAATCTGGAGCTGATGTAACTGGCCAGTAGCTTCATGAATCGCCGAGAGCTGTCCAGCATGTACCGTAATCGGTGTGAGCTGTAGTTGCGTACTTGTACCAGCTCGATCAATGGTTTCGATGCTAACTTTCTTCCCAGCCCGAATGGCAGCTTGCAGTATCTGCAGCGCTGATTGATGCGGTGTCACTTGAGGCGCATTGTCTTGTGCACCAACTGCAGTGTCACTGCCACCAGCAGCCGTCGTGCCTGCTGTGGATTGCAACAAGTGGGCGACGACTGATTGAAGATGCTCGGAAAAATCTGCGGGATCTTTTTCCTCACGTTGCTTTGGCGTTGGCAAAAACCGCGCACGAGCACGCACATCCATTGAATACCCGTTCTCATCTTCGGCAACCAGATAGATGCCTTCAGCCTCAAGCATCTGCATCAACGCTGCCAACGGTGTTTGCGTAATCGCAACAGTCGGCGCAAGCAGACGCATCCCAGCTTGCTGTGCAGCTTGGCTGCGAACCACGGTTGTCAGCAACACCGGATCATCACAGCGCACGTAGCTTACTGCCACGCCACTGCGAATCTGGCCATGCGTTCGTGCCACATCGTGAATGAAATACGTCATTGTTTCTGGCAGTGGCGTTAGCGTATGAGCATCTAAAAATTGCTGAATATCTTCTGGTGTTTTCCCTGCATCGTAGGCATGGCGCAAACTTTCTTCGGTAATCCGATACACCGCTGCAACACCTGATGATTCCACAACTGCAAAACAAGAAAGTTCCTGATGAATCGCCGCCGCTAATGGGCCTGTGGCAAGGAGCGTGAAATCAGCCTGTGGAATCAGCTTCGTGACTTCCGCCGGAGTCAGCGTTTCCACCTCGTGCAGCAGCGCTTGTTCGTCAGCGATATTCCTTAATAGGGAAGTGGGGAAATACAAGTGCCCATCGGTTGCCAGAATCCCCAATTCAACTGCTTCTGTACAAATCTGCTCCAAGCTGCTGCGCTGCAACGTTAATGCTTGCAACGGATGAAAATACGCAAACCTGTCAGCTAGTTCCTCAATACTGCAAGCTGCAGCGTCGCTACTTGCAAATACCTCCAATGCTTCTCGACGCAGCTGAATCAACTTCTCCTGGAACGTTTCAGCCTCAAAGGCACGCAGTGGTTTCGAAGCCTCGCTAAGTGTGCCAACTTTCCAAGGCGCAAAGGTGGCATAGGCATACCAACTATGTGCCACAATTGCCCACTGCTCAGCAAGCGTATGTAACACGAACTCTTCACTGGCAGCAGTAGCAGCTAGCACCGTGGCGTCTTCACTTACATTGACATGCGTTAATGGGCCAAGGGCGATCAAGCGGCTGGCAAGACCTATTGCAAGTAAGTGATAGAGTTGCTGATCTTCAACTCTTAAGACATTGCAAAGTTGTTGGGTTGCACGAACACCTAGGCTGCCATTGCGCAATAATTCCACCGGGCTCCGGCTTAAGTGCTCGAGCAGACTGCGTAAGCGTCGCAAAGTTTCTAAGGCCGTGCCGATAGCTGCTTGGCCAAGGGAAGGCGTGAGTTCGCGTTCTGGCTGGTTGGCTACTGATTCTAACGTGATGGGCAGCTTCGGCGGCGGCTGCTGAAGCAAACCATAGCGCACGGTCAGCGGCAGTTTCACGGAGTGCTCATCAATGCGCTCGAGTAAACCAGCTTTGAGCAATTGCGGAATCGGACGTTGCGGATTTGCATCATATGCTGCATCTTTTGTCACCCCAACCCCGCCTGACTGCTGCAGAGTCTGCAAAATCTTCAGCTGCGCGGTTGCTAAGCCGTCCAAGCGAGTGAGGACCTGCTCATAACTCAGTGCCTGCGGATCTTGCAGTATTGTCAACCCCGTGGGCAGCGCATTCATCACATCAGGGGCGAGCATACTGCGCGCCGGGGTGCCGTAGAGCAAACCGCGCTCGCGAAGGCGTTGCAGATGCGTGTCGACGAAGCCGGTACATTCGCTGTCGTCGAGAAACGTACTCAGAAGCTCCATAATTTTGGGGTGGTCCACAGGTTTGATCTCACCCCCAAGCCGTGCGCAGGCCTCTATGACGGCTAAATCGGCACTCGTGAGTGTCAGCAGTGCTCTGCTTAACGACGCACGCAAGGACATTCTTCCTGCTAGTGCGGTAAAACCTGGTGGGGTTGGGAAGGTAATATCGGGCCGATGTTGCAAGATTTGTGCAAGTTCAGCAGCGCTTTGGTGTTGTAACCAAGTGGTGAAATTGGCTGGAAAACTTAACTTTGTAGAGGATTTCGTCATAGTGTGGGGAAGTTTATGCTCGTTCTAGGTGCGTTTCTCGCTGCAATTTGCAACAATAGAGGGTATGGCAAATGTAGAGAAAAAAGGTTATGTCGATCCGGGCTGGCCAGCCGAGGTTCCTGGCGGTGGCCACTATGTTACCGAAGTTGTGGCAAAGTTCGCTGGTGCGAATAGCCCATTCGGTGACATTGAGTTTCCAGTTCCTGCAGAGGAACTGGGGTATGTTCACCCATACACCCGCATCAACAAGTAACATACGCGCCAAAACGCCTTGGAGAAACACTTTTGAGCTGTTTCTCCAAGGCGTTTTGTGCATGAAGCGAGGCTCCAAGGATGGTTGCAAGGCATCCTCGGGTTGCGCCGGGTTGCGCCGGGTTGTGCCGGGTTGTGCCGGGTTGCGCGAGCATGGAGCGCTGTTCCACGGAGCACTGTTCGGATAGCCGGTGTTGACGGTAACTCAGGCGGTGGTCGCTTTGGCACTGAGACTGCGCTCGTGCGGAACGTTTCAGACGCGCAAGTGCCCTGATGCATGCATGCTCTTGGATACTGGCGTTACCACTATCCAAGAGCATGTATGGAAAAGAATTAGCGTATAGCTGCAAAGAATGCGTTAATCATAGGTGAAGAAGCTGAATAGAAGGCGTTGAAGTTATTGCGATGTGCGTGGTAGAACGCGTCCCATTCAGCTGGAACTGCCATGCCGTATTCTGCAAACTTACGAACAAGCAGGTCGTAGAGAGCATCAGCTGCAAGCAGATTTTCATCCAACTTCACCACTGGCACAGCGCTCGGTGCATCTGGCGCAGCTACTGGTGTAGGCTGCTCGAGGGCTGCTGCGACAGCTTCTTGAACTGGGGCAGGAGCTTGTGCCACGATCGTACGTGGGGTTGGTGCCGAACGTAAGCCGAGCTTACGAGAGCAAGCAGGCCATGCACCCCATCCTTGACCTGCGAGGACGCGTTCTGCAATGACAATCTGCTGCTCGCGGGTTGCTTGGTATGCGTATGGGGCAAATTCGCCACCGCCGAAGCCACGCCAGGTGCTTGGGGAGAACTGCAAACCACCATGGAAACCATTGCCGGTATTAATTGCCCAATTGCCGCCCGCCTCGCACTGTGCCAAGCGATCCCAATCAGAGTCTGGAGCGGCGATTGCTGTTGGGCTCACCATCGCAGAGGCGGTTCCGACTGCCAGAGTGGTAACTGCAAGCTTGGTAAAAGTAGTTGAAGACTTTCGGGTATGACGTGCCATAAGGTAGTTGTTCCTCTCGTGAGTCACTGTGGGCTCCTGCACGATGAACAGTAGAACATACTTCATCATAGTGAGGAGAAGATTCAATACACGTGAAAAATATGGATTGTTCACGTGTATTGAATATGTCTCTTGGAAGCTTGTATGCGATTGTATTGATGCGACGGACGCCGCAAACGCTGAATTATTTTTGCGTCTCGTTTTCGCCATCTCAAGTTTGCAATTGCAAATTACTTGCTATTTTTCAAGCTACTCAAGCATAGAATCAAGAGACATATCACAGTGGAAGTAGCCCATCATAGTGCTCAAAAGACAGATAACTCTCTTTTGAGCAAGGATGACGTAAGCGTTCAGCAAAAATACCTACGAGAGTTCACTTTAGCTTATTTATAACGAAATTGTCACGTTTTTTGGAAAAGCATTGCTAAATACGCATTTCACTGTGCTTGCTTTTGATAGCTATAGTAAGGAAATATTTATGCAGCACAGCATCTGTTTGTTGCAAAAACGTTATACTAGCAGTGCTTGTGTATAAGATAGTGTTCCAGTGATGTTGATAGTTAGAAAAACTGGAAATATCTGTATATAATAAACAATCTTGTTCAATGGAATATTAAGTGCTGCTCGTGCGTTTTGCTTACAGTAGGCAAGCGTATGACTACACAGAAATATTCATCAATTCCTGTCGGAACGAGCGAAGAAAGGAATCGGTAATGCCGATCGGCAAAGTGAAGTGGTATGACCCAGAGCGTGGCTTTGGTTTTGTCTCGAATCCGGGTCATGAAGACGTGTTCGTCGGAAAAGCAGTATTGCCAAAGGGCGTTACTGAGCTTCATCGCGGACAGCGTATCGAATTTGATTTTGGTGCTGGCTTAAAAGGCCCACAAGCACTGCGCGTGGTTGTTCTTGAGCAGCCACATACGAAGGCTGCAAAGGTAGAGCGGAAGTATACTGCCGAACAGCTTGGTTCCATGGTTGGCGATCTGGTGAATGTTCTCGACGGCAAAATCATGCCGCAACTTGTCGCTGGTCGCTTCCCAGAACGCAAAGAAGGTAAACAAGTTGCTGAGATCTTGCGTGTAGTTGCCGCAGAACTTGAAGCATAACGTGCTGCAGCTTTCTGTTTGCGATCAGGCAGAATCATGTGTGCTCGTGCCAAGACGATCACGAGCATTACACACCATCCATGATAGTGGCAGGCGCCAGAGAAAATAGCTGATGAACAGCAACTTCTCTGGCGCCTGTTGTATTGTGAACGTTGGTCTGAAAATGCTTGAGTGGACAGCGGCTTAGGAATCTGTGACTTCAACACCAATCGACCACACTGCCGTCATCGGGGTTTCTTGCCCTGCAGCATCGTGCCCAATCATGATCGAATGTATTTCGATTACACCAAGACGCGCGTTTCCGCTGGCAGCTGTGACAGGAATTGAGGCAGTTTCTTGCTCATAGGAACCATATCGGAATTGATCATTTGCGCTTGGATCATCATAAATGGTCAGTAACGTCCAGTCATGATCATAAATCTCACGTGGAAGCTTGAGTTCAATGTGATCAGTTGCCTTCACTTTTATCACCGGTGGCTGGCTCGGCGTGCACGGTACACCTGGCTCACACACGCTGTAGGGCAGGACTTCAGTAGTGTCATCAGCGATCACGACTGAAATTGCAACATCTTTTGGTTCTGGCCCTGGGCGATTGTTCCACCACTGCTGAAAGAATAATGAAATTCCAAGAATCAGGCAGACGGCAAGCACTAAAGCGCCAATTTGCACCAGATTCTTTTTTGTTGAGCGTTTCATACCACAAGCTTTCTGTATTGATACGGTCGGAGGAGTTACTCGGCCAGTGTCATCGCCATGCGCAGCTGATAGCTGATTCGCACGACGACTATGAGGCGTTGACAAACGTTACTTCATACAGATCTGGCCAGCGTTTACCAGTGAGATAGAAGTGATCGGTGCCAGGAATGTTCGCGATGCCATTTAAGACATGATTAGCATCTGGAACCGCATTATTTGGAACCGAGGAGGCGTCGATAAGCCCAACGATGGCGCCAGAATCCACATCAATCTTATAAATGTCAGTGCTTAAGAAAACATTGGCATACACATACCGCCGCGAACCTTCTTCGGTGCAGGCAAGCTCATTGAGTCTGCTCACTGGGGTGCCGGTGTTGGTGACGGTTACTCGACTGCGTTCGGCGAAGGTTTCTGGATCGAGCAGTCGTAAATCGCCGGTGCCATCGCTCATGATGATGGTATCGGCAAAGGAGCATAAACCCCAACCTTGGCCAGGATACGAAACGGTTTGGCGCAGCTGAAGTGAATCTGCGTCGCGCTGGAATGCTACACCTGCTTTCCAGGTGAGTTGCCACACCGTGTTATTGACCTCGGTTGCGCCTTCACCAAAATACTTCGCCTCAATTGGCTGATCGTTGCGCCGCGAAGTGCCATTCTCAAGATAAAACACGCTTGATTCCCCATATTGGCCAGTGCTGACCAACAAACCATGAGGTGTAACTTCAAGGCCTTGGGTAAACGCCGTGGCATCAAACGGTAATCGCTGCAGGATTTCGACCTTCATTGGTACTGGGCTTTGCGACGCCGCCGGTGCAGCGACAGACGTTTGAGGGGTGACACTTGCTGATGGTGTGAGAGATTCTGGTGTAGGTAGCAGCGGGGAACTAGAAGAACACGCGCCAACAGTGACACCGACACCGATAATCGCTGTGACGAGGCCAAGAATGGGCTTTAAAATTCGCTGAGGAAGAACAAGCATATCTCCATCATGCCAAAAGAATCGCACGGGCTACAGGTTTTGCGCGGAAGTGGGTCATAATAGAAGGTGTGAGACCAAAACATCGTCGCAACCGACGCAACGCAAGCCCCCTGCTTGGCGCACGTGCAATCCACGTTGCCCGAGCAGCACTGGAGGAACTCGACGAAGGTGAAGTTGGGCGCCATTTGGGCATTACTCAAATTGGGAAAAATATTGCTACCCATCGTTTTGCTGCAACCGTTCCTGGATATCAAGGTTGGGAATGGAATGTAGTGGTTGCCTGCGCTGCAGGTAGCTCGTGGATTACGGTGTCTGAATTAGCGCTTGTTCCAGGTGGGAATGCGCTTCAAGCACCAGAATGGGTGCCGTATCATCAACGAGTATTACCTGGCGATTTAGGCCCAGGCGATGTGATGCCGCCGCAGGCAGACGATCAGCGGTTAACCAATAATCCAGCAGATGCCGTCTTTGGTGATGCAAGCACAACTGATCAAGAAACTGCAGCAAAAGATACCGTGGGAGATGCGAAGCAAGATACTGCTGATGCTGCTTCGGTGAAACTCTTGAGCCGCTATGGCCTGGAACAGGCACAACAGCGGTGGCGTGCGGGGGACTATGGCCCGAATTCTCCTTTTGCGAAGAAAGCAGCCCTGAATTGTCATTCTTGTGCCTTCTATATTCCATTGGTTGCGCCAGTTGGCCCAGATTTTGGGGCATGTGTGAATGAGTATTCTGCTGATGAAACTGTGGTGACTAAAGATTATGGTTGTGGTGCACATTCTCAAACGCCACCGGTTGAGCCATTAGGGCGTTCGGATGCACAACCATATGATGATGAGTCCATTGTGGAAGTCCAATTCGAACAATCTTCGTAATGGTTTTGTTGAGCAATGCGCATCACAGGGAGGGGGCGCATTGCACCGCATATATGCTAGCCACAACAGGCTGGAGAACGAGGCGGCGTCGACAAGCGTTTGGCATGGCTACGGGGTGCGTGCAAGGGCGTACTGAGTCCTGTATGAGTGGCGAAACGATAGGAAAATGTTAGCTCTGCCACTTTTATTGCTTTCTGTTTGGAATTACGAGTCATTCAATGCGATTGTTGATGAGCGGATGTGCTGTGATCTGTGAATTGCAACTCGCACAGGCACACATACGCACGACTGATTTTTCAATTATTTGACGCTTCGTAACCGAACTGGAGAAGACTTATGGCTGAATCCACTCAGGGTACGGCAACGCCAACCAGTGCGCTTGACCGTTTCTTCAGCATTACCGAACGCGGTTCCACAATTGGTACCGAAGTTCGTGCGGGTATCGTGACATTCTTTGCGATGGCCTACATTATTATTTTGAACCCACTGATTATCGGCACGATTGCCGATGTTAATGGACGCGAACTTGGTGTACCACAAGTTGCTGCCGCAACCGCGCTGGCAGCAGGCTTTATGACGATTGCTTTTGGCGTGATTGCACGCTACCCATTTGGTATCGCAACTGGCTTGGGAATTAACACTCTTGTTGCCGTCACCATGGTTGCCGTTGAAGGCCTTACCTGGGAAGAAGCAATGGGCTTGGTTGTTCTTGACGGTATTATCATTGTGGTCTTGGCAATTAGCGGTTTCCGTACTGCAGTCTTTGATGCAATTCCAAGTTCTATTAAGGCCGCAATGGGCGTGGGCATTGGTTTGTTCATTGCCATGATCGGTCTGGTGGATGCAGGCTTCGTTCGCCGCATCCCTGACGCTGCTGGAACCACCGTCCCTGTTACCTTGGGCAACGGTGGTTCTATTGCTTCATGGCCAACCTTCGTCTTCGTCGTTGGTCTGCTGATCTCTGGTATTTTGGTTGTTCGTCAAGTACGCGGTGGCTTGTTTATTGGTATCGTTGCGACCACCGTTATTGGCATGATCGTAGAAGCTATCACCGGCGCTGGCCCATCATTTGTTGATGGCAAACCAGTTCCAACCGGTTGGTCGTTAGCTGTTCCAGCTGTGCCATCAAGTTTCGGTAGCCTGCCAGATCTTTCAATTATCGGCAACATCGATCTTTTCGGTGCCTTCACGCGAGTTGGCGCTCTGGCTGCAACGCTGTTGCTGTTTACCCTGGTGCTGGCAAACTTCTTCGACGCTATGGGTACGATGACCGCGTTGGGTAAGCAAGCTGATCTCGTTGATGATCACGGTAACCTGCCAAACCTCAAGGCCGCACTGGTTGTCGAAGGTGCAGGTGCCATCGTTGGTGGTGCAGCGTCTGCTTCTTCAAACACCGTCTACATTGACTCTGCTGCAGGTATTGCCGATGGCGCACGTACCGGCTTGGCAAATGTTGTCACCGGTTTGTTGTTCTTAGCTGCAATGTTCTTAACCCCACTGTATTCCATCGTGCCAATTGAGGCTGCAGCTCCTGTGCTGGTGATCGTGGGTGCGTTGATGATCTCCCAGATCAAAGACATCGACTTTTCTCAGTTCCACATTGCATTGCCAGCATTCTTGACCATCGTGATCATGCCATTTACCTACTCGATTGCAAATGGTATCGGCGTGGGCTTTATCGCATACGTTGTGATGACCGCTGCTGCAGGTAAGGCAAAGAGCATCCACTGGATCATGTGGCTGATTTCTGCACTGTTCTTGGTATTCTTCGCAGCAGACCCAATTCTGCACGCGATTAACGCCGCTGCATAATTTCGCTTGATTCGCATAGCTGCGAGCATTTCAAAAGAGACTACTTCGGTAGTCTCTTTTTTGTTGGCGCTGGTACGTTGGCGCGAGTGTGCTGCGAAGCGAGGGGAGCGGTTGCGAACCGACGCCACACCCAGTCCAGCTCGCGACACTGCAATATCGCACATCGGGCACGCACAGCGTCCCAACTGTTCGTGATAGCGCATCTTGTTGGCGGTGAGCTACTGTTACAGATATGGAATTACAGCATATTACTGACCCCTCGGATCCGCGTGTCGACGATGTCCGCGATCTGAAACACTCAGACACTCGCCCAGATTTACCAGGCGGTAAGGGCCTGGTAATCGCAGAAGGGCCGCTGGTAATTTCGCGTCTGTTACAGTCGCGTTTTCCTGTTCGAACGTTAATCGGATTCCCCGAAAAAATCACCAAGTTCCTCGAGACATATCCTTACCCCGAGCAACTTGAATCTGTTGAGATCTACACTATTGATCGACCAACGCTCGCCGAAGTTGTTGGCTACGACATGCATCGTGGCCTATTAGCAGCAGCCGATCGCGCGCCGGGTATGACAATTGCAACTGCACTTGCACACGCACATACGGTGGTGATTCTAGAGGGCGTGGGCGATCATGAAAATATTGGCTCAATTTTCCGCAACGCAGCCGGCATGGGCATCGACGCGGTGTTATTTGGCAATGGTTGTGCTGATCCACTGTATCGTCGCGTTGTGCGAGTCTCTATGGGACATGTCTTGCGCTTGCCGTTTGCGCATTTTGAAGGTAAATCCACCAATTGGCAGCATGGCCTTGCTGAACTTCAAGCAGCAGGGTTCCGATTAGTCTCATTAACTCCGGACGAGCAAGCAGCGCACTTAGCCGATGCGCTATACGACGAAACGGGCACACCGTATCCAAAAATTGCATTCCTCGTGGGTGCAGAAGGTCCAGGCCTTACCGAGCATGCTATGCGGGCAACCGATATTCGGGCGAGAATCCCGATGTCACCTGGAACTGATTCGTTGAATTTAGCAACCGCAGCGGCAATTGCGTTTTACGAGCGTAATCGTGGATTCCGCAACGCTTAAGCCTATGAAGGACAACGTGCAGGCCTGATGCTTTTCTTGCCTGCACGTTGGTGCCTAGCCTATTCGGTGAGATCCTCTGGCTTGGGGTGCGTCGAATCAGAAGTATCAGATTGCGGTGGGGAAAGCTTTGGCCGATCCGTATGCTTGAGGCGATACACGAGCTGTGCGCGCAGTCGGCCGACTTTTTGCATTGCCTGCTTGCCAATGATGCGGGCGTGGCTCAACGATTCACGGGCAAAATTTCCCAGCTCGTTGTTGTCTTCCTCAAAGTCATCTTCACTGTAGGACTCATAATCGTCATATTCACGACGCTGTGGGCCAAGCCCCAATCGGGCAGATGCCTCATGTGCGAACTGGCCAATATCACGACTACGCGTGGCACTCGAGAACCTCGGCTCAGGGCGACCATCAATGGCATAGGCAACAATATTAATATCGATACCGGCATAAGGATCAAAGCCCAACCAGGAACGTTCTGCCTCGTGGACTAACTCAATTGGGGCAAAGGGCAAGGCAATGCCTCCTTGACCATGTGCATGCTCACCTGCCCAATAACTTGCCTCAAACGGCTCTACCAGGCCGGTATCTTCATAGACACGCGTAGGTGTTGCTGCAAAATGACGTTTTAACGTAGTGCCGTGCCAGTGTGCAAATGCGCCGAATCCGGTAGCCTTGTTCGTCGCAAAGCAGTAAATATTTGCGGCTGGAAGTGCAGTGAGTAAATACTTTGGCAATTGTGTAAGTGCAGTCACTGGGGCAAGCGCGGTCTGAATCACACTAATGCCAGGAAACGCGGCAATATAGTATTCGCCAAGCGAAGGCGGAACGGAACGATTGAGCGCAAATTGCCCAATTGGACTCACCGGCGCTTTTGGATGCAGCAGTGCCAGCAACTTTCGCCCGAAGCCACGGTCAGCCTTCGGAGCAGTTGCAATCACTTTTTCCGGATGCGCCGACGTCACAAACCACAAAGTGACAATCAGCTGTTGATGATCGCTATTCACAAGCTGTTACCACCAATTATTTACGGGGACGCTTGGTATTGCTGCGGACACCGAGCAGTACGTCTTCCCAGTGCGGAGTGACAGCTTTGCGACGCCGCCTGGTCGTTGACATTTGCTCTGTATCAGGATGCTGCAGCAGGTCTTCGCCGTGTGCTTCTTCGATAACTACAGGTTCTGGCTGCTCCTCAGTTGAGGCAATTTCAGTGGTTCGGGCGGTGGCGATTGCCGAGAGTGAACGCACTGGCTGGGCAAAATTCGGGTCGATCAGATCCGCTGCAAGCCCATTGCGTGCAATTGTCGTTGCGTGAGAAGTATTGTGCTTGAGCAAATTCCACTCGGCAATATTTTCATTAATGCCCGACATCCACTTCACCTGCACGACCCACTGATTTGCAGGATCTCGGTAGGCATCCCATTCAGATTGGCTTAAGTCGAGATTGCGGGCCGCAAATGCTGTGGCTAATACTTCCCACAGGGTTAATCGTGCAGGTCCGTCCTCACGGACTGGGTGCGAGCTTTTCGCGAGCTTAGCGATGTGCGCGCGTTCAATAAAAATTGGGTGTGCGTACGGTTCGATTCGTGATTCTGGTACGTCATTTTCTGCCGCAAGTTCAGCGATACTTGCACCCGAACGAATGCGTGTCTGAATTTCGCGTGGTGCCATCTTCAATGGTGCTGATAGACGCGGATCGACAGTGTGGACAGGCTTTGTCGGAGCAACCGCTTCTTCCGATTCTGCTGGAGCATCCTCAGTAGCGTGTTCGTGCTCTGATTCTTCGGAATGTGTATCCGCATCTGAGGAAGGAGGCGTTGGTTGTGCTGGCGTTTCAGGCTGGCCGGAAGAATCTGTCGCTGGTGGTGCGCTGAACGTATCGCGAAGCTCAGGGGTCACGACGAGGAAAAATTGTTCATTGGTTTCATGGTCCACCAATACAAGGGAAGAAGTGGTGGATTCAGCTTCAACCAAGAAGAGTTCCTTCATGATCTTTAAGCTCCTATCAATGAGAATGCGAACGAACTGCGCGCGAATCGAATCGGTGTTTGTAATTTTTTTACTGTATCGGATTTTTGGGAAATTAGCAGTTGCTACGCCGTATTTCGGCTGCTTGGTTCAAGACAGTATGCGCCTTTGCTGGAACTATGAAAATAACCATAATCAGCAAAGGCGCATTCGGTGGTGGCGGCGGAAACCTTAGACGGTTACGTATCCACCATCAATGATGTAATCAATAGCTTTGGTGAGCAATGCGACGTCGGTTGCATCAATAGCTGGGAACATGCCGATACGCAGTTGATTGCGGCCTAGCTTGCGATATGGTTCAACGTCGAGAATGCCATTTGCGCGCAAGATCTTTGCCAGTGCACTTGCATCGACAGTCTCGTCGAAATCAATGGTGCCGACGACCAGGGAACGTGCATCAGGATCAGCAACAAATGGTTGTGCTTCCTTGCGCTGCTCAGCCCAGGTGTACAGAGTTTGAGCATTCTGTGAGGTGCGTGCCACCATTGCCTCAAGACCGCCTTGTGCGTTCATCCAAGCAACCTGATTTTCTAGCATCAGCAAGGTTGTCAATGCTGGGGTGTTATAGGTTTGGTTCTTCAGGGAATTATCAACCGCGGTTTGTAAGTTCAAGAACTCTGGAATGAAACGGCCGGACTTTGCAATCTTTTCGATGCGCTCGAGGGCACGTGGGCTCACAGCTGCCAGCCACAGGCCACCATCGGAAGCGAAGCATTTTTGTGGAGAGAAATAATAGACATCGGCTTGTGACATATCGACTGGTAGGCCGCCTGCACCAGAAGTAGCGTCGATGACTACTAACGCGTCACTGCCAGCTGGTCGCACAATATCCACCATTGCGCCAGTTGAAGTCTCGTTATGTGCCCATGCGATAACGTCGCAACCTTCCATTGCGACAGGAACTGGAGCGTTGCCTGGATCAGCGTTGATGATAGTTGGCTCATCTAGCCAAGGTGCAGCTTGGGAAGCTTGTGCGAACTTGCCGGAAAACTCGCCAAACACGAGGTGACCGGATTTCTTTTCAATCAAACTGAAAGTTGCAGCATCCCAAAAAGCGGTTGCGCCGCCGAGTCCCAAAATGATTTCGTAGCCAGCTGGTAGCTGGAATAGTTCAGCTAAACCAGCACGAATTCGACCAACGACATCTTTAACCGCTGCTTGGCGATGGGAAGTGCCAAGGATTGCGTGTGCGCCTGAAACGATGGCTTGCACTTGCTCGTCACGTACTTTTGATGGGCCGCAGCCAAATCGTGGATCTGCCGGAATTAAGGAAGATGGCAGTGTTGGGAACTGATCACTCATGTTCACGCTTTCTTAAGCAAGGTCCTTACGTACCTCTAGGAGATGTATGTAAGAAATTGGGAAGGTGGAAATCCCACGTCAACACTGCGTCTACGATCACCGAACTTATGGGCACGACCGCGCGCATGAGTATTTGGTGGGTGAACAAAAGCATATCTGGTTTGTGTAATTTTTCCTATCTCGCAGGGGCGACGGGTAGGCGAAACACTAAACGTCGAGGCCTATCAGGCAGTTCGTACGACTGTTGGTATAACTGTTGGCGCGACTGCACATGTGGGTAAGGCGGGAAACGTCATATCAGGCAATATAAGAATTGCAATCAATCATTGGGGGTGTAGTGGGGGTAGAAAATATTGTCTTTGCCTGCAGATTTGCTGCACTTTTACCCTAATTGTCATGTATGTCACATGTTTTGATACACTGAGGCTTGCCTAGACGGGTAGTATTAAGAGAAATTCTTGATGATGGTAATTATCAAGAACTTATATATACGCAGAGTCAGGAAACGGTCGAATCCCAGAAACGTTACTGGGAACTTTGATTGTGTAGCACAACTAAATAACTGAGAGAGTAAGTGTTTTTTCAACAAAACTGCTACGAAATATGAGTTTGGCTCGCACTCATCGAGGGGTCATAGCACGAGATTTCTCTTGTGCGGTGTCATATCGATACGGATGGGGCCAAATATCCAAGCGTGACACGGAAAACCTTGCGTCAGTATTGGCGTACATGCTGTGAACAGCAAAATTGCCAAACACTCATGGTGCTTGTTTGAGCACGCAGACATACATCGAAGTTGTGAGATGCAATGACGATGGTGATTGATTGTATTCAACAACGAGGAAAGGGAAGCTGTGGCTACGAATAACGAAAAGGCGGTACTGCATTATCCAGGTGGCGAGTTTGAGATGGATATCATCCACGCGACCGAAGGTAATAGCGGCGTAGTACTTGGCAATATGCTTGCAGAAACTGGCTTAGTAACGTTTGATCCAGGTTATGTTTCCACCGGTTCCACAGAATCGAAGATTACGTATATTGATGGTGGCAATGGCATTTTGCGTCACCGCGGTTATGATATTGCCGATTTAGCAGAAAATGCCACCTTTAATGAAGTTTCATACCTGCTGATTAACGGTAAATTGCCGAATCAGGCAGAGCTGGAAAAATTTAATTCTGAAATTCGTCATCATACTCTTTTAGATGAGGACTTCCGCCGACAGTTTACGATCTTCCCACGTAATGCTCATCCGATGAGTGTGCTGGCTTCTTCGGTGAATATTTTGTCCACCTATTATCAAGATCAGCTGAATCCACTTGATGAAGATCAGCTTGATAAAGCAACTGTACGGTTGTTGGCAAAGGTGCCGATGCTTGCGGCTTACGCATATCGTGCGTCTAAAGGCCTGCCATATATGTATCCAGATAACTCTTTGAATGCTCGTGAGAACTTCTTGCGCATGATGTTTGGTTACCCAACCGAGCCATATCATGTTGATCCAGTTGTTGCCCGCGCACTTGATAAGTTGCTGATCTTGCACGCTGACCATGAGCAGAACTGCTCGACCTCGACCGTTCGTATGATTGGTTCAGCACAAGCAAATATGTTCGTGGCTGTTGCTGGTGGCATTAACGCCCTTTCTGGCCCATTGCATGGTGGCGCAAACCAAGCTGTTTTGGAGATGCTGGAAAATATTGCGGCAAATGGTGGCGACGCTTCCGACTTCATGACTCGCGTAAAGAATAAGGAAAAGGGTGTTCGCCTCATGGGCTTCGGACACCGCGTGTATAAGAATTACGATCCACGTGCTGCGATTGTCAAGGACACCGCACATGAGATTCTCGAGCACCTCGGCGGCGATGAATTGCTGGATCTGGCAATGAAGTTAGAAGAGATTGCGCTCAGCGATGAATACTTCATCGAGCGCAAGCTGTATCCAAATGTCGACTTTTACACCGGTTTGATCTACCGTGCGATGGGCTTCCCAAGCGACTTCTTCACAGTCTTGTTCGCTATTGGACGTCTGCCAGGTTGGATTGCCCAGTACCGTGAGCAGTTGGCAACCACCACCAAGATTAACCGTCCACGCCAGATTTACACCGGTGAATCTTTGCGCAAGGTTACACCACGTTCTGAGCGCTCATAATTCTTGTGTGAGCTGCAAATTGAGGCCTGTTGAATAAAAACCAGTAGAATGGTAGGCATTCGTTCAACAGGCCTTCTTGGCATGTATGGAACAATGCTTGTTACACGAACAAGTGATATAAAAATTTTTTAAGGAGTTGTATTCCCTTTATGGAGAAGCCAGTTATCGAGATTCCTGGTGGCGAAGCCCCAGCAGACCTAGTTATTACTGATCTTATTGAAGGCGATGGCCCTGTTGCACAACCAGGTGGCATGGTCGAGGTTCACTATGTTGGTGTAGATTTCGCAACCGGTCGTGAGTTTGACTCTTCCTGGGATCGTGGACAGTCCATCGAGTTTCCACTTGCAGGCCTCATTGCAGGTTGGCAAGAAGGTATTCCTGGCATGAAGGTTGGCGGTCGTCGTCAGCTCGTGATTCCACCAGAGGCTGCGTATGGACCAGCCGGTGGCGGACACCCACTTTCTGGCCTAACCCTCGTATTCGTGATCGACTTGTTGGCAGTTCGTTAATCAACACTTCTCACGCGATATTGCGCACCCAAGAATTGTGATTTTGCACAGCAATTCTTGGGTGTTTTGCATACTTGGAAGTAAGTATCCGGCAGTTGATGGAGAGTGCGTGCCACGAGGCGGCGTCGTCAAGCCTGAAGTGCGGAATAGAATCGCCCGATCGGGGGCATTCGGGTAGCGCCTGCACTGCAGACACGGTAAGAATGAATATATGATTGCCCGTTACGTTCCCGAAATACAGCTTAACGACGGTAGCTCGATGCCGGCTATTGGTCTTGGTACATGGAAATTGGCTGGAGAAAGTGCCACACGCGTGGTTCGCGACGCTATTAATTTTGGCTATCGGCATATTGATACCGCTGCGTTTTATGGGAACGAACGAGAAATTGGCATCGCGATCGCGCAGGCAATTGCTGCAGGTGATGTCACGCGCGAGGAACTGTTTATTACTTCAAAGGTATGGCAGGATCATCAGGGTTTTGATTTAGCGCAACAATCGTTTCAAGACTCCTTACAGCGTCTAGGAATTGAGTACCTCGACTGCTATATGGTGCATTGGCCGTGGCCACAGCAGGGGCGCTATGTGGAAACTTTTGAAGCACTGGTGCATCTGCAAGGCCTTGGGCAATTGCGATCAGTTGCAGTGGCAAACTTTAATGAACAACAATTGCGTGATGTCCATGCCGCAACTGGTGTTGTGCCGGCGATCAATCAAGTAGAATTGCATCCTGGTTTTTCTCAATCTGAGTTGCGCAAGGCGCATGAATCCTTAGGCGTTGTTACCGAAGCTTGGGCGCCGCTTGCCCGCGGTGACGTGCTGGATAAAGATGTTGTAGTGACCCTGGCTGAACATTTCGGGAAGACCCCAGCACAGATTGTGCTGCAGTGGATGTATCAGCAAGGTATTTCGGTGATTCCAAAGGCTTCGCAGCAGCATCACCTGGCTGAAAATATTGACATCTACGATTTTGAGTTGTCGCCAATTGACAGTGCAGCAATTGTTGCTCTTGATCAACAGCCTGGTAGTGGTCGGTTGTACGCGGATCCAGAGGTATTTCCAGGCTAATGGTGGAGAATATGAATACAGTTTTAGTGACTCGTGACGAACGTGTCCTCACGATAACCTTAAACCGTCCTGAACAGCGCAATGCACTGAATGTGCGGATGTGTGAAGCAATTGCAAGCGCAATCGACGACGCTATCAGCCAACCGCGTTTGCAGCGTCCGAGGGCGGTTGTCATCCGAGGAGAAGGATCAGTATTTTGCGCTGGTGCCGATATTGGCTCAACTCGTGATGATGAAGATGAGCGGAGTTCAGGCGTATATGGAACCACTTTTACCGAATCATTTTATGCAATGCTGGAGTTAATCAAACATGCTCCAATGCCAATTATCGCAGCGATTCAAGGTCCAGTCATAGGTGCTGGTGCGCAGTTAGCACTGGCTTGTGACTTAAGGATTGGTACTCCAGAGGCTTGGCTGCGAATTCCTGTCGCACGATTAGGCTTTGCACTCGACGGCTGGACGTTGCACCAAATTCGTGACACCTTTGGTGGCGCAAGGGCGCGAGCATTGCTTATGGGCAGTCAAACTCTTGATGCCGCAACATTGGAATCATGCGGGTTCTATTCTTTGGTGTATGAAACTGCAGCCCAGCGCGAGCAATATGTTGCTGAAATTACTGCTCTTGCACCATTGGCACAAGAATATGTCAAAGTGTTTTATGCTGCCGATTATCCAGATACGGCATTATCTTCCGAGCTACAAGAGCTTTATGATGCATGTTGGGGCAGTAAAGATGTGGAAGAAGCACGTACCGCACGCAAACAACATCGCCCCCCAAAGTTCACTGGAAATTAACATCAAGCGTTTCAGCCGCATTGTTATGGATGACGATGATGGCTCGCGATGACGATGATGGCTGCAGTTTGCGTGCACCCGCAGCAGCGTTGATGATACAAGAGGTGCCGCTGGCTAGTGGCACCTCTTTCCATGTAAGTAGCGATTCTGCATACGAGGTTTTCTGAATGCTAGATTGCAATGAGAAGGCGATTGTATGAGGCAGAGCAGTAGTAGCAATGATGCTGATGTTCAAGCAAAGGTGAAGCTATTACACTCATGAAGGCTAGTAGTAAGAAGCTTTGGCAGTGAGCAGTATATTCGTAGCAAGACAAGTAAGAAATGTGCAGCATTGACAAGCAGGAGCGGTAATGGTTAAGCAGAGAACCGATAGCATACGTAGTCGTACATGCGCTCGTTCACAGCTTGCATGGTGGATTCGTTCGTCTGTTGCGCTTGGATGTCTGTGTCTTGTCAGTAGCTGTGCTACCTCTGAACCGAGTGTCCAGCATTCGTTGGAACGTACCTGGCTGTCACACAAATATGAAGATGGAGCGCAGTATACGCTGACACTCGCTGGATTTTCTTCGCACGTACCAGAACAAAGCTTTGATGATCCTTTGTCTTACCAATTGACATATGTTGATCTTCGAGGTGGTTTACATGTTGGAAGTTCAAATGAATATGTCAGCCGTGCCGCCTTAAGCTTAATCAAGCTGTACATTGCACAATATGTTATCCAGCATGGAGATGCCGATGAACAGGCTGAAGCTTTGACAATGATTCGGAATTCTGATGATGATATTGCAACAGAACTCTATGCGAAATACCCAACGGCCATTGAATCAATTGCTACCCAGTATCATCTCACTGGCACTGTGGCAGATCCACGCTGGGGATATTCCTTAAGCTCAACGTATGATGTGGCCTTTTTCTTGGCGCAGTTGATGCGCGAGGATTATGACTCGCCGGTATTAGTGGCGATGCGCGAAACAGATGCAGTAGCAAAAGACGGTACATCGCAAGACTATGGCACTGCGGTGTTACCTGGTGTCGTCGGCACGAAATTTGCGTGGTCGAATGATAAAGACTTATTTGCCACAGCTTCTTACGGGCATGATTTTATTGTTGTCGCCAGCAATTATGGTTCAGCGGAAGATCTTACGCATTTAGTGGAACAACAATTCATGCACGTGCCTACTTCCACGAGGGTGCGGCCAGTGCCTACTTCCACGAGGGTGCGGCCAGTGCCTACTTCGACGAGTGTGCGGCCAGTGCCTACTTCGACGAGTGTGCGGCCAGTGCCTACTTCGACGAGTGTGCGGCCAGTGCCTAGTTCGACGAGTGCGCGGCCAGCTTCTGGTTCCACAAAAGCACGGCCATCACCTACCACCGCAGGTAGGAAATAGCCTTGTGTAACTATTGGAATGATCGCAGGCGTTGTTGTTGATAGATGCCCGCCTATCTGGCGTGCAGCATGCTTTGAATGTGCAAGGACATCTAGGTGTTCGTGCTTGTCGACGCTAGCCACCTCGTGTGAGTGAAAGTTCCCAGTGCGTAGACTTATTTTGCTGGAAGTGTAGGTGCCGGACATACAAGAGAGAAACATGAAAAAGGTTGTGTTTTTTAGGATCTTCAGGAAGAAGAACACCGAAACACAACCTTTTATATTGCAAGTGGTATGAAAGACCTAACTTGAAAGCTTCATGAGAGTTACAGCGAGATCGAGCTGTTGTGCGCTTGGTACAGCAAAACCATTGCTGCCTGGAAGTACTGCAGCAATTTGGGAAGCCGTAGTTGCAAGGTCATGCAAAGTTTGACCGTTAATACCAGGTGCTGGTGCCGGGGCAGGAGCTGGTGCTGGCTTAGGTGCGACAGGCAGCGCAGGGATGGAAATCTTTGGCAATGCTATTCCCGGATTGCCAGGTGTCCACTGACCCCAGTCTGCTTGATACACATTATTGATATCACTGAGCACGCCGCCAACGGTTGCTTGCTGGCCAGCTTTTTGGTGAATAGTGGTTCGTGGGTGGATTCGGCCTTGAGAACCCCAGTCATGCTGCCAATAGTAGGACCCTAAACCATCACGCGAAGCCCACTCGATTGTGTTGTAGTTGCCGTAAATACCAAGCGAGTAGCCACCTGTTTGTAGTGCAGTTTGAAAGGCTTGCAGATACGGGCGAATCTGATTGGTGTATTGGGCGTAGGTTGGGTTGTCGTCGATTGCCACATAGATTGGACGTCCAGTTGGTCCGCCTGCTGCACGGTGCAAAGCGATCGCTTGTGGTGCATGAATGGCAGCGCCTGCAGCGCCTTGTTTCCAATCGGCAGTTTCTGCACGACCGAACTGATACACAGATGCGGTTTTGAGGCCATGAGCTGCGTGATCACGAGTTTCTTGGATACCAACTGGCTTGCCCTTCATCCATTCAGCGCCGGGACGACGCTGGGAGACATAGCGTACGGTTCCGATGTGTCCTGCTGCGCGAACTGCTGCACCACTTGGGACACCAGCTGAATAGTCTAAAACAGTGCCCAGGATTGGGCCGAGAGCATGGGCTTGTGGTGCGGCAGGTGCGGCGGTGCTGATGCCTAATGCAAGCACAAATGCACTAGCTGCCGCAGCAAAGAAATTGCGGCTTCGAGTTGAAAACATGGGACTCCTTGGTGATCATATTCGTCACTTTTGTAACACTAGGCAACAACTTTAACATCTTTATTAGGATTTGAAAATGATATGCTGCAAATATCTGTGGTAAACCGAAAAGCGCCCTCTGAGTTTCTGAACAATCTAAAAACTCAGAGAGCGCTGGAAAAATTACGAATGTTTCCGCGAGTAATTTATGACGAGGTAGTTGGCGCGGAATCCTGTGCGTCGGCGTCGTCAAGCGTCTGTGCTGCAGGTTGCTCTTTTGGCTCTAATAAGTGTGCGAGCAATGGGAAAAGCAAAACCGTGATCGAACCAGCTGCAACGAGTGACGAGGCTTTGGCTTCGCTAATTAATTCGGAAGAAATTGCCACGTCAGTAACGGCGACGATAATCGGCAAAGCGGTGGCGCCATACAGACTGAGCTGGATTTTTTCGCGTGCCGTGGTCAGCTGTGAACCAGTGTGGAAGAACCATTCGCGCAATAAAATTGGCAGGCCGCGCGTGATATAAATCAGTGGAACCAGCAGGATGAGAATAATCGGGTC
Source organism: Corynebacterium sp. HS2168-gen11 (assembly GCF_024834075.1). Classification (GTDB taxonomy): domain Bacteria; phylum Actinomycetota; class Actinomycetes; order Mycobacteriales; family Mycobacteriaceae; genus Corynebacterium. Next base: position 31,703 of record NZ_JANUXR010000012.1, read on the forward strand.
TTCTAGCACTGCAGCAGTGTCGATGCTCATACCAGAGCCGATGAAGAATACGGGGATCACTAAGCCATAGCCAACAATATCGAGGCGCTGCTCGAGGGCGAGCTGGTATTTTTGCGGCACAATCTGACGCAGAATAAAACCTGCGGCGAATGCGCCAAGCACCACATCGAGTTTAAATACCGCAGCAACCGCCATTAGGAGTGCAAGCATTAAAATAACTAAGCGAACAACCGCCTGATTCGTCGAACCTGCAGAATGCACCATCGCGCGTCCCATCCATGGCACGAGCATTTTCACGGTACGCGGAATAATAGCAACCACAATTGCAATACCGAAGAAAAGTACCAGGATGAAGGTGGTCAGCCAAGTTGCGCGAGACGACAATAATAAGGACATTGCGAAAATTGGGAAGATTTCGCCAAGCGCACCGTGGACCAGCAATGATTTACCAACGGGTTTATCTAAAATTTCTTGCTGCTTCATAATCGGCATGAGCGTGCCAACAGCCGTGGATGTTACAGCGATCGCCAGCACAATTGCCGTTGCGGTGTTTTCTGGCGTCAAAAGCACGTACGCACCAGCAAAGGACAACACGATGCACAACAGCCATGTCACTGCAGCGCGTTTGCCTTCTTTGGATCGCACGGTTGCTGGGACGATTTCATAACCAGCAAGTAGGAACAGCATACCGAGGCCAAGTTCTTTGACCATGCCAACGCCACCTTCAGCTGTGGCAAGGTGTAGACCGTGTGGCCCAATTAATGCACCAAGTACAATTAACAACACCACGGCAGGAATACGAGCTCCTGTTAGCCAAGATAATAAAGGCGCAAGAAACGCGGCTCCCATAATCCATGCAAATGAGACGAGTTCATCAGCTTCGAGCGCTCCTGATGCCAAGATGAGTGGCTCAGGGGAAAATGCAGGTGCAAACATGTCGCTAATCCTAGTCGTTTGTGGCAATCAAGGAGGATTACACGAGCACAACTGCGACACAATATGGAAAAGTTGGCGTTGAGGTGTCCGTCGTGCGGTAACGCTGTGCGATAAATGGCTCTTCGCATTTTAGCGGGGTGAAGCGGAAATACTCGGTGGATTTACAAACCTAGTATCAACGACGAGTGTAAGTCATTTAAAGCTAGCAACTGTGTTTGTGTTGCCGGGAATACAGCAGTGAT
>NZ_JANUXR010000013.1 GCF_024834075.1 Corynebacterium sp. HS2168-gen11
TGCGGATCCAGATACATTCGGTTTCGTGAATCCTGATGATCCAACTGCTGATCCTGTGAAGTCGCTTAAGGTTCCTGGTGAGGGTACTTGGACTGTCAATCCTGATGGAACTGTGAAGTTTGAGCCACTACCAGAGTTCAAGGGCATTCCTAAGCCTGTTGGTATCGGTGCAAAGACCAAGGATGGTAAGAACCTTGTTACTCCTTCGACTGTGACGATCTTCCCAATCTTGACCTCTGTTGATGCGTTGGATAAGCCACAGACCTCGACTGATGATGGTGCTGGTGATGACACGCTTCCTCAGGACAAGCAGTTCCCTGCGTTGAAGGATAAGACTTTCACCGCTGCGTTTGATGATGGTTCGACCACGAAGACCACTGATCAAGGTGAGTTCGTTGTTGATCCTAAGACTGGTGTGGTGACGTTTACGCCAAAGACTGGTTTCGTTGGTGAAGCTCCTACTGTGACTGTTGTTGCTACCGCTGAGGATGGCACTGTTGCAAAGGCTAAGTACACCCCAACCGTACTGCCGAAGCTTGATCCTGCTGAGGAGTTCGCTAAGCCTGGTACCACGATTGAAAAGGTCACTGTTCCAGCACTTCCTGATGATGCGGATCCAGATACATTCGGTTTCGTGAATCCTGATGATCCAACTGCTGATCCTGTGAAGTCGCTTAAGGTTCCTGGTGAGGGTACTTGGACTGTCAATCCTGATGGAACTGTGAAGTTTGAGCCAGAACCAGAGTTCAAGGGTATTCCTAAGCCTGTTGGTATTGGTGCAAAGACCAAGGATGGCAAGAACCTTGTTACTCCTTCGACTGTCTCGATTTTCCCAATCTTGACGTCCATTGATGAACAAGATGTCCCTCAGTCTTCGGCTGATAATGGTGAAGGCGATAAGACGCTTCCTATCGTTGATCAGTTCCCAGCATTGAAGGATAAGAAGTTCAAGGCTACGTTCGAAGATGGTACGACCACCAAGGAAACTCCTGAAGGTACGTTCACTGTTAGCCCAACAACTGGTTTGGTTTCCTTCGATCCAAAGCCTGAATTCGTTGGTAAAGCTCCAACTGTAACGGTTGTTGCTACCGCTGAGGATGGCACTGTTGCAAAGGCTCAGTACACACCTACCGTTGTTCCACAGCTTTCTCCAGGTGAGAAGTTCGCTGTTCCTGGCACCACGATCGAAAGCGTCAAGGTCCCAGATCTTCCTGAGACTGCAGATCCTGCTACATTCGGTTTCGTGAATCCTGATGATCCAACCGCTGATCCTGTGAAGGAACTTAAGGTTCCTGGTGAGGGTACTTGGACTGTCAATCCTGACGGAACTGTGAAGTTTGAGCCAGAACCAGAGTTCAAGGGTATTCCTAAGCCAGTTGGTATCGGTGCAAAGACCAAGGATGGCGATCCTGTCACGCCTTCGACTGTGACGATCTTCCCAATCTTGACCTCCGTTGATGCATTGGATAAGCCACAGACCTCGACTGATGATGGTGCTGGTGACAAGACGCTTCCTAAGGAAGATCAGTTCCCTGGTTTGAAGGATAAGAAGTTCACTGCAACGCTTGACGGTGCTGACGCTGACGGTAAGGTTGTCGTCGCTGGTACAGGTGAATATACTGTCGATCCTGAAACTGGTGTGGTGACGTTTACACCTGAAAAGGGTTTTGTTGGTACTGCTCCAACTGTGACTGTTACCGCAACTGCTGAGGATGGTACGAAGGCTAAGGCTAAGTACACGCCAACTGTTTTGCCAAAGCTTGATCCTGCTGAGCAGTTCGCTGTTCCTGGTGAAACGATTGAAAGTGTCAAGGTTCCAGCGCTTCCTGATGCTGCGGATCCAGATACATTCGGTTTCGTGAATCCTGATGATCCAACCGCTGATCCTGTGAAGGAACTTAAGGTTCCTGGTGAGGGTACTTGGACTGTCAATCCTGATGGAACTGTGAAGTTTGTTCCAGAACCAGACTTCAAGGGTGTCCCAACTCCAGTTGGCATCACTGCGAAGACCAAGGATGGCGAACACCTCATCACTCCTTCGACTGTCTCGATTTTCCCAATCTTGACGTCTATTGATGAGCAAGACGTTATTCAGTCCTCGGCTGATAATGGTGAAGGCGATAAGACGCTTCCTATCGTTGATCAGTTCCCAGCATTGAAGGATAAGAAGTTCAAGGCTACGTTCGAAGATGGTACGACCACCAAGGAAACTCCTGAAGGTACGTTCACTGTTAGCCCAACAACTGGTTTGGTTTCCTTCGATCCAAAGCCTGAATTCGTTGGTACTGCTCCAACTGTGACTGTTGTTGCAACTGCTGAGGATGGTACCGTTGCAAAGGCTCAGTACACACCTACCGTTGTTCCACAGCTTTCTCCAGGTGAGAAGTTCGCTGTTCCTGGCACCACGATTCCAAGTATCAAGATTCCAGAACTTCCTGAGACTGCGGATCCAGATACGCTCGGTTTCATCGATCCTGCTAATCCAACTGCTGATCCTGTGAAGGAACTTAAGGTTCCTGGTGAGGGTACTTGGACTGTCAATCCTGACGGAACTGTGAAGTTTGAGCCAGAACCAGGCTTCAAGGGTATTCCAACTCCTGTTGGTATTGGTGCGAAGACCAAGGATGGCGATCCTGTCACACCTTCGACTGTGACGGTCTACCCAATCTTGACTTCGACTGATGAGCAAGGTAAGCCACAAACCTCTGTGGATAATGATGAAGGCGATAAGACGCTACCAATCGCTGACCAGTTCCCTGGTTTGAAGGATAAGAAGTTCACTGCAACGCTTGAAGGTGCTGACGCTGACGGTAAGGTTGTCGTCCCAGGTACTGGTGTATACACTGTCGATCCTGAAACTGGTGTGGTGACGTTCACGCCTGAAGATGATTTCGTCGGTACTGCTCCAACTGTGACTGTTGTTGCAACTGCTGAGGATGGTACGAAGGCTAAGGCTAAGTACACCCCAACCGTGCTGCCTAAGGACCCAACGGCTCCTGGTGGTTCCAGTGAGGTTCCTGGTTGGATCAAGAAGGTAATTCCGTTTACCCCATTGTTGCTGATCCCACTGCTTGGTGGTCTCCTTGGATCTTCCAGCACTCCTGTTGTTCCTGGTTCTTCGACCCCTGGTCAGCCTGTTGTTCCTGGTCAGCCTGGTACCCCAGCGCAGCCTGGAACTCCTGCGCAACCTGCTGCTCCTGCACAAAAGGGTGTAGCCAAGAAGGGTATTGCAAAGAAGGGCATTGCAAAGTCTGAATCTGCACCTGCTAAGGGTGTTGTGAAGGCTAACGGTCTTGCAAACACTGGTGTTTCCGGTGTGACCGCTGCGTTTGCACTTGCGATCATGGCCATGATTGCCGGCCTTGGTGTTCTCGTGCTACGTCGTAAGAAGGATTCCGAATAAATCGGTTAGCTTCTAACTACGCATAAGCGTGGGCTCGTGATGAATAATCATTACGAGCCCACGCTTTTCGTTTCCCACCTAATAACAGCTCTGTGCGATAGCCTGTGGCAGCGCAGTTGCTATGCTGTTGGCGGTTATTGGTGCTGGTCCCCCAGATGTCTGTGCCGCAATCCAGCCGGCCTTATTACAAATATCAACCGCATGCACAATGGCGTCATGGAAACTATCCTCACGCACATGCGCGCGAGCCAGCCATGCACCCATCACACCCGCCAGCACATCACCGCTTCCAGGAGTTGCCGCCCACGAATGCCCAGCATCAATACTGGTGATCGAGCTTCCCTCCGGCATATAGAGCTGTGTCTTTCTTCCTTTTAACACAATTATTGCCAGCAATGAATTCGCCAGAACTTGAGGATCTGCCACACCAAATGCTGCAAACTCGCCAGAATGTGGAGTCAATACTGTAACTGCCGTTCGTGCCCGCAGCTGTTGCTGAAGTTGTGGTGAACGCGCCAATATTCCGAGAGCAGCGGCGTCGCAAAGCAGCGGAATATCGCATGAAATTGCCTGTTCAAGCTGCCCTGATGTGCAGCCGCCCGGGCCAATAACAAGGCTGTGGCTGAGCCCATCTACGGTCACGACCTCTGGAATGGTGGCCAGGACCAGCTCGCGGACGGGGCCAAGATAGCGCACCATGCCGGAAGTCGCCTGCGCAGCGCCGCGACACACCAGCACCGCCGCGCCAGGATAATCCTGGCTGCCTGCGAAAATTGTGCACACACCGGTGGAGTACTTGTGGTCCCAAGCGCGCGGTTCGAGTTCCTGAATAAGGGGTGGGGTTGGCAGCGTGAACACCTTCGGCCCCACGATGCCACGCCCGCCTTCCGTGAACACCTGCGGCCCCGCAATACCTTCCCGCTGCACGGATTGCCAACCAGTGCCGATACTCTCCTGCTGCGCCAGATTCTCCCTGAGGCCAATATCTACCACATATACCTGGCCTACATATGCGCTGGTCAGGTGTACGCCACGTAAGCATCCAAAGGTTACGGTGATATCAGCGCGCACGTGTTCACCAAGCGGCTGACCTGTATCAGGGTCAAGACCGCTTGGAATATCCACCGCTAATACGCGTGCACCAGCGCGCCTGTATTGTTCCAGCCAGTCGGCAATATGCGGGTCGATGCCACAGCTTGCACCAAGGCCGGTGATGCCATCAACGATTAGGTCATAGTCACCCTGTGGATCAGTCACCCACGTACCGGTATACGCAGCCGTTGCACTCGGATGGGTCGTCCCGCGAACAGCCAGTGCCTCGGTATGAAGTCCCGCAGCCGCTACAATCGAGCCGGCATATAAGGCATCACCGCCATTGCCGCCGCTGCCAACCAGCAACAACACGCGCTGTCCTGCAGAAACCTCTCCCAGTATTACTTCCGAGAGTCCGCGTGCAGCTGTTTGCATTAAACCATCGGTCTCAACACGCTCGCGTTCCTTAATAAGGGGTTGTTCAGCGGCACGAATCGCGGCAGCTGAATAGGCTTGAAATAACCTTGTACTTGGCATGTGTTACTCCTGTTGGCAGGTTGGACACCAAAATAAATTACGTCCTTCGAGGCTGCGCGTTGCAATCGGGGTGCCGCATATATAACAAGGCTGGCCATGGCGTCGATACGTATACACCTCTCCCCCGTGATCGTCTTTACGCGGCGCGCGGCCCATCGCAGCCGGCGTATGCTCCTCCCGAACTGTGTCGATCCGGCCGGCATGCACACCGTCTTGCATCAGTGTGACTAAATCATCCCAGATGGCCTGCAGCTGGGCGTCGTCAAGCTGATTGCCAGCAGTTGTGGGCGAAATACCGAGGCGAAACAGGGTTTCTGCGCGATAAATATTGCCCACCCCGGCGAAAAGTTTTTGATCCATGAGCAACGAACCAATGCTGCGCGTTGATTTCCGCACTTTGGCAGCAATCGGTGCGAACTCGGCATCGCTGCGCAACGGATCTGCGCCCAGCTTTGCGACGGCACGCTGCATCTGCGTTTCATCAATTAATCGACACCACTGCGGGCCTCGCAAGTTCGCAGCCAGTGTGTTAGTCGCGATAGACAGCCTGATTTGGCCGCGCGTGGTGGAAGGTGGCTCAAAGGCCAGCGTGCCGATCAAGCCTAGGTGAATCCAGATGATGCGCTCGGGTTGCGGACCATCGAAGTATAGAAATAAATGTTTGCCAAAGGCCTCAGCACCGATGAACGGCTGGTGGTTGACGAGGGCAGCTTCGGCTGAAAAACGCCCTTGGGGAGATGTCACAGTAGGTGAAGTGCCTTGAAATTGCTGAATGAGATCGCGGGCAAGGCGATGGATAACGTGACCTTCGGGCATAGTTGCAAAGTGTAGTCAAAAAACCCGACAAGTGGTACGAGCTGTGCGCGGCAAAGTACCTGATCAACGCGGAATGAACATCGTGTTCACTTTGGCTTAAATCACGTTGCACAAGTTAGGTTGCGGTTGTAAAAGCGACTAGGCTTAAGAGCCATGAGCGTCGGAAAAATTCTTCTTTATTATAAGTTCACCCCAATTGCTGATCCGAAAGCAGTGATGCTGTGGCAGCGTGAATTGTGCGAGCTATTGGGCCTGAAGGGCCGCATTTTGATTTCAGAGCATGGCATTAATGGCACCGTCGGTGGTGACATGGAGGCCTGCAAGCGATATATCCGCAAGTTCCGCGAGTACCCAGGTTTCCGCGGCACCGAATTCAAGTGGTCCGAGGGTGGCGCAGAAGATTTCCCGAAGCTTTCGGTGAAAGTTCGCGATGAGATCGTTGCCTTTGGCGCACCGGGTGAGCTGAAAGTCGACGCGAAAGGTGTTATCGGCGGCGGCGTGCACTTGAAGCCAGAAGAAGTCAATAAGCTGGTGGAAGAGCGCGGCGATGAGGTTGTCTTCTTCGATGGCCGCAACGCCATGGAAGCCGAAATCGGTAAGTTCAAAAACGCGGTGGTTCCAGATGTCCGCACCACCCACGACTTCATTAAGGAACTTGAGTCCGGCAAGTATGACTGGATGAAAGACAAGCCAGTTATTTCCTACTGCACCGGCGGCATCCGTTGCGAGATTCTTTCCTCGCTCATGATCAATCGTGGCTTCAAAGAGGTCTACCAAATTGATGGCGGCATTGTCCGTTACGGCGAAAAGTTCGGCAACGAAGGCCTGTGGGAAGGCTCCCTCTACGTCTTTGACCGTCGTATGCACCTCGAGTTCGGCAATGGCACCAAGGATCCAGGCTTTATCCAGCTCGGACACTGCAAGTGCGGCAACCCGACCAACAAGTTTGAACACTGCGTCAACGAAGACGAGTGCCGCGAACTGGTCCTGATGTGCCCTGACTGCTACGCGAACGTAGAAACCAGGCACTGTGGCCGCCCAGACTGCGTGGAGATCGCGCACCAGGCAGCTGCCGAAGCAACCGCTTAAACGCATGGCAAACCCCTGTTCCTCAAGGAGCAGGGGTTACATTTTAGGCTTATCGACGCCGCCACCGTACCAGCATATACAGGTTACCGGTGCCGAGCAGCGTTGTTACCCTTGCATTGCCTTGCGCGCAATTAAAGTGAGTAACCCTTTAATCGTAATATCCAAGTGCGAACCTTCAGAATAATCTGCCGGAACCACGTAATTCGTACGTTCCTCTGCAATGAGTTTCTCGATTTTATTCTGCGTAGATGCTTTCGACCACTTGGCAAGATCGTAGACGGCGAGCGAATGGCCGCCTTGTTCTTTGACTAATTTCATGGACGGGATATCGGTGTCGCCGTCGCCAAGGAAAATCATGCGGCTAAATGGCATGGGGCGTTGGTTTGGTTCGATGAAGGCGTTGATCGCGGTAGAGTCCCAGTGATTACGAATACCTTTGTTGATTCGGAACAGCATCTGCGTTTTGGTGGTGTAATTGATTGCCTGGGTGGGCCAAAATTGCACGTGTTGCTGCGGGTAATAGCCATATTTGCAGCCAAAGACCCCCGTGAGGTGCTCATGAATGGCGCAGCCGCGGATCATCTCCTCAAGTCCTGATGAAATGACATAATGTTCGAGCTCTAGGCCCTTTTCGGCGGCGAACGCGTTGATTCGCGAGAACCAACTGGTCACCCCTTGAAAAAACGGGATCGTTGCGCCGAACTCCTGGAGTTTTTCGGGGAGTAACGCGCCGGGATTCTGTGCTGCTGCCTGTTCGGCAAGCATGCCGAGATACATTAAAATGCCGTCGGCGCGGTCGTGCTTGGTGCGGCGATTGCATTCTTCCCAAAAGGCTTGGGCATCGGTAATTCCCAACGCCGGCATGAGGCCGTGTTCGGCACAATTACCTTTGGCGAGTGTGCCGTCGAAATCATAGACCAGGGCGCACGTGAGAGGTGCTGTCTGTGCAGCTTGAAGCTGGGAATCAGCGCTCGAATCAGCCATACCGCAAAACTTCCTTAATGGCCGACGATCGACATCGGGAACGTCTCGACCATCCACAACATTGAAAACGGCACCAAGAACCAGAATGTTCCCATCCAAGGACGCCACCGCGTGTAATTCAAATATTTCCGGTACATGATCCAACCGCACCCCACGGTACTCAGAATCGGAACCAGCGAAGTTGCCGCTGGCCACCACAATTCTGCCTGCCGTGAGCAAATCCAGTACACGTCTCCGGCATCACACAATGGGCCACCTTGCGCACGCGCAACAAAAGCCAACAGCAGCGCCACGACGCCGGTCACAACTGGTGTGACTAACGCCCATAGAATCGCTTGTTTTGTCGACGCCCTGTTCGCTGCCGCTACAGCAACTGGATCTGGCGCATCGGCAAGCTCATCAAATGACTTAGGTTCAGGTCGGAATCGATTTGAGCGGTCTGCATCGGAACGCAAGTCATTTTCTGGATGTTCCACAACTTCTACCTCGGACGAAGAATCACATCAATTTGATAAGCATCAGCAGGTTGCTGCAACATCTCAACAATAGTGCGCGCCACAGTACCTGCCTGTAAATACTCCTTGGCAGTGTACTCCCCTTTTTCCTGAGCGCGAATTCTCCGCTGCATATGGGTAGCAATTCTGCCAGGATAGAGACTCGCAACCCGTATTTCGGGGGTTTCCTGACGCAACGCTTCACACCATGCGCGAGCAGCATGCTTAGAAGCGGAATACGCACCCCATTGAGGCGCAGTTGCCATACCCGCACCAGAGTTCACATAGACGACCTGTCCTGCAGCAGCTCGCAGTTGCGGCAGCAGCAGCTGAGTTAAGGTCACCGGCCCATAGAAATTAACATCCATATGCCACTTCCACTCCCCAAGAGGTTGATCGTGAGTGGAACCAAGGCGCGCCACACCGGCGCATAAAATCAATGCGTGAACTTCAGCTTCGGCAGCAAGTTGCGCAGGCAGAGTGATCTCAGTGCCAAAATCCGCGTGCCACCACTGCAGATGCGGATGATGCAGTTCAGCAATGGTGGTGTTGTACTGGGCGTAAACGAAGTAGCCAGCGTCGAGAAGCAATGTTGTAACGGCAAGCCCAACGCCTTGGCTTGCCCCTGTCACAACTGCTACTGGCAGAGATGATGATGACATGGCGTTGAGGATACTTAATTTTCGTTGTTTTTGAGGAACTCCGAGGTATAGGCGGCTGCGAGTTCTTCAATCACAGCGGCGGCGCGTTGAGTGTCGGCCAAATGTTCTGGTGACAACGTGGAGAGCATCTTTGCAAGAGCGTCAATGCGTTCTTCGCCAACGCGAGCAAGCTCCTGGCGGCCAAACTCAGTAAGGGCCACTTTCACGCCGCGACGATCGGATTCTTCTCGAATGCGTTCGATCATGCCGCGATTTTCTAATTGATGCAAAGCATTGGACGCGGTCGGCATCCGGATACCCTCAGCCTTTGCAATATGGCTAATACGTGACGGGCCGTCTTGTTCGAGGCGCGACATGATGGTTAATTGAGGGCCAGTAAGATCTGAATTTTCGCTCATCCGGAAATAAAGAACATACAATTGTGTGAGTGCCGGACGAATTTGGGCAGCAATTTCCTTATAAGCATCAGCAGTCATAGTTGTAGTCTAGCGTGTATATAAGAATTGCCAAATATTCCGCCAGATATATGCGCTATTGATAGCTAATTTCATATCAATCCGCATCTGTGTACTGCACTTACCTTGAGGTTTTGTGGTCAAGTCATAAAAATATGAAACAGACTAAACTGGGGAAAATGGTTGAGTTTTCTCGCACGATATCCCACAGATTGGAACGTGCTCAAGTATTGCGAGCGTGGCGTGCTGGTCGAAAGAAACGCGAAACGTTACAAGATGCCGATTTCTTGTTGCTCGCTGCTGCGCAGCATCATGGACGCTCAGTCGACCAGCCTTGTCCAATGTGCGAAAATCAAACACTGCGAGTGCTGCTTTGGGTATATGGTGAGGAACTTGGTCGAAAATCAGGAAGTGCGCGTTCTTTCGAGGAAATCGCACAGTATGCTAGAGAAGGTAGAACATTTAGTGTTCATACTGTAGAGGTATGTTCGACCTGTAAATGGAACCATTTATTGGAAGAAGCAACTGCAATGCCCTCGGCTTGAATATGGAATGAAACCAGCCGATGGAAACCATAGATGTTAGAGTGTTATCACCATAGCAACGCTTAATTGTTGAGGAATATAGAGTCCAGTGTCAAAGAACAACAACGCTTCCGTAAGCAGTGCCAATAAGGGTAAAAAACCTCGAAAGCGACATGCCGCAACCAAGAAGAAAAAATTTGGATGGATCAAGGGCACCATATTGGGCAGTCTCACGCTGCTGATTTTGGCTCCTGTGGTGGCTTTTTTAGTTGCCTACGCAAGTGTTGAGGTGCCACGGCCAGAAGAATTGGTGACGAAGCAAGTCTCCCAAATCTTTGCGTCTGATTCGCAAACCGAGCTGGCGAGAATCGTGCCTGCAGAGGGTAATCGTCGAGAAGTGAAGCTTCATGATATCGCTGAAGTGGCGCAACATGCTGTCTTGGCTGCTGAGGATCGCAAGTTCTATACCAACTCTGGTTTCAGCTTCACAGGGTTTGGGCGCGCGATTCTTGGGCAGATTACTGGCAATAGTTCTGCTGGTGGCGGCTCGACGATTACCCAACAGTATGTGAAGAACATGGTGGTTGGTAATGACTATTCCTATAAGCGCAAAGCACGCGAATTGGTGTACTCGGTCAAGATGGCGCGTGAATGGTCCAAGGAGCAGGTGCTAGAGGCGTATTTGAACACCATTTACTTTGGACGCAGTGCCTATGGTATCGACGCAGCAGCACATGCCTATTTTGGTGTTGGTGCCAAGGACCTTAACGCGGCACAATCTGCAGTGTTAGCGGCTGCTATTCAGCGTCCAAGTGAGCTTGACCCTTGGATTAATCCGGAAGAATCTCAACAACGCTGGGGATATGTGCTCGACGGCATGGTCGAAGAAGGCTGGTTGAGTGCGGAAGAACGTCAGCAAATGGTGTATCCAGAAACCATTGACCCTGCTTTGAACCGTGGGTATTCGGAAGCTGAAGGTACCAACGGCTTGATTAAGCAGCGAGTGATTGAGGAGCTGGCTGAAAAAGGTATTACGGAACAAGATGTTGAGACGTTGGGCTTAAGTATTACCACCACGATTGATCCGCAAGTGCAGCGCGAAATGGTGGCTGTGATTAACGAGAAGATGGCAAATCAGCCTGAAAACCTGCGCACTGCGGCGGTCTCGGTCGATCCAGCAACGGGTGCGATTCGCGGCTATTTTGGCGGTCATGATCCTAATGGTTGGGACTACGCCAATGCTGGTTATCAAACTGGATCGACATTCAAGATTTTCGGCTATGCAGCGGCATTGCAGCAAGGCATTTCTCCGGATACCTATATTTCCGATAGCGCGTACAAACTGTCGAATGATGCGATCGTTGACGCAGGTGACTGCGGTGGATGTACCATTGCAGAATCTTTGAAGCGTTCTTTGAACACGCCGTTCTTACGACTGGAGATGGAACATCTGGAAAATACCACGCAAGATGTCGCGGATATGGCGCATGCCCTTGGCGTCGCAAAGTCTATTCCTGGAACTGAACACACGCTCTCGGAAAACGGCGGAGCGCCATATGAAGGTGTGGTGCTGGGTCAGTATCTTTCCCGTCCAATTGATATGGCGCATGCGCTGGCAACCTTGGCAAACCAAGGTGTGTGGCATGAGGCGTATTTCGTGGAAAAAGTCGAAACCGCTGAAGGCGAAGTCCTCTACACCCACGCACAAGATCCAGGTCAGCGACGGGTTGCAGAAGTTGTTGCCGCCAATACGCTCAAGGCCATGTACCCGATCGCAGCCTGGTCGAACAACAACATTCTTGCCGAAGGTCGCCAATCGGCAGCCAAGACTGGTACGCAGCAGCTTGGCGATTCTGGCCTGAATAAAGATGCCTGGATGATCGGTGCAACTCCACAGCTGGCAACCGCAGTATGGGTTGGCACGGATGACTCGTCTCCATTATTGACAGCTGAAGGCGCCTCCATTTACGGCTCCGGCCTGCCGTCAACATTGTGGAAGAACATAATGGATCGCAGCCTGGCGGGCCAAGAAGTGAAAGACTTCCCAGAAGTACGCACATTACCGCATGCTGCAACTGTATATAACCCGTATGTGTATTACGCACCAAACGTAGGAACCACACCAGACCAAGGCACAACCGAAGACGTGATAGATCCAGTCGTCCCTGTGCCAGAAGAAGGAGCTCCGGCACCTGTGCCAGCTCCAGCACCTGTGCCAGAAGCACCACAAACAATTGGTGATGCTGTCGAGGAGTTCTTCAACCAATTCCAATAACAGCACTGCCATGAGCACCCAGACAATTCTTGTGTGGGTGCTTTGTGTATACGCGCTTGACGACGCCGCCACCGGTAATGCTGGACGGGAACAGTGAGAAATCTCTGGTAGTGAGATGCATCAGCGATGCGTTTTGCGATGGTGAAACATGCTGGAGTGGGCAAGTGGCGGTACGCAATGGTGCGTGCGTGTGCGTGGGCATACGGTGGCGCGTGCGTGGGCAGATGTGGAGGCTTGCATGACCTGCATACAGTGCGCGCATGATGGCAGCTGGTTTAGAATATGCCTAACGCACATGTGATGGAAGGACAAACGATGACCCCTGCAGTTCTTGCAACAATGCTGAGTGTCGGTATTGGCTTTTTACTTTTCGGTGGTTCGTTTGCGGCCTTTATGTTGGAAAAAGATCGTCGCCTTGTCTGGACACTGTTTAGTATCGCGATCGTATTTATTACTGTCATTCCAGTGACGCTAGCGGTCGTCGTATCTGCGACGTAACGTGTGATTTCCTTTGCAGCCGGTAGTTCCTATGCGCTGCTGGTGTGACATTTGAACGCGGGGTTATTTGGCAGCGATGTTGTTTGAGAGTAGTGCGAGTGGCAGCGACGCTCTTTAAGTGCGGTGGTACCGCGCCGGGTACAGTCGAGTGAACTCTCGTATAGCGGCGATCAACGCTGTCGGTAAGAGTCGCAGTGTCAGCATTTCCGCAGTTGAAAGCGAGTATAGAAGCAATAAAAAGATGCAATCGCGTTCGTCAATGTTGTTTGCGTGTGCTTCTTAAAACCTATTGCGTAGATATGCAAGCAAGGCACTAGACAATAAGGGTGCATGCTCGAAAATAGTGACAGTGTTTGCGCGCCAAGATCCAAAGTTGCCCTCGTGATTCAGAACTTACAGTGATGTAATTTGGTGGAGTACGACACACCAAGGGGCAAAAGAATCGACTTTTTGCAGGAGATGGGGTATCTTTGTGAGGTTGCTGACGCAACAAGACCCTCCTGCCACATCCAACCGGATGCGGCCGAAAACATTCAAATTACAAGACCATAGGAGGTGATGAGGTCCGTGCGTCACTACGAAGTTATGATCATTCTGGATCCTACCCAGGATGAACGCACCGTTGCCCCGTCCCTAGACAAGTTCCTTGAGATCGTTCGCAAGGAAAACGGCACCGTGGATAAGGTTGACATCTGGGGTAAGCGCCGCTTGGCCTACCCAATCGCAAAGAAGGACGAAGGCATTTATGCACTCGTAAACCTGACTTGTGAGTCCGCTACCGTTCAGGAGCTCGACCGTGTCCTGAATCTGAACGATGGTGTTCTGCGTACCAAGGTTGTTCGCGGCGATAAGTAAGAAGTTTTGCTCGGTGTCTGTACCGGCAGCGTAGGAATACGCGAAGGCTATGAACATCGCAGCAGCATTTCACACTTATCGAAGCTTATCCTTGATATCACGCGTGACGAATTCATCTTTAAGACTTCACCGTTATTATCCCGCGCAGAAATGAAAGGTAATCACCATGGCACAGGGAGACGTCAATATCACAGTGGTTGGCAACGTTGTTGCTGATCCAGAGCTACGCTTTACCCCAACGGGTGCGGCTGTAGCGACCTTCCGAGTCGCTTCTACACCACGACGCTATGATGCACAATCAGGCCAGTGGGTAGATGGTGAAGCTATGTTTTTAAGCTGCAACATTTGGCGTCAAGCTGCCGAGAACGTCGCGAGTTCCCTGACAAAGGGTATGCGAGTGATCGTGACTGGCCGTTTACGTCAACGTTCCTACGAAACCCGTGAGGGCGAAAAGCGAACAGTGATGGAGCTTGAGGTCGACGAGGTCGGCCCATCTTTACGCTATGCAACCGCAACTGTGAACCGCACTCCTCGTGAAGGCGGCTATGCAGGCGGTTCACCAAGTGGTAACGCTGGTGGAAGTTTCGGTGGCGGTTTTAACCGTGGCGCAAACCAAGGTGGACACGCAGGCGGCCAAGATTCGGCTCCTGTCAATGATCCATGGGGTAGCGCACCAACCGTTGGTGGATTCGGTGGCGGAGATACAGAACCTCCGTTCTAACCTTCATCAGTGAGAACGTGTGTTCTTTGCCAATATTGGCACTCACGCCTTACGAAAAGAAAACCTAAGCACAGATATTCAATCTTTTATTAGAGGATCGCTCAACGAGCACTTCTAATAGTACAACCACGAAAGGCAGGGATCATGAAGCTGATCCTCACCGCCGCTGTTGAAAACCTCGGTGTCCCTGGTGACATTGTTGAGGTTAAGGACGGCTACGGACGTAACTTACTGCTTCCTCGCGGCTTGGCTATTGTAGCTACCCGCGGTGCTGAGAAGCAGATTGAGGGCATTAAACGTGCCCAAGAGGCTCGCGCGATTCGCGACCTCGACCACGCTCACGAAGTAAAGGCACAGTTGGCAGCACTTGAGGGTGTTTCCGTTGCTGTGCGCACCTCTGAGAAGGGTAAGATCTTCGGTTCGGTTTCGGCTGAAGATATTGCTGCGGCTGTGAAGGCAGCTGGTGGCCCTAACTTGGATAAGCGTTCCATCGTATTGCCAAAGGGCTTGGTAAAGTCCACCGGTGCATACAAAGTAGACGTGAAGCTGCATTCTACGATTGTAGCTACAGTTAACTTCGAGGTCGTTGCTGCCTAATTTTTAGGTGAACAGCAAGCAACGACGGCTACACCTGTAGCCCAACGACAACAGCATAAAACGAGGTTTCCACCGTTCAATTTTTGAAGAGGAGGAGGCCTCGTTTTTTATATGCCAAATTGCAGCAACACAATTGCTGGAGTTATGGATGGGCATACACAAAAATGTTGAAAACTGCACAGATTTTGGCGCTTAATTTTGTGAAATTCCACAAGACTTTTTCCGTTTGAGATAGTTATAGGAAACTGTTGTAGCAACCTGTGGATAACTTTGTGCAGTTCACGGCAATAAAGCGAAAAATGAGTCAGAATCATGAAAAATCCGCGTTGTCAAACATCGTGGTAGGACAAGTTTTCCACTGTTTTTCACAATAATCCACAGCCTACTCAGCCTTCTGACCTGCATGTTTACGAAACTTATAAAAGTTATACCCAAAAATTCCACAAGTTACTCACAACTTTCCGCCACTTGTGCGTTCAAATTCCACAGTTTTCCACAAGCCCTGTGGATAACTTTCCCAAACTATGCTGTGCATCACTAAAATTTGAGTGGCTGTGCTTATCAATGCGCATGCAAACTCTGCACCGTCAGGCCCACCGTCGAAGCGTCGAAAAGCATACGCGTAACAGGGCAGTACACACGCATAGGAGATGCCGCGACACATCGTAGTAAGAAAATTGGTAATAAACATGAATTTCGGTGGAAAACGCTTACGACCTCAAGTATGGTAGCTATGCAACGATCACATATACAGCTGCGCACCGAAATCGTACGAAGCTGCTGAACTCGCAGGTAACAAGGAGAATAACGAAGATGTCTGATTCCTATGAAGCTGCCAGCTTCGCCGATAGTGACGATGATCTCACGCCAGCGCTACCGCCTGTGCAGGGAACAGCTGTGCCAGCGCCTGCATTTGACGATTTCGACCTTTCGAGTCTTCCGATCCCTGAGCCGCCTGCAGACGACGATCTGCCACCTGTAGGTGCCAAGAGCGCCAAGAGTGGATGGAATCGTGGCGGGCAGCAGCATACTGGTCAACGACCAGCTGGATTGGACTATCGTCAACCGCCGCACGATAGCGACGCGGAAAAAGGCGTGCTTGGTGCACTGTTGTTGAGTCCGCATCTCGTGATTGATGTAATTGAGCTCTTAGCACCTGAAGATTTCTATCATATCCACCACCAGCTGATTTATTCGGCCATTATTGATCTGTTTGCCGATAATAAAGAGATTGATCCGGTGATTGTTTCAGCGCAGCTGGATCGTAATAATGATCTTGAGCGCGTGGGTGGACCTACCTATTTGCACACCTTGATTTCCTCGGTGCCAACAGCGGCAAATGCGAAATACTATGCCGAAATTGTCGCGGAAAAAAGTGTGTTGCGTCGTCTTGTGGAAGCTGGCACGAAGATTGTGCAGCTCGGGTATGAGGGCACCGAGCAGGCGATGCTTGAAACTATCATCGATATGGCGCAGCAGTCGGTGTTTAGTATTTCTCAGACCAATAAGGGTCAAGATTATGCAGCGTTAGCTGATATTTTGCAGCCGACGATGGATGAGATTGACGCTATTGCGGAAAATGGTGGTCTTGCGCGTGGTGTGCCGACTGGTTTTCATGATCTGGATTACTACACCAACGGCTTGCATGGTGGCCAGATGATTATTATCGCAGCACGTCCTGGTGTGGGTAAATCGACGCTGGCCTTGGACTTCGTGCGACACTGTACGGTCCGAGAAAATAAAGCTGCAGTGATTTTCTCGCTGGAAATGTCCAAAAGTGAGATCGTCATGCGTATGTTATCGGCTGAAACTGAAATTAAACTTGCGGATATGCGCGCAGGACGCCTGACCGACGATGACTGGGTGAAGCTTGCGAACAGAGTTGGCCAACTTGAAAACGTGCCACTATTTATCGACGATTCTGCGAATCTCACCATGATGGAGATTCGCTCGAAGGCGCGCAAACTCAAACAACAGCACGATATTCAACTTATTGTTGTCGACTACCTGCAGCTGATGAGCTCGGGGCGACGCACGGAATCACGTCAGCAGGAAGTCTCGGAGTTCTCTCGTAACATGAAACTGCTGGCAAAAGAGCTCGACGTACCATTAATTGCTATCTCGCAGCTGAACCGTGGTCCAGAATCTCGTACCGATAAGCGACCACAGGTTGCAGACCTTCGTGAATCTGGTTCCTTGGAGCAAGACGCCGATATGGTTATGCTGATTTACCGTCCAGACTCTCAAGGTGAAGAAACCGAGCGTGCTGGTGAAGCAGATATTATCTTGGCGAAGCACCGTGGTGGACCATTGGGCACAATTACGGTGAGTAATCAGCTGCACTTCTCGCGATTTAAAGATATGGGCCGCGCGCTGTAGTCGTGGTAGGCGGTGGCATGGCGACGATGTGGTGAAGGTCCACGCTTGCAGCTCGCACCTCGCTTCATAGCATCCGTCTGCCTACGCGATACGGATAACGTGCTAGCCGGTAAGCGTCGCAAAGTAGCGGCGATGACGAGACACGTAAGCTGCTGCCACCGCCAAGCACTCGCACATTGCGACGCATCAGGTTACGCAGATGCGAGAGTTGGTGAAAACTTGCGTAAACGCAGGGAGTTCGACACCACGAACACCGATGAAAACGCCATCGCGGCACCGGCAATCATAGGATTGAGCAATCCAACTGCGGCGACCGGAATCAGCACCACGTTATAGGCAAACGCCCAAAATAGGTTCAGCTGAATGGTCCGCAAGGTTGAACGCGACAGGCGAATCGCATCAACAATTCCGAGTGGATTCGAGTGCATCACCGTAATATCACTTGCCTCAATTGCAATATCCGTGCCGGCACCCATCGCAATACCCAAATCAGCCTGTGCCAACGCGGCGGCATCATTGACACCATCACCAACCATCGCCACAGTCTCGCCTGCCTCCTGCAGTTGGGCAATCACTGCTGCCTTCTGTGCCGGCAACACCCCAGCTCTGATCGACTCGGTAGCAATTCCGACCTCTCGCGCCACCGCTTGTGCTGCATACTGATTATCACCAGTGACCAGCAACGGCCGTAAGCCCAGCGCTTGCAGCTTTGCGACGGCTTGCGCTGCATGTTCGCGAGGCTGATCAGTCACCGCGATCATGCCAATCGGACGCTCATCACACAAGACCGCAACAGCAGTCGCACCCAGTTCCTGCTCAGCTTGTGATATTGCCGCCGCGATCGTTTGACCTTGTTGAGATTCAAGGCTAGCGTCAGGAAGCTTGCCCACCTGGATGCGAAGGTTATCAACCACACCTGTCACGTTGGTGCCAGGTGTGCTGGAAAACTCTTGCGCTGGGGCAAGTGGTCGAGTTTCGATGTCGTGATAATGCGTCACAATCGCGCGTGCCACAGGATGCTCAGAGGCCGCTTCTACACACGCTGCCAGGTACAGCACCTCTTGTGGATTATTATCAGGAGCATAGATCCGAGCAACATTCATATTGGCTTGAGTTAAGGTGCCAGTTTTATCAAGCACAATGGTGCTGATCTTTCGGGTCTGTTCAAGCACGTTTGGACCCTTGAGCAGCAAACCAACCTGAGACCCGCGACCGCTACCCACTAGCAACGCTGTAGGAGTCGCTAATCCCAATGCACATGGACATGCAATGATTAACACTGCCACTGCTGCGGTAAACGCGTCGGTGATGCTACTGCCAAGCACATACACATGCCCAAGCAGTGTAAGCAAGGAAATCGCCATCACAATAGGAACAAAGACCTGCGCAATTGCATCAGCTAGTTTTTGCACTGGTGCTTTTTGTGCTTGGGCATCAGTGACAAGTTTGGTCAGCTGGGCAAGCACCGTTTGGGAGCCAACTTTTTTTGCCTCAATAATGAGCCGGCCAACGGTATTCATCGTGGCACCATAGACAGCATCGCCAACGGTTTTATCAACTGGCAAGGATTCACCTGTCAGCATTGATTCGTCGAGAGCAGAATGCCCTGCCAGAATCACACCATCAGTTGGAATCTTCGCGCCGGGACGAACCACACAGCGATCACCAATGCTTACCGCAGCAAGCGGAACTTCGACCTCAACATCGTCACGAATGACGATCGCAGTTTTCGCGTGTAGATCCAATAAGGCACGCAACGCCTGGGAACTGCGTCCTTTGGCGCGCGTTTCAAACCAACGTCCCAACAGCAAGAACACCACCACCATTGCAGTGGATTCCAAATAAATATGATCGCCGCTGTGATGCGCATGGCCTGTGAAGCTCATGCTCATGCGCCAGGAGTTTGCACCTGCTGTACCGAAAAAGAGCGCCCAAGTACTCCATGCGTAGGCTGCAAAAGTTCCTAATGATACCAAGGTATCCATCGTAAAAGCCCCGTGGCGCAGGTTGGAGACTGCAGCGGTATGAAACGGTTTACCGCCGTAGAAAAACACTGGTCCAACTAGGGCGAAGCTGAGCCATTGCCAATTATCAAACTGCAGAGCAGGGATCATCGACATTGCCAGTACTGGAAGCGATAACACGGTGGAAATAATGAGACGCTTGCGTAAGTCTTCAGCGTGGCGTTCGCGAGCCTGGTCAGTGCGCTGAGAAGGATGATGTGCATCCGCTGCGGTGTTGGTTAATAGCTGTTCTGTTGCACTTGTTGCGGGTGCATCTGGGTTGAGATCATCCTCGGCGGTTGTGTGCGTTGCTGGTTGAAGGGCAAAACCGTCGTAGCCGGCATCGCGAATGACTTGCAGCAGACGTGGGGGATCAATACGTGTCGGATCGTAGTGAACAGTGGCAGTTTCAGTTGCGAAATTAACGGTTGCTTCCACACCTTCGAGTTTGTTGAGCTTGCGTTGCACACGTCCTGAACACGAAGTGCAAGTCATGCCGGTGATACCAAAGTCGATCTCGGAAAACGAGAGATTGGTAGACATGGTATGTTCCTTTCGTTGGTGGTTGCAGCCTGAAGTTGCGTCGCAAAGCTGTGTGCGCTGGGCTGGAGAGGCAGGAGGCTCGTGCACGGCCGAGCTCGACGACCCCGATACCGAAGCGCTCGACGACCCCGATCGCGCCTTAAGCGCCACTTCAGAAACTAGCCACTGATAGGGGTGAGGTGGGGCAGATGCGAAAAACTCCCCAAGTGTTGCACGAACACATAGGGGAGATCATCACAGTTGGAGGCACACGATTATGACTGCTCAGAAGCCAGGCTAAAACCTGCCTCCACAATGGCGGCTTCGATCTGTGCATCGGTGAAGTCCCCACCGGTAACCGTGACGCGACCGGTGGCTAAATCTACCTCCACGCCTTGCGTTCCAGGCAACTCATTGAGTTCTTCGGTGACAGAAGCAACGCAGTGCTGACAGGTCATACCAGCTACATAATAAGTTTTTGTCATGGGGTTTCCTTTCAAATAATAACGGTTCGATGCGTGGAGTACTTGCGCTCAATTCTAAACAAAAAGTGCGAAAACAACAGTGTGGGAATAATTCTTGCGCGAAGTTGTTATACAGTTAAGAGCATTATTTCTTATTAAGAGATGTATGACTATTCACTCACAACAAAGGAGATAGAACTATGGCATTGGTAAATGTTACCGAAGATACTTTCCAGGCAACCGTCGAGGCTGAAGGCATTACATTAGTGGACTGCTGGGCTACCTGGTGTGGTCCTTGCCGTTCCTTCCTGCCAATTTACGAAAAGGCAGCAGAGCAGCACGAAGACCTGACCTTCGCGAAGCTGAACACCGAGGAGAACCAGGGTCTGGCTGCTGCACTGCAGATCATGTCGATCCCAACGTTGATGGTTTTCCGCGATGGCGTTTTGGTTTACCGTGAGGCCGGCGCACTTCCGGCCGCAGCACTTGAGGACCTCATCAGCCAGGTTCGCGCGCTGGACATGGACGACGTTCGCCGCCAGATCGCAGAAGCACAGCAGAACAACGAAGCTTAATTCCTTTCCTGCAAAACGCCTTGGTCACAACAACTGACCGAGGCGTTTTCTTGTTTCCCCGAAGCTTGACGACGCTCTCCAGTGCCTTCATCCTTGTCGCATATCGGTGGTGTCTCGCCAGTGTTGCGTGGAGAGGAAACACCACAAACAACGGAGAGAGCTACGGGTAAGACTTAGCTTGCATGGCGTGGTGCGAGCTCCAACACCGTTGAGCCGCGTGCGAGGCTGCTCAAACGCGCTGGATACGCGCGCAGGGCTGCACACTGTACCGCACTGCCCAAGTGCGCACCGCCTGCGTATCGCTCACCCGCGCGCCGGGTCTTTAAGAATTGTGCAACAGCACGCCACGAATACCAGAGTGGAAACCATCACGAAGATTCACGCGTTGTACCTCCGTCAAGGTGTATTCGTGCAGCGTCTCGCATGCAAACTGCAGCAGTGGACGATCAATTTCTGGTGGTAAACCGCCTCCGGACAGCAGATGAGCAGAATCGCGTTGCTCTGAAGTTGCGGCGTTCTCATACCACCAAATTGCATATTGCTGACCCACATCAAATGGGGTAAGCGCACCTGCAGAGGTCCAGACTTCATGTGGAAGTGGCACATAGCGAGAGCGAAGCTTCCGTCGCGGTGCCATCATCGAAGGATTCGGTGCTGGTCGTTTTGCGGAAATATCCGCTGGCGACGGCGTACTTGGCTTCGCATCTGCAGAGGTGGCAGCTGCTGCAGATACCGATTCATCCGTAGCCTCAGCCGTGGATTCAGCGGAAACTGACTCATGCTTAGCCTCAGCAGACGCTGATGCATCCGTGGCCTCAACAGTAGCGGTCTCAACAGTTGCTGCTTCCACTGCAGGAGTAGGCGATGTTGGTACGGCAGTCACTTCCGCATGATGTTTCGTGGTCGATGGCGTAGAACTCTGAGAACATGGTGTTGCTGCAGGATATGCCACGGTTGGCTGCGATGCCGGCGTTGGTGCGTGGTTATCTGATTCCACAACTGTTGCGGCAGCACTACCGGCTGTTTCTACTGGAACTGTGTCAGTGGAGGAATATTCAATATGTTCTTTCACCGAGACCGAGCGGCCAGCTTCTGTCACGTGTGCAACTGAAGTGCTCGTGACTGTAATAGAACGAATCGGTTTGGCACACTCACATTGATCTGCAGTGGGCCGCACTTCTGGAACAATCAATGGTTCGTCGCGATTTGCTGGTGTTGAAGTGCGCAATTCTGGCTGTGCTTGAGCCACCGTAGCAGGGCTTGCAGCCTGTGGTTGATACTGCTGCGCCGCATTGGCAATCACGCGGTGTTGTTCACTACTGCGCTGTGCTGGCTCGGTTGCATAATCAGCAGTGGTTCGTGCTGGATGCGGCTGTTCTTGTACTGAAACAATCGAAGATTCGAGAGCTTCTTCAGTACCAGAACCGGAAGCTCGATTCTCAATTTCGGCATCACTTGGTTCATCAGCTGCTCGGAAATCACCGCTTGGCAAATGCCGCTGATCAAGTTTAATTGCTCCACGTGATTCATCACTGGCTTCGTCGCAAAGGCTCGCGTCGGCGGCTTGCGCTGCGCTGGTGACATCCTCGTCACAAACATTATCGTCATCGATATGGATGCGCGGTGGCAGTGGCCCTTCGAGTACCTGCAGCTGCATACAATCTTCAAAGTCCATGCGCGGATCCAAAATTACCGTCGAATCACAAGCATGACGCAGCGCAGAACTGGTGGAATCCCAGCTGAAACCATAGAGGTGCACACGAATGCCATGATTGACCGCCTCTTGGACGCCAGGGATCATATCGGCATCGCCGGATACCAAAACAATGTCAGTAACTTCCCGACGAACTGCGGTTAATACCATGTCCGCAACCAGACGCGTATCCACGGCTTTTTGCGTGCGACGATCGCCCCATTCAATCAATTGACCAGCGCGAAGTTGCACGCCATCACAGGTACGCAGCGCTCGCTGGTAACGATGTGGGCCAGTTTCAGGAATGCCGTCATACCAAAATTGTCGATACACCGGCTGATTAAGCTGCTGCTGCACCATCGTACCTAAGACGCGCACAACCTCGGGTAAATCAATTTCTAACTGTGCTCGCGCACCGGTTTCCCACGAGTTATAAAAGCTTGCAAGTAAATAAGAAGTATCGACAAAAATATGTGTGCGTTCGAGCATGGCAGGTTGGATATCTTTCAGTTCTAAAGTTTATTGCGTAAATATATTTCTTCCTAGTTTGCCTTATTTATGGCATCAAGTCGATGCAGTTTTCAAAGTCCCTGCTTAAATACCATTTTCCACACCGAATATGCGAGGTAAAGAAAAGAAAATGGTCGCCTATAATCCTTGACAACCTTCTCGTAGGTGCTATGGTTAGTTGCATAAGTAACCAACTAACGCGCCCAGGAGATTGAGACGTGGACGAACAAGCCGCTCCGCTGTATCGCCAAATCGCAGCGCTTATCGAAGATTCCATCATGGATTATTCCCTCAAGCCCGGCGACCAGGTACCAAGCACGAACGAACTTGCTGCCTTCCACTCCATCAATCCCGCCACCGCTCGTAAGGGCCTGGCCTTACTCCATGAAGCAAATATCGTGGAAAAACGACGCGGCCTGGGCATGTTTGTGACTCCACTTGCTCGAGAAATTATTGTGCAGCGTCGCCAAGAAAGCTTTGCGGCGGATTACCTCGCCCCGCTTATTGACGAAGCCGTCAAACTCGAGTTCAGCCGCGCCCACCTGCACGAATTGCTTGACCGGGTGGCTGAAAGCCGTGGACTCTATCACGAAAAGGACCAATAATGCAGCAACCAATCATTGCCCTTGACAATCTCCGTACGCATTATGGCAAACAGCAGATCTTCCAAGGCCTGAACCTTACACTGCAGCCTGGCATGATTCATGGTCTGATCGGAGCAAATGGCGAAGGTAAAACCACGCTTATGCGCGTGTTAGCTGGTCAGTTGAATTATCAAGGCAGCGCCAAAGTGTTTGGCCATGACCCTTTCGATAATCAAGAGGTGCTCGACCGTGTGGTCTTTATGGGCATTGATGTGCCACTCCCTGAGCAATGGACGCTGCAAAAAATCTTAAATATTGGCAAAATGCGCTGGCCAAACTGGGATGAAGCCATTGCCGAAGACGTAATTACCCGACTGCGACTCCCCCACGGCAAAAGTTACAAAACGCTCTCCCGCGGTCAGCGTTCTGCGGTGGGTGTGGTATTGGCCTTGGCGTCGCAAAGCGAGCTTGTGCTTTTCGACGAGCCGTACCTCGGCTTTGACCTCTCTGTACGGGAGCAATTCTTTGCACTGTTGCGTGAGCACAATACGGGTGAGCGAACGTTTGTACTTTCCACGCACCACATCACGGAAGCTGAAAATAGTCTGGACGCACTTACCCTGTTAAGTGGTGGAAAAGTGATGCTGAACAGCGAAATCGCGCAACTTGAAGACCGCTTCTTTACCCTGACCGGTACCGCAGCGGCAGTCAATAAATTATCCGAGCAAGTGCAATTCCGTGCCCGTCATACTCAAGAACAGGCTGGTTATTGCAACTTTATTGTCGATATGCACGAGTGTGCCGATAGTGCCCAGGCCTTCATGACGCATGCTCGGGCCTGCAATCTCACAATCGCGCAGACACCGATCGAAGACATTGTGAAACTGTATATGGAGCGCAACTGATGACCACGCAATCAACTGCACCACTTCGATTTGCCACGTGCTTCCGCATGACACTGCACTGGTGGCAACCTTTATTGCTCTGCGGATTGATCGCCGGCAGCACGCTGCTTGTTGTCCTGAATGATTCCATTTTGGGGCAATGGGGTATTCGAGAGGTGCTCAATACGGCAATTCTCTACTTAATTTTAGGAGGCTTCTTTTACTACAGCCTCGGGTCGACTCCTGAACTTTGGCGTGCGTACGCTATTCAAACTCGTATGGCTTACCGAGTGCTTGCGTGGAAATATGCGATGGCACTGTTGCTCGTCGTCGGCGCGCAGCTTGCAGCCCTTATATGGACAGATCCGACCTTTGATACATGGCTGACCATAGCAATTGGCACAGTTATTTATGTCCTCATCGCGATTGCAGGTATTGCGGAAGTTCCAACCGACTTTAGCCACGATATTTCCAAATCTCTCGACGAAGCTGACTCAAATACAGCTGCTTTACGACGCGACTCGTTGAAGGTTTCCAAGAAGATCAGCAATCGCATGTTGTCTGGGATTGTTGCAGTAGTGCTGCTTGCAGTGGCCTTAGCATTGCTCACTGGATCGCAGCTGCTGAACCAGACGGTCGCATGGATAAGCGAGCATTCACCAGTATTTAGCATCCTTGTCGTCATTATTCTCAGTGATCGTAGCTCTGACACTGAGTTGCGTACGTGGCTGACGTTTGGATACTCGCGGCGCGAATACGCATCACGCATACTTCATGGTGAATATTGGAGTGCAATTATCGTAGGTCTTTGTTGTGTGATTGGCCTGAACTTTTTGCAGATCTCGAATGTTGAAATACCAGCAACCTGGAACACAGCGCAAATGGAACTACTGGGTTTGGTGCCGCTTGTAGCGCCATTAATCTTCACACTTTTCCACCTCCGTCCACTTTATGCAGTGATCAGTGTGCTGGTTATTAGTCCGGCAGTGTTGTTGTCCTATGTGTCTGTAGAAGATCAGCCATACGAATTCATCGTGCAAATGTTTGTATTGCCGGTATGCATCATTGGATTGTGGTGGTGGCTCACACCGATCATTGTGCGCCATGCACACGTCTTTCAGCTGAGGAAGTTGAATTAGGCCAACAGATAACATTCAAATTTAAGCTGTTTACCTGCGGATTTGTGTAGTTGTGCAAAGGTGTGTAACTTTATGTGAGTCGCCGCGACCGACAGCGCCCCTCGAAAGAGAGATTGGCGAGAGGAAAACAAGCGGGACGAATAATCACCAGTTTTCA
>NZ_JANUXR010000014.1 GCF_024834075.1 Corynebacterium sp. HS2168-gen11
GTCGGTGGTTATAGCATTGGGGGTACGCCCGGTCCCATTCCGAACCCGGAAGCTAAGCCTAATTGCGCTGATGGTACTGCAAACGGGAGTTTGTGGGAGAGTAAGACACCGCCGACCTAAAACTTAACAATTATGAATAACAGGCTTGTAGTAATCTGAAACGATTATTGCAAGCCTGTTTTTCCATGCTTATGTTGCTACTCACCCCTTATACATCAGTAACACTATGTATTAAGGTGTCGATACATATGGCAGAGCGTGCATTGCTATTGAACTTGGCTTAAGCTTCTTTACAACTAGTAGTGATAATGCTACAAAAATGGCACAGTCACGCAAATATCGGCCTACTTGTGACAAAATAAGGAACACACATGTCTCAACATACAAATCAAACAGTATCGAACCGTATGCTTTCCACAACTGTAATCATTGCTACCGTATTGGCGGTTAGTACCGCAGTACCAGCCGAAGCATCTACTGTTGTCACCAACAGCTTGCAACAAGGTTCGGTCGTGTCCGCACTAGGCAATGCATTGACTGCTATTGGTGTATTTTTGTTTATAATCGCAGGCATTATTAACAACACACTCGTGCGGCGTCTCGGCTTTAAGTTGACTGAAGTCGTCGGACTCCCAAGCCTTTAGACTTTGGTACTTAAGCTAGTTTTTTCTCGGCACACACAACGTTAGGAACTTCTTACATGCAATCGCACGCAAATCGCGCTTCATTCAATCGCACCCGTAATATACTTGTTGCTCTTGCAACGGTTTTTGCAGCCAGCACCGTAGTTCCAGCTGAAGCCGCTGCCGTCGTGAGCAACAGCTTGCAACAAAGCTCATTGGTATCTGTCATTGAACACATAGTCGGCATTATTGCTGTAGTATTTTTCGTGATTGTAGGAATTATTAACAACACGCTCGTGAAGCGCCTTGGCTTCAAATCGAGCGAGTTCGTTGGACTCCCTAATCTTTAGATTTTGTATATTAAGCGTGTTTTTCTGCGCACAAACAACGTTAGGAATATCTCACATGTCACAGCACACTGATCACACTTCATTGAGCCGCATCCGCAACGCACTGGTTGTTTTTGGAACGGCGTTGGTAGCTAGCTCAGTCGTTCCAGCTGATGCAGCTTCGGTTGTCGGCAATAGCTTGCAGCAAAGCTCATTGATATCTGCATTTGAACATACAGTGAGCATCATAGGTGTTGTGTTCTTCATCATCGCTGGAATTATTAACAACACGCTTGTGAAGCGCCTTGGGTTCAAACTGACCGAAGTTGTCGGTCTTCCAGGCCTCTAGCATTCACATTGCATAGCGTGGGCATGTCCACCCAAGACGACATGCCCACAGTAACATTGCCGCCCAAATTTGCATGTACGGAAACACTATTCTGCAGTCTCGATCATGCTGTACGACGCAATAGTGCGCGTACTTTGAAACTCTCGAGGCTGCCCACTAAGTGGATCGACAAACGATAGCTTCCGAGCAATCAGGTGCATGGGCGTCGTAAAGTCCTCATATTGCTCGGGCAATACTGTCGGATAAGCCGGATCACCCAAAATCGGGATCCCTGCACTCCACATATGTAATCGCAACTGATGCGTTTTCCCGGTATGAGGCTGCAAAATATAGTGACTCTGCGGTGGAATATCCCCGTGCAATTTCTTTAATAAGGACATTTCTTCTGGTGTACACGCCTGCACATCAACAACTGTCGTATGTGCATTCGGTTCACCTTCTAAAATCTCACCTTGCACTTGGCCTGCAATTTTCTCAAGTCGCGACTGCCACTGCGTCCCTGGCGCAATCGCTGACTGGTCGGCAATCGCCTCATATGTCTTTTCTGCAAGTCGTTGTGCAAACAGTTCTTGGTACGCTCCTCGTATCGCCGCGCGCTTGGTCAGCAATAACACCCCAGCGGTCAATCGATCCAACCTGTGTGCTGGCGAAAGCTCAGCAATGCCAGTCGCTCGCCTCAGCTGCACTGTCAAAGTTTGAGTAATATGTCGTCCACGCGGCATAGTCGCCATAAATGGCGGCTTATCGACGACCAAGAGGTCATCATCCTCATGCACAACGCTCCAAGTGTAGGGCACCTCAACTTCTTCAGCCGGCATGCGATAAAACCACACGTCGTCGCCAAGCTTGAGGATACTCGTCGGATCTAAACGCTGGTCCTGTGGTGCTAACCCGCGGCGGACATTTCCGGCCTGGAACTCGGCGTGGAGATTCGCTTGAGTATCTGCCGGATGCACATAGCGCTGGGTAGTTTTCAGCAGCCATACGAAATCGAAAGCGCTCATGCCGGCGGTTGTTTCGTCAATGCGGGCACGGGTTGGGTTGAGGCCGTCGCGAACGGGAAGTGGTGGCGTTCGCCGTGGAATCAGTGTTTTCCGTTGCGGCGGATAGGATGCGGGTGCCTTTTGACTTGTCATATTCCCTTAATCCTACAAAGCTTTGGTTTCATTCTGAAACTTTTGAAGATGTGGCTTTGTGCATTTTACGGTAGTGTATAGGCCAGCACTCATTCGATGAGTTATGACCGTATGCGATGAAAATAAGGAGTGATCATGGATTTTAACGCGATTATTACCCCAATTCTGGAATTTTTCTCAACCGGTGTAGGCAAGCTGATTGCTGGTATTTTCAAGGCTCTTTACAGCGTATTCTTCCCTGCAAACGCACCCGCAGCATCGGTTGACGTTGTAACTGCAGCTGACTCCACAACTGCGGCAGCTGCTACTACCTCGCCAAAGAAATAACGTCACGATACTCCCCGTGTGGGTGTGATCAAAGTAATTCGCCTGTTTTTCTTTGTCCGACACGGTAGGCTAAAAAGTGCTAGAGGAAAATGGATACTTGCCACTAGCAGCCTATTTTCGTCACTAGAGGCACGAGAACATTGTGCGAAAGGCTTTACGCAGTGTGATGGTGGCGGGAGCGGCACGTACCCCCTGTAATTCCAACTGTTTGGAGGTAACTCATGGCCTTTGAAGATGTCGTTGTCGTCGCCGTCGATGGTTCTGATGCTGCGAAAAATGCAGTGCGTTGGGCTGCGAATACTGCAGCGAAACGAGGCGTACCATTGCGCCTGGTTTCAACCTATTCAATGCCGCAATTCCTCTATGCAGAGGGCATGGTACCGCCGCAAGAACTCTATGACGAGCTGACCGCTGAGACGATGGAAATCATCGAAGCATCTCGTGTGATTGCGGAAGAAGTCGCTCCTGGCCTGCAGATTGGATATACCATTGCAGAAGGTGCCCCGATTGATATGCTGTTGGAAATCAGTGACGAAGTCACGATGATCGTCATGGGTTCGCGCGGGCTCGGGGGGCTTTCAAGCATGGTCATGGGGTCGGTGTCTGCCGCAGTCGTCTCGCATGCGCATTGTCCGGTCGTTGTGGTGCGCGAAGATAATCATGTCACTGAAACCAATAAATATGGCCCAGTGGTTGTAGGTGTCGATGGTTCTGAGATTTCTCAGCGCGCCACCGAATTCGCGTTCGCAGAAGCACAAGCACGCGGTGCGAAATTGCTCGCCATCCACACATGGATGGATATGCAAGTGCAAGCCTCCCTCGCCGGTCTGGCTGCAGCTCAACGTGAGTGGACGGTCGTCGAGAAGGAACAAACGGCCTTGTTGCAAGAACGTCTCTTACCATTCGTGCAGCGCTACACGGACGTTGAGGTCGAGATGATCATCACGCGTGATCGTCCAATTCGCGCGCTTGTCGACGCCTCCACCGATGCCCAATTGCTCGTTGTCGGTTCGCATGGTCGAGGTGGCTTCCGTGGTATGTTGCTCGGTTCCACTTCGCGTGCCTTGCTTCAAAGCGCACCATGTCCAATGGTCGTGGTACGTCCAACCGACGTCTAAATAATTCATACCCGATCTGCGCGGTAATTGGGAGAGTCCCAAAGGCGTTTGGCACATCTCGGATGCCTACGGTAATCGTTTGATTTGACGCACCCATGTGAAGAACAAAGTATCATGAATACTGTATTCGCATGGGTGCGTCTGCATGCGTGAATCACGAAAGACAAGGGAAACAGCGATGCTTGAACTACATTTTTTCGGCTGGATTATCATCGGTGGCCTCGCCGGCTCGGTGGCGTCGAAAATTCGACACACCGACGAGCAACAAGGCATCTTGGCCAATATTATCGTTGGCGTCATCGGTGGATTGATCGGTGGGAAGTTTTTAAGTTTCTTTGGTTTTGATGTGGCAAACGGAGGACTGTTCTTTAGCTTCTTTACGTGCCTACTGGGAGCAGTTATATTCTTGGGCATACTCCAGAAGTTCTTTTTGAATAAAAACTAGTGCAGCATAGCTCCAGTATTCCCATCATGACGTGCATAGGTATTCTATGCACGTTTCTTTTATTGTCGTAGAATCTCAGCTAAACTAGACTAGGTTGTTCATTATGGAATGTGGAAACAGTTTATTTGTATTCGTGAGGCGCGAATACAAATAACGTGACAAACAGAAGGGCGTTGAAAGCGCATGGCGACAGCGAAGGCACGCAGCGGACGAACAGCACGGCGTAATCGACCGACCCCGCGCCAACGCCTCTTAGAAAGCGCAACTCATCTGTTTACTTCTGAAGGCATCCGAGTCATTGGCATTGATCGCATTTTGCGTGAAGCCGATGTGGCAAAAGCCTCGTTGTATTCCCTCTACGGCTCGAAAGACGCCCTGGTGATCGCATATCTCGAGGCAATGGATCAAAAGTGGCGTGCCTCTTACGCTGAATACACTGCCACCATGACCACCCCAGATGAAAAAATTCTGGCGTTCTTTGATATTTCTATCGCCGAAGAACCAGGCAAGAATTTTCGCGGTTCCCATTTCCAAAACGCCGCCACGGAGTACCCGTGTCCGGAAACCGAAGCAGAACACGGCATTTTGCAGGCAGTGTTTGCCCATCGTGCGTGGCGCCTGGAAGTGCTTGCTGCGTTGCTTACCGAAAAAAATGGCTATCCAAGCCACGGACAAGCCAAGCAGATGCTGGTGCTTCTCGACGGTGGCTTGGCGGGCGCACGTCTGACACGCAATATTGAGCCGCTGCAATACGCGCGCGATCTGGCTATTTCTCTGCTGGCTGCTCCTCCTGCGGACTATTCGATTTAGCAGCGGCTTTTTCTTCTTGTTGACGTTTTCGCTCCTCTGAACGTGCTTCACTGCGCTGTTTCTCTAGCGCTTTCTGCTGCGCTTTTTCCTTTTTGCGAGTCTGCTTCAACTCACGGAAATACGCTTTGGCTTCGGCCCTGCGTGCCTTATGTTTCGACCATTGCCATGGCATAAACAAATAGCCGAACCATGCACGGCGTTTTTGCCAGCGAAATTTCCGTCGAGTTTTTGCACGAGCGATGCGTTCAAGACGTTTTTCAGTTTGAAAGGCCTTGACGCTTTCCGGCATAGGCATGGTACGGAATAAGTACAGATAGATCGCCAAATTTTGAGTCAGCGTCGTGAAGTTGTTCACAGCCCAGTAGATCACAATTGCAGTTGGGATCGGTCCCATCACGCCGGCTTGTAACAGCGCTAGCGGCACAATTGGCACCGTCCAAAGCATCAGATGCAAAGAAACCTCACCCATGCGAGATTCTTGATCCATGATGTAGTAATTTCGGATCGTCGAAATTAACACATTGGTTGAAGTTATCAGACCTGCAAGAATAATCAGAGGAAAATTCAAGGCATGGACTGCTTCATACGTGGTACCGAGATGCTCAAATTGGGCAGGTTCCATGGCGATGTAAGCCGGCAGCGCGACATCACCAATTTTGGCGTTCAGAAAGGCATGAATGTCTTCGTTTTGCAGCACGCCAATGGGCTTATGAAAACTTGCATCCAGCCCTTCCTCAGGACGTGCCATACGTAATAGCACCTGATAGAGGCCCAAAAAGACAGGTACCTGAATCAGCGGTGGAATACAACCAGCCGATGCTTTGAATCCATGCTCTTTCTTGATAGCTTTTTCTTTTTGTTTTTGCTCTCGCAATAGTTCCGGATCAATTGCCTCCGCATATTCGTCTTTGAGTTCTGCGAGCAGCGGGCGAATAATGGTGGTCACGCGGCCCGATTTATAAATAGCCAATTGCAGTGGAGCGATGAGGGTGCGTACAACAACAATGAGTCCTAAAATTGACCAACCCCATGCAACCGAATCATCCCAGCCAAGAAATGAGTGAAGGAAAATATGCCAAAACTTCATTACGGCAGAAACTGGGTAGACGAAGATTTCGAGCATGGTAGGGTGGTTCTTTCTAGAAGGAATATTTGGCAGCAGATCGATGCTCAGGTTGTGAGTAACTGACCACCTTCACTAGACTAGCCTAAGGAAAACAGTATGTCCTACTTTGCATTTTGTTTGGCATACTACCTCTGGTGTTCTGATGGTCTTGCAGCTCAACAGGAATATTCAGGAGCAGAACCGTTGTTGCAATGTGAAAGACCCTTGCGTGTCACACCGAAGGTATGCGCAACAGATCAGGAGAATAATGGAGTATCAGCAACACGATGACGAATACGACGACCGCGCGGAGCTGGTAGCAGCACCGCAACCGCCACGTCGTCGCTTATCCTTTTCCCTTGTCCTAGGTGAATTGCTCCTGACTATTGGCGTGTTGTCCTTGCTCTTTGCATTTCATGAGGCCTATTGGACAAACTTAGCATCAGCTAAAATACAGGCAGAAGTCAGTAACACCTTGGAACAAAAGTGGAACGAGGAATCGACCAAGCGGGTGAATCCGCGCAAGAAGTTACAAACTGAACTTGGTGCTGCATTTGCGCGCATGTATGTGCCGCGCTTTGGCTCTGACTTTAGCTTCGCCATTATTGAGGGCACGACCGACGCGCATTTGATCGGCGGTCCGGGCCACTATGTTGAGAGTCAGCTGCCAGGGCAACCAGGTAACTTTGCCGTCGCTGGCCATCGAGTGGGTAAGGGTGCGCCGTTTAATGATCTTGGCAGTCTGAAGAATTGTGATGCCATTGTGGTCGAGACCCAGCTGGCATGGAACACCTACCGGGTGTTACCAATTGGAGTTGATGGTGAGCAGCGTCGTCAAGCAGCGCAAGAGTGCTTGAGCCCAGAGCAAGTTGCGCGAGTCACCGATGGCGATTACGCAGACGTGCAGGGGCGCTATATTACGTTGCCGCACGATGTTTCCACGATTGGCGCACATCCAGGCATCGCCGATATGACTCCAGCTCCTGAGATGGAACCAGTGATGACACTGACCACGTGCCATCCGCAATTCTCGAATACGGAGCGCATGATTGTCCACGCCATGTTGGTGGAATCGCATCCGAAAGACGGCTCGTATCGCCCGAGCGCATTGGAGGAAAGTTAAAGTATGTACGGACTATTATGGGATGCACTTCCAGGGCCAATCTGGGTGAAAATTATTTTGGTGGCCATCATTCTTGTGGCAGTATTCCTACTGCTCATGGAATATATTTTCCCGTGGGTCTCCAGCCTCATGCCATATAACGACATCGCTGTGTAATCGACTCGTTGCTGCTTGACGACGCATGACGCCTAGGTCTGTAGCCTGTATCAGGCTATAACCACCTGTGGCTACGATACTTCAAAACACCCAAGTTCTACGCTGGTTTTCGCAGCATCGAACTTGGGTGTTAGATGTATTAGAGCGAGAGGTTTTTAATAACCTCTTTGCCAATCAGTTCAGCTTTGAGTGATTGATCCTGGTTGGTAAAGATGACCACTGCAACAGTGCCTTTTTGCACCGCGTATAGCGCGCCTTCATGGTTGCCGATGCGACCGCCTTGCCAGTCGCCATCGTCGACAGGCTCGGTGGTGTCAATTGGAGCTGCCCAGTCCACCACATCAATGGCAGCTTGTTCGGTTGGCATATGGCGCACAATCACGGTCGCCTGTGGTTCCTCCGGATACGACCAGAACACACACGCTGGGGTATCAAAGCGGGTGTCAATACCTTGGCCAGTCATGCGCTGACCATTGGTATTCGCTAACCACTGGGAATCTAAATACGGGCACTCGACAAACCCATTGCGGCCTTCTGGGATTTCAGGCATTGCGTCAATCGGTAAATTACTGTCCAAAATAATCTCTGGAGCAGCGGCAACTGATTCCACAACAGCAGGAGCGGTGGTGGTAGGTGCAGCTTGTTTTGTAGGCGACGAGCAAGCGCTGAGCGACAAACTCAGTCCCAGACAAGCGAAAACCGCTGCAGTTGCGCGTGAACGGGGTAATGTCATGTTCATGAACTCCAGCCTAGAGCCTGACACGCATGGTGTCGAGCACAACATCAGTGTCGATACTTTTAGTAAAGCCCAAGATCGTTTGGAACTCTTAGGCAATATTGCCGCTGGCGATGTCTTAACCTACGATTCTCAACCTGGTGCCGCTGTCTATCGCCTCGCAATGAATATCCTCACCGTCGTGCTCTTAATAGCAGCACTGGTAGGAGCTGCGCGTTTGCCACAACAAGAAGCTGTATTTGCAGTGATCTTAAGCGCACTATTCGCGCTGGCATATTCACTGTCAGTGAGTCGCTCGAATGACCCACTAGGGCTCAAACTCGTCTGGGTGACAGCCTTAACCATCGTATGGGTGATTATGCTGCCGATCTTAGCGGTCAGCGTGTACTTAGTATTCCCACTGT
This sequence comes from Corynebacterium sp. HS2168-gen11, assembly GCF_024834075.1. Classification (GTDB taxonomy): domain Bacteria; phylum Actinomycetota; class Actinomycetes; order Mycobacteriales; family Mycobacteriaceae; genus Corynebacterium. The sequence goes on from NZ_JANUXR010000014.1 coordinate 8,662, forward strand.
TTTTCCTCTACCTGCGGATCTTGCCAGATTATCGCGGCATTATTGCAGTACTCGGTGCCACAGGTATTGCGATTTTAAGCTATAAGAGCCACCTGACATACGGCGCTGTGATGGGACCGACGGTTTCGGCGGTGGTCGTTATTGGTATTCACTGGGCATTCCAAGCTCTTTGGCGCGGTGCTCGCGAACGCGAAGCCCTTATTAAGGAATTGGTGGAAACCCGCAATCTCTTGGCTGAAACTGAGCGTTCGGCTGGTATTGTCGCCGAACGCCAACGCATCGCACATGAAATTCACGACACCCTTGCCCAAGGGCTTTCCTCGATTCAAATGCTCTTGCGGGTGGCAGAACAAGAGATCGAAAAATCTTCGATGAGCACAGAGGAAAAAACTTCACCGCTGCGGCATATGAGTATCGCACGCCAAACGGCCGCCGATAACTTACAAGAGGCGCGTGCGATGATTGCAGCGCTGCAACCTGCCGCATTAAGTAAAACTTCCTTAGAAGGTGCGTTGCATCGAGTTGCTGAGCATCTGATTGGACCGGAATATAGCATTTCTGTGGATGGCGATGAACGCCAACTGCCAATGAAAGTAGAAGCTGCGCTGCTGCGCATTGGTCAAGGGGCGATGGGGAACGTCGCAAAGCATGCTTCTGCCACCAAGTGCGCAGTGACATTGACGTATGCCGATGACGAAGTGCGCCTGGACGTTGTGGATAATGGGGCCGGTTTTGATCCGCAGGCAGTGGAAGGGCGTCCTGCTGGGCTAGGGCATATTGGGGTCAATGCGATGCGTCAGCGGGCGGCGGAGTTAGGCGGCACGGTGGAGTTGGAATCCGCGCCGGGTCGTGGAACTGCGGTGAGCGTTGCGATTCCGATCCATGAGGAGTCACGCTAGGACTTTAACGATGTGCGGCTCAGATATGTGAGGCAGATATGTGAGGCAGGTGTGTGAGTCAGCTGTTTGGGCAGGTGGCATACCGCTTACACAAACTTGGGGGTAAGCTTGGCAGAGTTTTCTTTCGAGCGTGGTTAGGCTAAGATGCCGTAGCGTACACTGTCATTAATAGTGCTGAACGAAGGTACCAACGAAAGGTCTATCATATGATTCGCGTTTTACTTGCCGACGACCATGAGATCGTCCGTTTAGGGCTTCGAGCAGTGCTGGAAAGTGCTGACGATATTGAGGTTATTGGCGAGGTAGCGACCGCCGAAGCCGCGATCGCAGCAGCGCAAGCCGGTGGCATTGACGTAATTTTAATGGACCTTCGCTTTGGTGCAGGCGTGGAGGGAACTCGCCTGGCAACTGGTGCTGATGCCACTGCTGAAATTAAGCGGACTATGAAGAAGCCACCACATGTGCTGGTGGTCACTAATTATGATACTGACGCTGATATTCTGGGTGCGATTGAAGCAGGCGCATTAGGGTACTTGCTCAAAGATGCACCACCAGAGGAATTGATTGCCGCTGTTCGTTCTGCCGCCGAAGGTGATTCCACGCTGTCTCCGACTGTGGCGAATCGATTGATGACTCGCGTACGTACTCCACGTACTTCATTGACTCCACGTGAATTAGAAGTATTGAAGTTGGTGGCATCTGGTTCTTCCAACCGGGATATTGGCCAGATTTTGCTCTTGAGTGAAGCAACGGTCAAAAGCCACCTTGTGCACATTTATGACAAATTAGGTGTGCGTTCACGTACCTCTGCAGTTGCTGCAGCGCGCGAGCAAGGTGTGCTCTAAGCCTTGTTCGTCCTCCCCAGCCGGTTTGATTGGCTGAGCGAGACCATGTGTTTTGAGCTGGTATAGAAACAAGCCGCTGAGAATTGAGATGTTCTCAGCGGCTTTCCTTATGACATGGACGAGACACACAAGATGCCTGTGAAAAGTAGCTACGCGCTTGTGGTTGCGTCGTGAAGCATATGGGTGCAACGATGCACTGTCTTAGGATATAGATGCTTCTCTTTGGCGCCGTATCGCGCGGTAGGCATGTGATTTAAGCGTTTGCGGCAAGATAGCTTTCGATGATCTTTTGTGAGAGCTTGCCGCGAACAGCCACGTCGTAGCCGCGTGCAAGAGCCCATTCACGTACATCGCGTGGGTTGTAGCTTTGATCGCGGCGGATTGTGGTGTCTTTACGAGCGTGGGCGATAAACTCTGCGATTGCGGCGCGGAATTTGTCGCGGTTTGCTCCAGAGACGTCCATCACATAGTTGGAGCCGTCGACGCTAAAGTGCAAAACGTGCACGTCGTTTTCGTCGAGGGGTTGGTTATCAAGGTCGTCAAAAATTTGTACAATTTCTCGTCGTGCCATGTTCGTATGTTCCTTTGGGAAAACTTGTAGTGATTAAATGTGCCACTACATAAACTGTTGCTATACTCGGAAACTTGTTCGCTAACAGAGAAGGAAAGTAAAGGAAAGTTCTGTGCGTGAGGATAGCTTTGTTCTGTAGTTTGCAGCGCATTGAAATGCTTATCATCTAGAATACTTAATTTCATTAAATCTTGCATTTCTTGAGCATATTTTTATATTTGCATACCTAAATGTATTGTATGCAATTTGTATGACGGTTTCATGTGAGCGGTCGACGAACGATACTTTATTGAATATGATTTCTCATATGACTTAACGATGAAATTAAAAATTAATTCCAATACCTATTTTAGTGTGGTGTATCATATAAAACGGACATATAAAAGCCGCTTGCTGTTTGGTTCCTCATCTGTGATGGGCATACAGAAGGGATAGCAAGCGGCTTCTGGTTACGATATTTGCTAAAAGTAATTACTCAATATGAGCGATTACTTTGCCTCCATATCCAGTTTAGTTACACAATTTTTGCCAAGATTTCACGATTGAGCTGATCCACATCGTTCGAAATTGAACGATGTGCCCGTTTGCGCTGTTCAGGTGTCATAAACTCTGCGTTAGAAACAGCTTTTTCCAGCTCGCTTAAGCGTGTTTGAACATCGATTTTGAATCCATCGGTAACACTGAATTGTTCAAGACTCTTACGCATGCCAACGATGGTAGCTTTCAGCTCTGAGCCATGTCCGCTGAAACGCGCAAGTTCATCAACGGTGATACCAAGACGCTTCGCGCGGTTTTGAGTGGTCTGTTCTTGGAACGCCACAATGCCGCGATAGAGCAGTGGCAATGCCAGTGGTGCGAGAGCCTTTAACGCCGCAGAGTACCGCAACACGCGAGCGGCATTGAAGCGACCTGCTTGCGCTTTCGCAAGGGCGGTTTTCGCCATCTTGGTTTCGTGCTTACGCGCGGCTTTTTGCGCCTTATATTCACGCTTCGCCAATTTGCGTTGCTGAGCTGCTAAGAGCTTCTCCAAGTGCAGTTGATGTTTTGTCTGGTATTTCACCTCAGCAACCGCCCGAGCTTGTGCAGCCTTGAGCGCAGCTTTTTTTGCGGTGCGCGCTTTGCGCAGCTTTTTCAGAAATCCCATGAGAGATGTGCTCCAATCAATGTTTTTGTTGTGTAATTCCACACTACCCTGCTTTCTAGCTTACTCTTAAGTAGTTGTGGTAAATCTTGACACTTTAGAACCGAATGACCTCGTTGGGTGCCGGTATCGTTCGCTTTTGCGGCGACTGTTTCCGGATACGCCTCCCACCGAGGCTTCTGCGGCGCGTCGAGCACGCTTGGAACTGACCAGGCAACACGTCTTAAGTTTATTTCCTACGCACCCTGCTATTGGTGATGCACGGCGGTTTATTCGCATTGATATTGCGGCCGAATCGGATGATGAGCGCTATTTTGCCACCTTGGAAGCGCTGGCGGCGAATGCCACGTTAATTACGAACGCTCGTTTGCTCTGGGAGAGTCCAAAAGGTGAGATCGTGACGGATCTCGACGCATTAGTGCAACGACAAGATGGCAGCTATATGCCGGTATTGATTACCAACCACCGCGTTGCGCGGAACGATGCTGATCGTAGCTTGCAGGTTATTGCTTCTCGACGCCTAGGGTTAAGTGCCCCGATTACCGAGCACTTTCGACTCAAACATCACGCAGTGGATTCCTACACCTTGGCCATAGCGGCCAGGAGTTTAGATGATCTAGGAATTGGCTGCGCTCGTGGCGCCTTAATAGGTCAAGATCATACGCGCTGCTTTGTGCTCAATACCGACCTATTCCAACAGGGCCTGGAACAAGCATTGCAGGTGGTGGTGGCGGATGTGCCACATCGGGTGAAAGAATGTGCGTCGTGTCGGTTCTGGGAGCACTGTTCGCGGGAGTTGCAGGCAAGTGATGATATTAGTTTGCTGTTTTCGGGAGAAAAAGGTGCGCATTTGAAGGCACAAGGTTTCTCTACTATCGCTGCCTTAGCCGCGAGCCCTGGTTCAGATGACGATCGCATGTTGGCGCGTGCGTGTGCAGCCGGGCATGACGTGATACGTCGTCACGCAAGTGTCAGCGCACCTGCATTTGATGTCGAAATTGATATTGATGTGGAAGCGTACCTCGATCAAGGTGCGTATTTATGGGGTGTGTACGATGGTCAGGAGTATGTGCCATTTGTGACCTGGCAACAGTTAGGTGGGCGCGAAGAAGCTGCAAACTTCGCGAATTTCTATGCCTGGCTTCGCGGACGCATTCAAGACGCCGAAGATCAGGGATTAAGCGTTGGCGTGTTTTGCTATTCGGCGCACGGTGAAAATCACTGGTTGCGCACTTCGGCGCGCAGATTCTATGCACGCTGGCATGAGGAGATTCCGCAGCTCCCAAGTGAAGCAGAGATTACAGAGTTTATTGCGTCTGCTAGGTGGATTGATGTGTTCGCGCTGGTGCGTCGGCAACTGCTGGGCACGCATGGGCTCGGACTCAAAGTTGTCGCCCCAATTGCTGGGGCAAGCTGGGAGGTGGCTGACCTAGATGGCGAAGGTTCCGTGAACTTGTACCTCGAGGCCATCGGGCAACATCAGCCCAACGATGCAGCTGCATCCTTCCATGCGCAGGCGAGTGCTCAGCAGGAGGGATCGCAGCTGCTCTCTGCTGAAATGCAAGCGGCCCGCGATGCGTTGTTAAGTTACAACGGCGACGATTGTCGTGCGACCGCCGCCGTGCGTCACTTTCTTGCCGCGGGCGCGCCGGGTGTGCCGCTTGGCGCAAGTACGCCTGATTGCAGCTAGTGCTCGATTAGTTTTGCGGAGCTGGTCCGCAGGCAACGCCGGTGGAATGATGCGGGCAATACCCAAGTGGATTCTTATGCAGGTATTGCTGGTGGGCATCTTCTGCCAGGAAAAAAGTCTGTGCAGGCGTGCGGTCAAGAACCTCGACCTCAGTGGTGATATCACCAAAACCAGCAGCTTTCAGCTTTGGCGCATAGTGCTCAATAATTTGCTGCGCGCGCTGTGCCTGAGCTTCGGTAGTGGTGTAAATAGCAGAGCGATACTGCGTGCCAACATCGTTGCCTTGGCGATAGCCTTGCGTTGGGTCATGTGCTTCGAGAGCTTTGACGACGATATCCTCGAAAGAAATCTGCGCTGGGTCATAGACAACCTCCACCACTTCCGTGTGGTTGGTTCGACCGGTACAAACCTCACGATACGTCGGGTTTTTCGTAACACCACCTGCATAGCCAACGGCAGTGGACTCTACACCTGGAGTTTCCCAGAACAGTTTTTCCGCACCCCAGAAACACCCTAATGCCACATACACAACCTCTTGGTTATCTTTCCACGGGCCAGTGATCGGAGTGCCGAGTACCGCATGTGGTTGAGGTTGCTCAAGAACTGGGTGACGCCCACCAGCGAGTGCTTCGTGTTCTGGAACCAGCGCAGTTGGCTTTCCAAATAGAAATCCCATGACAATCTCCTTGTGTGAATAACGATGTGCAAGAATGTAGGCGATCATACTGCAAAGTGACCGTTGTCACGTACAGCGCCCGCAAGCAATGCGACGCGATGGTGATGCGTACACCTGTCACAACGTGGTAGGCGGCAGCAGTATTCCAGCAGCTGCTAGACGAGTGAATAATACTGCGTGACAACGCTTTCGAGAAAGTGCTCACAGACGCAGTTTTCTGGCGATGAGCTGGCAAGATGTAGTATGTGTTGGAGCGTGGTGAGCATGGGTAGCAGTCGATGGTTTCTTGCTCACCAGTAGCGCTTTACGAGTGCAGCCTTATAAGACTTTCATTGGCATTCCGCCGCCAATTTTCATTAATCGCCTATAATTGAATGTAGTGTAGTTCACTTCTTTGCTGAATATATTTCAGATGCTTTCTGCGTACTCCAACGGAAATCGCTAGCCACTGGATATTTGCGCGCATCTGAACATGCCGAACTACCGCATACATGTTTGAAAGGACACAACAATTATGGGAACCTACGTACTTCCTGAACTCGACTATGCATACGACGCACTCGAACCACATATCTCTGCTGAGATTATGGAACTGCACCACTCCAAGCACCACGCTGCTTATGTTGCAGGGGCAAACGCTGCTTTAGAAAAGCTTGCAGCAGCACGTGAGGCAGGCACCATTGGCGCGGCTGTGACGCATTTGTCTAAGGACCTGGCATTCCACCTTGGTGGACATACCAACCACTCCTTGTTCTGGAAGAACCTGGCACCACAGGCAGGTGGCACCCCAACTGGCGAATTGCTTGCTGCAATTGAACGCGATTTCGGTAGCTTTGCTGCGTTCCAAGCACATTTCAATGCAGCAGCATTAGGCCTGCAAGGCTCAGGTTGGGCTGTATTAGCGTATGACAAGGTGGGCCAACAGCTCGTCGTCGAGCAAATGACCGACCAGCAGGGCAACCTCTCAATTGATTTGGTACCACTGTTGCTGCTGGATATGTGGGAGCACGCCTTCTACCTGCAGTACAAAAACGTCAAAGCTGATTATGTACAAGCAGTATGGAATGTGTTTAATTGGGACGAAGTAGCAGCTCGTTTTGCCGCCGCAACTGCCTAAACGTGTCGCAATTTCACTTCGCAGGTTGTTATTGATATAATCTGCCCTGCATGTCTGTTTATAAGCCCTAAGTTGTTGCTTTTTCCAAGCCAGCTTTGGGCTTTTGTTATGCGGTAATACATCTTGGCAAGCAGGCATACTGGCAAGCCGGCATACTGGGCGCGGTTGAAAGTGGCAAGGTTGTGTGTTGCAGCAGCGCGGTGGGCAAGGCGGCGTCGAAAAGCAAAGCTTAAACGGTGTTATGCACCTGATGTGTGATGGCGGCAGCACGGTGAGGTGAAATCGCGCTAGGCTAACAGTAGATCCTGTCTCTGGGGAAACGAGAGGTTAGGCAGCTCATGGAATCGAAACCGCCAGTACACGACCGCATCGCGCGGGCAGATGCGCGCACATGGCATCGCAAAGCCAGCAAGCCGGTGACGATCTGGATGGTCTTGCTTGTGGCAGTGTCCCTGATCCATTGGGCCATTCCTGATTACCGCTGGGTGCTCATTCACATGTTTACCCTCGGCGTACTGACCAACTCTGTGATGTTGTGGTCGCAACATTTCACCGAAAAGTTTTTGCACCATCGCCTTGCCGACGACACCCGGAAACTCCAGCTCATCAGATTTTATATTCTCAATGCCGGTATTGTGATGACCATCATTGGGCAACTGCTTGCGCCTGTGATGCACAAGCATTGGATAATCACGGCAATTGGCGCGGCAATTGTGGGCGGATCCTTGGCCTTTCACGCGTATTACCTGGGCAAACAATATCTTCACCACGGCCATAACCAGCGCTATCGACCAGCCGTATTGGCCTATATTTTGTCAGCCGAATGGCTTCCATGTGGTGCGATCGTCGGCGCGCTTTTGGCAACGGATCCTGCAGATGAGCTGAAATCCAGGCTGATTATCGCGCATTTCGCCTTTAATATTCTTGGCTTTATTGGGCTTGCCGCTATTGGATCATTATTGCTGCTGTTTCCAACCATTTGGCGAACGAATGTGGTTGTGAAATTCCCATTATGGGTGATCACAGCCCTGGTTGCGGGCATTATTATTATCGCCGGTGGCGCACTTGCCGGGCTGCCAACAGTCGTGGCAATTGGTGTGGGCAGCTATATGCTTGGCCTTGGTTTTTGTATTATTTCCTGGGTGCGTTGCGTGCTTGCCGTGCTAAAAGACCCGCGCGATCGTGTTGGTTTTGCCGCTGCTTCTATTGCCGCAGCACCATTGTGGCTGGTTGGAAGTTTAGGCTGGATTGCATTTCAATTGTTCACAACTCAATCATTGACGCAGGTACATGTTCCAGTCATGGCCTTGCTGGTTGGCTTTGGCGGACAGCTCCTCATTGGCGTGATGAGCTACCTATTACCAAGCAATATTGGTGGTGGACCAGATGCCGTGCGCACGGGCTTAGCGACGTATAATCGCGCGGGCCTATTCCGCTTCACACTCGTGAATCTCGGATTAGCCGCCTGGCTGATCACGGAGGATTCCTGGCTTCGAGTGATTACTTCGATTGGTGCAATGGGCTCATTGGCAGTGTTTATTGTGCTCACGCCATTTGCAGTACGTGCGCAACTTGGAGTGATTCGGAAGCAACGCGAGCCACTTTCGCTGCCACCAAAACCACAAACCGGCCAAATTACTTTCGCCTGTGCGCTACTTGCATTAGTGATCGCAAGTTTTGGAGGATTATTCCCAGCCAACCAGGCTCCTGTGATCACGACCAGTCAAGGGCCACAAACTGTGGTGGAAATTCGCATGCAGGACACCAAATTTGTGCCAGATATGATTGAGGTTCCTGCCGGGCATTCCTTAATAGTGGAATTACACAATGATGATCACCACGCCCACGATCTCAAACTTGCCAATGGGCTACGCACTGGTCGTATTGAACCAGGTGAGCACACGCAACTGAATGTCGGGGTGGTCAATAGTGCATTGCAAGGTTGGTGTACGATCGCTGGTCATCGTGCCCAAGGTATGGAACTGACAATTGTGCCAACCAATTCCCAAGGTACGGCATCTGAGCTGCATCAACATGATATGCACCAACATGAGATGCCTCAGCAGCATCAGGAAGGCCATCATCATAATGATCCGGCTTCTCCAGGGCCGGCGCAGCCAGCTACGCCGCATGCACAACTGCCGCAGGTCCAACAGGATTTCCGACCAGCAGAAAATGGGGTTGATTATTCAAAGCCAGCAGTCAAGCGTCGTTAAGCAGGCGTATGCAGCAGCGATAATTCAGGAATAATCCAAAATCCGCGCGGATCATAGTGGGCGGCTGTTGCACTGCGATCGAGGTGAATTGCCTGCATACCAGCATCAATGCTGCCGAGAACATCATTTGCTTGGGAATCGCCAATCACAAGTACTCGCGCAGGTGCAACGTCTAGGTTTGCCAGCACCGCCTGGTATGACTCTGGCCGTGGCTTGGCAAAGCCGAGTTCCTTGGTGGCGAGCATGTGCAAACGATCGTCCCACAGGCCGGCTTGCTGCAGCTTCAAGGTTTGAATATCTGCTGCTCCATTGGTGAAAATGCCAACGGTTGCAACTGTTTTCAAGGCCCAGGCAAGCGCTGCTGCAGCATCAGGATATGCGGTAGTTGCCTGCGCATAGGCATCTAAAAACACCTGGAAAATCGCACGTGCTTGTGCTTCTGGCATGTCCGGATCATGCAAATATTCACGCACGCGGGCAAGGCGCTGCTCTGGATGACTAATTTCACCGCGTTCAAATGCAGCAAACCATTTGCGTTCAATTGCCGCCCAGCGCTCAAGATCTGCCGGATAGCCGCCAGTTGTGGCCCAATGGGTAAAAGCCTTGGTCATAGCCGCGCGGTGATCCGTTAAGGTGCTATCAAGATCGAAAAGTATCACATCTGCTGCTTGACAGACTTCCTGCAACGATGGTGCAGCTGATGGAAGTAAATCTGAGGTGTTTGTGGTCATCGTGCGTGAGTTGGCCTTTCACCGGTGAGAGAGCTGCGGATATGGGGTCGGTGAGTATTCTAGCGCGAGTCGGTGGGCAACTGTAGCGCAGGCGGCAAGCTGGGATACTGGTTCGTCATGATGTGTTTGGGTATTGTGCGAAAGACTGCACACCAGTGCTGATATAGGCATTGCGTAGCCCGTGATTGCCTACGTATACGCGAAAGCCCAGTTCAAATGATGAACTGGGCGGAAATAGTCGGGATAACAAGATTTGAACTTGCGACCTCTTCGTCCCGAACGAAGCGCGCTACCAACCTGCGCCATATCCCGCAGTGTTGCACACAAGTATGCGAACACATTTAGAGAATATAGTCCCGTTTCTCACCAGAATAAAGCGCAGCAACGGTAATGATTATCACATTAAGAGCTTGGCTTTTCGACGACGCGAATCAACGTCGCGGAAGGTCGACAAAAGATGCGGACTGGAGCAAACTTCGAGGTTCCCAGCCCATTGCTGACGTACATCAACATATTTTCAAAGTGATGCAGACCTTGGGCACGAGCGCGATTGATACCCGAATTTGTGACAATTGCCCGAGATCCTGGCAAACAAATTTGGCCACCATGCGTATGTCCTGATAGTGAGAGCTGATAGCCATCAGCAGCAAATTGTTTGAGCACGCGTGGCTCTGGTGCGTGCAGCAAGGCGAGTGCAAAATCAGAATCTGGATGAGGTGGACCTGCAATTGCTGCGTAGTCATCTAAATCGTGGTGCGGATCATCGACACCGGCAATGGCCAAGCGGACATGCTTGGTTCGGAACTCTACGCGCTTATTATTGGCATCGTGCCAACCGTGTTCTAAAAACGCAGCGCGCATGCTCTTCCACGGCAGCTCTACTTTCGAGACTTTGCGTTTCTTCTTGAATAAATACAAAAATGGGTTCACCGGTTTTGGTGCGAAATAATCATTGGAACCGAACACGAATACGCCAGGGCGGCGCAACAGCGGATCAAGTGCTTGTAACAAGGCTGGTACGCCTTTTTCGTCGGAAAGATTATCGCCAGTATTAATCACTAGATCTGGATCTGTATGAATCAGAGCTTTAATCCACGCTTGTTTTTCGGTTTGATATGGCACCATGTGGATATCGGAGATATGCAGAATTTTAAACTCGCGAGCACCACGTAAAACACCTGGTTCTAACAGTGGCACGGTAATATCTTTAAGCTCGAATTTTGAGCACTCAGTATAGCCCCACGCTAAGGTGGCAATACCTGCCAGACCTGTAACTGAGGTAATCGCGGTAAGAATTTTCACAAGATGTTTCATACCATTAGCCTACATGCTGAAAGTCGTTGCATGTATGCACCTCGTAGCTGCGGCAGTGAAGAATAACCATGCGCGTGTGATACCGGTTGTGGTGGCAGAATGAAGTGCATCATGTTCCTTCATAACAGGACATGATAAAGTTCACGCTTCTATTGCATGCATCTAAGTCGTGAGGTATCAAGCAGCCCTATATGAGAGTGCGAGTCAATATTTTTGAGTATTGGCGTCCGATAGGGGAAGTATTGTTATTTTTGAGGTGGAACAAGCCAAAAACAGCTTTACGCAACACAGTACAGTGCATCTCATCTGCAGATAATTTGCGCTCTATTGATGCTTGAGGTTTGAAGGTGGAGCTGCCGTTTCAACGATCAATATCGGTGATGGAGACAAACTTAGTCTGAGCGCAGATAAGAAAGCTATTATATGGACTTCAAAATCAGGTGACGTTCTCGCACATCTTGATGTTACAAGTGGAGGTGTTAGCCCTGTAACCTCAAGTGAACTATCTGGCAATCTTGTGAAAGTGTTCGGAGTCGCAGACCGATCAGCATGTGGAAAATTCTATCTAGGAGCAGCACTTTCGGTGTAGCTTGGGGACTAGGAGTGCGTACTTCACTTGGTGTAGCTTTTACCAGCAAGAATCTTATGTGGACTAGGAAGTGACCCTTGTGAGCTGTGATTCCTTGGGATAATGTCTGTGAGCATGAAAGATGTATTCCCTATTCGGCGGTTCGTCGTTTATGCTGCCATCACATTGGCGATGATCTCTTTGTGCAGTATTGAGCACAAACTTCTCACTGGGGAATTTTTTTCTTTTTTCCTTTCTCCGATGCTGCCGATTTCTCTTGTGACGGGGATATGCATATCAGGAATGTTGGAATACTACTACAGAAAAAAGAATTAGATTGCTTCTGAGCTTTAGCGCGCTCCGCGTCCGCCGTTGGGCTTGGGAGTTGTGGTTGGGGGCGTAGGCTGTTCGTGTTAAACACAACTGAAATTTCCTAGACGTTGGTTTGAACTGCTCCCTATTAGTTGGACTGAGAAATCAGATACCAATTACTGGGGAGGAGTTTTATGCATTCACGAAGTTCTTTGGGGCAACGTCAGTGTGAGTTGCTCGTTGATCTTTTTGAGCAAGGGCA
>NZ_JANUXR010000015.1 GCF_024834075.1 Corynebacterium sp. HS2168-gen11
CTTCGCCCTTACCACCAACATTTACTGGAGTAGGAGTCTTAGTGAAACCATCCTCAGGAGTAAAGGTTACCTTGCCGTCAGGATCAATCGTCCAAACACCCTCACCAGGAACCTTCAGCTCCTTCTTAGGATCAGCAGTTGGATCCTTCGGATCAACAAAACCAATGCTCTCAGGAACCACACCAGGAATATCCTTGAAAGGATCATCCGTAGTCACAGGCTCGCCAGGCTCACCAGTCTTTTCCTGCGAAGGAATCACAGGAACCACAACTGGAGTATACGTAGCCTTATACAGCTGACCATTGTCATCATTTGCGAGAACCTCAACAGGAGTTGGCGTACCAACAAACTCATCTTCAGGATCAAAGGTCACAACACCATTAGCATCAACCGTGTACGTACCCTGACCAGGAATCTTAACCTTACCCTCAGCGTCTGCACCAACAAGCTTGAATACCTTATCGGTACCCGTCAAACCTGGGAACATCTCAGCAGGAGTCTTACCTTCATCCGCTGGGACTGTGCCAGTAGCAGCGTCCTTATCAGCAGAAGTCTGATTAGCACCCTTGTCACCATAGGTCTTTGCATTTTCACCAGCGACAGCCGTATCAGGATCTGCGAACGGATCCTTTACAGGAATCACTTCAGGTGTGTAGGTCGCAGCATACGTACCAGTGACAGCACCATCCACAGAAACTGTCAACGTCACAGTTGCAGGATCAGCAGTGCCAACAAAACCCTTCTCAGGAGTAAAGGTTACAACGCCTTTACCATTGATCGTGTATTCACCTTGTGCAGGATTACCACCGGAAACTGTGAATGCAACCTTCTTGCCAGCTTCCTTAATAGCAGCAAGCTTCGGGAACATCTCTTCAGGAGTCTTACCCTCATCAGCAGGAACATTTGCGGTAGCAGCATCCTTGTCAGAAGACTTCTGTGGCGTATCAACCAAACCGAAGGTCTTTGCATCTTCACCAGCAGCAGGCTTGTCAGTAACAGTAATTGTTACCGTACCAGGCTTGACAGGAATATCGCCTTCGCCCTTGCCACCGACATTTACTGGAGTAGGAGTCTTGGTGAAACCATCCTCAGGAGTAAAGGTTACCTTACCTTCAGGAGTGATCGTCCAGACACCCTCACCAGGAACCTTCAGCTCCTTCTTAGGATCAGCGGTTGGATCCTTCGGATCAACAAAACCAATGCTCTCAGGATCCACACCAGGAATACCCTTGAAAGGATCATCCGTAGTTACAGGCTCGCCAGGCTCGCCGGTCTTTTCCTGCGAAGGAATCACAGGAACCACAACTGGAGTATACGTAGCCTTATACAGCACGCCATCAGAATCATTTGCAAGCACTACAACCGGAGTTGGCGTACCAACAAACTCATCTTCAGGATCAAAGGTCACAACACCATCAGCATCAACCGTGTACGTACCCTGACCAGGAATCTTAACCTTACCCTCAGCGTCTGCACCAACAAGCTTGAATACCTTATCGGTACCCGTCAAACCTGGGAACATCTCAGCAGGAGTCTTACCTTCATCCGCTGGGACTGTGCCAGTAGCAGCGTCCTTATCAGCAGAAGTCTGATTAGCACCCTTGTCGCCATAGGTCTTCGCATCTACACCGGCAGTCGCGTTATCAACATCCGCAAACGGATCCTTTGGACGTACTACCTCAGGTGTATACATTGCAGTATAGGTACCAACTACAGCGTCACCCTTCTTCACCAGCAACGTCACAGTTGCAGGATCAGCCACGCCAACAAAACCCTTCTCAGGCGTAAAGGTCACAACACCATCAGCATCAACCTTGTACTCGCCCTGACCAGGAATAACAACCTTACCATCAGCGTCAGCACCAACAAGCTTAAATTCCTTGGTCTTATCAGCAGCAAGCGTCTCTACTACTGGGAACATTTCTGCAGGAGTCTTACCCTCATCAGCAGGAACATCGTCAGTAGCAGTGTGCTTGTCAGAAGACTTCTGTGGCTTGTTGATCAAACCAAAGGTCTTGGAATCCACGCCAGCAGCAGGCTTATCAGCAACAGTGACAGTCAATGTGCCAGGAACAGCCTCAACACCATCACTTGACTCACCAAAATACTCAACAGGAGTTGGAGCCTTGGTGAAACCAGGTTCTGGTTCAAAGGTTACGGTGCCAGTAGCAGGATCAACGCTCCACTTACCTTCACCTGGAACAATCTTTTCAAGTTCAGGATTGGTTGAGTCACCACCGAAACGCAGGGTCTTTGGATCAACACCAGTTGCAGGATCAAACGGCAACTCAACAGGCTGACCAGGCTCACCAGCAACAGTTACATCTTCAAGCGCAGGCTTGACAATTGCCTGATAGGAACCCTCAAGCACACCAGCAGCAGTTGTTGCAACAACAGTTACAACATCAGCCTTACCCACAAACTTATCATCTGGGGTAAAGGTCACAACACCATTAGCACCAACCTGATAGGTTGCAGTAGCAGTGACACCAGGAGCAATCTCACGAGTAACTTCAAGTGGCTCATTTGCATTAACGGTCTTATCACCAATCTTCAACGAGAAGACAGGGCTGACCGCACCAGCAAACATTTCACCTGGCAGCAATGGATGATCATCAGCATCAGCATCGGTAGAATGCTGAACTTTACCCTTAACATCGATGGTGTCAGCATGCTTTGCTGCAACATAATCAACATGGATCGTCGCAGGCGCAGCAACCTTCGTACCATCCGGTGCGGTTGCAACATACTTCACATCGGTGACAGGACCAGCGAACGTATCATTTTCAGGGGTGAACTTGAATGCACCATCGACGACGCTCCAAGTACCTTCACCAGGAACAACTAAGTCACCATCAACAGGCTGACCAGTCTTAGGATCCACAAGCTTCAGCGAAGCAGGATCAATGCCCTTATCAGTCACATCTACTGGAATGGTGACAGGTTTACCAGCGGTACCCTGAGCAGAAAGATTTTCTACAACAGGAACAACCAACGGAGCATAGGTTGCGACATAATCCTTGCCACCGGAAGTTGCCGTGATCTCAACTGGAGCAACTTGACCTGCAAAACCAACCTTTGGTGTGAAGGTCACAACACCATTGTCTGCAATCTTAAACGTACCAGCAGGATTACCCTGAGCATCGACAGCATCGGTGGTAGCCAACGCATACGTTGGAGCTTCAACACCAGGGAACATCTCACTTGGGAGCTTACCCTGATCAGCAACTTCCTTATCGGTGTTCTCGAAGAACTTCATTGCATCTTGATCAGAGGACTTTTGCTCTACACCAATCAAGCCGACAGTCGTTGCGTTCTTCGCACCTGCGTACTTCACGGTGACAGTGCCTTCAGACTTACCAACTACACCAGTCACAGCATCCTTGGTATCACCAATGTACTTCACTGGAGCAGGCGTAAGCTTGCCACTTGCCTTGAATTCATCGGAAGGAGTGAACGTGATTTCACCATTCGCTGGGTTCACGGTCCATACGCCTTCGCCATCAACGGTGAGTGTTTCAACACGATTGCCATCAGCGTCGACAAGCTTCACGGAAGCAGGGTCGATGTCCTTGTTCTTTGGATCAAGCTCAACCGTTACAGGCTGCTCGAGCTCGCCGGTCTTGGTAAGATCAGCAAGCTTTGGAACCACAACTGGCTGGTATTCAGCAGTTACAACGCCACCAGCAGCAGTCGTCAGCTCTACACCAGCAGGAGTTGGTGTGCCTGCGAAATTATCTTCAGGGGTGAAGGTGACCTTGCCGGACTTTTCGTCGATAGAATACTTGCCCTGACCAGCGACGGTAACCGTGCCATCGTCAGCAGCATCCTTCAACGTATAGGTTGCACCATTGAGATCATGGCCTGGGAACATCTCAGCAGCGGTCTTACCAGCATCAAGCTTGTCGCCGACAGGAGAGGTCTTTTCATCGGAAGACTGTGGTGTACCCTGCAACGCAACGGTTTCAGCCTTCTTCACACCGGCATACTTCACGGTCACGGTGCCTTCAGAAAGGCCCTTTTCACCGTTGACGCCATCTTTGGTGTTGCCGATGTACTTCACTGGAGCAGGTGCGAGCTTACCGCTTGCCTTGAAATCATCGTTAGGAGTGAACTTGATTGAGCCGTCAGCTTCAACAGACCAGACACCATCATCGGTGGTCAAAGGACCATCAACAGGATTGCCGTCAGCATCAACAAGCTTCACGGTAGTAGGATCGATGTCCTTGTTCTTTGGATCAAGCGGAACAGTCACAGGCTGCTCGAGCTCGCCAGTCTTGGAAATATCTTCCAACTTCGGAACCACAACAGGCTGGTATTCAGCAGTTGCCTGCGCAGCACCATCGCGGGTGAGTTCAACCTCGACAGGATCAGGCGTACCAGCGAAATTGTCCTCAGGGGTGAAGGTGACCTTGCCGGACTTTTCATCGATGGAATACTTGCCCTTGCCAGCAACGGTAACCGTGCCATCAGCAGCAGCGTTCTTCAACGCATAGGTTGCACCATTGAGATCATGGCCTGGGAACATCTCAGCAGCGGTCTTACCAGCATCAGTCTGAGTTCCAACAGGAGAGGTCTTTTCATCGGAAGACTGTGGTGTACCCTGCAACGCAACGGTCGCAGCTTTCTTTACACCGGCATAGGTGACGGTCACGGTGCCTTCGGAAAGACCCTTTTCGCCGTTGACGCCATCTTTGGTGTTGCCGATGTACTTCACTGGGGTTGGGTTACCCTCGAAGCCAGCAGCTGGCGTGAACTTGATCGAACCGTCTGGCTCCACAGACCATTCACCTTGACCATCAACAGTCAATGGACCGGTCACTGGATCGCCAGTAGCAGGATCGACAAGCTTAACAGTCGCAGGATCAATGTCCTTGTTCTTTGGATCAAGCGCAACAGTGACAGGCTGAGAAATTTCGCCAGCCTTAGCAAGATCTTCCAGCTTAGGAACCACAACTGGATGGTATTCAGCAGTCGCCTTGACGCCATCAGCAGTCGTAACTTCCACAACAGCTGGCTCAGCATTACCCGCAAAATCAGCATTCGGGGTAAACGTTACCTTGCCGGAAGTTTCATCAATGGTATAGGTGCCATTGGCAGTTGGAGCCGTCTTTAATGCATAGGTTGCACCATTGAGGTTACGCTTCGGGAACATCTCAGCAGCGGTCTTACCTGCATCGGTAAGAGCACCAACTGGTGAATCCTTCTCATCGGAAGACTGTGGCACGCCTTGCAACGCAACGGTGCGCGCAGCAGTCGGATCAATTGGCTTGACGACGGTGACGGCCTCGGATTGGTTGTTCTGTTGGTTAACGTCAACTTCGTTACCGGAAACAACAGCTTTGTTCACAATGTTGACATCTGCATTTGCGAACAGTTGAGGATCAATATCACCCACGAAGGTGTAAACATCAACGTCATCGCCTGCCAAGATCACGGCAGGGTTGCGCAGCTGGTTGGTTGAAGTCGTGGTAATACGTGACTGCAACGCACCATTTGGACCTTCGGTTGCAACGATCTCATAGTTAGGCTCGACGCGCTTGATCAAGATTTGATCGTCTGTAATGTCAATGGACTTTGCATCTGGGAGGTTCACCAGCTGTGGCTCACCCTTGAGCTTCACAGAGCCAGGAACGATGTAGTCAGGAATGATGTCTTTAAGAACATAACCGCGGTTTGCAGAACCGCCAACGCGACGAACCTTCACGGTCCATTCCAACTGCTGACCGCGTTCAGCAACTGCCTCATTCACAGTCTTTTTGACTTCGAGGTCAGATGCAGTGTGGTCAACATCGATACGCTGCTGACCAGTATTTACGAAAGTGCCCTTATCTGGATCGCGCTCAACTACTTTGGTTGGGAGCAATTCAAATTCAATGTCTTGGACCCAACCAGGGATACGGTAACCCATACCAGTACCCCAACCGTTGAATCCTTCTACGCCGCCACCAGCAGTACGAGACTGAAGGAAGTCGCCGCTTGCGTCAGAAGGAGCAACTGGGAAATCATCACGCATCAAAATATCAAGACCAGCGTCAGATTTCGCTGCATATGAGCGGTGATCATATCCACCAAGGTGGAACTTCACATCACGTGGATCATTATTCTTGTTGTACGCTGTTCCATCAATCTTGGTGATACGGAAATCATGGAACGTGCGATAGAAGAACTGGCCGTCTTTCAGAGCTTCGACCGTGGCGCCACCGGAGAGCTGGCTGAAGTTCACAATTGGTTGCCATACTGGCTCATTAAAGTGAATGCGGCCCTTAATAGGGGACTTACAGTGAATAACATCGCCGACTGCTGGAACCTTTTGCTCCAGGTTTTCGGTAGCACAGTTATCCTGATCTGCGTAGTGAGGAACGTTTCCATTATTGGAATAGATAAGCCACTTTGCGCCGCGATCATCATGACCACCTGAATAGGTATCATTTAGGAACGTACCGACCTGCTGGCCTGCATCATTTGGCAAAAACTCGATCGTGAAGTCACGATGAGTGTCTGCAAAGTAGTTCTCAGGAGCACTCTGATCACCCTGAGTGATATTAGCTTTCGGGTGGCCCTTGACTACGGTAGGTGATACCCAGGTGAGCTCACTGTTCGTAGATCCAAAGTTCTGGCCATTTTCTTCAGTTGCATCAGGCGTGACAACAACGCTACCCGGAATGAGGGCGTTTGCAGCTGGTGTCACCATGCCTGACATCATTGCCGTAGCGCTTACTACAGCCACAGTTGGAGTGAAAATATTTTTCATCCAATTGTTCTTATTTTTAGACATTTAGTTTCCTAACTCTTGCGAAACCATTTTCAAGAAGCGCCAGTTTCGCACAATTTATATTGCAAAATAAAACCATAGCATCGAAACTTAAGATTTTTAATCTTTAGCACCCAAGATGGCTGTGGAGGGATTTTCATACCACGAATAAGCAAACGACTTTTTAGCAAAACGTTATTGAAAATATGCAGGTAATAGCGTTATCTATGGAAAAAACAGCGTTCCTTATTTTTAATAATTTTCATTTACCCCCTCCCCCCCCCTGAAGTCGAGCGGTGTCGAAAATGCTGAATTTCCTTAAAAGCAGTAACGTTTTCCAATAGTTTCAGCCGGAACTGACCATCCCATCACCCCATCCAGAGTTGTAGCCGTTTTCATTAACACACTCCAGTGATGCAGCAACAAACGCGATCTTTACGGCATAAAACTTTGCACTCGCGGCAATAATATGCGCGGTAACAGGGCAGTAACAGCGCGGTAACAGCGCACGGCGGCTCAAAACATAGGCCGAGTTTGGCGAGCAGGGGAGCAGTGCATGTGCGCGCAACCCGGCGCCGCGAAACGCTGTCCAACCTGAAGCTGCCCAGCGCCTAGACGTGCCGTTCAGAGCCGCATCCTCAACGCCACACCTCCCGATGCCAATTTCCTTAATAGGGTCCAGGCGCGCCATAAGCGTAGCGACGCCGCCAATCAACCTCATCGTCTCATGGCGGCGTCGCTGGCAGCTGGCGTTAGCGATCTTTCGGCAGGAATTCGCTTTGCGTTCCTACCGTCGTAATCATTAAGGCATCTCGGGCACGTGATGCTGCCACATACAGCAATGCACGTTTCTGAGGAGTCCTTCTCGTAAATCATTACCTTGCGCTCCGGCAAGCACATACCGTTGTGGCACAGCATCTTTCGAGACTCCCATGAGTACCACATAATTAAACTCCAGACCTTTAGCGTTGTGCATAGTTAATACTCGCACTTTGGTATCATCTGCAGCTTTCACAGTTGCATGTTGCGTGACATCAATGTCGTGGCTTTCCATGCCAGCGATGATTTGATTCACGAGATGCTTTGAGCGCACCAAAATGCCAATACGCGCCGCTGGATTTTCTTTTCGCCATTTACGTATTTGCTCGGCTACCTTCACAACTTCTTCATATTGAGTTTCTGCTCGAAGCACAATTAGAACCGGTCCTGTACGCAACGAAGTGAAGTATGATGCCAAGAAAATGCTTATGACACCAAACTGTTCAGTATTGCTAATTCGCCCACCTTCGAGCATGGTTTTTGCCCAGAATCTCGCCATATGTCTCTTCTGTGTCCAGTGCGTTCGCCATCCTCTCCAATAATTTTGGCGTGTACACAAATTGCTCAAATGCTGGGGAGTATAGGCAAAAATTTTCAGACTTAGGCAAGGCCATTTTGTCTCCGGGTCTGGCTGGACCGATTTCCTATTTTTCCTAAGTTTGATGAAGTCATTAAGGGCGAATTTAAACCGAATACGTTCTTCCACTTTCATGGAGATCACTTTCGGCAGCATCTCATCACCGTGAACGACGTTGCGAAACTTCTCGGCAATAATAACACTGCCTTCTTTACCCATAAACTCAAGTTTTCCTCTTCACTTAAGTCGTTAAGATTAATGAAAGTTAAAGCCACGTCTGCTTCGGTTTTAGGACCCTTCACTGGTATCAGTGCTAAACGATAAAAAAATTTTCATCACTGAAAATTTCCTTTGGTAGACTTTCCATAAACTCTGTGATGTAATTTAGAGTCGCCTGAGGTATACCCCGTCGCTTCTCCATCATCTAATCGTATTCAGCCGGCTGTAGCGCGTGGATAAAAATTGGAATTTTAAGATCGCTCCCGAGCGTAAACTCAGCTCCAAATCGTCGAATCAGTTCTTCCTCGTAGTTAATAATGCATGCGTGTGCTTCTGGAGCAGTGACTTCCAGTAAGCAATCTTCAAAATTATGTTCACTCCTGTTGCGTAATTTGTTTGACAACAGTAGCTTAAGTTTAAGTGATCGTGGAAACACCGCACTCAAATTAAGGTGTTTCTATGGATTCGCGTTGGAAACCAAACGACGAAACGGATATACCTGTTTGCCTCTTTGCGTAACGTACGTTTAACGATCTTGACGCCGCGCACGGCAAGGTCGTCGTTACTCACTCAACTAGGATTATCAACATAACGTTTTTTGAATATACCAAGCAAATAAAAAATAATCCTAGGCAAACACACTAACCAGATTATAGAGTCCATCGAGCCGGTGCTACATCGGCGATGCCGTGAGCATGATCGTTTTGGTCACCACATGGCAAATACGGGAAATTCGCAGCGATTTTGTCTGCTTCGTTCAGTCTAACCGCAGCTGATGGACTTCATCACACAACACAAGATCCATGACGGACCATCTCGTGGTTTAAGAATTAGCAAACTCGTAAGAAAAGATCATGATCGAATCCTCTGTACCAAGTCCAGTCCGCTCATCAATATTCGACTGATCGAACAGTGCAAGGGAGAGAGAACAAACTTCTCATCGAATTCCTGTTTCCACCACTGTCGAAGCAAGAATGGAGAAATGATCAAGATGGACGGTTGCGTTGTTCCCAATATTGGCTAAGCCGATATCTGCTTCGATCGTTTTACCCAGCCTCACTTTATCAGCCAAATTTATCCTGTTCGTAAACGGAGGCTGTAAAGCGAGCAAGGCAACATCAATTTAATATGATGCTGGATCAAGTGTACTGAACAACAAACCGGCAAGCTTTCCAACGTGATCAGAAGCATATGAGCAGTTCAGTTCGTGAATATAAAACTTGGCTTAGTAGTCACTGAAACGTCGCAATGTGTATCTTCCTTCTAGATTTCCCAACGGTCAGGAGCACTCACCGCGTAGTTGATCCCGATAGCTTCGAAGTGCTTGATCGCGGCGGCAATCTTCGCATTTTCGGACGGACGACGTTTCATCGGATCGTGGCTCGATTTCGTTTCCCGCACCAGATACAAGCGCTCGATGCCGTCTTCAATCTTGATGATCGCCCAGTCCGGATTGTAGTCACCAACAGGTGTAGGGATACGGAACTTGTCAGGCAGTTTCATAAACAACTTAATGTCTTCACGCCCATCTAGGTACTGAGCGAACTGTCGTTCTACCGCTGAATCTAGCACAAGGTAGTCAAAGTCAGTTTTTTCCTTGTTGGTCACCTTGTATAGCTGATCAATGAACCGATCCTTTTCAAGCAGCCCGTCGGCTTGGAGCTCACGAAGCTCATAGATACTGCCCCCGATAGGTTCATATTGAATTCCTTCAATGAGGGTGTGGGCAAGCTCGGTCTCAATACGCTCAGTAATCATCTTGATGAAATCATTCGGGTTAGTAAGAAATTCATCAATTCGATCAGAGCCAAGCAAGATATCGACGATCGTCTTCCTCGTCAGCGAAGTAGTTTCTTGAAGCTGACTGATAATGTCCGGCAACGGGTATGAATCCGTTAACACCACCGAACGCGAACCAAGTTCTGCGTTTTTCGAGCCTCCGCGGGTAATCTCAAGCCCAGTTCGAGTCACCTGGATACGGATCGGATCAATAGGCGGGGCTTGCTTGATACTTGCAATGCTACGCTGGATGAGGTCAACGCGATCAAGTGAAACCCTATAGGATGTACGGGCGGTGATTTTCTCCCAAAATTCTTCAAACTCCGAGGTAGCATAGACCTGCTTATTCAAAGTCCGAGTCACACGCTTACGTTTAGGCTTAACCAAGGCTTCAATCTTGCATCCATCAACGATGCGAATGACTTCATCTTCATAACCTGCGAATTCGTTAGGTAGTCCAATAGTAAAACCAAGCTGATCTGGAACCCACGTTCCCAACACTTCACCGACCGCATTAATATAGCCACGCTCAAATAGGCAATCCCAGATCTGTCCAGAACGTTTCGTTCCGAGCCGAGATTCTTTACCATCTTCGTCAACAACAGGTAGAGCCGCAAACTCGGTCTTGCGAACAAAACCGATCGCCACACCAGCAGCCTTATACTCATCTTGCAATGCGGCAGCAAACGCCTTGTATGACTCATTAGCAACCACCGTCAGCTGGGCTGTAGAGCCATCCTTGATACGCTCACCATTCTGATCAACCGGCAAACGCAAACCACGACCAATTGTCTGTCGCCGTTCCGTCTCAGATACCATGTCGCGCAGCGTACAAATTTGGAACACGTTTGGGTTATCCCACCCCTCACGAAGTGCCGAATGCGAGAAGATAAATCGGATCGGCTCGTTGATATCTAATAGGCGCTCCTTGTCCTTCATAATCAGCTCATAGGCATCATCGTCAGCTTTCGTCTTACCTGACGAGTCTTTGAACGTGATCTGAGCATTCTTACCTTTACCTCGCTTCATTTGAGCAAAATAACCGGAACGGGCTTCTACCGGATCGGCGGGTAAAAACATGTGTGAGGCTTCGTTCTTCGCACGTTCTTCAACATAGATTGCGTCGAAAGCTTGAGCGAACGGCCCGTCCGCATCAAGATTATTGATACCCTCGCCAAGATAAGAGACGACCTTGTCGATGAAAAACAACGACAACACCTTAATACCACGCTCGTGAACCTGGGTTTCTTTACGGATATGTTCCCGGATGGTCTCGCGTATCATCTCACGGAATACCGCGTCCTGGTTTCCGCCGATTTCTTCGCCCACGCGCAGATACCCATAATTCATAAGTTCAATCTGCTCAGGGTTAATACTAATTTCGTTGATCCGCCAGTTACCCTGATAAGCAGGATTTCCGCCTGAGAGACGTTCTAAATCAGCGCCTTGTGTAGCATTCACCTTGCGCTTGACGTATGAGCCGTCCTTCTTGCGGCAAATTAATTCCAAGCTCGCTTTGAAACTAGGGTCACGTTTGACCTCAAGAAGCTTCACATACGGTTTTGCAGCGCTACCTAGTTCGAGAGCATCTGAGACAACGATCTTCTTCACCAGCTCAAGGCGGTGAGCATCAAGAGGATCAAGCCGGTAAACCACGTTACGAGTGGTGCGGTGAGTCGCCGAATACCGCAGCGTACACAGGGGATTCAGATCAGCTACAGCAGACTGTGCAAGCATGGATTCCATGTTTTGTGGCTCATCCATAATTACAATCGGCCTTGTCGCCTGCAAGTAATCTAACGGTCGTAAACCAGAAAGGTTGTCACGTTGCTGATGAATGATACGAGTATTCTTGTCTCCACGAATCGAATCAATCGTCATCACCATGAACTGCAACGAGGTGGCAGTAGCGAAATCACGTACCTGCTCAGCACGTTCACCCGAATAGACTATGGCATCCATATTGATTTGCGGATAAAGGTGCCGAAAATGCTCTCGCATCAGATCAATACTGGTCTTCAAACCTTCTCGGATAGCGACTGAAGGTACAAGAATGATGAACTTGTTGAAGTGGTACTTCGCTGCAAGTTCAAACGCGGTACGTAGGTAGACATACGTCTTACCTGTTCCGGTTTCCATCTCAATATCGAACTGCAGTCCGTCAACAAGACCTTCACTAATATCCAGGCCATTTCGGTCCTGAATACGACGCAGATTGTTAAGGATCGCATCTTCATCCAGAACGAGATTATTGCCATATACTCCGAGCTGAACCACAACGTCAAGCATGTCATTGTCAGAACCGGAAAACTCTAAAGAGTGGCGCGCATTGAAATACTCAAGCTTAGTTAGAAGCTGATCAGCATCGGCAGGTTGCTGATCGAACAAGTCCGTGACCGCTTCAATTGCACTGATCTGGTAAGGCTGATGTGAATCAAATTGAAAACGCATCCTACAACCTCGCTCTACTTCGTCCACAAATCAACATTGTAACGGCGACACTCCTGTACCAGATTGGTCTTTAGCTCATCGTCACCCGCAAAAATGTCCTCTAAGATAACCAAACGCTCTGGTTCTCGCGCGACTATCTCCCGCAATTGATCCAACGTGGGAGTGGTGTGCGAATCCAGATAAGCAAGAACAAGCCCATCAGCCACACTAAACACGGAGAGACCGGAAATCTTGATTGTCTCTATTTTTTCCGACAAGGAGAAAGCAAGCTCTAACAATATCTCAGTAAGCAGGGCCTCTAAACGAGCATCATCGTTTGTTGACGCAGTTAGGTTCTCAAACAACCCAACCAATTCTTCTCCTGAAAAATTTGAATCAGCCTTCCACTTTGCAAAATTTGTACCTGAGAGCTTGTACGCGCGGAAACCAACATCCAAAGGAATCGTTCGTCCATCCAACTTACTAGCTTCATCTTCGAGAATCTGCATACTCGCACGACGGATACGTTCACGTGAAATGTCAGCGATAGTCTTAAACCCTGCTTCTCTAGCAGCCGACTCTTTCGGCGTAGGTTCGGGCAACTGTACTGAAATACAACGACGATTTCCACCATCTGTAGCATTTAACTTCATCACAGCATGTGCGGTGGTACCTGACCCCGCGAAGAAATCAAGAATCAGTCCTTCTTTATCATTGTGTTTTGTCAAGACCCATTGCAACATTTCGATAGATTTAGGATAATCAAAATATTTACCCCCGAGCAGGTCTGCAACTAGTTGACTTCCACTTTTTCTAGTATCAAATTTCTTCAGCGTAGTATCTTTAACCAGGCCAGTAGCTCGATTCTTATGGTAAATGGCTAACTTTCCTTCACGATTACGCTTAATTACGAGTTCAGATTTGTATTCCTCAAGAAATCGTGACGATGTCCAATTCCAAGGATACTGAATTCCATTGCGAATACCTGGGCGAATTGGTTCGAATCCTGCGCGAACAAGCTCTTGATCAACATCACCAAACGTATCTGTATCTCGATCGTACTCATCACGAACGATTGCATCTCCAGACTGTTCGTTGTAGTAAATCGTATAACCACGATTTCGATTGGCGCTCAATGGGGAATTGATTGAATCAAACGAGTTTGTGATTGCATACAAACCGCGTGAGTCACTGAACTTATATTTTTTGTCGTCAATTTCGGTTTGAATATCTGAGTTCAGAGCACTAGCAGACTGGCGAACATACATCAACATATACTCATGTTGTTGTTTGAAAGTCAGACTTTGATTTGCCCCCTGCGCGGTCTTGTCAATAATAAATGTACTGACATAGGAATTCTCACCAAAGATTTCATCGCACATTTCACGAAGTCTTGCTTGTTCTGAATCATCAATTGAAATGCAAATTACACCATCTTCAGCCAATAGATTGCGTGCAATCTTTAAACGTGGATACATCATGTTCAACCAGTTTGAATGAAATCGACCTGTTGACTCAGAATTGGTAGAGATTTTTCGCCCTTCAGAAGTTTGGCCGGTTATCTCAAAATAGTTTCCGATAGAATCGGAATAATCGTCGGCATAGATAAAATCGTTACCCGTGTTATAAGGAGGATCGATGTAAATTATCTTAATCTTTCCATAATAGTGTTTTTGTAAAATCTTAAGCACTTCAAGATTGTCGCCTTCGATGAATACATTCTGAGTAGTGTCCCAATTCAGCGAGTTTTCTTTATCTGGAGCCAACGTTGCTGTGGGTAACGCCATTACGCTGCGCATCGCTTGTGTTTTGCCTGGCCAGGTAAGGCCAAAGCGCTCACGACTTTCTTCAATATCGGGGCTGATGATCATTTTGAGAGTATCAAAATCGATTTTGCCGTCGGTAATGATTTCTGGCAAAATTTCTGCAAGCTTAACTGCAGCTTCTGTTTTAAAATCTGATCTGGTACTTGGATCTTCAGATTCAATCATTATATTGCTCCGTTAATTGTAAAAAATTGTATTGTCAGTGACACTACATACTATTCTGAATAGTCTGTATACTACCGTGTTTGAGCTTCTCTCACTCACTCTTGCCTTATTTATGTGTGTTTTCTTTTCTGAAGTATTTATTCATGGCCTGCGAGATTTACTTCAGTACACGCTAAAATACCGTGTCAGTTAGACCATTCGTGCCAACAGCACATTACTTGACAACGTCGAAGGATCAATACTAATTGAACCAACCCCCAAAAGTTGGACTGGTGTAATTCTAAGCGACTTTGTTCCCAAGGGCCTGATTCCGATATTGCATCGAAGTCAGACCCTTGAAACGCTGTTGTAAACGTTCGTAGTTGTACCACACGATGTAGTCGTCAACGGCTTGAGAAAACTGCTCAACGCTGGCGTAGTGTTCACCATGATACATTTCAGTTTTACAATGACCGAAGA
>NZ_JANUXR010000016.1 GCF_024834075.1 Corynebacterium sp. HS2168-gen11
AAATCCTCACCCGGCGCAGTATTACAACGGGATCGCAGCTTCACGACGCATGCTGGAATAACCATCTGGTTAGGGTAAAACACCCGCTTCAACGGTTGAAGCGGGCGCTTACGCATGCCGTATTAAGAAAATAATGTCTTATTGGCGTATTCAAAGATGAATGCTATCTTCTGCTCGAAGAACATCTCGTTTTCCATGAGGATACGTGGATGAATGAGATCGTAGCGACTGTACTCTCTCATGACAGCCTCAATACCGCTTTCGTTCTTGTCATCTTTGCAGGTGAACCACCGCATCTGGTGATTAGTGGTGACAATGGTGTCAATAAGCATGTGAATGATACAAGTTGCTTTTTCCTGAGTGAATCCAGCCTTCATCATGCGCTTCCCGATGCGCACGAGCGTTGGCTTGAGGTATTGATTCATAAGAGGATTTTTGACGAACACGGTTGCAAGATCCGGACGTTGTTTGCAAACCTTGTTGAACTCTGTACTGAACGTACGCAACATCGTCTGCCAGCTGTCGCTTGGATCAAAATCCAAATCCATGCCGTAGAGCAGGAGTTGCACGCATTCGCGTGTGACTTCATCCTTGTTGTGGTAGTAACGGTACAGGGAGGCCATGTCTACACTGAGATCATTGGCGACAGAGGACATAGAATAGCGATCGAGTTCGTGCTTCAAAACTGCATCAATGATTATCTTGTGATCAAGACGCCGCTTTTTATGATGATGGTTATACATACAAGATCCTTTCTGCCTCGGAGAATGTTTATTTATCAGGTAATATTAATCTTCTCATCAGGAATATTCTCGGTTTTTGAGAATTCTATTGGGTAAACCACTTAGATTTTCAGTTTTTCCTTAATTGTGGCTTGTAAATTAACCCCATTTGGGGCAGATCATCGGATTTTCCGCAGTGAACCAATGCTCATTAAAGCGCCATTATTATCCATCTCGATACGCATAACGACGATGTGATGGATACGTTGTGCGTCGCTTAACACGATTGCTGCGCGGTTGCGTAGCGCAGACACCCTGCGCGCCCCGCCTGCCAGGGCTCCTCTGCCGGCGATTCCCACGACAGCCTCGTGTCGAACCCAACATTTCCTTAATAGGGGGCCAAAGTAGGAAAATCCCGAAAACCGATTAAACTAAATACCCATGACTACACCGAGCGAGGCACCAGCGCACCGCTACTCTCCTGAGTTGGCAGGTGCCATTGAGCAGAATTGGCAGACTTTTTGGCGCGAGAATGGCACGTTCCATGCGCCGAATCCCGTTGGAGCATTAGCGAGTGAGACGCCGCTTGCGAAGGACAAGCTTTTTGTCCAGGATATGTTCCCTTTCCCTTCAGGTGTTGGCCTGCATGTGGGCCACCCGCTTGGCTATATCGCGACTGACGTGTTTGCGCGTTATAACCGCATGTTGGGCAAGAATGTCCTGCATACATTAGGGTATGACGCTTTTGGTTTGCCTGCCGAGCAGTACGCGATTCAAACCGGCACGCATCCTGCGGTAAAGACGCAGGAGTCTATTGAGAACATGGAGCGTCAGCTTAATAGGTTGGGCCTGGGGCACGATAAACGGCGTTCAATTGCGACCACAGATGTGGACTACTACCGCTGGACCCAATGGATTTTCCTCCAGATCTTTAATGCGTGGTTTGATGCGGAGTCCGGCAAGGCCCGCCGTATTAAGGAACTTGAGCCGTTGCTGCGTTCCGGTGAGCGCAAAGTCCCTGCTGAGATGGCCGCCGAGTTCGGCACCGACGATTTCACTTCTCTGAACCGCACCCAGCAGGCTCGCGTGATTGATGAGTACCGTTTGGTGTATCAGTCTCATTCGATGGTCAATTGGTGCCCAGGCCTGGGCACGGTGCTGGCAAATGAGGAGGTCACCGCTGACGGTAAGTCCGAGCGCGGCAACTTCCCTGTCTTCCGCAAGAAGCTGAGCCAGTGGATGATGCGCATCACCGCATATTCCGACCGCCTCATCGACGATCTCGACCTGCTCGATTGGCCTGACAAGGTCAAAAGCATGCAGCGTAACTGGATCGGCCGTTCGCGCGGCGCCGAGGTCGATTTCACCTCCCAAGGCCACACGCTCACGGTGTTCACCACCCGCCCTGATACCTTGTTCGGCGCGACTTATATGGTCCTTGCCCCAGAGCACGAGCTTGTCGACGCCCTGGTCGCCGGCGGTTCCGGTTCCTACGAGGGTATCGACGCTCGTTGGACATTCGGTGAGTCCACTCCAGCTTCCGCAGTTGCTGCATATCGTGCAACAATTGCCGCGAAGTCTGATCTGGAGCGTCAAGAGAATAAGGAAAAAACTGGTGTCTTCCTAGGCGCCTATGCCACCAATCCTGTGAATGGTGAGCAGATTCCGGTCTTTATTGCCGACTATGTCCTCACCGGTTATGGAACCGGCGCGATCATGGCTGTGCCTGCCCACGATACCCGCGACTATGAATTCGCAACCACCTTCGGCCTGCCGATTCGTGAAGTCGTCGCAGGTGGCGACATCACCGAGGCCGCTTATACCGAGTCCGGCACGGCGGTAAACTCCGCGAACGACAACGGACTTTCTCTTAATGGGATGGCAAAGCCTGAAGCCATCGCCGCCGCCATCACCTGGCTGGTCGACCACCAATTAGGAAAAGAGAAGATCCAGTACAAGCTGCGCGACTGGCTGTTTGCCCGCCAGCGCTATTGGGGCGAGCCATTCCCTGTGGTCTACGGTGAGGACGGCATCGCGCACGCTCTGCCAGATTCCATGTTGCCTGTGGAATTGCCAGAGGTTGAGGATTATAAGCCGGTCTCCTTCGATCCGCAGGACGCCGATTCTGAGCCGCAACCACCTTTGGCGAAGGCTACGGACTGGGTGAATGTCGAGCTCGATTTTGGCGATGGCCTGCAGGTTTACCGTCGCGACACGAACGTGATGCCGCAGTGGGCTGGGTCGTCCTGGTATCAGCTGCGCTACATCGATCCCCTTAATACGGAGGAGTTCTGCGCATACGAGAACGAACAGTACTGGACCGGCCCGCAGTTCGACGGCGACTGCGGCGGCGTGGACCTGTACGTCGGCGGCGTCGAGCATGCTGTGCTGCACTTGTTGTACTCGCGTTTCTGGCACAAAGTGCTGTTCGACTTGGGCTACGTCTCGTCGTGTGAGCCGTATCGACGCTTGTTCAACCAGGGCTATATCCAGGCCTATGCCTATACGGATGCGCGCGGGGTGTATGTTCCTGCCGCTGAGGTGGAAGAACGCGATGGCAAGTTCTTCTATCAAGGCGAGGAAGTCACCCAGGAGTATGGCAAGATGGGCAAGTCATTAAAGAACGCCGTCTCGCCTGATGAGATCTGTGATGAGTATGGCGCCGATACTCTGCGCGTCTACGAGATGGCCATGGGTCCGCTGGATACCTCTCGCCCATGGGCAACGAAGGACGTCGTCGGCGCGCAACGCTTCTTGCAGCGTTTGTGGCGCCTGGTTGTTAACGAAACCACTGGTGAGCTGGCCGTCACCGACGCTGAGCTTGACGACGCCACGAACAAGGCCCTCCACCGCACGATCGCGGGCATTCGCGAGGATTACGAAAACCTGCGTCTGAACACGGTCGTGGCTAAGGGCATTGAGTACGTGAACTTCCTGACCAAGCATTTTGCCAAGGGAGCGCCGCGTGCGGCGGTTACCCCGCTGGTCTTGATGATTGCGCCGGTGGCACCGCACATTGCCGAGGAATTGTGGCATCGGCTTGGTCATGAAGATACCTTGGCCTTTGCCCCATTCCCAACCTTTGATGAGCGCTGGCTGAAAGACGATGAAATCGAGCTTCCAGTGCAGGTCAATGGCAAAGTACGCGGTAGAATCACTGTTCCTGCGGATGCTGATGCAGCAACGGTGGTCAAGATGGCGTTGGCTGATGAGGGTGTGAGTGTGCATGTAGCAGGCAAAACCCTTATTAAGGAAATTGTGGTGCCAGGCCGCATGGTGAACCTAGTTGTGAAGTAAGTTTTGGTTTGAATTTCTCCCTTGCATATCTCGGTATGCAAGGGAGATTTTTGCATTTCAAACACAACCTGGCATGGCTTTTCTGAGGCAGAGCGAAAATTGCCGGGAGTATTGTCTTTTCAACCGATAATCCGACTTGTGAGGTGATGCGATTGATGTTGCGTATTTACAAAAAATTGAACGTATTGCGGCATTATATTAAATACGTCACTGTGATGATATGCGGTGTTGGGTAAGAAGTATGAGGAAACAAAATTTGCGCCTGATGCAAGGTTTAAGAAATTTACTGTTACTGCTTGTTTTGTTGAAATGACGATGGATTTGGAAACTCGACGAACTTAAAAGACTTTGTTTTTTAGCAGGAATATTCAGGAGTATTGCGAAATTAAGTAGTGCCTTTTGATTGCGGAATGTTGTTGGAGGCCAGTGTTTGAAAATAAATCTGAGGAGTTTGCACAGGTGTTGAGTTGATGTTCGTAGGGCGTCAAAAACAAGTACACGACATTGACGTTTAGAACATTTCTGTTTGTTTGTAGGAACCGTGTGTCAATTGAGACATATCTAACACATTAGTTTTTATACAAAGAAACGATAAAAATATTAATAAACATGATTATTGATAATGTAATCCAATTAGCTTCGAGCTGCTCAGGGCTATTTTATTAATAGATTCTCAGTTATAAATATGTATTAAACAAGTGCATATTTTTATCTAAATGAAAACCTTATTCATTATCAACTATTAATCATTGTTTCATTATTAAGGAAGCATTAAAATTACATCTGCTATGGTCACTAATCTCCAACTGGTGGCCACGTTCAGAAAGGCAAACATGGCAAAGAAGAATCGTTGGGTGAGACATGTTTTCACTCCAACAATCGCAGTATTAAGTACCCTGGCAATTGTCGGGGGTGGAGTTAGCCCGGTAGCGCAAGCTCAGGCAACTCTTGGAAATGATCCATATAATGGACCGGCTCGTACCACTGCAGGTGACCGAAACGACGGACGCGTTTTTCCGCCACGTAATCCAGCACAAAGTGTATCTAACTCTGTGTGGGAAAAGGTTTCCCCAACGGAAATGCGAGGCTGGCCAACGATTGGTACGCTCGCTCCAGACCTTGCAGGTGCGGATCCTTACACTGTGCTCAAGGGTGCACCGGGCTCATTTACCATGACTTGGGATACTCCAAGCCTTGCGTTCGGTACACCTTCACGTGGCAATCGTTACCCATATGAAGCACCAAACGCTGGCGACTGGGATGGTGCGAATTTTAACTTCGCGGGCAAAGCAGCCTACGATGCAGCTGCTGCCACGTACCCAAATTGTAACTTGCCTGAGGGTAATGAAGAAGGTATTGATGCTGCTACTGCTCAGGTAGCAGGTCAACAATTCCACTGTAAGGTTACTGATGCGAATGCGTTGAAAGGCCGGATCGTCTTTGATAAACCAACATGGGATCCGACAGTTACCTTTGCGAATTTGTTCGCAGATAGATATTACGGGGATAAAGACGGTGGCGCCGGCGGTGCTGTTCAGACTTATATGGACTTCCGCATTACCAAAGTTGACGATTTAGACTTCTCAAATCCAGCTACTTGGGATACTCCTGCGGGACGTCGTGTATTTGCAGCATTTGAGTCTCGGTATAATGCTTCTGGTAAAAACCATGCCGGTGTATATCGTACAGACAAGGGTATCGAAGTTCGTATTCGTCGTGATGGATATGAAACTGCGGATGGCATTGTTACAGAATATAAAAATGCAAGCCCGACTAACACCTATTGGAAGTCTAACCGTGACAATGGCGTGACGTTTCCAGGTCATGTGAGCAATATTGAGTTCGAAATCTTGCCAACCTTGATGACGTTGCAGGACAAAGAACTACGTGGCGCTACACCATTCGAAACGTTCTCAAATCTTTCTGCGCATGCTGTGAATGTGCTGCACTCAACTTCTGACCTTAAGGTCACGAAGAACGTATATGAACTTGATGGAACCACACCAAAGCCAGTCTCTGAACCAGGAGATGAGCTGGTATGGAAGATCCGTGTGAATCGTGAAGCAGGTAACGATAGCCTCGGTTATATCTTGACTGACAACGTACCTGAATACATTGATCCAGCATCGATTGAGATCATTGGTAAGGATCTGCCTCGTGTTCCTGATGGATACGAAGCATCGATTGACGGCAGTGTTATCACGATTAAGCGTGTGCAGCCTGGTTATACGATTGCTCCTGATCCAAACTTCCCAATGTTTGCACCAGTGGCGGCTGTAGATGCGAACCACTACGTGAGCCCGGACTTTGTTCTTCAGCAAGGTGATGTAGACGTATATACGATTAAGGGTCGCATTAAGCCGAATACCGCTGTTGATGATATCGTCAACGTGACAAACACTGTGAAGGTTGTTGCTTCCACACTGGACTATAACCAAGCCAACAACGTTTCTGAAGCAGTCACGAAGTTGAATCCAAAAGATCCAGTTCCTGCAAAGACTGTCGCATATGTTGGTGAAACGCAGACGTCTGCAGATGCAGATCCAAAGAAGTACTACGAAGGTACTGACAAGGAAGTGAGCGACGCTGGCCGTAACGGTGAAGACGGCGCTGACGACAAGATGTTCCCAGGCATCACCGACTCTACCTACACACTTGCAACCACTGAAGCATTTGCTGAAGATGGCGTCACTCCTGCAGGTTCTTTCGCGATTGATCCTGAAACTGGTGTGGTCACCTTTACGCCTTTGCCAAACTTCGCAGGTAAGGTAAAACCAGCTGAAATTACTGCTACTCCAAAAGATGGCAGCAAAGCACGTACGTCTACGTATGCACCGCTGGTAATTCCGCGCGTCGAGAATCTTTCTACTGAAGGTGCTGTCGGCGAACCAATTACTGTCAGCCCAGTTGCTGACACTCAAAACCGTGGCATTGATCCAACTTCATTGAAGTTCCCAGCTGAAGGTCAGCCTGCGAATGCAGTGCTCAGCGCTGATGGCAAGACCTTGACGGTTGCGGGTATCGGTGTGTGGACGATTAGTCCAGAGGGTGCGTTTACGTTCACACCTGAAGGTGACTACGAAGGCGATATTCCTGATGTTTCTTATGTCGGTACCGCGAAAGATGGTACTCCTGTAGAAACCCCAGCAACGGTGAGCTACAAAGCTTCCAAGCTGAATCCTGCTGAG
This sequence comes from Corynebacterium sp. HS2168-gen11, assembly GCF_024834075.1. Lineage (GTDB taxonomy): Bacteria > Actinomycetota > Actinomycetes > Mycobacteriales > Mycobacteriaceae > Corynebacterium. The sequence continues at coordinate 7,208 of NZ_JANUXR010000016.1, forward strand.
CAGTTCGCTAAGCCTGGTACCACGATTGAAAGTGTACCTGTTCCAGCACTGCCTGAGGCTGCCGATCCAAAGACGTTTGGTTTCATTGATCCTGCTAATCCAACTGCTGATCCTGTGAAGTCGCTTGAGGTTCCTGGTGAGGGTACTTGGACTGTCAATCCTGATGGAACTGTAAAGTTTGAGCCACTACCTGAGTTCAAGGGTATTCCTGCTCCTGTTGGTATTGGTGCAAAGACTAAGAATGGTAACGTTGTCAAGGCTTCGACTGTGACGATCTTCCCAATCTTGACGTCTGTTGATGCGTTGGATAAGCCACAGACCTCGACTGACGATGCTGCTGGTGACGATACCCTTCCACAGGAAAAGCAGTTCCCTGCGTTGAAGGATAAGACTTTCACCGCTGCGTTTGATGATGGTTCGACCACGAAGACCACTGATCAAGGTGAGTTCGTTGTTGATCCTAAGACTGGTGTGGTGACGTTTACGCCAA
>NZ_JANUXR010000017.1 GCF_024834075.1 Corynebacterium sp. HS2168-gen11
ATGTTGTTTGAGAACTCAATAGTGTGCCAATGTACTTTTTATTTTTTTCAAAGTGTTATTGGGATTGTTTTACTGTTATGTGCTTTTGATTGTGGCCGGCAAGTTTTTGCTTGGCTTGTAAAATCTTTTAGCGTTTGATGGTGAAAGAATTTTAATGATTCTTTTTTTATTGTGATCACGTTTTTACCCCGTCGGGTTGTGGTCATGATACATCTTTTATTTTTTTTCAAATAATCATTATTGCACCCACAAGTTTTTGTGGGTGTGTGCTGGTTGTTTGTTTTTTGCCAGTTTTGGTTGGGCTTTTCACGAAGCCTGATAAGGATATTTTTTCTTATTTTTTGTGGAGAGTTTGATCCTGGCTCAGGACGAACGCTGGCGGCGTGCTTAACACATGCAAGTCGAACGGAAAGGCCTAGCTTGCTAGGTACTCGAGTGGCGAACGGGTGAGTAACACGTGGGTGATCTGCCTCGTACTTCGGGATAAGCTTGGGAAACTGGGTCTAATACCGGATAGGACCATCGTTTAGTGTCGGTGGTGGAAAGTTTTTTCGGTACGAGATGAGCCCGCGGCCTATCAGCTTGTTGGTGGGGTAATGGCCTACCAAGGCGTCGACGGGTAGCCGGCCTGAGAGGGTGGACGGCCACATTGGGACTGAGATACGGCCCAGACTCCTACGGGAGGCAGCAGTGGGGAATATTGCACAATGGGCGCAAGCCTGATGCAGCGACGCCGCGTGAGGGATGACGGCCTTCGGGTTGTAAACCTCTTTCGACAGGGACGAAGCGTAAGTGACGGTACCTGTATAAGAAGCACCGGCTAACTACGTGCCAGCAGCCGCGGTAATACGTAGGGTGCGAGCGTTGTCCGGAATTACTGGGCGTAAAGAGCTCGTAGGTGGTTTGTCGCGTCGTCTGTGAAATACCGGGGCTTAACTCCGGAGCTGCAGGCGATACGGGCATAACTTGAGTGCTGTAGGGGAGACTGGAATTCCTGGTGTAGCGGTGGAATGCGCAGATATCAGGAGGAACACCAATGGCGAAGGCAGGTCTCTGGGCAGTAACTGACGCTGAGGAGCGAAAGCATGGGGAGCGAACAGGATTAGATACCCTGGTAGTCCATGCCGTAAACGGTGGGCGCTAGGTGTAGGGGTCTTCCACGACTTCTGTGCCGTAGCTAACGCATTAAGCGCCCCGCCTGGGGAGTACGGCCGCAAGGCTAAAACTCAAAGGAATTGACGGGGGCCCGCACAAGCGGCGGAGCATGTGGATTAATTCGATGCAACGCGAAGAACCTTACCTGGGCTTGACATATACAGGACGGCTGCAGAGATGTAGTTTCCCTTGTGGTCTGTATACAGGTGGTGCATGGTTGTCGTCAGCTCGTGTCGTGAGATGTTGGGTTAAGTCCCGCAACGAGCGCAACCCTTGTCTTATGTTGCCAGCACGTTATGGTGGGGACTCATGAGAGACTGCCGGGGTTAACTCGGAGGAAGGTGGGGATGACGTCAAATCATCATGCCCCTTATGTCCAGGGCTTCACACGTGCTACAATGGTCGGTACAACGCGTTGCCAGCCCGTGAGGGTGCGCGAATCGCTGAAAGCCGGCCTCAGTTCGGATTGGGGTCTGCAACTCGACCCCATGAAGTTGGAGTCGCTAGTAATCGCAGATCAGCAATGCTGCGGTGAATACGTTCCCGGGCCTTGTACACACCGCCCGTCACGTCATGAAAGTTGGTAACACCCGAAGCCAGTGGCCTAACCTTTTTGGGAGGAGCTGTCGAAGGTGGGATCGGCGATTGGGACGAAGTCGTAACAAGGTAGCCGTACCGGAAGGTGCGGCTGGATCACCTCCTTTCTATGGAGTTTTTATTTTGGCTGGTCAGTTGATCAGCAGTATTTTTTATTATTATCCGGGTGGACCATGATCATACTCCGGGTATATAACAAGTAGAACTAGTCTTTGTAGCAGATAGCATGATGAAAAAAAATAAGTTTTATGGTGTGTTGGCATGCTGTTGGGTGTCTGGGATGACATTTTGTGTGATTCCTGGTGGCTAACATTTCACGATGATCACTTTGTTTGGTGGTTGTGGTTGGTGTTGGTGTGTTGTGTGAGAACTGTATAGTGGACGCGAGCATTTTTATCTTTATTTTTTTGTGAATGATCCGCATGCTTTTGTGTGTGGGTGTTCTTAGTATTTTTTGTAAGTCATTTTGGTGTGTTGTTTGATGAAGAGCACACGGTGGATGCCTTGGCATGCTAAGCCGACGAAGGACGTGTAAGGCTGCGTTAAGCCTCGGGGAGTTGCCAATAGAGCGTTGATCCGAGGGTGTCCGAATGGGGGAACCTGGCTGCAGTTATGTGTAGTTACCCATCAGTGAATTCATAGCTGGTGTGGGGGTTTACGCGGGGAAGTGAAACATCTCAGTACCCGTAGGAAGAGAAAACAATTGTGATTCCGCTAGTAGTGGCGAGCGAACGTGGATGAGGCTAAACCGTATGCGTGTGATACTTGGCAGAGGTTGCGTGTACGGGGTTGTGGGGTTTGAACATCAGGTGGCTGTCATCACCTGGCATTTATACATATGTGCTAATCGAAGTGGTGTGGAAACGCCTGCCGTAGAAGGTGAGAGTCCTGTAGGTGAAAGTATGTGTGTTGGTGTTGTTTTTGTCCCCGAGTAGCAGCGGGCTCGTGGAATCTGCTGTGAATCTGCCGGGACCACCCGGTAAGCCTAAATACTTAGTGTGACCGATAGCGGATAGTACCGTGAGGGAATGGTGAAAAGTACCCCGGGAGGGGAGTGAAAGAGTACCTGAAACCGTGTGTTTACAATCCGTCAGAGCCGGCTTTGTTTGGCGATGGCGTGCCTTTTGAAGAATGAGCCTGCGAGTCAGCGGCATGTAGCGAGGTTAACCTTTGGTGGGGAGCCGTAGCGAAAGCGAATCCTAATTGGGTGTTTTAGTTGCATGTCCTGGACCCGAAGCGGGGTGATCTACCCATGGCCAGTGTGAAGCAGAGGTAAGACTCTGTGGAGGCGCGAACCCACTTAGGTTGAAAACTGAGGGGATGAGCTGTGGGTAGGGGTGAAAGGCCAATCAAACTCCGTGATAGCTGGTTCTCCCCGAAATGCATTTAGGTGCAGCGTCGTATGTTTCTTCCTGGAGGTAGAGCTACTGGTTGGTTGAGCGGGACCACAATCTTAGCAATGTCAGCCAAACTCCGAATGCCAGTGAAGTGAGAGTACGGCAGTGAGACTGCGGGGGATAAGCTCCGTTGGTCGAGAGGGAAACAGCCCAGATCGCCGGTTAAGGCCCCTAAGAGTGTACTAAGTGGGAAAGGATGTGGGATCGCGAAGACAGCCAGGAGGTTGGCTTAGAAGCAGCCATCCTTGAAAGAGTGCGTAATAGCTCACTGGTCGAGTGGTTCTGCGCCGACAATGTAGTGGGGCTCAAGTACACCGCCGAAGCCGCGGCAATGATCCATTTTGGATTGTTGGGTAGGGGAGCGTCGTGCACAGCGTTGAAGCGTCCGGGTAACCGTGGTGTGGAGTGTGTGCGAGTGAGAATGCAGGCATGAGTAACGAATGATGCGTGAGAAACGTATCCGCCGGATGACTAAGGGTTCCTGGGTCAAGCTAATCTTCCCAGGGTGAGTCGGGACCTAAGGCGAGGCCGACAGGCGTAGTCGATGGACAACGGGTTGATATTCCCGTACCCGTGTATATGCGTCAAATAGTGAATCAGTGGTACTAACCATCCACAGCTTTCTAATGCATGCTTTTGTGTGTGTTGGATGTTGTTGTGCATGGGATCTTCGTTGGTAGTAGCTAAGTGATGGGGTGACACAGGAAGGTAGCCAAGCCACTTATTGGATTGTGGTGTAAGCGTGTGGCCCGTGTGATAGGTAAATCCGTCACACAATAGGGTGAGGCGTGATGCGTACCCATTTTTGGGGATGTTGGTGATCCTATGCTGTCGAGAAAAGCCTCTAGCGAGTGTGTATATGGCCCGTACCCATAACCGACACAGGTGGTCAGGTAGAGAATACTAAGGCGTTCGGGTGAACTGTGGTTAAGGAACTCGGCAAAATGCCCCCGTAACTTCGGGAGAAGGGGGACCACTGCTGGTGACAGACTGATTGAGCTGGTGGTGGTCGCAGAGAATAGAGGGAAGCGACTGTTTATTAAAAACACAGGTCCGTGCGAAAACGTGGAAGTTGATGTATACGGACTGACGCCTGCCCGGTGCTGGAAGGTTAAGAGGACCTGTTAGTGACACCTTGTGTGTTGCGAAGCGGAGAATTTAAGCCCCAGTAAACGGCGGTGGTAACTATAACCATCCTAAGGTAGCGAAATTCCTTGTCGGGTAAGTTCCGACCTGCACGAATGGCGTAACGACTTCCCTGCTGTCTCAACCACAGGCCCGGTGAAATTGCAATACGAGTAAAGATGCTCGTTACGCGCGGCAGGACGAAAAGACCCCGGGACCTTCACTATAGCTTGGTATTGGTGTTTGGTTCGGTTTGTGTAGGATAGGTGGGAGACTGTGAAGCTGCATCGCTAGGTGTGGTGGAGTCGTTGTTGAAATACCACTCTGATCGGATTGAGCACCTTAACCTTGGCCCATGATCTGGGTTGGGGACAGTGCCTGGTGGGTAGTTTAACTGGGGCGGTTGCCTCCTAAAATGTAACGGAGGCGCCCAAAGGTTCCCTCAGCCTGGTTGGCAATCAGGTGTTGAGTGTAAGTGCACAAGGGAGCTTGACTGTGAGAGTGACAGCTCGAGCAGGTACGAAAGTAGGGACTAGTGATCCGGCACCTACGTGTGGAAGTGGTGTCGCTCAACGGATAAAAGGTACCCCGGGGATAACAGGCTGATCTTCCCCAAGAGTCCATATCGACGGGATGGTTTGGCACCTCGATGTCGGCTCGTCGCATCCTGGGGCTGGAGTAGGTCCCAAGGGTTGGGCTGTTCGCCCATTAAAGCGGCACGCGAGCTGGGTTTAGAACGTCGTGAGACAGTTCGGTCTCTATCCGCCGCGCGCGTTGAAACTTGAAGAAGGCTGTCCCTAGTACGAGAGGACCGGGACGGACGTACCTCTAGTGTGCCAGTTGTCACGCCAGTGGCAGGGCTGGTTAGCTACGTACGGAAGGGATAACCGCTGAAAGCATCTAAGCGGGAAGCCTGTTTTAAGATGAGGTTTCATTTGAGGTGCCCTCTAGACTAGGGGGTTGATAGGCCAGAATTGGAAGCGTAGTAATGCGTGTAGATGACTGGTACTAATTCACCGACAAACAACCACAACAACAAACACTTGTTTGCTGTGGTGACTAACAAAAAATGCGAAAAGAAATATTGATTCATGCCGCGTCCACTATGCAGTGTCTGACACAACACAACCCAAAACCCCATTATTATGGTGTGGTGATACGGGTCCAGAGTATAATGTGATAGAGATGTGTCGGTGGTTATAGCATTGGGGGTACGCCCGGTCCCATTCCGAACCCGGAAGCTAAGCCTAATTGCGCTGATGGTACTGCAAACGGGAGTTTGTGGGAGAGTAAGACACCGCCGACCTAAAACTTAA
>NZ_JANUXR010000018.1 GCF_024834075.1 Corynebacterium sp. HS2168-gen11
CTGCGGCTGACAGCTTGGATTAATGCCACAGCTTCGCTGGCAAGCTTTGCGACGGTGCCCAGAATGTTCATAGCCTGCAGCGTACAAACAATCCACACGTCATGCGAGGCGAAACGGTAGGTGAAATATCACAGTCGGAAATGGGAACCAAACTGGGTCTTCCGAGAGTCTAATAAGAAGCGGGCGTCTGTGTTCGGCGAGGCGTGCTGGGGAAAAGGAATCTGATTCCCTTAATAGGGTGCCCCCAACGCTACACCCTCTGCAAGTTGACGCAGGGCTGGAATCTCGATCCCCGTATTAAGGAACCATTGCAGCACGAAACCGAGCGTGGCGATCACCACGCCGACAACAGTGCCGACAATGTTGTGTATTTTGGCTTTGGTGTTGGCGTCGTCAAGCTCGCGGATGGCGTCTTGGGTTGCTAGGAGTTCGCTGTAGCGCTGGCGGTATTCGTCAGCGGTCAGCAGGGCGGTGGGCCGGGCTTCGGCGGCGAGAGTTTCTTTAATACGGGTGAGCTCGGCGGCGGTGGGGGAGTCGGCGCCGAAAGCCTCCGCGAGAGTTTTCTTAATAGGAGATCGCGATTCTTGGAGCTCGGATTTGTGCGGCCGGCGGTCTTGGCCTTCCTCGATTTTCCTTAATAGGGAGAAGTCTTCGCGGTGCACGATGTCGTACGATTCTTGCCGAACGCCGTCGTGAAAGAATTCGGTGGCGATGAGCTGCCCCACGTAGCCTTTGCCAGGGGTCCAAATCGGGCCGCCAGAGTCGCCGGACTGGCTGTCGAGCTGGGCGAACAGGATGTGCTGGTTAATGTAGATGACCGGTGCGCAGTGAATTGCGTTGGTGGTGGCACCGTAGCGGCAGACATCTTCGCCGAGGTGAGGGCTATAGGGGCGGTCGCCGGAGTAGATATTTTTCCTTAATACGGTGGTGGGGTTGGCCTGGACATACGCGATGTCATAAAGCACGTAGTTCGGTTCCTGGCGGTGGCGCTCGATGTCGTTGAGGGTTTGCAGTTGCGTGGTGCGCTGGAAGATGTGCTGGAGGGTGCCGATGTGGTTGCCGGCGGTGTCGTACACGTCACTGCCATGTGCGCCGCAATGCCCGGCGACCCAGATGCGCGCGTTGGCGGCGTCGACATAGCCGGCGGTGCACTGGAGTTCGAGGTTGTCGGTGGTAATGGTGAGCCGGTCGCCTTGTTGCACGTTCCCTAATATGGGTTCAGCGTGCGCGACACCGCCAAGCCCTACCCCGAGCGCAATAATCATGCTGAAAATCGCGCGTTTCATCGCCCAAATTTCCTTAATAAGGGGAGCAATATCGTTGCGACCCCCACCATCGCCCCCACAACTCCAACCCAAATGCCCCACGAGCTGCCTTGTTGAGCGCGTTTCGCCTGGAGCTCCGCCTGCCGCTTGGCAAGTTCCCTATTAAGGAAAACTTGGTCGCGGTAGAGGGCTTGAGCCTCGTGTTCGTAGAGGATTCGCGAGAGTTGTTCCGGAGTGGCAACCGGTTGCGCCACCACCATTGGGGCTTGCATCGCAAGGAAGCAAGCCGTTGCTACACATATCTTTTTCCACATGACACGTTCGCTTTCGAGGTTGGGTTAGCGCAGGCAGGCCCGGTAGGCGCGCTCGAGAGCATCGACGGAGGCTTCCCAGGAGAAGTTTCGGGCGTGAGCGACGGCGTTGCAGGCCATGGTGCGTCGTAAAGCGTCGTTAGTGAGGAGGTGTTGGAGCTGGTCAGCCCAGTCGTGAGGGTCGTGGCCAGGGACGAGCAGGCCGGTGTGGCCGTCTTGGACCGCGATCGGCAAGCCGCCGACCTGCGCCGCAACGACCGGCGTGCCGCTAGCCTGCGCCTCGATGGCGACCAGGCCAAAGGACTCGTTGTAGCTCGGAACAGCCAAAACGTCGATGGCACGGTAGATTTCGACGAGTTCTGCAGGCGGGCGCGGCTCAAGGAATCGGACGTGCTGCTGCAGGCCCAGCTTTTCGACGAGGGCAGCGTACTGCTCAGCCGAGGAGGACGCCCCCGACGCACCGCCGCAGATCAGAGCGTGCACATTCGCATGAGGATCATTGCGCACAATCAAAGCCAGCGCTTCGAGTAGCACTTGCGGGCCTTTGAATTCCTGCAGTCGGCCAACAAAGCCGACTACTTTGGCGTCCATAGGAATCCCTAATATACGGCGGGCGTGTGCGGTGCCAGCGGCAATGTCGTCGGCGACATCGTCGGACCCACCGCCAGCAGCCGCGGCGCCGCCAAGCCCAGCGGTAACCGGAGCGAAAACCTCAATGTCACTACCAGGCATAATGACCGAGATTTTCTTAATACTGGCGTGATAGTGGCGGATCAGATCATTCGTCTCCTCCGCAGTATTGACCACGAGCATGTCGGCGTGATCGACAAGCTGCTGTTCGCAGATGCGGCGCGCTTCGCTTTCGTGCTGAGTGGTGTCGGCATTGTGGTGGTTTTTAACCGCCGCGAGCGTGTGGGCCGTATGTATTAAGGGAATACCCCAGATTCGCCGCAGCAGCCATCCTACCTGCCCGGATAGCCAATAATGAGTGTGCAGGAGATCGTAGGCGGCCTGCTGTTGGTCGCAAAAATCGAGCATGCCGAGCGCGAACGCTACCATTTGGGTGGGCAGGTCCTCTTTGCTGATGCCCTCATACGGCCCGGCAAGAATATGAATCACACGTAAATTGCGCGCAATTTCAACAATTTGAGGTTGCTCGACATGCGTCACGCGAGTGAAAATATCCACTTGAATCCCGCGTCGTGCCAGCTCACGAGCAATATTCACAATATAAACGTTCATGCCGCCCGCATCGCCAATTCCCGGTTGCTGCAGGGGAGAAGTGTGAACTGAAATCATTGCGACGCGCATACTTTCTAAGTGTAATACCTCCTTTGCATTCTTGCTTTACGACGCCGCCTTGCACGCCTTCAACACAAAGAAAAGCGGTGAGATGACATCAATCACCTCACCGTTTTCCTCAATTTAGGAAATTAGTGTTTCTTTCCTCGGAGCACAACCAATACGCTCAGACCAGAGATTATATCCCTGATCGCAAGTGAAACGCAGCGGTCACACCAGTGGTTGGGGCAGTAATAATGTTCTCTGCCATCCAAACCAGAAGCTACACGTTGAGCATGGCTCGCAAACGCAACAGCTGTGACTGAATGAAAGAAACAACAGGATTATCCGAAGAACCGAAAATACCACCAAGCAGCGGAATCAGCAGCAATGGAGTAAACGGAATAATCTTCTTAATCCACTCGCCAGCCTCAGCAGAACCGCCAGCAACTGGAGCCTTATCAGCAACAGTTACAGTCAAGGTGCCTGGGAATGCTGGAACGCCGTCCCGTGATTTACCAATGTATGCAACAGGAGTTGGAGCCTTGGTGAAACCAGATTCTGGAGTAAAGGTTACAGTGCCGTCTTTCGGATTAACGGTCCACTCGCCTTCACCTTCAACTGTTTTGCTGGTGGTTGCAGAGTTTAGATCGTCACCGAAACGAAGCGAACTTGGATCAACGCCAGTGTTAAGGTCAAAAGGCAAATCAACAGGTTTGCCAGGCTCACCAGCAACAGTTACATCCTCAAGAACAGGAACTACAACTGCCTGATACGTTCCTTCGTATGCATCATCAGGAGCAACCGTTGCAACAACGGTCACCTTAGCAGCTTCACCGACAAAGTTCTCACCTGGAGTGAAGGTCACAACGCCATTGTCAGCAACCTCATAGGTTGCAGTAGCAGTGACACCAGGAGCGATCTCGCGAGTCACTTCGAGCTTCTCGCCAGCCTTTACTGTCTTATCACCGAGCTCCAACGAGAAGACAGCTTCGCCAATACCATCGAACATTTCGCTAGGCAGCAATGGTAAATCTTCAATGTCAGCATCAGTAGAATGCTGAGCTTTACCTTTAATATCTAGAGTACAAGCAGCTGGTGTCTCACCATCAACATCACAAGGAATACTGTACGTATTATTCTCAGACGCTTGAGTTGTTTGCGCTTGAGCTACTGGGCTAACGCCCCCGATGAGTGCGAGAGTGCTGAATACTACAACTGTTGGGTTCAAAACGTACTTAGCCCAACGATTCTTGTTTGCCATATATACCTTCCTAAAACATGGAACCTAATAGATAGGTGTCATAGCCGAAGCAATGGTAATACAAACTCATTATTGATACAAATTTTCATATTTATCTAAGTAATTACTCAACAAATGTAAAGATCTGCATCAGTTAACGCCAGTAACGTAGCCCTGACACAAATCCACGACTGATCATGACAAACGAAAGCGTGGGTTCGTAATGACAATCCATTACGAACCCACGCTTATACGTAGTTAAAAGTTAGCCGAATTATTCGGATTCATTCTTACGACGCAGGACCAATACGCCTAGACCAGCAATCATAGCCATGATCGCAAGTGCAAACGCAGCAGTCACACCAGAAACACCAGTGTTTGCAAGACCAGTTGCCTTTGAAACACCCTTCGAGTAACCGGAACCATTCGATGCCGGTGCGCTCGCGCTGTTACCAGCGTTAGGAGCAGTGTTCGAAGTTCCATTACCGGTATTGCCAGCACCGTTACCAGCGTTCGAGGAGCCATTGCCCTTGAGTGCATCAGAAGAACCAGGAACAACAGGCGTACCCGACGAACCAGCAATACCACCAAGCAGTGGGATCAGCAGCAACGGAGTAAACGGAATAACCTTCTTCACCCAATCAGGCACCTCAGAAGAACCACCAGG
>NZ_JANUXR010000019.1 GCF_024834075.1 Corynebacterium sp. HS2168-gen11
CATCTGCCACTACATAACCATGGCTTGGGCCAGTTGCCGAACCATTTTTAGTAACGGTCACCTTCCAAGAAATCGTCTCACCCAAACCAGCCACAGCAGGACCAGTCTTTGCAACACCTAAATCAGACGATGGCAACTCAATATCAAAACCGTGCGTCGATGATGGTGGAACTGGATCTTCACCAGGAGTAATATCAGCGCCACCTTGACGAACCTGTGGATCATCATAGATATAGACGGTAGGCAACAGCTCAATCTCCATGGTGCTCACAGCACCAGAAATACTTACACCGCCACCAACAGTACCATTTGATTGTTTCCATTCTGGCGTTTCCATATTACCGTTGACCGAGGTGATACTCTCACGCGTACGACGGATTTCTACACCTTTATCAGTGATATATGCACCCAATCTACCAGCATTAATGGCACTACCGAACCGTCCAAAGGTTCGACCAGAGTCGACTGCTGGAACACCGTCAATTGTCTTCACACGGTATTCAAAATCCGTTGCATACCCAACCTCGCCTGTAACAGCTTGGCTGAGCTTAACCACAGGATTCCAAACCGGCTGAGCACTTTCGCCAGGATTTGCCGGATTCGGATTGAACACTACCTTGACAATGGCACGATTTGCATCAGTGACTTTACAGTGCAAAATTTGGCCTGCGAGTCCTTGAGTTGCATAATCAATGCCCTCATCATTGCCTTCCGCTAGGAAACAATTTTCATGCAGACGTTGGAATGGTCCATCACTTCGGGCTGCAATGGAAATACCCGAACCGTCACCATCTTGAACAGCTGGACTAAAGTATTCAGCATTAGGCTTACCAGGAGGTTGACCAAAAGCATAAATCTTTTCTGGTTGCTGCAATTCCAGCGAAAAGTCCTTACCAGTACCCTTCAGCGAATCGTATCGATCCACTGGATTAGCTCCAGCGGTGTCTGCATTTGGACCTAAAATAAGTGGCCAACCATTTACCTTAGTGTCCGTTCCTGTAGCCGCGAGCTTATAACGGGAATCCGCCCACTCGAAGTTTGCTCCAAATGTTGAAAACCATGGATGCTCTTCAGTAATAAGAGTACCGTCATCACGATTACCGGAACCTTGATGCGGAGCTGTCTGTGCCTGAGCAACTGGCGTCACCACGCCCGATAGCATCGCTGCCGCACTTACTACCGCAATCGATGGGGTGAATACATACCTCACCCATTTATTTGTCTTTTTATATTTCACGTCTACGCGCTCCTTCAAAATACGATATACCCACAAGACGCGTCACCACGCACAACATGGATGTACTCACCACAGCTTACACCAGTAGGTAAGAATTATTAAAAAATATTAACAATTCCCTGCTTATCCCATATGTTTTGTTCAACGATTTACCTACTATTTAATCTGATTTTCACTTCAAGGCGCAACCAATCAAACAGATGAAGTAAATATCCATTTACCTGCATATACGGATTACATCATTTATGTAAATAATAGGAGTTTTGCAGTGAAAGTTTGTATCTCATAGCACAGTCACAAGTTTTTCCAACACTCAACTCACATCAGCGACTTCCCTAACAGAGTTTTTTCGGATCATATTCTTAGAAATTTTCATACTTTAGCATTACTTTCCCTATAAAACCTTATGGAGGTCCTTCATCAATCTCTAAAAACCGGAATCAGCAGGTTTGCAGCACAACCTCAATTAGGCATCGTCGTATGCTTCAGTTTTTAGATATATTGCGACAAAAACTACTCGCATTTCTACACTCACCTACTACGTAATAAAACGAGGTCATGCCAATAATTAGTCTGAAAGAATTGTTTTTGCGTATGCACAAATAGATTGCGGCACAGAAATGGTACGCATAAAAAATGGGCGGTCATGATGACCACCCATTTTTTATTTCGTTCTCAAGGCAAGAACACTAGCAACTACTACTTACGGTTACGACGCAATACCAACACGCCCAAACCAGCAATCATAGACATGATCGCCAATGCAAACGCAGCAGTCACACCAGAAACACCAGTATTTGCAAGACCATGAACCTTTGAAACACCCTTCACAGGTGCAGCCTGAGACTTCGCAATACCCTTCTGAGCAGCGCCATTATCAGCAGGAACTGCAGGCTTTGCAATACCCTTCTGAACAGGACCCTCAGGAGCCTTAGGAGCAACCGGAGCAACCGGCTGACCAGGAGCAGAAGAACCAGGAACAACAGGCGTACCCGACGAACCAGCAATACCACCAAGCAGTGGGATCAGCAGCAACGGAGTAAACGGAATGATCTTCTTCACCCAATCAGGAACCTCAGAAGAACCACCAGGGTTACCATTTTCAATCACCGTGATAGTACCAGGCTTCACAGGATCACCATCCTTGGTCTTACCACCAACATTCACTGGGGTAGGAGTCTTGGTGAAACCTTCATCAGGAGTAAAGGTGATCTTGCCGTCACCATCAATCTTCCAGGTACCCTCACCAGGAACCTTCAGTTCCTTCTTAGGATCAGCAGTTGGATCCTTCGGATCAGCAGTTGGATCCTTCGGATCAACAAAACCAATGCTCTCAGGAACCACGCCAGGGATATCTTTGTAAGGCTTTTCGACGTTCACAGGCTTGCCTGGTTCACCAATCTGTTCCGTCGAAGGAATCTCAGGAACCACAACTGGCGTATACATCGCAGCATACGTACCAGTAACCGCACCCTCAGCATTCTTCACCGACAACGTCACCGTTGCAGGATCAGCAACACCAACAAAACCCTTCTTAGGCGTAAAGGTCACAACACCATCAGCATCAACCTTGTACTCGCCCTGATCAGGATTACCACCAGAAACAGTGAACTCGACAGTCTTGCCAGCACCCTTAATAGCAGCAAGCTTCGGGAACATCTCCTCAGGAGTCTTACCGGCATCAGCAGGAACAAATGCAGTAGCAGCATCCTTATCAGAAGACTTCTGTGGCGTATCAACCAAACCGAAGCTCTTAGAATCCACACCAGCAACAGGCT
>NZ_JANUXR010000001.1 GCF_024834075.1 Corynebacterium sp. HS2168-gen11
AAGATTTTACAAGCCAAGCAAAAACTTGCCGGCCACAATCAAAAGCACATAACAGTAAAACAATCCCAATAACACTTTGAAAAAAATAAAAAGTACATTGGCACACTATTGAGTTCTCAAACAACATCCACACAACCTTGCAACAATCAGCAATAAAAAACCAACTGTTGAAAACTGGTGATTATTCGTCCCGCTTGTTTTCCTCTCGCCAATCTCTCTTTCGAGGGGCGCTGTCGGTCGCGGCGACTCACATAAAGTTACACACCTTTGCACAACTACACAAATCCGCAGGTAACAACATTATTTCGTACCAACATTCACAACCACTCAACGAATGTAACTCCAATATCGTCCGAGCAACGCTTGGTTTGATGGTTATGACACACAATCACCACTGTAAATCCGCACATGCGACACATACTTCTTGACCGTTCTTCACACGAAATCTCGTGACTATTCTTGCTAGACAACCGCGTGTGTTCCCATGTATCGCTCCTACCGCCCTTAATCAATGCATCATTGATCTGCTCTTCAAATTCGCATCTCCTACAACAGGCCGTAACTAAACCTTTTGAAAATCTACATTAAGCAAATGCCAAGGAACCCCAGAGTTATCCAGACCGCAGATCTGCATGGTTTTGTGCACTTAAAAAATGGTGCCATCCCATATATAGAGATGACACCGAAAGAACTATGCTTCAGGACATACCGTATGCCCATCAACAGAATTATCCAAGTTTTTTGATTTGTTTTTTCAACACAACGAACAACAAGAACAATCCAACGGTAATGAGAATATGTCCAATGCCAGAAAGTCCTGACATTATTGGGCTGAGCTTGAAGTTCGGATCTTGCACTTCCGCAACACCTTTATAGGCCATCATCGATGTCGTCCACAGAACACCTGCATTGTAGATCCAGAAAAATAGGTTAAATTGTTTATGCTCATAGACTCGCAACGTTGCACCCAACGCAAGTAAGACTAAAAAGAACAACAGGCCCAGGACCAAAAGGTGCGTATGCAAGGTGGACAAATGTGTTTCACCCGCAAAACCGAGTGTGCGTGTGTATTCACGATAAAAAACACCTGCAAGAAGTCCCAAAACCGCATAGAAGGCAGCGGCATTAAAAATTTTGTTCATAGAATATGACAATAGCGAAAAGCGTCGTAAAGCCTTCGATAAGACATGGCAAAGACGTCGAAATCCCCTGTAACGTCCAGAAACGTTACAGGGGAAATGTTCGCGAGGGTTAGGCTACCGGCAGGATGCGTGCACCGGCGAAGTTCTTTTTGCCGCGACGCAATACTAGCCAGCTACCGTGGAGCAGATCGGTTGCTGCAGGTGTCCAAGCTTCGTCTTCAATGCGTACGTTGTTGACATAAGCGCCGCCTTCTTTAATGGTACGTCGTGCCGCACCACGAGAATCTGCAAGGCCAGCACCCAACAAAAGGTCAACAATGGTGATCTCATCAGTTGCTGTAAATTCAGCAATCTTGGTTTCGGCCAATGCGCCTTGGAGGGTGAGTTCGTCGAGTTCTTGCAGTTCAGCCTTACCAAACAGTGCTTCTGCAGCAAGTTCAACTGCGCGTGTAGCAGCCTTGCCGTGCACCAAGTTGGTCATTTCTTGAGCTAGACGACGCTGGGCTTCACGCTTGTAGGCGTGTTCTGCTACAGAAATTTCGTATTCGGCGATTTCTTCTTTGCTCAAGAAGGTAAACCAGCGCAAGTAATCGATAACCACAGAGTCGCCAGCGTTTAAGAAGTACTGGTACCAAGCGTATGGACTTGTCAGTGTTGGGTCGAGCCATAACTTGCCGCCACCGGTGGATTTACCGAATTTTTCACCGGAAGCATCGGTAACCAGTGGCACGGTCAAGGCATGCACCTTTTTCTGGTTCATGCGGCGGTTGAGATCCACACCGGAAATAATATTGCCCCACTGATCGCCACCGCCGATTTGCAGCACACAATCGAATTCACGGTTGAGATGCACAAAATCATATGCTTGCAGGATCATGTAGGAAAACTCGGTGTAGGAAATGCCATCATTATCAAGACGACGTTTCACAGTTTCGCGATCCAGCATGGTGTTCAGGGAAAAGTTCTTGCCGAGATCACGCAAAAACTCAACCACGCTCATCGTTCCAAGCCAGTCGGCATTATTGACCATAATGCCTTGGTCGTCAGAGTAATCGATGAACTTTTGGATTTGCGACTTGATGGATTCCACATTGGCGGCAACTTCTGCATCGCTGAGCATGGAACGCTCGCCTTGATCGCGTGGATCACCGATCATGCCAGTTACACCACCGGCAAGTGTTAATACGCGGTGACCTGCAGTTTGGAAGCGCTTTAACATCACCAGTGGCACTAAGTGTCCAGCGTGCAAAGAAGCACCAGTTGGGTCGAATCCGCAATATAACGTGATTGGGGATTCGCAAGCTTCACGGAGATCGTCAAGTTCGGTGGATTGATTAATCAATCCACGCCACGATAGTTCATCGATAATATTCATAATATTTGGTGTTCTTTCTGCTCACACTAGCAAAACGTATCTGACTGGACTGCTCCCCTGACAGGAGCGGATGGTGGTATCAGTCGCTTAGTTCGCAGGCCATGGCGTAGCTTCATCGACAAGCATGACTGGGATACCGTCGTCGATACGATAGGCAATACCAAGACGTGGATTGACTAACACTTGTTCTGTTTCGAGATATTCCAGTGGACCTTTATCTTGCGGGCACACCAGAATTTCGAGTAACTGGGGATCAATATGCATAACCACTTACTGTACCGTTTCTTCGGAGTTGTTCAATACTACGCCACTGTTGAGCGCTGCAATCAGTACAAATCCCATCTTCCTATGCCTGAGGACGTACCTGAGTGTTAGCCCAAGACTGAAGATCGGCAAGAGTTTGCTCAAGTCGCGCACGCTGTTCTTCCACACGGACTTTCGCTGTACCACCGCGTGTCGTACGGGATGCAACAGCACCTTCAACGGTCAATACTTCACGAACACTTGCATGCAAACGTGGATCAATGCTCAAGAATTCTTCATCCGTGAGTTCATCAAGGCCTACTCCACGAGCTTCTGCCAGACGAACACACGCACCGGATGCTTCATGCGCTTCACGGAATGGGACACCTTCGCGCACCATCCACTCAGCCAAATCAGTTGCCAACGTATACCCTGCAGGAGCCAGCTCAAGAAGTCGATCAGGGTGGAAGACTAAGGTTTCTACCAAGCCAGTCATGGCAGGTAATAACAGGTTTAATTGTGTAACGGAATCAACAATCGGTTCTTTGTCTTCTTGCAAATCGCGGTTATATGCAAGTGGCATGGCTTTTAAAGTTGCCAAAAGGCCAGCGAGATTACCAATCAAACGTCCTGACTTGCCACGGGTCAGCTCAGCAACATCTGGGTTTTTCTTTTGTGGCATGATCGACGAACCAGTCGACCAAGCGTCGTCAAGCGTAATATAACCGAATTCTGGAGTCGACCACGCAATAATTTCTTCTGCCAAACGCGACATATCCACACCGATCTGTGCCAAGACGAAGGCTGTTTCTGATGCAAAATCGCGCGATGCGGTTGCATCGAGAGAATTATCAGCGGCGTCGTCAAAGCCGAGTTCAGCAGCAATTGCTTCCGGATCAAGGCGCAAAGAAGAACCGGCCAGTGCACCAGAACCATATGGGGAAATTGCCAGACGCTTATCAAGATCTTGCAAGCGCTGTACATCGCGCACCAGTGGATGTGCATGCGCAAGCAACGCATGGGCTAGCAGAATTGGCTGCGCTGCCTGAAAATGGGTTTTACCAGGCATAATAACATCTGGATTGGCTGCAGCTTGAGTAGCCAGTGCCTGCACCAGTTCTGTTACATGCAGCGCGATGTCACGAATTGCGTCGCGTACCCACATGCGAAACAGTGTGGCAACTTGATCATTCCGAGAACGACCAGCCCGCAACCGGCCACCAACTTCAGAACCAACGATTTCAATAAGTCCACGTTCCATGGCGCCGTGAACGTCTTCGTCCGTTGGCTGCGGCAAGAAGCTACCATCAGCAACCGAGTTTCCAAGGCTGGTTAATCCAGCTAACATGGTTTCCAAATCAGCATCGCTCAGTAAACCAGCTTTATGCAGGACTTTTGCGTGCGCTTTGGATGCAAGCACATCGTATGGAGCCAACACCCAGTCAAAATGAGTGGAAACCGAAAGGGCAAACATTGCCTCTGAAGGGCCGCCAGAAAAACGTCCGCCCCAGAGTGCGCCTTGATTGGTACCGTGCTGCTGCATGGGAAATCCTTACTTCCTCAAAGTATGGCGTAGCACTGTGTACGCCAAAACCATTCATATATATGATGAACTGTTAAGAACTGCCCTGCTCCACAGTTCATGTTTGTTGCTTGACGACGCTGCGTGTGTCGCACCGCCGCATGTCGCGCCGGGGATTGGTCACGAGATCTTGAGAGTTGAAAAGGCCTAGAACGATGATTTCCATAATCCACCCAGGCCTTTGCGTATCAAAAATCAAGGTTTAATACTTGATATTTTAAGCTTCACGATCACGGCGATTAGCGATCTTTGACGATAAACCGTGCAGCTCAACAAAGCCCTTCGCCAAGGTCTGATCGAAGGTGTCACCGGTATCGTAGGTTGCCAGGTTGAAGTCATACAAAGACTTCTCGGAACGACGGCCATTAACAACGCAAGAACCAGCATGCAACACCATGCGGATATCGCCAGTGACATTTTCTTGAGTTGATTCGATAAACGCATCCAAGGAACGCTTTAATGGGCCATACCACAAACCGTCATACACTTCTTCCGACCAACGTGCGTCAATCAAACGCTTATAACGAGCCAGTTCACGCTCAACGGTCACATCTTCTAAGGCTTCGTGAGCTTTGATTAAGGCGATTGCACCTGGAGCTTCATACACTTCACGCGATTTAATACCAACCAGGCGATCTTCAACCATGTCCAATCGGCCCACACCTTGTGCACCGGCACGTCGGTTCATTTCTTCAATAGCTTCCAAAACAGTTACTGGCTTGCCATCGATTGCAACTGGTACGCCAGACTTGAAGGAAATAATGACCTCATCTGGTGCATTACCCAAGCTTGGATCCTCGGTATATGCGTAGAGATCCTTTGTTGGTGGATTCCACAGATCTTCCAAGAAACCAGTTTCAATTGCACGGCCCCAAACATTTTGGTCAATGGAGAATGGGGATTTCTTCGACTGCTCAATTGGCAGATTGATTTCTTCTGCGAACGCAATTGCCTTATCTCGGGTCCAGGCATAATCACGTGCTGGTGCAATGATTTCGAGTTCTGGTGCGAGGGAACGGAAACCTACTTCAAAGCGAACTTGATCGTTGCCTTTACCAGTGCAACCATGAGAAACATGTGTGCCGCCGTAGGTTTTGGCTGCTTCAACCAAGTGCTTGACAATCAATGGGCGGGAAATAGCAGACAGCAGTGGGTACTGTTTCATGTACATGCCGTTTGCCTTGATCGTCGGCAAGCAGTATTGCTCTGCGAACTCGTCTTTGGCATCAATGACAACAGACTCAACTGCGCCGCAGTCAAGGGCACGCTGGCGTACAGACTCCATGTCTTCGCCGCCTTGACCTAAATCAAGAGAGACAGCAACGACTTCCCCACCGGTCATTTTTGCCAAATATGGGATTGCAACTGAGGTATCAAGGCCACCAGAATAGGCCAAAACGACGCGATTTGTCATGGTGCACATGCTCCTTATGAAAATTATGCAGCAGGATTCCTGCTCAGAATATTTGTACTGCCAACTTGGTTGACGAAGAATGGATTCTTGAGTCTCTGGTTCATTGAAACTGCTTGCGTTTCATCATCAATGCTGTTCTCTATAGAAATCTAAGGATTGACGTCACATTGCAATATGAAAGAATCGAGACTCATGACCGAGGTGAAAATATTGATTATCGATTGCTCAGGATCGTTGCAAGATCTTTACCCGTTAGTGGATCGCGCGCAAGTACGAATACGGTATCATCGCCTGCGATGGTGCCAACGATCTCATCCATTCCTACGCGATCTATAAAACTTGCCAAAAATGCAGCCGCACCAGGCGGAGTACGCAAAACTGCAATATTGCCAGAATGATCGGAAGACACTAGGAGATCATCTAACATTTTCCGCAGTTTTTCACGTGTACCTGCAGTTGTTGGCACAGATGGCTCATCTGCACCACAGACTGAATAAAATGCACGGCCGTTTTCTGGTCGAACCTTTTTTGCACCTAGTTCGTCGAGATCTCGTGAGAGTGTACCTTGCGTGATCTCAACTCCTCGATCTTTAAGCAATTCAGATAGTTGTATTTGGCTTGAAACCAAATTTTGTTCCAGAAGGTCCAGGATCAGCGCTTGTCGAACTGTTCGTGTAATAGGTGCATTACTCACGTGCGGTCGATACTCCTTAATTCAATGAGAGTTGACTTGGCTGGTGATTGAGTAACCAGGTCAAAAGTGCTTTTTGGACATGAAGGCGATTCTCAGCTTCATCAAAGACGACAGATTGTGGACCATCAATGACATCAGCTGTAACTTCGTTACCACGATAAGCAGGTAGACAATGCATAAAGATAGCATTTTTATTAGCCATTTGCATAGTTTCTGCACTAATTTGATACGGCAAGAACGGTGTTCGTCGATCTAAACCGTCCGTTTCCATCCCCATTGACACCCACGTATCAGTCATTACAACGTCTGCACCTGCAACTTCTTGAATATTATCAGTGACTGTTACCGTTGCCCCCGTGAGTTCGGCTCGTTGTCGGGCACGTGAAATAAATTCCAAACGGGGTTGAAATTCTTTCGGTGACACAATGGAAATATTCACACCGGCAGTCGCAAATCCCAACATGTAGGAATTCGCCATATTATTACTACCATCACCTAAATAGACAGCTCGTAACCCCTTGATACCATCAGGCGTGCCATCTTTACTTAGCTTTTCGACGATTGTCAGCAAATCCGCCAGGATCTGACAAGGATGAAAATCATCGCACAGCGCATTAACAATTGGCACTCGCGAAGTTTTCGCCATTTCCCACAAATTTTGATGAGCACTGGTACGCCACACGATCGTGGCGACCATTCGCGACAATACTGCTGCAGTATCTGCAAACGACTCGCCTTTACCCATCTGAGTTTTTGCAGTTTCGACAATAATTGGATGCCCTCCTAGCTGCGCAATACCTGCATCAAACGAGAATCGTGTACGAGTGGATGGCTTATCAAATAACACTGCTACCGATAATGGGCCAGCATATGGCTGGTAGTATGAGGGCTTATCCTTCATTGCTAATGCCAGAGTAAGCACTTCTGCTTGTTCATGTGGACTTAAATGATCATCTGCTAAAAAGTGTCGCACTTGATCCACAATAGGATTAATAATATCCATATAAAAGTCACTCCTTTAGGCCACATTGCGCCTTTGATACAGCCACGACAAGATCGCAATTCCTGCACGTATGCCTATATATTTCAAATAAAATTAAGAAACCCTAGTGTAACACAATTTTAATAATATATGTGGAGATTCGCATAATTTTATTGTTCCGCGAGTGCATAGCGACCGATTAGATTTATCGCGACTGCTAAAGTGCTGCACTATGACGACTCCACCACACGCGTATGACCGCTGCATCACTGTGCAAGTACCCACACAACTATCACAGGATTGCACAAACAACGAATATGATGCACCATCGTCTAGACCATGCTGATTCGTATTTCCCTCTTGTAAATCACTACGGTTCATGCGCTTTTGGGCAATACCTATACAAAAACGCCACTAAACACATACCTTTCGGCAGGTTCAGTGGCGCAATCGTATGATTCTTACAGCACAAGCATTTAGCCGCGCATCTCCGCGTTGAAACGTTCACGCGCTAATTCAACAGCACGCAAACGTCCGACTGAGCATTCGTCATCGGTCAGCGTACGATCTTGCGCGCGGAATGTTAATGCGAAAGCCAATGACTTGCGGTTTTCGCCCAACGCCTCAGAGCGATATATATCGAATAGTTCAACTTTTTCTAAAAGTGAACCTGCTGCTTCAATAATCACCTGGCGAACGGCTTCTGCTGGAACTTCCTCATCCACAACTAATGCAAGGTCTTGCTTCAACGTTGGGAATGCTGAAAGCACCGGTGCCGGCAGTACTTCGGTAACTGGTAATGCTGAAACATTCAATTCCATTGCACAGGTACGCTTTGGCAAACCAAGACGCTCAACTACCTGTGGATGCAATTCGCCAGCGTAGCCAACAACTTCACCATCAACGAGCAATTCCGCGCAACGACCTGGATGCCATGGCAAGACTTCTGCATTCCGCAATTCAAGCTCAACACCCGCTGCACGTGCAACAATCTTGGCAGATTCAAGAGCATCGGCATAGGTGTATCCGCGACCACTGCCCCATGGGCCAGCAAATTCAAATGCACCCACGCCAACAGTTGCGACATGCAGTGGCTGATATGGCAGTGAATCCAAAAGCTGCTGGACTTCATCAGCTGCTGGACGTTGTTTTACATCAAGCATTGGTGAGGTTCCATCACCACGAACGAAGCTGACTTGCTGCTGGCCAAATAAATACAGATCTTGCAATCCACGAGCAACATTGCGAGTCAATGCCTCAAGCATTGATGGCAACAACGTGGTTCCCAACACTGCGTAGTCTGCATCCAATGGGTTTTGCACAGTCACCGCATTGCGTCGTGGATCATCAGCATCAAGATCCCAAGTATCGAAAGTATCTTGGCGGATAAATGGTGTTGGCAAAATTTCAACATAGCCGTTGTACGCAAGTGCATGGCCAATAGCGCGACGACGCTTTTGTTGTGGAGTCAAACCGCGACCGACAGGTGCAGATGGCACGATAGAAGGAATATCTTGGAGGCCTTCCAGGCGCAAGATTTCTTCAACCAAATCGCACTCTTCGCCTAAGTCAGGACGCCAGGTTGGTGGTGTGACCTGCAAAAGCTCATCGTTGACGTGAACCGCGCATCCAACTTCTTCCAAGCGGCCGATCACTGTTTCACGGGAATATTCCACACCGGCAATTGCGGCTGGACGATTCACATCCATTTCGATTACAGGCATCGTTGGAATCTCACCGACAAGGCTACGAGCAGCATCAATATTGCCGCCGGCGATCTCGGAAAGCAAGGCGCATGCCATGTCGAGGGCAACTTCTACCAATGCTGGATCAACACCGCGCTCGAAGCGTCGTGAAGCTTCAGAGCTGAGCTTATGACGACGCGAGGTGCGTGCAGTTGTGATTTGATCCCAGTTTGCTGCTTCAAAATACACATTCGTGGTTGAATCAGAAACTTCCGAGGTGGTACCACCCATGACGCCAGCAAGTGATTGAATGCCAGCATCGTCGCAGATCACAACGTCTTCGCTATCAAGGGTACGTTTGACGTGATCAAGGGTTTCAAATGCTTCGCCCTGTTGAGCACAACGAACAACCAGGTTACCGGTGATCTTGTCGGCATCAAATGCGTGCATTGGTTGGCCAAGCAGCAACATGACGTAATTTGTAATATCGGTTGGAACATTGACCAAACGCTGTCCTGAAAGGAGCAATTCACGCGCAATCCACCAAGGCGTCTTGGCAGTTGGATCGATATTGGTAACCTTTCGCAATCCAAAGCGGCGTGCCTTGGTGTCAGCATCTAGACGGATTGACAACAGCTCGCCTGCTGGTGCAGGGACTGAGTCATAGGTAGCTTCTGCAGGATCAGCAAAGTTCAGTTTGAACGCCGAAGCCAACTCACGAGTCAAACCACGAGCCGATAATGCGTATCCACGATCTGGGGTGATATTGACATCAAAAACGGTGTCTTCCAAGCCCAACGCTGGACGTGCATCGGAACCAATCTCGCCAAGGGATGGATCGATCGTCAAAATACCTTCAGACTTTTCCACCAGCCCGAGTTCTGCAGCAGAACACATCATGCCGGCAGACATACGCCCATAGGTTTCCCGTGCCGCAATTTGGAAATTTCTCGGTAATACTGCACCTGGCAAGGAAACCACGACTGTCGAACCGACTTCGAAGTTTCGGGCACCACAGACAATAGATTGCAATTCGCCAGTGCCATTTGCGTGGCCGACGTTGACCATGCAGTGGCGAATCGGCTTCTTAAATCCGGTGAGTTCTTCAATAGATTCAACTCGACCAATTACCAGTGGACCCGTGGTCTCAGGGATTGGAGCATAACCTTCAGTTTCAAAACCAACGCGCACATAGGCAGCATCAAGTTCTGCTGCATTCACACCAGCAAAGGATGGGTTAGCCTGCTGAAGGAGATTCGTTACCCAACTTTGTGAAATAAGCATCTAAATTCTTCTCCTTCTTAAGCCTGAATACCGAACGGCATCGTGAAACGAACATCGCCTTCAACCATGTCACGCATATCATTGAGCCCATTGCGGAACTGCAAAGTACGTTCTAAGCCCATGCCAAATGCGAAACCAGTGTAGACCTTTGGATCAATACCGGCTGCACGCAGCACATTCGGGTTCACCATGCCACAACCTCCCCATTCGATCCAGCCTGCGCCACCTTTTTTGTTCGGGAACCAAACATCAACTTCGGCTGAAGGCTCGGTGAATGGGAAATAGTTGGTACGCATACGCGTTTTTGTCTCTGGACCAAAGAGGGTCTTTGCCAAGTGATCTAAGGTACCGCGCAGATGTGCCATTGTTAGGCCTTTGTCGACGGCTAAACCTTCAATCTGATGGAACACTGGAGTATGCGTTGCATCAAGTTCATCAGTGCGGAACACACGTCCTGGACAGACCACATAAATTGGGACGTCACGGGAAAGCATGGTGCGCATTTGCACAGGAGACGTGTGCGTGCGCAACACTTGCTTGGAACCTGGCGTCGATACGTGGAAGGTATCTTGCAATGTACGCGCTGGATGATCTGGAATGAAGTTCAACGAGTCAAAGTTAAAGTACTCTGCTTCAACTTCTGGACCATCTGCGACCTCGTAGCCCATGGCCACGAAAATATCGGCAATATTTTCACTCAACGTGGTAATTGGGTGCAGCGCGCCAACTTGGGTACGCGTGGTTGCAACTGTAACGTCAACGCGTTCTGCTTTCAGTACTTCTTGGTTGCGTTTTTCTTCAAGTACAACCTTTGCCTCAGCAAAAGCTTTTTCCACTCGACCACGGGCCATATTCACAATACGACCAGCCTCTTTACGTTCTTCTTTCGGTAAAGAACCAAGGGCACGTCGTGCTTGTGGAACTGGGGCCTCATCGCCTAAGTGATCGCGACGGACCTCCGCTAATTCCTCTAGATTTGCTGCGGCTTTGAATGCTTGCTCCGCAGCTAATGCTGCTTGATTCAAGCTTGCTTCAGAAAGCTCAGTCACTGTGGTTAGTCTCCTTCACAGCCAGTGTTCGTATAGTATTAACCCCTCCATACTAGCGCACTGCATTGCCGCGCCAAATGAATCCCACACTCAAACTCCATCACGCTTGTCGTCAGCGCGCTAGTTTCGCTGATCTGATTACTGTTTTAACGTCGTCAAGCTGCTTTGACGACGAAGTTGTGCACATGCGCGTAAATATTTTTATGCATTCGATTGGAGTCAGTCGCGATGTAATGCTTTTGCCGATTCATACAGACAAATCGAGGCAGCGGTTGCCAAATTCAACGATTCTGCACGGCCACGAATCGGAATCCGCACACGATGGTCTGCTGCAGCAAGTAGTTCTGCACCCAATCCATGTGCTTCGTTACCAAATAACCAAGCGGTCGGTTGTTGCAAAAGTTCATCGGCTTCATCGAGATTCACTTCGCCAT
The DNA here is from genome assembly GCF_024834075.1 of Corynebacterium sp. HS2168-gen11. Classification (GTDB taxonomy): domain Bacteria; phylum Actinomycetota; class Actinomycetes; order Mycobacteriales; family Mycobacteriaceae; genus Corynebacterium. The sequence goes on from NZ_JANUXR010000001.1 coordinate 11,885, forward strand.
CGGCGGCGGTGGCAAGAATTTGCAAACCAGAGGCACGAAGTTGACCAAGCACATCTTGAATATTGGTTTCTCGTGCAACTGGTAGATGGAATAACGAACCTGCCGAAGAGCGCACTGCCTTATTTGCTTGCGGATCAACCGTTTCACCTGCAAAGACTACCGCGTCGGCACCGACTGCATCAGAAACTCGAATGAGCGTACCCGCATTGCCAGGATCGTTGGTTTCAACCGGCACGCTTACTAGCTGCGGTGTACCATGCAGGGCTTTACCGACCGACCATAAAACTGGCGTACACACTGCGAAAATACCCGTTGAATGCACAGTGTCACTTAAATGCTTTGCGGCTTTTTCAGTAATGGGATGAACATAAACCCCCATATAACCAGCGGTTTGCAGAATTTCGGCAAATCGGGCTGCTGCAGCTTCCGTGACAAACACGTCAGTTGCTGCACCAGTCGCTACCGCTGCTTCAACGGAGTTTTCACCTTCGACAAGAAACGCTTTGAGTTTCCGTCGCGCTGCGCTGCGATGCAATTTCGCTGCATTCACAATTCGAGGAGTACGTTCAGTAAACGCTAAAGCAAAGTCGAGATTCATTCGTCAAAGTTTATCACTGATTACTGATAGAGATGCAGCCTAACCGAATATATGAAATACGGAGTGTGACTGGTCGAGGTGTGCAGTTGCTACGTGCTCAAACATCCAACACTGCCTTATATGAAATACCGCTGATATATGCAGGTTCTCCCCCTGCTATAGGGCATATACACTTGAATTTCAATACCCTAGGGGGTATAAACAAGAAAGAATGATCCATTACTTTTTAGGAGGACAATAATATGTGTCGCCCAGTTACTTGTCAGACATGCGGAAAAACCACTTGGGCTGGCTGTGGTCAGCATATCGATCAGGTCAAGAGCCAAGTTCCAGCAAACCAATGGTGCACGTGCACTCGCGAGCCGCAAACAGGTGGTCTGCTTCAGAAATTGTTTGGGGGCAAATAAATGACCACGACAGTCATCGTCGGCGGCGTTGCAGGTGGCATGTCTACCGCAGCACGCTTGCGAAGAAGAGACGAATCCATGGAGATTATCGTGTTCGAAGCATCGCAACACGTCTCTTTCGCCAACTGCGGTTTGCCATATTATATTGGCGGTGTTATTCCACAGCGCGATTCCTTATTGCTACAAACACCTGAATCGTTGCTCCAGCGCTTTAATATCGATGTGCGAGTCGGCCATCGGGTACTCAATATTGATCGTGAGGCGAAAACAGTCACCGTCGATCGCCATGGTCATCAAATCAAGCAATCCTATGATTATTTGGTGCTCTCCCCTGGTGCTTCACCATTTGTGCCGGAGATTCCAGGTATTGAACGCGCACTTACGCTGCGCACTGTCGAAGATGTCGATAATATTGTCGCTCAGCTGACAGATGATATGAACTCAGTTGCCATCATTGGCGGCGGTTTTATTGGCGTAGAACTTGCAGAAAACTTCCGTGAAAAAGGCAAGCAGGTCACGCTTATTGAACGTGGCGACCACATTTTGGCCCCATTTGATCCTGAGATGGCTGCAATTGTCATGAACCATCTACGGATTCACGGTATTGATGTTCGTACCAATGCTGAAACCACCACGATCGGGAGCAATACTGTTGAACTTGCCAATGGTGAAGTCATTGCCGCTGATCTTGTCATTGCAGCGATCGGTGTGCGACCAGAGAGCTCTTTGGCAGCACAAGCTGGCTTAGCGCTCGGCGAACGGGGCGGCATTAAGGTGGATGCGCAGCTTCGCACCACTGATCCTGCGATTTTTGCACTTGGCGACGCAGTCGAGAAACAGGATGCGGTTTCAGGCGAAGATGTTCTCATTCCATTAGCCCAAACTGCCAACCGACATGGTCGTCTCGTGGCCGATATTATTACAGGACGCGACACTGCTCGCAAACGTACCTATGGCACAGCAATTATTGGTGTTTTTGGTCTCGCTGCAGCAACTGTAGGCTGGACCGAAAAACGCGCACGGGCAGCTGGTAAAAAGCTTCGTGTCGTGCATGTTCACCCGGGCGATCATGCGGGCTATTATCCTGGAGCAACACAACTGCATCTGAAATTAATTATTGATGCAGAGACTGACCAGATTCTTGGTGCGCAGGCAGTTGGACGTAATGGCGCCGATAAGCGTATTGATGTTATTGCAACAGCTATGCAAGCAGGCTTCACTGCGACTGATTTAGCGGATCTGGAACTGGCATATTCGCCACAATATGGTTCAGCGAAGGATCCAGTAAATATCGCTGGCATGGTTGCTGATAACCGTCGTACTTCGGAACCAAGTATTCAATGGCATGAACTTGCTGATAACACGTTGCCGTTGATTGATGTACGGAGTCCAGAAGAATTTTCCAATGGTTCAATTCCAGGTGCGATTAATATACCGGTGGATGAATTACGCCAGCGTATTGACGAAATTCCTGCCGAAGTTGTGGTCTTCTGCCAAGTTGGGTTGCGTGGCCATGTTGCTACAACATTGCTGAGCCAATACGGTCGCAAGGTTACTAATCTCGACGGTGGATATGTTACTTACAACCATTCACAGTTACTATAAGTGCTATGCATCTTAAACCAGAAGAAATCACGAAGTCGATTACTCGTCTGAAGCGTGCGCAAGGACAACTCGCTGCAGTCATCCGGATGCTTGAGGAAGGCGAACAGTGTGACGCTGCGATTACCCAGCTTGCAGCGGTTTCAAAGGCTATTGACAAAGCTGGCTTTACTATCATATCTTCGGGTTTGAAAAAATGCCTGACTGAGAGTCAAGATTCCGAAGTGGACCTTGCCAAGCTTGAAAAACTATTTTTAAGTCTGAGCTAGGGATTTTAGAGTCTCGTAGAGTCTAATTAACGGTGGTTGTCTCATTTGCTTTGAGAGAACCACCGTTTTCTTATACCAGCCTGTGGCGATACGTACAAAGCGATAGAACGCTAGCTTAGATTTGATCTACAGCTTTGCCTTGATTTATGCATCGATATGTTTTGCGCTCTACACACCAGATGTAGAGCGAGACGACACCTCCCTGCAGCAGAACGCTGATGGCAGAAAATGTTGGCGCATCTTATTCAAGTCTTCGTAATGTTTCTGGCAGTGTGAGCGTTTTCAAGTATGCAAAAAACCTCCAACAAAACTGTTGGAGGTTTTTTGCAATCAGATCGCTATACCGAACGCGCGGTATGAGCTTAAGCCTTTGGAGCGTTAACGTCTGCTGGCAGAGCAGCCTTTGCAGCTTCGCAAATTGCGGAGAATGCAGCGAAATCATTAACAGCCAACTCAGCAAGGATCTTGCGGTCAACTTCGATTTCAGCCAAACGCAGACCCTGGATAAGACGGTTGTAGGTCATGTCGTTCAAACGCGCTGCAGCGTTGATACGAGTAATCCAAAGCTTGCGGAACTCAGACTTGCGAGCGCGACGATCGCGGTACGCATAGGTCATAGAGTGCAACCATTGTTCCTTAGCCTTACGGTAGAGGCGGGAACGTTGACCGCGGTAGCCCTTTGCTGAATTCAGTATTTCGCGACGCTTCTTCTTCGCGTTGAGTGAGCGCTTAACACGTGCCACTGTTCAAACTTCCTTACTTAATGTGGTTCTTGTAGCTGTATGGTTATTGCGGGAAGACGAACTATGCCTTGCCCAAGAGGCGCTTGATGCGCTTTACATCGGCTGGAGCAACATCCTCAGTGCCCTTCAAACGACGGGTGCGACGGGATGGCTTGCCTTCAAGGAGGTGGCGGCGGTTAGCCTGCTCACGACGCAGCTTGCCGGAACCGGTGACTTTGATTCGCTTAGCGGTACCCTTGTGGGTCTTCTGCTTCATGGGATTAATGTCCTTTAACTGTAGTCTTTACTTCTTGCCCTTACGTATTGGACCGAGAACCATGGTCATATTACGACCGTCTTGCTTTGGCTTCGCTTCCACTACGCCATAATCGGCGACATCCTCGGCGAGACGCTCTAAGAGGCGGGTACCAAGTTCTGGACGAGACTGCTCACGTCCGCGGAACATAATGGTGACCTTTACTTTCGAACCCTTTTCAAGGAAACGGATCACATTGCTCTTCTTCGTCTCATAATCGTGATCATCGATCTTGGGACGGAACTTTTGCTCCTTCACCACCGTCTGCTGCTGATTCTTGCGAGCTTCACGTGCCTTCTGGGCCTGTTCATATTTGAACTTGCCATAGTCCATGATCTTGCAGACTGGCGGCTTAGCGGTAGGTGCGACCTCAACAAGGTCAAGGTCTGCATCGTATGCAAGTTTACGGGCATCGTCAATGCGGACAATACCGACTTGCTCTCCATTAGGACCGACTAGACGGACCTCGGGAACTCGGATGCGCTCATTAATGCGAGCTTCAGCGCTGATGGGGTACTCCTCAAGTAGCAAAGTGGAACTTTTCGTGATCTACCGTTAATCGCTTTGGCTTCTATCCCCTGAACACAACAAAAACCCGTTTACATGTTGTGTAAACGGGAGACCTTTGTGAGTCCATACAGCAGCAACCACAATTAAGTTACTGACGTACACTTTTACCTTGTGCCTACATTCCTGTGGCTTCAGGTGGGAAGATCTCCTCTTGCGACCTAGAGGAAACTCTAGGCGGTAGCTTCCCTACCCTAACATACTGCTGATGTAATTCCAAATTTTTCTCGATCGATGAAACATCACGCTCACAATTGGCATACTCAGGCTTGCTTACTGATGACTACCAGCACTAGTACTGAACACCCGAGCATTTCACAGTTACACTATGCGCATGCTTCGGCATTCACACGAGGCATTCACACGTGCGCCAATCTGCTACCAGTAAGCAATTGACTCACGTAAGTCTCCTTACGTGAGTTTGCAGCCTCTGATCGTAGATCAGACATCCATCACTCATGCATCGTCTAGCTTGCTCACATAGTCACGAACGGCAAGCTGCCAGTCACGCCAGACCATAACTGACGCTTTAGACTGCGGTGACAGGCAGCAATGTCTGCAAGAATTTACCTGTGTGTGATCCTGCCACCTTAGCGACCTGCTCCGGTGTGCCTTCTGCGACCACTTGGCCGCCGCCAGAACCGCCTTCTGGTCCCATATCGATAATCCAGTCAGCAGCTTTGATCACATCGAGATTGTGCTCGATGACAATCACCGAGTTACCTTTTTCGACCAATCCTTGGATCACGAGCATGAGTTTGCGGATATCCTCAAAATGCAATCCGGTGGTTGGCTCATCAAGGATATAGACAGTGCGACCATTTGATCGTTTTTGCAATTCCGCTGCAAGCTTCACGCGTTGCGCTTCACCACCAGAAAGAGTGGTAGCAGACTGTCCAAGACGGACATAGCCTAAGCCAACTTCTGTCAGCGTCTTGAGATACCTGTGAATTGCAGTAATTGGCTCGAAGAAATCAGCAGCTTCGGAAATCGGCATATCCAATACTTCAGCAATGGTTTTGCCTTTGTATTTCACTTCTAATGTTTCTCGGTTATAGCGAGCACCATGGCAGACTTCGCAAGGCACATAGACATCCGGCAGGAAGTTCATTTCAATTTTGATTGTGCCATCGCCTTGGCAGTTTTCGCAGCGTCCGCCTTTGATATTAAAGGAGAAACGTCCAGGCTTATAGCCTCGTACTTTCGCCTCAGTAGTTTCCGCAAACAGACTGCGGATTTTATCAAACACGCCTGTGTATGTTGCAGGGTTCGATCGCGGCGTACGTCCAATTGGACTTTGATCCACCTGCACTAATTTATCCAGGTGTTCGGTACCTTCAACGCGTACCGCACGTCCTGGCACTTGCTGCGCCTTATTTAAAGTGTTGGCCAAATGCTTCGCAAGGATCTGATTAATCACTGTTGATTTACCAGAGCCGGATACACCTGTAATGCAAACCAGCACACCAAGTGGAATTGCTACATCAATATGTTGCAGATTGTTTTCGTGCGCACCAATAATTTTTAGTTGACGTGCCGGATCGATTGCACGGCGTTGATCCGGTACTCCAAGTGCCATACGACCAGAGAGATACGCTCCGGTAATGGAGGCTTCGCAGTCAAGAATGCCTTCTGGCTTACCTTGATACACCACTTCACCACCGTATTCACCTGCTTTTGGCCCAATATCAATCAGCCAGTCAGCAGTACGAATCGTATCTTCGTCGTGTTCAACCACAATGAGCGTATTACCAATATCTCGCAGGCGTTCCAAGGTCGCAATCAAACGTTGGTTGTCGCGTTGATGCAAACCAATCGATGGCTCATCAAGCACGTACAACACGCCCGCCAAGCCTGAACCAATTTGGGTAGCCAAGCGAATGCGCTGTGCTTCACCACCAGAGAGCGTACCTGCAGCACGATTGAGTGTCAGATAGGTCAATCCCACATCTACTAAGAATTTCAAGCGTGCTTGAATCTCTTTCAACACAGCACCTGCGATCATCGCCTGCCGTTGGTTTAACGATAATTCATTCAAAAATTGTGCTGCTTCTTGCACACTCATCGCCGTAATATCAGCAATGGAAGCTTCAATACCATTGCTGGTTGCCAAACGCACCGACAAAATCTCTGGGCGCAATCGTGCACCCTTACAAGAAGGACACGGAATCTCACGCATATACTGCATCATGCGATGGCTGGCAGCTTCCGATTCGGCATTTTCAATACGCCGGTGCAACGTAGTTAAAACGCCTTCAAATGTAGAAGACCATTTCCGAGCACGACCAAAACGGTTTTTATATTGCACCGTTATCTGCTCATGATTACCATGCAACACCATTTTTTGTTGCTGTTTCGTCAACTGGCTATATGGCGTTAATGGATCAATCTCCATATTTTCAGCAAGTGCTTCGAGCAACTTACTGTAGTAGCCTCGGGTATTTCCAGTGACATTGAACGGGTGAAATGCGTGGATAAACGGCGCATCTTTATCTGGAATAACCAAATCCAGATCAACTTCTAATTTCGTGCCCAAACCATCACACTTGGTACAAGCTCCATACGGTGAGTTAAATGAGAACGAACGCGGTTCAAGCTCATCAATTCCGATGGCATGGTTATTCGGACACGCCATTTTTTCGCTAAACCGGCGCACTCGATACGGGTCAGCGTCGTCAAGCGTCAGAAAATCAAACTCCACCACACCATTTGCTAAGTTCAATGCGGTTTCAACAGAGTCCGTCAAGCGCTGTTTTTGCGAAGACTTGACCTGCAGACGGTCAACAATGACATCAATATCGTGCTTGACTTGCTTCTTAAGCTCTGGCGGATTGCTTAATGGGTAAACTTCACCGTCAACTCGAACACGGGCAAAACCTTGGGCCGCAAGTTCTTCGAAAAGATCAACAAATTCACCCTTCCGCGTACGCACCACAGGGGCTAAGACTTGGAATTTTAAGCCTTCTTCCATCTCCAAGACTTGATCGACGATTTGCTGCGGCGTTTGACGCTCGATTTTCGCATCACAAATTGGGCAATGTGCCACACCTGCTCGCGCAAAAAGCAAACGAAGATAGTCATAGACTTCAGTGATTGTACCGACGGTAGAACGCGGATTACGGTTCGTGGACTTCTGATCGATCGACACCGCGGGCGATAGCCCTTCGATAAAATCAACATCTGGTTTATCCATTTGTCCCAAGAACTGGCGCGCATAAGCACTCAGTGATTCCACATAACGCCGCTGACCTTCAGCAAAGATCGTATCAAAAGCCAAAGAAGATTTACCCGAACCCGACAATCCAGTAAAGACCACGAGGGAATCACGTGGCACATCGATATCAATACCTTTGAGATTATGCTCTCGCGCACCACGAACAATGAGACGATCTACCACAGCAGTCGGACCCTTCACCTTAGAACAGAAATATGTATTCGAACATAGCATCGAAACAGATTTCGCGCTACTCTAAACCTCATGAGACTTCATCACCTAGCAGTCCCACCAATGGATAATAATTGCTATTTGCTCGTCAACAATAACGAAGCACTGCTTATCGACGCCGCAAACAATGCCAATGAGATCCTTACACTTCTGGATCAACTCCAGGCCTCACTCACAGCGGTCATCACAACACATCACCATGCCGATCATGTTCAAGCATTGCCGGAAATTTTAGCGAGCACGCAGGCACATCATTACGCATCAGCAGGAGATGCACCGTTTTTACCCGCTCCAGTGGATCAAGTATTGCACCACGGTGATCAAATCCTGCTGGGAGATACACCGCTCGATATTCTTATTTTGCGTGGACATACGCCAGAAGGTGTCGCAGTAGCCGGAACAGTTGATGGAGTGACCAATATTTTCACAGGCGACAGCCTGTTCCCCGGCGGTGTTGGCAAAACTGAAAACTCAGCAGACTTTCAACAGTTGTTCAGTGATGTCACCAGCCGAATATTTGCGAAGTATCCGGATACTACAATTATTTGGCCCGGACATGGGCGTCATACAACTCTTGGGGAACAACGCCCATATCTTCAGTCTTGGCAGGAACGTGGATGGTGACACAACGCATATCCCAGTTGCCACATCATTAAGATAGACGCCTTTTAGTATCCACACCACAATGCTCAAGGATTGACTATCATAAAAGAGAGTGACGTTCCGCTGACACATTCCTTATGAATTTTTGCATATCAAAAGCATCAGTACTCAGTGGTAGGTTGCCCCAATAATAATCTGTAAGGAGAACTCCATGCTACGCAAACTAGCTCGACCAATGATTGCTTCGGTATATATCGCCGATGGCGCCGATATGATCATCAATACCGATGACCATACACAAGAAACAGAAACTTTTATCCGCCAGCTGCGAGCACTTCTCCCACGCCGGTATTACAAGAAAATCCCACAAGATTACGCTTTAATCACCAAAGTCACTGGTGGCAAGAAAATTGTTGCTGGCACCGCTTTAGCGTTCGGCAAAATGCCTCGCACTGCTGCTTTCGTACTTGCAACGTTGAGCATTCCTAGCCTCTTGTCGCGTCACGCTTTTTGGGAGACCCAAGACAAAGAGGAGAAACTTACACTTCGCCAAGGTTTCATGGCAGATGTTGCACTTCTTGGTGGCCTGCTTATCACTTCGGGTGACACTGCAGGCAAGCCTGGTCTGAAATGGCGTGCACGCCGCGCTGCAAAATCTGCAAATCAGCAGCTACAATCAGCACTCCCAATCGCGAAAGTCAATACACCAACCTTGACAGATTCCGCTGCGGCTTGGCTTGATGATGCCAAGCAAGAATCCTCAAAGTTTGTGGGACAGGCTTCCGAATGGCTTGGAGACACATCAGACAAAGTTGTTGCGTATCTGGATGATGCTTCCGAAAAAGTAACTACCTACGTCGATGACAACAAAGACGAGTGGGCACATACCGTTCACGAATGGTTGGCGTCAGCGCAGCAAAATTCTAAGATTGCTCGCAAGCGTGCCATCAAGGCTGCTGTTGCGGCTCAAGAACGTGCTACTGAAGCATATGCCGAAGCTCAGGCTGTATCCGGAAAAGCTGCCCGTAAGGCAGCCAAGCAAGCTGAGCGTCTACAGGCAGATGCCGAAAAAGCACTCAAACGAGCACAGGCTAAGTTCGAAGGTCGCTTCTAACTTCACACTATTCATACCCTCATGTCGTGCAAACCTGTATGACATGAGGTTTTTGTGTATGCTGGTTGTTTTGCGAATGCGGTGTTCACTGAATCCAAGCTTCACAAATTCTAAGTTGCAATCGTTGTCATTTCCCTATCTCGGAAAGCGAAGAAGAGCATTACGATATGAATAATCAGGTTTCCGCGTCTACTGAGCTCGAGTACGAACAGCACTACGTTACCGGCTTGTTCGCTCGTCTTGATCGTGAAGTACAAGCTGCACAAGAAAAACTCGCTGAAGTTCAGTTGCGAATTGATCCGCATGATGCGGATCCAGAGGCACTTATCGACCGCGAAACCGAATATCACAGCTTAAATGCTCGCATTGATGCGTTGAATATTGCTCAGCTTGGATTGGTTTTCGGTCGCATTGATGTGCAAGTCGAGAACCCTGAGTTTATTGATAATCCAGTTTCCGGGCGCGATAATCTCGATCGACGCTATGTTGGGCGCATGGGCTTAGATGATCGCGATGACGACTATCGCACATTGCTTTTGGACTGGCGAGCTCCTCAAGCTCGACCGTTTTATCTTGCGACAACAGCTCAGCCAGAAGGCGTTGAATTGCGACGCCATATTCGCACGCATGGTAGAAACGTCACGGCAGTGACTGATGAAGTTTTAAGTGGCCAGCAGTTTTCACATTCTGAGGTCTTAGCCCAAGGAGTGGGCAGTGAATCAGCTCTGTTTGCTGCATTGCAGGCAGCGCGTTCTGGACATATGTCCAGCATTGTCGAGACGATTCAGCGTGAACAAGATGAAATTATTCGCGATAATTATCGTGGCGTCATGGTTGTCGAAGGAGGTCCAGGCACTGGGAAAACCGCTGTTGCCTTGCACCGTGTTGCGTATTTGCTTTATACCTGGCGCGAGCAGCTTGCTCGAACGGGTGTGCTAATCATTGGCCCTAATCAAACCTTTTTGGAATATATTTCGCGAGTGTTACCAGAACTCGGTGAAACCGGCGTGGTCTTAGCAACTGTCGGCGACCTCTACCCTGGCATCACCCCTGTGTATGAAGATTCATTGCTGGTGCGTGAGGTCAAAGGTTCAATTGAGATGGTGACGATTTTGCAGCGCTTGGTCAAAGACTACCAACGTGTACCCGAAGCGCCACATACGTTTATTCTCGATGGTATTACACTCACACTCACTGCCAAAATGGTAAAAACAGCACGTACTCGGGCACGACGCTCTCGCAAACCACATAACCATGCTCAAGGTATTTTTACTGAAGCTTTAATCGACCAGATTGCACAGCAGATGGTCAATATTATTGGTACCGATCCGTTGCACGGCGCGAATTTATTGTCGAATGCTGATCAAGCGCAAATTCATGATGACATTACTGAAGAACCAATTATTGCCGAGTTAGTAGAACGCTATTGGCCACGCTTACAGCCGTTAAACATCCTTGCTGATTTCTTCGCCGATTGTGATCAAATTGCCAGCATTGCGTACGATTACGACGAAACGACTCAACAAGCGTTATATCGAGAGCATACAGGAGCATGGAGTGCTGCCGATGCCGCGCTTCTCGACGAATTAGCCCAGTTGATCGGTATCGATGAACAAGAAGATATCGATCGTGATTGGAATGCAGAATTCACCGCAGCGGAAAATACACTCGAAGGACTTTCATCTTCTGCAAACTCAGATTTAGATGATGAAACTGATGCTGAGATTTTGTCTGCTTTTGATGTGATTGATGCTCAACAATTGGCAAGCCGACAGGAACGAAGTGATCATCGATCCACGGCTCAGCGTGCCGCACAGGATCTCCAATGGGCATATGGCCATGTGATTATTGATGAAGCCCAGGAACTCTCCGCCATGGAATGGCGGATGGTGATGCGGAAAATCCCATCCCGCTGGATGACACTCGTCGGTGATACCAGCCAGACTGGTTCACCAGCTGGCGTGGATTCCTGGGAAGAAACGTTACAACCGTTCGTCGAAAAGCGATTCCGCAAACATCTCTTAACGATTAACTATCGCACACCGAAAGCAATTATGGACGTTGCTCATGAGTTACTTGAGCAGTTTTCTCCTGAAACATTGCACAGCACTTCATTGCGCGTCACCGATGCGGCAGTAACATTTTTGGATGATTCACATGATCCGATCATCTATGCCCGCACATTACGCGATGCAGAACCAGAGCGCTTAACCGCTATTATCAGCGCAGATTCCTTAGGGCAAGGCGAGATTATTGGCATCAGCCAAGCCAAAGGCTTGGAATTCGACCATGTGATTGTCTGGCAGCCGCTGCAATTTTTCGAAGATTCACCGCAAGGTTATCAAGATTTATTTGTTGCCTTAACGCGTGCGACGCAAACCTTAACCATTATTGGTGAATGCGGCGAGTTATTTACGCAGTAACTATAGAAAGGAGCCTTATTATCCCACCAGAAATAATAAGGCTTTAAAAACTTTAAATAAATGATTATTTGTTAATTAATCGTATGAACAATCATTACATCGCAGTCCGATTGGCGTGCCACATCAGCCGGAACTGACCCCAATAAACGACCCGTTAAGGAATTGATGCCGCGGTTACCAACTACAAGCAAGTCTGCCTGGAATTCATTCACAATCACCATCAACGCTTCCACAGGAGTACCAGGCCGTACCACTGTTTCAATCTTTATATCACCTAAGCTACGCGCAAATTCTGCAGCTTTTTCCAAATTGGCGCGAGCCGGATCAGTTCCCAAAACCGTAACTGAGTCTTGACGCAAGGTCTTTGATGCCTGCTCTTTCGACTCATAATACGCACAACCAATAATGAGTGTTGCATCAAACGCTAACGCCATTTGCGCTGCCCGCTCGACCGCCAACATAGAGGACTTCGATCCGTCAGTACCAACAACAATCGCGGTGTAATTACTCATCTGTAAAACACACTTTCCGTTCAAGTCAATAATGAAAATTAGTATCAAAGAAAAGTTTAACAAATATCATTTTCATTTCGATGAACTCTTAAGCAGTATCACGTAATCCAAATTTTTGAGATAGAAGTCACTTCATGAGGGAAATGTGAAAACAGAGATGCAATTTCTTAAATGCCCGCTTCTTTTATCCCACGTAATTCCTTCTTTAAATCAAGAATCTCATCACGTAAGCGACCCGCTAACTCAAATTTCAGCTCTCGTGCAGCATCTCCCATTTGCGCAGTTAATTCTGCAATATACTTTTCCAATTCGCTTTCTGCCATCGACGAAGGTTCTTTCGCATCAGCCAATAATGCATCAGCATCAGCACTCGATGTCTGCTGAGCCTGCGAGTCTTGCACTTGATCCAAAATATCTGCGATCTTTTTCCGTAACGGCTGCGGATCAATGCCATGCTCAGCGTTATACGCCAATTGCTTTTCCCGACGTCGCTCAGTTTCATCAATGGCTTGTGCCATAGAATCTGTGATCTTATCAGCGTACATCAACACCTTGCCTGACACGTTACGAGCAGCACGACCAATCGTTTGAATCAACGATCGTGTTGAACGCAAGAATCCTTCCTTGTCAGCGTCCAAGATTGCCACCAAAGAGACTTCTGGCAAATCGAGACCTTCACGCAGCAAGTTAATACCCACCAACACGTCATATTCACCTAGTCGCAGCTGACGCAAGAGCTCAACACGCTGCAAGGTATCAATATCTGAGTGCAAATAGCGGACTCGAATCCCATGTTCTAATAGGTAATCGGTGAGGTCTTCGGCCATCTTCTTCGTCAAGGTGGTCACCAGAACACGCTCGTCTTGGGCAGTTCGCTCACGAATTTCATGGATTAAGTCATCAATTTGTCCCTTTGTTGGGCGCACTTCAATGCTTGGATCAACCAAACCTGTCGGACGAATCACTTGTTCAACAAATTCGCCTCCAGCTGCAGCCATTTCATAATTACCTGGCGTGGCTGAAAGGTACACAGTTTGGCCAACGCGATGCTGAAATTCTTCCCAGGTCAAAGGTCGGTTATCCAGTGCTGATGGCAGGCGGAATCCGAATTCCACGAGATTGCGCTTGCGGGACATATCGCCTTCAAACATGCCGCCAATTTGTGGAACTGTTACGTGCGACTCATCGATAATAGTTAAAAAGTCTTCTGGGAAATAATCCAGTAACGTTGCTGGCGCTGTGCCTGCAGCACGACCATCAAGATGCCGTGAGTAGTTCTCAATACCAGAGCAGAACCCTACTTGTTCGATCATCTCCAGATCATATTCTGTACGCATCCGAAGTCGCTGAGCTTCGAGCAATTTGCCACGATTTTCCAAATCATCTAAGCGCTGTGCGAGCTCTTCTTTAATATCTTCAATCGCCCGCGCCATCCGTTCTGGCCCAGCAACATAGTGCGTTGCAGGGAAAATACGGATCTCTGGTACCTCATGCAAAATTGCACCAGTGAGTGGGTGGATGAAATATAGCGCATCGATCTCGTCGCCAAAAAATTCCACACGCACGGCGGTTTCTTCATAGGCGGGAATAATATCGACCGTGTCGCCTTTGACTCGAAACGTTCCGCGCGTAAAACCGACATCGTTGCGATCATATTGAATATCGACTAATACGCGCAGGAACTTATCGCGTTCTACTTCTTCTCCGACGGTCAGCCACACCGATCGGTCGAGATATTCTTGTGGCGTACCCAGGCCATAAATACACGAAACAGAAGAGACAACCACCACGTCACGACGTGAAAGCAGCGATGATGTTGCGCGATGTCGCAGCCTTTCGACGTCATCATTGATGGACGAATCTTTTTCAATATAGGTATCCGTTTGTGCGATATACGCTTCTGGCTGGTAGTAGTCGTAATAACTCACGAAATACTCAACTGCATTATTCGGCAACAGCTGACGCAGTTCATGTGCCAGCTGTGCAGCCAGAGTTTTATTCGGTGCCATCACCAAGGTTGGACGTTGTTGTTGCTCAATCAACCATGCGGCTGTAGCAGATTTTCCGGTACCAGTGGCACCGAGGAGCACAATATCCTGCTCGCCACGATTGAGCCGCTCATCGAGTTCTTTGATGGCCTGCGGCTGGTCACCGCTCGGTTCAAACTCGGAGATCACTTCGAACCGGCCTGGAGCTCGTTGTAGCTCACTGACTGGACGATGATCTGGCTGCATGTCGTGAGGTGAAGTCATACTCCCCATATTAGAGTGTAAAAGATGTATGCTTATAAACGACTTCCGACAGCCCTTGTCGTCGCAACGCTTGCGTGTAGTACCGTAATTACGCTTGCCCCAGAGGCTGCTGCTAAACCATGCTCGTATACGAAGGTGCCGCAGGAAGGTGAGATTGTCAACGAAATGCTCAGTGCCGTCAGTTCATTGAGCAGCGGATCCTCTGGTTCTTCTACCAGCTCTGGTTCCACGAGTACAGCTTCACAGCGACGTTATCCTGGGCAAATTCCAATACTTGAAGGCCATACCAAGGCACTCCATTTGATCACAGGGCCTGGTTCGCCGCAACGTTTAGATCGTCGTTTTGGGGTTTCCGGCAGTGATCTTGGCATTTCATGGCTTGACGACGCCGGCACAACCTATTTGGCCTTTGGCGATACCATGGATTGTCGCAGCGAAGCTGACGGGTGGCGTAGTAATGTCATCATGCGAACAACTGACCATAACTATCAAGATTTCTTACAAATTGAAGAGGCCTTGACCACTGACGGATGGCAGAAATCGGGCTATGCTCAACAGTTTGCGCCTTCTTTAAAGATTCCAGGCACTGAACACACCACTATTCCGACAGCTGGCATTTATGTTAATGGCTCTCACTATGTTGATGTGATGAGCGTACGTTCATGGTTGGAACCTGGAAATTGGACCACCAATTTTGCTGCAACGTTGCAAAGTGCTGATGGCGTGCAGTGGAAGATTGTTCCAGAGTCTGTGCGTATGAACCGCACGTCAGCGCATACCCCAACTGATACCCCTCTGGCGGAATATCAACCAGGAAATGAAAATCTCCAGATCAGCAGTTTCGTCAAAGATGACACATATGTGTATCGGTTTAGTACCGGCCAGGGGCGCCAGCATGGAGCAGTCTTGGCACGAGCTGAGCATGCACAGTTCCCTGCTGAATCGGCTTGGCAGTATTGGGATGGTCAAAAGTGGACCGATCAACCAACAGATGCTGCGATTGTTTTACGCTCCCCTGTCCCAGAAACTTCGGTGATGTATCATCCAGGCATTCAAAAATGGTTGGCGTTACATGGTGGAGATATTCGCGTCGCAGATTCGATTACTGGCCCTTGGTCGTCGCGAATCTCGCTCATTTCGACGGATATCATTGCAGATTTATATGGCGGTTTTATGCTTCCTCACCAAAGCGGGACGTCATTATATTGGGTCGCAACTACGTGGGATGCCTATAACGTCATGCTGATGAAAACCGAGCTCACAGACGTTGATGGAGTGCTGCAACCACGCACGATCACCTCACGCGCCTCAGATCCGCGTGCAACAACCGGTGTGAAGTTGGTCGGTTATCTGGATTATGCTCCAGATGCAACCGATCACATAACTGAGCACCTTGAAGGTAGTATCCCACAGGGTGTGAGGGTCACCGCCGTTCCACAACCGCGATAAAGCTTGACGACGCCATTAGGGTACCTACGCATTACAGATGCTGCAGGCCTATGGCGTCGTTTCAATGAACGTGTGAAGGTGGCGTGCCACTTTGGCAACGTTGGCGTGCAGTGCTTCTTTCGTGGTGTTGTTATCGATGAGATAATCTGCAACAGCACGACGTTGCTCATCAGAAACTTGAGCGCCAATGCGAGCAGCCGCGTCGGCTGCATCCATACCGCGATACGTGACAAGACGTCGGATGCGCTCTGCGGCTGCCACATCTACCACAATCACTGCATCCATATCTCGGTGATACCCTTTTTCAATCAGCAGTGGCATGTCCCAGATCACCAGCTGTGCACCTGCGCCTGCTGCCTGTGCAAAGAGTTCAGCAGTACGCTGTTCGATGGCAGGATGCGTGATTGCGTTCAGTGTTTCAATAGCCGCAGGCGAAGCAAATGCTCGCTGTGCCAGCAAACCGCGATTTAGCTCACCAGAATGCTGCAGAATATCCGCCCCAAAGGCTTTTGCAAGACGTTCGAGGACGTAAGAACCCGGATGTACCACTTCTCGCGCTACGGCATCGGCATCGATCACCACAAACCCATACTCACGCAGCATCTGAGCGACTGTAGATTTCCCAGAGCCCATTCCGCCAGTCAGTCCGATCTTTTTCATAATCTTTAGCATAGAAAAATACCGCTGTAAGCATAGTTGCCATGCTTACAGCGGTAGAAAACTTTTTGTTGGTTGAGTTCAACCTACCTGCGAGAATTTACGCAGTGGTACGAACAACAGCAGTATGGAAATCTGCCTTACCAGTTGCAATTGCTTCCACGTTTGCAAACTTGTGAGTATTCGTCACAAGCACTGGGGTGATCATGTTGTAGCCCTTGGATTCAATGAACTGCTGATCGAACGTGATCAGTGGTTCGCCGGCCAAGACACGCTGCTTGCGCTCAACATGAACTTCGAAGCCTTCGCCGTTGAGCTGTACAGTATCGATACCCACGTGAATCAGCAGTTCGATGCCGCTATCCAACTTCAGGCCAACTGCGTGACCAGACTTTTGAACTGCGATAACAGTTCCATCAGCTGGCGCAACAACGGTGTTACCGGTTGGTTGAATTGCAACGCCCTTACCGAGCTTTGCTGCTGCGAAGATTGGATCTGGCACAGCGGAGAGTTCCACAAGTTCACCTTCGAGTGGAGCTGAGAACTCGGTGACCGCACCAGCAACTAATGCTGGCTTTACTTCAGTTTTGGTTGCAGTTGCAACGCCACCACCGGTAGTTGCTGCTGCAGCAGCTGCCACTGGAGCAACAACTGGAGCTTGTTCAACTGGGGTCTGACGTGTAGCAGCCAATTCAGCAAGTACTTCTTCCTTCTCGGATGCGGTGCGGTAATCGAAGAAGATAACCAAGAACATCGAGGTGAAGAATGCCACTGCCAAACCGATTGCATAACCGCCCATTGGATCCATCGCTGGGATGGTCAGCAAGGAGGTGAACACGAACGCGTGTGCCTTAACATCGAAGAAGCCCATAACGATACCGCCGGCCACACAGCCTGGCAGCAGACGCATGTAGGACTTACGGAAACGCAAGAGCACGCCGTAGAGGGACGGCTCGGAAATACCACCGAGCAGACCTGCCATCATGCCACCGATCGAAACCTGACGCATTGCAGTATTTCCCTCGCGAGCGGAAACAATCATCACACCGGTCACAACACCGAAACATGCGAAGTTCCATGCACCCATTGGGCCCTGGATGAAGTCATAGCCCAGAGTTGCCAAGTTCGAAACCATAATTGCGTTCAGTGGCCAGTGCAGACCAAGTGGAACCAAGAATGGGTACAGAACAGGAATGATGATTGCAAGAATGAATGGGCTGAAGCTGTTCACTGCAGTCAAGACAGCAGTAATACCATTACCGATACCGATACCGAATGGGCCGAACACGAATGCAGTCAATGGAATCAGAATCATCAAGGAGAAGAATGGGACGAACACCATCTGTACAGAACCAGGGATGATCTTCTTCAGGCCCTTTTCGACCCAGAACAGACCGATAGCAGCGATCAGTGGTGGGAATACCTGTCCGCCATAACCATTGATGACCAATGGCAGGCCGAAAATATCAACGGTGTCGCCAACTTCACCCATGGCTGCGAATGCAGGAGTCAGGAAGGCAGCTGGAATAGCAGCACCAACCCACTCGTTTGCGCCGAGTTTACGAGCAGCAGTTGCGCCGATCATAATTGGAAGGAAGTGGAAAACAGAGGACCACATAGCATGCAGCAAACGGAAGCCTGCAGGCTGCTCTGCGAGATCTTGTCGGAAGTCCTGAATACCGAAGGTATCGAACAATACCAAGAGGGTAATAATCAGGGATGCACCCAGCAGGGCCCACAGAATTGGACGGAAAGTATCTGAAAGGAATTCGAATGCGAAGTCTACGGCAGAAGATTTCGCACGCACGCCACCATACTGTTTCTTACCGGAGTTGCCGCCTTCTGAGCTCATACCAGGAAGCTGAATAATCTCCTGGTAGAAATTGGCAACATCGCCACCCATAACAACCTGGATGCCGGTGGTTCCTTGTGGAACTACACCTAGCACATCAGGGTTTGCGTCGAGTGCAGCCTGGTCAGCCTTAGACTGGTCATGCAACTGAAAACGAAGACGCGTCGCACAGTGGGTTAGGGAAGCGACGTTTTCTGCACCGCCAACCTTCTCGAGGATCATCTCGGAGGTCGACTTAGTAGTCGGAGCCATCTCGAACCTTTCAATAGAAAAAATATAACAATTCCACACGAGCCGTGTGTCTGTTCCCAAATCTTTTTATGAAAATTCAGAACAATACCCACAATCCTACGGCATGAAGTACCACACAATCAATCAAAAATTAGGAATGTCTCACACATTCAGAAAACTTTTCAAGCAAACACATATAAATCCAACCGTTCGGAAGGGAAAACCAACATACAATTTTTAACAATAAATTGTTATAAATAGACAATGTCACAACAATACATGCTGGCTAGCGAAGTTTATAAGCGTCATAAACTGATCATCTTTTTGCATTGAATACGATTTTCCATTCGGTAAACGTGATAGATTTTTGTAGATTTCAATCATTTTTCACGCCTATGACATTTGTCACTCCGAGCGTCTGTTGTCACTCAGATCCCTATAACGCTAACAAGCATGCAGTGTTGAGTGCGTTTTCGTTCTATGTCTTCACAACGCTTCACAACCATACGATTCGTTACAAATCACTACAACCGTAGGAACGCCTGTCACAAAGCCCCACAACATCAGTTAATGACATACCTATTATTACTATCCAACAAATGCTCAACAGGACCTCGAAAATAAACTTCAGCGGCAAGCACTTTTCCTTATGTATCGCTTACACTCACACGCCACTGGCAAAAACCAGAAACAAGGGCCCGTCTACCGAAATTTCAGCATCGGCATCACATTCTAACCCCATCACCATTACCACATCGTCGAAATTCTGATTATTCGCACATCATTCAATTCAAATATCTTGCCAATAGCAGCAAGCGCGAACCACAGTTTCATCAATACCTCAAGCAACCATCAAGATTGTCGCGTCACTCTTCAAAAAGCACACGCTATTAATGTGATTTAGGCAATAGATCAATGATACATTGGTCACAATTTTGCACTGATTAGTACAAGAACACCATGTACCCCCCGCCCCGTTCTACTGTCTCCCATGCACGCATCAGACCATATTTTTCAAACTAATTGACGATTTCCCGATCATCAAATACCCCCTTAAAGGGGTATGTTGGTAAAATGTCCAACGCGTCACATGACGATATACACAGATCACACAAAAAATGGCCCCTTGTTGCGAACCAGATCACTAGTTGAATGTTGTTTTTTTAAGTGGTTGCATTAGTACTGTGCATTTACTAGTCGAAAATCAACTACTCGCACTGATCGTCATTATGGCGATAGGTCTTGCAGTCGGACGCATCAAAATTGGCGGATTCCGCCTCGGTGTTGCGGCCGTCTTGTTCGTTGGCCTCGGTTTTTCCGCAGTGGAACCTCAAATTGCGTTACCAAAAATCCTATTCATCATCGGCCTCTCGCTCTTCGTCTATACGATTGGCCTAGAAGCTGGACCAGGGTTCTTCGCATCCATGAAAACCACTGGTCTGAAGCATAATCTCTTTGGTTTGCTTATGATCACCGTCGCCACCATCATCGCGTACTATGCGGTGCGGTTGAGCGGCTTTGATGCAGCAACTGGTGCTGGCATGTTTACCGGTGCAGTCACAAACACGCCAGCAATGGCCGCTGTTGTCAATACTCTGCCATCGTTAATCGGACCGGATCAGCAAGAGCTATTGAAGTTCCCAGTTGTTGCATACTCCTTGGCATACCCAATTGGTGTTTTGGGTGTGATCATGTCTATCGCCATCTTGGCAAAGGTTTTCCGCATTGACCACAATGAAGAAGCGCGGAAGGCAGGTGTTGCTGTACGTCAACTTGAAACCCGTCGCATCCGTGTGACTCACGAAAACTTGCCATCGGTGACAATCATGCCTCACGCGTTCGATGTCGATATTATTGTCTCTCGTATCGAACATCACGGCCAGCTTTTTCTTCCAGAACCAGGCGATCGCGTTGATCCAGGCGATATTTTGTCGGTTGTAGGTACCGCTGAAGAGCTCGATAAAGCTGTTGAACATCTTGGTGAGTTCTTGCCAGGTGATCCAACCCACGACGAGCGTCTCGACTTCCGTCGTATCTTTGTATCTTCTACCGGCTTGGTTGGTATTCCACTGCGCAAGTTGCGTCCGCGCTTGCAAGGAATACTCGTGACTCGTGTGCGTCGCGGTGACCGTGACTTCGTCGCAAAGCCAGATACGGTGCTGCAATTAGGCGACCGCGTTCGTGTCGTCTCCACTCATGATCGCATTGACTCCGCTACCCGTCTGTTTGGCGACTCCTACAAGCGAATCTCAGATTTTAATTTGCTGCCGCTGCTGCTCGGTATGACCATTGGTGTGCTGCTCGGTTCTATCCCAATGCCACTACCAGGCGGCGGTGACCTGAAGCTGGGTTCTGCTGGTGGTCCACTGATCGTCGCTCTGATTTTAGGGTATATGGGTCGTACTGGCCCGATTGTGTGGCAGGTACCTTACGGTGCAAACTTGGCACTTCGTCAGTTTGGTATCACCTTGTTCTTAGCTGGTATCGGTACCACTGCAGGTGCTGGTTTCAGTGAGGCACTGCGTGACCCACAATCGCTGAAAATTATTGCAATGGGTGCGCTGGTAACAATCGCGTTCTCTGTCTTGACCTTGATTATTGGTTATAAGTTCTTGAAGATTCCATTTGGCCAAGTTGCGGGTATTATCTCAGGCCTGCAAACGCACCCTGCAGTGTTGTCCTATGTTTCGGATCAAACGAAGAATGAGCTACCGTCAATGGGTTATACCTCGGTATATCCAATGGCTATGATCGCTAAGATTTTGGCCGCACAGATTCTGTTGACCGTTCTCTTCTTGTAAACGATTTTCACTCGTATACCTAGGGCCTGTTCTCGATATTAGTTCGAGAACAGGCCCTTTCTTATGCCTCAATATTTGCAAGACTTTCCTACCTCAAGTTAGCAGCAAAGTTTATATGCGGCGTTCAAAGACCGCAGCACCCTTTTTGCCAACGAGAATCAAATGTCCTTCAGCATCTGTATAAAACCTTGGAAAATGAAAGAGCAACAAGTTCATTTCGTTATCAGATTGCTGCCGACCCGCTGGGCACACTGGCATCACAGCATTAAATCCAATTGCAACAAGACGGTTATATGATTCCGTTGTCACAATCCGATGTGGATGGCATCCGCCCGAATAGTCCAGATATTGCAAATAGCTACCGTACCCTGAGGAAGTCACAGACTCCAGAGCTTCGCGAATCGGATGCCCACCTTCTAAATACGCACCAAAGCTTAATTTTGCTTGACGACGTTGCGTATGCACCCATTCGCCCTGGCGAAAACTTTCCAGCTGGTCAGCAGGGATAGGATACACACCGGTAGGAAGCGGCTGGAAAAGCTCTCCATCAGGTACCTTAAACACTTCTTGTACTGACGAGACAATATCGGTTTCAGAAGCGCTCGAACTCGGTGCAGCTACAGCTGAATTCGTAGAACATACACACAATACGCACGTGACTGTCGTAGCAATAAGTTTCTTCATAATGTACGTAGTATATACCATTGAAGGTGTTATTCAGAGGTTTATATTCATATTTCAGAAAAATCTATCGGGTATTTATTGGAATATATTGGTTACAAGAAGAATCCTACGAACATCGCTGAAAATAATCATCCATCTATTCGACGTTGTTTACTACTGTTGTCACACTGTCAACGAATAGTCACATGAAGAAGACGCACTCAAGCCTCTATCGATGCTCTCTATACTGCAAAGGCAGAATACAGCAAACGTCCCATGCGATCATCTTCATGACCACATGGGACGTTTTACAATGCTAACAAACTAAAGCTTAGTTACCAGCGAGCTTCTCGCGCAGAGCAGCAAGCTGCTCGTCGGAAGCCAAGGAACCGCCCTCAACAGCTGCTTCCTCAGCTGCGGCCGGAGCTGCCTCAGCGGTTTCAGAAGAGTAGTTGTTTGCAGATTCACCAGCAGCTGCAGCTTCAGCGGCTGCTGCACGGTTACGCTCGATTTGAGCGGTGTGCAGGTTGAAGCGACGCTCGGACTCAGCGTAACGTGCTTCCCACTCCTGGCGCTGAGCATCGAAGCCCTCGAGCCATTCGTTGGTCTCGGAATCGAAACCTTCTGGGAAGATGTAGTTACCCTGCTCATCGTAGGAGTCAGCCATACCGTACTTGGATGGATCGAACTCTTCGGTGTAGTCCTCATCAGCTTGCTTGAGGGAAAGGGAGATACGACGACGCTCAAGGTCAATGTCGATGACCTTAACCATTGCCTCTTCGCCAACCTTCACAACCTGATCAGGAACCTCTACGTGGCGCTGAGCCAACTCAGAGATGTGTACCAGACCCTCGATGCCCTCTTCAACGCGAACGAATGCGCCGAATGGAACCAGCTTGGTGACCTTACCAGGAACGATCTGGCCAACAGCGTGGGTACGAGCGAATACACGCCATGGATCTTCCTGAGTTGCCTTCAAGGAAAGGGAAACGCGCTCGCGGTCGAGATCAACGTCGAGAACCTCAACGGTGACTTCGTCGCCAACGGTAACAACCTCAGATGGGTGATCGATGTGCTTCCAAGAAAGCTCAGAAACGTGTACGAGACCGTCTACACCACCGAGATCAACGAATGCACCGAAGTTGACGATGGAGGAAACGTGACCCTTGCGAACCTGGCCCTTTTGGAGCTGGTGCAGGAACTCAGAGCGAACCTCAGACTGGTTCTGCTCAAGCCATGCGCGGCGGGACAAAACAACGTTGTTGCGCTGCTTGTCGAGCTCGATGATCTTTGCTTCGATCTGCTGACCGATGTATGGGTCGAGCTCACGAACGCGACGCATCTCAACCAAGGATGCTGGCAGGAAGCCACGCAGACCGATGTCGAGGATGAGACCACCCTTGACAACTTCGATGACGGTACCAGTAACTGGCTCGTCCTTCTCCTTGAGTTCTTCGATTGCGCCCCAAGCACGCTCGTACTGAGCACGCTTCTTGGAAAGGATCAAACGACCTTCCTTGTCCTCTTTGGTGAGAACAAGAGCGTCAATTTGATCGCCAACCTCGACAACCTGGTCTGGGTCAACGTCATGCTTGATGGAAAGCTCGCGAACTGGAATAACACCTTCGGTCTTATATCCGATATCGAGCAAAACCTCATCGTGGTCAACCTTCACCACGGTACCTTCAACGATGTCGCCATCGTTGAAGTACTTGATGGTGGCATCGACAGCTGCGAGGAAATCCTCAGCGGTGCCAATATCGTTGATGGCAACCTGAGGTACATTATTGGAGGTCATATGTAAAAGTGCTCCGAAATACGTAGGAATCGTTGATGGACAGTAACTCGTATCTTTCAAATATGCTGTATAACGGCATATTTAATCTCATTTCACGCATTATCTGAATCTCCTACATAAAAAAGATAATGCATCAAACATAGACACGCTTTGCCCATAATACACGATTTGACCAGCAAGATCAAATATACTACCGCTTGTGTCTGAGAATCCTTCTACCCCACTGCCAGCAACAATAACTCCAACCACACCTGTCACAACTGCACAATCGTTTACAGCTACACCCGCCTCCCACGCAAACCGAAAATACTGGGATAGCGATGCAGCGGATTATCATGAGACACATCCTGAATATCTATCCAGTTTCTACTGGTGCCCAGAAATGCTGCACGAATCAGATGCACAACTCCTTGGCGATATTTCCAGCCAACGAGTCCTAGAAATTGGCTGCGGTTCAGCACCATGTGCAAATTGGTTACGCACTACTTATCCTGATGCCACTGTTATTGGATGCGATTTATCTCTTTCTATGCTGCGTCACAGCACGGGATCAACACCTTTAGTACAAGCAGATGCATTAGCTCTTCCATTTGCACCAGCGTCATTCGACACAATCTTTTCTGCTTTTGGTGCAATACCTTTTATTGAAGATCTCACAAGTCTTTTCCAGAATTGCGCAGAATTATTACAGCCAAACGGTCGTTTCATCTATGCCACAAACCATCCAATGCGCTGGGTGTTTCTCGACGATCCTGGTCAACTGGGTCTATTTGCAGCAAATTCCTATTTCGAATCCAGCTATACAGAATTCGATGAAACCACTGGCGAATTACAATACGCGGAATACCAGCACACCATGAGCGATCATATCAATGCATTACACGCAGCTGGTTTCCACCTCGAGCGTATGATCGAACCAATCTGGCCACCGGAATTAACCCAAACCTGGGGACAATGGTCACCATTGCGTGGCAAGATTTTCCCAGGCACTGCTATTTTCATCGCACAAAAACAGGCACACCGATAGCACCCACAACTACCGATAGCGCCCACAACTACTGCTAGCGCTTAAGCAAGAAGCACTCGCTGCATAGAAGTTGTGAGCGCGTATCGATACCCTACGTGTACCTGGCTAGTGTGCAGCTTCTTGCCAGTTCGAACCAATACCCGCAGAAACTTCTAATGGCACGGAAAGTTTGATTGCGGCATCCATTTCTTGTTCCACAATCTTGGCCACCATCTCAGCTTCACCTGGTGCAATTTCCACCACAAGTTCATCATGGACCTGCAGTAAAACTCGAGACTGTACCTGTGCTTGCGTTAAACGCTTATCGACGCGCAACATGGCCACTTTGATAATATCGGCCGCGGTTCCTTGAATTGGGGCATTTAACGCAGCTCGTTCTGCATTCTCTCGCATGATTCGGTTGGTGGAACCTAACTCTGGCAAGTAGCGTCGACGTCCAAAAAGGGTTTGGGTAAAACCATCTTGGCGCGCTTGTGCAACAACCGAATCAAGATAGTGCTTCACTCCACCAAAGCGTTTGAAGTAGTTTTCCATAATCACCTTGGCTTCCCCAGGCGAAATACTTAATTGCTGGGATAAACCAAACGCTGAAAGACCATAAACCAAACCATAGGACATTGCCTTGACCCGACGACGCAATTCTGGCGTCACTTCCGATACCGGCACATCAAACACGCGAGAACCCACATAATTATGTAAGTCTTCCCCATCGTTATAGGCCTGAATCAAACCTGCATCACCAGAAAGATGCGCCATCACACGCATTTCAATCTGGGAATAATCCGCCGTCAAAAGGGCTTCGTAGCCATCTCCAACGACAAAAGCAGCTCGAATCTTTTGTCCATGCATCGTGCGCACTGGAATATTTTGCAAGTTCGGATCAGCAGACGATAAGCGACCGGTCGAAGTCACCGTCTGATGGAACGTAGTATGAATACGCCCATCATCAGCAACGGCTTTGATCAGCCCTTCGAGCGTCGTTTTCATTTTTTGATACTCACGATGCGCCAACAAATGATCCAAGAACGGATGTGGATGCGTGATCGCAAGTGTTTCAATTTCTTTTGCCGCAGTCGAATATCCCGTCTTAGTCTTTTTGGTTTTCGGCAGACCCAGCGTTTCAAATAGCACCACTTGCAACTGTTTTGGCGATGTCAGCAATAACTCCGGATCTCCTGCGAGCTCACGTGCAGCAAATTCTTCTTGCTGCACCAATGCTTGAAATTCATTGCATTGTTGCTCAAGCTTTTCGACGTCAACTGCAATACCAATATGTTCCATCTTGGCCAATACAGTTGTTAGCGGCAGTTCTAAGTCTTGATAGAGCTCATAGGATTCAATCTGTTGCAACTGCTCAGTCAGTATCGCTACGAGTTCACGAATAGCACCTGCTTGTTCCACAAGTTCTTGGCCATTGACTTCATCTAGCAAGCTCAATTGACCAGTATCGGCGGTCTGGAGTTCTCGAGAACAATACCGCTGGACCACGTCGTTAAGCTCATAGCTACGTTGACCAGGATTGAGCACATACGCAGCAATGGCAGTGTCATGTGCAACTCCCCGCAACTGAATACCGCGACCAGCCAGCATATGGTAGACAGCTTTGGCTTGGTGGAAGAACTTCGGCGCAGTGGATGATAAATATTCCGCCACGACGGCTTCATCTGCTGGGGTGAAATTTTCAAAACTCGCGGTGACACCATGGTATTGATCATCGACGATGCCAATTGCAACAGCATCACCAAATCCTGGCGTTGCTGTGCCAGTGACCACAACTGCAAAACCTTGCGACCATTGTGCGCGACGCGCGTTGAGCCAGTCTCCAATATGTGTATCCGTTGCAACAACTAAGTCTGGAGTCTCAACCGAAACAGAAGACTGTGTTTGTTGTTCGAGCTGCATCGCAGTGAAAATTCGTTCACGCAATGTGCGACCAAATTCCAACTCTTTAAATTGAGTTAATAACTCAGTCAAGTTAGCAGGCTTGAACTCTAGTTGATCTGGGGTGACTGGCAATTCCACATCCAGAATCATTTGCGTGAGCGTCCGGTTCAACCGAACTTGATCAATACGCTCGCGCAAATTATTACCAACCACACCTTTAAGCTCATCCGCATGCTCGAGTAGTGCTTCTAAACTGCCGTATTGCTGAATCCATTTGGTCGCAGTTTTTTCACCAACTTTTGGCACCGATGGCAAATTATCAGAAGGATCCCCACGCAGTGCCGCAAAGTCTGGATACTGTTGCGGCGCAAGACCATATTTTTCCTCCACTGCCTGTGGAGTAAACCGATGCAAAACCGAAACGCCCTTCATTGGGTACAACACCGTTGTGGTGTCGTTGACCAACTGGAAAGAATCTCGATCGCCGGTCACAATGAGCGTTTCAAAGCCCAACGGACGCGCAGCAGTTGCCAAGGTTGCAATAATATCGTCTGCTTCAAACTCTGGCTTTTCCAAAGTAGTGATACCTAAAGTTGTGAGAACTTTTTGTATCAGTGGCACCTGGCCTTTGAACTCTTCAGGCGTTGCAGCACGCTGAGCCTTGTACTCCGGAAATATTTCAGAACGGAACGTATGACGTCCAACATCGAACGCGACTGCAATATGCGAAGGCTGTTCCTCTTTCAACAAGTTCGCGAGCATGGATAAGAATCCATAAACAGCGTTGGTATGCTGCCCACTGGCGGTTGCAAAATTATCCGCTGGTAATGCAAAAAACGCACGAAACGCCAAGGAATGGCCGTCGATAAGCATAAGTCTTTTCTTTGTTTCAGTCACGTTTTTAAGTGTAGCCGAGAATGCATATAGCTTGGAGATCGATCATAAGCCTTTCCAAAATCTTCCAATCTACGCAGGTCAAAGCCATAATTTCACTATCCGGCAAAACTGTACTAATATTTCTTCTTGCGCCCCAGTAGCCCAATTGGCAGAGGCAACGGATTCAAAACCCGTCCAGTGTGAGTTCGAGTCTCACCTGGGGCACAATTTCAAACCGCCGATCATGATCACCACAAGATTGGCGGTTTTTGCTATGCGCATACACCGTCTCGGCGCCCTGCAACCGAAATACCTTCTCGTTCCGACAGTGGGATCCACCACCGCCTCATAGATACGCGGTAGTGTGAGTAACGCATTTACCAACCAAACGAAAGCAAGATTATGGCAAACCCTCGTGTGTCTCATAAGAATCCTTTGACATATCTTCTGCATGCCTTCATCGGCGCAGGCATTGGCCTGGCAGAATTAGTACCAGGTGTTTCAGGCGGCACTGTTGCGCTGGCAACTGGCATTTATGAACGCGCGATTGCCAACGGCGATGCACTACTCAACGTCGTGCGCTGCTTGCTTCGCGATCGCAGCCAACTAGCAGCTGCTTTTCGACGCGTAGAGTGGCCATTCTTACTCAGTGTCGGCTTCGGAATGATTGCAACTGTATTTGCACTTTCGGAAGTCATGCATACCTTTGTGGCAGACTCACCACAAACCGCACGTGCGCTATTTTTAGGCATGATTGTCGTTTCACTGGCTGTGCCAATTCGGATGATTGGTCTGCAAAATTTCCAAAAACATCGTATAGCTGCGATTCTGAGTTTCTGTCTCTCCGCGATCTTTATTTTCATCATTACCGGCTACACTGCCGCCGAAAAAACTGAACCACCATTGATTATGATTTTTGCCGCCGCTGCAATTGCTGTGTGCGCACTTATTCTTCCAGGTGTTTCAGGTTCATTCATGCTCCTCGCAATGGGCCTGTACCAAAGTGTGCTCGGTGCAGTGAGCGATCGTAATATGCTGGTCATCGCAGTGTTTGTTGCAGGCGCCCTCACTGGATTAGCGCTGTTTATTCGTGTGCTGAAATACCTCATGAACAACCACCACACCATTACGATGGCAACTATGGCTGGATTTATGCTGGGTTCCTTACGTGCATTATGGCCTTGGCAAACAGAGCAAGCTGGATTACTCGCACCTCAGGGCGATCTACTGTGGCTTGGCGGCATGATAATTTTAGGCGGCGTCATTGCGACTGGTTTTATTTTCATAGAAAAATTCTCAAACCAGTAGTTTTTCGCAACTTCAAGCAAACTGCAGTACTGAAATATTTCGAATGTGCCTCACCATATGTGTGAGGCACATTTTTTGATTACATAACCTGCACAGTAGCGCATAAATTATGCATAGAAGTGCGGTAAACTTGTTCATAATATTAATGTAAAACTTTTAGTTTTCGTAGTACAACCGCCCATAAATGGCCAGCTAGATACATTCAGAACACCTAATACTACAACCCACACCGCTGATAAATATTTTCGCCCAGTTGTAAATATTCAACCATCGTGTTATAGTCACTTCATGACTTTATACAAAAAGATTTCACACCGTTACCGCGTCGCACTTCTTGCAACCGCTTCTGCTACTCTGCTGACTGGTTGCGTCACGAATACTGAAGGCGGCACCACCAATGCTTCTGGCGAAACTCTGCCAGGTGCAGAAAGCGGCTTGCCGGCTGGCTGGACTGAGATTAAGCCAGCTAAAGTAGATGAACTTGCGGCCCTCGTGCCAGCAGAAATTGCAGCAGATGGCAAGATTTCCATCGGCACGAATCCACCTTTTGCTCCTGTTGAGTTTAAAGACGCACAAGGCAATGTGATTGGTTTCGATATTGACTTAGCACGTGCAGTTGCTGCTGTACTTGGCTTGGAACTTGAAGTTCAAGATCTAGACTTCTCCTTAATCCTGCCACAGGTCGATGCCGGTACCGTTGATTTTGGTGCTTCTGGTTTCACCGATAATGAAGAACGTCGCAAGAGTTTCGACTTTGTGAACTATTTCAACGCTGGCATTCAGTGGGCAACCACCCCAGAGAAAAAGATCGACCCAGATAATGCATGTGGTGCCACAGTAGCCGTGCAGCGCACAACAGTTTCTGACACCGTCGATGTTGATAATCGTTCTGCAAAATGCGTTGCTGAAGGCAAAGAACCAATTAATAAATTGGCCTTCGATACCTCTGATACTGCAGCAAACGCTGTGATTTTAGGTCAAGCCGATGCGTTTTCTGGCGATTCACCAATTAGTGCTTGGGCAGTCGAGCGTTCACAAGGCAAGATGATCTTGACTGGAGACGTTTTCGACGCAGCCCATTATGGTTGGCCGGTACCAAAAGGCTCCGAGCTAGCCCCTGTGCTGGCAAAAGCACTCCAGCATCTGATCGACTCCGGCGATTATGACAAGATTCTGGCACAGTGGGGTTTAACGAACGGTAAAGTCGAAGCCGCACTGATTAATGGTGCATCGATCAACTAGACTGCACACGTACCTGCTTTACACACGTATGAGCTTTTCCTGAGACCTTTCTGGTATCTGCCAATCACATGGTCTTAAGAAAAGCTCTTTCATATGGAAGAACAACTATGCATAGCACCTCCACTCCAAACCTTATTGAGGCGAAGTCACTCAAACATCCTGGCCGCTGGATCGCCGCCACTTTACTGTTGATGATCGTCATCTGGTTTGTGTATTCTGCGAGCCAGAACCCAGCTTTTGGATGGGAAACGTATTTCCAATATCTTTTTGATACCCGTATCGCCATGGCGTCTCTCCACACTATTGCACTGACAGCACTTGCCATGCTCATTGGTGTGGTGTTGGGTTCAACCATGGCAATTTTACGTATGTCCCCTAATCCGGTCATGCGTGGTTTCGCATGGGGTTATTTATGGATTTTCCGTGGTACGCCAGTATATGTTCAGCTGGTATTCTGGGGACTTGCCGGCACGTTGTTTCAATCCATTAACGTTGGTTTTGCGCAAATTGATCTACAAGAAATGTTGAAAAATACCTTCGTACTCGCAGTTATCGGCTTAGGCTTAAACGAAGCCGCTTATATGGCCGAAATCGTGCGATCTGGTATTCAAGCTGTTCCTGAAGGGCAGACTGAAGCGTCGAAAGCCCTAGGCATGAGCTGGTGGATGACGATCCGTCGCACCATCTTGCCACAGGCGATGCGCATTATCATTCCACCAACTGGCAATGAGTTTATTTCCCTACTGAAAACAACTTCGTTGGTTGTTGCGATTCCATATTCACACGAACTGTATGGACGCTCAATCGATATTGCGAATGCGTTATTTAAGCCGATTCCATTATTACTGGTTGCAGCCACCTGGTATTTGGTTATTACCTCATTATTTATGATCGGCCAGTACTACTTAGAAAAGTACTTCGATAAAGGCGCTACGCGTGAATTAACGCAACGACAGCTCGTTGCGTTAGCTGATGCAGAAGGCACCTTGCCAAAGAATGTTCATATTGTTCCGGAACCTCCCAAGAAACGTCCAACTGACTAGAAAGAAGATCATCACATGTCACACTCTATTCCCCTGATGGTCGATGCTCAGGAAGTTTATAAGTCGTACTCTGGTCTACAGGTACTCAAAGGCATTAATCTGCAAGTTCCCAAAGGTTCTGTCACTTGTTTAATTGGGCCTTCTGGTTCGGGCAAGTCAACGTTTTTGCGGTGTGTGAATCATCTCGAAAAAATTTCTGCTGGCAGGCTCTATGTTGATGGTGATCTTATTGGCTACCGTGAAAAAAATGGTGTGCTCTACGAGATCTCCGAAAAGCAGGCAGCGCAACAGCGCTCTGATATTGGTATGGTCTTTCAAAACTTCAATCTTTTCCCGCATCGCACTGTGTTGGAAAATATTATTGAAGCACCGATCCATGTCAAAGGTGTCGCCCCTGAAGCTGCGCGTGAAAAGGCCCATGAACTTCTCACGCAGGTCGGCTTAGCGCATAAAGCAGATGCCTATCCAAGTCAGCTTTCCGGCGGCCAGCAGCAGCGTGTGGCAATTGCTCGCGCAGTTGCGATGGAACCAAAACTTATGCTTTTCGACGAGCCAACTTCAGCGCTCGATCCTGAATTAGTCGGAGAAGTTTTGCGCGTAATGCGTGATCTCGCACATGCTGGCATGACCATGCTGGTTGTGACTCACGAGATGGGCTTTGCGCGCGAAGTCTCTGATCAGGTGGTATTCATGGACGGCGGTGTCGCAATCGAATCTGGTACACCAGCGCAAGTATTGGATAATCCACAGCAGCCTCGTACCCAAGAATTCCTCTCGAGTATTTTATAGGTTTTACCAGTTACAAGGAGTGTGGCGCTGAGAGTTTGTCTCAGCGCCACACTCCTTTTTAACTCGTCAGTGAAGTTTATTGCCTTCATCGTCATAGGCATGAAAATGCTTGACTGCCAGCCACAGGCCAACTGCGATCGCTGCAGGAATTCCTAAAGCGCCAAAAAACACTAAGAAGTCACCGAGAACTGTCATGCTTTTCACCTTTCTTTCCCTTCTTAGCAATGCGTTGAGGTACACGCGACACTCACGATAAATACCATTGATACCCTACAACCTGCCCACTGAGGAATCGCGAAGGCATCAACGACTCCCCCACTTTATGCAATACGCAAGAGCATTGCCATACCAACGCCCTTGATGCAATCATTGCTGGTATTTTTCAACCAACGCATCAACAACATGGGCCGGCAGGGCATCATCTACCCGACCGCCAAGACGCACAACTTCTTTACAGAGCGTAGAAGAAATATGGGAATACGCTGGACTGGTCATTAAAAAGATCGTGTCCACACCACTTAATTTGCGATTCATTTGTGCCATCGGCAGTTCATATTCATAATCCAACGAAGAACGCAGCCCTTTGGCAATTACACCAATATCATGTTTGGTGGTGTAATCCACCAGCAAGCCGGACCACCAATCAACTGAAATATTATCAATACCGGCAACTGCTTTCCGAATCAATTCCACACGCTCAGCAATACTAAACAAACCAGAAGGTTTATTCGGATTACCGGTCACCAATACAACAACTTCATCGAATTGTTGCGCCACACGGGTAAACACATCCAGATGCCCCAATGTCACGGGGTCAAAAGAACCCGGGCAGACTGCTTTATGCAGTGCGCCGTTCATCATGCGACAGTTTCCTGTTCTACCTGATCATCTTTCCAAAACACAGCCATATCCATCCGCGCAATACCGAAGGTGCGCTTTTTCAATTTCTGTGGTGTTGGACTAAAACCAGCAGGCCATTGCGTTGGAGCGGAATCTTTATGCCGTTCGATGACCACTGCAGCGCCGTCGACAAGCGTTGGTACTAAGGCTGCGAGCATTTCTTGAATTGCTTCATCAGCTAAATCATATGGGGGATCTGCAATGACCATATCAAAATATTCGCGCGGGGCGGTTGCGAGATAGGTTGATGCTTTCATTTCTGCAACCTTGCAATTCGCATGTCCAACAACTGCTATGTTGTCGCGAATAATGGCACATGCTTTGGGGTTATTTTCAACAAGCACGACTTCAACTGCACCACGACTGGCAGCTTCTAGACCCAGTGCTCCAGAACCTGCAAAGAGGTCAAGCACAACAGCTTGTTGAAAACCGAATCGAACTTGCAATGAAGAAAAAAGCCCTTCACGTGCACGATCAGAAGTTGGCCGAGTACCTTCTGGTGGTACTTTGATTTTACGACCACGTGCATCGCCTGAAATAATACGCGTCATTCCCATCTTCTTATCCCTTTCGCACAACCAGTAGCAGTTCGCCACCAACGACATCACTGAATTCAGATTTTGCTACGCTGTCCACCACGCCAGGTCCGGGCGCAACAACTGCAACTTCCAATTTCACTGCTTCTACACTTGCAAGCTCTTGACCTGCAACAACAGTATCTCCCACTGCAACTTTGTAGTGGACGATGCCAGCAAATGGCGCGTAAATTTCCATGCGTCCTACTCTAGCATTAACCGTTTCCTACATTGAGAGCAGCTGGCAACCATTAGGTTTTGGTCAAAAATTCTTGCTGCGTCTCATCAAAATCGGCCACGAGATGCTGGGCAAGCAAATTATGCTCTGCAACCAACACCGCTGCATCATGATGCGCACGTTGAATGATCTCACTATGTTTGACGACATCTAAGAACTGGATATTGCGCGTTGCGCCTGATTGCTGTGCTCCGAGCACATCGCCTTCTTTGCGAATCGCTAAATCGAGCGCAGCAACTTCAAATCCATCCGTTGTTGCAGCTAATTGCGAAATTCGCGTAAAACTTGGCGATGCTTCCTCCGCATTGGTGACAAAAAAGCATAACGACGCAATACTGCCACGGCCAACACGTCCACGGAGCTGATGCAGCTGGGAGGCACCAAATTTTTCGGCTTCAAGCACAACCATCACCGAAGCATTCGCAACATCAATGCCAACCTCGATCACAGTTGTCGACACGAGCACATCAAGTTCACCTTGCGAATACGCTTGAATCACAGCTTCTTTATCATCCGCATGCATCTGCCCATGTAACATTCCAAGACGAAGGCCTTGCAGTTCATAGGCTTCTAAGCGGGCAAATACTGCTTCAACGCCACCGTCTTGTTGAATCCGAGGGCACACCACATATGCTTGCTGGCCATTTGCAACATGTTCGCGTACGACTTGCCAGACGCGTTGAAACCATGTCGGACGCATCGCAGGAACGCAATAGCTGGTAATCGGTTTGCGCCCACCTGGCAATTCTGTGAGTTGAGATTGTTCAAGATCACCGAAATATGTCATTGCAACGGTCCGTGGGATCGGTGTGGCTGTCATCACTAAGACGTGTGGAGTTGTACCATCGCGACCTTTTGTACGCAATGCATCACGTTGTTCCACGCCAAAACGATGCTGCTCATCGACAACGCATAGCGCAAGATCAAAGAAATCAACTGACGCTTGCAACAGTGCATGGGTACCGATGACGATATCGGCTTCGCCGGAAATAATATCCAATAATGCCTGCTTTTTCGCAGCAACTGACATACTGCCAGTCAGTACAACAACACGAATATCACGTAACCCTACAGCATGGAGCACTTCCGTTACCGACCGGCCATGTTGCTGTGCCAGTACTTCCGTAGGCGCGAGTAATGCAGCTTGCTTGTTATTATCAATTGCTTGCAACATCGCGATAACACTGACAATCGTTTTACCACTTCCAACTTCGCCTTGCAGCAGCCGTTGCATCGGGTATTCATGTGCCATATCAGCAGCAATATCTGCAACAACCTGTTGCTGGCCGCTTGTTAAGGTATAAGGCAAACGCTCGATCAAGGTTGCCACATACCCAGTTTGATGTGCTTGCAATGCATATGCTTGACGACGCTTGGCTTCACGGCGTCGTAAAGCCATAACCAGCTGTAATGCTAACGCTTCGTCATAGATAAACCGCGCACGATACGGACTTTCCTCGCTGCAGTCTTGCTGATGCATCCCACGCAGCGCGGCATCAAAACTGGGAAGATCGGCTGGGGCAAAGTCCCCCAATGGATCAGGAATAACAGGAGTACGTTTCAATGTTTCCGCTACTGCAGCAAGGATTCTCCAGGTAGGTACAGCTTTTGTGGCAGGATAGATCGGAAGCTTGTCTAAACTCGTGAGAAACTGCGTGAAGGCTTCTGGTTCCCCATACAAAGTAGCTGCAACTAATCCTGCATTCCCGCGCATACGCTGCGTATTCTCGGCTGTTGGCAACACAATATAATCCGGATGTTGCAACTGTGGTTCATTGCGAAAATACTTCAATTTTCCGGTGAACATTGCCCAAGTTCCCTTGGTCAGAATTTTCGTCAACCAGCGAGCACGAAAAAATGCTGCTTTGATATATTGCACACCGTCATAAATGGTGACCGTTACAATGAATGTTTGACCTGTATCGCGTTGTTCTACCTGCACGACCTCACCGATACAGGTGACAATCTCGCCTTCTTCTAAGCTATCGAGTGCTTCAGAGCAACGATGATTCACAAGCTTGCGCGGAAAATGTCCGAGTAGTTGGGCGACAGTTTTGTATCCAAAGTGTTGGGCAAGAGCACGCGATTCTTTTGCCGGCAAGATTGTAGATAATGCACGCGAATCATGCCATCCCAGCAACATGGTTCCTACTCCACTCCAATTTCTGCAAAGGATCCCAACTGTGTTGCAGGATAGATCGAAATATCCACCTGGACATGCGGTGGTAATCCAGCAGCAATCTGCTCAGATTGGATATCAGTGACATAATCGGGATCAAGTAACACGGTAATTTGCTCATCGCCAGGTTTAAATAAGGCGCGAACGCATTGAATACATGCAGTCAGAACAGAGTCAGTCACCGCGATAACTTCCTCATGCGTTATCACCAACACATCATCTTTTGCACATGGCCCTGCATGAGTTAATCGAGCTTTTTGTGCTGGAATAATCCGAGCATAGCGCATCGCGCTGACTGCTTCAGACATGGCATAGGCATCGACAGCTAACGACTGCTGCTCATCATGCACGGCAATTGCAGCTAGGCCGTTGACCAAACAACCAGTTGGTAATATGGTGACAGATTGATCAAACGCTTGCGTGGATCGTTCCACACTTGCTAATTCAGAGCGTGTGAGCATGCCATTGGGCAACAAAATAATCTCTGCAGCGTGAGTCTCGCGAGCCGCAGTGACAACATCTAAGACCACATCATGTGTTTGTGCGGGATCATACGCTACAACTGTCGCACCTGCTTGTTGATACAGTTTTGCAAGACTACCAGGCGGGGTCACTGCAATGATCGTCCGGCCTTGCGGTATTACATGTTCTTCAGCAGCAGGTAATATTTCAAGTCTCAAGTCCGTCACCGAACCATTAGCGTAGGCAGTTTCAATAACAGTCGCTGCTTGATGCGAATGGATATGAACTGTTGCCGCGCCTGGCATTACTTCTGCGACAATTAAGCTATCACCTAAATGTTGTAATTGTGTACGCAGCGCATCCAGATCTGCGTCGGCAATAAAAAACATCACCTCAAGGTAATCGCGACGATCGCTGGTGTGAGATTCATGTTCATGACATGGCTGGGTATGAGCACAAACCTGAGCATCAGCGGAACCACACTTTGCCAGCGTAGCTTCAGTGTCCACAGACAATGCTGTCGTTGCTGCAGCTTCATAATCCGTAGTCATTGCAGCTGATGTTGTAATTGGAGCGGAGTGCTCTGGTGCTGGCGCAGAAGTATCATCGTGCGTTGATGCATCATCATAGACTTTCGCCAACTGCGCAAGATTCATCGGATGCCCAAATGATTCGCGTGCAGGTACGCGCTGCTGCCCCACAATCGTGGCACCGACCAGTGAACCTAAATCGGTAATCCCAACATGATGCGCTGGCCGAAGTGCTTGCTGGTCCTGCAACTGTGCGAGCAAGGTCTCCAACAAAATCACCAATCCACGACCGCCAGCATCGACCACACCGGCTTCGCGTAACACTGGCAACTGCGAAGGAGTATGCGCTAATGCGGTGCGTGCTGCCTCAGTTGCACTGGTTAGCACATCGATCATACTTTCTCGTGGATCTTGTTCGGCTGCAATCGCTGCGGATCGGAGTACCGTGACGACTGTACCTTCAACTGGCTCAGTCAATGCCTTCATGACGTAGTCATAACCTGTGCGTAAACTACGTTGAATTAATGCACCATCTGCTTCAGCACCATCAAGATGCTGCGCAATACCGCGCAAAACTTGACTTAAGACTACACCTGAATTACCTCTTGCTCCCTTAGCGGATCCTAAGGCCAGTGCTGCGGCAACTGCTTTCGTAGACGCTTGTTCAGCGACCGGAAGTTGTTCGATTGCTTGAAGTGCAGCGTCCATCGTATGCGCAAGATTTGAGCCAGTATCAGCATCAGGAACTGGAAACACATTTAACGCATTGATTTCAACCCGGCGCGCATGAAGTTCTCGCACTGCACGGCGTACCCATTCGACGAGGGTGGTGCCTGTGATTGCAGAAGCGTTTGAGTGCGAGGTTAAAGAAGCCATGAGATTTTTTATTCTACAGTTGCCATGAGATTGGCGCGAACCCTGTTTGGGTGAGATAGGTGTTAGTTTTGCTAAATGGGCGAGAACCAAAGAATCCGCGTCGTGCCGAGAGCGGCGATGGGTGTGCGGAGGCAATGATCTGGGTGTGTGGGGATTGTTCAAGTTGAGGGCGCAGTTTTTGTGCATCTTTGCCCCATAGGATTGCAACAAGTGGTGTGGTTTTACGTTGCGTCAAAGTAGTAATTGCTTGTGCTGTGACGATTTCCCAGCCGATATTACGGTGGCTGCCAGCTTGTCCGGCTTCGACGGTGAGTACTTTGTTTAAGAGCATGACTCCTTGGTGTGTCCAAGCTGTGAGATCACCATGTGTTGGTGGTGTGATGCCGAGGTCGTCGTGAAGCTCTGTGTAGATATTTACTAAGCTGCGTGCCAGCGGGCGAACCTCTGGGTTGAGACTAAATGCTAAACCAGTGGCATGGCCTGGGGTTGGGTATGGATCTTGCCCAACAATTAAGACGGTGATGGTGTCTGGGTCGGTAGTAAATGCACGCCAGATATGTTCTGGTGCTGGCAAAATTGTGCAGCCTTGGGTGCGTTGAGCGGTGAGATATTCACCGATGGTGTTAATGGTGGTTGCTACTGGTAGCAACGCGGTTTTCCATTTAGGGTGGATGGGTAAGGTGTCAAAGTATGTCATGGGTGGTTATGGTATCGATGTTGGTGATCAAGTAAGAATTGTTGTTCGGTATTGAGCAGTAGTGATTCGGCAGGCGTTGTTCAAGCCATGTCTGAATACGTAGATGTTGAGAAAACACACAGTTCTCTCTATATTATTGTGTTAAAAGCTTGTCCATCCGTGGGTATAGGCTGGTGTTTTCCCACCGACTGTGACTGTTGAATCACAATGATTTTTACTTACCATTCCAATGACTCGAAAGCCTGTTGGGGTTGGTTGGTAGGTGCTTGCAAGCAGTGTGTGGTCTTCCCCACCGGCGAGGACGTATTGCCAAGGGTCGTCTCCAACATAGGCTGCGGCTTGCGTAATAAGAGGGCTTGGCTCGAGTGCATGCGGGAATAGTTCGATCGCAACTCGTGAGCGGCGAGCAAGTGTGAGTAAATCTGCGATTAATCCATCGGAGTTGTCGGTCATTGCTGTTACACCTGCTGCACGTGCAACAAATCCACGTCCTGGCGGCATAGTTGTTGCACAGTGTGCTTGGATGAGGGGGTCAAAGACCGCTGGAATGTCAGCACGCGGCATGCGTTGTAAGAGTGCAAGTCCGGCTGCTGATGCACCAATATCACCACTAGCAATGAGATGTTGTCCAGGGCGGACCTGATCGAGATACAAAGGTGGCAAGTTACCGCCAAGTTGTCCAATCGCGGTAAAGCTAATCACAAGCGTGTCGGAATCAGTGATATCGCCACCAACAAGTTCAGCTCCGTAGGCTTTGAGTCGTTGATGAATGCCCTTGCTTAAGTCACTAACAAAGCCAATGGGCATGGTATGTGGGATAGAAAGTGCGAGCAATCCTGCAGTTGGTCGCGCACCCATTGCTTCGATATCTGCAAAGTTTTGGGTGACGACTTTGTTGCCAATTTCAGCTGGTGTGGACCAGTCGAGTCGAAAATGACGGTTGTGTACCAATGCATCGGTTGTCACCACGCAGCGTGAGTTCGGCGCTGTATGATTTAACACTGCAGCATCATCGCCGTTAAGCTTGCTTGGCGCATGACGCATGATTTCTTGAATGACTGTGTGTTCACCGAGTTCGGCGAGCGTGCGGTTTGGGGGAAAGTCTTCCACGGTAGCATCCTTGAATCTATGTGACGGCAAGCAAGTATGTGTATTCTAGCGCGGATTTTCCATACTGAACATGCAGAACATATGGAACAGAATTACCGAGTCTCACGTTGTCGTTTTTCGTATGCTCCATCAAGCGTTTCGGGGAAGTTCCACAATTCAAGATTTATAACAGTGCTGGAGATACCACGGTCATTGTCGAAGCTAGTCGTATCAGTTGTCAGAGATGGTTCTTATAGTTACAGAACTACGTGCGAGTAGGTTTTCTCAAGCTGTATTAGACTATTGGGCTATGTCTGATGCTGCCGTATATTCTCATGATTCTGATCCTTCCGAATCTCTTGGTTCTGGTATTGAATTTGCCAAAGTACCAATTTTCATTGCTCTTGGATTAGCGTTGTGTTTAGTCATTGGGGTCCTTATCGGCGCCAAGGCAGTTTATGATCGAGTTGCACAACAGCCAGTCGCGCTTGCAGCTTTAGATACACCAGAGGCAGCCAGCGAACAATGCGCTACGTTGGTGAAACATCTACCGGATACTCTCGAGGGTTTTCCGCGAGCTGAAATTGTGGCGCCAGTACCTCCTGGAACTGCTGTCTGGCGAAAGTCATCGACAGAGCAAATTACGTTGCGCTGTGGCGTGCAATTACCGTTGCAGTATTCAGCATTAAGCGAGACTATCGATGTCAATGGAGTGCAATGGTTGCCAGTAATGGATACCACACCAAGCTCGACGTTACAGACGTGGTATACAGTAAATCTTGCAAAAGTGGTGGCTGTTACCACTGACGACCAAGGCTTTGCGAAAGAAAAGTTTCCTGTCGCACAGCTTGGAGAGGCCTTATCGAAACTCGATCTGACCCAACCACAGCCGTATCCATTACCATTAGCAGATCTTCCGGAAGATCCAGCCAGTGCGGCTGCTTGCAAGCAAGTCATGCAGCATTTACCAGCAACCCTTGGTGATTCCGTTTCCTATACTCGCCGTGATATTGCCGATCAACCTTTGATGGCCGCATGGGTAGCACAAGGCTATGAGCCTATTGTGTTACGGTGTGGAGTAGAGTTTCCACAGCATTATCAGCCAGGTGCGAGATTGCATCAAGTAGATGAGATGGTGTGGTTCGAAGATACGCTCTTAGGCAATGGAACTACGGCAAGTTACTGGTATGGATTAGGGCGTACACATATTGGAGTAATTTCTGCTCCACAAGACAGCAGTGCGGTTGCGCTGGTATCACTTGGCAAGATCTTGACACAGCATTTTCCAGCAGATAACACGCAATTATCGCAGGAGTGATGGAAAAAGGCCGTTGGTAAAAACATTCAGTGTTTTTACCAACGGCCTTTTTCCATGATTACCACATGCTTACCTGTACCGAGGTAGTGCAATCTTCGTAACGAAGAACATCGTTTCCTTAGGCGCGAGCGTGTGCCAATGCAGTGTCGACGAGAATGCTCAGCAGTTCCTCGTAGGCAACCCCACTTGCTTGGAATACCTGCGGATACATAGAAATCGAAGTGAAACCAGGCATGGTATTGATTTCGTTAATAAGTGGACCTTCTTCTGTCACGAAGAAATCCACTCGAGCAAGTCCTTCACAATTTAATGCTCTGAACGCACGCTTGGACAATGCTTGGATAGTCTGGATCGTGGAATCTCCCAAAGGAGCTGGGATTTTCGCAGATACGACATTGTCTAAGTATTTCGTATCGAATCCATAGAAGCCTTCGGTAGATTCTTCGATATCGAGCAATTGTGCTGGTACAGAGACGTCAATCGAACCATCAGGGTATTGCAGGACACCGCATTCCACTTCTGCACCGATGATTTCAGATTCCACAATAACCTTAGTGTCATGCGAATATGCCAATTCGTAGGCTTCAGGGAAGTCATCCCACGAAGTGACTTTTGAAATACCAATGGAAGATCCACCACGTGCAGGTTTCACAAATACTGGCAGTCCCAGATAGTGCTTCTCCGCATCGGTGATCGCACGATGCCCGCGAAGAATGACTTCTTTCCCAACTGGTAAATCCTCTGCTGCTAGAAGTTTCTTCGTATATTCTTTATCCATGCCGCAGGCAGATGACAGAACACCGGTACCAACATATGGAATACCTGAAAGCTCGAAGAGTCCTTGGATCGTGCCATCTTCGCCATACATACCGTGCAGGACTGGGAAAATAACATCAGCCTTGGCGAACAACGTGCCGTCGTTTAAGCGGAATTCACCA
Organism: Corynebacterium sp. HS2168-gen11; assembly: GCF_024834075.1. Classification (GTDB taxonomy): domain Bacteria; phylum Actinomycetota; class Actinomycetes; order Mycobacteriales; family Mycobacteriaceae; genus Corynebacterium. Next base: position 54,137 of record NZ_JANUXR010000001.1, read on the forward strand.
CGACGTGCCGGATCAACGCTTAATGACACTTCTTGTGTCAATGTTACTGTTGGCATGACGCGATCGATTGTTCGTAGCTGAGTCGGATCTGATTCACCAACTGTCCACGTGCCATCGACAGTAATGCCAATTGGGATAACTTTGTATCGTTGTGGGTCAAGGTGCGACATAATTTCACCAGCTGAAACACAAGAAACTGAGTGTTCCGAACTTTGTCCACCATAAATTACAGCAATAGTAATACGTGTGTCAGAAGAAGCCATGAAAAGATATCCTACCTTATTATTTCTTGTTCAGATTTTTTGGACCGGCCCATCAGTGCTGCCACCATATCACTCACAGCCATTCCCTGATGGCAAACTGCATACACTGCATGTGTCAGTGGCATCTCCACACCAAGTTGCTGTGAAAGTGCGAAAATAGAAGCAGATGAAATTACCCCCTCTGCAACTTGCCCATGTGTTGCTTCACGAGCTTGCTCTAGCGTGCCGCCTTGACCTAAACGAGCACCAAAGGAACGGTTACGCGATAATGGTGAAGAACAAGTAGCCACGAGATCTCCTAAGCCTGCTAATCCGGCAAATGATAACGGATTTGCTCCCAAGGCGATACCTAATCGGCTAATTTCAGCAAGACCACGAGTGATAAGACTTGCGACGGTATTTTCCCCCAGACCACGACCAGCTGCCATACCACAAGCCAGCGCAATGACATTTTTACATGCGCCAGAAATTTCACAGCCGACTACATCGGTATTGGTATACGGGCGAAAATACGATGTTGCAAACGCATCTTGTACTCGCTGCGCGCGTTGTTCATCTACACAGGCGATCACTGTGGCAGCTGGTTGTTCTAACGCAATTTCTCGAGCCAAATTAGGGCCAGTGAGCACAGCGATGCGATCTTCAGAGATTCCGGTGACTTCTGCAATGACCTGACTCATACGCAAAAAAGAGCCTTGCTCCACACCTTTTGCCAATGACACTAATGTGCAATCAGCAGGAAATACTTCAGCCCAGGCAGTCAGATTGGAGCGTAAGGTTTGACTCGGAACAGCTAAGACCACCGTATCAACGCCATCAAGAGCCTCAGCAGCTGATGCCGTTGCCACAATAGAATCCGGCAGCTGAATGTCACTTAAATAGTCTGGATTACGGTGATGACTATTAATAAAACTGGCGACTTCTGGACGCCTAGCCCATAGCGAAACTGAGTTTCCTGCATCAGCGCATACTTTCGCTAAGGTGGTCCCCCAGCTACCTGCACCCATTACTGCTATTTTCATTGCAACGTGTCCCGCTATTCTTTCTTCTATCTCCCAAAAGAAGCCCACATTGGCCAATGACAATGTGCCAACTCAGTGTACTGCGAACTGCATCCGCAGCGATACCGATGCACACCAGCATTGCTTGCCAATTGCCCATCATTGGTGAGTTTACCTTGGTGTTTACCATACCACCGATGGCAATCACATGAATAGAAATTTTCATGCCGTACGCTATGATTGCAACAGCTAATAGTGCCAACGCACCTGCGATGTCTCACAATCATTGTCTCGCAAATGGTTGGCGCTCAAGCGTCGTCAAGCAACGATCACGCAAGTATGTTCATCATTTGGCATGCTTAGCGACGTTGCGCTCAGATGCGACACGAGGGTGAAAAAACTTTTCCGACTTGTGAATAATGACAAGCAGGAAATGGGCGTATGGCTCTAAACTCGTCAGTACTATGAATTCTTCTCACACATTCGTACCTGCTCACGGTACACATGGCCATGATCGTTTAGGAAAATTATTTCAGGAGATTGTCAAAGATCCTGCTCACGAGTTTCCGCGGACGGTGCTTGCTGCTGGCGCTGTGCTGTGGCGGCTAAGTGACGTCGGAACTGTGGAATACGCATGTATTCACCGCCCTCATTATGATGACTGGTCACTTGCCAAAGGCAAACTGGATCCAAACGAAAACCTCATAATGACTGCAGCACGCGAGATCACTGAGGAAACTGGGTATCAGATTCAACTCCAACGCTTACTTGGGCACGTGTACTACCCGATTCATGATCGCACCAAAGTTGTGTACTACTGGCTTGCCAACGTCATAGGTGGTGATTTTCTTCCGAATAATGAAGTTGATGAAATTCGCTGGTTACCAATACAAGACGCTTTGGAACTACTCACGTATGAAGTTGATCATGCGGTGTTGGCCACAGCAGATGCTGCAATACAGCGAAACGTAACCAGTAGGATTGTTCTGATTCGACATGCTCGCGCGAAGCAACGAGCAACATGGCTTGGCGACGACAAGAAGCGCCCGCTTGATCGCAAAGGTTTGCGGCAAGTGGAATTGCTTGCAGAAACTCTGCCGCCGTTTCATGCCACAACAGTCACGAGTACTCCAATTCGTCGCTGTGTACGAACCGCTGAGCCACTGGCTGCGGCGATTGGCGTATCAATGGTTGAAGATCCAGCACTTGAGAGTGATTGTTTGAACACAGATCCAACTGCTTGTATCGAGCACATTCTCGCACATAGGCAGATTCCAGGTACGCATATTGTGGTTGCAGAAGGGCCAGTGGTCAAAGCTGTTGTCGAGCATCTCTCACGACAAATGGATCATGTACTGGAAGCAACACCAGCGAAAAAAGGGTCGATCTGGGTACTTTCGTTTGCCGGTGACGCATTCGTTGGTGCTGATTATTACGCATCTGTTTTGCCGGTGAAATAGCGCAAGCGAGCGCAACATGAAATGGCTGGGTCAAACACGGCAGCTGGACCTGGCATAGCGCGAACCTGCACGACAGCTGGACCAAACGCTGCAGAACATAAAAAGCGTGAGCGTGACGGAAGTATGAGATATTTCTACTCCAATCGACGCTCACGCTTTTTAGCGCAATTACCTCAAGTTATGGATGATCTATCGGTTGTTTATCAGCCAGATCAGTTATTGCACGCGTGGTTTAAAACTTGGTCGTTTCGCTTCAAAGCTCGTAATCTCAGCCTCTTTGCGAAGTGTTAAACCAATATCGTCCAAACCTTCCATTAAGCGCCATCGAGTGTAATCATCAACCTCGAAGCTATACGTATTCGCCTCACAGGTAACACGTTTGTGCTCAAGATCAACGGTAACAGCCACGCCTGGATTCTGTTGCAGTTGTTTCCACAGCAGCTCGATATCTTCTTGTTCCATAATTGCTGCAAGCAAGCCAGATTTCCCAGAGTTGCCACGGAAAATATCGGCAAATCGCGAGGAAAATACCACTTTGAATCCATAATCCATCAGCGCCCACACTGCGTGTTCGCGCGAGGAACCAGTTCCAAAATCTGGTCCGGCAACCAAAACAGAACCATTGGCATACTCTGGACGATTCAAAACGAAGTCTGCTTCTTGAGTGCGCCAGTTATGAAACAAGCCATCTTCAAATCCAGTACGTGTGACGCGCTTGAGATATACAGCTGGAATGATTTGATCAGTATCAACATTTGATCGTGTCAATGGGACAGCTACACCTGTATGCGTGTGAAATTTTTCCATATTAACCCCTTGCTACCTTTTGCTTAGTCGTCAACCTGATCAGCACGCGCCTACTGCAGGTAAATCACTTGGATCCGCAAGCGTACCGAGTACCGCAGTTGCCGCTGCTACCTGTGGCGACACCAAGTGAGTGCGCCCACCTGGGCCTTGCCGACCTTCAAAGTTTCGATTGGAAGTAGAAGCAGAACGCTCACCTGGGCGCAATTGATCTGGGTTCATGCCCAGACACATCGAACATCCTGCAGAACGCCATTCCGCACCAGCTGCCATGAACACTTCATGCAGCCCTTCTTCTTCTGCCAATCGCTTGACCAACGCAGTTGCTGGCACCACCATCATGCGCACGGATTCAGCAATTTTACGATCCCGTAACACAGCTGCTGCTTCACGCAAGTCTTCCAAACGAGCATTTGTACAGGATCCTAAAAAGACAGTGTCAATCTTAATGTCTTTCAGTTTGGTACCCGGCGTTAAATCCATATATTGCAATGCTTGTTCTGCAGCAATGCGATCATTGTCGTTGGTGAATTCCTCAGGGAATGGCACAGCTGCATCAAGCGTGACACCCTGACCAGGATTTGTTCCCCATGTTACAAATGGTCGGAGTGCTGAGCCATCAATTTCGACAACGGTATCAAATGTTGCACCTTCATCGGTTGGCAACGTCTTCCAGTACGCTACTGCATCTTCCCAGTCTTGGCCTTTTGGTGCCAATTCTCGACCATAAATATAGTCAAACGTTGTTTGATCTGGTGCAATCATGCCAGCACGGGCACCAGCTTCGATCGACATATTACAAATCGTCATACGAGCTTCCATGCTCAATGCCGAGATTGCTTCACCACGGTATTCAATCACATGTCCTTGACCGCCGCCGGTACCAATTTTTGCAATAATCGCCAAGATCAAATCTTTGGCAGTCACACCAGGCTGCAAAGTACCACTTACTTCAATGGCCATAGTCTTAAATGGCTTTAACGACAATGTCTGCGTTGCCATGACATGTTCGACCTCAGAAGTTCCAATACCAAATGCCATTGCACCAAAAGCACCGTGCGTGGAAGTATGCGAATCACCACACACAATGGTCATGCCAGGCTGAGTGACGCCAAGTTGCGGTCCTACCTGGTGCACAATACCTTGCTGCACATCACCCATAGCGTGCAAACGAACGCCGAATTCTTCACAATTTTTACGCAACGTCGCCACCTGGGTACGTGAAATCATGTCATTGATTTCTAACAGGGAACCAGTCTGAATTCCCGCAGTTGGTACGTTATGATCTTCTGTGGCAAGGTGAAGTTCGGGGTGTCGCATACGACGTCCAGCTAAACGCAGACCATCAAACGCCTGTGGGCTGGTGACTTCATGCAACAGCTGAAGATCAATGAAAATCAGGTCCGGTTCGCCATTTTTTCCTTGGGAAACAACATGATCACGCCAAACTTTTTCGGCCAATGTCAGTTTCTGCGGACGATCCACGGGGCTGGTCATGAATTATCTTCACCTACTTCTTCTTAAATACCATTTACCATCTCACCAATTGGAATGTTAGTATCATAGCATGGGACAGATAAATTCAGAATCTTCACACTCTAGTGGCATTAAAGTACTTGATCGTGCAGTGCATATTCTGCTCACAGTTGCGAAACAGCCACGATCATTAAGCGAACTTTGTGAGGCCACTGCTCTCCCACGTGCAACCGCTCATCGACTCGCAACGGCTTTAGAAGCACATAATATTTTGACTCGTACCTCTGATGGCAAGTGGGCGATTGGAACTGTGCTATCCAGCCTCGGTGCTGGAAGTTCCACACAGCTTATCGACGCCGCCGCGCCGATTATGGCCAATTTGATGGAAACAACCGGCGAATCCATTCAGCTGTATCAACTCGCAGGTACTACTCGCGTATGCATTGCAGCACAAGAACCACCATTTGGACTTCAAAATACTGTGCCAGTCGGCTCTCGCCTTCCGCTTTCCGCTGGCAGTGCCGCAAAAGTATTCTTGGCCTATTCCTCTCCGAACTTACGTGACTCGATTTTAGAAAAAGATGACACCCAATTCACCATTGAAGATCTCCACCTTGTGAAAGAACAAGGTTGGGCGGAATCAATTGCCGAACGTGAAGTGGGATTAGCCTCTATTACTGCACCGGTGTTTCACAAAGAAGGTCTATTATTAGCAGCACTATCAATCTCAGGTCCTGCTGAACGATTCAAACCATCACCGAAAAAGTGGGCTGATGTTTTAACGCAAGCCGCAAGCGCGTTGTCAGAACGCCTCTAGCACACCGCGTCGCTATTCTTTTGCGACAGATGCAGATCCTGCGATGGTTATAGATTTTTCAAACGTGCCACCATCGCAGTGAAGGATTTCATGTGTTCAAGATCTGGCAGCTGTTGCGATAGATGTTCACAAATACGCTCATACCACCAGAGTTGCCCGTTGTAGCCTGTACGGAAGCGATGCCACACTTCATCGCCCATCGCATCGTAATCGTCCAATGTCGATTGAAGATTATGCAGCTTATCGGCTAACACAATCATTGCGACTTCTGGTTCTGCTTGTGCAAGGCGTGTTAGATAGTCCTGCGCGCGTTGCTCCCACGAGTGTAGATCACGTCGTTTCGTCACAGCTTGTACCAAAAGCGTCACAGTTTCACCAAACTTCTGCGTCAACAGCTCAGTCGATACTTCATCAGCCGCATCTTCTAACACGTCATGCAATAACGCTGCAATTCGCACGTCTTCATCATCGGTCATAGTTTCCACAATCAGCATCACAGCTACAGGATGGCTGATATACGGAATCTGCGTGCCTTTTCGATATTGATGACGATGCGCCCAGCTAGCAAAATTTAACGCGGCGAGTACTCGTTGCGAAACCATCATGAAACTTCTTTGCTCCTCTTTTCTTTCAAAAGTACTCTGCCGCATTACCACTGCAGCCATCCACTACGAAAAGGTTTTTCTACTATAGAACACTCGTGATACCTGTTGAACATGCATTGCGTATACGAGCGCACGTATTCGCTGATCACCATACATGCGATATATATCAGTTGATATCAGGTATGAAAGAGAGCATTATTCCCGCGATACGCGTCGTCAAGCATGGCGCGTGGCTGGAAAACAGAGGAAACTTTTGGCGAACGTGAAAAAACCTCCAAGATATACAATCTTGGAGGTTATGATTTGTACCCCGTACGGGATTTGAACCCGTGTTACCGGCGTGAGAGGCCGACGTCCTAGGCCGCTAGACGAACGGGGCGTATGTAACACTTGGTACGTGTTGCAACTATAATCGAGATATTCATAAAAATACAAATACGCTGTTCTTAGTACACAAACAGCGATAGTCGAAGTTATGATGAAAGCGTAAACTTACAATCATGAAGCGAACCTCAACTCTTCTGCTTTGCATCGCATGCAGCGCCGGGCTTACCAGCTGTGGAACTACGGATCAGCCCGCTTTCATCTCAACGACAGTAACGCCGACGACTTCATCTCAGGACAGCACAAACAGTTCGCAGCAAGACTCGACAACGTCAACGCAGAATGACTTGAGCAACGCACTTACCGGCATACAGTATTCAAATCTTGTCGATCAAGATTCACAAGCAGAAATACATACCTTGTTTGCGGCAGCAGGCATTCCCGATGCCGATATTCGTAATTTCATTGCCCAAGTCGATGATTTTAACCAACACGTGCCACACGATTCTCTAGTGCAAGCTGGTTTTGTTCCTTACACACCGGGAGAAGTTCATTACGATTCTGCAGGTATCATCCAAAGCTGGCTCAACACTTATCCCACCTATCCTGGCACGAACTGCAGGATTACGACGTTTACATTGTTAAAATCTCTCCTGAATTTTGATACGAAGCACCGTCTTGCAGATCCAAGTTTGCTGTTTATCGACGATGACGCAATCACGCAGAAGCAGCCGCCGCTGTTTCCTGCAGACGAACATGAATTATTCCATAGGTTGTTTAGTAAAGTTCCAACAACCAAAGCACTTGAAACTGGCACTCACGTTGCAGATATTGCCGAGTTCTTCCAAGCACAAGGCATTAGGTTCACGAATCCAAACGTCCATATGATCACGGTATTTATGCACGATACGCTAGAAGATCCAGCTGCATTATTTGTTGGGCATGCAGGTGTAGCGGTACCAGACGGCAATGGCTGGCTGTTCGTCGAAAAGCTTGCCTTTGATCAACCGTATCAGGCCTTGAAATTTGCCTCTCTTGAGCAAATTGGTACTTACCTTAGCGCTACCTACGATGAGGGTGCAGGGGTGGACTATGGCCGATCAGTAATTTTTGATAACAATCAGCTCATTGCAGGGTACAACATCAACGAGAAAACTGCGTGAGCTTCTTGAGCATTGTTGTTTTCCTCGACTACCCTGCTCTGTTGAGGTTATTCACCTGAAGATATAGTGACGGCGTTGTTGTACGGTTGGCGTTTTCCAAGATGCCATTTACATCCTAGAGATCACATTCTCAAGAGTGGTTTCTTTCCGCTGCGTCGTTTTCTATGCGTTCGCACAAATGCGAAAACCTCCAAGATTTCGTATCTTGGAGGTTTTCATTTGTACCCCGTACGGGATTTGAACCCGTGTTACCGGCGTGAGAGGCCGACGTCCTAGGCCGCTAGACGAACGGGGCATACGGTATAGTGGAAAGTTCCACCAGCTGGCCTACCAGGACTCGAACCTAGAATGAGGGTACCAGAAACCCTTGTGTTGCCAATTACACCATAGGCCATTGTTACAAGCAGGTTTATTACCTTGCAACGAGAGATATATAACCAGCTTTCCGCACAAAAGGCAAATCCGCAGGCTATGCCCCTACATCGCTATTCAAAAACAACGCCTTATACAATCTGCTCTGGGTTAAATTGTCTTTGCAAGAAATCCCAAATCTCTGCAGGCATTTCATCCTGCAACAACCACACATGGCGCTTGCCGATAAACTTCCAGTGTTCCATTTCAACTACACAATGAGGATAGATAAACCGCTGCATGCCATCTTCTTCAAGTGGCTGCGGATCAACTGCTACACAACGATTGCGCATCGCTTGCATATCAGCAGCAGCACGTGGAGCAACATATTCAGCCTCATGACGCTGTCCACCTTCATAGTGAATAATTTGATCTTGTTCGCCATGAACCAGCAGCGTAGGCAACTGATAATCCTCACAATTGTGCGTCACCGGCAAATAATACGCACCTGAGACAAGTGCCATTGCAGCAAAGGTATGCGGTTGTCGACATCCAAGCGAGTAGGCATAGCCGCCGCCATTGCTCATCCCCGTCAGATACACACGCGCACGATCAATAGCATAATGAGCATCTAATTCCGCCAAGATGGTATGCACAAATGCATCTTCATTCTCAAACGATGTCACCGAATACGGCGCACCTGGCCAAGACTGTTCCAAACCTTGCGGAAATACCACCATTGCCTCATCCCAAGCAGCCGTGCGATCAAAGCCCGAGTCGCCAGCAAATTGACGCGCTTGTACTTTCCACCCATGAAACGCAAACATTACCGGCATCGGTTGTGGATTATTCACGTCGTAATGTGTACCAACATGCAACACATATTCTCGCTGCTGCCCGCTTGCATCCACCAGCTGAAGTGTTTGAGTCTCCCCTGCTGCCACAAACGGCGTTTGCGGCACATACTCTGCTGGCGTTGGAGATGCCGGTTCAACCTCTTGAGATACTTCTGGCTCCACCTGTCGCCCAACTGTTCCAGACAATACTTGTGGGTGGCTATATAACTCCCCTGCAACTTGCAAAGTTACCAAGATCACCACGCCAAACAAGACCGCGTTCAGGATCGCCAAAGGATAACTCCGGCGCAGCCTGCGACGCTGGTGAACTCGTGTAGACCTGTGTTTTCTCATCGTAATGTAGTGTAATACCTGCCAAGAGCGGTTGACGCCACGACGCAACCAATCCTAAAAAATTCTCAGCAGCTCCTGTCATCCTTACTCTCAAACTTGGTATACCTGCAGCAACAGGACTACAATTTGACAGTACGTTCTCAGGGCGGGGTGAAATTCCCCACCGGCGGTAATAAATATTTGCCATCAAATATTTTAGCCCGCGAGCGCTGTGATTGTTCTACACGACAATGACAGGTCAAGCAGATTTTGGTGCGATTCCAGAGCCGACGGTATAGTCCGGATGCAAGAGAGCTGGATATTTCATTGTTGAAGGTGTGTTTTCACAAACCGTTGGAAAGTACACCTGAAAGTATGATCGTCCAGAAACTATGACGTGTTCTTGAGAACTAGCAGTATGTACCTGCTAGTTCTTTTGCGTTTTCTGGCTGATCAGTATCACACTGAAAATCCGTACAATAGCCCTTGAGAATATCTCTGTCGACACAAACGCTGTCTTCTTAAAGGAGCTCTCACAGTGGATTTTCTCACCAAACTTCTCGATGCCACCCTGATTATCAGTGGCGTACCTATTCTCTGGCGTGAAATTATCGGTAACGCCTTCGGTCTTGCCTCAGCGATCGGCGGCATGCGTCGCGTCGTTTGGGCTTGGCCAATTGGTATCATCGGCAACCTCTTACTGTTTACCGTATTCCTTGGTGGCGTGTTCCATACGCCACAAAATCTCGACTTATACGGTCAAGCCGGTCGTCAGGTCATGTTCTTAATCGTCAGCAGTTACGGTTGGTGGTCGTGGTCACGCGCGCATCGTCGCGGCATAAGCGAACCAAATCATACTGATCCTTCTCGTTCGATTGTGACTGAACCGCATGAAGATACCGCAGCTGTGCAACCACGCTGGGCGACTCGTCAAGAACGCATTGGCATTATCATCGCAGCCATTGGTGGCACTGCACTGTTCGCAATTATTTTCACAAGTCTTGGCTCGTGGGGCCCGCTTGCCGACGCATGGATCTTCACCGGTTCCATGCTTGCAACCTATGGCATGGCACGTGGCTGGACCGAGTTCTGGTTGATTTGGATCGGCGTTGATATTGTCGGTGTCCCACTGCTATTAAAAGCTGGTTACTACCCTTCTGCAGTGTTATACATCGTCTATGGAGTATTCGTGCTGTGGGGTTTCTTCGTATGGCTGAAAATCCAGCGTGAAGCTGCAGTGCAAGCTACATAATTTCAATAGTGAAAAAGACTTGGGAAGTATTTTACTTCTCAAGCCTTTTTCACGCTTCTTTACTGAAGCTCAAACGCTGCGTTATGCAACCAACATTATGCTTCGGTTGGCACAAATGGGGTTTGGCTCCGAGCGGCACGCAAACGTACCAAGGTTGATTCTTTGCCAAGCAGCTCCATTGATTCAAATAATGGTGGCGAAACTGCTGCACCAGAGATAGCAACTCGCAGTGCACCGTATGCAATACGCGGCTTCAATTCCAACTTTTCAATCAGCGCAGTGCTCAATGCCTCTTCAATATGTGCAGTGTCCCATTCAGTCACAGCTTCTAATGCAGCAATGCCGGCATCGAGTGGCACAATTGCGGTTTCTTTGAGGTTCTTCTTTGCGGACTTTTCATCCAGCACCAGATCCTCATCGGCGGTTACTAAGAAACGCAACAGATCCCAAGCTTCCGACAACGTCTTAATGCGAGTTTGTACTAACTCAGCTGCAAAGTTGAACTTATCGGCTGGATAGTCAGCTGGAAACTCAAAATATTCAGCCAAGTAGCTGCGCAAACGAGCGGCGAAATCAGCTGGTTCAAGCAAACGAATATGATCTGCATTGATAGCTTCTAGCTTCTTTTGATCAAAACGTGCTGGATTACGCAGTACATTTGCAACATCGAAGTTTGCAACCAACTCTTCAACCGAGAAAATATCCTTATCAGCTGCTAAGGACCAGCCAAGCAATGCCAAGTAGTTCAGCATGCCTTCTGGAATAATGCCGTTATCGCGGTGATTAAACAGATTCGACTGCGGATCACGCTTCGAGAGTTTCTTATTGCCTTCACCCATCACAAATGGCAGGTGTGCAAATACTGGTGTCTGCTTGGCAATACCAATTGCTTTTAATGCTTCATACAGTGCCAGCTGGCGTGGTGTCGACGGCAAAAGATCTTCGCCACGCAAGACGTGCGTAATACCCATCAGCGCATCATCAACTGGATTCACTAACGTATACAACGGTGCACCATTTGAACGTGCCACCACATAGTCAGGCTGCGTGAAGGATTTAAATTCCATCTCACCACGAACCAAGTCATTCCACTTCCAGTCTTGATCTGGCATGCGCAAACGCCATACTGGCTGACGACCTTCAGCTTCAAATGCTGCAATTTGTTCTGGGGTGAGATCGCGATCGTAATTGTCATATCCTAGTTTTGGATCTCGACCTGCTGCCTTATGACGCTCTTCAACTTCTTCAGCAGTGGAATACGCTGGGTAGACATACCCTGCAGCTTTGAGCTTTTCTAGCACATCGGCATAAATATCCATTCGCTGCGATTGACGATATGGCTCATGCGGACCGCCAGTCACAACGCCTTCGTCCCAATCCATTCCCAACCACTTGAGGGAATCGATAATTGCTTGGTAGGACTCTTCGGAGTCACGCGCCGCATCGGTATCTTCGATGCGGAATACTAATTTACCGCCGGTATGACGCGCATGTGCCCAGTTAAATAAGGCAGTACGCACCATTCCCACATGGGGAGTTCCGGTTGGTGATGGACAAAAACGTACACGAATTTCAGACATGGTTACTCATCTTAATACATCGAGGGTTTATGGTTTTCCCAACAGGCTACTAAACTTGCAACTTATGCATGCACGCCCAGCAACAGCTCCTGATTTTCTACTCTCACGAGCACATGGTTCTGTTCACACCCAAGGAGTCGTTCAGACTTTTCGCGATCCCTATATTGCCTCGCATGCGTTAAAACACAACCTCGTTCCTATGGTAGTTGGCGCATTACCGTTTGATCCTGCATTACCAGCTGCATTGCGTGTACCAAAGACCATTACCCGAACCGATGGCCCCCTTGAACCACCAGCGTATTATCGCCTAGCGCAACTCCCCTTTGCTCAAGTTACCGCAGAAAATCCCAGTGAAGCACAGCATCGCAATAATGTTGCTGCCGCAATTGCCACGATTGCAACCGGAAAAGTAGACAAAATTGTCTTAGCTCGCAGTCTCGATATTCTTTTCGACGCAGCTGTCGATCCACGCGCCATCGCTGCAAAATTAATTATGCTTTCCCCTGATTTCAATGGGTTCTTGGCCGATATCACGCAAGCTGACGTACCAGAAATGTCTCACTGGCTCGTTGGTTCCTCACCAGAAGTATTAGTGCGTCGTCAAGGCTCAACGGTCACGTGCTACCCATTGGCAGGTTCTGCTCCACGGCAGCAGAACCAGGCGCGGGATCATGTTGTCAGCCAAGATCTATTAGCGAGTGCGAAAAACTTACACGAACATCAATTCGTCGTGAATCATATTCTGGATATTTTACGTCCCCTGTGCGTCAGCGTGTCTGCACCTGATACGCCTGAATTAACCAGCACTGCCGAAATGTGGCATCTAGCTACTCCTATTACTGGCACATTAAAAGATCCTGCGGCAATTAATGCTTTGGATTTGGCGATGAAGTTGCATCCAACTCCTGCGATTTGCGGTACTCCTGCGTATTTGGCACGTACGGTGATTGAAGAAGCTGAACCAGTTGACCGTGGTTTTTATGCAGGTGCAGTTGGCTGGTGCGATGCGTTTGGCGATGGCGAATATATGGTTGCCATTCGGTGCGCTGAAGTACACGATACCCACTTGCGTACCTGGGCCGGAGGTGGACTGGTAGCCAGCTCCGATCCAGACGAAGAAGTTGCAGAAACTACTGCAAAGCTGCGCACAATCCTACGTGCGCTTGGCCTTGAGCACTAGATCAATTCGGTATGCAGCTCCTTGGCCTGTTGTGACTTCACGCGAGGATTGTTCGTTGGCAAGAATTTCGAAATCATCGCGTTGTTCCAAATGCTTTGCCAACACTGGTGGCAATAAAAACTCATCAATACTGCGTCCGAAATGAGCAGCCATTTTAGAAATATCGTCATGATGCACCACAAGCAAGGTGCCACCACGAGCAACCGCCTCAAGCAGTTTCGTCACTGTTGTGGCGGTATCTAATAACGGCGTATAAAAGGCAGTCACCAGATCATAGGTTGCAAGTTCTGCTTGTTCAAATGTAGTTTGCAGAACATGTGCCGTTGGTGCTTGTTCTCGTAACACTGCAGCCGCAATCGGTGATGGTTCGACCGCCGTGACAGCAAAATCATGTGTCAGTAACCACGCACTATCAGCACCTTCTCCTGCACCGATATCAAGAGCAGTATTTCCTACGACATCAGTTGCGTATTTCATCAGCGCATCATTTGGATTTCCGCTCCAAATGCGACCGTTATGGCCGTGGTACATGTCATGTTCAGGTTTCATAACCGCCAGTATAACTATTCTTTGCCACAAGACTCGCCGCCTGCTGTGCAAATAGTGTTAGGCTTAAGACACAATGAAACAAACACATATTCTTCGCGATCTTCGCGCCACAGCAAGCGTGATCCTCGTGATTCTCGCTGTTATTTTTGGCCCGATTTCGCTTGCCCATCTCCTTGGTGATTCGCCAGTTGCTACAACACACGCTGATCAAAATACCAACGAGCTTGAAACCACCCTCGAAGAGGTGGAACATCCAAAGATCACCACTATTGATGGAGACACGATCGTTTGGGAAGCACAAGGCTGTACCCGCGAGCTTGCCGACGATCCGTCACACACCATTTTTAAATGTGATGACACCACGATTGATGCTCGTGACATTGATTATCTCACTGATCTGAAACTCGCGAGTTTCCGAGCAACTCGAGCATTTTTGTTCTCCAATGAAGTCACTGACAACGGCATGCTCATTGCTTCAACCGCTGGTAGTCATCCGCATATGTTTGTCTCTGATGTTCAAGATCTTGGGACATGCGATGACATAAGTGGATGTTCAGTGACACAAACCATTATCGTGCTCGATCCATCGATTCCATTAACGGATAATATTCCAGCAACTGATGAAGATGTTTTTGGCATCGCAATGAGTGTGCGGCGGAAATTCGAGGACAGCGATAACTACGACGCTGAGGTTGCACAATTGCAGCAAGTAACTACCACTATCACTGATACGTTGAGCTTTGAGAAACATCCAGCTGGAGATGATGCATCATGAGTCATGTTGATACTCGTTTGAATTATTCTGCTGCACTGGTCTTTGCTGTATTTGTTGCGATGGGTGCCGTGTGGTCATTTCCTGACCTGTTCTTTCTCGCCACCATTTCACCAATTGCGTTTGTGATCGGTGTCGGCATTGCGTTGCTGTTAGCTAGCATTATCTATCTTGTGCTTTCATATTCAAAGCTTTGGCAAGCTTCACCATGGTGGGCAGTTGCTGCAATCGTTTGGGGAATGACTGCTCCTATTATGTTCGCAGTTTTCACCAGTGACGCTATTACTGAAGTCATTCTAGATTTGAATTGGGAAGCAGCATATTCATCATTTGCTGGTGCATGGCCAGAAGAAACTGGCAAAGGTGTCGGCATCTTGCTGATCATCGTCATGGCCCGTAATCGTTTCAACCGCCCATGGGATGGTCTTTTCTTAGGATTATTTGTTGGTCTTGGGTTTGAGTTGATCGAGAATATCCAATATGGATTCTTCGGCGCGATTGAACACGGCAATAGCGATCTTTTAGGCGTTGCTGGATCATGGATGAATCGTCTCATCATTGGTGGCGGTTTACATATGATCTTTTCTGCAATTGTTGGTTTCGGCCTCAGCTACGCAATCTCAACTCCAGGATTGTCGCTTATTAAACGAATATTCGCCGCATTCAGCGGTTTCGGTCTAGGCTTTGGTATTCACTTTGCGTGGAACTACGAAAGTCCCGAAGACATTCGTTTGTTCTTGCTGATGGCTTTATACGTATTTGGAATATTTACGGTTATCCTGCTCTGGCGTATCAGCATTAAATTGGCAAATAATGCTTCCCAATTCCAGCGACAAACACAGACCGTCCAGGTACAAGCCGACCCAACGGAATAATTTTACTGCTACTTACAGATAGTAAAGCCCGTGATCATATCTTGATGATCACGGGCTTTACTATAATTTCCTTGCTAACAATCCTTCGTTGTCTGACGCTGTCTTATGCGCGTTCGACTGGATTACCTAATCTACCAATGCCTGGAATCTCAATTTCAATAAAATCTCCTGGGAACATCGCTGCAGTTCCGGCTGGAGAACCAGTACAAATAATGTCACCTGGCAGCAACGTCATAGAGGCGGTAATAAACTCCAAGATTTCACCAATGCTCATAATCATTTGATTCGAGTTGGAATCCTGCTTGGTTTCAGTCACGCCTTCATGAGTTAAGTGTGCTTTAATTGGCAAATTCGTAATATCAATTGCGTCAAGGTCAGTTTCAATCCACGGACCTAGTGGCGCAAAAGTATCAATACCTTTCGCACGTGCCCACTGACCATCAGCAAATTGCAGATCACGTGACGAAACATCATTAATAATGGTGTAGCCCAAGACTACTGACTTCCAGTCGGCTGCCTTAACCTTTTTACATGGTCGCGAAATTACCAGGGCAAGTTCACCTTCGAATTCCACTTTGGTGGCAAAATCAGGAATTTTAATCGCAGCACCTGGGCCGACAACTGCAGTCGGTGGCTTTAAAAACAGTGTTGGTGGTAAGTGTTCAGCTGATTGCTGGAACACTTCTGCGACGTGATCGGCATAGTTACGACCAATGGCCACAATCTTACTTGGCAACATTGGTGCAAGTAAGCGCACTTGTTCAAGTGGGTACTGTTTCCCGATAAATACTGGCTCAGTAAACGGAGTTCCTTCAATCACTTTACAAATATCTGCACCGTCATGCTCTTCGACAGTGCAAAAAAACATTCCATCTGGGGTTGCTATTCGTCCAAAACGCATACCTTGGCATCTTACACGCAACCACTCTTACATGATGTCAATTGCCCCTGAATACGTCTGCAGAGTTGTCATGTGACGCTCACCCCAGGGGTAACCTTGCATATTTTGCTTGTCGACGCTGGTCTCTGCATACTCATGTTCATATTTCGCAATCCATAGAGAGATACACCACAATGCTTGGAATAATTAGCGTGTTCAACAATCTTGTATTTATTATAGAAATTATAAATAAATGAAAAGGACATCATTCCATGAATCGATTGAAAAAAACCGCATTAGTATGCACGTCTCTAGCACTGTGCGCTACTCAAAGCCTGACCCAGGTAGTTTCGGCACAAACCTCAAGTGTTGTTGTCAATCAAGGTGATCCGATATTAATTCAAGCCTCAGAATCCACAGCATCGAAGTGCACTGCAGGGTTTATTGATAAGGTAGCCAAACGCATTTGGACAGCCGGACACTGCGGTGATAACAATGCCACAGTATTCTTTTCCATCAAAGATCCACAATCAAGTGCTGAGAACGTCGTACCAATCGGAACGCTGAAGCATAAGTTCTCAGTAACCCTGGATAACGCTGGGGTTCCGCTGCCCGATGAGAATGCTAGCGTCGACTATTACCGTACATATGACCTTGCCTATGTCGATTTTTCCGCGCATCCTGAAGTAACTGGAGAAAACGTTTTCTCGGGTGATCGTGTCTATGATCCAGTTGTTGGTGATCGGGTATGCCGCTATGGTGATACAACCGGTGCTGAGTTAGGAAATAATCGCCTCGTGTACTGCGGTGAGGTAATGCGGCTTGATGAACGTATTATTCAAACCTCCGATACTGCATCAGATTTTGGCGACTCTGGCGGTCCAAACTGGGTACCGGGTAAAGGCTATATCGGACAAACGCTCGGCGCTGATATTCGCACTTTCCTCGGGGAAGAGTATTCGGTAGTCAAAGTGTATCGTCACGATGTCAACGCAAATACCGTTGAATATCCGTCCAATGAGCACTATGTGGTTAAAGATGTCCCACTTGCAGCATTATTCGACAAGCGAGTCCAAAGTGAGACGTTATCTGCAACAACCTTTGGTGCAAATCTCCCATCTCCTGCTGAATACGAAACTCTTCTTGAAAAGCAAAAACAGCAAGAAGCTGAAGCAAAGCGTCAGATTGCAGAAAAGACTGAGGAATTAGAAGAAGCACAAAAGCAGCTGGCTGAACTTGAAGCAGCTGTGAACACGGCTTTGGAAAATACCACCACTACCGATGCCGCCACGGCGCTCACGCAACGCATCACGACACTTCGTGAAGCTGCTGAGACAGCAAACCAACAACGCCTAGCAGCTGAAACGCGTGCAACTAAGCTTGCAACACAGATTAATGATCTCGAAACTGAAATTGCTCGGTTACGTCAAGATACAGCAACAAATACCACGCGTATTCAACAACTTGAAGGTGAAAAGCAAGGATTACAAACAGATCTTGCAGCGGCTCAAACCGAGCTGCGTGACACAAAGGCCATGCTAGCCCAACGTGATCAGGAGCTCACTGCAGCTCATGCAAAAATCGCAGAATTGATGCGAAATGCCGTGGACGCTGCGCGTTTGCAACAAACTATCGCTGACTTAAACGCAGCACAGCAAAAGATTCACATATTGCAAGCAGCTTTAGCACAAGCTCGTGCACAGTTAAATAAGCAGTTAGCAACACCAAAACCAACCGTGACCGTAACGGCAACTGCTCAACCAAAACCAGCAGTGACAGTCACCACCACTGCCCCAGCACCAGCATCGCTGTCAAGCAATAACGCGCAAGGTTCATCCCCGTTCACAATCATTATTGGCATTGTGACCTTTGTCCTGGGCGTGCTTGCTGGTTTGATTCCAACGGTCACAGAAATGTTCAAGCATTCACGTATTAAACTGCCTCGTTTGCGTTAAGCGCACCTACCAAGGCTAAGTTGTAGCAACCCGAAAAGCCACGATCAGAACCAAACTGATCGTGGCTTTTCGAGATAAAAGATTGTTGTTTACAAACGATTGCGTTGCATGCGGTTAGCGTCGCAAAGCAGCAGCGATACGATCACCAATTGCTGTGGTCACAATCGGTTCATCGCCGCGGTTATTGACATCTTCTGCCACGGCAGCTTCAATGCGATCGGCATTTTCGGTATCACCAAGATGGCGCAACAGCATTGCTGCGGACAAGATTGCTGCTGTTGGATCAGCAATGCCTTTTCCTGCGATATCAGGAGCGGAACCATGCACTGGTTCAAACATGGATGGATTGGTACCAGTTGCGTCGATATTGCCACTTGCGGCAAGACCAATGCCACCTGTCACCGCACCTGCAAGATCGGTGAGAATATCGCCAAAAAGATTATCGGTGACAATGACGTCATACTGGCTTGGATTCGTCACCATATAAATCGTTGCGGCATCAATATGCTGGTAGTCCACGCGAACCTGCGGATATTCCTTGGATACCTCCGCTACAGTGCGCTGCCACAAGGAGCCAGCAAACACTAACACATTTGTTTTGTGCACCAAGGTGAGATGTTGCTTGCGAGCCGCTGCTCGAGCAAATGCATCGCGGACAACGCGCTCTACTCCGAATCGAGTATTTTGAGACACTTCAGAGGCTACCTCGTGTGGTGTATTCTCGCGGAGCACACCACCGTTGCCACAGTACAAACCTTCAGTGCCTTCACGAACCACAACGAAATCGATTTCGCCTGGGTTTGCCAGTGGTGAGCTTGCGCTTGGATACAGCTTTGCAGGGCGTAAATTCACGTGATGATCGAGTGCAAAACGCATCTTGAGCAGCAAGCCGCGTTCGAGTACACCTGGCGCTACCTGATCAGGTGCTCCAATTGCGCCTAAGAGAATCGCGTCATGCTCGCGCAAGGAGGCTAAATCGTCTTCAGTCAGCAATTCTTGTGTTTTTAGGTATCGACGTGCGCCTAAATCATAGTCAGTAACAGTAATATCGCTGCGTACAGCCTGTAAGACTTTCAGCGCTTCTGCTGTAACTTCGGGACCAATACCGTCGCCACCAATAACTGCTAATTTCATGCCACGGAACTACCTTTCCACATAGTGAAACATCTACGATTTGGAAGTCTAGCACTAGTTCACAGTTTTTTCCTACCGACAAATACGAAAAAAGAGACTAGACTAACAGACATCAGACAAGTTCTCTGCACTGAAAGGCTCGCCATGACTTTACCTTTTATTATTGGCGCATATGCATCTATGCCTGCCGACCACGCCGGCCAGCAACAATACTATGATTTACTGCTGAATTCTGGGTTTGTTTCAGGCCTCGAAGTGCCATATCCTGGCCAACTCGCAGACGAAACCGAACGTGAATTTTTAGCAACTCAAACCAAGCGTTTCCCGTTCGTGGTGGTCACCGCGATTCCTGGCACAATGGGCAATATTGGACAAAATCCATACTTTGGCTTGGCAAGTCCAAATGAAGAGGGTCGTCAAGCAGCATTGGAATATACCAAAGCAATCTATCGTGCCGCTGAGGCTATTGGCGCTGATGCGCTTGAAGTGCACTCGGCTCCAACGAAATTTGCGCAACGCGAAGCATTTGTCGAGTCATTGCAAGAAGTATGCTCGTGGGGAGATCTGACGATTCTGATTGAACACTGCGATGTTTACAGTAATGACCATGCACCAGAAAAAGGGTTTTTAAGTTTTGCCGAGGAACTTTCAATCGCCAAAGAATTAGACTTGAAACTCGTCGTAAACTGGGGTCGTTCGGCACTTGAGGCACGTGATTTTGACCTACCGTTTGAACAGATCACCCAGGCAAGCGCTGAAGGGCTCTTGGCTGGTGTAATTTTCTCCGGCGCTTCCCCATCGCAAACAATTTATGCTGGCCCATGGGGGGATGGCCATCTTCCAAGCGCTGTGCATGAGCCAACTTCAGGCATGACCATGGAACGTATTGCACGTGATGCGCAAGCAGCAACCGGTGTGAGCTTCTTAGGCGCAAAGATCACTGTTCCTGCTGAATCTAGCTTGGAAGAACGTGTCGAAATGCTGCGCAGCATCTCTCAAGCTGCGTCGCATAGCGAATAGTCTGCACTGAACTCGAGACGCTCTCAACAAAAATGCTCTTGGTTTTGACGAATATGCTTTCGTCAAAACCAAGAGCTTCATGCTTACAGCAAACTGGATACTTTAGCTCAAATCAAGCTGGAAAACTTCTGCTTGCATCTCAACCTTGAGATTCTCGAGCAGATCCTGCGGTACTTCATGATCCACACGGATGACCAGATTCGCGGTTTCACCATCATTGTCCTGCGTCAATGCAGCAGCATCAATATTAATGCCACGCGCACCCATTGCAGTACCAACCTTGCCTAATGCACCTGGAATGTCAGCATAATGGAAGAACACATTCCGACCAGTCGCACGCAAATCCAAGCCTCGGCCATTCATACGCACAATTTTTTCCACACGATCCAAGCCAGTCAATGCACCGATTACAGACGCACGGGTGCCATCAGCAGCAATTGCAACAACTTCCAAGACCGAGCGATGTGATACCGATTCAGAAGCAGTCGTAACTTCATACGCTAGGCCACGATCAGCTGCAATCTGTGGAGCATTCACGAAAGTCACAGGCTCGTCGATAATGCCCGAGTACAGACCACGCACTGCAGAAAGCCCTAATACGTCCACAGCTTCAGTTGAAAGTTCACCGCGTGCTTCAACTTCCAATCGAACCGGTGCCTGTGCCAGCATATGACCAGCTACCAGGCCAAGCTTGCGTGCAAGTTCAAGCCACAAAGCTACTTCTTCATCAACCTTGCCGCCAGAAACATTGACTGCATCTGCAACAAATTCACCAGCGAGCGCCTTTAAAACAGAAGCTGCAACGTCAGTACCCGCACGATCTTGTGCTTCTTCTGTCGAAGCACCCAAGTGAGGTGTGACAACAACCTGATCGAGTGCAAATAATGGCGAATCCGTGCAAGGCTCAGTTTCAAAGACGTCAAAACCAGCACCACGAATATGACCAGCGGTAATAGCATCTGCCAAGGCTTGCTCATCAACCAGCCCACCACGAGCCGCATTGATAATAATCTGACCCTTCTTTGCCTTTGCCAACAACTTCGCATTAATCATGCCAGCTGTTTCTTTGGTCTTTGGCAAGTGAATAGTCACAAAATCAGCACGTGCCATCAAGGATTCAAGATCAGTGAGCTCAACACCAAGCTGCGCAGCTTTTGCTGGGTTCGCATATGGGTCAAACGCAATAATCTTGGTTTCAAATGCAGCGAGGCGCTGCGCAAACAACTGTCCAATATGGCCAAAGCCAATAATGCCAACTGTCTTGCCAAAAATTTCTACACCATTAAAGGATGAACGCTTCCACGTGGCTTCACGCAACGTTTTATCAGCGGCAGGAATTTGACGAGCAGTCGATAGCAGCAAGGAAATTGCGTGTTCACACGCAGAGTGAATATTTGAAGTCGGAGCATTTGCAACCATCACACCACGCTCAGTTGCAGCAGCAATATCGACATTATCAAGGCCAACCCCGGCGCGCCCAACGATCTTTAAGTGTGGGGCTGCTTCTAATACTTCACGATCAACGGTGGTTGCTGAACGTACCAGCAGGGCGTCTGCTTCAGCCACTGCGGCAAGAAGTTCTGGGCGATTTGGCCCATCAACCCAACGTACTTCCACAGCGTCACCAAGTGCGTCGACTGTAGACTGGGCGAGTTTATCTGCAATAAGAACTACAGGAAGGCCATTTCGGCTCACGTTACTTACTCCTGGTTTTACCAAAGGATGTCCGTTCTTGAAGTGGCACGACCGCGTCACCTTCAAGCCCGTGTCCGTACCTTGTCTTTCGCTGGCACATGACTATTTATTAGTTTAGACCAATTTTCTTAAACGCCCATTTTCATAAGAAAACTACTCATGAAGTTGGTACCTGTAGCCGATGTTCCCCACGGTGAATCAACCATGGTCGCGGCTCTAATTGCAGGACATCTTCAATGCTCATTGTAGGATTCGATGCTAGATTCAGACCCAAATAATAATGTTCTGGCACCATCTCCACTTGTCTCTGATACTCCTCTTGCCCAGCGGCAAGCAGCACATAGGCAAGTTCGTCATAGGCATGTCCTCCAGCGACCGTGGTGCTGATAAAGAGGGTTTGCGCTAGTTTTTGCTTTGCGACGAACTCTGCTAACCACTTGGCGACTCTGCCAGTTTCAGCAGCATCGGCAGTCACAAACACGCCTGTATGCGCCATTTTCAGAAGGTGCTCAAGCGTCTGTGCTTGCGCAAGACTGTCGACAACTATTACACAATAAGCTTCATGTTCTTGGCACGCAGTTAACCATGCACGCGTTTGGACTCGGTCAGCATCAGCATGTTGAAGCATCATCACTGGTGTGATTTGGAGATCTTCGCGCCGGGTATGCTCAGACACGAGTGCTTTCATCTCGTCGAAAGTAGTTTCAAGATTATGCGCTGTTGTGCTCATATCAATTGTGGTGGCAAGCAGTCGTCGTTTCGGGAAGATCAAGCCGCGTACTCGATTACCTGGTTGGTAAAGACTGGCATGTTCACCCAGTTCAATACGGTGTTGAAGTTGAGCATCCGTGCCAAATTCTGCACCAAGTGCGATGAGAGGTTGTTCACCAAGACCGGCAACTGCCTCAAGTGAGTTTCGCGTATCACGCGGATCTGGATACTCCAAAAAGCGAACTTCAGCGCCGAATGATCGTGCTGACGCAATCGCTGCAATACTTGAGCCTTGAGAAGCAATCACAATCGGTGCCGTGGAAGCATCGCGTTTTGATTGGGCTGGAAACGCTCGTGCTGGTTCATCTTGGAGTGCTTCGGTCGCAGGTATCCAGTCTGGTATTAAGAGCGTTGGGCGTTCACTACTCAGTGCAGTAACTGCAGACTTGACGAACTCTGGTCGTGAGATGCGCTTAGGCGCGAATTGAAAGGCCGTCATCTCTCCTATTGCTTCATAGGAAAGTGGATCATGCAGCACTGTAGTCGTACCAGTTGTGGTGGCAAGACTCACATCACCGACAAGCAGTATATATCGCGCATTCAGCCGTGTGATTTCTTGGATAATTGCATCACGTGTGCCTGGCAGCATGATCAGCATTGGGGCATGACTGACGACAGCAATTGATGCGGCTCGAAGTTGATGGTCGAGTTGGTCATCTGCAATAACGACGGTTTCTGACGCTTCGAAGAATTTTTGCGTAGCTACAATGCCAGTGCCATCGTCGTCAAGCACGCTCGGATGATCGTCAAAACGAATTGCGACATGTCGATTGCGGTTATTGCTGCGTGCTTGCTTCAAATCTTTCGCGACTTGCGAAGATACTTGTGGTGAGTGTGGTGGAGTGCTGCAGCCGCTGATGCTCAGGGCGACAACTACTCCCCACCCACAGCATTGTGTTAAGAACGAACGAATGCGCTTGGCCCTTCTTCGCCACCAAACAAGTTGGATTCATCGACGTCATGAACCGCTGGTTGTCCCATTGCTTGTTCGATAATTTCGACGAACTTGCGGCGGCGATCCGTGAAGAATTCTTGAGCACGGGCACTGAGCAACAATGATGGTTCGATTAAGTGCGTGTGCAAGATTTGATCGAATTCTTCGTCGTCAAGCAAACTCTTTGATTGGATGCGATGCAGATAACGCGCTGGCGAACTTCCTTCTACCATGACGTATGTGCGACGCGACATTGGCGTTTGATTCAACACGGATTCTTCTAAGAATGGCTCGATATTATTATCTTCGCACCACGATGCTGGGAAGATTTTGCGAACTTTCGTGCCAAGTTCAAAGAAGGTTTGCGCATCAAAGCGTAAACCTGTGCGCCAATCTTGTGCGCCACGCGCCATGAGTAAGGCATAAATGCCTTTGTACAAACCAGAATTAGGCAAGGCAGTGTGCAGACGAGATTCCACAAAGCGAGCTTGTGAAATTGATCGTGGTATTGGAACACCTGCATGTCCATGGATATCTCGTACCCATGCGGTGACTTCATCAACGTCACTACCAGTTCGTGCCATCACGGCTGGTGAGCCATAGAGTTCGCCAAATACACCACACCAGAACCAACGATTGATACGATCCCACGCACTTTGATGTTCTAAGCTCACGCCATCTTCAGTCAGGACAGTAATAATCACTGCTAGTGGTACGAGCTGTGCAACATATGGGATTTGTTCAGCAGAGTGAATATAGCGCGTATGCAAGAAGGTAGCGACTTCTACGAATCCCGCGCGGATCTTCTCAGCTGCTGGAATATATTCTGCAAGTGTAAGATCAAGCACAGTCTCACGGAAACCGGAGGCATGGCCTTTTTTATGCGTGACGTACAGTGCAACTGCGCTTAAGAAATCAGTGCGAGTGATATGTGCCAATGCTGGATGCTCGCGTAAGGTTGCTGCTGTTTTTTCCCAATCATCTTGCAATCGGAAATCTGGGTCTTCCACTGCAAAGACGGCTGTGAGCAATTCAAAGACATCCATTTGCAGGCCCAACGTGTTCACTGATGCAAAGATCGAACCGATACCTGCACGCGACGTCGTACGATCAAGTCGGATCATTGGCACACTGTAGCGAACCAATGGTTTGACCACTCGGGTATAAAACTTCTTTGCAATATCGTGAGAACTGGATGCTGCAATATCAAAGAGCAAGTCAGTACCGGCGTCGAAAAGCAGATCAGAAACTGGAATATAGCCATTTTGCAAGGCGGCTTCGCGAGAGCTCAAATCAATCTGAGGTGCGAAGTGAGACTGAATCACACCACGCTCATCAACAGCGATGACCGCCTCATCTGGTAAAACATCAGCTGAGATAGCTTTTTGAACGTCAACAAAGAAACGTCGCTTGACTTTTTTCTGGCGAAAATCAACACTTTCGACCAGACCCGTACCTTTCAAACAGTGATACAAGGTCGTCATGCGCTGCTGGCCATCAAGTAGCAATAACCCAGGTGGCTCAGTTGTCAGTGGCGCGCCCGATAATGGACGTGGACGGAATCGCACTGGTTCATTACGGGTATCTAACGCCATAATGGAGCCAATTGGATAGCCACGTAAGACCGTGATCACTAAGGAGCGGATTCGGTCGACGTCCCAGCAGAACTCACGCTGAAAGTCTGGTAATTGAAGGTCACCACGATCAACGCGGTTAAATAGGTCTAAAAGATCATAACTTGGAGTCGAAAAGCCCATGGATCCAGTCTAGACTACAACCTAACAAGTCGTCTCATGCGTGTGATGATGTGGGGTTTCCAACTGGACTGTAGAATGTTCAATACCGAACTTACGCAGCTCTTTTTGCACGCGGTCAAGTACGTCACATCCGGCTGCTGGGACTTGCATATCCACAACCATATGACAGGTTGCAATCAACTCGCTACCATCAAGCGACCACACATGCAGATCATGAACAGCCACGACTTCATCAAGTTTGCGTAATGCTTGCAAAATCTCTTGGGTATTAGCCTTACTTGGCGCTTGTTCTAACAACACTCGTAATGATTCCCACGCGAGTTTCAGAGACCGCGGCAAAATCAAACTTGCGATTAATAAGGAGGCAACCGTATCCGCCCACATAATATTAAATTGTTTCATCACCACTGCGGCAATAATTACGGCAACTGAACCGAATAAATCGACAAGAACATGAAGGTATGCACCTTTCATATTCAGATTTTCGTGGGAATGTTGATGCAAAATAAACGCGCCGAATAAGTTGGCAATAAAACCAATCACGCCTACGACCAACATCGTTGTGGAATTGACAACTTGGCCATTTGAAAAACGTTCGACTGCTTCAAACAGAATCCAGACAGAAATGATCGACACGCTTAAAGCATTAGCGAGTGCGGCAATAACTTCAATGCGCTTATACCCGTAGGTGGCTGTGCGTGATGCGGCTTTGCGTCCAAACACGATCGCGACGGCTGCAACCACCAGGCCTGTGGTATCCGAAAGCATATGCATAGCATCAGAAATCAATGCCAATGAGCCGGAATAGTAGCCGCCAATGATCTCAGCAAAAAAGATGGTCGCGGTAAAAGTCAAAACCGTAAACAACGCTTTTAAGCTATTCGGGACATGCTTATGGTCATGATCGTGGTTATCTGTATGGTCATGACCACGACCATCAGCATGCGCATGTGCCGAGTGCTGATGCCCGCCGTGGGAATGCTCGTGACAACCTTGATGTTCGCCGTGTTGTGCGTTCGCCGAATGAGTAGCTGCAGTGGTCAAAATATTGTCTCTTGGCATAAGTGTACGAGTTGCCTTCAAACGACGTTGAGCTTGCTGAACAGGATTTTCTACACGTGTGACAGGTACTGGAGTAGATGGACGAAGCCGTATATGTTGATATGCTTCCCACTCATGCTCATAGGAGCGCTTGCGATTATGCGTATGCGCATCTGCGGTATTCAAGCGTGCTTGCAGTGACGCCATAGATTCCCGATGGTGCTTGTGATTCTGCTGAGCGGTCATGATCTCTTTACCCTAACCTACATTTTCATTAAAGCCTAGTTATTGAAAATATATACCTGCTACGCATACCTATATTTCATGCTGCGATATGGTCACATCTTATTGTATTCCCCATCTCCTCGCCACGATCACAACTACTCGTGCAAGCTTGCTTGACGACGCAGTTTCCCATCACATACAACACCATAACCTGCACTGTCTACAATCATTGGCAGTCCATCTACCAGTATTTCCAGCAACGCGGGCGGACACTTGAAACTCAACGTGACCAGTGTGACAAGCGTCGTCAAGCTCATACACAAAACGCATTCAGATGAAATCGCGCGTTTGCTATCGTGTTCAGCCACTGCTTATAGTTCGCGGTAATAAGAACTAGGCTTGAGATGCGAAACTCCCCACCACAAAAGCTGTGATAGGGAGTGCAGTAGAGCCTAGAAGCAAACGCTAATCCTGCTTATGCAGTTGCATCGAGTGGGTTTTTCACCCAGCTCATCAAATCGCGCAGCTTGGTGCCAGTTTCTTCGATCTGATGGGTGGCGTAGGAAGCGCGAAGTTGCTCGAGTTCCTTGTTGCCGCCTTCCACATTGGCAATCAAACGCTTGGTGAAGGTGCCATCTTGAATATCGTTGAGGATATCCTTCATGCGCTGCTTGGTTGCAGCATCGATGACACGTGGGCCAGAAAGGTAGCCACCGAACTCTGCGGTATCAGAAACCGAGTAGTTCATATTGGCAATGCCGCCCTCAAACATCAAGTCGACGATCAACTTCAACTCATGCAGGCATTCGAAATACGCCATTTCCGGCTCGTAACCTGCTTCAACAAGAACCTCGAAGCCAACCTTCACCAGTTCTTCAGTGCCGCCACACAGCACTGCCTGCTCGCCGAAGAGGTCAGTGACAGTTTCTGCTTCAAAAGTCGTTGGGATCACGCCAGCGCGAGCACCACCAAGTGCTGCGGCATAGGACAGGCACAATGCCTTACCTTCACCCTTTGGATCTTGGTCAACAGCGATCAAACATGGCACACCTTTGCCATCTACGAATTGACGGCGCACCAAGTGGCCAGGGCCTTTTGGTGCAACCATACCAACAGTGATGTTTTCCGCTGGCTGAATCAGGCCGAAATGAATATTTAAGCCATGACCGAACAGAATCGTCGCGCCATCTTTCAAATTCGGTGCAATTTCCTCAGCGTACAGTTTTGGTGCAGTGGTATCTGGCACCAGAATCATCACGACGTCTGCCCAAGCCACAGCCTCAGCATTGGATAACACTTGGAAGCCAGCTTCTTCTGCCTTCACTGCAGACTTCGAGCCTTCGCGCAGACCCACGACGACCTCAACGCCGGAATCACGCAAGTTTTGTGCGTGTGCGTGCCCCTGGGAGCCGTAACCTAAAACAGCAACCTTGCGGTCTTGGATCAAAGACAGATCTGCGTCTGCATCATACAAAAGTTCAATAGCCATAATATGTGTGCCTTTCAAAAATCTTTTTCTGTCAATATCGTTTCTTGTTCCAAACGCACCTGTATGAAGGATGCACAGTGGAAACCACAGAAGAAAATATTGAACAGTTTTTCTCACGTACGTCGCTCAAACGCACGAATATAAAAATGTTACAACCTGTTTATGCAGGTTAAAAACGGTTGTTCGGAAGCATGGTCTTCGGACCACGACCCAAAGCAATTTGACCAGAGGTCATGACCTCGCGAATACCAAATGGTTCCAGGATGTCGAGTAATGCACGTAGCTTTGCTTCCGGACCAGTTGCTTCAATCACAACAGATTCTGGTGCAACGTCAACAATGCGCGCCCGGAAAATATTGGCAGCATCGACAACTTGTGGTCGGTTTGTCGCATCAGCAGAAACCTTCACCAGCATCATGACACGTGAAATCATGGTTTCTTGATCAAAACGTACCACTTTTAACACTGGAACCAGTTTGTTCAACTGCTTGATGATCTGCTCAATTGCCACTTCGTCAGCATCAACGCTGATCGTCAAACGGTTAATGCCTTTGGTCTCGGTGGTAGCTGAGACCACTGAGACCAACGTAAAGCTACGCCTGGTGAACATGCCTGCCACACGCGACAAGATACTATCTGCATCGACAACTAAAACACTTAAAACATGTCGAGAGATTTGTGGTTGCGTCATCGGTGCTCCCTTACCCTTCGTGTGGTTGTTCATCAGTGTCATCCGTGTCAATCACAGATGGATCGGACTCGAAAAATGGTCGCAGACCACGTGCGTATTCAATATCGGAATTCGAATGTCCTACTGCAACCATTGGCCAAACTTGTGCATCTTGTCCCACGATAAAGTCAATGACCACTGGACGATCATTAATTTCACGCGCTTTATGGATTGCTTCTTCTAATTCGTCTTCATTTGTCACACGGAATGCAACACAGCCTTGTGCTTGTGCCAGACCCACAAAATCTGGCATGTACTGATGCTGTTCACGTAATTTCGTATGTGAATAATTGCCTTCATAAAACAGTGTCTGCCACTGGCGAACCATGCCCAAATTGCCATTATTAATTAATGCAACTTTAATTGGGAAGCCTTCAACTGCAGCGGTTGTTAATTCCTGATTGGTCATCTGGAAACAGCCATCACCATCAATAGCCCACACTTCTTTTTCAGGTGCTGCAGCTTTTGCACCAAGAGCAGCCGGAATAGCGTAGCCCATAGTGCCCAAGCCACCAGAGTTCAGCCAGGTACGTGGCTGTTCAAAATCAATAAACTGAGCAGACCACATCTGGTGCTGACCCACACCTGCACAATAGATGGCATCTGGGCCAACAATGCGTGAAAGTGTTTCGATCACACGCTGTGGTTCCAAGAGCCCATCATCAGTGCGTTCGTAACCACGTGGGAATCGCTCTCGAAGCGAGACCACATGTTTCATCCACTGTTGGATGTCTATACCTTGTGGAACTTGGCGTTGGAACTGCTCTAACAAGCACTGCAAAACTTCTCGTGCATCACCGACGATTGGAACATCTGCAGCACGAATCTTGCCGATCTCGGCAGGATCAATATCTGCGTGAATAACCTTTGCATCTGGAGCGAACAAATCGGTTCGACCTGTGACACGGTCATCGAATCGTGCACCAATGGTGATTAACAAATCAGAACCTTGCATCGCTCCAACAGCAGAAACGGTGCCGTGCATACCAGGCATACCCAAATGCAGTGGGTGTGAATCTGGGAACGCACCACGTGCCATGAGGGTCGTCACCACTGGAATACCAGTGGCTTCAGCAAAGGCACGCAATTCTGCTGTGGCATTGGCCTTAATGACACCGCCACCGATATACAGCACAGGGCGCTTTGATTGAGAAATTAATTTAATTGCTTGATCAATTGAGCGGCTATGTGGTGTAGTCACTGGCTTATATCCTGGTAAGTCAACCACCGGCGGCCAGATAAAGTCAAGCTCCATGGCTTGAATATCTTTAGGCACGTCGATCAAGACCGGCCCTGGACGTCCAGTTGCCGCGAGATGGAAGGCTTCAGCGATTACTCGCGGAATCTGCTCCGGCTCGGTAATCATAAAATTATGCTTCGTTACCGGCAGCGTAATACCACGAATATCAGCTTCTTGGAATGCATCAGTGCCAAGCATCTGCCGACCCACTTGCCCTGTAATTGCCACCACTGGCACCGAGTCAAGATGAGCATCAGCTAAAGGTGTGACCAAGTTCGTAGCACCTGGGCCCGAAGTTGCAATACAGACACCGACTTTGCCAGACACTTGGGCGTAGCCGGTAGCTGCGTGTCCTGCACCTTGTTCATGTCGTACGAGCACATGTCGCAAATATTTCGCCTTATACAAGGCGTCATAAAGCGGAAGCACTGCCCCACCTGGAAGGCCGAAAACAACCTCTGTACCGAGTAGCTCCAGCGAACGAACAATAGCGTCAGCTCCTGTGATTCGCTCAGGCTGGGCCTGCCGATTGCGTTGCGCAACCGTAGCAGGTGTGTGTTGCGAGGAAACTACCACGACTTCATACTCCTTGGTAGGAATTAGTTAGCTAGGGTATCGTTTCACGCACTTTCAGCATCGAAAGCATCCAGGGTGCGATGCTTGACGACGACAAAACCGCGATAAAAATGAGCCATTAAACCAAAACCCTCGGTACATTGCACTTATGGTGCTTGTATCGAGGGCGCTTGAATTCGGGACTTGTTAGCAAGCCGCGTGGGCAAACGCCGCACCGGGAAGTACTACCACAAGTCCAATAATGTTCATAGTGGTACAGCTTACAAGGTCATCTGACGACTCCATAGTTCACACCCCCATCACTACCCCCATTCCCAAGTGCATACGTGAACCATTCAGTGTTTGTCCACGATAAACAACATTCCTAACACCCGAAACCTTTGCACCCAGCTTTAGACTAGTCTCAAAGGCATGCCTTTGAGTTATATCGCCTTACAAATCTGGACGTGGATCGCCACCACCGGTTCAACTTTAGGAATAATCATCATCGCGGCCTTCCTTATTCCACGTGCTGGCCGCCTAGCGATGTACATCATTGCCAATAAACTCATTACAGATACACAAGACCAGCACAAGACTCAGCTCGCTCTCACTGGAGCAGCTGTGTATATTGTGCAGATTTTGGCCTATTTCTTAGTCTTTGTCTTATTCTTGCAAGCCATTGGCTTCTCCTTAGCAGGAGCCGCAATTCCTGCTACTGCTGCATCTGCTGCCATTGGTCTTGGCGCCCAATCGATCATCGCTGATTTCCTCGCAGGTTTTTTCATTCTCTCGGAAAAACAATATGGCGTTGGTGACTGGGTACGTTTTGAAGGCGGTGCAACAGTTGTCGAAGGCACCGTTATTCAAATCACCATGCGCTCAACTCGGATTCGCACCCTAGCTGAAGAAACCGTGATCATCCCTAATTCCAAAGCTGGTGTTGCTATTAATAATTCCAACCACTGGTCTTCAGCATTAGTAACGATGCCAATTCCGTTGCATAGTTCGCATTCCATACACCAAGCAATCGAACGTGCAAGTACCGCTGCCAACCGCGCGCTGTACAGTCCTGATATTCGCCCAGTGGTATTAGGCCCATTAACAGTGCATGAAGCAGTCGAGATTCGTGAACCAGCCACCGTCGGCTTACCCTGGACAGTGGACATGCGTTTCTTAGCGCAAGTCACCCCAGGTGCGCAGTGGAAAGTTGAACGCGCCATGCGGGTGCGAATTATTGAAGAATTCTGGCAAGAATATGGCTCTGCCTCTACTCCAGATGGTCGCAGCATCGCCATTCAATCACTCGAAGGCCACGAACCTACTGAATTGCCCGATACTGATGCACTAGCCGTCGACGCCGATGCTCTTGCTGGTGCAGATGTTACTGATCAAACCGAACGCGGCTTATTAGACAGTGATGATCCTGCGATTCCAAACACCACCGCAGAAACGTTGATTCCGGTAAAGCCTCAAGGTTGGGAACGTCTCTTTTCTATTGGAGGTCGCACCAGAATATCCACCACGATTTTAATTGCAAGTTTATGTGCTCTCACACTCTTAAAAGCCGTGAGCTTGGATACTTCCGCAGAATACTCAAATGGAATCCTTGCCCCTACGACTCTTCAAGAATCTTCCTCCACGCAAACACCTTAGTAGCATGTACGACCCATACATGGTGGCATATGCTACGCAACATAGATAGCAAATGCTGGCGATAGCCTTGTTGAATGTGCACCCTTCGGCAGGTGAATGTTTTTACCTCGCGGGCATACCCGTAGCCAGAAATTCCGCGTTTGTCAAAGAAATCTAATAAGATTGGGCGAATGAGTACTCAACAACCATCACAAGCATCCACACCAGCAGTGTTGACTCCTGACCGCACACATCTGTTAGGCGCTGGCATTATGGTATGTATTTTGCTTCTTGTGATGGGAGCTGCCCCACTGCAACTATTCTGGCTACCACTGGTGCCGATTATTTTCATTGTGTGGGTGTTACGTTCCAAAACCATCGTTGATGCTCAGGGCATTACAATTCAATATGCGTTTCGGGCACCAGTTTCAATTCCTTGGGAGCAGTTCCAAGGAATTGGTTTTCAGCGCTCACGCAGTTTTATTGCCACCACTGATGAGAAAACGTACACATTGCCTGGCGTAAGCTTTAATTCTTTACCCAAGCTCGAAGAAGCTTCCCAGGGCCGTATTCCAGACGCTCTTACGCAAGCTCACAAAGCTGCAGACGGGAAAGTACTGGTCGTACACAAAGACGGCCACCAAGTGCTGATGTCCAAGGAAGAATTTGACGCTCAACATAAGGACTAAACACTATGTATCCACTTCGTTCCCGTATCACCACCATTGGGCGTAATGCATCCGGTGCTCGTGCACTCTGGCGTGCAACTGGCACACAAGAACACGAATTTGGCAAGCCAATTGTTGCCATCGTCAATTCTTATACGCAGTTTGTCCCTGGCCATGTGCACCTTAAAAACGTCGGTGACATCGTTGCAGACGCAGTGCGTAAAGCAGGCGGTGTACCAAAAGAATTTCATACCATCGCAGTCGATGACGGTATTGCAATGGGTCACGGCGGCATGCTCTATTCCCTGCCATCTCGCGAAATCATCGCAGACTCAGTGGAATACATGGTCAACGCTCACACGGCCGATGCCATGGTTTGCATCTCGAACTGCGACAAAATTACCCCAGGCATGCTCAATGCAGCACTTCGCTTAAATATTCCAGCAATCTTTGTCTCCGGTGGCCCAATGGAAGCCGGCAAAGTAGTTGCAGTTGACGGCATCGCGCATGCACCAACAGACTTAATTACAGCAATTACAGCTTCAGCAAATTCTGCAATTTCCGATGCAGATCTCACACGTATTGAAGAATCTGCTTGCCCGACATGCGGTTCATGCTCTGGCATGTTCACTGCAAACTCTATGAACTGCCTCACCGAAGCACTTGGACTGTCGCTACCAGGTAACGGCACGACACTCGCGACACATGTTGCACGTAAACAGCTCTTTGAGCAAGCTGGTGAAATGATTGTAGACATGTGCCAACGCTATTACGGCGAAGAAGACGATTCCGTCTTGCCTCGTAGTGTTGCCACCAAAGCTGCTTTCCGCAATGCAATGGCACTTGATATGGCAATGGGCGGATCTACCAATACCATCTTGCACACCTTAGCGGCTGCACAAGAAGGTGAAGTTGATTTCACACTCGCTGATATCGACGAGCTCTCCCACCGTATCCCGTGTATTTCCAAAGTGGCACCAAATGGTACCTATCATATTGAGGACGTCCACCGAGCAGGCGGAATTCCAGCAATCTTAGGTGAGCTGCGTCGAGCAGGGCTTCTCGACGAATCCGTGCATACCATTGCGTATGACACTGTCGATGGGTGGCTCAATGATTGGGATATTCGCAGTGGTAAAACCATTGATCAGGCAATTGAGCTTTTCCACGCTGCTCCTGGCGGCGTGCGTACCACTGAACCATTTAGCCAGAATACGCGCTGGGAATCTTTAGATCTTGATGTCGAGCATGGTTGTATCCACGATATTGAACATGCATATTCCATTGATGGCGGTTTGGTCATCCTGCGAGGCAACTTAGCTCCAGATGGCGCCGTATTAAAAACCGCTGGTGTCGAACAAGAACTCTGGGAATTCACTGGTCCAGCGAGGGTCTGTGAGTCTCAAGAAGATGCAGTATCAACCATCTTAAAAGGCGAAGTACAACCTGGTGAGGTCGTGGTGATTCGCTATGAAGGCCCATCCGGTGGTCCAGGCATGCAAGAAATGCTCCACCCGACCTCATTCTTAAAAGGTGCCGGCCTTGGCAAGAAATGTGCGTTGATTACCGATGGTCGCTTTTCTGGTGGCACCAGTGGCTTGTCCATTGGACATATGTCGCCAGAAGCAGCCCATAAAGGTCTGATCGGCTTGATTGAAGATGGCGATAGCATTACGATTTCCGTCCAGAACCGTGCCTTGACGCTCAATATTTCTGATGAAGAAATTGAAAAGCGTCGACAAGCACAAGAAGCCCGTCCGCATCCATGGACCCCGATTAGCCGTGACCGCAAGGTTTCCAAAGCACTGCAGGCCTACGCTAAGATGGCAACGTCAGCGGATAAAGGTGCTGTACGACAAATTTAATTGACATTTCGCATAAGCTCCGCAGGCTGTATCAGCACTATTGAACACTGCGGAGTTTTTTATATAAGGGATCACACCGTGTTCTTGCGTTTTCAACGACCACTTACCTATTTAGGCTTTCTTGTGTCAATTACGATTTTAATTGGCACGATGTGGCTCGCACCTACGCCAATTGACATGCTCGTGTATCAGGCTGGTGCACGAGAGTATCTTGCTGGCGGCTCGTTGTACGATCAGCCTTTTGAGGTAGCAGGAATCCGCTTGCCATTTATTTATCCACCATTTGCAGCGCTTCTGCTAAGCCCATTCACTCTCGTTGATGGATATACTGCAGGTCTTATCATCATGGTTCTATCAGCAGTGCTCTTAGCAATTGCGCTGTGGTTCACTGCACGATATTTGTTTGTCAACGATGCCGACGCCTTACTGTTTACTTCTTGGGCATGGGGCGTTGCGCTTGTATTAGAACCGTTGCGAAATAATGCCAATTTTGGGCAGATTAATATGGTGGTTGCCTTTTTGGTGTTTTTAGATATCGTGCCAAGAAGTCGGCGAATCCCACAAGGCTGGCTGATTGGCATTGCTGCTGCTATCAAGCTCACTCCTGCTGTCATGCTCTTGGTTTTCTTGATCCGACGTGATTTGCGAGCATTACTGATGGCAGTTATCGGCGCAACTTCAGCAACGTTGATTGGAACGATTCATAATCCAAGCCAGACCCGCGACTTTTATACCAATGCGATTTTTGTACTGAATGATAATTCCAAAATTGGCGTCAATATTGGCTACGTGACAAATCAGTCACTGAAGGGGGTTTTAACTCGGTTGTGGAGCTCTCATGAAGCAGCACAAGCAGCAACAAGTACGATTACGCTCTTATGGTTGCTTGGCTCGGTACTGCTTGTCGGCATATTTTTTGTCATTATTCGAGTGATTTTACAGCACGGCTTATTCTTCGAAGCAGCCTTAGTAAATACAGCCCTAATGCTGCTTATTTCGCCAATTTCATGGTCACATCACTGGGTATGGTGGCCAATCTGGTTAGCAGTACTGTTCTACTATTCTCGGGCACTACACAATCAAGCAATGGTGATCACTGGTGAAATTATGACGTTCTTAATGCTTACTGTTCCACCACACTGGTGGCTTGGAAAAGGGAAAAGTAATCAAGCCTTCGACCAAATTTTCTACATGAAAATGCTAATGAATGACTATTTCTTCTGGGCTCTTGGATTAGTCATAATGATGGTGATTCATATTGGAACGATGACCACATTACGAGAATCACTATTTCGACCAACGGCTGCCTCACACTAACAAAAGTCGCTATCCCCACATTACAACTGGGAATAGCGACTATTTTTGTTGTGTACTAAATATGTATGGTTGTACTACTAAGCTGCAGGCACAACTGCTGGTGCATGAAGTGGATTCACGGCTACACCGAACAGCCACATTGCAACGGCAATGCCAATGCCGACGAATAAGAACAACCAACTTGAAATCAATGGTCGCTTTGCCCAGCTACGAGAAGTATCGAAGGAATAATAACCAGGACCGGTAAACTGCAAGATCAGCGCCATCATCAGTGGGAATCCAAGTGTTGGGATAACTGACTTCCAAATATAGCCCAAGGACCAGTCAGAAGCGGTTGTCACATAGGCATGCACCGCCATAAAGCTCAGTGATGCTACCGCCAATGCAGCTGCCACCGGAGTAACTAAACCAAAGAGAATAAACACACCCGCAGCTAATTCCATTGAAGGAAGAGCCACGCTGAGAACATGTGGGTAGGCGTATCCGAAAGTCTGGAAAGATTGCTCAAGTTCTATTAACGAACCACCATCAACTTTAAAGAGGTTAATCACAGAATCTGCAATTAAGAACCCACCTACAACAAGGCGTAGCAACAACAAACCAACATCAATGGTGCCGCGCTTTGCTTGTTCAACGAATGCGGTATCTGCAGATCCTGCCACTGGTAATGCAGCTGCCGCGAATTCACCTGCCGCAGTCTCTCCTGCTACTCCAACTTGTGCCATTTGCGATGAAGATTCTGCTGGTGGCAGTGAAGAATCAAGTGGTGCAAAATCAAAGACCTGAGTTGGAGCTTCAGGCATTGGAGGTTGATCATACGCAGTGGTCGGCGCATCAGACGCTAATACGGTAGTTGGTACCACTGTTTGCAAGATCTCCGTTGCTGCACCTTGTGATGCATGTACCAAGGTTTCAGATGCCTGAACTTGC
The DNA here is from genome assembly GCF_024834075.1 of Corynebacterium sp. HS2168-gen11. Lineage (GTDB taxonomy): Bacteria > Actinomycetota > Actinomycetes > Mycobacteriales > Mycobacteriaceae > Corynebacterium. Next base: position 91,619 of record NZ_JANUXR010000001.1, read on the forward strand.
GGGGTAGCCACGTTTCCAACTCCTGGTTGCTGTGCCAGTGTCTCCGTAGGTTCTGGCACAGCGATAGGCGGTGTGGCCACTCCAGCAGGTTGGGTGATAGCACCATTTGGTATTGCTTGAGGCGCTGCACGACCAGCTCGCTGATAAATCTCATTCATCGAAGGCTTTGTATAGGCTGGTACCTCATCAAAGTCAGTCGCGCGATCAGGGGTTAAATTCTCACTCATACTAATTAAGACTATGCTACAGCAGCACAATTCTGTGGACGACTCGCAGTATTTAGCACTTTGAAAGTACTTGAACAAGTGTGTCTTTTTCTTGTGGCAAGACGGCTAGACCATAGATATATTTAATCTGCACCTGACGACGCGCATACTCACAGCGATAATTTGACGCTGGAGGCATCCACCTATCAGCCGCCTTAGCACTCTTGTCTGTATTGGCAGCGCGCGTGGTTGCTTGCAAATTCAATGGATCATTTGCAAACTTTTGACGCGTTACAGCATCCCATTTCCATGCTCCGGCATACCACGCATCCGCAAGGGCGACAACATGATCGATTGGTACCAGTTCACTCGTACCTTGGCCACGCACGAATTGATGGGTTTCACCAGTATAAGGATCATTCAGCACACCGCTCAGGACCACACAGTTATGCGTTTTAGGCTTGTAAACCACATCTTTAAGATCTCGATTGAGAATATCATTGCGCGTATCACAGCCATTATGCCCAAGTGGTGCATCAACATCATCACTCCACCGTTGCCCAAAAGCATCACGGTGATATTTTGGTACGGTGGTCTCCCACTCGCGAATAGGCAGACTCTCTAACGCTGCAAGTTGCTCAGAGACGTTTTGCAAAGCACTGTCTACCGGTTGTTCCGGCTCCTCAGCACCTGACTCGTCGGCATCTGGCGTTGCCTGTGAATCCTCCGGCGTTACAACCGGCTGATCCGGCACTGCAACAGCAGCTTCCGGCGTGGCAACCGGCAGCTGCGAAGTTGACGCCAGGATCTCAAGTGTTGCTTCATCAGATGCCAGCGGCTCACCCCAACTACATGCGTTTAGTCCCCACACCGCAATCACAACGAATATAGACATGCGCATCCAAGCACGGTTCACATTTCCAAACGTCACTACAATATTTTTCACGATTGTGTATTCTAAACAATCGCTTTAACATTTTTCCGGAGCTGTTCAGCCGCATTGTAGACCGACTCAGTAAGCTTCAATAATGACGGCGATTCCAAACGCCAACGTTGCCAATAAAGTGCAACATCGAGCACACGATCGTCGAGAAGCACAATCTCGTTGCGATCTAATAATGGCTGTGCATCTTGAATCGGTAGCAATGACCAACCCAAACCAACGCGGGTGGCTTCCACAAATGCAGCCGCTGAAGGAATTTGCGAAACACGTCGCGTACTTGGTAGCTGTTGCACGCGATTTTTTAAATCTTCATGTTGCAGTGCATCTCGTGGGCCAAATCGAAGCGCTGGCATCTTTTCCCAATCAACAACGCCATTAAACGTATAACGGGCAAGAAGCTGCGGATTGGCGACAGAAACATATTGCATGGTTCCTAAACTCACCGAGTCACATCCAGGTACTGGATGCGACTCGCGCGTAACCACGCCTAATACATCACCACGACGCAGAAGATTCAATGAGTGCGCTTCATCTTCAATCCGAAGATGCAATGTCGTATTTTCCCACGACGCAACATCTGCAAGCACAGGTTGAAACCAGGTTGCTAAAGAGTCAGCATTCACCGCAACGCTTAATGGAACCTTTTCGATTCTACCACTTAACGCCGCCATCGTTTCAGCTTCCAACAAAGCCATTTGCCGAGCTGCTTGCACCAACACTTCCCCTGCGCTGGTAGCTGTCACTGGGCTGGTTCGCCGAACCACCACTCGACCGGCTTCTTTTTCTAACGCTCGAATACGCTGGCTCACTGCTGAAGGTGAAATCCCCAAACTTAAAGCAGCGTGTTCAAAGCTTCCTTCATCAATAATGGTTAATAAGGTTTGCAGGTGAATCGGCTTCATGAAGCATTCCTAATCTAAGTTTAAAAAATGTAATTTTACTTAATATAGCCGAAAGTGGAAACTATTTTCTATGAGTATTGTGGTAGCAGGATTTCTACTCGGAATTTCCTTAATTGTGGCAATCGGTCCGCAGAATGCCCTCATTATCCGCCAAGGCATTAAACGCGAAGCCATTACTGCAGTTGTTGCAGTGTGCTTAATCAGCGATGTTTTTCTGATTCTCGGTGGCACCGCAGGTGTTGGCGTACTCATTGAGCAAGCTCCGATAATCCTTACGATCCTGAAATGGGCAGGGGCTGCTTATCTTGCGTGGTTCGGATTGTTATGTTTCAAAGACGCATTCAAGCGCTCTGGCGATTCCATTGTGATTCAGCAGCATAACGACGATCTACAGGCATATACGTCCTCTGGATCAGGTTCTGCTACCACCTCTATTGCTACTAAACCTCAAGTCCAGCAAAGCACGGTTACGAAGACTTGGAAAAAACCTGTCTTGGCAGCACTAGCATTTACTTGGTTAAATCCAGCTGCCTATATTGATGCATTGGTCATGCTTGGTGGCATGGCAAATCAACATGGCTCTACAGGTCGCTGGTATTTTGCAGCCGGTGCGTTACTTGCCTCATTATTGTGGTTCCCGCTGCTTGGCTATGGTGCCGCAAGATTCTCCCATATTCTTGCCCGCCCACAAGCTTGGCGAGTGATCAACTTCGCTATTGGAATCATCATGGCAGTAATGTGTGTTCGCGTTATTATTCACTAACACTGCCACCAAGTACCACGTTTTACGGGTATCTAGCTTCTAAATGCTTGACGACGCAGCCACCGTTGCTGGTATTTCCACTTCATACGCGGATAACTGGTATACGGTAACCAAGGTTGGCCGCAGTGCAGCTCATGTGCTTATCACTGGCACACGCCTTGCCAGCTATCATGCAGAAATGTTGTTGCAATACCATGTGCCAAAATTCGTGTTCGCGTGAACGTTCTATAAAGAATGCAAACAGCGGTAGGAATCAAACTACCCTACCGCTGTTCGTATGCTCAATAACGCTCAGCTATCAGCTGCGAGTCTGAGCTTGCAATTAGCCGTTCAGCTTCTTTGCAATCAACTGGTTCACTTGACCAGGATCAGCCTTACCGCGAGTTGCTTTCATAACCTGACCAACAATGGCACCAACCACCTTGGTATTACCAGCTTTATACTTTTCAACGATGTCTGGATTTGCAGCAAGTGCTTCATCCACAGCCTTTTCAATAGCTCCATCATCGCGAACAACTTCCAAGCCACGAGCAGCAACCACTGCATCAACATCGCCTTCGCCTGCCAACACACCATCAACAGCTTGACGTGCCAACTTGTTAGTGAGCTTGCCTTCGTTAATCAGCACAACCACACGTGCGACCTGTGCCGGAGTAATCGCAAGCTGCTCAAGTTCAACGCCGGCTTCCTTAGCTTTTTGAGCCAAGTAGGAAACCCACCAAGAACGAGCTTCACCGGAGGTTGCACCAGCTTCAACGGTTGCAATAATTAGCTCGAGTGCGCCAGCATTCACCAGATCGCGCATCTCAGCGTCGGAAAGCTCCCATTCTTGTTGAATACGTGCCTTGCGTACCCATGGCAGTTCTGGCAAGGTTGCACGGATTTCTTCAACCCACTCGCGTGGTGCAATCACTGGAGGCAAGTCTGGATCGTTGAAGTAACGATAATCCTCGGCAGTTTCCTTAATACGGCCGGAGGTGGTCGTGCCATCAGTTTCTTGATAGTGGCGAGTTTCTTGCAAAATCTCACCGCCTGCTTCAATTACTGCTGCTTGACGCATCATTTCAAACCGTACAGCCTGCTCCACAGACTTCAACGAGTTAATATTCTTCGTTTCTGTACGCGTACCAAATTCTTGTGCACCTTTGCGATTCAGTGACACGTTGGAGTCAACGCGCATAGAACCTTGATCCATACGTGCATCAGAAACACCAAGAGACTTCACCAAGTCACGCAATGCAGAAACATATGCTTTTGCAACTTCTGGAGCACGCTCGCCAGCGCCAACAATTGGTTTTGTCACGATCTCAATCAACGGAATACCTGCACGGTTGCAGTCAACCAAGGAACTTGTTGCACCGTGAATACGACCATCAGCGCCACCTAGGTGGGTCAATTTACCGGTGTCTTCTTCCATATGCGCACGTTCGATTTCAATGCGCCATGGAGTGCCGTCTTCGAGCACGACATCAAGATAACCGTCATATGCGATTGGCTCGTCGTACTGAGAAATTTGATAATTTTTTGGCTGATCAGGATAGAAGTAGTTTTTACGCGCAAAGCGAGAGGACTCGGCAATCTTGCAATTCAGCGCCAAACCAATCTTAATTGCCCATTCCACGCCCTTAGCGTTTACCACTGGAAGAGCACCAGGCAAACCCAAAGAAACCGGATCTACGTGAGTGTTTGGATCTGCACCAAAGTGTGCAGAAGAAGCCGAAAACATTTTCGTTTCCGTGGCCAGCTCAACGTGCACTTCCATGCCCATTACCGGCTCAAACTTTTCAAGAACCTCGTCGTAATCCATCAATTCGTCATATGCTGCAGTCATACCGTAAAACTATACCGTTTTTCTCCAAAATTAGCGCAGCAAACACCTCAACTCACCCATGATTGTGACCAAGCACCACTGGTTTTATCAGATGAACTGGAGTGTCCTTTTTCACATTGCTTTTCGACGCTCACCTGCTCACAAAACTGCTCGTGATACAGCACAACCACCTTGAGTGCCGTAATTCCCGATCAAAAGATTGGAAATCAGCACCTACGCTCAAGGTGGTTGTAGATCTTAGGTTCAGAAACTATTCGAGTTATTACAGTGAATTATCCGAACAGTGACTGTGCAGTACGGTAGCGTGACAACGAAACCGTCTTCAGCTGTCCAACAGCCTCTTCAAGGTCCATAAGTTCAATGTGTTCGCCACGCAGTGCAACACACTTACCGAAATTATCAGTATGGCAGGCACGTGCAGCATGCACACCATAGCGGGTTGCAAGCACGCGGTCGAAAGAAGTTGGAGTGCCACCACGTTGAATATGACCCAATACAGAGGTACGAACGTCATGGCCTAAGCGCTTTTTAATTTCATCGCCAATAACTTGTCCGATACCTGTGAAGGTTTGGTGTCCGAATTGGTCAACTTCGCCTTCGGCAAAGTCCATGGTGCCAGGCTTTGGCAATGCACCTTCAGCAACCACGATAATGCCGTACTTCTCGCCCATCTGGAATCGACGTTCCATGGCTTTACAAATCTCGGCAATATCGAATGGTGCTTCTGGAATCACGATGTAGTGGGCACCACCAGCCATACCGGCATGTAGTGCAATCCAACCAACATGGCGACCCATAACTTCCACAATCATCACGCGGTTGTGTGATTCAGCAGTAGTATGCAGACGGTCAATTGCATCAGTTGCAACCGAGACAGCTGTGTCGAAACCGAATGTGTAGTCGGTGCCATTGACGTCATTATCAATGGTCTTTGGCACGCCAACGACTGGAATACCATTATCAGAGAGCCATTTTGCGCCCTTGAGGGTACCTTCACCACCGATTGGAATCAGAGCGTCAATACCGGCATCTTCAAGGTTAGCTTTGATTTGGTCCAAACCATTTTTAAAACGATCTGGGTGTAAACGGCCCGTACCTAGGATAGTACCGCCACGTAGCAAGATACGGTCGATGCTCTCGTCGTCATATAACTGGACACGACGATCTTCCATCAAGCCGACCCACCCATCTTGGTAGCCAACGACGGTAGATCCGTACTCAGTTGCGGTACGCACGATACCACGGATAACAGCATTCAGTCCGGGGCAGTCGCCGCCGGAGGTCAGAGTAGCAATTCGCATGTAACTTATCCTAGTCCAAGTTGGCAGAAATGTCCGATCGGGGAAAATGAGCATTTCTATGCTGAGCTGGCAATACTTATTTTTGTGAGTTTTCTCGCATAAACTGATGCTCGGTAAACCGAGTCACCGCAACTAAACCAAAAATCAAAGCGATACCGGCCACAATGAGCGACATTCCCATTGCCGTTGTCACTGGTAAACCAATCAAAAGACCATGTTGCATCGCAGCCCCAACTACTGCTGTACCAAGCACGGATCCTAACTGACGTGCAGCCGCATATACACCACTGGCAGCACCAATATCAGTCATTGGCATATCTCGTAGACTGGTTGCAGAGTTTGGCGACCACACGAATCCATTACCAAACCCGAGTAATATCACTGGCACAATAATCCACCAGTAGCTGATACCTTCACGCATCACGCCAACTAAGAAGAATGTGGCAACGACCATCGCGCTAAATCCGATCGTCGATAAGATTCGTGGCGCGAGTTTATCGGATAATCGTCCAACAAAAGGAGCTAGCACTCCAGCGATAATTGCCATTGGTGTTAAGAATAAACCGGCTTGTTGCGGGTTGAGCCCATGACCTTGCTGCAAAAAGATCATCATGGGTAAAAACAGGCTTGCAACTGCAAAGCTCATGGTTGCAATTGAAAATGTGCCCAGTGAAAAATTCCGATGGCGAAAAATATTCAATGGCACCAGTGGTTCTTCGCCTTTGGCATGCAATTGAGCTTGATGCTTGAAGAATATGCCGGTTGCTACAATGCCGCAGCCAAATACTGACCACAGCCACCATGGCCATTGCAATTCTGGGCCTTGCTGAATAGCAAAGACAAGTGCGGACATTGCCACAATTGAGATCCATACACCTGTCAGATCCAACGATCGCACCATATGTGGCATACGTGGCACCCACAGAAAAACCAACGCAATGGATAGTAACCCCAGTGGCACATTAATAAAGAAAATCCAGCGCCAACCTGCATGGTGTACCAGGACAGCACCAAGAATAGGACCAACTAAGGTTGCTAAACCTGCAACAGCTCCCCACACACCCATTGCAGCACCGCGGCGTTCGCGAACAAAAATGCGGTTAATCACGCTCATCGGCTGCGGGGATAAAATCGCAGCACCTAAGCCTTGCAATGCACGAGCAGCAATTAAATATTCAATGCTTGGAGCAAGCCCACATAATAAAGAACTCACCACAAACAGTACCATGCCAGCGATATAAACATTTCGCTGCCCGAATCGGTCTCCGAGACGTCCAGTGACTAATAGCGGCACTGCGAAAAACAGTAAATAGATACTTGTAATCCACACCACTTGATTCAGTGATGCCTGCAATTGGATTTGAAATTGCACAGTGGCAACAGCAACGACGGTTTGATCTAACAAGATCATAAAAAATCCAATGCACAACGTTGCCAATGCGCGCCATGCCTGTGACTCAGGAATCATCGCAGGCGCGTTGATTGGTGCTTGAGTATGCTGTCTATCTTGGTTCGTCACTGAAACGATAGTACACCTTTGCAGATGCATGGTTATTATCAATGAGTTTCATCTGACTCTCGGTTGCATGCCAGTTCTATATGCCTAAGCCTGAGGCTATTGCAATCTTTTGATCTAGGTGAATCCCATCCATCCCCTGCCTTTCAAAAAAAAGAACTCACGACCGCCTGCCATTGCTTTTGATACATTCATTGTTCTCGTGCATGAGCGTGCTGCATATTCAAACGCCTGTGGGTAAATAGGCACATACCGTAATATATGCCGTGACACACTTTTACCATCACAACTTCTTTTGAGCATGCACACAATTAAAACAACCTCGAGTTATACATGTGCTAATTGGGGATATTTTGCATTACCGCTCCCATAACAACAATTTTTAGCGTAGCCTTGTGTCCATGAATTGTTCTTTAAAAAAAGCTGACAAGGTCAGCACTGCTTCTGTTGTGATTACTGGTTTAGTTGGCGGTTGGTTAACGGCTCGGGAAACTGGTGTTCGTCCAATTGGTGGCGTCATTTTAGGTGCTGCTGGCATCTGGGCAGCTCGTTCCTGGTATGCCAAGGGTGGAATCCCATTGGCTGCTGGTCTTACTGCAACCTATGTTGGCGCGTTTGGCTTGTCGCACCCATTGGCTAAAAAGATTGGTCCTTGGCCTGCTGTCGCAGTTGTAACCTCTGTTGCTTCTGGCGCTGCTTGCCTGCTTTCTGACCTGCGCGACTAATTCCGTAGATCACACGAAATTACAAAACCTGTACGTTTTATTCACAAACGTGCAGGTTTTTGCATCCGTTGCATCGCCGTTTATCCGCCACATCGCATGCACGCGATACTATGCCATCGCGAACATTTCAACGCAGAGATTCACGCGTGAACGGGCGCGTCGTAAAGCAGCATCGGAAAAAGTAAAACTTCCCTGCCTTGCACCTTTGGGAACAAAACAAGGAAGTTTATATTGACAAATGTTTTAGCCGCGCTGACCAGCTTCGAACGCTGCGCCTACACGGTACAAACGATCATCGGCAAACGCTGGTGCCATGATTTGCAAACCGACTGGCAAATTCGTGTCACTTGCCAATCCTGCAGGCAGTGACATACCACAAAGACCAGCAAGGTTCAGCGGCAAGGTGCACAGATCGAAGTTGTACATTGCCAACGGATCGGACACCTTTTCGCCAAGCTTGAAGGCAGTTGTTGGAGTCGTTGGGGAAACCAAGACATCACACTGTTCATAAGCCTTTGCGAAATCTTGTGCAATCAAGGTTCGTACACGCTGGGCTTGCAGGTAATAAGCGTCGTAGTAGCCAACAGACAACGCATAGGTGCCCAAGATAATACGACGCTTGACCTCAGGGCCGAAGCCAGCCGCACGGGTCATTGCCATAACTTCTTCAGCTGAATGCGTGCCGTCATCACCAACACGCAAGCCATATCGCATGCCATCGAAACGTGCCAGGTTTGAAGAAACCTCACATGGCAGAATCAAGTAGTATGCTGCCAACGCATCATCAAAGTGCGGGCAATCAACTTCAACAACTTCTGCACCTTGAGATTGCAGCTGTGCCACAGCCTTGTGGAATTGCTCAAGCACGCCTGGCTGGTAGCCTTCACGGTCGAATTGCTTGACGACGCCCACCTTTACCCCGCGGAGTTCACCATTGGCACCTTCACGTGCAGCTGCAACCACTGGCGCTACTGGACGGTTCACGCTGGTTGCATCGAAATGATCGTGTCCAGCAATAACTTCATGCAGCAAAGCGGTATCAAGAACAGTACGCGCAGTTGGGCCACCTTGATCCAATGAGGATGCACACGCAACCAAGCCATAACGAGAAACCGTGCCATAGGTTGGCTTCACGCCGACAGTGTTGGTGAGTGCAGCAGGCTGACGAATCGAACCGCCGGTATCGGTACCAATGGCAAGTGGTGCTTCACCAGATGCCAAGGCAGCCGAAGAACCACCACCAGAGCCACCTGCAGTGCGCTCCAAATCCCATGGGTTACGGGTTGGGCCATATGCAGAGTTTTCTGTGGATGAGCCCATTGCGAACTCGTCCATATTGGTTTTACCCAAAATTGGAATGCCTGCTTCGCGGATCTTGCGGGTAACTGTCGCATCATATGGCGACATATAGCCTTCCAAGATCTTCGAAGCACAGGTAGTAGGAGCATCGGTTGTGGTAAAGACGTCTTTTAATGCCAATGGCACGCCTGCCAACGGTGACGCTGGGGCTTCACCTTTGTCTAAGCTTTCATCAACTTGACGAGCAGCAGCAAGTGCATTCTCGGCACCAACATGTAAGAAGGCATGCAGCTCGGTATCAATTGCAGCAATACGATCCAAGTGTGCTTGCGTAACTTCAACTGAGCTTACTTCGCGAGCATGAATTTTTGCAGCAAGTTCAGCTGCAGTCATGCTGGTAAGTTCAGGAGCTTCTTGCGCACCAACCAGATATTTATTTGTCATGGTTTATTCTCCCAAAATCTGTGGAACAACAAAGCGTTGTTCAGCTACTGCAGGTGCTTGATCCAAAGCCTGCTCAGCGGTCAAGGTCTTTTCTTCGACGTCTTCTCGCATCGTAGTTTGAATTGCATGCGGATGGCTCATTGCTACTACGCCTTCGGTGGCAACTTTCTGCACAGCCGAAACATTGCGAATAATTCCGTCAATCTGCTCAGCAAATTGATCGAGTTCAGCATCGGTAAATGTTAAGCGTGCAAGCTTAGCCAAGTGGGCGACCTCGTCGCGCGAAATTTCAGGCACTTTCGTCGTATCCTTAAAGTGAAGTCGGTTCAGGTGTTCTAACTGTCTTACTTTAGCAAGATTGGTAAACATTCGAGGGATAAACATTGCAAGTCCATCACTGTTGCGTATTGTACAGCCAAAATCTTTGCAAATTATCTACATCTCACAATCTACATGCACACATACTTGCCAGGTATATGACATAGCACGTCGATTACTAGCTGCTACGAGGTGACATACCCCAACCAGATGCCGATACGTCTCAACTGACTCACGTTTATAGGTTCCCATGACATACTTCTCCAACAACCAACGCAAGCGACATAGTGTTGCCATCCTTACGTCAGCACTTCATAGTCAATTGCTCATATGTAAGTGAATAAAATTATTTAGTTTGGGTCAACCTATAAATAGGTATATATTATTCCATTTTTATTACTTGACTAGTGTGCAACATATCCTATTTTTAGGTAAAAATGACCGCATCCACCCTTTCAAAATACCCCGTTCACAGCAGGTTATTTATTAAATATTCACGCTCGCAACTGCAACAATAGCACTCAAAATCTATGCCACTTATGAGTAGCCTCGCATTTCCATCGCTTCAAAGAGGTGAAATACTACAGACTGCATAATATCGAAAACGTGAAAATTATACCTACTATGAGTAATATATAGGCTGCAGGAAAAATCCAGTGCCGATAAAATCAGTGACACATACGAGACTTGTAGTTGAGTGTGTCACTTCTCACCCACCATCACACCTTATGTGATTGACCGAAAGGATGTGACTTCCGATGGCGTTTCTCCTTCGTGTCCTCCTCCCTGATACCCCTGGTAGTCTTGGCAGACTGGCGGACGCAATTGGCGGAATTGGTGCAGATATCCGTTCCGTTGATGTTGTCCAAACTTTTACCGATGGTACGGTTATGGACGACATGGTGGTTTCGATTCCCAAAGGTGTAATGGTTGATTCATTACTCACCGCAGCACAGACCATTGACGGCGTCCTGGTAGATTCTGTGCGACCATTTTCCGGCACGGTTGATCGTCGTGGCCAAATCGAAATGTTGGCAAAAGTCGCTGGCGCTTCATCAAATTCTGATGCCATCGCCAAGCTCATCGACACCATTCCATATACACTGACATCTACTTGGGCAATTTTATTGCGCACTGATGTACCGGTGCAACGTGTAACTGCCTCAGATGCAGCCCCTGCAGATGATGGATCACACCCAGCAGCACTCGATATTGATGCCGCACGAATTCTATCGCCAGAAAACGATGCATGGTTGCCTGAGTCGTGGACAATTTTAGATTCTTCCTTGGCAGCAGCACCGCTTGGGAAAACAGGCATGGTGTTGATTCTTGGACGCGTTGGCGGTCCTGATTATTTACCGAGCGAAGTTGATCACTTGGGACACTTCGGTACGGTTTTATCCAGGATGCTACGCGACTAATCAGCCGGCAAGGAGCTACGCGCTGTCTAAGGCCTGCTCACTGGCAGTGACGCACCAAGGTTATCGAATTTCACCAGCGATCGAGCAACTCTCCTGCCAATAATGTTCACTACAAAACTCGTAATCCTCTTCTCAACATGTGGGCCATACTTTCCCTCGAAAAGTGTGGCCCACATGCGTATATCAAGCTGAACTTACTTCACACGCTAACGTGTTACTCCCAGCTACCAGTTTCTAAAAGTTTCGTAAATTCGGCTTCTTGTATGATGACCAAGCCTAATTCTCGTGCTTTAGCTTCTTTTGAACCGGCTTGTGCGCCAACAACAACCACATCGGTCTTCTTTGACACAGATCCAGATGCTTTACCGCCGCGTGCCACAATCGCCTCTTTGGCAGCATCACGGGAATAATGCTCCAACGTGCCTGTAACCACCACAGTTTTGCCCGCCAAGGTTTGTTCAAGTTGCTCAGTTGGAACTTCTTCCATCGTGACACCACTTGCAGCCCAGGTTTGCACAATATTGCGATGCCAATCCACGCTAAACCATTGCTTAAAGCTTTCAGCAATAACCAGCCCCACGCCTTCAGTTTCTGCAATATCAGCAATATCAGCAGCCATTGCGGCTTCTAAACTTTGATATCGTTTCGCCAGCGCACGTGCTGCAATTGGACCAACATGACGAATCGAAAGTGCCACAATCACTCGCCATAAATCAGTCTGCTTTGCACGTTGCAGATTCTGAAGCAACTTGCTGCCAGTACGATTCAAGGTACCTTTTTTCGTGGTATAGACCGAGGTCTTAAGCAAATCTTCTTCGGTGAGATTAAATAACTCAGCTTCGTCGACAAGCACACCTGAGGAAATTAAATCAATAGCAGCTTTTTCACCCAAAGCCTCAATATCAAATGCACCACGACCTGCGATATAACTTAGTCGAGCAGCTAATTGTGCAGCACACGAACGCGTATTTGGGCAGCGCCAATCGGCATCATCTTCTTTTTGCGGCGCGAGTATCGAACCACACGATGGACATTCTTTTGGAAATACGAATGCCCGTTCTGTACCATCGCGCAGTTCCGCAACCGGGCCAAGAACTTCCGGAATAATCTCACCAGCTTTGCGCACCACCACTGTATCGCCAATGAGCACGCCTTTGCGCTTGACCTCAGTTTGGTTGTGCAAGGTAGCCATTTCTACCGTCGTACCTGCAACATACACTGGTTCCATCACTGCATACGGAGTCACTCGACCAGTTCGACCCACTCCGACTTGAATATCCAACAGTTTCGTCGTGACTTCTTCTGGTGGGTACTTATACGCAATCGCCCAGCGCGGTGCGCGTGACGTTGCCCCATATGCTTTCTGTGCACTTCGATGATCGACTTTAATAACCAACCCATCGGTCTCAAATGGTGGCTCAGCGCGATGCTTTTCCCAATGTTGCACCTGAGTATGAACATTTTCCGCAGAATCGACCACTGTATTATATGGCGACACTGGTAATCCCCAAGCCTGGAGTGCTTCATAGGCTTGCGATTGAGAAACGGCCTCAAATCCTTCGCTATAGCCAATACCATGACACAAGATCTGCAATCGACGCTTGGCTACGGCAGCTACATCTTTTTGTCGTAATGACCCCGAAGCAGCATTTCGTGGATTGGCAAAAGGCTTTCCACCTTCTAATTGGCGTTGTTCATTGACCAAGCTGAAATCTTCCACAGCAATGAACACCTCACCACGAATTTCAATCACAGGTGGAATTGGATGATCATGACTGTGTTGGAGCTCAATCGGAATGCCGTGAATAACTTTGGCATTTTCGGTCACATCTTCACCAATGACGCCGCTACCACGAGTAGCTGCCCGTTCTAACACACCATTGCGATACACCAACGACAACGAGACACCATCAATTTTCAACTCAGTGAGATATTGCTCAGCTGGAGTTTTTTCCAACCATTCAGCCAGCTCTTGTCCGCTAAACACGTTGTCCAAACTCAACATTTTTTCCAAATGTTCCACATTGGCAAAACTCGATTGTCCCATCGGTATACCAACAACCTGAGTTGGACTTTCTGGTTGCACCAAATCAGGATATTGTGCTTCGAGATGCCGTAGTTGGAGCATCAACTGATCGAATTCTGCATCACTGATGACTGGCATAGCGTTGTAGTACAGATCATTATGGTGTCGGATCTGCGCAACAAGTTCCTGCCAAGTTTTCGAAGGTTCGCGATCATAAGACTCCGGCGTCGTGTTCATAGATTCACAGCTTAGTCAATAGGGTGAACTTCAAGCTATCTCAACGCACATTTACCCTGTTTCAGCACTCTCGCACACTGTTATGCCAACTTATCGTCACAAAGCAGAACTTGTTCCGCTGTGCTGCTTCTCGACGAACATAGTCAAATTTTCTTTACTACATGCGATTATCTTGAGTGCTTGCACACGTTTTCGCCGAATGGAAAAACAAAATACTACTGTTAGAGCTATGACTTCTTCTCCAGAGATCTACCAAGAATCTTTTAACCCATTGCGTGTGTTGAGCTTTGACTTAGAAACTACTTCTGTCAACCCTTTTGAGGCACGCATTGTTACCTCTGCATTAGTGCGGATTGATAGTTCAGGATCACATCCACATGAGATCATGGCTGATCCTGGTGTGGAGATTCCACTCGAAGCTCAAGAAGTTCACGGAATTACCACTGAGTACGCACGTGAACATGGCAGGCCACATGAAGATGTGTTAGCTGAAACCATTGAAACTATTCGTACTGCGTGGAAACAAGGTTATACCTTAGTTGTTTATAACGCTGCTTATGATCTCACGGTACTGCACCAACTAGACCCGAGTTTCTTGGTGGAAGGTCCGGTATACGATCCATATGTCATCGACAAAATTCTCGATCGCTACCGTAAAGGAAAACGCACATTAACCGCACTTTCTGAGCATTACGCGGTCAAACTTGAACAAGCGCATAATGCCTCTGCCGATGCCTTAGCCGCAGCTCGAATTGCATGGAAGCAAGCAACACACACATTCCATAGCACCATTAACCAGCTCACGCTTGCTGAACTTATGGAACGCCAAGCAGTTGGCTACTACGAGGTGCAAGCAGGATTCCGCAGCCATTTGCAACAAGCAGGACGTGCAGATAACGCTGCTACAGTCAATACTTCGTGGCCAATGCAAACCCAACGCTAACCTGTGCACTCGTATGTGATAACTAAGAATGAAGTGCTGCTTGAGTTCCCAGCTTCAGGTACATCTTGACATGCACTGATGTAACGTTCGCATCTGCCCGCATTCCCCAAAAACTATCGGCACGACATTGTTCATCTAAAAGTTTCAAACAACTGTACTTCTGCAGCTGCACTTCAACCAGCCATAGTGGCATCGGAAGTTTCTGGCTGTGATGTGCCGCTATAAATCTCCTGCGTCTCGTTCCAGAATCTCGCCAATAACTCTGGCACAGCCTAAAGCATGGGCTGCTTGAAGCAGACTGCCACCTGCCAAGGTTCGAGTGGTGGTGACATGTAGATTCTGGTGAACGTGCTGCCGAGATAAACCGATGAGATCATAATGCTGGATAATTTCGCGCGCTAATGCTCGTGGACGGTTTCGATCACCATCAACAAAATCGCCAAGTGCGGCTGCCGCCCATGAAAGTCCCACACCAGATTCAACTAAAGCACCGAGAGTATCCAATACTGCTACTGACTGCTGTGATTGTACTGCCACGGTGGTATATGCAGGTTGGGCAATCGATGCTGCCAAAAGATGCGCATTGCGTTCACCGCTGAGTACAACTGTTGCAGTGTCAATCTCGCGAATCAAGGTATGCAGCTTTTCGCCAATATTTTGCACAGGAATCGCCGCGATCGTATCAAATTGGCTGGTCCCTTGCACCGTTCCAGCAATCAGATGTGCTAATGCAGGTTCGTACAAATCGAGTACAACTTCACCGCCAAATCGCTTGCGCAGATACTGACAATGCTCTCGCATACTGCCTGCAATAATTTCAAAAATATCGTTCCGCGCACCATTATCAGTCACTGCTCGATGCCCAGATTGTAATTCTAAAGCAGTTGCGATGGACCACGGACCGTGCATACTGATACACACAGAGAGATTCGAGCTTCCCCACAGTTGCTCATACACGTCGAGATCACGTTCATAGACATCCCACATGCGCCGGCTGATCAGTTGCGGACGAGTCGAGATTCGCCAGCTTCGTGGTCCTTGTTCAACTGCAAGATCTGGAATCATGCGCAATGAGGCTGCATAGGCATCGTCGAGAAGCCCACGTGCAGGCAAATGCGCGATAGTGCGAAGATTGCCAGTTTCACTGGCAATCACATCCGCAGCAGCCACAAGGTCTTGACCTGGCAGACTGCCAGATAAATAGGCAACCATTAGGCGGTTCCGATGATAGTTCCTGAACCTGCCACGATATCGCCTGCAGCATCTGGCAGATAAATAACTGCTGCCTGACCACGAGCAACACCATATAACGGTGTTGCTAATACAATTTCCATCCGATCAGATGCTTGATCAACAGTAACCTGACATGGAACGGCTTCACCGTGGGCGCGTACTTGGACTTCAGCGGCAAAACTTGCCTGCATCGCTGGGTGTAAATATTTTAAGCGGTCAGCTTCAATGCGGTGTACGTCAAGATCTTCTCTCGATCCAACGGTTACCGTCCCTGATGCAGCATCAATATCTGTGACATATCGCGGCCGGCCATCAGCAGCTGGTTGCTTAATATCAAGCCCTTTGCGTTGCCCGATCGTATAATTCCAGGCACCATCATGTTCTTTGAGCACAGTACCTTTGGTATCGACAATCATGCCCGGGCGCAATCCAATGCGTTTGCCCAAAAAGGCTTGAGTATTACCGTCTGGGATAAAACAAATATCATAAGAATCAGGTTTCGTTGCCACAGAAAATCCCATCTCTGCAGCTTCTTTCCGAATCTCTGGCTTGAGTGTATCCCCCACTGGGAACATGCAATGAGCAATTTCATGTGCCCCCAACACACCAAGCACATAGGATTGGTCTTTTTCAGGATCAATACCGCGGCGCAAATACCCATCGCCACCATCGGCAACCTGGGTTAATTGCGCATAGTGCCCTGTTACAACCGCGTCGAAACCAAGTGCAATGCCGCGTTCGAGCAAGGCTTCGAATTTAATTTTTTCATTACACCGTAGGCACGGATTTGGGGTTTCTCCGCGCGCGTAGGAATCCACGAAATCATCAATGACATCTGCTTGAAAACGATCCGAAAAATCCCACACATAAAATGGGATTCCAAGTTTGTCGCATACCCGGCGCGCGTCGGCTGAGTCTTCTAAGGAACAGCAGCCACGGGAAGACTCGCGCACGGACTGTGGATCACGACTTAACGCAAGGTGCACGCCAATAACTTCGTGTCCGGCAGCGACAGCGCGTGCTGCTGCGACGGCGGAATCAACGCCACCACTCATTGCTGCAAGTACTCTCACGATTCAACCCTTACCTATTTCTGGCTTATTCTCGAAACTTTCATTCTAAACCTATTGTGGTAATTGCGCATGTTCGCATTTTCCACTATTTGTTGATGTACGGCTCAGACAACGATCAACAGCAGTATTGCCGGCTGCTCTGACATTTTGCAAGGAGTGCTGATTGCTGTGGGACGCAAACGTGGCCGGATTCGTGGTGCGGATCAACCAACTGATGCTCATGGTCCACTCGCAGGTATTTATCCTTCTTCAACGGGAAACGTAGAGCTGCGCATTGACCCTTTTCAAGCCCATAGTTATGAGGTGTATGTCAATGGGGTTCCCTCGAGCCATATTTCAGCAGATCCATTGGAGCTAGCCTATGAATATATGCGCTGGATTACAGTAGGTGCGAATACTTATATTGATCAACATCTTGATCCGACTAAGCTTCGCATCACGCATTTAGGTGGTGGCGCATGCACCTTGGCGCGCTACATGGTGGCAAAATATCCACATTCACGCAATACAGTTGTAGAACTTGATGCTGAATTAGCAACATTGGTGCGTCGTTGGTTTGATTTACCACGTGCTCCGCAGTTAAAAATTCGTGTTGGGGATGCTCGTACAGTTACAGACAGTTTTGTGCCACACAGTCGCGATATTGTGATTCGTGATGTTTTTGCCGGAGCTGTTACGCCAGCGAATCTCACGACTGTTGAGTTTTGTCGTCAGGTTGCCACAAGTTTGTCTGAGCATGGTCTCTATATTGCCAATTGTGGAGATCATTCTGATTTACAATTGGCGAAAAATGAATTAGCGACAATGGCTGAGGTATTTCCGTATTTGGCGGTTATTGCCGATCCGCCGATGCTCAAAGGTCGTCGCTATGGCAATATCATTTTGTTCGGAGCGAAATCACAACTGCCGGTCGATGCATATGCTGCAGCGTGTACTCGAGCATTACTGCATGGCGCTGTGCCAGCTCACTACAAAGATGATATGTGGGTGCGTCGTTTTGCAAGCTCTGGTCGCGTGCTTTTCGACGCCGATTGCTCACCTTCCTAATTACATCATCACATCTTCATGCGCATTACTGCTTGTTTTCTGCGATTCCGATCGCACCTTAACAGTCTTTGGTACGCTAGCTATTAATATTCAATCAACGAGCACATTGGTGTAGAAGGATTTGAAGACGAATATGCGCAAACATTTAACTGGAGTTGTCATTGCTGCGTGTGCTGCAAGTTGTACACTGGCATATCCATTGGTGGTAGCTGTGGAAGCAGAACATACAACCACTTCACCAACGATGCCGACCACCACTGCTGCTGCAACGACAACCGCAAATCAGACCGCTGCAGCATCATCAGTACAGTTATCTGATTCGCTCGAACCAAGCACTGCACTACCATCAACAAGCACGGTCTCAAGTACTCCCTCATCAACTGATGCTATTACGCTTCATGCAGAGCCAGCGCCAATGGCAACTGCAGCTGGAGCAGTACCACAATCAGTGATTCGTCGAGTGTTACCTGCTGATCGGGAGCAAACAGTTCAATTTAATGACACGCTATGGCGCAATTATGTGGATACGACAAATGCCTATCATGGCGATGATCGTAT
Organism: Corynebacterium sp. HS2168-gen11; assembly: GCF_024834075.1. Lineage (GTDB taxonomy): Bacteria > Actinomycetota > Actinomycetes > Mycobacteriales > Mycobacteriaceae > Corynebacterium. The sequence goes on from NZ_JANUXR010000001.1 coordinate 110,405, forward strand.
TCAAGAGTATTGGGCGACTTCTCCTGCGATGAATAATCGTGAAATTCCATTAGTGGTCATTCGTGCTCGTGATGAAAATCGTCCAACCCTGTATTTACTCAATGGTGCAGGTGGTGGCGAAGAAACTGTCACCTGGCCGACGAATACTTCCGTTTTGGATTTTTATTGGAAGAAGAATATTAACGTTGTGATTCCAATGCGTGGTGCATATTCCTATTATGTGGACTGGTTGGAAGAGCCACCTGGAACTGGTAAGTATTTGAAAGGCCCTCAAAAGTGGGAAACCTTCTTAACCAGGGAATTACCGCAAGTATTAGAAACTGAAATTTTGCATGCTGATACTTCCAAACGCGGCATTGTTGGTTTGAGTATGTCAGCTACTTCCTCATTGCTGTTGGCTGAGCGCAATGGTGATTTTTATTCGGTTGTCGGTTCGTATTCAGGGTGTGCTTCGACAAGCCGGTTGCTCCCGTCAATGTTTGCAAAACTGACTGTCGAGCGTGACGATGCTACTCCTGCGATGATATGGGGTCCGCTAGGTTCTGAGACGAATCTGGCTCATGATGCTCTCGTGCAAGCTGAGGGGTTGCGTGGCAAGACTGTATATATTTCCAACGGTTCGGGTTTTGTTGGTGATACCGAGATGTATTCGGCTTTGTTGAATGGTAATCGTCAATCTTCAGAGGCGTTTGACAGTTCGAGCAATGTACTAATTGGAGGTGGCGCAATTGAGGCTGCCACGAATTCTTGCACGCATGATTTGCAGGTGAAATTGGCGCGTCTGGATATTCCGGCCACCTTTAATTTCCGGAATCATGGCGTGCATACCTGGCAATATTGGGAACAGGATATGAAGGATTCTTGGCCAGTGTATGCCAAAGGTTTTGGTATTGCCGATGAGCAGCCAACGATTGGCTCGCGCGCAGCCGAAACTCCGCTAGTAGTGCCAGAAGAAAAACTGCACCAACTGCCTTACGAAACGCAACAGTAATTTCAACTATTGGCGTGCAAGTGTTCATACTGGCACGCCAATAATTTTGTGTTGGCAATTCCTACAGCGTGTGTGAGGCCATTCCAGCTTGGCGTGCTAAGGCAACAGCTTTTGGCAGTACTTCTACAAGCTTTTCGACGTCTGCCTGGGTGGTGGTATACCCCATGGTTAACCGCAAGGTGCCACGTGCGACAGCTTCTGGAACACCTTGGGACAATAACACACGTGATGCCCGGTTTACACCATTTGCGCAGGCAGAACCAGTTGCGGTTGCAAACCCGAAGGAATCAAGCAGCATAATCAAGCTATCGCCTTCGCAGCCTGGAAACGATACATTCAAATGCGTTGCCAACGAATGTTCTGGAGTATTAATCCGCACATCATCAATGGTTGCCAAAATGGCCGATCGTAGCAGTTCTTTCAATTGACCAAGACGTGCTTGCTCTGCTTCACGCTGAGTATCAGCTTCGGCTAATGCGGCAGCAAAAGCTGCAGCGCCTGCAACATCAACCGTACCTGGTCGAATACCGCGTTCTTGGCCACCACCTGTGAGCACTGCTGCTGGTGCTGGACTTCGCTTAGCAATAAGTACACCGACCCCACGTGGGCCGCCGAACTTATGACCACTAATTGCTAACGTTGTTGCACCCAGTGCCGCAAAATCAATTGCGAGTTTACCGGCTACTTGGACTGCATCAACATGCACTGGTGTCCCAGTTGCGGTTGCTGGTGCAATAATTTCCTCCAATGGTTGGAGTGCGCCGGTTTCATTATTTGCCCACATGCAACTTATCACTGCCGCAGGTTGGCTCAGCAGTCCTGCTGGATCATGGACAATACCGTTGTCGGTGACCGGTAAAAACTGCACGTCTGCCCCGAAAGCACGCAAGCTTTTGGCAGTTTCGTACACTGCAGCATGTTCAATACTGGTGGTAATGACTCGCTGATAGGATTCTCGGCTGTGATACAGTCCGCGGATTGCAATATTATCTGCTTCGGTACCGCTAGAGGTGAAAATCACTTCGATTGGTTCACAGCCAAGTAAGGCTGCAACCTGCTCGCGAGCGTCGTCAAGCACTGAGCGTGCCCGACGGCCTAAGCCATATTGCCCCGCAGGATTATAGTGGCTGCTCATTTCCAGCCAGGTTTGCTTGGTGATCTCGCGCATTGGTGTGGTTGCCGCATGATCAAAATACAACATCGCTTTGGTTCCTCTCACCTCTGCCACTTGGCAGGCTGCAATAAGGTTGGTCTTGAGGGAAGAAAAATCCTCGAGGCACTGTTTTGCGCGCCTCAAGGAATCTTTCATGAACCTCTAGCCTAATTGCTCTAACTTTTCGAGCACCTTTGGTACGATCTGGTGAATATCTGCAACCACACCGAGATCAGCAATCTGGAAAAATGGTGCATCTTCATCATTATTAATCACAATGATCCGACGTGCGGTTTGCATGCCACTTGTGTGCTGAATGGCACCAGAAATACCAAGACCGATATACAGATCTGGGCTTACTGATACACCAGTTTGCCCAACTTGGTATTGCGGTGCGTACCAGCCGAGATCAACCACATCGCGAGTGGCACCAACAGCACCACCAAAACGATCTGCCAAAGGTTCTACAAGTGTTGCGAAGTTTTCCGCACTTTCGACACCACGACCACCAGCAACAACAACCTTTGCTTGGATCAGATCAGGACGATCACCTTTGACTCCCGGAATGACATTTTCAACGACCACATCTTTAACAGTTGCCGCTGGAAGTTCAAAACTTTGTACTGGTACTTGCGCATTCTCTGGGAACTGAGCGGCAGTCACCATACCAGGTCGGAGCGTGTAAATCGGTGATGTACCACCAACTACAGCAGTTGCTGTGACAGCATCGCCAAAAATGGAATGCTCAGCACTACGATCGGCATGTATAGCGACCACGTTGCACAGCACACCTGATGCCAATCGGGCTGCCAAACGGCCAGCGATCTCGTTGCCTTCGATACCTGCACCAATCAAAATTGGGCCAGGTGTTTGTGCCGCTAACAAGGAAAGTGCATCAACTGCCGGAAGAATCATTCGTTGTGCGATATCTTCACCATACGCTGCATAAATAGCATCTGCACCAAGTGCAGTCAGTTGCGGCACTAATGCTTCATGTACTCCTTGTGGGCCAACCACAATGGTGTACACGGCACCGAAGACTTTTGCAGCAGTAATCAGCTCAGCTGTGGCTGGTTGTACCTGCTGGCCAGAATACTCAACTAAAACATATGCATGTGACATAAACGTTTGTTCCTTCTTCGATAAGTCTTAGACGAGTTTCTCGGCTACCAGGAAATCGACAATTGCTTGAGCTTGAGAATCCACATCGCCATACACCATTTCACCTTGGCTACGCGCAGGATGCGTGGTTGTCGCCACAACTTGCGTTGCAGAATGTGCTAACCCAACTTGTTCTGGAGCCACACCAATTGTTGCTAAATCAAGAATCTGCAATTCAGCCTTCTTCGCAGCCATAATGCCCTTGAAATTCGGGTAGCGTGGCTTATCAGCTTTATCATTTACCGAAATTAATGCTGGTAATGCCGCACGTAGATCATAATCACCATCATGGGTTTCACGAACCGCACGAACAGTGGTTCCCTCTAACGAGACTGATTTGACCGACGTCAACGCTGGTAATGTCAAATACTCCGCGATCATGCCAGGCAAAGCACCGGTAGCACCATCAGAGGATGCGACACCAGTAATAACCAGTTGTACATCCTCAATAGTGCGGATGGCTTGCGATAACGCCCATGCAGTACCAAGCAGATCAGAACCTGCAAGTGCCTCATCTTGTAATGCGTACGCCGCATCGGCACCCATCGCCAATGCTTTCCGCAATGCTTGGTCACCACCAGCTGGGCTGGCCGAGAGGGCAATGACGCTCATCTGCTGGTCTGCTTGCTCTTTGAGACGCAACGCCTGCTCAACTGCAAACTCATTAATTTCATCTAATACGTTATCGACCGTGTGTCGATCCAGGGTGAAATCCTCATCAAGTGTTTTCACTGACCACGTATCAGGAACATTTTTCACCAACACAACAATTGCTGGCATACCGTATCATCCCTTAGCTTCAGAAGTGTGTTACCTATATTTTTGCTTTACACCTATACATACAGATGTCATGCAGATCGTTCAAACATCCCAGTTTAACCTGAAGCATGTACTTTTATCATCTCTGTACCTGCAATTGTCACCTTACGCTTGACTCTGAACACGTGGCCCACAAATCATCGCCACCCCTTGGCTTCCAATGCGCGTGAGCACCACCGTACATGCCTGACTCCCCTTAAGCGCGAGTTTCTTGCGTAATTGGTCAGGATCATATTGCACACCCCGAACTAAAATTTCAATGCTGCCAGCATCATGATTACGTAATGCTGCCTTCAACCGCTTAATTGGCACCGTCTCGCGATATTCAAACCCGCTGGTATGCGCCGGCAATCGCTCGCCTGTGAGGTAGGCAATTCGTGGATCCAACATCCATAATCCTTCACGTGCTGCATAATGCTGCACCAACCCGGCGCGCACAATCGCTCCATCAGGATCCAGAATATAGCGCCCAGGTTCGCCACTTTCGACCGATGCATCTGTTGCATCGGTGATCACATCAATGATTTCTTGGCCATTGGCGTTGCCGATGACCACTGCTTCTCGACGCACACCTTGCGCTAACCCTGGCGTATATAAACACGCCTCTTTGACTCCACCGGCAACACTGACAACGCTGACAAGTCCCTCCCACTTGGAAAAATCCAACCCGGGTGCGCATTTAATCGCCAGTTCTGCATCTTGATATTGGGTAAGTAAATCTGGCAGCGAAGGCAATAAATCTTCAGGTTTAACAATACGGGTGCCTCCTGCGCGTCGCGCAGGATCTGCGATGATCACATCGGCACCAATTCGTGCTGGTAACAGTGCATCTGCTTGGAAGAATCCACGGGCGGCTGGAACGTTGGCTCTGGCCATTTCTAGTCTGGCACGATCAAGATCTGCACCGGTATAGGACAAACCTGCTTCGGCAAGAGCAACGCCTTCAGTACCAATTGAGCAGGTCACATCGTGAATATCGCGTGCAAATTGGGAGAGTTTTTGGGCTCGATAGTTTGCAACTGCCATTGGGGTTGCTTGTTGGGCGGATTCGGCACACATGAACATTTCAGGTGGCAATTTTCCGGTAGTACTGGCTCGCGCCCTGGCTAGTTCCATTGCAGCGCGACCATAGGTGCCAAAATGTTGGCGAAAAGCAGTGGCGTCGTCAAGCGCCGAAGCTTTAGTTAATGGCAAGCTTGCGGCGACTTTCATGATGTGCGCGTCATGTGCCAGTAAAAAGCGCACTTCATCGACAGTTACGCTCATAAGATAAACCTCGTTGGTGGGGTGGAAGAAAAGTATTCTGCAGATCGTGGATCACGGCAAGCATTACCCAGGATAGAAACCAGAATTTGCTGTGTTCGTGCTTTTCAACGATAGTTGATGGCTTTCGAGCACCAAGTGCTGGTGGTGATACCAGCTTGCGTCAGCAATCCGGCTGCCATCACGCTGATGTGCGAAGAATGTATCTATATTTTCAAACAGTTCGCTTTCGGCAGCCATATTCAGCTCTTGTGGAGTAATAACAGGCATGCCCAAACAAACATTCTGGTGCTCTACTAGCGCTTCAGGCCAACAAGTTTCCGAATCAAGATGTTCTTGATCGCAGCGATGAACACCGTCACCAGGGAACATCGTGGTACTTGTGGAAGTTGAGATTGCAGGTGTGCGTTTGTGGATAGAGATATGCATACCTGCGTTCATATCGCGCACCGACACAGCTGTGATTACTAGTCTCGCATTGTCGTAGTCAGTAAGAAAAGCAGACATCCCTCCCCTTACGTATTGCAACGCACACACGACTGCAACTTTCGCATGAGGCATATGCGACATGCGGCTTAACGGGTGTGGTAATGCGCAGGGCGACGACGAACTCGCCTTGCAAAATAGCGGCCATCAAGACGATCAACTTGAATTGGTTGGTGGAAAGTTTTGGTGAGATTCTCACTGGTAATGACATCTTCTATTAACCCCTGAGCAACCACTTCGCCTTCATCAAGCAACATGGCGTGGGTAAAACCATCTGGGATTTCCTCCACATGGTGGGTAATCATCACCGTTGCAGGGGCATCCGCATCGAGTGCGAGATCACCAAGGTATCCCACCAAATCTTCGCGGCCACCAAGATCCATACCGGCAGTAGGCTCATCGAGCAACAGCAGTTCAGGGTTCGCCATTAAGGCACGGGCAATCATTACACGCTTGCGTTCGCCTTCACTCAAGGTTCCCCAGCGCCGCTTAGCCAGATGCAAGGCACCAACCTGCTCGAGAATCTCATGGGCCCGATCAAGATCAAGGCCGTCATATTCTTCGCGCCATCGACCTAAAATTGCATAGCCGGCAGAAACAATTAAGTCGAAGACGATTTCTTGTTCCGGAATGCGGTGGGCTAATGCAGCTGATGAAATGCCAATCATCGCCCGAAGATCACGCATATCGGTTCGACCGATGCGCTCACCCATAATCCAAGCTTTACCTTTCGAAGGATATTCTTCTGCAGCAGCCAAGCGCATGAGAGTGGTTTTACCAGCACCATTTGGCCCAATAACCACCCAACGTTCGTCAAGCTCAACTTGCCAGGTGATATGTGCGAGTAAAGGTTTACCCTCTCGAATAAAACTTACATCTTCAAAATCAAGAAGAAGATCAGGATTCCGCAGGTCATCGGAGGTAGCTGGAAAAGATGTTGGGTTGGTCATAGTGATTATTCTCCACTAATTTGTCGTTCTCGTGTGGAAGTGACACAGCTTGACTACGCTTAGAAGAAAGAAGTTTCTTCTCTTATGTAGAAGGGCTTGCATGGAATATCGAGTTGTCGCCAAAAACTCGAGCACTCAACAAGGAGAATATGTGGTTGCTATGTCAGGACGCTTAGCTATTGAGGATGTTCGACCTAAAATTTCCGATCGGAAATATCCTTCTAAGGCCGTAATTGGAGAATTAATTCCAATTAGTGCCCAAGTTTGGCGCGAAGGCCACGATGCCATTGCCGCGACCTTAACTGTGCAAGGTCCGAGCAATTCGCATATTGCAGCAAAACCAATGCACATCACCATGCGCATGGATCGCTACGATGTAGATACCCAACACGCCTTTTTCATTCCAGATGTCCAAGGCCTATGGACGTTTAGGGTTGAGGCATGGTCAGACCCAATGCAAACGTGGCGTCATGCGGTAATCAAGAAGATCGAAGCTGGCCAAACCGCAGAACAGCTCTATAACGACCTCGAGCATGGCGCAAATCTTTTTGAACAAGCCGCATCGCAAGTTACCGCAAAAACCCAGCGTGAAGCACTCTTGGCAGTTGCCAAGGAATTGCGTGCCTCCGATGAACCTTTGCGTACTCGAGTTGCACCTGGTCTCTCGGCAGAAGTATTAGAGATCCTACACGATCATCCTGTGCGTGAACTGCTCACTCGTGGTGAAGAACACCAAGTTTATGTTGAGCGCCGAGGCGCACTGGTGAATTCTTGGTATGAGTTATTCCCACGTTCAACCGGTGGCTGGGATGCCGACGGCAATCCTGTTCACGGTACTTTTGCAACCACAGCTGCGGCATTAAAACGTGTTGCAAGGATGGGTTTTGATACGGTTTATTTCCCACCGATTCACCCAATTGGCGAGATCAACCGAAAAGGCCGAAATAATTCCTTAACTCCAGAACCAAGTGATGTGGGATCCCCATGGGCTATCGGCTCTGCTGCAGGTGGCCATGATAGCGTTCATCCAGCATTAGGCACCTTGGATGATTTCAAGAAGCTGCTCAAGGTCGCGAAAGAATTACACTTGGAAGTCGCACTAGATCTTGCCTTGCAAGCTGCTCCTGATCACCCTTGGGCACAAACTCATCGTGAATTTTTCACAGAGCTTGCCGACGGCACAATCGCCTATGCCGAAAATCCACCAAAGAAATACCAGGATATCTATCCACTGAATTTTGATAATGATCCTGAGGGCATTTACCGCGAGATTTATCGCGTCGTAAAGTTCTGGGTAGATTTGGGTGTCACCACATTCCGAGTTGATAATCCACATACCAAGCCTGCGAATTTCTGGCAGTGGCTCATTGCAAAGATTCATGAGGTGAATCCAAATGTGATCTTCTTGGCGGAGGCCTTTACGCGTCCAGCTCGACTGTATGGCCTGGCAAAAGCGGGATTCTCACAATCGTATAGCTACTTTACGTGGAAGATCACCAAGCAAGAATTACGTGAATTCGGTGAGCAAATCGCGCTAATGTCGGATGTGTGCCGTCCAAACTTATTTGTTAATACTCCTGATATTTTGCATGCCTCCTTGCAATATGGCGGGCGTGCTATGTTTGCGATTCGTGCGGCTTTGGCGGCAACCCTTTCGCCACTATGGGGCGTGTATTCTGGTTACGAACTTTATGAGCATGAGGCTGTTCATGCAGGTAGCGAAGAATATTTAGATAGCGAAAAGTATGAACTGCGACCACGTGACTATGAGCGCGCACTCGCAGAAGGCAATTCGCTTGAGCCGTTTATTACGTTGCTCAATACGATTCGACGCAAGCATCCAGCTTTGCAGCAACTGCGCCAAATTCATTTCCATCGCACCGCAAATGATCGGATTTTGGCCTATACCAAGGTCGATCCAGTCACCGGTGATGCAATTTTAGTGGTTATTAACCTTGATCCGCAACATGTACAAGAAACTGTTGTGGAACTGGATATGTCGAAGATTGGTCAGCACCATGACGCAACCTTCGAAGCACATGATCTTGTCACTGATAAGCAATTCCCATGGGCAGAACGCACCTTTGTGCGCCTAGATCCGACTGCAGATGTTGCGCATATTTTGGCATTGCCAAAAGTCAGCGGTGCTGCACTGAGTGATATTCGCAAGCGAAATATCCAAGGCTACCGGCCATAAGTTCTCAAAAATGCTGACTGTTTGAGTCTCTTCATGCTGCCCCCCTTCACGCTGTTGTATGCAGCAGTGTGAGGGGGGTCTGATCATTCGGGCTAAAGCTAAGCCGCTTCGTGCTTGAGCTGCCTTTCGATTGAGCTGCCACACTGCGCTTGGACCATGCCGTGCTTTAGCTACCTCGCGCTTCAGTCACCTCCTTTGATCACGCTACACATCGCCATGTTTCAAACCTAGGAACATGATCTGATAGCCGTATCAACTCGTATATTTCTTTTGCTCTGCAGTTACTCAATGTTGATGCTTCCCCCCCGTTCAGCGGGTATCTACAAACGCAACCAATGAAAAAAGCCAAAATCACACTGTGGTATTTCTCTCTGATTTCGACCCCCCAAAATTAGCCCCAGAGAGACCACGTCCAGAAACTAAGCAAGGTAAACTGAATCCAGAAAGAAATACCTACAAGATATTTCGAAGTACCTTTTCAATAGTTTGCTGCAGGAAGCGAGTGCACAATGGCTAATACACCAAATAGCGACCTTTCTTTAATCGCGATCGACGATTCCACTCGATCTTTGCTAACTCAGTGCCGCCATTATGATCCACACAGTGTCTACGGGTGGCATCCTATGGCCAACGGCGATGCTCTGATCCGCACTCGTCAGATTGGCGCAAAGAAAGTCGAAGTCATTTCCGATGAGACAACCCTTGAACTCCTACCAATTGGCGATGACATCTTCTCGGTGATCGTTCCAAATGGCGCATCTCATCCGGACTATCGCATCCAAGTTACTTGGGGCAACGACATCGTTACCACCACTGCAGATCCATATCATTTCCTACCCACACTTGGTGAGCTTGATATTCACCTCATCCGTGAGGGTCGTCATGAACGCCTGTGGGATGTTCTGGGTTCTCACGTGCGGACTCTTGAAACACCAAGTGGCCCAGTAACTGGTGTGTCGTTTGCAGTTTGGGCACCAAATGCTGCCGGCGTTGCTGTTATTGGTGATTTCTGTGGATGGAATCCAAACCAGTTCCCAATGCGTTCAATGGGTGAATCTGGTCTTTGGGAACTCTTCATTCCAAATCTTGGTGCTGGCACCGTCTACAAATTTGCAATCCAAACCAAACAGGGCTGGCATATTGATAAAGCTGACCCAATGGCACGGTTGTCTGAAGAACCACCGCGCACTGGCTCTATCGTTGTCGAATCCACCTACAAATGGAACGATGCTGCCTGGATGGAAAAACGTGCCAACACTAATTACTACGCCCAGCCAATGAGTGTTTATGAAGTGCACTTGGGCTCGTGGCGTCAAGGCCTTGGGTATAAAGAACTGGCGACTGAGCTAGTCGCGTATGTCAAAGACTTAGGCTACACGCACGTCGAGTTCATGCCGATCGCCGAACACCCATTCGGTGGATCGTGGGGCTACCAAGTCTCTGGCTACTACTCTCCTACTTCACGCTGGGGTACCCCAGATGAGCTACGCGCGCTTATCGACGCCTTCCATGCAGAAGGCATTGGTGTCATTATGGACTGGGTTCCAGCGCACTTCCCGAAAGACGACTTTGCACTCGGCCGTTTTGATGGCGAACCTTGCTACGAACATCCAGATCCACGTCGTGGTGAACAACCAGACTGGGGCACCTACGTCTTTAATTTTGGCCGCAACGAAGTCCGCAATTTCTTAGTAGCAAATGCTTTGTATTGGCTCGAGGAATTCCACATCGACGGTCTGCGTGTAGATGCTGTTGCATCCATGCTGTACTTGGACTATTCCCGTAAAGACGGCGAATGGCTGCCAAACCAATTTGGTGGACGCGAAAACCTCGAAGCCGTGCAATTCCTGCAAGAAATGAATGGCACAGTGCATAAGCATCATGCTGGTGTGCTCACCATCGCCGAAGAATCAACTTCTTGGCCAGGGGTGACCACTCCTACTGATTTCAACGGTTTGGGATTCAACCTGAAGTGGAATATGGGCTGGATGAATGACACCTTGGAGTACTTCAAGCTCGATCCAATTCACCGTGCATGGCATCACGGCGAAATTACCTTCTCAATGGTCTATGCCTATTCTGAAAACTTCTGCCTGCCATTTAGCCACGACGAAGTCGTTCACGGCAAGGGTTCCTTGTGGACACGTATGCCAGGCAATGCTTGGATGAAAGCCGCTGGCCTGCGTACCTTGTACGCCTACATGTACGGCCATCCAGGTAAGAAACTGCTGTTCCAAGGCCAAGAATTTGGTCAGGTTATGGAATGGAGCGAAGGACGTTCACTCGACTGGGATGATCTGGTTGGCTGGGAAGGCGAATATCATGAATCGCTGACTGGTTTGATCACAGATCTGAACAAACTGTATTCAAGCGCACCGGCATTATATTCCCAAGACCATGATCCTGCTGGATTTAGCTGGACCAAGCATGACGACGCTAGCAACAATGTCTTGTCATTCGTGCGCTACGGCAATGACGGCGATATGGTCCTGTGCGTCTATAATTTCGGTGGTGCTGCTCAGCAAACCTATAAATTCGGTGTCCCAGCATCTGGTAACTGGAAGTGCATTCTCAACACCGACGCTGGCGTCTACCAAGGTTCTAATACTTTGTTAGAACAAAACGTGGCTGCTTGGGATACCCCATGGGATGGCTACGACCACTCCTTAACCGTACATATTCCTGCTATGAGCGCACAGTTCTACCGCTGGACTGGTAACACCCACTAACGATACGGTCATATTCAACACAATACGGGGTTTCCTTAATGCATCTTCATCAAGGAAACCCCGTGTTTCACATATTACCGACGTTGCAGCGCTTGATAGTCTGGATAGCCATCCCACGATAAATCAGCATCTTGCAACTTCGAGCCAAATTGCACTCTGACAGTACGCACAAATACTGGGATCGCTGGCAGATCCGTTGCTAACGATTCTTCGATCTCTGCAGCAAGTTCAGGATCGCGCAGCTGCTCAAACTCTGCTAAATCTTCATCAACCTGTGTATTGGAATAGCCAACATCATTGCCCCATCCATCAGAAGCGAAATTCGGTTCCCAATAATCCACCAGTGAAGGGTATGCCAATGTCCACCCAGTGACATAGGCTCCGCCGAGTCGTTGTTCATGATAGTGCGCCCGATAGGTTTCAAAATCTGGCCAAGGTGCAGCAAAGCTCTTAATACCAAAAGTTAGCGCAAAGTCCTTCGCCGCTTTTTCTACCCATGCCCGTGCATCAGAATCGAAACTGTAATACACCGGCAACTCGCCTTGGAACTGGCCATATAAAGCATCAGCTTCCTGCCACAACTGCCGAGCACGGTTTCGATCATGCGTAAATACCGCATACCCGCCTGGGCTATATCCAGGAATCGCAGGCGAGGCAAATCCTTCGGCAGGCTCGACAATATTTTGCATCGCAAATTGGGCTAAATCATCACGATCAAGGGCAAGCGATAACGCTTGACGACGCAGTCTTCCTTCAGCACCACCAAAATGTGGGGTTTGTTCGTGAATGCTCAGCTCAACAATCGCAGGCGATTCTTGCACAATCGGATCCGGATATTCCTCCAGCATATGCACCGGAATCATATCCACCACATCAACGCGACCTTGGTTAAATGCTTCAAGCACCAACTCTGGCCTATTAAAGAAATTAAACCGTAATCCCTCATTGTTCGATGGTGTCAGTGCAAATGTATTGGGTTGCAGTAACAAGGTTTTGCCACGAATATGCTCTGCTACCACATACGGGCCATTGGCTTGCGGACTGCGTCGAAAAGCTGCAATATCGTCATACGCTGCATCTGGCAATGGCATAAATCCAGGCTGCGCCAAACGCCACTGAAAACGCGGATCAGGCTGCGTAAGGCTGACAGTAAACACATACGGTGAGCGCTGCGCAAGACCAGGCAAATTACCTGCGCCTTCATGAAAACCTTTAACAAGGTGAAACATTTGGGAGTTTTCTTGTCGGTTGGCGACGACATATTCCCATGCCTTAATGAAATGTCGTGCTTGGATTTCGGTACCATCAAAGAATTTTTCACCTTGCTTCAGCGTGATCGTAAAATGCTGATCATCAGTAGTTTCGATCGACTCTGCTAATGCGTGATGCAGTTTTCCTTGCGCATCGAAGCGAATCAAACCGGTATAGAGCAGGCGTGCATATGGACCTTCTGTGATATCACCTGGCAGCAGCGATACTCCTGGAGCTTGCGCAGCAATGGAAATGGCGTGATCAACCGGTGAAGAAGTACATCCAACCAGACTGGTAGCAGCACAGCACATGCTCACCGCCAATATTTGGAGACGACGATGGATCACAGATACTCCTTCATTCGAAACACTAACGCTCGGAGGCATTGGGAATCCAAGCGTGCGAGATCAACTTTGGTACTAGCATGTGGCAAATACCGTTTGTACCACTATTCGTGCAGCTTATGATGCTTGAACCCTAGAACAATTTATTTGCCATTGCTGCACGAGCCTGAACCACAATTGGATCAGTTGCTTCGAACAAGGCAAATAATTCCAACATGCGAGCACGCATTTGCGCTTTATCTAACTCGAAGTGATCCAACAACACCTGAAACGCAGCGGCTGCCTGGCCTGCTGCAATATGCGCATCTGCAGCTGCAAATTGCGCATCCAGATCTAATGGGTGTTCGGCGGCAAACGCAATTGGATCGGTGGTTGCATCTTGTTGTTTCAAACGTTGCAGGAATTTGGCGTTTTCCAGCGCCTGCTGGGCGAGGAAATTTTTCGGTTCTTGCGCCAAAATCGACTCATATACTGCAATTGCTTGGGCAAAATCACCGTTATTGAGTGCTTCTGTTGCAGGGGCAAAACGCGGATCTTCCGCTGGTGCAGCCTCTTCCTGTGTTGGCAGCCCGGTAAGTTGTCCTGCCACAGCTTCCACAACCGCTTGGGTCCACTGCTCTAATGCAGCGCGTGGTTGGCCGCCTTCAAAATTGGCAATTGGCTGTCCCGATGCCACAGCAACAACCGTCGGCAATCCTTGAATACCAAACATAGCTGCAACATCAGGGGTTGCATCGGCATCGATATAACCAAAAATAAAACTATGATCTGCGCGTGCAGCAAGTTCGATGAAATCTTGTCGCAGTTGTTCCGATTCCGGCGAACGCGCAGTGCCTATTAAGACAACCACTGGCACTTGGGTTGATCGAACAATCACTTCATCTTGAATATTAGCGGCAGTCACCACGACTGAGGTTGGGATTCCGCCAGCTGGCACACCTTCCCGCTGTGCTTGTGCACGCGCTTCAGCTTGAGCTTTCACGGCGCTTAAATCAATTGCCCCAGAGATAAACCGCTGTGGAGTGGTCATCGTAACCTTCACCGCTTTCTATTTATCACAATTTTTTAATTCACACTGTTCTGAATGTGCGTACACGCTTATAGTTCTGACTGCTCAGATGCTAAATGTTGTTCCACTGAGTCTACTTTAGCGCGGATCTGATTGGTATATCCTGGCCGAATATCAGCCTTGATGACCAACCCCACGCGAGGCGAAACTGCAAGTACTGCATCAGTGGCTTGTTTCACCACCGCCATCACTTCATCCCATTCACCTTCAATGAGAGTAAACATGGCATTGGTTTCGTTCGGAAGCCCTGATTCACGAACCACTTTCACAGCAGCCGCTACGGCCTCACTCATTTCTGCTTGCGCATTTGGAACTTCAGTAGGTGCGACAGAAAATGCAAGAATCATGGTTGTTATCCTACCGTCGATCAGTGGCGCATCGTGGTAGTGACAGTCGTGTACAACTTTCACTGCTTTGCGACGCACAGTGGCCGGGCGCGCTGTTTGACGATACACAGGGGCCGAATGCCCGGTGGCGTCGACAAGCTTCTTCTAGCGCCGATCCCAGCATGCACGATGCCAGTGACGACGATCGTCCAAACCATGACCATAATCGCGCGGCCATGCCACCACATGCGTAATTCCGGGCGGAATATTTTGATTACAGCCCGGACAAATATAAAACTTCTGCGCAGCGTTTGACCCCATCAAACGCATCAAATAAATCTCACCATTGGTCCACGAAGGTCCTTCGACTTCATGGGTGCCGAAAAACACCGCGCCATGTGCAGGTAAGCTACGCTTAGGGGTGATATTTGATCGACGATTTTTACGAGCCATACGTGTATTAGAAGAGTCGAAGCTCAGACGATTCCACTCCGCGCAATGCATCATAATCGAGGACTACACAACGAATACCACGATCTTCTGCCAACGTGCGCGCTTGAGCTTTAATTTCTTGGGCTGCAAAAATGCCCTTGACCGGTGCAAGCAAAGGATCTCTATTCAGCATTTCGAGGTAGCGAGACAGTTGTTCCACTCCATCAATGCCACCACGGCGTTTCACCTCAACCGCGATATTCATTCCAGTGCCATCCGTGCAAAAAATATCCACTGGACCAATCGGAGTCGGATATTCGCGACGAACGAGTTGGTAGCCTTCGCCTAAGGTGGAAATATGCTCAGCAAGAAGTTCTTGTAAGTGGCTTTCTACGCCATCTTTTTGCAGACCTGGATCTTCGCCCAGATCATAGGACAAATCTGAGTGAATAGCATGCAAGGTAATGCGTAGCTGTTCACCTTTTTTATTTTCGACAACCCAATATGCTGCGATTTCTTGACTGCCGTTTACAGGTGTAGGTGGTTTTACCGATTCTTTGAGCGTGCATGGTGGAGTCATCCAATTCAGTGGCTTATACGCCCGATCATCTGCATGAATAGAAACAGAGCCATCAGCTTTAATCATTAAAAGTCGATCGGCTGCCGGTAAATGGGCATCCAATCGACCAACATACTCTACAGAACAGTTTGCAATAACAAGGCGCATGATCAACTACCCTAGTCGAAAACTGCTATGAATGCTTATATCCAATCTTTCGACGAAGTTCATGAAGATTGATATGCACCATTCGAGCATCTGGAGCAGACTCAATCCAGGCAATAAAGGCTAAGCGACCGCGAGCAGACAGCTGCACTTCATATTGTTCACCCTGGTACTCAACGATCACGATCGGATCAGATGTATCCATAATGTCGGTTTCTTCTGGCAATTGTTCACGTTGACCCACAACATGCAACCGCGAGCGCTCAAATTCAATATCAGCGTATGGGCTAATTGAGCGAACTTGGTAGAACCTTAAACTTGTTCCACTGTAGAAAAAAAGCCCGTGTCTCCAACCACTAGTTCCACTGGCTGGCAAACGACGGACGATGGCATTACTGCCACTTGAACGAAGTGCAAAAAAGCGCCACATAATAAGCGCGCAAAGTACCACAAACCCCAGACCGAACACCACGATACTCATAGTGCTGATGATAGCCATCATGGAGAACGTATCCTTCCACTGATCATGAATATGCAAGCAAGCTTTCTCCTGATCTTACACACTTCAGCACTAGTTTGGTACACGCCCATCATAAGGCTCAAACCCCACCGAACACTTAGGTTCGATGGGGTTTGAGTTTCAAGAAAGACAGTCCTGTAATCGTACAGGTCTACATCTATGCTTGTGTACTACGACGTACTGCCTTTAGCTCGGCTTCAGCTCGTGCTTTGGAGATTTCATCGCTATCGCCAAGTCGCGCTTCAGCTTCAGAAGTTACAACTTCATCTGCCCAAATCGCGTAATCAGCCAAGATAGTGACTTTCTCTTTCGAAACAGAGAGGAACCCACCTTGAACTGCGGCAACTAATTTCTTGCCTTCAGTTGGTCGGATAGTCACGACGCCATTTTCGAGCAATTGCCCAAGCATTGGCTCGTGGCCAGGCAGCACGCCGATCTCACCTTCGGTGGTCTGTGCTGTCACGATAGTTGCGGATCCTTTCCACAACATACGCTCGACAGAGACCAGTTCTACGGTGACATCAGCCATGTGCGTGCCTCCCTCTTACTTTTCAGTGAGCTTCTTGTATGCAGCTTCAACATCGTCCAAGCCACCCAAGCCGTTGAAGGCCTGCTCTGGGTAGTGATCGAAGTCGCCGTTGCAGATACGCTCGAATGCATCAATG
Organism: Corynebacterium sp. HS2168-gen11; assembly: GCF_024834075.1. Classification (GTDB taxonomy): domain Bacteria; phylum Actinomycetota; class Actinomycetes; order Mycobacteriales; family Mycobacteriaceae; genus Corynebacterium. Next base: position 127,485 of record NZ_JANUXR010000001.1, read on the forward strand.
GTGTGAGCCAATGGAACATAGGAACCTGGGATACCAGTGAACTTCTCAGCAACGAAGAAGTTCTGGCCCAAGAAACGCTCCAAGCGGCGTGCACGCTGCACAGTGATCTTATCTTCTTCAGAAAGTTCATCCATACCCAAGATGGCAATAATATCTTGGAGTTCTTTGTTCTTCTGCAGAATGTGAATCACGCGCTGTGCGACTTCGTAGTGGCGCTCACCAACAATACCTGGCTCGAGGATACGAGAGGTAGAAGTCAGTGGGTTCACAGCAGGGTAAATACCCTTCGAAGCGATTGCACGATCGAGCTCGGTGGTTGCATCCAAGTGAGCGAAGGTGGTTGCTGGAGCTGGGTCGGTGTAGTCGTCAGCAGGAACGTAAACGGCCTGCAGCGAGGTAATCGACTTACCCTTGGTGGAGGTAATACGCTCCTGGAGCACACCCATTTCGTCAGCCAAGGTTGGCTGGTAACCCACAGCAGAAGGCATACGACCGAGAAGGGTCGAAACCTCAGAACCTGCCTGGGTGAAACGGAAGATGTTGTCGATGAACAACAGCACGTCCTGGTGCTGAACATCGCGGAAGTACTCCGCCATGGTCAAACCGGACAATGCCACGCGCATACGAACTCCTGGTGGCTCGTCCATCTGGCCGAACACAAGTGCGGTATCAGGCAACACGCCCATTTCTTCCATTTCAAGGAAGAGGTCGGTACCTTCACGGGTACGCTCACCAACACCTGCGAAAACGGAGGTACCGGAGAACTCACGTGCAATACGGGTAATCATTTCCTGAATCAGAACGGTCTTACCCACACCTGCACCACCGAAGAGACCAATTTTGCCGCCCTTCACATAAGGGGTCAGCAGGTCGATCACCTTAATGCCGGTTTCCAGAATCTCGGTCTTACCTTCGAGCTGGTCGAATGGTGGTGGATCGCGGTGGATACCCCACTGCTCACCGTCACGGCCAAGACCTGGCTCGTCGAGGCAGTCACCGAGGGCGTTAAAGACGTGGCCCTTAACGACGTCACCAACTGGCACCGAAATTGGCTTACCGGAGTCGGTAACTACTGCACCACGAACGAGGCCGTCCGTAGGAGCCATCGAAATGGTACGCACAAGGTTGTCACCTAGGTGCTGTGCAACCTCAAGCGTAATGGTCTTTGCGACTGCTTCGAGGGTGACCTCGACAGTCAGCGCGTTATACAGTGCCGGCAACTCGCCACGCGGAAACTCCACGTCGACGACCGGACCGATGACGCGCACAACGCGGCCGACGGTACCCGCCTGCTGGTTGTTTTGCTCTGCTAGAGCTGTGGTCATAATCTAGTCACTTTCTCCGCTTTCGGCGAGCGCGCCAGCGCCACCGACGATCTCTGTGATTTCCTGAGTGATCTGTGCCTGACGTGCCTGGTTAGCCACGCGCGAGAGGTCTTTGACCAGCTCGGTTGCGTTGTCAGTTGCAGACTTCATTGCATTACGGCGGGATGCCGACTCGGAAGCTGCTGCTTCCAAAAGCATTGCAAACAGGCTGCGCGAAACATACTTTGGCAACAGTGCTGCCAAGAGGGTATCTGCATCAGGCTCAAACTCGTAGTCTGGTTCTGGTGTACCAGAATCGGACAGTATATCTTTACCTGGCTCAATTTCGCTTGTTTCAATAACAGGCTCAACTGGCAGCAATTGATGTGCACGTGCAGTCTGGGTCAGCATAGACTCGAACTCGGTGTACACAACGTGTACCTGGTCAAAGCCTTGAACCTCTACACCTTCCGCAACATTCAAACCACTACGATAGCGTGTCATACCTTCGGAGCCAGCCAAGAAGCCGTCTACGAGGTGGTGACGCAAATCGTGGGTTTCTGCCCAGGTCGGATCTTGTGAAAATCCAGTCCAAGCGCCGGCATATTCGCCGCCACGGAAGTTGTAGTACCCAACGCCCTTGTTACCGGTGATATAGCGAACGACTTCATAACCATTTTCTTCAAGCAGTTTCTGCATCTCTGCAGCCTTCTTGAAAACGTTATAGTTATAGCCACCACACATACCGCGGTCTGAAGACACGATCAGCAGTGCAGCACGCTTACCATTCTCACGTTCACGCAACATTGGGTGGTCGAGAGAACTTGCTGCGGCCAGACGTTCCATCACATTGTGGATTTCGGTGGCGTATGGCTCCGATGCTTCTACCTTTGCCTGAGCTTTGGTGATACGCGAAGTTGCGATCAGCTCCTGAGCTTTGGTGATCTTCTTGGTCGAATTCACAGATTTAATTCGGTTACGTAGTTCGCGAAGATTTGCCATATGTTAAACGCCTCCCTTCTTTTCCTTGATGATTGTCATGAAGTAAAGAGCCATGCTCTTACTTCTTAACCGTCAGCTTATTCTTCTTAACCTGTTCAGCAGGCAAAGCCTCAACCTCTGCCTCATTGATAACTGGGGTGCCATCAGTGGTCTGGAAACCAGCCTTGAATGCATTGGTTTGTGCAACCAGTGCGGCTTGTGATTCTTCAGACAACTGTGCGCCACCGGCAATCTGCTCAAATACTTCTGGTGCTGCCGCATGCAGATGATCAAGAAGTTCAGCTTCGAAGCGACGAATATCCTCGACGGGAACGTTGTCGAAGTGGCCGTCGCCAGCGAGCCAAATAGAAACAATCTGATGCTCAACTGCCTGTGGAGTATTTTCTGCCTGCTTGAGCAGCTCAACCAAGCGTGCACCGCGGTCAAGCTGTGCCTTGGATGCAGGATCCAAATCTGAAGCAAAGGTTGCGAATGCTTCCAGGTCACGGTATGCAGCCAAATCAAGACGCAAGGAACCAGAAACTTTCTTCATACCCTTCGTCTGTGCTGCGCCACCAACACGGGAAACGGACACACCAACGTTAATAGCTGGGCGAACACCCTGGTTGAACAGATCAGACTCCAGGAATACCTGGCCGTCAGTAATGGAAATGACGTTGGTAGGAATGAAGGCAGAAACGTCGTTAGCCTTGGTTTCAATAATTGGCAGCGCGGTCATCGAGCCTGCACCCAAGTCGTCGGAAAGCTTTGCAGCACGTTCCAACAAACGGGAGTGGAGGTAGAAGACGTCACCAGGATAAGCCTCGCGGCCTGGTGGACGACGCAGCAACAGGGAAATTGCGCGGTAAGCTTCTGCTTGCTTCGTCAAATCATCGTAGATCACCAAGACGTGATTGCCCTGGTACATCCAGTGCTGACCAAGTGCCGCACCAGCAAATGGTGCCAACCACTTAAAGCCTGCGGAATCAGATGCAGGAGCAGCAACGATGGTGGTGTATTCCAACGCACCATGCTCTTCAAGGGTCTTACGCACAGCAGCAACCGTGGAACCCTTTTGACCGATTGCAACGTAGATGCATCGCACCTGCTTGCTCTTGTCGCCGGAATCCCAGTTTGCCTTCTGGTTCAAAATGGTATCGATGCAGACTGCGGTCTTACCGGTCTTGCGGTCACCAATGATCAACTGACGCTGGCCACGACCAATTGGGGTCATAGCGTCAATAGCCTTGATGCCGGTCTGCATTGGCTCACCAACTGGCTGACGCTGCAACACGCCTGGTGCCTGCAGCTCAAGGACGCGGTCCTCTTCAGCTTCAATCGCACCAAGGCCGTCGATTGGCTGGCCAAGTGGGTTAATGACGCGGCCGAGGAATTTATCGCCGACCGGGATGGAGAGAACGTCGCCCGTCCTCTTTACTTCATCGCCTTCTTTAAGGGTCTCGTAGTTACCCAGTACAACCACGCCGACACGATCAGTGTCGAGGTTCTGTGCGACGCCGATGACGCCGCCTGGGAACTCGAGGAGCTCATTTGCCATAACTGATGGGAGGCCTGAGACCTGTGCAATACCATCAGCGGTGGAAATAACCACGCCGACCTCCTCACGGGAGGCCTCCGCGGAGTAGCTCGAGGTGTAGTTCGCAATCGCGCTACGAATCTCATCGGAGGAGATCGTAAGCTCCGCCATGTTCTTCCTGCTCTCGGTAGTTTCTTCCAGTAATTTCTTCAATGTCTTTGTCGTGTTATGAAACGAGGTTAGAACGCATCCGCTCGAGCTTACCCGAGGTAGATCCATCAATAACTTCGTCGCCAACGCGGATAACCATGCCACCTAGTAGACTCTCGTCAATTTCTAAGTGGATACTCATCGCACGACCATAAATTCGCTCTAGCTTGTCTGCCAGTGCCTGTTTCTGCGTGTCGTTAAGTGGTGCTGCCGAGACAACATATGCAACTTCGCGTCCCCATAGGGATGCTGCGAACCTCGAAACGCTATCGAGGTCATCAATCGCATTGTTCTCTGGACGTCCAATGACCTGAAGTGCCAAAGCCTCAGTCACCGCAGTGACCTTGCCATAGAGCACCTTCGCCAGCAGGTCGCGCTTTGCGACGCGATCCGCACTGCGATCGTCGAGCCGAAGAGTCAATTGTGCTTCCTTGTCTAGCAGACGAGAAATGCGGAAGAGTTCATCTTCAACAATTAATAATTGACCCTGTTTATCGGCAGATCGCAGCAGTGCACGGCGTCCCAGTGTTACCAAGCCGGTACGGAATTCACGAGGTGAAGACCATACTTGGCGGGCTGCTACAATCAGCAGATCCAAAGTAAACTGAGATACCTTTCCGGCGAACACAGCAGAAACCAAACCAGATCGTTGATCTGCAGACAGCGAAGCATCAGCAACAGCAACACGCAAAGCGCGATCACTATCAAGTGCTTCAACAACGTCAAACAGTTCAGAACCAGTTTGAGCGGCAACAGCTACGACATTGTCTCCATCGTTGACATTATTGTCGAGGTACTCGGAGATGTATGCCAGTGCGTCGCGGCTTGCTGCGTGCATAACGGGGGCCTACTTTCCTGCCGGGGTTACGGTGTCGAGTTCAGCCAAGAAACGATCAATGGTACCGGAACGCTTGACGTCCTCGGACAGCTGCTCACCAATGAGGCGCTCAGCTAGGTTGATCGCATTCTGGCCCATCTCGCGACGAAGCTCTTCAACAACTAGCTCACGCTGTGCTGCTAACTGCTTCTCACCAGACTCAATGATACGGTTGCTCTCCTCAGTTGCCTTTGCCTTCAGCTCAGCTTCGATCAGCTTGCCCTTCTTACGAGCTTCTTCACGAATATCTGCAGCTTCAGCACGAGCTTCTGCAAGTTGTGCGTTGTACTTTTCTAGAGCAGCTTTTGCTTCAGCCTGTGCAGCTTCTGCACGCTGAATGCCACCTTTGATGCGGTCTTCACGCTCAACTAAAACTTCTTGGAACTTCGGGAGGACGAGCTTCGCAAACAGAAGCCCAATGACAACGATCACGACGGCAGACCAGACGATGTCGTACATGGCTGGCAGGATTACGCTTGGATGGTTCTCCAAAGGGAGAGTTTCACCACCTGCATGTGCCCAAATATAAGAGACGTTCGTCATGAATCTCTATCTTTCGTGTCGTGTGTGTATTAAAGGATGAAGCCTGCAGCAAGACCGATGAGAGCCAAAGCCTCAACGAATGCGATACCGAGGAACATGGTGGTACGGAGCTGGCCGGCCATCTCAGGCTGACGTGCCATACCTTCAAGAGCCTTACCAACGAGGATGCCAATACCAAGGCCTGGGCCGATGGTTGCAAGACCATAGCCAACGGTAGCAATAGAGCCGGTGATACCAGCAGCTTCCTGAGCCAGGATGACTTCGTTCATGATTGTGTCGTTCCCTTTCTAGATACCCAGTGGAACCGGGCTTAAGTGGTGATAAATAAAGACTTGGGTGATCCTAACGGATGCACGATTTAGGTCAGTGTTCGTCAGCGTGCAGCGAAAGCTCGATGTACACAGCAACCAGCAAAGCGAAAATATATGCCTGCAGGAAGATGACAAGCATCTCGAACAACGTGAACGCAACGCCTGCTGCAAGTGTGACAGCAGACAATGCAGTCCAACCATTCAACTGCCAGAAGAACAAGTTCGTAGCAGAGAACAGCAGAACCAAGATAATGTGTCCAACCAACATATTTGCCATGAGACGAATTGTCAGCGTGGCAGGACGCAGGATGAACGTGGAGAGAATCTCCAATGGGATAACCAAGAAATGCAAACCAAGCGGCAAGTTAGGAATAACCACCGAAGACTTTACGTACTTGAAAAAGCCGTATTTCTTGGCACCTGCGTAAATGAAAGCTACATAGCCAAACAAAGCCAAGACCAGTGGCATACCGATGCGCGCGTTCGGAGAAACGTTTAGCAGCGGAATGACCGAAGGTGCATTGAGGAACAGAACGACGAAGAAGATAGTCGTGAGAACCGGAAGGAACCGACGACCCTCTTTCTTGCCAAGAATCTCTTCAGCAATGTTGACTCGGACAAAGTCCAACAACAGCTCACCTACGTTTTGCAAGCCAGAAGGAATGAGCTTCGGGCTTCGCATTGCAACGAGGAAGAAAATTGCCAGGACTGCAGCCATCAACAGGCGGACGAACATCAGACGGTCGATTGTGAACCAGCCGTTCGCCACATCGGCGAACCAAATGGCATCCGGGAAAAATTCGTGGTCCACTACAGGCGGGTGAAACTCGCCCTTCAAGGCCAATACTGTAACGCTCAGCGTTCTCTCCCGTGTTCGGGCCGTTTCGTCAGGTGACAAAACGGTGCGATGGACGTCTATAGAAAATTTCAGTAACAATCGTGGACTCCGTCGCACATCAGCACAATAGCTACTGGGGTTCGAAGCAACCACTACCAATAGGCAGAGATATTCCAGTGAACCCACGATAAGACTAGCAGCTAAAAGGCAAATTTTCCCATTGGAGCATGACTCACAGCACCCGCTATTGCACTAAAACTGGCAATAATGCCAGTTAGCTGCACGTCTAGGAATTATGTAACGTCGATCACACTTTTGGGCGGGGGTAATTTCCTTCCCCCTCTTTTGACGTTTCCATACTCACACTTCCCCACTTGAAACCGATACCTTTTTCAATATCTACCCCTATTCTGCGCCCCCATTTTGAGCCGTGAATCACCAATTAAACAGCGAAATGCCCAGCTCACACAGCAAGAATGCCCCCACTTTCGCAGGGGCTGATACTTTGAAGATGTTCATTCACCCAAATAATTGGGATATTCCATGCCGTGCTGATCAGGCGCACAGACACGAGGATGATTCAACAGAATATGCGGAACCAGGTAGGCGTCGTCAAGCAACATGAGGATAACTCTGTATCAAAAGGATTAGCTAATATAAGTCACCTTTGAAGTGATCACTCCATAAGTTTCAGCGCCTAGTACCACGATCAGGGCAAGCACTACCGTGACGAATAAAGCGATATTGTCATAGAACGTCATGCCACGAAGGAAGTACATAATGCCAATAAAGAGCACAATTTTGACCAGCCAGCTTCCTAATACCACCGCACCAGTGGTCGAAGCATTCGTGCCTGCAGTCAGCAACACGGATATAACGGTCAGCAACACAAAGCTGCCACCAATGGCTGCGCCAATCAGCACGCCAAAAATGCCAGGTAGGTCTTTGAAGTAGCCCCATAGTACAAGCGAAAGAATCGTCATGACCACTAACGCACCACTGCCAAGTTTCAAGGCACGAATAAGCGGACGACGTTGATCATCATAGATTGATGGCGATGGGGTCATGAAGCTTTCTTTCTTTAGAGTTGCAGTGACGAAGAATGAGAAGAGTTTTCCAATGAGTATGCGTTCAAAACTGGCGGTTCATGGCGAGCACGCTTAACAGGCCCCCAAGTAAATATCAATGCACCGATGCCAGCGCATATCATCGCCGCAATGGCAACCAGCGGTGGCACAATCGAAAAAGCGACCGCACCAAATGCGACAACGGATACCCACATATATAGCACAAGCACCACTCGGCGGTGGGTATGTCCTAATGACAACAGTCGGTGATGCAAGTGCATTTTATCGGCTGCAAATGGCGATTTTCCCTGGCGCACGCGCCGGACAACTGCCATGGATAAGTCTAAAAATGGAACAAAGACAGCAGCAATTACCACAATCATCGGTGACATTAAGGCAATCACATCAACGGCGCCGTATAAGCTCATATTGATTTTGCCAGATGCCGACGTCGATGCCGCTGCCAGCAATAACCCAATGAGCATCGCACCCGAATCACCCATAAAAATTCGCGATGGCTCAAAGTTATGCGGCAAGAAACCTGCACATACACCGACTAAGGCGGCTGCAATAATTGCTGGTGGATACGCTGAAACCGTACCACCTTGATCATGCAAAATAGTTAAGGCGAATACTAAGATCGACCCGCCTGCGATCATACCCAAACCTGCCGCGAGTCCGTCAAGACCATCAACAAAATTGATGGCATTAATCAACGCAACCGTAAAAAATACAGTGAGCAAGGTTGACCAAAACGTATCCAGCACTAGTGTAGTTCCCCCACCAAAGGGAACATAGAGCAGCGTCCAGGTCAGGCCTAATAAGCTCATCACCAATGAACCTAAGATCTGGCCGATCAGTTTCGTCACCGCGTCAAGGTCAATAAGATCATCGATGGCCCCGACGATCACAATGACAAAACCACTCCAGATCACTGCATTCATTTCTGGTGTGATCGGCTGAAAACCACGAGTCAAGGCTGGAAGCTGGTCTGCAAGAAATACTGCTCCGATAAAACCAGTGAACATTGCAATGCCACCTAGTCGCGGTTTTGGCACTGTGTGCACATCACGATCACGGATTTCACCCATCTGACCAGATTTGATCATTGCGTGACGAATGATTCCTGTCGTCAGATAGGTCAAGGCTGCTGCAACTAACAGCACCAAGCCAAGTTCGCGCAGTGGGACACCTGCAACACCAGCGCCCATTTATCGCAAGCTTTCTACCGGGATCTCGAGAACTTCTGCAATCCGCTCAGCAGTGATTGCACCTTCGCGCAAAAGTCGTGGTGTATTACCAGACAAATCAATAATCGAAGATGCCACACCCTGGTCTGCTTCACCGCCATCAAGGTAAACATCCACATTTCCACGCAACTGATCATGCGCTGCTTGTGCAGTCGTTGCTGGTGCTTGTCCAGAAATATTGGCTGAGGATACTGCCATTGGACCAGTTTCACGCAATAATTCAATCGCAACAGCATGCAGTGGCATACGAATCATCACGGTACCGCGGGTATCGCCTAAGTTCCAGACCAATGATGGTGCTTGTGGTACCACGATTGATAACGCACCTGGCCAGAATGCTTCGATTAAGGTGCGCAGCTGATTATCGTATGAATGCACTAATCCGCGCGCTGTTTCCCAACTGCCAACTAACACAGGAACTGGCATATCAGGTCCTCGATTTTTGGTCTTGAGGAGTCGCTCGACCGCTTTAATATTAAAAGCATCGCAGCCGAGACCATATAACGTATCAGTTGGAAGTACCACTAAACGTCCGTCACCAACAGTACTGGCAGCGGCTTTAATTCCCTGCTTGCGACTGTCAGGATCACTGCAATCATAAATTCTGCTCACGATAATAGTTTCCCATTCTTGTTGGTATGAGTCACGCTCTCACACATTCTCAAGGTTGTTCTCTAGCTTACTCTGTGCGGTGACAAAGCGCGGCTTTCTTGCCCAATCTTCATGCCCGATAATATCGCGACATCTCCGTTGGGCTAGCATCTGCATGACTGCTTCTTGAGTTGTATCATCATGCTCAATCCCCAGGATGCCACCAGGACGCAACTGCGCAAGCATTGCATCAATCAAATGCGGCATCATTTCAAGCCCATCAGCACCGCTAAACACTGCCATATGCGGATCGTGATACACCTCTGGCGCTAAATCGGGCGATTCTGGCACATATGGCGGATTGGAGATAATCATATCCATTGTTTCTGGCAACAGATCTGCTTGCGTAACATCGCCTTGTAGCACTTTTACCTGCGGATATGCTGCTAGATTGGCACGGGTATACTCCAGCGCATGATCGCTTAATTCTACCGCATAGATAGTTGCACGTGTTCCCAATGCTTGCGCCAAATACGCTGCAATTGCCCCGGAACCCGAGCAAAAATCTGCAATTTTCAGTGGCTGTTCCCTATCCAATCTTTGAGCTGCAGTCACCGCCCAGTGCGCCAACATTTCAGTTTCCGGACGCGGAATAAACACCCCTGGTCCAACCTTAAGCATCACTGGCCCAAATTGTACTGACCCTAATAAATGTTGCAGTGGGATTCGTTGTGCACGCTTGACGACGAGCTGCTCAAAAGCTGGAACAAATGTGGCAGCATCAAATGTGCAAAACATCAGTTCAAGTGGCTCAACACCGAGCACAAATGCGGCAAGTGCTCGTGCATCATGACGCGCCGAAGCCACCCCTGCCGCAGTAAGGGTGGCTTCAGCTTGCGCTAATAATTGGCGCATCAGGTGTTATTCCGCTTCAAGACGTGCGGCGCGTTCAGCATCACGCAAAGCTGTAAATAAATCATCCAGATCACCGTTGAGAACGGAATCAAGATTATTCGATTTATAGCCAATGCGGTGATCAGAAATGCGATTCTCAGGCCAGTTGTAGGTGCGAATACGCTCGGAGCGATCCAAGGTACGAATCTGTGCCGCACGACCTTCAGCTGCCTCAGCATTCGCTTGCTCTTCAGCTAATAATTGCAGGCGAGCTGCCAGCACTTGCATTGCACGAGCCTTGTTTTGAATCTGCGAGCGTTCCTTTTGACAGGTCACCACAATGCCAGTTGGCAAGTGAGTAATACGCACTGCAGAGTCAGTCGTATTCACGCCCTGACCGCCCTTACCGGAGGAACGGTAGACGTCGACACGCAAATCCTTGTCGTCGATTTCAACTTCTGCAATCTCATCTGGTTCTGGATAAACCAGCACACCGGCTGCAGAGGTTTGAATGCGACCTTGCGATTCTGTGACTGGCACACGCTGCACGCGGTGCACGCCGCCTTCGAATTTAAAGACTGACCATGCACCATCACGTGATGGCTGCTTAGAGCGAATCGATAAGGTCATGTCCTTGACACCACCAAGATCAGATTCTGCTAAGTCAAGCACTTCAGTTGCAAAGCCATTTTTTTCAGCATAGCGCTGGTACATACGTACCAGTTCACCAGCGAACAGTGCGGCTTCTTCGCCACCAGCACCAGCTTTGATTTCCATAACAATATCTTCACTGTCATGTGGATCGCGTGGCGCTAATAAGTCAGCGAGCTTTTCTTCCAATTCGACAACTTCAGCGGCGAGTCGTTCTTCTTCAGCTTTGAAGTCATTGTCTTCATATGCCATTTCTTTGGCATCAGCATAATCAGCACGCGCAGCTTCAAGTTTGTTATTGACCTGCATAATTGGTTGCAGCTCAGAATAACGCTTGGAAAGTTTACGGAATAATGCCTGATCGCCCATAGTTTCTGGATCAGACATTTGCGCTTCAATGCCTTGATATTCAGAAACAATGTCATCAACAGCAGATACTTGATTCGCCAAGGTTTAAGCCTCCTCGTTGTCGGCAGCCATGATTGATGACGATGCAACCTGCATCATAAATTCACGGTTACTCTTGGTTTTCTTCAGCTGTTTGATCAACAAATCAATTGCTTGCTGGCTATCGAGTGCAGACAAGATACGACGCAGCTTGTGCAGGACGCGTGCCTCATCTGGGCCAAGCAAGAGTTCATCTTTACGAGTACCAGATGGATTGACATCCACAGCTGGGAATACGCGACGCTCCGAAATCTTACGATCCAGCTTCAGCTCAGCGTTACCAGTGCCCTTAAACTCTTCGAAGATCACGGTATCGCCAGCGGAACCGGTTTCTACCATGGCAGTGGCAATGATGGTCAACGATCCACCATTTTCAATATTGCGAGCTGCACCCAAGAAACGCTTTGGTGGATACAGCGCATTGGAATCCACACCACCAGACAGAATACGACCTGATGCTGGTGAAGAGTTGTTATAGGCACGGCCCAAACGGGTAATCGAATCCAACAACACTACAACGTCTTGACCTTGTTCAACCAGGCGCTTTGCCCGCTCAATTGCAAGTTCTGCAACTGCGGTGTGCTCTGAAGGCGGACGATCGAAGGTAGAAGAAATCACTTCACCTTTGACGCTGCGTTGCATATCCGTAACTTCTTCAGGGCGTTCGTCGACAAGCACAACCATCAAGTAGCACTCTGGGTTGTTCGTTGCAATTGCGTTGGCAATATTTTGCATGATTGTCGTCTTACCAGCCTTTGGTGGAGAGACGATTAATGCGCGCTGACCTTTACCAATTGGCATAATCAGGTCGATCACGCGGGTGGTGAGAATCTTTTGCTCAGTTTCCAAACGTAAACGCTGGTTTGGATACAGTGGCGTCAGTTTTGCAAAGTCTGGACGTGCCTTTGCTTCTTCTACTGTCATGCCATTGACGGTATCCACGCGTACCAATGGGTTGTACTTTTGGCGATTACGACCACGGCCATAGCCACCACGATTTTCATTGCCATCATGCATGCGCACGGCACCGGTAATGGCGTCTCCGGCACGCAAGCCAAAGCGACGAATCATTTGGCTATTAACGTACACATCCGCAGGACCTGCATGATAACCAGAGGTGCGAACAAATGCGACATTGGAATCAACGATATCTAAAATACCGCCAATTTCTTGCAAGTTTTCTTCACGTACTTCGCGTGGATTGTCATCATCATTACGCTCGCGATCACGATCACGGCCACGGCGATTCCGACGGCCACGACGGTCGCGGCGATCACCACGATCATTGCGGTCACCACGGTCGTGACGCTCGCGACGCTCTTGCTGCTCGCCATCAGTGGTTTGCTCAGCAGCTGCTGATGGTGCTTCTTCGTGCTCCGTCTTGAGATCTGCTGGTGCTTGTGCCTCAGCTGCTACGTTGACGGCTTGCTCATCTTCGCGCTCCTCGCGAGTATCGCGCTCTTCGCGATTGTCACGGCCACGACGACGATTGTCACGATCATCCCGGCGCGCACGATTTCGACGAGCACGGCGAGCTGCAGAACGAGACTCATAGCGGTTTTCGTTCTGGTTGTCAGAATCTTCAGATTCTTCACTGCCAGATACCTCAGCAGGTGCATCGGTTGTTGCGTCGACATGCTTGACGACGCGACGGCGGCGTGATTTTTGTTCAGTGTGGACAGCTGGAGCAGCTTCTTCAGAGCCTGATTGTGCAGTGTCATCAGTGGTTGCCTGCGGCTGCGTGGTTGTGCTTACGCGACGACGGCGAGGCTTGGCGTCTTCTGAAGATTCAACTTGTGGCGCATCTTGATGTGCTGGGGCTGTTGCCGAAGCGTGTCGCTTGGTGACAGATGCTGCTGACGAACCAGACGCACCATTAATTGCGGTGATGAGATCACCCTTGCGGAGGGCGGAAACACCTTTTAATCCAAGGTTTGCTGCAAGTTTACGCAGTTCTGGCAGACGCATAGCAGCTAAGTTACGCTGTGCGCCGGTATCTGTTGTAGTCACAGATGTCCTTTCAGTTTTGCTCCATATTGCCGATCTACCCAAATCCAATATCGAAATAACAACGATATGACGGTAGCGACAAGTGAGCTCTCAGGGGCTTAAGCACAATCACGTGGGAGGAAAATCCTCACGTCTGCTTTTGTGCATCATAAGCACATGCCATATTGGTGAGAATGAACAAACAACACAATCGCGAATGCTTAAGTGTAAAACGTCGTTTCTGTTAGCGATACGTTTTGCCGTTCGGCCATGTTGCAAATCCCGCAATCAACGGTGCAACGTTGGTTCTAACAGAAGGTATTTGATTGGAGTGTTCATATGCAGTGTAGCGCACAGATAAGGTACAGGTAAAACCAACACAAAAAATCCTTATTGCTTTACCCCTTCACATCGCAACAGCCTCACCTAGCCGGCGAAAACCACTATACTGAGATGAAATATCACAGATACGTTGCAATGAATTTCGATAAGGTGACGCGATGCTTTCGACAATGCAGGAACTTCCACTTAATCTCTCCCGCATTTTCATCCATGGCGCCACTGCGTTTCGTAGCACCAAGGTAACGACGTGGGAATCAGACACGTTGCATGAAACCACCTATGGCGAAATCGCGGCTCGTGCAGCAGCTTTGGCGCACGCTTTACATGATGAACTTGGCATTACAAGCGATCAACGCGTGGCGTCGTTTATGTTCAATTGTGCCGAACATTTAGAAACATTATTTGCGGTTGCGTGTATGGGCGCGGTGTTTAATCCATTAAACAAGCAATTGATGAATGATCAAATTACGCACATCATTAACCATGCGGAAGATGAAGTGATTATCGCTGATCAACGTCTTGCGAAACAGTTGGGTTTCATTCTAGCCACTGGCTGTCCTTCCGTTCGTGCTGTGGTTTTTATTGGACGCGCAGATATTCAGCCAGCAACATCGTTTATTCCGGATCATATTCGCTGTTATTCTTACGAAGCGCTACTTGACGGCCGTAGTACTACGTACCCGTGGCCAAAAATGCCAGAAACTGCTGCCGCAGCCTTGTGTTATTCCACTGGTACAACTGGTGCGCCAAAAGGTGTTATTTATTCACATCGCTCCATCTATTTGCAGTGCTTGTCGCTGCGTACCACTGATTCTTTGGCAATTTCACATACTCAATCATTTTTATGTTGTGTGCCGATTTATCACGTACTTTCCTGGTGTGTTCCAGTGGCTGGCTTTATGACTGGAACTCCACTAATTTTTCCAGGCGCTGATCTTTCTCCAGCTTCGCTTGCACAATTAATCGAAGCTACCCATCCTCGCATGGCAAATGGTGTGCCAACCTTATGGATTGAATTAATGGTGCACTATTTAAACCATCCACCTGCTCGTATGACACTGCAGGAAATTTTTTCAGGCGGCTCTGCGGTGCCGCCTGTATTAATGCGAATGTGGGAAGAACGCTATGGTGTGGACGTTATTCAAGTTTGGGGTATGACCGAAACGACGTCGGTAAGCTCAGTTGCGCGTCCACCGGCGGGAGCTTCTGGTGAAACACGCGAAGCGTATCGGACCAGTCAAGGACGTTTCCCGGCTTCGGTGGAATATCGTGTGGTCAATGATGGCCAAGATGTTTCAGGTACGGACCGTCAGCACGGTGAGATTCAAGTTCGCGGTCATTGGGTTACTGGCAGTTACTATCGCTCCCCTTCTGAACAAGCAGGTGGGACGGCACATATTTTCCGTAATGGCACAGTGGATACGGCACCAGAGCAATTTACCGAAGATGGGTGGTTACGGACCGGCGATGTGGGCACAGTCACCAGTGATGGATTCTTAACTGTGCATGATCGAGCGCGTGATGTCATTCGTTCTGGTGGCGAATGGATTTATTCCACTCTTTTGGAAAATGAAATTATGGCAGCACAAGCGGTGGTGGAATGTGCCGTCATTGGATATCCAGATCCCAAATGGGGTGAACGCCCGCTTGCCGTGACAATCTTAGCCAGCGGCATTGAGCCTACTGCGACTACTGCTGAACGATTACGCCAGATTTTGCGTGAAAAGTTCCCATCCTGGATGATTCCTGAGTATTGGGCGTTTGTCGACGAAATTGATCGCACATCAGTTGGGAAGTTCGACAAGGTGGATCTTCGCAAACATCTTGCCGCCAACGAGTTCGATATTATTGCACTTCCTGGCCCTGGGCAGCGAAGCTCATAGTAGGTGCATATTCCTCCACCATTCTTGTGCTGCGATCATGTTCACGCTCACGGCTTGAGATGAAAAACATCTCCACTTTCCAATCAAGTGGAGATGTTTTTTGTGCAAGCCTTCGTGCTAGGCGTGTGCTGTATTTACATCAGTGACTTCATAGTGCACTGGATCTGCAACAGTTAATGCAAAAACAGCTAAGCCTTCGTCTTGGGCAGCTTGGATTAAATCAGGGCGCACAGGTTCTGTCGATAACGCTAAACAGGTTGGTCCTGCACCTGATACAAATGCTGCGTAGCCTGCTTCACGTAAAGTTTTAACCCACTTGGTTGTGGTTGCTAAAACTTCAGCTCGATATGGTTGATGCAAGCGGTCTTCAGTTGCGGCCATCAACAATGATGGATCATGCTGCAGGGCAACTGTCAGTAAAGCGCTGCGTGCAGCATTGAATCTTGCATCGAGATGCGACACGTTTGATGGTAATACTTTCCGAATTTCTGCGGTTGATGCATGGAAATTCGGGACAAATGCAGTCGCTTGAATCTCAGGATGAACTGGCAAGGTTACCGCATGATACTGCGGATACTCCTCTTGAGTATCAGTCCAGGACACTACTGCATGACCGAGTACTGATGCTGAGGAATTGTCGGGATGACCTTCATATTCTGCAGCCATTTGTACCAGCTGATCGGTGCTAAACACTTCACCGGCAAGCGCATGACCTGCGATCACACCTGCGGTTGCCGCGGCTGCTGAAGAACCAAGTCCACGTGATTGTGGAATGGTGTTATGACACACAACTTTCAAACCAGGTGCAGTTTCTCCTGCTGCAGCCAAAGTTGCAATACAGGCTTTAACCACGAGATGCGAGGCATCAAGTGGTAATTCGCCTTCGCCTTCACCATAGACTTCTACGATCAAGCCGTCATCAATGACTTCAATTTCAACAACATCATAAATGCTTAACGCCAGCCCGAGGGTATCAAATCCAGGACCTAAATTTGCTGATGAACCTGGAACTCGTACGGTTACTTTGCGTCCAACTGGGATCGCCATAGTGTTTATTCTCCTGCTAGACGCAATACTGAGGTTACTTCTAAGACTGCATCGGTATGCTGCAGCTGTTCGACGGTAGCCGCTAAATCGGCTTCACGTGCAGTGTGCGTCACCAGAATTAAACGAGCATGATCACCGCTTTCTTCCTGACGAACTGTTCGCAAAGAAATCGCATGCTGTGCAAATACTTTGGTCAGCTCAGCTAAGACACCGGTGCGATCTTCTACTTTCATATCGATGTGATAGCGGGTTGGAACATCACCGAAATCAGCAAGTGGCAGGTTTGCATAGGTGGATTCACCAGGCGCACGACCACCAAAGACCTTGTTGCGGGCAGCACCAACAATATCGCCAAGGACTGCAGATGCCGTTGGATTACCACCAGCACCATTGCCGTAGAACATCAGTCGACCAGCAGCTTCAGCTTCTACGAAAATTGCGTTGAAGCTCTTATTTACGCTCGCCAGTGGATGAGAACGGGGCACAAGCGTTGGATGGACGCGAGCAGATACCGATTCGCTGCCGTCTTCTGCGACTAAACGCTCACAAATAGCAAGCAGTTTGATGGTATAGCCGGCAGCTTTTGCTGCTGCAATATCTTGGGCGGTGATATTCGAAATACCTTCGCGATGCACATCATCAGCGGTTACGCGAGTGTGGAAGGCCAAGGATGCCAAAATAGCAGCCTTTGATGCTGCATCATAGCCTTCGACATCAGCAGTTGGATCGGCTTCGGCGTAACCAAGACGAATGGATTCTGCCAGGATCTGGTCATAATCCACGCCTTCTGCATCCATAGCATCGAGCATGAAGTTAGTGGTGCCATTGACAATACCTGCCACGGATTGGATCCGATCGCCAGCTAAGGAACGACGCAATGGGCCAACCACTGGAATAGCAGCTGCTACTGCAGCTTCGAAATACAAATCCACCCCAGCTTCATCGGCAGCTGCTGCTAATTCAGCAGAATGGGCTGCAACGAGTGCCTTGTTTGCGGTCACAACTGACTTACCGGCACGCAATGTTTGCAACACTAACTCGCGGGGATAATCAATGCCACCGATGACTTCGACCACGAGATCGACGTCGTCACGCATAATTAGACTACGAGCATCATCGGTGAGTAAACCTTGGGTATCAGCTAAGGAGCCACGGTGCTTTTCTTTATTCGAAACTGCCACACCTTTGACTTCCAGTGGACCGCCAGCGCGATGCGTGAATTCTTCAGCATTTTCTAACATCAAACGCAAGACCTGAGAGCCAACTGTGCCGTACCCTAAAATTGCGACGCCGACGCTAGCACCAGCGCCTTTCCCAGGATTAAATGGCGTAGGAACAGTATTGGTCATAATGGGTCTCCAAACAAGGCTATACGGGTACATGACAGAGGTCGGCGGTACCCATTGCGTGCCAATAATTTAATGAACACGCAAACTGATAACTAAAGTGTTTCAATTCTACTGGATTACCGCAGTAATCCAAGATATACGCAAAACAGGGCGTTACCCCCATCGCTTAGTCACAGAAATCTTCGACTTCCAATGCGAAGAAATCTGCAATCGTTTCGCGGCGTACCATCAGCTGCGCGCAACCATCTTTCACACTGACAATTGCCGGACGCATCATCATGTTGTACCGCGAGGACATCGAATAACAATATGCTCCGGTAGCGGCTAATGCGACGAGATCACCAGTTGCAATATCAGCAGGCAACTGCTGATCGTGGATCAAGATATCACCAGCTTCACAGTGTGAACCAACCACGCGCGAAGCAATTGCAGTTCCATTGGTTGCACGATTGACGACTCGGAAATCGTATTGCGATTGATATAACGCTGGGCGAATATTATCGCTCATGCCGCCATCGACCGAGATATACCGTCTTGTAGCATTATCGTCAATGGTGACATCTTTAATGGTGCCTGCGGTATACATGGTCACCGTCGATGGGCCAGCAATTGCACGTCCTGGTTCAACCATCACAAATGGCGTTGGTACATCGAGGCGATCTGCATGCTTTTGCACACGTTCTAATAGGTCAGCAGCAAGGGCTGCGACATCTAATGCTCGTTCATGCTCAACATATGCAATGCCGTAGCCGCCGCCTAAATCAAGAATGTGAAATTCTTCCCCCACGTTGGTCTCACGCAAAATGGTGCCAAATAGTTTCAACACACGTTCTGCAGCAAGCGAGAAACCTTCAGCATCAAACACTTGCGAACCTACATGACAATGCAATCCCACAAGACGCAGATGAGATGCTTCGACGACGCTATAGGCTGCTCGTAATGCAGAACCAGATGCCAAGGAAAATCCAAATTTTTGATCTTCATGAGCAGTTGCAATGAATTCATGCGTATGGGCATCAATACCTGGTTTGACTCGAATGAGTACATCTTGAACTTTGCCGATTTCAGCTGCCACGGCATTAAGTTCTGCAATTTCTTGATGCGAATCTAAAATTACATGTCCAACACCTTCTTGTACGCACGCAGATAAGAAATTGCGATCTTTATTATTCCCATGCGCTGCAATAAGCTGTGCAGGAAAACCTGCATGGATGGCAACTTGTAATTCGCCGTGAGAAGCAATATCTAATGCAAGACCTTCCTCATGAACCCACTTGGCAATCCGAGACGTTAAAAATGCCTTGGAAGCATAGTGAACATGTTCTCCCCCGCCAAAGGCTTGGGCCATATCACGACAACGCGATCGAAAATCATCTTCATCGACGACCATCACTGGAGTCCCAAACTCAGCAGCAATATCACGAAGATCAACACCTCCAATCGCCACTGCTCCATCAGCAGTACGTGTTGCATTGCGAGGCCACACGTGTGCGGGTAATCCATTAAAACTCATGATGGTTTCCTTCAAAAGGTACTGTCGTATCTAGAACGCAGCACGTTCATTATTGCTGTGTATGAAAAGAAGAATGCTCGCAAGTGCATATTTGCAATCTTGCGCACTATTCTCGCTATTTTCCCACGTATGCAGACTTCAGTCTCACATCTGTAGGCGTTGAATATATAAGAAACTGCCTTTATTTCTTCACATCTAAACTTTGCTCTAGACACGAAGAAATAAAGGCAGCGAAATCTTACATGCGTTCTGGCGCGCTGACTCCAACGAGATTCAAAGCGTTCGCAAGTACCTGACGTGTCGCAGTTGCCAATGCTAGACGTGCAGCATGAATTGGCTCCACAGTCTCGTCTGATTTCGGCAGAATCTGGCAAGAGTCATAGAACTTATGGAAGGTTGCCGCCAGTTCTTCAGCATAACGTGCCACGCGATGTGGTTCTCGCAGTGTGGCAGCTGCCTGCACAATCGCTGGGAATTCGCCAATTGTCCGAATAAGATCACCTTCACGCTCATGCGTCAGCAAGTCTAAATTGTCAGTAGAATATTCCACGTTCAATTCAGCAGCCTTGCGTGCAATCGAGCACAACCGCGCATGTCCGTATTGCACGTAATAGACCGGATTATCTGAAGATTGGGATGTCCATAATGCAAGGTCAATATCCAACGAAGAATCGGTCGAAGAACGAATCATGGCATAGCGTGCACCGTCAATGCCAATTGCTTCAACTAAGTCATCCAAGGTGATTACCGTACCGGCACGCTTACTCATGCGTACTGCTTCGCCATCTTTAACCAGATTGACCATTTGACCAATTAAGACTTCCACAGATGCTGGGTCGTAGCCAAGTGCGGCGGCAGCAGCACGCAGACGAGAAATATAACCGTGGTGATCAGCACCGAGCATATAAATCGCTAAGTTGTGGCCACGCTCAAACTTATCGGCAACATAAGCAATATCGCCGGCAATATAGGCAGCGTCACCATCAGATTTAATCACAACGCGGTCTTTATCATCGCCATAATTGCTTGACCGTAACCACCATGCACCCTCATTGAAATACAGGTTATCGTTTTCTTTGAGTTTTTCAATTGCACGATCCACGGCACCTGATTCAAACAGAGAATTCTCATGGAAGTACACATCAAAATCAGTACCGAATTCATGCAACGACGACTTGATATGAGCAAACATCAGCTCAACTCCGTGAGCCCGGAAGGTTTCGCGCATTTCGGCGTCGTCAAGCTCTAAAATGCCTGGGACTGCAGCAACCACAGTCTGGGCGATATCGTGGATATATTCTCCGCCGTAACCATCTTCTGGAGTTGGCAGGCCTTGTGCAGCGGCAACCAGTGAATTGGTGAAACGATCGATCTGGCGACCGTGATCATTAAAGTAGTACTCACGAGTGACCGTTGCGCCTGTAGCAGCTAAGACGCGTCCCAAGGAGTCGCCAACTGCAGCCCAGCGCGTACCGCCAAGGTGAATTGGGCCAGTTGGGTTAGCCGACACAAATTCCAGGTTGACTACCTTGTCTGCATAGATATCAGAATGGCCATATGCATCCCCTGCAGCCAAAACGTCAGCAACAATCTTGCCCTGCGCATCAGCTGCCAAGCGAATATTTAAAAATCCTGGTCCTGCAATCTCTGCGACCTCAATAGCTGCCGACTGACTCAAGGCATCTGCTAACACTTGCGCGAGTTCGCGTGGGTTCATACCAACTTTTTTTGCAACTTGCAGCGCAATATTGGTTGCGTAATCGCCGTGTTCTGGATTTCGTGGGCGCTCAACCACAACCGTTTCTGGAAGTGCGGCAACATCAAGACCGCGTTCGGCCAGTTGTGTGGTGGCGACGTCTTTAATGAATGAAGAAAGATCTGCAGGAGTCATAACCTGTCATTCTATCGCATAGCATAATGAACTTACGACTTAGGTGCAGAAGATATTGTCCGCCAATAAGGATAAAGCCGCTGCAAATACACACCAAGACTTCCGAATTACTGCTGCAACAGCACTTATCAGCACCACCACGCAGCTATCAGGACCAGTAGCAAACGAAAACTGCCACACACTCACAAACCTCGTACCCCCGAGTTAGACATATCTTGGAGACATATTCTTTTTGAAGTGCTTAAGCCTTGTATCGCAAAAACAGCCGACGGAAGTCGTAATAACCATATGGAACCTACACCCGCCTATGTACGTCATGATAGTGACGACAACAACAATCATCACAATCTTGCACAATTTCACTCGTATTCACAGAAAAAACAGTTCCCGAACAATGCATCGTTAGTAACAATAGGATAAAAAACGGGGGTAATTCAGGGGAAAGTTTCATCACAATTGACGTGATCTACGTCACGAAACTTTAAGGGGTGTGTTGAACAGTACATTCAACATTGACGTAACTCACATAAATAGATCACTTTCAAATCTCCTGCTCATGAAACATTGCAGCCAATAACCACTGTGACCGCGAAGTTACATCTTTATATGTTATGGAGCATTCGTACTTAAATTCTCGATTTCACGAATATGATCCCATAGGCCACTCTATATAGTTAGAGAAAATCTTTTTGACAGAACCGATGGATGTTTCCCATTCAAAAGCTCTGTGGTTATGCACTGACCTTTTTAAGAAAAGATTTTGCAACGGAGCGATTGCACCCTGATACACTCAGGCGTTTCGCAACGATTATTTGCCCGTTCTGACTCTCGTTTAGTTTCTATACATTTCTACAGTAAGGAGTTGCAGTGAATACCTTTACCGCTGTAACCGATGCAGTTGGAGGTAGTCTCGGCCTTTCTGCGCTGGTGGCGACTATTCCATTGCTCGCATTCTTTGTCATGCTCATTGGTATGAAAGCGAGCGCACACGTTTCGGCAGCTGTCGCAACCCTGACCGCAATCGTGGTGGCAATCTTCGGTTTCCATATGCCGCTTGATCTCGCCCTGATGGCAACCTTGCGTGGTTCCTTGTTTGGTATCATGCCGGTCGTCTGGGTGATCATGACTGCGATTTGGTTCTACCAAATCACCGTTGCATCCGGCCGCTTCGAGGATTTGCGCCGCACCTTCGACAAGCTTGGCGACGGCGATGTCCGTATTCAGGCAATCTTGATCGCATTCTGTTTCGGTGGCTTGCTTGAAGCTCTCGCCGGATTCGGTGCACCAGTTGCAATTACCGCAACCATGATTCTTGCTCTTGGCATCAAACCACTGAAGGCCGCCACCGTCGTATTGCTTGCCAATACCGCACCAGTGGCATTCGGCGCTGTTGCTATTCCAATTACCACCGTTGGCGCTGTTGCTGGTCGTAGCACCGAACAAACCATGAACATTGCAGCAATCGTTGGTCACCAAGCACCACTGATCGCAGTATTTGTGCCAATCTTACTGCTCTTCATCTTGGATGGTTTCAAGGGTGTAAAGGAAGCTTGGATCCCTGGCTTAATCATCGGTATCTCCTTCGCTGTCGCACAGTGGGCAACGTCGAACTACTTCGCATACCAGCTCACCGACGTTGTTGCATGTATCGTTTCCCTTGGTGCTGCATTCATCTTCCTGCGCTTCTGGAACCCACGCGGTATCGAAGAAATGCGCGCCCGCATGGATCTGCCACCTGCAGCAACCAAGGAAGAGCTGCCAGGCATTCGCATCTGGATGGCACTGATGCCATATGCAGTTGTGACCTTCATCTTCGGTATTGCAAACCTGCAAGGCCCAATCAAGACCCTGTTGACCCAGGCAAAGATCACCCTCGATTGGCCACTGCTCGCAGAACGCCTCGTCAATGCACAAGGTGAGCCAATCAAATCTGCTTACTCCCTTGAATTGCTTCGCAACCCAGGCACCCTACTGCTGTTCTCTGGCATTATCGTGTCCATCATCTACATGATTTTCAACGAAAACGGTAAGTACCCACTGACTGCCGGCGCAGTTGTTAACGAGTTTAGCCACACCCTGTACCGTATGCGCTGGTCCGCAGTAACCATTGGCCTGGTGCTGGGCTTGGCATACGTTATGAACTACTCTGGACAAACCGTTGCAATTGGTGAGTATGTTGCTTCTCTCGGCGGCGTTTACGCATTCTTGGCTCCTTCCCTTGGTTGGGTTGGTACCGCTGTGACCGGCTCTGACACTTCTGCAAACGCTCTGTTCGGCAAGATGCAGCTAACCGCTGCGCAAGGTGCTGGCATTAATCCTGACCTGATGCTTGCCGCAAATACCACTGGCGGTGTCGTTGGTAAGATGATCTCCCCTCAGTCATTGGCAATTGCAGCTACCGCTGTTGATTACGAAGGCCGTGAGTCCGAGATTTTCAAGGCTGTTGTTGGCTGGTCCTTCGGCTTGCTCTTGGTAGTTTGCAGCCTGGTCTACCTCCAGTCCGACATCTTGAGCTTCATGATTCCTGTCGTGAACTAAACCGGACGAAAAGTTATTTTTCACATCCACCCGTATTCCCCTCTTTCGGGGGAATACGGGTGGATGTTTTTTCTTGCTTAAAAGTACCACAACTACAGAACCCAAATAACAACCATATTCAACATCGGAAATTTTTGACGCATTTATTTTTCATTCGCTCCAGATGACAACTACACACCTGCAGTTTATAGCCAACCCTAAGTCGAATCGCACACAATCAGTATTTATGAAACACTAATGTTTCGTATATATCTCCAGCTAGACGGCAACTTTCCAAACCTTTTCAGTTACCCATACCCACAATTTTTAGGGTAAATTAGTAGCTAGATCTTTTTCGCCTCGCGCTTGCAATTATGTGAGAGTACGGAAGTTTTGAATACTTACGTCTACTTTCCCGTTCTAGAACGCGGTGAGTCACTATCACCTTCGATACACACCGGGTGAGAGGCGTGTAGATTGCGAACTTTACTCATACAAAGATAGGAGCAATAACCACAATGAGAGTTGCGCTCTTTTCCACCTGTATCGGCGACGCTATGTTCCCCGATGCGTCCAAAGCTACTGCTCTACTTCTTTCCCGCTTGGGTTACGAAGTAGTATTCCCAGAGAAGCAGACCTGCTGTGGTCAGATGCATGTCAACACCGGCTATCAAAAAGAAGCCGTTGGCATGATCGAGAACTACGTTGACGCTTTCGAAGACGACTCCATTGATTTCGTCGTCTCCCCTTCTGGTTCTTGCGTGGGCGCGGTGCGCGAACAGCATGAGCACGTCGCCAAGCGTTATGGCAAAGCCGGCTTAGCAGATGGCGCAGCTAAAGCTGCAAAGAAGACTTTGGACCTTCCTGAATTCCTCATCGACGTAGCTGGTGTGGAAAACGTAGGCGCATTCTTCCCCCACAAGGTTACATATCACCCATCCTGCCATGGTTTACGTTTCTTGAAGCTTGGCGATCGCCCATACCGTTTGCTCCAGAATGTGGAGGGCTTGGAACTGCTTGACCTTCCAAATAAAGAGGAATGCTGTGGCTTTGGCGGTACCTTCTCCTTGAAGAACGCAGAAACTTCCGCAGCAATGGTTTCTGATAAGTGCCGCAATATTGAAAATACTGGTGCTGAATATATCACCGGTGGCGACTCCTCTTGCTTGATGAATATTGTGGGTGCTCTTTCACGTCAGCACGTTGGTATTCGTGCTATTCACCTGGCTGAAATTTTGGCTTCAACCAAGGAACATCCTTGGACCCCAACGTCAGCTGCTTACTCCAAGGAGGCAATGCTGTGAGCGTTTCGCTCGGAACCCCAACGATGCCACCACGTGCGTCCGAAATTTCCAACCTGCGCGGTGACCTGCCATTCCCAAAGAAGGCACACGAGGACCTCAACAAGGTTACTCAACGTCGTAACCTGACAAAGGCAACCACGACGATTCGCAACAAGCGTCAAGCTGTCATCGACGAGATCAACGACTGGGAGGCGCTGCGTGAAGCTGGTTCTACCACCAAGCGCCACGTTGTTGCACACCTGCCAGAATTATTAGAGCAATTTGAGGCAGCTGTTACCGCACGCGGTGGCCACGTTCACTGGGCACGCGATGCAAAAGAAGCTGGCGAAATTGTCACACGCTTGGTAAAAGAAGCTGATACCAAGAAGGTTGTCAAGATTAAATCAATGGCAACCCAGGAAATCGCACTGAATGAGCAGCTGGAAAAAGAAGGTATCTTCGCACAAGAAACCGACTTGGCTGAATTGATCGTTCAGCTTGGCGAGGATAAGCCATCGCACATTCTAGTGCCTGCTATTCACCGCAACCGTGCAGAGATTCGTTCCATCTTCTTAAATAAGATGGATCACATCGATGAGTCGATTACTTCCGAACCAGCAGAACTTGCTGAAGCTGCTCGTGTGTATCTGCGTCAGCAGTTTATGGAAGCAAAAGTTGCGATCTCTGGTGCGAACTTCGGTATCGCTGAAACCGGTCACGTAACCATTGTGGAATCTGAAGGCAACGGCCGTATGTGCTTGACGCTGCCAGAAACGTTGATCTCCGTTATGGGTATCGAAAAGATTCTGCCAACCTTCCGTGATTACGAAGTGTTCTTGCAGTTGCTCCCACGTTCTTCCACCGGCGAGCGTATGAACCCATATACCTCTCTGTGGTCTGGCGTTACGGAGAACGACGGTCCAAAGAACTTCCACATCATCTTGCTCGATAACGGTCGTACCGCTGCAATGGCAGATGAGATTGGTCGCGAAGCATTAAAGTGCATTCGTTGCTCGGCTTGCTTGAACGTATGCCCAGTATATGAACGCGCTGGTGGCCACGCTTATGGTTCGACCTACCCAGGTCCAATTGGCGCAATCTTGACGCCACAGTTGACCGGTATCGATAATTCACACGATCCAAACGGTTACCTCCCATATGCATCCTCCCTCTGCGGACGTTGTAACGAAGTTTGCCCAGTGAAGATTCCAATTGTGGAAACCTTGCTGGAACTGCGTCACAAGAAAGTTTCCGGACATAAGCCAAAGATCGAAGGCGGCTTGATGGGCGCAATGCAGTTGACATGGGGTTCTGCAAAGCTCTGGGATACTGCTACTCGCCTGGTCTTCATGGGCCGCATCATGGGTGGCTTCAACGGTAAAATCACTCACTTGCCTTCCTTCTTGGCTGGTTGGACCGATGTTCGTGATACCGCTGTTCCACCAAAGACTGCGTTCCGTCACTGGTTTGAAACCGACGAGGCAAAACAATTGCTTGCCGACGCCCGTAAGAATGGCCTGCCAACCAATAAACTCAACGAGGCGAAGGAGAACTAATCATGGATGCAAAAGCAGAAATCCTCAACCGCATTCGCAATGCTCACCAGCTCTCCAATATGCCGGCAGACGTTGAGATCATTCGTGAGTACAATCTTGATGAAACTTCCAAGTATTCGCGTGAAGAACTCAAAGAGATTCTGATCGATCGCCTGTTGGACTACAAGGCAATCGTGCATGAAGCAAGCCAAGACAGCTTGGCTTCAAAGATCGCTGAAATTCTTCACGAGCGTAACGCTGCAGATATTCGTTATGCAGAAGGTTTAGATCCAGCATTATTCGCTGATTTCAAGGGTCAGGCACTGCCAGATGATCGCACCATCGATCCACGCACTCTCAACGATGTTGATGCTGTGGTCACCGATTCCCACGTATCATCAGCACAAACTGGCACCATCTGCTTGGAATCAAATGAGCTGTGTGGCCGTCGTGCTCTCACACTGGTACCAGACTGCCACGTTGTGATCGTACGCATGGAAAACGTAGTCTACGGTGTTCCAGAAATGATCGATCGCTTAGGTGCAACTATTCGCCCAGTCACGATGATTTCTGGCCCATCTGCTACCTCTGATATCGAGTTGAATCGTGTCGAAGGTGTGCATGGTCCACGTACCTTGATCTGCGTAATCGTAGATTAATCAATGAGCATGTAGCATGTTCTCACAAAGCGGCACCTTCTTATTCGAGAAGGTGCCGCTTTGCGCAGGTCACAATGTTTTTCAGCAGATCGAGCTGTAAAGTAGAACGATCATTACATTTCGTGATAGAATGCTTTTCGTTGTCTTGCATACAGCCAAGCGCAACCGTATTGCCCTCGTAGCTCAGTGGATAGAGCATTGGTTTCCGGTACCAAAGGTCGCAGGTTCGAATCCTGTCGAGGGCACTTTTTATATCTTCACCCAGCCACGCGCATCCCGTTTCCTCATACATAGAGCATCTCAAAATTGGAATGCTACTCTCGTGCCGAATCTTGATTGAGCATCTATGCTACACATTCACGTATTCAGGCTTATACAAAATACCTGGAACAGCAACGGCAAATTCTTTGTGCCATATACATCCTCGCGCTGATGCTACAAGCACTGCGCGTGAGCCGAAAAACTCCCCTTGTGTCCCTCGGCAGACATCGCGACACCACGTATTTTCCAGCAACAAAAGCTTGAGCTACTGCTTGCCGTTCCGGCTAGAACTGTCGCATCAACACATTTTGATGTACCAAAACACAAAAAGTGGTTTCTTCGTCAATGCTGAAGAAACCACTCTTCGTTGTCACTGCAGTTCTGGCTTAGGGCGCTGATGATTCACCGTCAGCTTCAACTTTGCTATTAATCTTTTCCAAACATGCCACAAGCGGTTCAACGAATTCTGATGGAATAGAATCAAAAATAACCTCACGAACAAGCTCCACATGATACGGCGCAGCTTGAATCAAACGACGACGCCCTTCATCGGTTAAAGAAATATGGGTACCACGTCCATCACCCATGCACCGACTCTTCGAAACTAAGCCACGCTTTTCCATACGGGTCACTTGGTGAGAAGTGCGGCTGCGATCCCATTCGAGATTCGCACATAATTCACGCAGACGCATACGCTGTTCCGTGCTTTCTGACAGACTGACAAGTACTGCAAATTCACTACTGGTAAGATCATGCCCGGTCTGCAGCATCCGATCATTGTGATTTTGTACTTTCCGTATGGCACCTAGTAGCAAACGCCACAGCTTTTGCTCGTCATCATTGAGCCATCTAACTTCAGTCATACCTATAATGATACAGCGCTACCTGCATTGTTAATAATTACACATATCAACATACTTTTTTGTTGATATGTCCTTCACTTTTGATTCTTGACGCAACACTCCGCTCTCACCGGCCTTCATGCATGGTATGTACCAGCAGCCTTAACAACCAGGTTTGAATGGCTATAATGTCCACCTCCTGCATGCTTCAGTGCTATTTCGTAAAAAGAACACTAAAACTATGATCGAGCTTGGACGTCGCACAAGCATGTGCGCCGAGCAGGTTGCAGGACAAGACAGCAACCCACTCGGCGCGTAACTATTCACGTAGATTTCATACAGGCTTGCAGCCAGCGTTCCAACCAGCTCAGACCTGAACTCTACGCAGCGTACGATTCAACACACATAGTGCTTATGCCTTTGATTGGCGTTTTAACGCTGGTAACGAATATTCATGCAGCAGCTTCACCGACTGATATCGTTGCGGCACGCAGGTGAGCACAAACACTTGCTGATTCTGAGCGACAGCATCAAAAGCAGCACCCATGAAATCTAGCCTGGTTTCATCCGACGAACCTAATACATCATCGAAGAAGATTGGCATACCAGCTGATGCAATCATTTTCGTCACTGCAAGACGTGAAAGAATCTCAACCTGTTCTTGCGCGCCACCTGAGAGTTGTGCTTTATCTATCGAAACCCCGTTAGCGTCAATACGCGACTGAACCTTCAAGTCCTCAGATACGTTAAACGTCACGTCTCGCCCGAAGACCAATTGCGCTAAGCGCTGCAATTCGGTCACAAATGGTGTCGTATAGCGTTCACGTGCCATCTTTTGATAGTGACTCAACGTCTCATAGAGCGTTTGTGCAGCTTGTGCATCTTTTTGTTGCTGATGATACTTGCGCTCTAAAAGATGCTCTTGGCTCTTGGCCTGCTCGTATTGTGTGGCTACGTTTCCAGATTGCTCAATTTTGGCTTGCAACCGGCTCAGTTCAAGCTGAACTTGGGTCACCTGATGCCTGGTGTTCGTGGCCTTTGCTTCTGCAATTTCAAGCAAACTTTGCAATTCATCTGCTCGAAGTTCCGCAAATTCTTCTTCGCGAACCGTGAATGTTGCAAACGCGCGATCCTTTGCTGCTGTCGCTTCAGCCACTGCTTCTTGCAAACTTTCATACGAATGCCGCTGTTCTAGTTCAGCAATTTTTGCTTGTTCACGTGTGAAATACTCGGCTTCTTGCGCATGCTCAAGCTTGACTTCCTGAAGCTTCACAAGCTCTGGTGAGGTTGCAGCTGCCTCGCGTTTTGCATCCAATTCTTCACGGCGCTGTGCCAATTCTTCACGCACCTGCTGCGCTTGAGCTACCGCCGATTCTGCTTCCTCAACGCTTACGACAACCTCACCATCACTTGTAGCAGATAAGGTTTCTAACTCTTCTTGCGTATATTCACTAAGAATCGCACGCTTGTCACGTTGGAATGACTGCTGCTCCAACTCTGCTTGCGCCCATGCTTGACGACGCTCGCGCGCTGTCAGAACATCATCAACATCATATTTTTCACATAGCTGTTGCCATACTTGATTTGCTTGTTGCGCGTCCTCCTGTGCCGTTGTCGCAGCTGGTGTAACAGTCATCGTGACATCGCCAACACGAACAACCATCTCGTCCGTCAAAGTGCGCTGGAGTTCTTGAGCATCAACAGTTACTGCCGCATCATCGATATGAATATCAGTTGGCACGGTTGCCGCAACTGTTACTGTTGGCGCATTCAACTTTAATTTTTCAGCAGCAAGTATTTTTGCGCGCCAAGCATCTTCCAGCTCTGCAACCGCATCCTGCTCAAATACAGGTATTTCAGCCAAAGCTTCGAGTTGCTGCTCAAGTTCTGCAAGCTTTGCAAGTTTTTGCCGTGCTTCAGCTGCTTGCGCTACTGTTTTCGCCGACCGTAGTTGAGTCGTCGCATCTTCTACTGCCTGTTTTGCAGCCTGCTGCTGTTCAACTAACTCGTCATATTCATGTTTAAGCTGATCCTGCGCACGCTTCGCAGCTTCTGCACTTTCCGTTGCAACATGCACTGCTGCTTCCAGCTCTGCTACTTTTGCTGCCTGTGCATTCATTGTGGCAAGCACTTCGTCACGAATAGTCAATGCTTCTTGTGCCGTACGATGTGTTTGTTGTGCAATTTCGTACTTATGACGTGCTTGTTCAAGATTCGCGCGTAGTTGCTCAACTTGTTTCGACTCTGTTCGTCGTAACGCTACCTCAGCGTCTAGTTCTGGAATGCTAGCTTCAAGTTCAGTCAGCCGACGCGTATTGGTCTCATAAATCACCACGTCTTCATCAAGCTCATGCAACTTTTCTCGCAGCACAGCGGTCGCAGCTTGAGCCTCTTGTAGCTGCGTTCGCAGCTCGACGACGCGGGTACTTTCTTTGCCGGTTTTCTTAAAATAATTCAGATATTCCAAGTACGCTTTTTCTACCAGAGTATTGCCCTGATGCGGATCGACCTCATCATTGCCTTCTTGGAGCATCTTTTCCAATGGAGTAATCTCCGCATAAGCTAAGTCTGCCACCATCTTATCTTGGCGGTTAAACATTGCCGTAAATAACGAATCATCCAGATACTGTTCTCTTTGCTGCACCAAATAGTTCTCAGCATCATCTGCAGTCAAGGTTGTACCATTGGAAAGCCGCAATTCGGTTTTAGCGCTTTTCAGATACTGCTTCGTCAGTTTCATGCGCTGATCACCTAATGTGAACTGCAGCGAGACGAATGGTGCAACATCACGATCAACTGGTTTGACGCTCTTGACGTTTTTCGCAGTTGAACTGGATTTCATCGTTAATGCCAGATGAATCGCTTCGAGGATCGTAGATTTACCTTCCTCGTTTGGGCCAGACAATAAAATCAATCCAGTATCTGGAATATCAGTAATAGATATATGTTCGATTCCACGGAAATTACGAACTTCAATCTCGTGAATTTTCATGATTTTAGCGCCCCTCTACTTCACGATTCAGTTTGAATAATAATGACAAAGCATCTTTCGCCTGTGGCGTTGGATCATCTAACAAACTTTCACATGCTTGCTTAACAAAACCACTGACATTCATTGCCGCTAGATCTTCATCGGTAGGCTCTAACACGAGATTATGCGTCCGCTCGCGATGATACAGTGCAGCGAATAGAACTTTTTGCTTGGTCAACTGCTCTTCAAGCCATTGCATGGTCGTCGCATCAACGCTACCGATCAAGGCATATTTAATAACAGTTGTGTCTTTATGCTCGAAGCTATCCAACCATTGGCAAAACTCTTCAACATCCGCAGCACTATTGACCTGCCAGGTTGGTGCCACAAACCGCCATTTCCCAACCTCGATTTCAGTAACATTGACGCTTGCTGCTGTACCAGCTTTTTCAATCTCAACCACTAAGGCTTTCCCTGAGTTGTTTTCACCATTGCCGGCCGGATACTCCAAGAAATCAGTCACTTCCGGCGCTCCGGAGTACCACACTTTGCCGGTTTCACTCAGGCTCATCGCCGAGTGGGTATCACCGAGAGCGAGATAATCGATGGTAGCGTCGGCAAGCTTTTGCTCAACGAATCCAAGATCAATCACATCAAAGCTACTATCATTGCCTCGAGCCAATACTTGGCCGTGACCGATAGCGATACGGATTTTCTGCGTTGGAGCCAATGGTCGCAATGCTTCAGCGACGAGATCACGAGCTGAGCGCTTGGAGACTAGCGGCGCTCCGACAAGTTCAACGTCATGCGCAAGCTGAATTAGCGCGTTATCACCAATGACATGAATATTGTCATATTTTTCAACGCTCCGGAAGATACTGTCGGCGGTTAATGGATCATGGTTTCCTGGCAGCAAATAGACAGGAACTGGCAATTTCGAAAACTCGGCGATCGCGCGCTCACGAATTTTTGGGTCAATGGCGTTATGTTCAAAAACATCGCCTGCCACCAAAATGCAGGAACACTTGTGCTCGACTGCCGCTTGGCCTAAGGTCGCAATGACATCTTTACGAGCACTATCATATCGTGCTTGTGCTTCGCCTTCGAGAAACCAACGCTGCATACCAAGCTGCAAATCAGAGGTATGCAAAAATTTAAAATGTGTCATACGTTATCCTTCTTGATTCGGTGCTGTAACAGCTTCATGTACAAGGTAATAATAAAGATCTTCCAATTCCGAAACTGCTCGCAATTCCTCAATACCTGTGTAACTGACCATTCGCATTGCTTGATGCAAGAGCGATATATCAGAATCTTCAATCACCGGTTGCGGTTGCACATTCGGAATAGCAGGCAATGGTCGCCCTTTCCAAAACTCCTCAGGAGTCGCCTGCTGCACTCGCGATGCTTGTGTTGCAGCGTAGGCAATCACTTCGTGTTCGATATCTCGAAAACTGGTATCTCGTAACTGCAATGCCAACTCTGGATTATTATCAAGCACAGTACATGCTGATAAAGCGGTAGCAATCACGTGTTTGCAACACGCGTCGTGATCTGGACAGCTACAGCGCAATCGAAGATCCATTGGCGCTTCGGCAAAGATACACTCTAAGACGGCTGCGGATGCATTCCCTACGCGAAGTTGTTCAATTCCACGCTGGTTGGCCAAGATGTTCTGATACAGCTGCTCAAAATCAGCTGCTGTACGCATTGGAAATTGAATATCAACTTCAAAAGGATATACCTGTGATCCTTGCACAGACGCGGTGATCACAGAGTGGCGAAACACTAAGTCTTCAACAGCTCCTGCCAAAGCGTAGGTTTTCCCTCGCGTGAGACGTTTTGGTTCGGCACGGGCAAGAATCAAACGGCTGAACGCACGAGAAAAGTCAGAAGTGCCATACTCATGTATTTTCTGTGCCTGCGTTAATTGTTCTGGCTCGCGTCGAATCGATTGTTTGGCATGAAAATTCGCAAAAATCACATTATCAATGCGCGGGCGTCGTGGCGCCATGAGTGGCCCTCCTTCCGTATCCGTTCTTTCCCATACTCTCGTATCACGATTCCTGCGTACGATAGGTCAAAAGTTCAGCAAGCTGCTCATCATCAAGTTCAGTCAACCAGCCTTCACCTTGCGTGACAAGACTATTGGCTAAATGAGATTTTCCCTGGATAATTTCTTGGATCCGTTCTTCTAACGTGCCAGCAGTGATGAGCTTATAGACCATCACATTTTTATCTTGCCCAATCCGATACGCACGGTCTGTTGCTTGATTTTCAACCGCTGGATTCCACCATCTATCCATATGCACCACAATATTTGCAGCCGTCAGGTTCAAACCAGTACCGCCAGCTTTTAACGAAAGCACCATTGCCGGTGGTCCTTGTGGCGTTTGGAAGGTTTCAACCATGTGATCACGTTGTATCTTTGACACTCCCCCATGCAAAAATGGAATCTCACGATCATAATGCTGGCTCAAATATGGAGCCAAGAGATCTCCGAATGCCTTGTACTGCGTAAAAATCAATATTTTTTCGCCATTCGCACGAGCATTGTCCACAATCATCATCAATTCTTCAACTTTGCCAGATCGATGCCGACCTTTCAGGACTAGCGGTGAACCATCGCCTAAGAAGTGTGCTGGGTGATTGCAAATCTGCTTAATCTTCGTCAGCGACGCTAAAATCAATCCACGCCTGCTCATGCCTTCTGACTGCTGAATCGCTACTTGCAATTGCTGCACATAAGCTTGATACATTGCTGCTTGTTCTGGAGTCATGCTCACAGTGACAATATTTTCTTCTTTTTCTGGCAGTTCAGCCACAATTGCTGGATCAGATTTCAATCTCCGTAAAATAAATGGTTGCGTTAACGCACGCAGTTTATCCGCCACGAGTTCATCACCAGTGACTTCGATTGGTTTCGAAAAATGGTTGCGGAAAAATGAAACGGATCCCAACATGCCAGGATTACAAAAATCGAGTAAGGCGCGCAGTTCAAGAAGACGATTTTCAACTGGGGTACCCGTTAATGCCATGCGGTGTTTTGCAGGAATCGCACGAACGACTTTTGCGATTCGGGTCGCAGAATTTTTAATAGATTGTGCTTCATCTAAACTCACCCGTTGCCAAAATACTTGCGAGAGCAAATCAGCATCTTTGCTTGCGGTGCCATAAGAGGTAATCACAAGATCATATTTTTGGAACTTCTGGCAATCTGCAGCATCTCGAATACGGTGCTGACCATGATGCACAAGCACTCGTAAACTCGGCACAAACTTCTTTGCTTCGCGTGCCCAGTTTCCAACCACAGAGGTCGGCGCTATTACTAAGGACGGACCATATTCCGGCTGCGGTTCACCTTTGTTTGGCACAGTAATACACCTGTCATGGCCGTGTTCCAGTGCATCACGAGTATCTAAGGCTTGAACTGTCAGGATTTGTAGAGTTTTACCTAGGCCCATGTCGTCGGCAAGCACGCCACCAATATGATTGTGCGCCATCCAACGAATCCAATTCACACCGCGATGCTGATATGGACGCAAGGAAGCATGTACGGTATCGGGAATATCTTCAACCGTTGGTGCGGGAATCTCAAAGGCGGTAGTTTGGCCTAACAACGCTAATTCCCATTGTGTGCCTTCGTAAGCAATCAGTGATTCTTTGTCTTGTTCGAGAATCAGTTGCCGCATCTCTGCACGAGAAAGCTCTCCAGTTGAGGACTGTTCTGCGCGCAATTTTATTTCAAGTTCCGCGAGTTCTTCTTGTAACTGGGCTGCACGCGAACTATTCGGATCTAAGAGTGCAAGATACTCAAGCACTTCATCGCGTTTTGCTAGCAGGTGTTTGAACTGGGTTTTAGCCAGCTTTTGCATATAATTGCGCACCGCTTTTAACGATGTAGCATCAGCCATCACCCATTTGCCACGCAGCTGAATTAATCCAGTTTTGGAAGCAATGAGTTGTGCCATTTCGGCATCATCAAGTGCGTGATCCCCAATCGAGATTTTCCAATTAAAGTTCACAATGCTGTCGAATCCTACGGCACTTACGCCAGTAGATTCTGTTGGATTAGAAACATTTACCAGTGCATGAACCTCATGCACACTCCAAGCTTTTGGCACTAACACGCTATAGCCGTGGCTGCGCAATGCCGGCACATCTTTATTAAGAAATTCAACAAACGCTTCTGTGGATAAATACACATCAAAGTCGCCAGCGTGTGGAACTTGCTGGAGTGCTCGGAGCAGTTCTTGCTGGTGCGCGTCCAGCGATGATTCGGGCAGAGCTGGCGTTTCTGGCTGATCAAAAATAGCGTCAAAGCCAGCAAATGAATACTCCTGCGATACGAATGAATACTCCTGCGATACGACTGTAAGCGTTGTATCCGAAACAGTATTCGCTGGGAGAACATGATCGGGTTCGCGAATGTTGAGAATATCTGATTCGTGTGTTGGCTGCGTGCGAGTCTGTATTCCATACAAAGCAAGGTTCGATTGTAGGCCCAGATTCGGAGCAATAAATGCCATTTCTTTGCGCATGGCTTCAAGTTGAGCTTTGGTTGCGCGATCAAATTCACGCAACCGAACAGGAATTGGCGTCTCTTGCCCACTCCGCACTAACACACGCACGGCCCACAATGCGCGGTCAACATCGCCTAAATCAGAGGTGGCATCTTCACGATGATGATCGATCAGCTGATCATGATGTGTGTTGATATCAGTCAGCGGTTCTTCAACTTGAATCACAAATTGAATATCACTGCTTGTCACTGAGTCTTTCCACTTATTCAGCGCACTGACAAGTGCAGCATTTCCTCGCTTCAGTGGCTTAGATGCCAATAAGGCTTCGTGAAATTCATGCCAGAGGTGCTTGCGTGGGGCAAGGTGTAATGGACGCAAAATTGCGTTCGTAATCCAGTGTGGCAATTCTGCCGCAATATCTTCCGCGACAGTTGAACCAGAATTATCGATAATCACTCGTGGACATGCTGCAAGCATCTGCGCAAGCCAGCCGCGTTCACCAAGCCCAGTGCTCAACTGCCACATGGGATACCATTGATGATCCTGATAGTGCAGCTTGATCGTCACTCGCCCGGCGCGCACAAACGATTCCAGACCTTGATATAGATGGACCAGCCATTGTAGATCTGGTGCGAGTGTGGCAAGTTGTTCAACGGGAGTATTGACTGCATTCAAGGATGCAAGTGTGCTTAACACTTTCACTGCGTCTTCTGGAGCAAAGGCCAGCGTTGGCATCGCAAGTTTAACCTCGCGACCTTTCGGGGTGAGCAACTTGGTTTCCACGCGATGCCGAAACGGTACAGACCGGAGCAAACTATCAATGGCCGGAGGGAAAATACCTGCGTCGATAAGCTCTGGCGTCACGATTTTGTGGCCCTCGGTTTGTTCCACCCAAAGATGCAGCCCAGAGGATTTGAGCCAAAGCGCGTGGAGTAAATGAGAAGCCATATTTCTATTTCTACCAAACGGCATTTCCATTCCGCGGGAATCCTGATAAATAGGTGTAAAAAAAGTTCAATATTTACACCATTTTGTGACACTTATCTCAATTTACGCACCCTCATCCTGCGGAATAACGCAATCTGAATCGCGCTATCATTACCGGCACAAGTTTTCGTGCCCTTCAAATCCATCGTCTACTGCCCATCACAGAAGCAGCTGATCGGTGCATCATATCGTGCAACATCCTCGTGACTTTGAGCTTGACGACGCTGCTGCTTGCAGCATCATCAATATGTCAGCCGCACACTTGTACTCCAGCGTCAGCGATCACCAATACCCTCATATCAAAGGTTTTTCGATAGGATAGAACTTTAAATATTTGCAAAGGATTGAAGATGACTGAGTACACATGGTACATCCTGGCCATTGTCATATATATGGCAGTAATGCTGTTTATTGGCTATTGGAGCTACCAGCAAACCAATGAATATGACGATTACGTATTGGCAGGACGCAATCTTCATCCGTTTGTTGCTGCGATGTCGGCAGGTGCTTCGGATATGTCAGGCTGGTTGCTTATGGGCCTTCCGGGAGCATTATTTGTCACCGGCATGAGTGAGCTTTGGATTGCTATTGGCTTAGCTGCTGGCGCATGGGCGAACTGGAAGTGGGTTGCACCACGACTGCGTGCATATAGCGAGATGGCACAAGACTCAGTCACCATTCCTTCGTTTTTCGAAAACCGCTTGCAAGACCAATCACGTGCGTTACGCATGATTTCAGCGCTGATTATTGTGGTGTTCTTTACCTTCTATGTGTCCTCTGGCATGGTCGCAGGTGGCAGGTATTTCGAATCAACGTTCGGCGGCAATTATCTTGACGGCATGCTCATTGTTGCATGTATCACTGTGGTGTATACCTTCATTGGTGGCTTCTTAGCTGTCGCCTATACCGATGCCGTACAAGGCACGATCATGTTCCTTTCATTGGTCATTGTGCCGGTGATGGCGTTATTCGCTTTGGACGATCCAAGCTCGATTTGGACTTGGGCAACCTCCCACGATTACGGCCCATACACTGGTGGAACTGGTAATCCACAATTCTTCTCACTGATCTCTGGCGTCTCGGTAGCTGCAATTATTGGTAATTTGGCATGGGGATTAGGCTATTTCGGTCA
This sequence comes from Corynebacterium sp. HS2168-gen11, assembly GCF_024834075.1. Lineage (GTDB taxonomy): Bacteria > Actinomycetota > Actinomycetes > Mycobacteriales > Mycobacteriaceae > Corynebacterium. Next base: position 165,710 of record NZ_JANUXR010000001.1, read on the forward strand.
ACCTCATATTATTGTCCGCTTCATGGCGCTGCGGAGTCCGCAAGATGCGAAACACGGTCGAACAATTGGCATTACGTGGATGATACTCACGATGGGTGGCGCCACTTTTGTCGCAATTATTGGTACGGCATTTTTCGGCCAAGACCCTGCCATCGCTATTGTCGATCGCACATCCTTTGAAACCATCTTCTTAGATATGGGCAGACTGTTATTCCACCCATTTATCGCTGGTCTGATTTTAACTGCGGTACTTGCAGCTATTATGTCAACGATCTCCTCTCAGCTTTTGGTTTCAGCAACTTCCCTCATTGAAGATATTTATTTGGTCTTTGCCAAGCGCAAGCCAGATGAGCGCATCTTAATGAACTTATCGCGCACAGCCGTGATGCTCGTTGCCATTATTGCCGGCATTATTTCAGTGCACCCTTCCGACTCAATTTTGGGTTTGGTTGGATTCGCCTGGGCTGGCTTCGGCGCGGCATTTGGCCCACTAGTATTGCTGAGTTTGTACTGGAAGCGCCTGACAATCGCGGGTGCATTAAGTGGCATGCTTACCGGTGCTGCTGTGGTGTTTATTTGGGGTAGCTCACAGCTTGGCGACGTTATTTATGAGATGGTGCCTGGCGTGCTTGCAGCAACCACCATCACTGTCGTGGTTTCTCTTGCAACCAAATCGCCGCAGGCACAGGTAGTCGAAACATTTGATCGCGCAGTAGAGTTCTCCAAACAGTAAATAACACGTTCCAATCACACCAGAGCGGATAGTCCACCTGAGCACACATATTTGGTTCCCAATACTCGAACGCGAAGGCGTTTCAAATATTGGGAACCATTTTTCACCGTAGATGAGTCTAATACGGTATGCGTCGAAAATATGCGTGGAAATCATTGGAACCGAAAATTGCGACAGTTCCGCTTGTGCTCACGGTTGCCAGCCTTGGCTTTGGTACGTGGCTCCTTATTGAACAACTGCCCGTTCTGGCACAGAGCAGTGGACATCTGGCAACGATTGCAACCGTTCCACAGCGTGGCAATATTTATGGGTACCAGCGCGACGCCTTTGGGCACGGCTGGCAGCCAACCGGAATTGGATCGTGCACAACACGAGAAGCCATAATTTACGATCAGCTTCACAACGATCACACGATTTCGTTTCAGCAGTGGTGTTCAACACCTGCGCACGTACGAGAGCCGCTCCGCGGCAAAGATCTCTACAGCGACCGTATAATTGCCACACACCCACATGAGCAGGAAGCAGCGATTGAGGTGGATCATATTTTTCCTTTACGCGCTGCCTGGGATTTAGGTGCAGTGTACTGGGATGAGGCTACTCGAATAGCCTTTGCGAATGATCCAAAGAATCTCGTTGCTGTTTCCAAACAAGAAAATCGTGAAAAGTCTGATCAACTGCCAAGTAAATGGTTACCTCCATTACGAGCTCAACGCTGTTGGTATGTCAATCGTTTGGCCGAGGTGGCCTCCATCTACCAGTTATATCTTGCAGAATCCGATGTTGCTGTGATGCGCAAACAGTGCATATTAGGCTAATGTGTGAGATCTACGTTATAACGTGCTCGCTTCAAACAGCGAGCACACGATGAAAGCGAGTTATTCTCATGAATTCCATTATTATTGTGCTGCACATTCTTGCTGCTGTACTATTCCTTGGCCCGATTACAGTTGCCATTTCTTCATTCCAAGTCAAAGCTCTCAAAGCTAAAGACGGCGATCAAAAAGCCATGGGTGCAATGCAAGTCCTCTACAAGACTACTCAGACCTACGGCATGCTCTCACTACTGGTTCCATTGCTTGGCTTCGCTGTGATGTTCACCGGCGACTACTGGTCTGACGGACGTTTCCATGCATCCATCTTGTTGTCGGTCATTGCATGGGGTCTGCTGTTTTTCGTAATTAGCCCACGTCAGAAAAATATGATGGGCGCCTTAGAGCTGCTTGACGACGACGAGCAAGAAGCTGGTACGTTCGCAGTTTCTGATTGGAACAAAGCCAAAGCACAGCTGTCGATGTTTGGTGGCATCTTCTCGTTGCTGTGGGTTGTTGTTGCATTATTAATGATGCTGCCACGTTTGACTTCGTTCATGTAACAGTCGCTTCGCAGCTGAGACCAAAGCTGGGCGTTGAATATCTTTCAACGCCCAGCTTTTTCTATCCGCGACAACTGCCCTGATGCGCGTATTCGCGAGGAATCAGAATGCACAGAAGCGTCGTCAAGCTTATATAATGATCGCAATCACCATTATCCACGCAATGGCCATTGTGCATTGGTAAGTCCTGTTCGCATCACAGCAAGTACGAGTCCACCTATCGCAAAAATTGCGGTGATCAGGGCAATTAGTGCAGTTTGCCAGCCTTGCAGCGCGGAAGATCTCGTGTGGTCTGTTTCAGGTGTTTGCTGCGTTGATGGTACTGCTGGTGCAGGTTCTTTCGAAGTCGTTAGCATTACTTGGGTATCTTCAGATGGTTTCGCAGGTTGTGACTGCAATGTTGGAGTTGCAGAAGACGTCGTCGGCGGTGCTGGCAGAGTTACTGTGTCAGGATACGGATCACGAGGATTGATCAACATGCGATCGAGCGGTGAAACTTTTCCAGCCATTTCGGTTTCAAATTTCGCACGCTCTGGTTCTGATAATCGCAGCCATTTCTCAAGGTCTTGCTCATATCGAGGATTCTTCAACCACGCTGGGATCTGTTTTGTTGGATACGCCGAGAACGCACGAGGATTAATAATCAGATTTTTATTATGACAGCTGCCCGTTGGATTCTCGACTCGCTGATCTGGACTACGATCGGCATTAATTGTTGCAGCAATCCAGTCAAACGCTTGTGCAACGTCAGTGTAATGCGCTTCCGCATCGAAAAGTCCGCCATGTAAAACGCCACGAACTTGGCCATTTACGAATATCGGCGCACCAGAATCTCCTGGACGCGCTTGTGCCGGATCTTCATAGGTTGCGACGAACATCTGTGAACCTGCCTTCTGATATTTTGATGTGACATGTGCAGCAGTCGTTCGTAACCGTTGTGGGAAACTATTGGATTCATTTTTACCCCAGCCATAGGCCACAGCTGCGGTTCCTTCTGCAGGTGAAGATGCTCCTACTTCGGCATAGCAGTGCCAACCAAGACCTTTGGAAGATTTGAGTAAGGCGATATCACCAACTGGTGCGACCACGAAGCCGTCACCATAGGTGCGATAAGACTTATTGGTGCCAAACGACAGATCATAAATAGATTGCGTTGATTTGCAATGCGCTGCAGTAAGAATCCAATGCTCATCAATTGCCACTCCAGTGCAGGTATTCCCAGGTGAGCCAATGCGCACAACATGATTTGCTGCAAGATCATAGCGCCCCGCATTTGTCGCATTCGACATAGCATGAGCTGGAGAAATATCACCTGCAAGCATCAACAATCCAGCAACTGCTACTAAAATACCAATCGTGTGAATCTTCATTCTTACCTTCGCTTTACAACAGTTTTCACCAGCTAAGCCAAGCCTTACAGAATTGATCATAGAGACGAAGTATCGACCTATGAAAATTGCCCCCAAAATAGGCCATTGTAATATTTTTACAAATATATAAATGACGTAATGGTAATGCGCTTTCATGTGAGAAATATTATATTTTTTAGTTAGGTTTGGCTCTCCTTAATAAGATGAAGTTGTTTATCTTCTCCAATACTCCATTCCAAGAAAGTGGTGACATGCATAACAAACGTTGGCGTACAGCCATTATCAGCTCCACAACAGTCCTTGCATTAAGTCTTGGCACAACCGCCCCTGTGGTTCTTGCAACTGATGCAGTCAGTGCACAACAACCGGCAGGCACCAAGGGAGTATATGTCCGCGCTGATGGCACCACTGTGCGAATCACGTGGGAAACTGTCACCGGCGCAAACCATTACACTGTCGAGCTGATTGATACCGCAACCGATCGCACATACCAGAGCGAAAAGAATACTGTTCACACCACCGAATACTTCACCAATGTGGTCCCTGGTACGTACAAAGCACGCATCGTGACATGGACCTCGAACACTGAATATTCGACACCATCGGAGTCTCAGCCCGTCACCGTTTCTGCCGATGTCACCGTTCCAGAAGCTCCAGATGCTCCTGTCTTAGAGTTGCTTCGTGACCAAAACATTCATGTTGAGTGGCGGCAAAACTCTACTGGCGGTCTTGGGCTGCTCTCCCAAGAAATCACTCTGACTCCAGAAGACGGCACTGCCCCAATTACGAAGGTGGTACCTGCCAATGTCGAAGAGGCAATCGTTTCGGGTGTCACCGTTGGTAAAGCATACAAAGCAACTGTCAAGGCTAGAAATGCTCTTGGTGACTCCCCTGCTTCTGAAGCATCCACTGCGCTGACAGTCACCGAAGATCCAGCAGATATCCAGCTCACTGTGACGCCTCATGAAGTCGACCCAACACAGGAGAATACCTTTGTTGTAGAAGGCATTGGTTATACCGGTGCCGCAGCACAAAACGGACTGTATATTGTCGTTCGTAACCGTGCTTCATGGGACCCAGGCCATCGCCCAACTGTTGAGACCTTTGGTTATGCAACCAGTATTGAAGTTGCTCCAGATGAAATTCACGATGGTCACTTCAGCAAGCAAATCACCGTTCCTGCAAACTCTTTTGATCTTCAGCCTTCCCTCCAATATCTCGTCGGCACGATCGCCGGAGGCAAGGCGATTGCTTACGATCGTCGATATGATCGCGCGATGAGCATTCGTCTCAAAGGTCAGCCAGCTGAAAGTGTGACCGCACGTGCTGAAGGCCGAAAGATCGTCGCTTCTTGGGAGCCACCAAGCTCCGATACTCGAGCCCGAGAATATCGCATCGAATTGTATCCAGTGACAAACGGCCAGCGTGAAACGCAAGTAGCACGGACACTGACAAAAGGGCCGATGTTCCGGAATGCCGAATTCTTAGATCTACGACCTGGTACGTACGTGGTTTCGGTTCGTGCCAACATTTCATCGAATGACTGGGATGTGAATTACACTGAACCAGTATTTTCTCAAACTGTCACGATCGCGCCTCCTGAGCAACACGCACCTGATGCGCCACAAAGTGTTCGTATTGATCCTGGCGCAACTGACAACAGTGCGCGAGTTTCGTGGCTCGAATCGGATAATGATGGTGGTGCTGCGCTGACCGGCTTTAATGTGATTTTGCGCAGTGAAGGCAAAGATCCAATCGTGCGACAGGTGGGGCCAAACGAATCGCTCTTAGATATCTCGGATGTTCCAGCAGGAACGTGGACTGCAGAAGTCTACGCAGTAAACAAAATTGGTAGCTCCATTGCAGGAACGTCGGAGGCATCAGCAACCATCACTGGTGAATCCCTTGTCGCTGATCCACAATTGACCGTCGAAGATAAGCTCCTCGATACCTCCAAGCCACAAACTCTCACGGTTTCTGGCACTGACTATGGCAAGACGAGTACCGTCATGCTGGCAATTGTCGATGTTGCAGATGAAACTACCAAGATTTTGGAACAAGAGGTTCGAATCACTGCTGGTGCGTTTAGTCACGAGCTTGCTATTCCTGCGAAAACTCTTGATCCAACCAAGAAGTATGCTGTTCTCACGTATAAGGGTGAGACTGAATTAACCAAGGCATTGCTGAAACTTGCCGATCCAATTGTGGCAAAACCAGTGCTCACTGCCGATACCACCACCATTGATGCTGCAAAAGGTGGCACTATTGAGGTTTCAGGCACCGGTTATACCGGTGATGGTGCGGCTCAAGGTGTTTATGTTGTAGTGTATAACACTACTGACTGGACACCAGGTACGATTCCAGCTCAAAGCAAGAAGTTCATTGGTGCACAATGGGTGAAAATTGCTGAAATCCGTGATGGTGCTTTCACGAAAACCGTCACTATTCCAGCTGGTGTGTTAGCAGAGGGCCAAACGTATGCAATTGGTACCTTTGCAGCACACGCACTCTCGCAAACGAATCGTAGCTTGGATGCGAGCTTGCCACTGACTGTCACGAACGCGACTGTACCAAGTCAAAATGACCAGTCGACCGACAATACTAATGGTAATAATGCCGGTAATTCAGGTGACACGGGCAATACCGGTAATACGGGTGATACAGGTAACTCCGGCTCAGGTAATTCTGGCGTAGATCCACAGGTGTCAACCACACCAGAAACTCCTGGCACGACACCAAAGCCACCAGCTCCATATGACACTCAGAACTTGTCGAGTCTGAATAACAAAATGGCTATTATCGCATCTATCGTTGGCATTTTCGCTACTATCGCAGGTGTACTCGGCCTGTTCTCAGACCAGATTCAGAAATTAGTTGCGCAGTTTAAGCATTCCTTCGGTTTCTAATTGCCAACTCTGAACTTGGTGCCAGAAGTTTTCTCTTTCACGGCACCAAGTTTTTATATGTCTTGCAATCATGAAAAGGAGCTTTCAAGCAATATGCTTGAAAGCTCCTTTTCATGAAACTAGGTTATCGAACGGCTCAGGTTAATCGCGCCATCCACCGCCACGACGGTCATCACGACCACCACGGAAACCGCCACCGCGACGATCATCACGACCACCACGACGGTCATCACGACCACCACGGAAACCGCCACCGCGACGATCATCACGACCACCACGGAAACCACCGCCACGACGGTCATCACGACCACCACCACGACCACCACGGAAGCCACCACGATCTTCGCGTTCTTCACGAGCAGGGATAACTGCGTTTTGATCGCGCTCAATATGAATCAATTGGCCACTGATGCGAGTATCGCGCAGATTGTCTAAAACAGAGCTTGGCATATTTGTTGGCAACTCAACTAAGGTGTGATCAGCAGCAATGCTAATACGACCGAAGTCTTTATTCGAGAGTCCGCCTTCGTTTGCCAACGCACCAACAATGGCACCTGGGCGAACATGCTGGCGACGTCCAACAGCAAGACGGTATACCGCCATATCTTTGCCAGAACGCTCGAAGCGAGAACTTCCACGATCACGGTCACGGCCACCACGACGGTCGTCGTCAAAGCGTCCACCACGACGGTCATCATCAAAACGACCTCCGCGACGATCATCGCGACCACGATCACGACGTTGCTCTGGTGGAAGTTCCTTCATTAAGAACTCACTACCAGCAGAAGCCTGAGTTGCAAGAGCGGCAGCGATATCTTCCAAAGGAACATCGTGCTCTTCGGAATATTGCTTGACCAATGCGCGGAAAATTGCGATCTGCGAATCTTCTAAGGATTCCGTAATGGAATCAGCAAACTTTGCCTTACGAGATTCGTTAACTTCGTCGACAGTTGGCAGTTCCATCTCGAGCAATGGAGCATTTGTTGCACGTTCAATATTGCGCAAGAAACGACGCTCGCGAGGAGTCACGAACAAGATAGCTTCGCCACTACGCCCTGCGCGGCCGGTACGACCAATGCGGTGCACGTAAGATTCGGTATCAGACGGAATGTCATAGTTCAAAACGTGCGAAATACGCTCCACATCCAAACCACGAGCAGCCACATCTGTTGCGACCAGAATGTCCAAGCGACCATCTTTGAGTTGATCAACGGTACGTTCACGCTGTTGCTGCGCGATATCACCATTGATTGCGGCAGCGGAGAATCCACGTGCGCGCAGCTTCTCAGCAACTTCTTCGGTCTCATGCTTCGTACGTACGAACATGATCATTGCTTCGAATTCAGTGACTTCCAAAATACGAGTCAAGGCATCCAGCTTGTTGCGATGTGCAACATTTAAGAAACGCTGGGTGATATTGGTATTCGTACGAGTCTCAGATTTCACCTGAATTTCACGAGGATTCTTCATGTAATCACGTGAAATACGACGAATGCTGTTTGGCATCGTCGCAGAGAACAACGCAACTTGTTTCTCTTCTGGGGTATCTTCCAAAATACGCTCGACGTCTTCTTGGAATCCCATGTTGAGCATTTCGTCAGCCTCATCGAGAACCAAGAAACGCAAGTTAGAGATGTCTAATGATCCTTTTTGCAGGTGATCAATCACACGACCTGGCGTACCCACAACGATGTGAGCGCCGCGACGTAAACCGGAAAGTTGAATACCATATGCCTGACCACCATAGATTGGCAGGACATTTACAGGTTCACCGATATGATCGGCGAAAGATTGGAACGCATCTGCAACCTGGAGAGCCAACTCACGAGTTGGTGCAAGCACCAATGCCTGTGGGTGACGAACCTTGGCGTCAATACGCGAAAGGATTGGAAGGGCAAACGCTGCAGTTTTACCTGTACCAGTTTGTGCCAGACCTAATACGTCGTGGCCTTCCATCAGGACAGGAATAGTCTGGGCCTGAATTGGTGATGGCGTTTCATAGCCAACCTTATGCACTGCCCTTAAGACGTTTTCTGGCAGATTAAGGTCACTAAACTGTGGGCCTTCCGCCTTTTCTTCCTTTTTAGCGGAGGTACCTTCTGGGGCACTCTCGTTTTCATTGTCTACAGTTTCTGTAGAGCCGGTGGCCTCAGAAGTATCCGCAACCCTGGAGTCATCTTCGCCAAGCACCTGTTCAAGGGTGGTTGGGCCGTCGACTTCCTGCGAAGTTTCCTGAGATTCCGACACAAAATTTTCATCCAGCTCAAAAGCGCCGCTGGTAGCGTCATCGGTAATACTCATTGCATATCAACGGTACGCTATTTATTCGGGAAAGGCGAATTACAGAAATCGACCCATAGCCTTGACATGTGCAGATTCTTCCATATTTGCCAATGCTTGTGCATTGTCTTAGTGACAGAAAATTTGCTGGTCAGATACCTATAGATAAAGCTGCGTGTGCAATCTTGCAATCAAAGATTTTTAATACAACAACTCATTCACTATCGAAAAGATCTCTTGTGTTTTGTATCATGCCAACGCCACCTCACTACTCCAACGGCACATGCATATTTCTATAGCGTCTCCAGCTGCCGTAATTTGATTAATGCGACAACCAGAACTATTGCCGCTGGTCGCTGCAGAATCGACGTCACTATTGCCTTGGTTTTCACGTACCTTTTTCGGCAATAATCTGACCGCAATGATGACTGGATTGTTACTTCTGCGCTCAAAGCATCTGCCGTTTAAAAGAGACTTAGCATTTCACCTCGTTTTAGGATGAAGATTTCTTTAATGTGTCTTTCACCATGATCCATTGAAGTGCTGCGAAGGATATAACGGCACCTGTAATACAGAAGGCAATAGTGAAGTCATATAGTTGCGCTACAGCGCCGATACAGATTGGCCCTGCAATTGCCCCTAAATCTGCCACCATTTGAAAGGTGGCTACTGCCCTTCCTTCATTGCGCTTACCGCCAAGGACATCGGCCAGACTTGCTTGAAGAGCCGGATTGAACAAGCCATTACCGAATCCGGCAATGATGGAAATACCTAGGAGCACAATGAAATGCGTCGTAAAGCCAGTTACGGCAGTAAAAAGTGCGGCAGTGCTAAGTCCTGCGATCATAAGGGGTTTGCGGCCGATTCGATCGGAGAGCCGTCCTGAAAATTGCAGGGCAATTGCAGTTCCAACAGCTTGTGCGGAAAGTACGAATCCGGCTTTTGCGCCGCCATGTTCAAAGCTTGCGTAGACAAATAATGGAATAATTGCAACACGAACACCGAAATTTGCGAATCCATTGGCGAAATTCGCACATAAAATAGCGCGATAAGCAGGTAATTTCAGTAATTCGCGAAGGGAAACCGGTGTTTGTTGCTGATTATTTGGCTCAAGCGCTCCGATGTTTTTCGGCAGTTTCATATACACCACAGCGGCTGCAACCAAAAGCAAACTGCCATAAATAATAAATGGTAAACGCATACCCAAAAACGCAAGTGACGAACCTGCGAGCGGGCCTAGAATTGCGCCAAAAAGAAAACTAGAAGCATATGCTGATGAGCATCGTCCGCGAATATCAGGTGGTGAGAGTTTGACGATTAATCCCATCGCCGAAACTGTAAACATTACTGATCCGATACCTGCAATGCCTCGAAACAGGACCATATGCCAAAACTGTTGAGCTGCACCGACAAGTCCGGTGCTAATGGCAACCGTCAGCAAGCCTGTCACATACACCCAGCGTGCACCTAGAAGTTCGACGAGCTTGCCAGAGACAGACGCAAACAGTAGCCGTACTCCGCCGAACACCGAGATAACCAAGCCTGCTGCAGCCATGCCAACCCCAAAGGAAGTGGCAAATTGAGGCAAAATTGGTGCAATAAAGCCATATCCAAGCGCAATGATAAATCCTGCCGAAATAAGTACATAGATCTCATGCGGAATCTTTGTTGGCGATGATGCAGATGCGTCGCTTGGTACATCTACCTGGGATTCAGTGAGACCAGAAAGGCGTGATTGAGATTCTTGCGAGTGCAATTGTTGTGGTTGTTGCGGTGTTCGATTCGGATTGGTCATAAAAGTTGCGTTACTACTTCCATTTGGCAGATTCGGCGTATCGCGCGAGTACGAGAGTTCGCCAGAATAGCACCATTGTCACATCATAGTGTTTGCATTCAGGCTACTCGCACCTTTTAAAACTTATAACAGCGGCAGGAAAAAATTTTTCAACTAACCCTTGACTTGTCGAACAAGTGTTCTATATTTGAAGTATGACGTTATCCCATACCGCTACAGTGCACACCATGAACACACACAAGTTTTTCTCCTGGACCTCTCGAACGAGATCAACTGGTACGCTGCAGATTCAAAAATCGAACAACAGTCTGAATCGTGATGAAATTATTAGCAACATTCAAACAATGATCCACCACCCTCGTTCATTGACCCGTCATACGCCAAAATGGCACCCCCCAACACATGCTTTGCCGAGCCTGACGAAACATTCGCTGTCAATCCAAGTGCAGCGTTATCGCGTTGGAAGTGTTGCTGCTCAATCAATACGAGTGCTTGAACCATATCGAAACCCTGCTTATTTAGTCATTGCCAGTTTTGAAAATGGCCGAGGGCATTTTGGTGTCTGCCATCAGTGGATTACGGACATCGTTGGGGAAGATTACATAGACTGCGTCCATTTGCTTCCCGACGACGACCAGTTCATGTTCGCATGGGTAGTCGACAGTCACTTCCAGCCGATGCACTCCCCTCAAGCACTATTCGATTCGCGCAGTGCCGCCTAATTGAACAGTCACCACCGTCGCATACTGTTGAATCTCAGTAATGACAGTTTGTTTATGGCATGTCAAAATAATTGCTGGCGGGTAAGGTCTCGCTAATGCTTGAGCGCATAGTTGATGGAATTTGCCCATCGAGGCTTCTAAACACACATCTGGTTCATCAAGAATAATCAGATCAACCTCGCGCTTAAGCGTACGAGCAATTTGTGCAAGACGAAGCTGACCTGCAGATAAATCTAATGGATGCATCTGCGGCTCAAGGTCTAACGCAACTGCTGCAGCCTCACTGCCAAGATACGCAGCAACCGTTGTCTCAACAATATGATCAATCGCACGCTGTGTTGCATATGCGACCGTAATATTTTGCGGTGGGTGCAAAGCAAGCTGTTGCAACATGGTGGTTTTACCAATCCCATTTGCACCAGCAAGCCATACTACCTGCCCTCTTTGAAGGACAAGATCAATAGTGGGGGTTGTGAACTCTACTACCGGTGCTCGCAAAAACCTACGCCGCAATTTCAATCCTTGTAACTGCTCACATACTATCGGCACACCAGGTTCACTGCACTGAATACGTTGTGGCAACTCATAGGTCTGCGGTGGTTCCATCCATATCCCAGAGATTCCTGGTATCTCTGCAGCACTATAGACGAAGACTTCACCTGGATATTCTGCTAATACCTCAAGCACACGGGTGATCGCATATGGATCAAGACCATCACATGGCTGCTCTACCACCATCTGCGGAGCACCCACTAAAATAACCATTGCTAAAGCCACAAGTCGAGTTTGTCCACCAGAAAGCTTCGTTGGATCTTGTTCTAAAAGTTTAACAATGCCAAGGCTGGTTGCAATCTGCTGTACAACATGTTCCATCGCTGCAGCTTCTTGACCACGTTGCTCTAAGGCAAATGCCAATTCTTCAGCAACAGTAGCTCGCAGATAACTGATATATACCGCTGGATCTGGTCCTAAATAACTCGAATGAGGCAATCGCTGAGCATGCTGGTATGCCTTTTGCCCAATATTTTGGCTGAACAACCATTGCACGCTCATAATGCCACCACCAAACAAGCAGCCAACAGTACACCGATTCTCATGATTTGAGCAGCAAAGCTATCTGGGATCGCTCGCATAACAGTACGCTTACCACTTGCATCCACACCCAACACTGCTAATGCAACACCACGATGATGTGCCGCAGTAAACAAGTGCATAAATAGTGGAATAACCACAAGCGAAACAACATTTCGTGCCCGGATTTTTACACCTGCAAGTTCATGAGCTTGATAAATATTGTTCAAAATTTCACGAGCATGAGGTAAAAATTGCAGCGATGCTCCCAACAAATACGCAATTTTGTGGTTGAGCCAACTGCCTTGCATAGCTTTGACAAGATCTGGAATCGTCACAGCCGTCAGGCACGCTAATATCGCAGCGATCACTGCGGTAATTCTGATAATGAGGGCTCCAGCTATTCGCGCGCCGTCACTGGTAATAAACGGGGCAATCTGTATATCTCCAAAGGGAATATGAATAATTGCAATCGAAAGTCCGACTGGCAAGGCAAAACCAACAACTGTTGCCAATAATGCTGGTGTTCGTGTGTTCCAGCTTCCCCAGGCCAACGCCACCCCACAGATCAACGCGGAGGTATACGGATCATTGCGCCCAAAAATAACAATGCAACTTGCCACACCAAGGCTTATGACCGTCCAAGGATGCAACCGTGATTCCATCTATGCCTCAGTGTTCGGAAATGTCGGCATTCGTGTGAAAAGAACTTCGCACACTCAGCGGTAATTTGTTCAAACTTGCCACGGCTAATGCAAACACAATGGCTTTATCTAATGGATCAGAAAGCAATGATTGCAAGGTAACCGCACCTAGGAGAGAATTTCCCATTTCTCGAAAGAGCGCAACAACAGCACCAGTGCCAAGACCTGCAGTACCACCATACACAAACGCTGCAATTGGGGCGGCAAATGCCGCAGTCAAAACTCCGACACCTCCTCCTACCAGAGCTGCACGCACAGGTGTACGGAGTAAATTGCGTTGAGCGGCAAGACCTGCAAGTACACCCACCAATCCGCTAATGGCGGCAAAAGGAAGGACCGATGGATTCATCATTGCCCACACCAGAATTGTCATAATCCCAGTAGCAAGACCTGCAAGTGGACCAAGCAATAATGCAACAAAAACAGTACCAACTGAATCCAAATACAAAGGAATACCGAAGGCATGCACAACTTGGCCAGTAATAATGTTCATAGCCAAGGCGATTGGAATCAACGCTAATGCTTGTGCGCGAAGATGCGGCACACTTGCCATAAGCAGGAAGATTGCACCACCAAGATAGCCAAGTAATGTCACTGTAGCCGCTGGTGAGTGAATTGCGCTTTCCCATGAAATTGGACGAATAATGACCAAAAACAACCAGGTTGCGAAAATCAACAGAGTGCCTGCAACGGTATAAATTTTATGAATCAGTGGTAAGCGTGACATCCGTTCCTCTACGTATTCTTGCAGGCAAAATCCCCTGCCAATATATATATTTGGCGTACCTACTATGTCACCTCGTAGGTAGCTTAAGTACTCTGACTATCCCAGTACTCTAGCGCATCGCTAAGATTTTTCCCAACGCTTTCATAACACGCGCTAATTCTTCATGTGCTTGCGCAATATCGATATCTGTCACGAGTGAAACTCCATGTTCGCGATTCCAATGTCCCTTGAAATCAGCAATTGTTGTTCCTCGGCATAACGATGATTCTGTTTCGACATCAACTGTCGTAGCGGTTGCAGAATATTGGGCCGTTGAAAGTGCCACCATGCATGTCACAAGATCGTGAATCTGAGCTTGATAACCTTCTTGTTGCTGTTCGTGAAATTCAAAATAAAAACGTAACGAATCGATAAGAACCTGAGCTACAGGATGCTCTCCTATGTATTCCACGAGCGAAGAAAGTTCAGGAGGAGTCAGCAAAAATTGTTCGGTCACGCCTAATGAGCACACTGTGATTGGATGCCGCTGAAGTGCTGCGTCAAATACTTCTTTCGCTGCATGCGGATCCACCCAACTATTCCACTCGGCAGTTGGCGTGGTATTTCCTGGATACAAATAACTGCCGCCCATAAGCGTTATATGCTTTGGCCAAGGATGGCTACGTAACCATGTGGCAAGATTGGTGGCAGGTCCTGTCACAATTAAACAGGTGTCATCCTTGAGATATTCATGCCAGAGTTGTTGCCAATCGTATCGAATCTCTTGTTCACCAACCGTGACGTATCCTAAACCAGTTGGCCCGTGGGTCTCTGGCGTCGTCGTCAAGGCGAGCGCTATTGGTTTTTTGCTACCACATGCAACGGGGATGTCGGCAAGGCCTACGAGATCGAGTAAAAATTTGGTATTCCACGCACATTGTTCGGCATCGCCATTACCAGCTGTGGTGGTCACGGCTTGCAGTCGAATTTCGCCAAGCTGGTGTAATCCAGCCAAATACAACAATGCCACTGCATCATCGATGCCGGTATCGCAATCGAATACTACGTCAATACTCATAGCTACCGCCTATAGGGGGTCTTGAACGCCAACACTCACCGGATTCGCAAAACCTAAGCAGAATCCAGTGAGTGTCAACAGCGCAATAGGATTAGCAGAAATGCTTATGCATCTTCGGCATCGTCTTCGTCATCGAAAGAGGCTTCAAGCGCTTCTGCGTCTTCGAAATAAAACTCGTCATCGTCATCATCTTCGTCATCAGTGCCGAAAAGATCGTAGAGTTCTGCTTCGTCTTCATCAATAACCGCACCCAGCTGATTTTCCCACAGTTCAGCATTATCCGCGGCAAGAGAAATAACATCAAAAAGTTTATCGAAATCATCAAAAACGCCAAGTTCAAGGGTTTCTACACGGTTTTCGATCAGGGCATCTGTCAGCTCTTCAAGCAATTCGGCGATCTCACGCTCGTTCATGCCAGCCGCTTGTGCCCGCTCCAGCGCGAGCTCTTGTGCGTCTTCCAATGCATCTTCAAATCCAATACCAACGGTTTCAAAAGACACATGTGCAACTGGATTTTGGTCGACAACATCAAAGCCGACTCGCAGCACACCAGAATCAGTCAATGGTGCCCAGACAGTGTTATCGGAGTCGATACCTTGTTCAAATTCAATATCCTCGATGCGTTCATCAGTGCCTTCAAGCAGATCACGCATCACGGTGACAATTTGATCAGTAACCACATACGAAGCAACGGTGGTCACTGCATCTTCAACCGAAAAGACTACCGAAGTCAATACTGCGTCGAAATCATCGTCTTCACTATCCGCAGTTGCAATATATACATTCGCTGCAGGCAGAAGCGGATCAATTTCATGAAACTGCACTTCTAATTCCGGCGAAATTGGAACGAACAAAATATCGTTATGGACACGAGACTCAATACCGTCTGCATCTAAGGCATTGGCTATATCTTCAAAAAAGCTCATGATCTTCTATACGTCCTTGTCAAAGCCGGAACGGACACTGCTACTTGCAGATAACTATAAGCGTAGCGGTAACTGAGAACTTTGGGTACACATTTTCTCCATTGATTTATCTCAATTTTGTTCTGTACACACCAAAATCATGACATACCTGCGAAATATCTGTTTTGTAACGATCAGCATCGGGATAAAAAATAGGCCGCAGTGTTCATCTTCCCATCTTTTACCACTTTTATTCTTCACGATACCCAACACTCGCCACTAGCGACGCAGTAGTAATACAGTAACAAAGCAGCATCGTTCAAACTTATTACCTTGCTAATCGCATCACAGCACACGCGTGAAACATTCCTCGCATCTGCTGCTCACTCACAAACTACCAGCCCTCACAACCTGCCACTGACCTATCACCGATATTCTTGCCCCAACATCAGCCATCCTCAGGTATTTCATTCTGCAGTACCATCGACCGACTTTATACTTTCGCCACAACAAGATTCCTGCACGTAACGGAAATTCTCACTACGCTAGAAGATACAAATGCTAAATAAATATGAAAGAACATCATCATGGCTAAACTCAACCCAACCATTACTTCTATTTTAGATTCCAACTCCAATGCGATTCTGGCTGATAAAGGATTTATGGCGAAATTTTTTATTCAATCTTTAGAAAAAGCTGTCAATCTACAGTCCGGTGTCATCAAGAAATATGTCGACTGGTTGCAAACGAAAAACCCAGAAAGCACTCCTGCAGAGATTCAAAAACATCTTGATCGTCGTTTTATTCAAACGGTGACAGGTTCAGGTGCTGGTGTGGGATTAACCTCGGCAATACCAGGTGTTGGGCTTTTCACTGGTGCTGCGGCAGTCAGTGCAGAAAGTCTATTCTTCCTCGACGCTGCTGCCACCTACGCAGTTGCCTCTGGTTATCTTCGGGGAGTTGATATTGATGATCCGGAGCGTCGCAAAGCATTAGTGATCATCGCTTTGCTTGGTTCGGAAGGCACTGCACTTAGCCAGGCATTATTGTTAAACGATTCACTCATGGGCGTCGTGAAGCATGCAAGCACCTCAAAGCTTGTCGATTTCAACGG
This sequence comes from Corynebacterium sp. HS2168-gen11, assembly GCF_024834075.1. Classification (GTDB taxonomy): domain Bacteria; phylum Actinomycetota; class Actinomycetes; order Mycobacteriales; family Mycobacteriaceae; genus Corynebacterium. The sequence continues at coordinate 182,466 of NZ_JANUXR010000001.1, forward strand.
TGTAGTCGTCACCTTAGCGGTGAAGCAATTGCGCAAGTCGCTACACATGTCCTGGCTGGGCAAATTATTGCCACTTGGCATTGGCGCCGTGGCAGGTTCTATGGCAAATAAAAAGCTTGCACGAACCGTTGTGAAGCATGTTCATAAAGCAATGGGACCGATTCAATCGCATACTGGCGAAATTCGCGCTTAAAACGCAACCCACCGCAAGGATTGCTGGAAAGCATTTTTAGCAATCACTAACTTGCAGCCATGCAAGATTACCTCACAGACTCCCCCACTATGTGAACATGATCTTAAGCATTCAGGCCACCCCCTATCCGCCACCCACTCATACTGAGGTAACGTTCACAGCCATACATTCAAGTGAGCTATGCCATATTTTAATAAGGTCATTTTTGAATCGTCGCAGACAAGCATCATACGTCGCAAACCTGACTTTTGACGCTTATCGACGACTCCACGGTGACATCTTCTTCACATCAATTCCCCACCCACTACATCCTTTCGGGGGTAGTTATCTCACACTCTGGCAGGCCAGCGGCCTTTAAAATACCTGTTTATAAAAAAGTTGTGAAACTGATAACACAGACACCTAAAATGATCATGAATGCCATTGCAGCAAGTAGCCTAAAACTATTAGCCTGTAGTGAGCTATAAATCTGCGAAATGATGAACAAACCTTTCACAAAGAAATGAGGCGAGCATCTGCCGTGAGCAGCGCTAGTACTTTCGGTCAAAATCAATGGCTGGTCGACGAAATGTTCCAGCAGTTCCAACACGATCCACAGTCAGTAGATCCGGAATGGCGAACGCTCTTTGAAAAACAAAGTGGTTCATCACCTCAGGCACGTTCTACCGCTGCCGCAGCTGGAACCGCACCAACCCCTCCTGCCAGCTCGGCACCAGCTACAGGCAACCCGGTTGCCCCTGCCACAGGAGCCTTTGCAACTAAAGCTGATCAGCACCGCGAAGATGCTGAGGCAAAAGCTGCCCAACAACAGGTGACAGCACGGAAGATGCAGCAATCACCATTGTCCCGAATTAGTGATTTACCTGCTGCTGGCCAAAAGCCAATGAAAGGCATTTTTAAGGCAATCGCAAAGAACATGGACGAGTCTTTGGAAGTTCCAACGGCAACTTCTGTTCGCGATATGCCAGTGAAATTGATGTTTGAAAATCGTGCAATTATTAATGCACACTTCAAGCGCACCAGCGGCGGCAAAGTTTCTTTCACACACATCTTAGGATATGCCCTGATCAAGGCGATTATGGCCCATCCTGATATGAACAACCATTATGAGATCATCGATGGCAAACCAACTATCGTAGTTCCAGAGCATATTAACTTAGGCTTGGCCATCGATCTGCCACAAAAAGATGGCACTCGTGCACTTGTGGTTGCAGCCATTAAGGAATGCGAAACGTTAAGCTTCGCGGAATTTGTTGCCAAATATGAAGATATTGTGAAACGTTCTCGCGTCGGCAAGCTCACAATGGATGATTATGCTGGCGTTACGGTTTCGCTTACGAATCCAGGCGGCATTGGTACCCGCCACTCTGTGCCACGTTTAACCAAGGGACAAGGTGCCATTATTGGCGTCGGTTCCATGGATTATCCAGCAGAATTTGCTGGCGCATCGGTAGACCGTCTGGCAGAACTTGGCGTTGGCAAGCTAGTCACGTTGACTTCCACCTACGATCACCGCATCATTCAAGGTGCAGAGTCCGGCGACTTCCTGCGCACCATTAGCCACCTGATTATCGATGATTCCTTCTGGGATGACATCTTCGAGTCTGTGGGCATTCCATATGCACCAATGCGTTGGGCACAAGACTTACCAAACACTGGTTTGGATAAGAACACCCGCGTGATGCAATTAATTGAGGCATATCGCTCTCGCGGCCACCTGATTGCCGATACCAACCCACTGCGTTGGGTTCAGCCAGGTATGCCAGTACCAGATCACCGCGATTTGGACATCGAAACCCATGGCCTGACTATTTGGGATCTTGATCGTACCTTCCACGTTGGCGGCTTTGCTGGCAAAGAAACCATGACCTTGCGCGACGTACTGTCAGTACTGCGAAACGCATATACCTTGAAGGTTGGTTTCGAATACACCCACATCTTGGACCGCGACGAGCGCACCTGGCTGCAAGATCGCCTGGAAAAGGGCATGCCAAAGCCAACCAGTGCAGAACAGAAGTACATTATGCAGCAGCTCAACGCTGCCGAAGCATTCGAGAACTTCCTGCAAACAAAGTACGTTGGCCAAAAGCGATTCTCTCTTGAAGGCGCTGAAGCGTTGATCCCAATGATGGATGCGGCAATTGATACCGCAGCTGGTCAAGGCTTGGATGAAGTTGTCATCGGTATGCCACACCGTGGACGCTTGAATGTGCTGTTCAACATCGTCGGCAAGCCACTGAAAACTATTTTCACTGAGTTTGAAGGCCGTATTGAATCCAAGGCTGCTGGTGGTTCCGGTGACGTGAAGTACCACCTAGGTGCAGAAGGCACCCACCTACAGATGTTTGGTGACGGTGAAATTAAGGTCACCTTGACAGCAAACCCATCTCACTTGGAAGCTGTGAACCCAGTGATGGAAGGTATTGCACGCGCAAAGCAAGACTTGCTGGATAAGGGCGAGAACGGTTATTCCGTTATGCCACTGTTGCTCCACGGTGACGCAGCTTTTGCTGGACTTGGCATTGTGCCAGAAACCATTAACTTGGCACAGCTGCGCGGCTACACGGTTGGCGGTACGGTTCATATTGTGGTCAATAACCAGATTGGCTTTACCACTACACCAGATTCTTCACGTTCGAGCCACTATGCAACTGATATTGCAAAGGCCTACGGCTGCCCAATCTTCCACGTGAACGGTGATGATCCAGAAGCTGTTGTCTGGGTTGGCCAGCTGGCAACCGAATACCGTCGTCGGTTCGGCAAGGACGTATTTATTGACTTAATTGCATATCGACGCCGCGGTCACAACGAAGCTGATGATCCTTCGATGACGCAGCCAAAGATGTACGAATTGATCGAAGGCCGCAAGACCGTTCGTGACCAGTACATTGAAGATTTGCTTGGTCGTGGCGATCTTTCCAAAGAAGATGCCGAGAAGGTTGCACGCGACTTCCATGATCAAATGGAATCTGTGTTCAATGAAGTGAAGGAAGCTGAAAAAGCAGCCTTTACCCAGCAAGAAGGCATTACCGCTGCACAGCAGCTGCCACACGGCTTGGAAACTAATATCACCAAAGCTGACCTGCTCGAAATTGCGCAAGCATACGCGCAGGTACCAGAAAGCTTCACCTTGCACCCACGTGTGGCGCCAGTCGCGAAGAAGCGCCTGGAAGCTGCCACCCAAGGCGGAATTGACTGGGGCTGGGGCGAATTAATTGCATTCTCCTCCTTGGCAAATTCCGGCAAGCTGGTACGCCTGGCAGGTGAGGATTCCCGCCGTGGTACCTTCACGCAGCGTCACGCTGTAGTCTTCGATCCAACCAATGGCGAAGAATATAACGGCTTGCATGAATTAGCAGAAAAGAAGGGCAATGGCGGCAAGTTCTTGGTCTATAACTCTGCGCTGACTGAGTACGCTGGCATGGGCTTTGAATACGGCTATTCTGTGGGTAACCCGGATGCAGTGGTGGCATGGGAAGCACAGTTCGGTGACTTCGCGAACGGTGCCCAAACGATTATTGATGAGTACGTCTCTTCCGGTGAAACCAAGTGGGGCCAGACATCTTCAGTAATCTTGCTCTTGCCACACGGCTACGAAGGCCAAGGCCCAGACCACTCCTCTGCTCGTATCGAGCGCTACCTGCAGCTATGTGCTGAAGGTACGATGACCGTGGCACAGCCTTCTACCCCAGCAAACTACTTCCACTTGCTGCGTCGTCACGCATTGGGCAACTTGAAGCGCCCATTGGTGGTCTTCACGCCAAAGTCAATGCTGCGTATGAAAGCTGCCACCTCCAGCGTGGAAGACTTCACTGAGACCAAGAAGTTCCAGGCTGTGATCAATGATCCACGCTTCGTCAACCGTGATGGCGCGATCATTGGTGATGTGAATAAGGTCAAGAAGATCATGCTGGTCTCTGGCAAGCTGTACTACGAATTGGCAAAGCGAGCAGAAAAAGATAGCCGCGACGATGTTGCAATCGTGCGTATCGAAATGCTGCACCCAATTCCATTCAACCGCTTGCGCGAAACCTTCAGCATGTATCCAAACGCAGAAGAAATTCGTTTCTGCCAGGATGAGCCAGCAAACCAAGGTCCATGGCCATTCCTGAATGAACATCTGCGTGAGTTGATCCCGAACCTGCTGCCATTCAAGCGCATCTCGCGTCGTGCACAGGCTTCCACCGCAACTGGTTTGTCAAAGGTACACGCTGTCGAGCAAGAAGCACTGCTCAACGAAGCATTCGCTGACTAATCTTGCATAAACAAACGCTGGTTATCATTGCTATTTCAGTAGTGATAACCAGCGTTTATGTATATTCACGTGCCATATCTATCCAAAGCTTATGAATATGTGCCAGTGCACGAATTTTCCGGTATATCTTGACGTGCACACGACTCGGCAGCGTCGCAAAGCATGCATGATCTTTGATTGAGTGTTGAGCGTGCACCTACACTAATCTGACTTACACGTGCAGTATGGGATGAATCGTTAAAACTCTAGACCTTGAGCATCTAAGAACTTAGCGACGACTTCGCGCGCAGAGCCGTTTTTTAATTGTGCGACCATCGCATCAAGGCGCTCATTCGTAATTGCACCAGAAATGATATTTAACACATTTCGTTCGTCACGATCGAGCACAGAAGTTTGATACAGCGGCAAAATATGCTCTGGAAGTTGTGTGTTCGAATCATGACAGCCAATGGCATTCGATGGATCTGCGGCATTGAGATGATCAGATAATTGCGCCATCACTGCTGCATAGAGTTCTTCACGCTGCTGATGAAAATCGGCATGCTCGCGTTCAAATTTCGCAACTAGCTCGGCTGCTGCAGGTCGGTTTAATTCCTCCAATAATGAACCGGTACATACAATTGCAACATTCGCATCAGCTTCTAAAAAACGAAATCGCGAACTTGTGCTACCAACAGCTTCCAACGAAAGAGAAACTTGGCGTCCGTGGCGTTCAAGTCCTTGGCGATACAATTCACCGAGGATTAAATGTTTATCTTGATCCGATTCAACAGTGACTAAGATGATGCGTGATTCATCAGGACGTTGACTACGTTGCGGTTCAAACACTTCAAGGTAACGACCGTCCACAGCAGCTGCAATGACGAACGTACACATCGCAAGACCGAGACCAGAAAGTACCCCCCGTGGCAGTTTCATCACTGTATTCGTCTCCTTGAACGATTCAATCTTTTAGCTTTTACCCTAGCGAACTTTACTTATACGCGTTGGACAAACGCCTCAAGTATTTCACGACCTTTACGAGCCTGGCTGCTTTCACAAATAATTTCATATCGTTGTGCAACTAACGCAGTTTCAGTAACAAACATTGGCTTCTGCCCGTGCACAACATAACGGATCGCAGAAACACACATCAATGCAATGATGCCGCCGCCAATACCAATGAGCATCGAGAAGAACCATTCTTCTTGAAGAATTGAAAGGCCTATTCCCGCTATCGCACCAATAGCAGCACCTGTGAGTGCAGCCGACACAAGAATGCTCAACCAGTTCAGCTTGCCGAGTATACGATGTACTTCCATTAAATCCAGACCAACGATGCTTACCATGGTGACATCGAAGCCATGTTCGTCCAAGTACTGCACTGCTTGTTGCGCAGTCTCGTAATGCTCAAATGTACCGATCGGCCAACCGTGAGGTTTCACCTTCTCAGTGGTTGGATTGGAATGGAAAAGTTCTGCCATAGTGATCTGTCCCTTAATCTTGTGCGACGTCACAGTTTATCTTAGTTCACGTTCCCTGACGAAATACGACTACACTAGGGGCCATGAGTGATGTAACCCGCGTATATGCCGGTCGTTTATCAGGCATGGTCGTTCGTGGCCCTGAAACTGATGCTATTGGCCGCGTTCGTGATGTTGTCGTGAATGTGCGTCCGAATGGGCATACTTCGCGAGTCCTTGGTCTTGTCGTAGAAATGACAAACAAGCGTCGTATTTTCTTACCGATGTTACGTGTTGGATCCATTGATCCTCATGAAATTATGCTGGTCTCTGGGTCTGTTTCGTTGCGCGGTTACAAACCACGCACGGGTGAGGTTGCAATTTTAGGTGATCTCGTTGGTTCATCAGTACATATCGATGATCCTGAATTGCCTCGTTTGCATGCGAAGCCAGTCGAAATCGCCGATATTGAATTAGAACGCACCCGTACTCGCGATTGGGCGATTTCTGCAGTTGCGGTGTTAGAAACTCGTGGAACATTTTCGCGGCGATCCGAAGTCTTTATTGTGCCTTGGAAACATGTTCATGGCATTACAGCCGCTGGTGTTGGTATGTCGGATGCTGCTGCTGAATTGATTGCGGAGTTTGAAGACATGCGTCCGGCAGACGTTGCCTCAGCGCTATATGAGCTGCCAGAAACGCAGCGTGTCACGGTCGCCTCAGAATTTGATGATGAGCGCTTGGCCGACGTGCTGCAAGAAATGAGTGAAGATCGTCAGGCTGAACTGATTGAAACCTTAGATATTGAACGAGCTGCAGACGTTTTGGAAGAAATGGATCCCGATGATGCAGCAGACCTCTTGTCTGAGTTAGATCACCAAAAAGCTGACGTGTTATTGGAATTGATGGACCCAGAAGAGTCTGCACCTGTGCGTCGCTTGATGAGTTTTAACCCTGATACTGTCGGTGCATTGATGACACCGGAGCCATTAATTCTTACGCCGCAAACGACTGTGGCTGAAGCACTTGCACAAGCATGTAATCCTGATTTGCCAACATCGTTGGCTTCAATTGTGTTCGTGGTTCGCCCGCCAACTGCAACGCCAACGGGTAAATATTTGGGATCCGTGCATCTCCAGCGTCTTTTGCGTGAGCCACCTTCGACATTAGTCTCGGGTATCCTTGATCCGGATTTACCTCCATTATATGCCGACGATAGTCAAGAAACTGCAGCTCGTTACTTTGCAACCTATAACTTGGTGTGCGGGCCAGTTATTGATAATGATCAGCACTTGCTTGGTGCGGTCGCCGTAGACGACTTGCTTGATCACCTCTTACCGGATGATTGGCGCGATACGGGTATCCGCCCTGAGAATGACCCAGAAGAAGGAGGCGTAACCCATGAGTGATCTGGACACCCCTCGTTTGCTGGGTAAGCGAACATTTTTAAAATTTGACGACGATACGGTAGGCGCCTATGCCGAACGCGTCGCTCGTTTTTTCGGTACAGGCCGCTATTTGATGTGGCAAACAGTGTTCGTTGCCATTTGGATTGCGCTGAATCTAAGTGTGTTTTGGTGGCGATGGGATCCATATCCATTCATCTTGCTGAACTTGGCGTTTTCCACTCAGGCAGCATACGCAGCACCACTCATTTTGTTAGCACAGAATCGCCAAGAAGATCGCGACCGTATCACCATTAATGAGGATCGTCGTCGTGCCTTTGAGACGAAAGCAAATACGGAATATATCACGCGCGAATTAGCAGGTTTGCGTTTAGCTATGGGTGAATTGGTTACCCGCGACTATTTACGCCATGAGCTTGAAGATTTGCACACTATGTTAGAAAGAATTGAAGCCAAGCTCGATGAAGAAGTTGCGGAGCGTACCGCGTATCGTCACCATATTGGCGATAATGATGCTGCAGAAGATCTTTCTGATCCAATTTTAGGGCGCAACACGAAACACATCGACCACAATCGTAAGAAATAAGCGAGTATTTCCACGCATGACAACTATTACAGAACAAGACGTCCGCCAGGCACTCTCACGAGTTGAAGATCCAGAAATTGGCAAACCATTAACCGAACTCGGCATGGTGAAAGCCATTGATATTCACGATAATAATGTTGCTGTCGTGCTGTATTTAACAATCGCTGGCTGCCCGATGAAAAATACGCTTACCGAGAACGCGCATGCTGCTGTCGCAGAGATTCCTGGTGTCGGTGAAGTCACGGTCACTACTGACGTCATGAGTGATCAGCAACGTCGTGAGCTACGGCAATCCTTGCGCGGTGATATGACAGAGCCGGTGATTCCTTTTACTGAACCTGGAAACACCACCCGCATTTTTGCAGTGTCGTCCGGTAAAGGTGGCGTGGGTAAATCTTCAATGACGGTTAATCTTGCCGTGTCGTTCGCAGCACGCGGATTAAAAGTTGGCATCTTGGATGCGGATATCTACGGCCATTCAATTCCTGGCATGCTTGGGAATCAAGAGCGTCCTCATGCAATCGACGATATGATCATGCCTCCTGTTGCCCACGGCGTAAAACTCATTTCAATTGCGCACTTTGTTGAAGGCAATGCTCCAGTGGTCTGGCGTGGCCCAATGCTCCACCGCGCAATTCAGCAATTCTTAGGTGATGTATTCTGGGGCGATCTTGATATTTTGCTGCTTGATTTGCCACCTGGAACTGGTGATATTGCAATTTCGGTTGCCCAATTATTGCCGCACGCTGAAATCCTGATTGTCACAACGCCGCAAGCTGCCGCTGCTGAGGTAGCAGAACGCGCTGGTACCATTTCCTTGCAAACGCAACAGCCGGTTGCTGGTGTAATTGAAAATATGGGAGCTATGGTGCTACCTGATGGCACACTCCTGGATGTTTTTGGTTCAGGTGGTGGCGAGGCTGTTGCAAAACGTATTAGCACCCTCACTGGCGCACAAGTCCGTGTATTAGGCAGTGTTCCACTTGATCCGCAATTACGGGAAGGCGGCGATACTGGTGTTCCAATTAGCGTTGCACATCCAGAATCGCCAACTGCACAAGCAATTAGCGCAATTGTCGATCAACTTATTGTTCGCAAAGATTCACTCGCAGGACGCCCACTTGGTCTGGGTGTGCAATCGCACTAGCTCCTCGCTAAGATGACCGGCAACACCTGCAACACAGCAGCACCTGCGACCCATAAACTGCAGTGCTAGCCAGCTCATATAACGTATAAGCTCCTTACAGTAAAGAAACTGCAAGGAGCTTATACGTTTTTCAATTAAGCAATATCTTCCCAGCTAAAATTACGGTTTTGCGGTCCCGCTGGCGGTAATTGTGGAGACGCTGGTTGCGTCGCTTGCGCAGATGACGACGCTGGTCGTTGTACCTGTGGTTGCGGTCGTGGTTGTGATTGAGTCTCTGGACCAAGCAATTGTGGCTTGCCGCTTAAGCCTGTCTCTAAATCTTCTCGACTCAATAGCTTCTTTGGATCAAGCGCATTCACGGTTTCCTCATCACCATCAAAGAGCACCTTGGTGATCGCGCCTTTTGGCCCCATGCGTTGAATAGTACGGATTTGATCCAGTGGCTGCCGGAAGTCTTCAAATTCAGAAACGAAATCGCCATTGAGTTCTTTTTTAGCATTATTGATAGCACGTCGAGCCGCATAGATTGCTGCACGTACATCTTCAATGACTCCTGGAAGTCGTTCTGGACCGATTACGATAAGGGCAATGACTAAGATCATGAAGATCTCTACCCAACCAACGCTATTAAACACAATCTCAACCTTACCTAAGGGTGTAGGTTTCCACGGAACTTTGCAAGAAATGAGTCTCGTTGACCAGGCTGTTCGGCAACGTGACAAGCTGCATCTTCAGCAAGAACTTGCAGCTTTGCAATCAATTCAGAACTTGCATGCATGTTTTTGCAACCAGAACGGAGACGCTGCGAGGCACGCATTTGTTTTTTCACTTCCGTGCAGCATTCAACGCATCGCTCAAAATGCATCCGCGCGCGGCGAGCGGCAGCAGCTGAAAGTTCATTATCAACATACGCTGCAATAGCTTCTGGGTTCAGATGGTCCACGACAGTAAACTTTTGTACCGCCTGGCGAACTTTAGAGCTATATGGAGCTATCTTCGCTTCGTAATGCACAACGCCTCCTTTAACGCTCAGTCCTGATCCTCATTTTAAAGCAGTTTGCGAGTCGAGGTGAGAATATTTGCATGTTCACCCTTAATCTTACCGAAACACTGCTGCAATCTCTCAGTGAGCAGCATCTCTTTTATACTGCTGATACACTGTCATCTCGTAATATCAATCTCTTTTTCGCGCGACGACATCGCCGAACGCGTGATCGTTGCATATTACGATCACGCAACTAGGAACGAATCAACAACTGAGCTTCTTCATCAACTGCAGCTCGTTCTTCCAAACTCACCCGCAGTTGGGATCGCCCACGGTGAATACGCGAGCGTACAGTGCCCATCTTTACGCCTAAGGTTTCAGCAATTTCGTCGTAGCTCATTCCAACAACGTCACACAAAACAACTGCAACACGAAACTCAGGGGCAAGCTCATCAAGTGCATCTTGTAAAGCTGGATCGAGGTGAGAGACACTATAGGCTTGTTCTGGGCCAATGGTAGTCGCTGGCACACGCTCATAGTCTTCCGGCAGTGATTCCATATAAATTTTGGAACGATGCCGCACCATGTCTAAAAAGAGATTCGTGGTAATACGATGCAACCAGCCTTCAAAAGTGCCTGGTTTATAGTTTTTTACCGAACGAAATACTCGCATGAAGGTTTCTTGCGTTAAATCTTCTGCATCATGTTCGTTACCACTGAGGCGATACGCCAAGCGATACACACCGTCAGCGTGTTGTTTGACAAGTTCACCCCACGGCGGCATTTCACCGGTACCGGCATCAAATGCAGCAGTACCAGCTAAGGTCTCAGATTGAGGGGAAACTTTAGAAGCCATGTCTTCTATGGTGCCTTATCAAGCTCATGAATAGCAATTAGGAAGCTGTGAATTTACTGTCAATACTGACTATTTCACAACTTTTTTGTATCATCTTCCCCACCAGTCACAACATTGATTGTCATTCCACCGCAAATGCGCGGAACACTTTATGCTAGAACCGTGACCGAAGAATTGCGTACCTACATCGAACAAACCTCAAGCCAACATCCCGCTTTTGCACAAGCACTTGAGGATGCCCACGAGTTCGGCCTGACTATTCCAGACACCATGACAGGCGAACTCCTTTCAACGCTCACAGCAGCAGCTCATGCGCGCAGCGCAATTATAGTCACTCCAGCTGCTAGCATCGTTGGCTTATATATCCTCAAAGGCCTGCAAGATTCTGGCACCTTGACCTGCGTAGACCAAGAACCGGAATATCATAAGCGTGCCAAAGATGCCTTCCGCGCTGCAGGTTACTCCTTGACAAATATTCGCTTCTTACCATCACCGCCACTGACAGTTATGAAGCGTTTTGCACAAGACTCCTATCAACTCGTCTATGGCGAAGTTCCACCTGTTGACATTCAAGCGTTTGTCGACGCAGCCTTGCCACTGCTTTCCGTAGGCGGCTCGATTGTCTTGCCTGACATGCTTTTCGACGGCACCATCGGCGATCACACTCGAAAAGATCGTGATTCAGTCGCAGCCCGTGAAGCTGATGAGTATATTCGTAATCTCGAACACGTACTCGTCACCCGCTTGCCATTAGGCGCTGGCATGGTGGTCATTACTAAATTAGATGCATAATGCATCAGCAATTATCTTTACTTTAAGACTTCACACAACAGCACACCGTCGCAAAGCCAAAAACTATCCTTGGCCATGCGACGGTGTGCTTTCTCTCAAGTCATAGGTAGATTATGACACCACAGTGTTTTTCCCTACAACTACAACGCCACCTGGGCTAACAGCGAAGCGCTCTTCGTCGCGCTGACGGTCAACACCAATTAACGTACCGTCATTGACAATCACGTTCTTATCCAAAATGGCGTGGCGAACAACTGCGCCTTTACCAATCCGAACACCTGGCATTAAGACAGAACCTTCAACCGTTGCACCTTCCTCGACAACCACGTCGGTAGAAAGCACGGAATTGCGCACCGTCGAACCAGAAATAATAGAGCCTTGCGCCACCATGGAGGATTGCGCAATGCCACCTTGCACAAACTTTGCTGGAGGCAATTCACCAAGATCGGTCGAACGGATGGGCCACTTTTGGTTATACAGGTTAAAGATTGGAAGCACCGAGATTAAATCCATATGTGCTTCGTAGAAGGCATCGATGGTACCAACGTCACGCCAGTAACCGCGATCACGATCGGTGGAACCTGGTACGTGGTTATTGGAGAAGTCATACACGTGCGCATCATTCTTCGAAACGAAGTATGGAATGATGTCGCCACCCATATCGTGCGTAGAATCTGGATTGACTTCATCAGCCTTTAACGCTTCGATAAGATCCTTCGTGGTAAATACGTAGTTCCCCATTGAAGCATAGGTCATCTCAGGGTCATCCGGGGTACCTGGTGGATCAGCTGGTTTTTCCAAAAACTCAGTGATGTTGCCATCCTCATCGGATTGAATGCAACCAAATGCGGAAGCTTCAGCGCGCGGAATGCGAATACCTGCAACAGAAACTGCCTTGCCAGACTTGATATGGTCTTCGACCATTTGCTCTGGATCCATACGGTAGACGTGATCCGCACCAAAAACGATCACATAGTCAGGATTCTCATCGTAGATCAAGTTCAAAGACTGCAAAATCGCATCTGCAGAGCCAAGATACCAGTGCTTACCAAGACGCTGCTGGGCAGGCACCGAAGCAATATACTGAGCCGTTGGGCCCGAGAATTGCCATGCTTGGGAAATATGACGGTCCAGGGAATGCGATTTGTACTGGGTTAGCACGCAAATCTTCATATACCCTGCGTTGACCAGATTCGATAACACGAAGTCGATCAAGCGGTAGGTACCGCCAAATGGAACAGCAGGTTTAGCTCGATCTTCAGTAAGCGGGAACAAACGCTTACCTTCACCACCTGCTAGGACAATTGCTAAAACGTTATTTTGATTCCTCACATCCTTCAATTTATCCCAGTTTTTCAACAATTGTATGAGTTTTTCAAAAATGCGAGATATAACACCCTGCGAAATACCCCAAAAGCAGCTACATTGAACAGTATGAGAGTTGCAATGATGACCAAAGAATACCCACCCGAGATTTATGGCGGCGCTGGTGTGCATGTCACTGAATTGACCCGTTACATGCGCGAACTTGTGCCTGTCGACGTCCACTGCATGGGCAAACCACGCACCGAAGCCGATGTTTACGTACACAGCTTTGACGACGCACTGCGCACTGCCAATCCAGCAATCCAAACCCTCTCCACCGGTTTACGCATGGCAGAAGCAGCAGCGGGGGCAAGCGTTGTCCACACCCATACGTGGTATACCGGACTTGGCGGCCATCTCGCAGCACGACTGCATGGCATTCCGCATGTTGCAACTGCTCACTCTTTAGAGCCTGATCGCCCTTGGAAGCGTGAACAGCTCGGCGGCGGTTACGATATTTCTTCTTGGTCAGAACGCAACGCAATGGAGTATGCAGATGCGGTTATTGCAGTTTCAGCAAAAATGAAACATGCTGTACTTGAAGCGTATCCACGAATTGATGCAGACAAGATTCACGTGGTCCTCAATGGTATTGACACTGAATTGTGGCAACCACGACCAACATTCCAAGAACACTCTGTTCTCACCGAACTGGGCGTTGATTCGACTCGTCCAATTGTGGCTTTCGTTGGTCGTATTACGCGCCAAAAAGGTGTCGAGCATTTAGTGAAAGCTGCTCGTAACTTTGATCCTGCAATTCAACTCGTGTTATGTGCCGGTGCTCCTGATACTCCTGAAATTGCAGCACGCACCAAGACTCTAGTTGAAGATCTCCAAGCCGAACGCGACGGGATTATTTGGGTGCAGGATATGCTACCAAAGGAGAAGATTCAAGAGATCCTCACTGCAGCTGATGTGTTCGTCTGCCCTTCAATTTATGAGCCACTCGGCATTGTCAATCTTGAAGCAATGGCATGTGGGACGGCAGTGGTAGCCTCTGATGTCGGAGGCATCCCTGAGGTTGTTGTTGATGGCGTTACCGGCAGTTTGGTGCATTACGACGAAGCCGATGTAGCAGCGTTTGAACACGATCTTGCAGCAGCTGTCAATACTGTGGTTGCAGATCAAGAGCGTGCTCACCAATTTGGTATTGCTGGCCGCACACGAGCAGTACAAGACTTCTCGTGGGCAACTATTGCACAACAAACTGTCGATATTTATCGTAGCCTGCTCTAATTCAGCATATTCTTTGCATAGCAATCACCCCTTGTGTTTCCTCAAAACTGAGTGACACACAAGGGGTGAAGTGTTTGAAATTGCGTAATCCCTATGCGATTCGACGCAGTCGAGTCACACTTGCACGCGCAGTAACCTGCATTGTTGATGGCAATGCCGCAACGCGTTCATTCAATTCTTCTGGAGCAATATGACGTGCTGATGGGCTCATGCCAATTTGAGTCGCAATCGAGTTTTGATCCAAGTTCATCACAAACTCCACTGTTTGACTTGGCTCAACTTGCACCAAATAATCTTTTGCTTGTTCCAGCATGCGCTCAATCTTGCCGGATTCCACATCAAGAATACCGAGTGGATCACGCAGCTCTGATAAATGGCCAACATTTGGCGTCATGACAACAACTTCGCCGTGTGGTTTTAATACCCGAGCAAATTCTTGTGGGTTTCGAGGCGCAAATACCACGGTGATGGCATCAATAGAATTATCGCGAATTGGTAAGGTCGACCATGCATCTGCGACCACTGCACCAACGCGTGGATGACATTTGGCAAGGACTTTCGCTGCTGGGATAGAAGCATCCAGCCCTACACCGCGAGCACCATGAATTGAGTCCAAAACATGTGAGAGATAGTAGCCAGTACCTGCACCAACTTCTAGAATTGCAGGTGTTGCATCATCCGGCACTCCGGCATCATCAAGGACATGGGCAACAGTGGTTGATACGGCTTCAACAAATGGCGCAAAGTGCCCACGCGATAAAAAGGTTTCGCGGGCAGCAACCATTGAAAAATCATCGCCATTATGTTTTAAGCCAGTACCAGGGGCTAACGTAATATAGCCTTGGCGTGCAACATCGAAGGAATGACCACTTGCAGAGATGAGTCGTTTGTATTCATCAACCCCGCTTAAGGAAGATCCATCCATAGGATCTGCGAGTAAATCGATAACATCAGCAAGCATCGCGAATGGGCTCCTTTAATTTTCAAGCGGGGATAAAAAAGAGATTCGCCCTAGTATAGACGAATCTCCAAGTACACATAAAAACTTCTTGTTATTCACTCACAGCCTGCAAAAGACCAGCAAGCTCGCTTGCTTCTTCTTTATTAAGCTCAATAACCAAGCGTCCACCACCGTCCGTTGGGATGCGCATCACAATCTTACGACTTTCAAATACCGCTTCCATCGGACCATTTCCCGTACGAGGTTTCATGGCAGCCATAGTTATCTCACCGTCTTCTTTGCGTTATGGTTGTGGTTCTTCTTCTAATTGTACTCCCTCAACCGCCTTTAGGGGGTGAGAGTCGTGATAGTGTTGAATTTCCTCTGCAAAACTTTTCCCAAGAGTGCGATATGTCACTAGCACACAGACCGCTGTTAGCAGTGCTAATACGATAAGCCCAATAGCAATTGCCATCTAGGATTCCTTAGAGTGTGGAATATGCGCACAAATATGGGCAACGGCTTCATCGATGGAGTCCGTAAGCAAGAATAAATCCAAATCTTCTGGACTAATCGTGCCCTGTTCCACCAATGTATCTTGTAACCATTGCACCAATCCGCCCCAGAATTTGGTGCCCAGTAGCACAATTGGGAAATTGGTGACTTTCCCAGTCTGCACCATACATAGCACTTCAAACAGTTCGTCGAGTGTACCTAAACCACCTGGCAGGCAGACGAATGCTTGGGAGTACTTTAAAAACATGGTTTTCCGAACAAAGAAGTAACGGAAATTTAATCCCACATCAACGTAGTTGTTGAGACCTTGCTCATGCGGCAGCTCAATACCTAAACCAACGGACAATCCTGCACCATCATGGGCACCTCGGTTGGCGGCTTCCATCAATCCAGGGCCACCACCTGTGATCACAGCAAAACCTGCTTGGGCTAAGCGTTGCCCGACTTCTTGCCCCATCGCATACACTGGCGAATCTTCTGGTGTACGCGCGGAACCAAACACAGTCACTGCAGTTGGCAGTTCACTTAAAGTATCAAAGCCAGTGACAAATTCACTTTGGATTCGCAGCACGCGCCACGGATCATTATGCTTCCAGGAATTATCTTTCGGAGTTTCGAGCAAACGTTGATCATGGGTTGAAGCTTGTGGTTGATCAGTTCCACGAAGCAGGACAGGACCGCGCAGCATGCGTGTGTGTTCATTCATAGTGTTCATCCTACTCATGCCAGATAGGTTCGCAGTGTTGCCGCAACATCGACAATCATCTCAACTGGGCATTGTTCATCTGGTTTATGGCAAAAACTTGGATCTCCTGGGCCGAAATTCACAGCAGGAATCCCCAACTCACTAAAGCGTGCGACATCGGTCCAGCCATATTTTGCCCGTACCTGACCACCTGTTGCAGCAATGAGATCTTTGACCACTGGCCGATCTAATCCTGGCCGCGCTCCTGGGACTGCATCGTCAATTTCATACGTCACACCTTCTGGAAGATTCAATACTTCCAGCATGTGTGCAAGTGCTTCATCAACACTGCGATGTGGTGCAAAACGGAAATTCACAAACATCCAGGCAGTATCTGGAATGGTATTTGTTGCCACCCCAGATTCACAGTGCACAATATTTAAGCCCTCGTGGTAGAGACAACCGTCGACAAGCACTTCTTGCGCATCATATGCCGCGATCGCACTAATCACCGGTGCCAGCTGGTGCATCGCATTGATACCCAACCAGCTGCGTGCTGAGTGTGCGCGCACGCCATGCCCGATCACGCGCAAGCGAATGGAACCTTGGCAGCCTGCTTCAATAACTGCACCTGAAGGCTCACCCAATAATGCAACATCGCCTGCAAGCCAGTCTGGATGTGCCTGCTGGATATGTCCCAAACCGTTGTATTGGCTGGCAACTTCTTCCCCCTCGTAACACACCAAGGTGAGATCATGCCGCAGTGCTGGATCATTGGCCAAGGTCGCAAAGGTATGTAGATAACAGGCCATGCCAGATTTCATATCTACGCTGCCTAAACCAAATAAGGTGCGTTCGCCTTGCTCGTTTTCACCAAAATGGGATGGATGGTTATCTGCAGCAGGCACAGTATCGATATGACCTGCGAGGATAACACGCGAGCCCAGTCCCCTATGAGTACGCGCAACTAAGGTATTGCCGTGGCGTAAAACTTCAACGTTAGTAATCTCACGTAAAGCGGTTTCGAGTGCGTCTGCAATCTGCTTTTCATTGTGGCTTGGGCTTAAAATGTCCACAAGAGCTGCAGTAAGTTCAACTGGGTCCGTTGTCAAATTCAACATGATCATTAGCTTAGCGAAATGTTTCTTGACGCGTAAGGCATCTTGCAACCGTATAGAATATTGCTCATGTCGGTTATTGGTGCACACGCAGTTGGTATCGCAAATATTGCCCTTGATGGGTCGGTTCTTGATACGTGGTTTCCTACCCCGGAATTAGTGGAAAATCCTACCTTCGATACCCATACAGAACGCCTCGGAGCACAAGATTTACCACCACGACTGTTATCTTTAGTGCGCCTTGACGACGATCGCATGGTGGAACAAGTAGCAGTTCATACATATATTCGAGATCTGCAAGAAGAAGCCATTGATGCTCACGACGTGTACCTACGATTGCATTTACTTTCACACCGCTTGGTCAAACCTAATTGTCTCAATATGGTTGATGCAGTAGCCAAGCTGTCTGTGGTGGTATGGACAAATAAAGGCCCGTGCTTGCCTGATAATTTTGAGCATATGCGCACGTCTTTGCGCACCCGAGGACTCATCCACGTCTACGGCATTGATCCTTTACCCCGTATGGTCGATTATGTGGTTCCTACCGGGGTACAAATTTCAGAAGCCGAGCGAGTGCGTCTGGGCGCATATCTTGCCGAGGGCACAATGGTCATTCGCGAAGGATATGTTTCGCATAATGCAGGTACGTTAGGTCCGTGCCGAGTGGAAGGTCGCATTGCTTCTGGCACTACAGTAGGTCAGCATTGCAGCTTGCAACTTTCCTCAGCGCTTATCAGCGAAAAACCACAGCCATTACAGATTGGCAATAATTGTTCGATTGGTATTTCTTCAACTGTTCATGGTGTGAATCTGGGCGATAACGTAATTATTGGCAATACTGTCACCATTGCGCCAACCACGCCTTTATATTTTGCTGATTCTGGCACGGTGGATGTTGCAGGCACCATTGATGGGCAATCTGATTGGTCAATTACCCTTGAGGCCGGTTCGATTCTGCCGGTTGCAAGAAAAATTGCGCAATAATTGGCAATCTTTGCAATATCATTGCGAGTTTGCTGGGAAACTAGAATCAAATTTCGCATGAGCCCCTATACCAGATACTCTTTGAATTTATGAGTACAGATAAAAATAATTTGGGTACGGGGCTCAAAACACGCCACCTGACCATGATGGGGCTTGGCTCCGCAATTGGTGCAGGGTTGTTCTTGGGCACCGGAGTCGGTATCCAAGCAGCCGGACCGGCTGTGATCTTAGGCTATATTTTTGCCGGCATCATGGTGGTCTTTTTCATGCAAATGCTCGGCGAACTGGCCGCTGCGCGACCAAGTTCAGGATCCTTTTCTGTTTATGCAGAACAAGCATTCGGTCACTGGGCCGGCTTTACCGTAGGTTGGCTGTACTGGTTCATGCTCACAATGGTGATGGGTGCTGAAATGACTGGCGCTGCAGGCATTATGAGCGCCTGGTTCGGAGTCGATCCATGGATTCCAGCACTGATCTGCGTCACAATTTTCGCAATTATCAATCTGGCTCATGTCAGCGGATTCGGTGAATTCGAATTCTGGTTTGCGCTGATTAAGATTGCTGTGATTATTGCCTTCTTAATCATTGGTGTGCTGTTGATCTTTGGCCTGCTACCAGGTACGGAATACGTTGGTACTCGTAATTTGCTTGGCAACGGCTTTATGCCAAATGGCATTACCGGTGTGGCAACTGGTTTGTTAGCAGTTGCGTTCGCCTTTGGTGGTATTGAGATCATCACCATTGCCGCAGCTGAATCTGAAAACCCAGCAGCATCCATTTCTACTGCTGTACGCTCTGTAATCTGGCGTATTTTGTTCTTCTACCTCGGCTCTGTGATCGTGATTTCCGCACTGTTGCCATATGAAAGCATTGGCGGAGCTTCCAACGCTGCAGAATCTCCATTCACCATGATCTTAAGCATGGCACATCTACCATATGTCACAGGTTTTATGGAACTGATCATTGTATTAGCGCTGCTGTCTGCCTTTAACGCACAGATTTACGGTACCTCGCGTCTGATCTTCTCATTGGCACAGCGTCGCGATGCACCAAGCATTTTCGCAAAGATTTCTGCTCAAGGTGTGCCAACAAATTCGGTAATCTTGTCCATGCTCTTTGCCTTTGGCTCAGTAGCATTGCAGTACTGGAACCCAGCAAACTTGCTCGGCTTCCTCTTCAACGCCGTTGGCGGTTGCTTATTATTCCTATGGGCGATGATTGCATTGACCTGGATGAAACTGCACCCAGAATTAGTTCGCAACAATGAACTGACACAAGTCAAGATGGCATGGCACCCATACAGTGGTGTTCTCGCGCTGAGCTTGCTGGCAGTTTTGATTGCATTGATCTTGAATGATCCAGGTTCACGCGGCCAGATTTCTGCTGTGATCGTGCTTGCCGCAATCACCATTGGCGCCAGCTTCTTCACCCCTAACGGCCGATCCAAAAAGCATGTAAACTAACATCTCATGACAACTTATGCACGCGCTACAGGTGTAGCAACTCTTCATTCAAACGGCACAATTCTCGATGCTTGGTTCCCAGAACCAACCTTAGGTCAAGGTGAAATGACCGCAGGTACAACCCAGTTGACCGAAGTTCCTGTAGAATTTGCCGCGCTGGTGGGTACTGACGAGGCTCGTCAGACCACTCGCGTTGCAATTACCACTGTGATTGCTGATCTTGATGCTGCACCTGTCGATGCATATGACGCATATCTGCGTTTGCATCTGCTCTCTCACCGTTTGGTGCAGCCACATGGGCTCAACCTTGATGGTGTGTTCGGATTGCTGGCAAATGTTGTATGGACGAACTTCGGCCCATGCCTGCCAGCCGGCTTTGAGCTGACCCGTGCACGCCTTGCTGCTCGCGGCCAAGTCATTATCTACTCGGTCGATAAATTCCCACGCATGGTCGATTATGTCGTTCCAACCGGTGTGCGCATTGGCGATGCCGATCGTGTTCGTCTTGGCGCACACTTAGCTGAAGGCACCACAGTTATGCACGAAGGCTTCGTAAACTTCAACGCTGGTACCTTAGGCAATTCCATGGTGGAAGGACGTATCTCCGCTGGCGTTGTCGTTGCCGACGGCTCCGATATTGGTGGCGGCGCATCGATCATGGGCACCCTTTCTGGTGGCGGCAAGCATGTTATTTCCATTGGCAAGCGCTGCCTCTTAGGTGCAAACGCCGGCCTTGGTATTTCGCTTGGCGATGACTGCGTGGTTGAAGCAGGCTTGTATGTTACTGCTGGTTCAAAGGTAATTGCACGCGGCGGTGTTGCCACTGCTGCAGGTGTTGCCGATGGCGATGCTATTAAGGCCGCTGCCCTATCCGGTGGCAACAACATTTTGTTCCGCCGCAATTCTTTAAGCGGTGCAATTGAAGCTGTGGCGTGGAAATCGGCGAAAGTCGAGCTCAATGCTGCACTACACCAGAATGCATAGCACCAATTAAGGTGGCAATCCTTTCGCCGTCGAGAAGCTTGAAGTTCAAACTTCCTGCTCTCGGCGGCTTTTGCATTATTTGCCTAGCGACGTTCGTCGGAAGGTCCAGACCTTATTCAAAATGAAATTCACCGGCATCGATACCACAATCGCAGCAATCGATGCCCAATAAAACTTCGTGCGGAAGCCTGTGGAATCATCGAAAATTTGGCTCGATAATGCTAGCGGACTTTCCGGATTCATCAGTAATGTCGCGACGATCTGGCTGACAATGAAGGCCATAATGCCAGTGGCGAGGAATGGGAAGAAGCCGCGGATCCACGACACCATTACATCTGATTTGAAGGTCCAGAGACGATTGAGCTGGTAGTTCCACGTGTTAGCGACGAAAAAGGCAATCGTCATCACGACGTGATACCAACGAATATGAAATGGACTCCCGAATAAATTGGCGACGGCGTCATGCTCGCTGATCTGCCAGAAGGCGCGTGCTAGCTTGCGCACAATATAGACCACTGCTAGGTTCACGATCACGCCAGAACCACCAACAATCCCAAATGCTAGAAATTGTCGGATATTGGAACCGATGCGACTCATACCTTTCAGCCTTCCAGGAGCAAACGATTATTCAAACCGCTCATACTTTACAGGGTTGTGAAGCGAAAATGACAATTAGTTTGTGGGTCATCAAATTCTAAGGTACACGCCTCTAAGGCTAAGGGCGTGGAAAGATCATAAAAATTGCGATTTTGCACCACCGGATACACATCATCACCAAGAATCGGTGAGCCGAAATGTGCGCACAGCACGCGGAGCTGATGCGTATGCCCGGTTATTGGTTGCAGCTCAACCAATGTTGGACTCAGTACTGTGACCTTGGTGGTTGTCATTCGCCCCTGAGGATCAACGCGTACTTGCGGTTGTCCTTTGTCTTTGACCATTCCCAGCTGCACTGTGCCACTTGGGCCAGTCCATGGTCGGGACACGGTTGCTCGATACGTTTTTTGAATCTGAGACGTGGCAAATAATTGCTGGTATTGACTCCGCGTTGCAGGATTTACCGAACATAAGACCAATCCGGCTGTCATGACATCCAGGCGATGCAATGGCACAATATCAGGGTTATTCAGGATTACCCTCAACCTTGTTTGTAAGGTATTGACCACAATTTTGCCGTTTGTGGTGGTGGGAAGAAAATGCGGTTTCCACGCTATTAAGAAATCTTCATTTTCATAGAGCACGCTATGCTGCACAGGTAGCACTGGTTCATCTGGAACTCCTGGCCATACCCAGGCATATACGGGTCGATCCAAAGGAGTGCCTGCTGGCAGCACACTTAATGGCGGATAGGGGCTATCACCTGCCTGGGCAGCAAGATACTGCCCAGAATCAGGGACAACACCAGTCAGGCGAACTTTTTTCCAGCTAATCCCCTGACGTGCTGCTGGCCGCAGGGCCATATTAGGATGCTAAACGGTTTGGGACTTGTGCAATATCTGCATCACTGCCGGTTAATGCCACTCGGACATAATTTACGGCCTGCTCACCATAGAATTCACCAGGAGCAACCAAGATGCCACGCTTTGCAAGCCAAGCAACAGTCTCCCAACAATTCTCATCGCGAGTCATCCAGAGATACAATCCGGCTTGAGATTCTTCAATGCGGAATCCTGCTTCCTGGAAGGCTTGGATGAGCAAGACGCGTCGAGAAGCATAGCGCAGCTTTTGCAAGGCTTCTTGATCATCGTCGTCAAGCGCTGCTGTCATGGCTGCTTGGATCGGACCTGGCATCATAAGCCCTAAGTGCTTGCGAATTTCTGTGAGCTCAGCAATAATCGCGGCATCACCTGCAAAGAACCCGGCGCGGTAGCTTGCGAGGTTTGAGGTTTTAGACAAGGAATGAATTGCCAAAAGGTTGGTGTAGTCGTTCTCGCAAATCTCAGGGTGCAAGATGGAATAGGCTTCGCCTTCCCAAGTCAGACCCAAATAGCATTCATCAGAGGCAATGAGTACGTCATGCTTACGCGCCCATGCAATTAAGGTGCGCAGGTGCTCTTTGCCAAGGATGGCACCAGTTGGATTAGATGGCGAGTTAAGAAATACCAGATCAATGGAGTCTGGATCGGCTAATTCCCAAGGCCGATCGCTACGAATCACCTGCGTATGTGCCATTAAGGCTGCAACTTCGTAGGTTGGGTATGCAATTTCAGGAATCACCACACTACCGGTACATCCCAGTAAGAGCGGGAGTAAGCCAATGGCTTCTTTGGTACCGATCACAGGCAGGACTGGAACGTCGGCTGCAACGTGATAGCGGCGTTGCAAGGAAGCGCCGATGGCGGTGCGAAGTGCAGCGGTACCAATGGTTTGTGGGTAGCCTGCGACTTCGGCTGCCTCCGATAATGCCAATTGAATACCTGGGGCAACGGGATCGACTGGGGATCCAACGGAAAGATTAATCAAACCATCTGGATGTTGTGAAGCTGCGTGCTTTGCTGGTTGTAATAGGTTCCATGGGAAATCTGGAAGCGTTGCACGTAATGAACGTCGAGCCATGTTTGATCCTTGCCTGCAGGAAAGTTGAAAAGAAGAAAAGAGAAAACTCTCACCACTGAAAAGAGCTTCTGTGTGAGAGTTTATTCTCATAGAGAGTGATTGTACTTATGCTTGTGGTGGAAGGGCTGCCACAAATGGTGGGTCGAAATCCTGTGGGCCAGTTTTCGCGGCGCCACCTGGTGAGCCGAGTTCGTCGAAAAATGCAGCATTTGCTTCGTTGTATTCCAGCCACTCATCTGGTACATCGTCTTCGTAGAAGATTGCCTCTACTGGACATGCTGGTTCGCATGCACCACAATCCACGCACTCATCAGGGTGAATATAGAGCGAACGCTTGCCTTCATAAATGCAATCAACGGGGCATTCTTCCACGCATGCTTTATCCATCACGTCAACGCACGGTTGCGCAATCGTGTACGTCATTTAGGGATCCGCCTTCAACACATATTCGTCTAATTTTTTGGATTCGTTCTATTATGTCACTTCTTGGCAAGAACTGGCCAACCACCGCCCAACGCACCAGCTAAGAGGAGAAGAATACTGCGGAAATTCGAACCAACAAGCTGGTCTCCAGTCAGTGGCGGCGAGACCATCAATAGAAAGAATCCCCCCAACCAAACCCATAGTGGGATCAGCGCAAGTGCTGTGTGTTTCGTCCACAGAAGGCTCGTTTTTGTGAGCACCTTGGTAAAGAAAAATGCAATTGGGATGGTATACGGCACCGCGATGCCACCGATCCAGGTCCCCAGATACACGACTTCTAAGAGCACAGAAATTGCGGCGCCGATGCTCAGCCATAGCAGCCCAAAGGCGGCTTCTGCTTTGCTAAACGACGTATAGGTGTGCTTCTCAGTCACGTGTTCGCTCATTGTGCGATCCTTAAAGTCTCGAGCACTGATTGTTGCACTTCAGCGCTATATTGCTGTGACCATTGATATTGTTCATAACGCAGTACTGGCTGGGCAATCATATTTGAGAGGCAAAATGTCAGCGGTGCATACTCTGCATCACCGCGCACAGGATAGGCGGCGGTTTCTGCTAATGGGTGCAGGCTGCCATCAGCAATCCATAATTGGGTTGCATGGGCTTTCATTGCGGCGATTTTCATGCCGAGTTCGCGATCATCAAGGCGTAGTTCCCAATCGACATCATCCACGCAGGCGAGTTCTCCAGCGGCAGGCATCCGCCATGAATCTGGTGCATCGAGACATGCGAGACCTTGGGCTAACCGCGCTTTGCCGGTCACACACCAGACAACTGGAATTTCCCCTGCACTAGCCTGAACGAGTTCATGTGCGCGAATATGGTCAGGATGTCCATAGCCGCCATCTGGGCCATAAGTAATGATGACATCTGGCTGAAGCTGTGTAATCAGCTGCTGAAGCTGAGCCTGGGCGGTAGCACCAGAATGCACAAATGCGCGTGGGTGGTCATGGGCTGGATCACCGACCATGCCAGAATCACGCCACTGCCCTAAGCCTCCCAAAAAACTTCCGCGTGCATCAAGCTGGGCAAGAGATGCCGCAAGTTCGTGGACTCGATAGCCGCCAAGTTGATCGGTATGTTCGGCAGTAAGATATTGGTACTTTTCTCCGATAACTTCGCCTTGTTCACCAAGGGTACAGGTCACAACGTGAACAGCAACTCCGTATAAACGTAAGTGTGCGATGAGCCCGCCTGTCCAAATCGCTTCATCATCTGGATGCGCATGTACGAAGAGCACCTGCGGGATTTTGTGATTATTCATCGACACTCCAACTTTCTAGTGAGCTTAAGCCGCGTGGCCATTCGAGTAATTCAGGATTTGGTCCTTGGATACCGTCGCCAAGCACTTCCACACGGATTTGACGTGCGATGACGGTATGGTAAGCCTGTTCGCGTTCTATCGCCTCAATGGTAGCGCGGATCACAGATTCTTCAACTTCGCCGGCATAGTATTGCGCAAGTTGAGCTTGGAAGGTTGGCTCACAAAAACCTGACAAATTAGAACCAAAATGGCCAGCATACGGGCAATCATACCGTTGCGGGATACTAGTGGCGCTTGTAACCACAACTGCATCAACATAGCCAAATGGAATGCTGCTCTGAACTAATCTGCGAGTATCGAGGGTGATCAGTTTGGCAGGTACTTGGTGTTGGCGAAGTGAAAGTACCAGGGCACGAGCGGCATTGACATTGGCTTCGCGGACTGGATCAACACCAATGCGTACCTCGCGGCCAAACTGCTGCAGACGCGCAACAGCTGCTGTTATAATTTCTGGACTTGGCGTCGCAGCAGATGTCGAGGAGGTTACAGACGATGCTGGCACTGCAGCTTCGGTACTGCTGTCTGCGGGAGTACTTGGTACTGGTGGCGGTGTGACTACCGTGGTAGCTGACGACGCTGCCGCAGCTGACGACGCCGCGGTAACTGACGGAGCTGGCGAGCCAGGAGTCGCCTGTGGTGGATGTATGTCTTGGAACTGCTCGGCTCCAAATTCCAAATAGTTATCACGCCCATACGCCATACGCGCAAGTACATGCGGATCGATCAACGTGCGCAATGCTTGCCGAATTTCTGTGGACAGCCGGCTGCTGGCCACCACTTCTAAGACAAAGTCAGCGTACTCATTTCGAATTTGAGTGTTTTCGAGTAACCCATACGCTTCAACGGATGTCTGTGTTGGGCTGATATCCAAAAACCCTACTTGGCCAGACTCTAAGAGGTCCATACCTTGTGCAGTATTCCGGATTTCGCGGAATGTTACAGTTTCTACCTGCGCAGGATCTGCACCCCACCACCGATCATTGCGATTTAAGGTAATGACACCACGCTGTCGATCAATGGAGCGGACACTAAATTTTCCGCCAGATGCTGGAATCGTCTGCGCAAGTACTTCATCAAAAGACTCTCCACGTACTAAATGCGAAGGCAATAATCCTTGAAACAGCGTTGGCCATTGTGCAAATGGTTGCGAAAACTCCACAATAACGGTTTTCCCAGCATTCATGGAATCGATGTCAGCAATCGCACGATACCCTGCTGGATTCACCGTTGCAGGATGCTTGAGCATCTCCTGCCACAGATATTCGAAATCAGCCACTGTAATTGGCGTGCCATCTGACCACTGAGCCGCTTCTGCGATGTCGTAACGAATAACTTGAACAATATTTGGATCATCAGAAGATTCTTCCGACACTGCGGTAATGAAGTCGGTATTGAGTTCATTATGCACAAAGACACTTGGCAGCACCAGTGAGCTTAACACGCGCGTAAAGCGGGAATCGTCGCCAAGCAGATGTGGATTGAAACCAGCTTCAATCGGATCAATTCCGATCGCAACTTCAGAAACTTGCTTGGTCACAGGGGTTTCTGGCGTAGAACTTGCAGCTGGACGAACTTGTCGAGCAACTGAATCTTCAATAGGGGCAGGCCCCGGCGCGGCTGCACAACCACACAGCAGCATTGTTGCAGCTACTGCTACCCCACTCCAAAGCGACTTCATAGGTTCTAGCATACAAAAGTTATATACACCGTGATGGTATATGCACGATCATGGTGCATACGTGCGCTGCGGACGTGCAGCGATGATTGTAACACGTGAGGAACCTTCATGAAGATGTGAGGTCTGCGTCGCGATTTCTGGCGCATGTCGTGGTTTCGTTGCTGCTCACAGAAGATCGAAACGCCGACCAAGATTTTGAGAGTAGGTATCAAAGACCCCGTAACCACAACAACCGCCACTGGTCGAAACCAAAGTGGCGGTTGTTGGTGGATATTTATACTACCGAAAGGATTACTGATCGCGCTTCTTATCGCGTGAACGTGCACGAGAACGCTCAGTAGCATTCAAGATAACCTTACGAACGCGCAAGACGTTCGGAGTTACTTCAACGCATTCATCTTGACCACAGAACTCCATGGCTTCATCAAGGGAGAGCACATGTGCTTTTGCCAAGGTGACAGTTGCGTCTGCGTTTGCCGAACGCATGTTCGTCAGCTTCTTTTCTTTGGTGATATTGATGTCAATATCTTCATCACGATTATTAGCACCAACAACCATGCCTTCGTATGCTTCCATACCTGGCTCAACGAAGAAGTTACCGCGATCAGCCAACTGGGTCAGTGCATAGGCAGTGATCTGACCAGATCGGTCAGCAACCAGGGAGCCGGTGGCACGGTCTTTAATCTCACCGGTCCATGGACGTGGTTCGATGGAATAGGAGTTTGCAATACCTGCGCCACGGGTTTCAGTTAAGAACGTGGTACGGAACCCAATCAGGCCACGGGAAGGAACATCAAATTCCATACGCACCCAGTCACCGGAAAGGTTTGCCATCGCGGTCATTTGCCCCTTGCGAACAGCCATCAGCTGTGTCACATTGCCTTGGTATTCAGCTGGGGTATCAATCACCATGTGATCATGTGGCTCATGCAAGACACCATCGATAGTTTGGGTCACAACCTGTGGCTTACCAACGGTGAGCTCGAAGCCTTCGCGACGCATGGTTTCAACCAGCACGGACAGGGCCATTTCGCCACGGCCTTGGACTTCCCAAGCGTCAGGACGCTCGGTTGGCAGCACGCGAATCGAAACGTTACCGATCAATTCTTGATCCAAACGTGCCTTCACCACGCGAGCGGTCAGCTTGTCGCCGCCGCCGCGACCTGCCAGTGGAGAGGTGTTCACACCAATGGTCATCGAGATCGCTGGCTCATCGACGGTGATACGCGGCAATGCCACTGGGTTTTCAATATCAGCGAGGGTATCGCCAATCATGATGTTGTCGATACCGGAAATCGCAGCAATATCGCCTGCAATCATTGCTTCATCAGTGGACTCGCGAGTCACACCAACAGTGCGCAACAGTTCTGCAATTTTAACGGTCTTGACATGCTGGTTGCCTTCATCATCATAGTGAATCCAGGCAACTTGCTGGCCCTTCTTCAACTGACCTGCATGGATACGAACCAATGCGATACGGCCCAAGAAGGAAGAGGAGTCAAGGTTGGTCACATGTGCTTGCAGTGGAGCATCAACGGTTGCTGATGGCTCTGGCAAAACATTGTGAATAACATCGAACAGTGCTTGCAAATCTTCAGCCTCTGGCACATTGCCATTGCCAGGATTCACTGTTGAAGCCTTACCTTCACGGCCAGATGCATACAGCACTGGCAGATCAAGCAGTTGCTCAGCAGCTTCGGCTGCTTCTGGATCATCCAAGGAAGATGCAAGTTCAAGCAGCAAGTCTTGAGCTTCTTCCACGACTTCATCAATACGTGCGTCAGGACGGTCAGTCTTGTTCACGACAATAATCACTGGCATCTTGGCAGCAAGGGCTTTACCGAGCACGAAACGGGTTTGTGGAAGTGGACCTTCCGATGCGTCGATAAGCAGCACAACTCCGTCAACCATGGACAGGCCGCGCTCGACCTCGCCACCGAAATCGGCGTGGCCAGGGGTGTCGATGACGTTGATGATAAGGTCGTTGCCGTCCTTGCCTAAGCCTTTACGGCGAATCGCGGTGTTTTTCGCGAGGATGGTGATGCCCTTTTCCTTTTCGAGATCACCGGAGTCCATGACACGATCGGTGACTTCGCCACGATCGCCAAATACACCGGATTGCTCCAGCATGGCATTCACAAGAGTTGTCTTGCCATGGTCAACGTGGGCGACGATGGCAACATTACGGAATTCTGGACGGCTCAAAAGCTTACTCCAAGGTATAGAAAAAAATTAACGGTATAACTCTACTCCACATTTATAGCTATAGCGACTTGAATCTACTGCGATAGGTGAAAATCACACTACATAGCAATGCGCAACTACGCGCTTAACGACGCTTTTCACATAGCCCACCGGCGCTTCGCACAGGCTGTGGTGGTGGCAATTGCGCACGTAACTATCCTCCTCTTACGCACCACATCCTCTTGACAATGTTACAAATGGGACTAGAGTGATTGAAATAAACATATGTTACACATGGGAGTCGTCTAGGTTTGCTCTGCCAAGGCTTTGACGTGGTCCCAGAGATTTTGAGGAAATCACCCGGTTCATAATGAAAAAGAGACTCCTAGCCGTTGCCACGGCATTGTGTTTCAGCTGCCAACTTCCTGGAGCTCACGCTACCCAGACTTTTGATTTCGGTCCATACTTGGCCAATACGCCAATCCCGCATGCACTTCAGCAAGGCATTCATCAGGCGCAATCCTCCACTCCTCGAAATACCCCGTTGGATCGTTTGGGACGCCCAAAACAAGAGTATCTTGACCGTGCGCGTTGGTTTGCCAAAACCACACCACTGCCAGAAAACCTCCGCAATGCAATTTTATCGGCAGTCGTATTTTTCGAAGGCTCTGGTACTACCGATATTGAACTGCCCAAAAGTGCACCTCAATTTACCCAATTTTATTGGCCATCAGTTGCCAATAATTGCATTGGCGGCACGCACGATGCTTTAGGTACTGCAATTGCGGTCCCAGGACCTGCCGAAATTCCAACACCTGGGATTCCAGCTCACGAAACCGGTTTTATTTTCACCGCATTAGGCACAGGCACTGTTGCGCACTCGCATATGCGCGCGCACTGGTTCAACATCGATACCTTACAAGGTGGGGTCACACCTTTGACCTTCACCGGCATTAATCCACAAGGGCCAGCTACGGTCAATGCGGTTGCGCCAACTGGGACGGGAAAAATTGTGGCTGTAATAGATGGACAGATGGCAACGATAGAACAAGAGAAAGCAGCAACTACTTGTTCGTTTATTCCTACTGCAGTCTTCTTCGAGGTCAAATAAATGGTCGACACGCACCCTGTAAAACAAGAAACCTTTGACACCCGATCAAAGATCAATATTGATCCGAAGGGTTTTCATCGCAGCGTCGATACTTTCCGCGAAACTGAGTTTGGTCTCTATATGGCACGCGGTGCGGATCATCAATTTTTCGGGTATGTAGAATCGTGGCTTCTGCCAAAATTGGGATTGCGCATCAATATCTTCCACTACCGTGATGGCGTACAGCAGACAGAAAAATTCTACGACTTTTATATCGACGTCGTTGACATTGCTGTTGATACAGCAGGTGTTTGGACCACCCGCGATCTCTATGTGGATTTGTTGTGGAATATCGACACTCAAGTTGAAGTCGTTGATATTGACGAACTTGCTGCTGCAACTTCCGAAGGCCTGATCACTGCTGATGATGCCGAAAAAGCCATTGAAACAACCTTAATGGCAGTTGATGGCATTACTCGCTATGGCGATAATCCGCTGGAATGGATCAAATCTCAAGGCTACGAACTCGATTGGGCAACTGAAGTCGAGCTCACGCCTGCGCAATAACGCCCTCGTGCACATACTGTACCTCTGAGATCCGCTTGCTTTGTGGCCTCTTGTCTGAAAGTTGGAAGCTCTACATGTTTCATATCTACCACAACGAACACTGCTCGAAATCCCGGGCAGCGCTCGATTACCTCACCACGACATACGGCACCGATAATGTGACTGTGGTTTCCTATCTAGATGGTGTCCTTGACCGCGAGCAACTTGCCGCATTACTTGACCAAGCTGGATTACGACCATCAGAGGTTATTCGTCGCAAAGAATCGCTGTATACCGAATTAGGGCTATCCGATACTTCGAGCGAAGACGAGCTTCTCGACGCGATCACGCAACACCCACAACTCTTAGAACGTCCGTTGGTTGCCGGCCCGCACGGTGTCGTGCTTGCCCGTCCACTCGAAGTTTTGCAAAAGGCGCTTGAAACATGCGCCGACTAACAAAAATCATTGCGGCACTCACGAGCTGTGCAGTACTTGCAACGGCAACCCCAGCTCAAGCTGTCTTACATGGCCGACCACATCCGCATCCGGCTGTGGCGTTGCTGATATTAGGCAATATTCAGTGCACTGGCACTGTGATTGCCCCAACGTGGGTGCTCACCGCGAAACATTGCGTCAAAGAAGGACCCTCTGGTATTCGGATTGATCGTCAAAACTATCGTCCGGTTGCCGCAATTGTACACCCTACTGACGATATTGCCGTGGTTCAGATTGATCGCCCGACCCCAGTCGCACCTGTTGCATTAAGTGATTCTCATTTGCATCCGCAAGAAAAAGGGGTCGCGATCGGGTATGGGGCTACGCGAAATGCGATTCCAACCGCGGCTAATATTGTGGTGCAACGACGTATTTTCAATGCTCCTGCCCCACTTCATACTGTGACCATTATTGAAGGACAAGCAACCGGCGGACAAATCTATGCCGGTGATTCTGGTGGACCACTGCTTGATGCCAGTGGACGGATTGCAGCTGTAGAATCCGCTATTGCAACTCCTGGTACTGTCGCGTTTTTCACCCCTGTGGCTGAACATCAAGATTGGATTACTCGACACGCACAATTACCTGCTGTTCCGCCTCGAGACCAGGCTGCAGGAGCTGTCGATGCCCAACGCTTCCCTGTATATGTGCCACCAGCGCCACCAGCGCCGCAGGTTATCCCAGGATTGGAATTTTTGCAAGCATGGATCCCACAGCAGGTATTTGAGCTTGACACCATTCTTGGAGGTCTTTCCTCCTAGGAGCTCACTCTTCTTGGGCACGCAACAGACATTTGCTACATGTATACACAAAAACCACCATATTCCAGGAATATGGTGGTTTTTGTTATGTAATCAATCAACACTTGTACAAGCTGTGCTCCTGCGCCTCACTTCAGCAGCACAGCTTCTCCTATGTCACTTGAGACTCACAGGTGAGCACTACAAAAGATTCTCGCCTAACTCAATACCCAACCCTGGTACCGAATTAATCAAATCACGCGTGTATTCTTGCTGTGCATGCAAGAAGATTTCATCAGTGGTGCCTTGTTCCACCACTTTGCCCTTTTGCATCACCACAACATCATCTGCGGTTTGACGCACCACAGCAAGGTCGTGAGTAATGAACAAATAGGTGGCATCCATTTCATGCTGGAGATCAGCAAGTAACTGCAGAATCTGGTTTTGCACCAACACGTCGAGTGCCGAAACAGCTTCGTCGAGCACCACGACTTCTGGATGCAACGCAAACGCACGAGCAACGGCAATGCGCTGGCGCTGACCACCAGAAAGCTCATTCGGATAGCGTCGCATAGCTGAGCGTGGCATCGCAACCATATCGAGCAATTCAGCAACACGTGCTTCGCGCTCTTTACGATTACCTACTTTATGCACAAGCAGCGGTTCTTCGATACAACGATAAATCGAATACATCGGATCCAAGGAACCATAAGGGTTTTGGAACACAACTTGTAGCTTCGAACGCATCTCGAACAGCTCGCGATCATTCAGCGTGGATAAGTCAGTGCCCTTATAAAACACCTTGCCGCTGGTCGGATCCAGCAAGTTCAGCACCATATTTGCCACGGTGGACTTACCCGAACCAGACTCACCCACCAGTGCTAAAGTAGTACCCTTCTTCACCGTAAACGACACGTTATCAACGGCACGCAGCACACTCTTTTCACCGCGCTGACCACGCACTTTGAACTCGCGCGTGAGATTTTCGACGCGAATGATTTCCTCAGAATCGCGCTTGTGATCCTTATTCAGCAGTTCTTTTGCCTCTAAGCCAGCTTTTTGCGCACTTTGAATACGTGCCGATGCCAGTGATGGTGCTGCTTGTACCAGACGTTGGGTATATGGATGCTGTGGATTACGCAGAATCTCCAGGGAATTACCCGACTCCACAATGCGACCACGGTGCATCACCACAAGATGCTCAGCGCGTTCTGCTGCCAAGCCCAGATCGTGAGTAATAAAGAGTACGGCTGTGCCAAGCTCTCGAGTCAGATCACCTAAGTGATCCAGAATTTGCTTTTGCACCGTCACATCCAGTGCCGAGGTTGGCTCATCAGCAATCAGCAATTTTGGACGCGCTGCCAAGCCCATACCAATTAAGGCACGCTGCCGCATACCGCCAGAAAATTCGTGCGGGTACTGCTTTGCACGACGTTGTGCATCAGGCAAACCGGCTTCGGTGAGAAGCTCAGCAACACGCTGATCCATCTCCGAACCAGCAACAACCTTATTCGCACGCAGTGATTCTTTCAGCTGCGTGCCCACTCGCCACACTGGGTTGAGGTTACTCATCGGATCCTGTGGCACTAAACCAATTTGGGATCCACGGTATTCGATCATTTCCTTATCAGAAAGGCCAGTAATATCTTTGCCTTCGAACAGGATTTGTCCTTGCGTGACCTTACCGGTGCCTGGCAGTAAGCCAATGATACTCATAGCAGTGGTGGATTTACCTGAGCCAGATTCACCCACAATCGCAACCGATTGGCCTGGATAAATTGTTAAGTTCGCGCCACGAACTGCTTCCACTACGCCAGTAGAAGACTCAAAAGCAATATGCAGATCTTTCAGCTCAAGCAAAGGCTTGGGAGTTGTTTCAGTCATTTTCTATCCCCTTTCCTTACTTCTTACGAGCTTTTGGATCAAGGGCATCGCGAACCACGTCGCCCATCATGATGAAGCTCAATACGGTTGCGCCCAACGCCATCGCTGGGTAGAACAGCACCATTGGTTGCTGACGCAGAGAGGCCTGTGCTTTGGCGATATCGCCGCCCCATGACACAATCGTCGGCGGCAAACCAATACCTAAGAAGGACAACGTTGCCTCGGCAACAATGAAGGTACCAAGTGCCACAGTTGCATACACGATAATCGGTGCAGCTGCGTTTGGCAGGATATGAGACGTCAGAATCTTCCACTTAGAAGCGCCAACTGCACGCGCGGCAGTCACGAACTCTTCATTCTTGGTTGCCAACACTGCGCCACGAGTAATACGGGCAATATTGGTCCAACCAAATAATGACAGCACAATGACCACAGTCAAAATAGTGCGGAAATCGCGGAACATTTGCATGACCACAATTGCTGCCAAGACGAATGGCACAGCGTAGAAAATATCTGTGACACGGGATAGCAGCGCATCCAAGATTCCGCCGAAATAGCCAGCCAGCGCGCCAATGATGGTACCGAGGATCGTGACCACCAGCGTTGTTAGTACACCCACTGCAACAGAGGCGCGAGCACCATAAATCATGCGGGCGTAAATGTCACAGCCTTGACGATCGAAGCCGAATGGATGATTCACACTTGGCTTGCCTAAAGAATTGGAAAGCTCACAGAACCGAGGATCAGTTGCAGTAAACAGCTGTGGTGCAATGGCAAGTGCCAATGCCAGCACAATCATGATCAACGAGACCCAAAACAGCGGACGCGCACGCAAATAGCGGAAAGCTTCGCCCCACACTGAGGTTGGTGCGGATTCATCAGAAACCGCATCGACGGCGCCAAGACCTTGCTCGTCAGTTGGCGCAATATAGCGTTCTTGGCCCGGTAGCACCCGAGCATGAGATTGATTATGCATAGCGGATCCTCGGATCAAGTACAGCGTAGAGCAAATCGACAACCATGTTGGCAACGATATAGACAATAACTAGGACAGTTGTGAAGGAGACAACGGTCGTTGGCTCACCCTTCAAGATTGCTTGGTAGATAGTGCCGCCGACACCGTGAATACCGAAAATACCCTCGGTCACAATCGCGCCACCCATCAAACCGCCAAGGTCTGCACCTAAGAAGGTGGCCACTGGAATTAATGAATTACGCAGCACATGGCGTCGGGTAACAGTGCCACTGGACAAACCTTTTGCACGTGCAGTGCGCACGAAATCAGCTGAAAGGTTTTCGCTAATAGACTGCCGCGTTAAGCGCACGACGTAGGCAAATGATAATGCACCAAGCACAATTGCTGGCATAAGCAGATTCTTCACGGTTTCGTTTGGGCCAACTGTTGGCGGCAAAATGCCAAGTTTCACGCCGACGAAGAATTGGAAGACGAAACCGATCACGAAGGATGGAACCGCGATCACTAGCAAGGAGGCTACGAGTACGGTGGAATCGAAAATGCCACCACGACGCATACCGGCAATCACGCCAAAGAGCACACCGAAGACAGCTTCGAAGAGCAATGCCATAATCGCCAGTTTGATTGTTACTGGGAAGGCATTGGCCATGGCTTCAGCAACTGGGCGTCCAGAGAAGGTGGTACCGAAGTCGAGGGTGAAAACTCCCTTGAGGTACAACAGGTATTGAACAATAAATGGTTTGTCGAGGTTGTATTGCTCGCGAATGCGTTGCTCTGCTGCTTCAGTGAGTCCGCGGTCGCCGCCTAAAGCGGCAACGGGATCACCTGGCATGAGGAACACGAGAGCATAGAGCAGCAGCGTTGCACCAAAAAATACGGGGATCATTTGGAGCATGCGTCGGCCTATATAGCGCAGCATGAAAATTCCTTTGTGAGGCGAAGAATGAAAATTTAATAAGTATGATAGGGACAAGCCCCGCACCAAAAAGAGCACGGGGCTTGAAACGAGTATCTCAGATTATGAGAAATCTTGTTTACTTCTTGGTGATGTCCTGATACAGCGGCCTGCTATCCCAACCGAAGACAACATTGTCAACCTTCTCAGAGTAGCCACCAAGAATGTTCTTATTCCAAAGTGGGATCACTGGCAGATCCTGCAGCAGCAATTCCTGACCTTCGATATAAAGCTTGCGGCCTTCTTCAACGGTTGGTGCACCATTGGCACGCTTCATCAACGCATCGAACTCAGCAGATGAGTAATCACCATCGTTAGAAGAACCACCGGTTGCATACAGTGGGTTCAAGAAGTTAGACATCGATGGGTAGTCTGCCTGCCAGCCGGAACGCGAAGCGGTCTTGATGGTGCCGTTGGTAACGTCGTCACGCAAAGACTTAAAGTCTGGGTAAGGGTTACCGGAAGCCTCAATATTCAAGGTGTTCTTGAGCTGGTTGGTCACTGCGTCAACCCAAGACTGGTGTCCACCATCAGCGTTGTATGCAATCTGGAAGGAACCGGTAAATGGGGAGATTGCGTCAGCCTTTGCCCAGAGTTCCTTAGCCTTTTCTGGGTTGTACTGGAGTACTTCTGCGCCCTTGAGAGTCTTGGAGTGACCAGGAATCACAGGAGAGGTGAAGTCAGTTGCTGGCGAGTAGAAACCTTGGAAAATGGTGTCAGTAATCTCTTGACGGTTCAGCGCCATAGAGATTGCTTGACGACGCAGCTTGCCTTCTTCACCACTGAAGTGCTCCAAACGTTCTGGCAGCGTGAAGGAGTAGAACGTAGCAGCTGGCTGGTTCACAAAACGGCCAGAAAGCTCGGTTTCAAAGGTGCCGAATGCGGAATCTGGGATACCGTCGAGCACGTCGAGGTTACCTGCCAAGAGGTCAGAATATGCAGCATCTAAGGTGGTGTAGAAGACGAACTTCAGACCATCGTTCTTTGCCTTACGAGGACCATCGTAGTGCTCGTTTGGCACCAAGGTAGCGTCTTGGTTGTGGTTCCACTCTGACAATACATATGGACCAGATGCAACTGGCTTTTCACCATATGCCTTTGCGGATTCTAAATCTTTGAGAGCATCCAATGGCATTGGAGCAAATGAGTTATAACCCAAACGGGTTGGGAAGTCAGATTCAGCCTGGGTCAGCTCGATGGTAAAGGTACGATCGTCGACAACTTTCAGGCCTTCCAAAGGCTTACCCTCTTCAAAGCCCAAGATTGGCTCGAAGAAAAATGCACCTTGCAGCGCGTTTTCAACGGCGAAGTTCCAAGCAGCAACAAAGTTTTCTGCCTTGAGATCAGATCCGTCAGAGAACTTCAAGCCCTCACGCAGGGTGACCTTGTAGGTCTTTTCACCTTCAAGTTCGATGGACTCAGCAAGATCGTTGTGAACTTCACCCGCAGCATCGTAATACACCAACATGGAGTTGGTCAGCTGGACAATACGGCCACCACCGTTTTCAGTGACATCTGCTGGCACGAGTGGATTTTGTGGCTCTGAGCCATACGCGGTTACCAATTCACCGCCGGTTGCACCCTCACCGCTTGCGGCAGTGTCTTCAGAGCTTGAGCATGCAGCCAAGCTCAGTGCCATTACAGTTGCAGCACCGAAGGCTACTGTCTTTTTGATTGTCATAATATCTTCCTTCTATTTACAAAAACAGTGAGTAGTTCTTGTGCTATGCATCCTATATGGTGATACAACTCATCTCAATTTCAAACTGTAAGCAAATCTACATTCTTGATATATATGGACAGAAATTAATATCTATCTAGCTGCAGAAATGCATAATTGTTGCAATTTAATAAAATTTTCGTCACATTTAGGAACTATAGTGTTAAACTATTTCATTTTTTGCAAACAATGAAATACTATTTCTTCACAATTTTCGCGTAGTCAATGCCTCCAGACCAGTCCAGCTCCACTTTGCTGACATGCGAAGAATAACCACCGAGCTGCTGACGATTCCACAGTGGAATCACTGGCAGATCAGCAAACAAGATTTCTTCGGCTTCCTTAATATATGCAGTGATCTCTTCTTGCGTTTTCGCACCATTTGCCTTGACCAACAGCTCATCAAATTTCGGATTTGAGTATTCCGCATAGTTCGCCGGCGCATCGGTCTTATACAGTGGCGCTAAGAAATCCGAAACCAATGGCAAACCCACTCCCCAACTGGTACGTACCGCAGTGTTGAGCTTCTTGGAGTTCATATCCTCCAATAACGACTTGAAATCTGGATATGCCACAGCTTCGGTTTCAATACCAAGATTATTGCTAATCTGATTCAGCACTGCCTCGACCCAAGCCTGATGACCACCATCAGCGTTGTAGGACAGCTTAAACGTACCTTCCCATGGCGAAATCTCATTCGCCTTTGCCCAGTATTCCTTGGCCTTTGCTACATCGAAATTCAGCACCTCCGTACCAGCCAAATTCGTCGGACGATTCGGAATCGCAGGAGACGCGAAGTCTTCCACCGGCTGGTATACACCAGCGAAAATAGTGTCCGTAATTTCTTTACGGTTTAAAGCGTGCGAAATTGCGTATCGACGCAGGCGGCCTTCTTCTCCAGAGAAATGCGCCAGTCGCTGTGGAATGGTAAAGGAATTAAAGACCGCATCTGGCTGCTTAATAAAACGACCATCAAGTTCTTGTTCGAAGGTTGCAAATGCGTTATCTGGAATACCATCAAGCACATCAACGTTATCTGCAAGCAAATCCGCATAGGCAGATTCAACCGTTGGATAGAAGATGAAACGAATACCATCATTGCTGATCTTACGAGGGCCAGTGTACTTTTCATTTGGAACCACCAGCGCATCTTGATCATGATTCCATTCAGCAAGCTTATATGGTCCAGATGCAACTGGCTTCTCTCCTGCTTTACGAGGATCCGCAAGCGCTTCATCTGGCCACGGCACATACGCCCAGTGCGTCAAACGTGTCAAGAAGCTGGACTCCGGCTGCGAAAGCTCAATAGTAAAGGTGCGATCATCAATAACTTTCAACCCTTGCAGTGGCTTGCCATCTTCATAGCCAACAATTGGCTCAAAATAATCTGCGACCTTATAGGAGTTCTCCACCGCATGGCTCCACGTATTTACGAAGTGCTGCGCCAAAATTGGCGAACCATCGGAATACACAATACCCTCGCGCAATTTCACCGTGAAGTGCTGATTATCTTCAGTCTCAACACTTTCCGCAAGATCATATTCCAACTTGCCGTCAGCTGTTACATAGAGCAAATTCGAGTTCGTCAGATTAAGAATGCGCGTACCGCCAGTTTCATAGGTATCAGCTGGAATCAATGGATCCAACGGCTCGTTACCCAAAGCGGTGACATAATTCGTGCCCGTCGCAGTTTTCGGAGCCTCAGAGCTCACAACACCTGCATCCGCAGCTGCTTCCTGTTCGCTCGTTGCTTGCGAACAGCTCACCAAGCCTGCACCAACGGCAAGTAGTGATGCTGCGCTGAGTAGTTTTGTGTATTTCATTGCGTCCTCATTTCATTGGAGAAAATTCGCGAACGTTGCCAAGAGTGGCTTCCTTCGCGTGCGTTCCCCGAGGACATTAATAGACAGCTTGGTTCAATTCAATCTCGGAAATTTGGTAAATTGTGTGCTTAACATGAATATATATCGACTGAACAGCTTGTTCTATTCCTTATTGGAGAAAATGAGCATTTTAGCCTTATCCACGTTTTTCGGCGCTAGGCTGGAAAAAAATTTATTCAGCGACCAACCGGAATTTTCTCCAATAAGGAGGGATAGGCTGCCAACGCTTGACGACGCACCTGAGCATGCACGCACTCTTGCTCAGCCCACATATCCCAAAATGGCGCATAATCCGGATCTCTGGCCAAAGCACGTTTTTTACGCTCCTTGGCATCAAGCTCAACAACGTAAATCTTTACCTCGCCGAGCGTTAATGCCTGGCTGATGGTAGCTGGAGTCACCGAGCCAGAGCCTTCAATAATCAGATCACCGTCGGGAACATCGACCCAATTGCCAGGGACATCCGCGCTCCAATCCCATTGGAGAAATCCACGTCCGGTGGGCAGCAAAATCGTGTGCGTGAGAATCTCACTCGCGGCCGCCAAACCATGCCAACCCGGATAAAAATCGTCCAGGTGCACCACCGGAATACCCGTTTCGGCATGCAGCCGCGCGGCAAGGGTGGTTTTCCCAGCACCGCTTGAACCATCAATAAAGATAATCATGCGCCTAAGAACCGATAGGAACCCAAATAAATCGCCACAATAATCGCGCTTGCCGACGCCAGGCTGCAACACAGCAATAACACCGTGTCACGGGTATGCCACACCGATACGCGGGCATGCGTGCGGGTCGGAAAACGCCCAAAACCACGGGCTTCCATTGCCGTTGCGAGTTTTGCCCCGCGTCGTAAAGCAAGCACGAGCAGGCCAAAGGTCATTGTGACAACCATGCGTAGCTTGCCCTGGGCGTCGATCCCGCGAATGCGACGCGACCTGCGCATCGTCTCCCAATCGCGGCGAAACAGGCTCACCAGGCGGCCACCTGCGACCGCGCCAATGACGAATCGCTGCGGGAAATGCAGCTTCTGCGTCAACGCGTCGCCGACTTCAGTCGGGTCCAATTTCCCCAATAAGAGGATCGCCGGCAGCGCAATCGCCAACACGCGCACCATAATTGCCGCCGCAAGCTGCAACGAATGATCCGTGATATGAATTGCGAACCAGGAAAAATACTCCGTACCTTCCGGCCGGCCATATAAGGCCATCGACAATCCCGAAATTGGGGTAATCAGCAGCACCGGCCAGGAACGCGCCAGCAGCTGACGATAGGAAACCCCCAATACAGGCGTTACAATCAGGCAAAAGGCCAAGGCCACCCCCGCGGAAACAATATCCACGCTGAGCATTAAAGGAGTTGTAAACAGCATCAGCGCCAAAATGCGGGCGACCGGATTGAACTGCGAAATTTTCATTTA
The DNA here is from genome assembly GCF_024834075.1 of Corynebacterium sp. HS2168-gen11. Taxonomy (GTDB): domain Bacteria; phylum Actinomycetota; class Actinomycetes; order Mycobacteriales; family Mycobacteriaceae; genus Corynebacterium. The sequence goes on from NZ_JANUXR010000001.1 coordinate 223,352, forward strand.
CAACTGCACCTCGAAATCAGCCATCGCACGAACGAACAACGGATCATGGCTGACTGACACCACCGTTGAGCCCTTGGCAGTTAATTCTCGTAGCAACGTCACCAACTCTATGAAGGTATTTCGGTCCTGGCCAAAGGTTGGCTCATCTAAGAAAATCAAGCGCGGAGTATGAATCAGTGTGGTTGCCACCGACAAGCGACGCTTTTGTCCACCAGACAGCGAAAAGGGATTCGCCAAGGCCAAATGGTCCAAGCCTAAACGCTGCAAAATCTCATCCGCGCGAGCAATATCCTCATCACTTGCATCGGCAAGTTTGCGCACCTTCGGGCCAACCAGAAGTTCTTCTCGCACCGTGCGGGCCACAAACTGATGTTCGGGATCCTGGAAGACGTAGCCGACCCGGCGCGCAAGGTCTGCCGACTTCCACTGTATTGGAGGATTTTTTAAGCCTTGGGCAATATGATCATGGATCTTGATTGTGCCACCGTGGGCTGGCAATAGCCCCGCGAGCGTGAGCATCAACGTGGTTTTGCCTGCTCCATTGGGGCCGGTAATGACCGTCGAAAAGCCAAGTGGGATTTCGAGGGTGTGCTCACGCATTGGACGATTCCAGCCGGTCATAAGGCCTTCGGTGCAAATTGCAGGCTCTGGAGGGCTCGTTGTGGGGTACATGGGGGCAAACTGTGGATCCCAACCCGGCATCCATACCCCCTTTTGGGCCAGCGCCTGGCCTTGCTCGGCCACAATTTTCTCCAATACGTCATCGGCGACAATCCGGCCATGTTCCAACACCACCGCGCGATCCACCACCGACTGCCACGTCGCGACCCGATGCTCCACCACAATGACCGTCGCCTGGGTTTGCGACACCACCGACTCCACGGCCTGGACGACTTCTTGCACGCTTGCCGGGTCCAGATTCGCGGTGGGCTCGTCAAGCACAATGATATCGGCGCCCATTGCCAAAATTGCAGCTAAGGCCAGGCGTTGTTTCTGACCGCCGGAGAGTTCTTCCGTCGCATGCTCTATTGGAGAATTTAGACCCACCAGCTCTAATGCGCGGTGGACTCGCGGCCAAATCTCATCCGCTGGAACATTGAGATTCTCGCAGCCAAACGCAATATCATCGCCCACCTTCGAGGCAATCACCTGGGAATCTGGGTCTTGCATCACCATGCCGACCACACCATTGATCTCCAATGTGCCGACGCTATCGCCCTCATCGGCGCCGAGGACTCCCGCAAGGGCTGCCAACAGCGTCGATTTGCCCGAACCAGACGCGCCTAAAACCAGCACCCGCTCGCCTTTGCGAATCGTCAGATTCACATCAGTCAAGGTCGGGTTGATGCGGCTGGCGTGGCGAAAGCTGAAATTGTGCAGATGAATATGTGTGTTCATTACTTTCACAGAATAGACTATTGGGTAGTTATGAAAATTTTGGTGCGTGCGAGTGTGGCGGGGATCATAGCCGGCCTTATTGGAGAAATTACGACGATCCTCATTCACGCAATGAGTGGTCACTCTACAACTTGGCTCTTGCCGGCAAGCCTGTTTTGCGCGCTCAGCTGGTACCTGATCAGACTTCGCCCAACCCCTAGCGTGCAAAGCGCAATAGCCACCAACCAACGCCTTGCGCTGCTACCTACGTTCGTCGATGCGCTCACACAACTGCTCTTTGTTGGACTCGGCGGATCCCTCGGACGCGAACAGGCGCCACGGCAAATGGCCGCCGCACTCATTCGGCGTCCTGAGCCGCTGCTTATCGCCGGCGCTGCAGGAGGCGCACTTGCCGCAGTCTATCAAGTCCCAATTGCCGGCACGCTCTACAGCATCGCTTTACTCCCCCGCTCGTTGCGGACCGTCAAGCACTACCTCTGGTGCGCCTACATCTCGACAGTCGCCCTGATCGTGGTGATACTGCTGCACGGGCCGCACACTGTCTACACAATTTCTCCAATAAGGGGAGATTGGCGAATATTGGCAATGCTGCCAATTGTGGTGCTGGTGGCGGCGGGCCTGGGCATGTGCTTCCGCTCCTTATTGGAGAAATTGCCGCGGGCACGTGCGGAATCTGTGCTTGTCGCAATTCCTGTCATGGCGCTGGCCACGTGGGTGGTCGCGTCGTACCATCCGCAGGTCACTGGCAATGGGCAGCTGCTTGTAGAGCAGGCGTTGGTATCGATGACGTGGCCTAATGCAATTTCCCTTATTGGAGAAAAATTGGTGTTGACTATTGGCCTGCTGCTCGCTGGTGCAGCTGGTGGAGTCTTGACCCCGGCGCTTGCGATTGGCGCGGCGGTGGGAGCTGGCCTGGCGGATCTTGCGCAGGTTCCGGCCACGAGCTTAGCTCTTGTCGGGGCGGCGTCGACACTTGCCATGACGCAGCGCCACTGGCTGTTTGCTGCGATATTTACCCTCGAGCTGTCTCGCCCTGATTGGTGGATGTGGGGCGTCGTCGTTGCTGCGGCAGCGGGTGCGGCCACCGTCGATGCTTTACGACGCCCACCACAATCCTAAACTCGCGTGCTACGCTCGCGCCCAGCCGCGAACCGGTCAAGTGCCCCGGTTTTCGCCAATGCCTGCATCAACACAAACGCTAAAATGCCTGCCAGCACCACACCAGTGATCGCCAACGAGGTCAAGTAGGTCAGATTGAATGCAAGGCCTTTTTCATTGTTGCCGTAGAGGAAGAATTCCAGAATAAAGGCACCAACGCCCGAGCCGATTCCAGACAATGCTGCCACAATTGCGCCGTAGCGCTTATACGCAAACACCAAGAAAATCAGCTCGGCACCCAAGCCCTGGGCAAGACCAGAATACAACGTCTCAATACCCCACTGGTTGCCGATCGCTGCAGACACAGAAGCCGCCAGAACCTCCACATACACAGCTGCACCTGGCTTACGAATAATCAGTCCACCAAGCGGACCTCCAATAAGCCAAATGCCCGCGGCCAAACCACCAAGCCCTGGTGTCACAGCTTGCAAAGCCTCATACCAGGAATAGCCCACGCCATTCCAAAACGAGAACAACAAACCCACAGCCACACCAAGAACCGAGGCCACAACAATATCAATTACACGCCAAGACTGGCTTTTCATACTCTCTTCTCCCTATCGCTGGCATTACGCACAGATCAGGTTCAAACGGTTTAATCTCAGCTACCTACACACGCAGGCGGCACCCAGAGAACTCGAAACGCATCTTACGCTTCCTAAAGCAGCCTAATGGAAACTATCACTAAAAGGAAAGAGCCTCCACCGCCAATCGATACCCGACCGGTTCAATGCCGACTTGCTCGGCCATGCGCACAATCGCCCCGGCCTGAGCATCCAATTCATTAGAGGATTTTGCCATGATGTCGCGCTGCATAGACGTCGTCGACAAGCCGTCTTGCTTATCGACGAACTCCAACATCCGCTCCACGGCATCCGCCCCCAACTCCACCCCATGCGCCGCCGCGACGACCTGCACCTCGCGCATCAAATTCTCTAATGAGGTGCGATAGCGCGTCCGCAACACGCCGGCTGGCTGACCGACCAACGCGCCAAGCAGGCCGAGGCTGGTGACGAACATTGCTTTGCGCCAGACGTCGGCGAGGATATCCTCCACTACTATTGGAGAAATTGGGGTTTGAGCAAACGCCTGCTCTAATTGGAGAACTTGATGCTGAGTCGCGGGATCCACGCTGCCGAACGTCAGGGATTGGAGGTTGCCATCATGAAGCGTTTCTCCAATAGCTGTCTTGGTTAAAAAAGCGCGGACGACCGCTGGGATGACTCGATGTGCGCCAAACTTCTCGATCGCAAGCTGAGGCATCTCGACCGAATTCTGCATCGTCACTAACACCGCGCCGTCTGGTAATTGGTCCGGAAGATACGAACCTTGCAGGCTCTTCGTCGCCAAGAAAACGGCATCGACATTCTCCAATGAGAGCAGATCCTCGACCACCGGCATGCGCACCTGCCACTTATTGGAGGAATTTCGCAGCGTTACCGGATGCTCTCGCAAAAACTCCAATGTTTGCCCGCGCGCGACTAAGACCACATCGTGGCCCTCCATTGCCAACCAACCGCCATACCACGTGCCAACCGCACCTGCGCCAATAATTGCAATCTTCATACCTACAATCAATAGCAGCACTCGCGGACTTTCGGGTTACAATAACCACCAAACTCCTCCAATTACATCAACAGACAGGAAACCAACTATGGCCGGTGGTCTCGCCGCACTGCTTGACGACATTGCGCTCATTGCGAAAACAGCTGCTGCAAGCGTCGATGATGTCGCCGCAGCAGCAGCCAAAACCTCAGCAAAAGCAGCCGGTGTCGTCATTGATGACGCTGCAGTCACGCCACGATTCGTCGAAGGTGTTAGCCCTGCACGCGAACTGCCAATCATCTGGCGAATCACGCAAGGTTCACTCTTTAACAAAATCATCTTGATCCTCCCAGCAATCTTGGCTCTCAACGCTTTCGCGCCTTGGCTGCTGACACCGATTCTGATGATTGGAGGATTGTATCTTTCCTATGAAGGTGCCGAAAAAATCTGGGAGCTTATTGGAGGAAATCATCAGGAGGATGAGCATGCTGTTGGCAAGGACGAAAAATCCTTGATCAAAGGCGCTGTCACAACAGATTTTATTTTGTCTGCTGAAATCATGGTCATCAGTCTCAATGAGGTTGCAAACGAGACACTATCAATGCAGGCTGCTATTTTGTTAGCAGTTGCATTCGCTGTCACTATTGGAGTGTATGGGGCGGTTGGGCTGTTGGTGAAGATGGATGATCTCGGCCTCAATCTATTGGAGAAATCGTCGCAAAGCGCACAACGAATTGGTAAAGCATTAGTGGTCGGTATGCCGAAAATTCTCAATGTCATTTCATTTATTGGCATGTTCGCAATGCTGTGGGTTGGTGGGCATATTGTGCTCGTTGGTGCCAATGAATTAGGGCTGCATGCGCCATATCATTGGGTACACGAAATCACTCACAGCGTTGAGCATCTCGGAGGGTTTGTTACCTGGTGTACCGAGACGTTCTTCTCTTTGATCGCAGGCCTAATTATTGGAGGCATTATTGTTGCAGTGCTGCATGTGATTCCGCGGAGGCAAACAACGTCTCATTAGAGAAATTTTCTCCAATAAGGTTGCGGAGGACCGGCGCGTCGTCAAAGACCGCCGGTTTTTCTATTACTTGTGTGTTTCGCGCATGCGCGCTGCCACCGCGAGCCCATTGAACTGTTGGACTGGGTGTCGGTTTCTTCGAATATCTCCGAAGGCGTCGTCAAACCATAGGGTTTTTGTGTCGGGATCCTTAAAGACTCGGCCATGGAGTTTCTTTGTTGGATCGTCGTCGTTTTCCAGGTTGTGGTACCTGCACAACGGACACAAATTCTCCAATACGGTGGGTCCGCCGCGCGAGAATGCTTGGATATGGTGGATCTCGCATCGCACTGCCGGCGTGAAACAGTCGGGCTGCTGGCATATCAGGTGCGAGATAATGGTAAGAAATCGTTGTTCATCAGTGGCTGTGCGCTGAATTTCGACAGCTTTTTGCGGCCGCATGATGCCATCACGGTCTTTCATGCACACCACCGCGTAGCCGAGGTCTTGGAGGCGGGCGTCGAGGAGGTCGGCAAGGTTGAGAATTTCGCCGTCGGTATTTGCGACCTCGCCGGATTCGAGCAGGTGTGCGTCGTCAAGCGGGATGAGGATGCATGGCCGGTAGCGTAAGTCGAGTGGATTGGAATTTTCTCCAATAGGGGTGGATAGGCAGAGGTGGCGCAGCGCAAACGCGTGCCCTTCCGCCTCGTCGACAGCCTGCCCGTGGAAGAGATAATCGCGTGCCATTGGGGTGAGCAGGGTGTGGAGTCGTTCGACGTCAGCGGCGGGGAGTTTGATGTTGAGGTATTTCATGCCGTCGGCGTCGGCAAGCTTGGAGTAGCGCAGGTAAGATTTGCGAGCGGCGACGTGGCCGTCGTTAAGCTTGGCAACGAGGGTACGCAGGTGGTGTTTGAGTTCCTCGTAGCTGAAGTTCGCGCAGGTGCGCAGCAATTCCATGCGCAATTCGTCGTGGTTGACGTCGGGGTTTTTCACCTGCTTTTCCACCTTCACGATCAAACGCAGGTGGTCCACCCCATATTCGCACGAGGCCGCGAAGTCGAGCTGCTCGCGGGTCATCGCCTTGCTCACAGACAACAGCAGCGAACTGCGCTCGACCGGCACGTGCAGCAACTTCGCCAGCTCGGTTTTCGTTAACTTGCTGGACTTGATGGCAGCCAGAATCGCCGCGCCACGATGGGCCAGCATTCCGAGTTGCTCAAGCAGTTCCATACCCTCATCAAACCAACTTGCGCGACGGGGCACAACTGAACTTGATGAGGGAAAAATCTCATCGAAAATGGGAACCGGGAGGGGCCGAAAAAAGTCTAATAAGTGGCGGCAGCATCCCCTTATTGGAGAATTTTACAACCGGTACCCATTCTTGCGCGCGACATTGAGCAGCTCATTACGCTTCGGTGTCTGCTGATCAAACGCCTGCGCCAAATGATTAAAGAAATTAAAATCGACCATCCCGCGCTGGGTGTAGTAAGCGTCGGTGACGTCGTTAAACGCATCCAGCTTTGCGACGACCTCAGCATCGCATGAATACGTATTTTCAAATACTCGAACCTCTGGTCCCATCTTTGGCTTAGTTTCAGGTTTGTCGTCATAGAAGCCAAACAGCAGTCCAACCACTGGCATAGTGTGTTCAGGAAGCTCCAATATTTCAATCAGAGCTTGGGCGTCGTTGAGAATGCTGCCGAGGAATACCGAGCCCATCCCCATCGACTCCACTATATTGGAGGTTTGCTGTGCCATTAGGACAGCGTCAGTAAAGGCTTGAAAGAAACTATCAACATCTGAGCTGCGGCCGGCAACATCCTTGCCCAATTTCTCCAATAAGGAGAGGTTGCGAAAATTGTCCGCCACAAAAATAAACATCTCTGGCGCCACAGCCTGAAATTCCTGCTTACCGATTTCCGCAATTTGCGCTTTCTTGGCAGGATCAGTCACTCGAATCACACTGACCTGCTGGCGGTAATTGCTCGTTGCGGTGGTGGTCATCAGGGAGAGGATCTCGTCGATGGTAGCTTGAGGGATTTCTTTGGAATTGAAGGCGCGGACGCTGGAGCGGTTGCGAAGGAGATTGAGGAATTCACTCATTGGAGAAACTCGTTTCTTGATTGTTGGAAGTGTGCTAGCAACCAGCGTACTCCTTGCAAAAGCAAAGTGGCCAATACCTACTGGGGTATTGGCCACTTTGTGACGATTTCTCCAATTAGAGGGTGAAGTTGAGCAGCGTTGAACAATACGTCGATCCACGCCCGCAATGTTCAAAATGTTTACTGTTCATACCGTTCTGAATTTGGTCATTTCACCCCAGGTCACCAACATTGAGTGCGTTGTTGCTCTTGCGACAGATGCATCAGCACCTAGCTCTCACCTGACAGTACCTCCATGCAGTATTGCAAACTTGAAATGCCGAACGAAGATTACTCAACAAATGGTGGATCTCAAGATCATTGTTAAAGAACAGAGAATATTACACAATTCCTTTTGGATATTATCAATATCACCTCAAAAAATATTCAAATCCCTGCTTAAATCCAGAAATTATATAATAAACATCTCCAGAATCTGCAATGGTCCATCGTTACTGCTAATGCTCTAGATTTGCCATGATGGTTATTATAAATACAAAATACCCAAATGCTATCAGGAAATACCACATAACACTGTTGCCAATTGGTCTTTTGGCATTAGCGCCATGCTTCATATCCCAACGTCTACGCATAAACCCGTGCGGCAGGAAACAGATAATTGCCGCCACACCCAGAGGTGATAACAACGCAAAAAAGATATTGACACGTATCAATAGTCCAGCCCAAAGTTCCCCGAAAAACGGTATAAAATGAGAGAAAATATCCGGTAATGGAGAATATGGCACTATGGCGATTACGATCGAAAATACCACAGCCATAGCAGTAATTAAGTCAGCTGTCTTTTGCTCCTCATGAAGCTTTTCTGCTGCAAACTTTTTCTGCAGATTGCGTAACTCTAAATCAAGGTTTTTCCGATCTGCATGCTCTTTCTTGAGTGCTTTTAGTGTCTGCTGAGCAGGCACAAAACTTAATGGCTTACCGGAAGGCGCCATTTTGTTTTTCCGAACTGCACCGTATACGCCTGCTGAGTTTTCCAGAGCCTGCTGCTGCTGATAAATCGCGCGGAAACGTGACTCATAGGCATCAACCATGGTTTGCTTTTCGGCGTCTGCTTTTTCTAAGATTCGCTGTTTCGCCTTACCAGTTTGATCCCTCTGGTCAACTATACGATGTTCAAGCTCTTCACATTTTTTACTCGTTGCTTGAGGTAAATTTTCAAGTTCATAGAATAATGCATAAAAATGCTGCACATTAGTCATTATTTACCCAACCTCGACTCAAGCATGTTACGGAGATTTTTATCTCCAATTTCACTTTCTGACAAAATTGCAATCGGTACAACACTATTACCTCTACGCAATAAACATGTCTTGTTGCTCTCAAGTTTGTTAGCGACATAGCTACCTAGTAACTTCCAAGAATGTTCAGAATCCATGCGCGTTAGCAGTTGTGCTGCGTTGGGGTTCCATTCTAAGAACATATCAATGATATGTTGCTCAAATTCCGCAACCATCACCAGGTGTACACCATGTTGTGGCCCTGTGGTGGATATAAACTTCAGAATTTGTTTAACGTTGTCTGTGCAAAAATCTCCGATATCATGGATGAAGATAATACGCCTACGCTTAGCGCTACCAGTATCGTCGTTAGATGATGCTGCCGATTTTTTGTAAATACGCTGATTGATCTCATCTCGAATTTGTTCAAGCAATTGATAAAAATCTGTCTCATTTTCGACACCAGTCGCAATCTGACTATGAGGCAGTTTCTGATCATCTATATATTCAGCAAAATCAGATTCTGAATCTCTACGTTCAATAAAATCTAGCTGAACCGTTTCGGTGGCATTACTGTTTGCAATGGATGCAAATATAATTTTCGCGATACGTGTATAACCAGAACATAATTCACCAGTAATTATGAGATTCGAAATTCCATTCTGATCATCAAACAATAATTGTTCTATACCGTTATTACTGCGCCCGACGATGGCTACAGTTTGATCGTTATGAATCAACTTTCTTTCGTTGCCGAAGATATCTTCAACAGCAGTTGCTGCACTAGACACAGTGGACAGTGCATCATAGTACTGAGCAATGTCTATTATTTTTCCAGCTGGAAATCTAGCCACTCTTTCAAATTCCTGGAAATCGCCGTCTGAAAGTGTTTCAATCGACATCACCGTACGCAGACCATCTTGCGAATTCGTAGCCGAATAAATGAGCGTGCGGCTGTGATGCATCGCAGGTATATTGTCGGCTGTTTTTGTAGTGTCTCTCACAAGCTGACCATTCTTACCGAAGAACAGCATGGTCTTGTAGTCCTTTGTTACACTGAACTGATCTCCTGGTACATCGCGTAGATCAGTCCAATGCCCAATTACATTGACATTTCGACGTGGGAGCACGCGAATAAAATCGTTCCATCCAGCGCTTTCTGCCACAGATTTAAAATCGGAGTTTTCAGCTCCGAGTAACGCAACAATTACGCGATCTCGATTATTATTCGACAATACAATCTCTTTGACGCATTCTTCCACACAATCAGGTCCATAAACCTCAACATTTGCACCGAGGTTCTTGAGAGTCTCAAACCACCGTTCCATTGATGCTGTTGCGCGGAAATGCGGAATCAACCCGTCAAAACATATAACGCGGATGCTAGGATCGGAAGCCGCAGCAACCGCACTTAAAACTGCAGCTTGCAATGTTGCAATCGCTCGTGGCATTGACTTTTCATCTCCACCCAACAGGAGAACATGAGAACCAGGTATAGGAGAAAATACTGCCTTCGCCACGTTAAATTCAATCGTCGTTTCTTGACCCACCCATAGCGGTAAAGTACCCTCATATTCTTCTGGTCGCGATGCTCTCTCGAGCAGCTGCCTAGCCGTCACAACTGCATCACCCCGATACACTAGAGGACGAGGAGGCAGATCACCTGCAATTTCTGCTTCCTGATAAAGCTGTCCCTGCAACTGATTCGTATATTCCTCATCTGCCCGAGCAACGACAAATAATTGATTTTCACTTGGTAGACCAGCTTGAGGATTAAAGATTGCTTGGCCGCGATATCGAAGCATATGACCGTCTTCGTTCTCTACTCCCATGAATTTAGAAAATTCTCCTGGGCCTAACTGAAGCACAATACGACCAGCGATATTCTCAAAAATCGCCTTATCTTTGTCGCCATAAAAGCTCACACCGCTCAAGGTCTGCGTCGCGAGCATAACATGCAAACCAAAAGACCTTCCCTTGCGTACAAGATCTTCCAGCAAACTCGTAGCCTCTTGAGAGGTTACCTTATTAAAAAGCCCTTGGAATTCGTCGATAATGAGAACCCAGCGAGGCATCACAATCCCTGTTTTCTCGCGTAAATTCCAGATATTTGCCACGCCATTATCGCTGGTAAGGCTCGCTCTTCTTTCCATTTCTTGTTTGAAATGTCGCAATGTAGCCATACCAAAAGCTGCATCACAATTTCTTGTCACAACTTTGGCATTCGGAAGTGGCGGAACCCCATTTTCACCTGCAAACGGTATGAAATCGCCGCCTTCTTTAAAGTCAAGCAAGAATAGTTCGAGTTCATCTCGACGATAGCGAGTTGCCATGGAGTAAATAATGACTTTTAACAAATTGGTTTTACCAGAACCAGCGCGACCACCGATGAGCAAATTCTGGATGTTCGCGTTGGTATCACCCAGCACGAATTCTGTCTGCTGCGTACCCTTGCGTCCCATAGTAATCGCCAAACCATAGTCAGATTTACGCTGTTCCATGGAAATAAGTTCACGCAACGGAATATTCGGGAGTGAGCCTGTTTGAGCAGCCTTAACCACAACTTTTAAGAGGTTCGTATACTCAATATCTAAATGAGCTGGGCTTAGTTTCACCGGGATAGCTGGTTTATCTTTCAGACCAGCTATTTGTATGGTTGCCTGATCGTTTTCAAGAGAAATTACAGATGCGTATTTGTATACCGATTCCACATCTACCCGATCTGGAATCGGAACGTTCGGATCGCGGTGCATGATGACGGATAGACCAGCCGCAGCCCCAGCATGCATCAACTTATCTAAAATCGCCACTGACTTCTGAGACCAGTCTGAAGGAGCGTCTAAAATAACTAAAACACGATAAGGGTATTCATGCTGTCCTGTTTCTTGAATCAAATCCCCCATCGTTCCATGGCTACCTATCGAGGCTTGGGTATTGCCAATAAAATCAAGGTGCTCTTCAAGTGCTTGCTCGAAGGCTCTTTGGATGGGTTGGATGGTTTTGAACAGACCTGCATCGGAGGCACCTGTTGGCATAAAGTTCGCAAGAATTTTGTTACTTCGTGGATTAAATACTGTAACAATTACTTGGCCTGCTGGTACAGCTGTGTATACCTGAGAAACTAGATTCTGTAATAGCGTCTTAAGTGCAGGATCAGTTTGAGCTGCCTCAATGATAATGTGACCAGAGTCAATAAGCGGAAGCCGTGCCATTACCGGAGGTAGCTCGCAATCAAGCACTTCTGGGCCAACTGGCCGAATTTCTCCAACTTCAATCAACTTACGTACAGTAGTTGTTGGCAAACATTCACTAAATGCCTCTGCGGTATCCAGCATTTGAAAATTGGTAACCGCAGTATTTTTCTCAAACTCTCTGGCTGTGTCATGTAAATCTGAAAACAATCGTTTAACTTGAGTACTCGCTTTAGTTTTCAGCGCTTGAAGCTGTTGTTGCAAATCCTTCACAGCTTTACTGAGAGCCTCATCCGCATCAGCACAATGTACCTGCGATTGCTCTTGAATCTGGTTAATTGTCAAATGCAGTTGATTTAATTCGATTCGTCTAGCAACCTCTATATCAGCATGAAGCTCGCCTAAATCAGCTTCAAGAATTTCCGTACGCTCTCGGATAATTTGATCTAAAGCAGCTGCAAGTTCGCGATTGAACTTAATCTGATCCTTTGTTGACATTGATTGAATTGTGCTAGGAGGTTGAGGCAGCTTTGTTGAAACTGTCCTTGACCGTTTATGCAACCGATTTGATTCAAATCTCTGTTTTCTTCCAGGTTTGAGAGTTTCACCTTTCACGCGGTTGCTTTCATTGAGCACCGAATCAGTCACTGCATGATTCTGCACATTCACAATAGCGCCACATTCGAGGCACAGATTCTCAAATATTGTTACCCCACCGCATTGGTTACATTTCGGTTCAGACATTAAGCTACCTATCGTTAATTACGAAGAATGAGCTCAGATTTACGAGCCTTTATCCTCAGTTTTTATAGAAATAATACACTCGATCAACATTCATGAAAAGTATATTTACAGCAAAATCATGCCCCTGAAAAGTAAGTTTGCAACTATTCATTGCATAATTCGTCTTTCTTACTTTCAAGCCTCGACATACTATGGGCTTTGCCTGCATCGAGTGTTCACAGAACCTCAACTATTCCGATTTCGTCGTAACTCTTGCGTAGAATTTGTCACTCACACCATGTTTCAATACCGATCATGGTTCAAGGCGAAGAATAGCTTTGTGATCATCAGCTTTTGTATGCGTTTTCAAAAAATACGATACTAAAAGGTTTTTGTTCAATTACTTTAGTTCGTCAAATATACGTCATTGATCACTTCTATGACTAACCTTAGAAATCGCAGATTACCAAAACACAGCTCGAAAAGCTCACTGGAGCCTGTGTCCACACAAAAAATAGAAAGCACATGGTTGTCACTCCCAGTGCTGATGTATTTACACACTCCTGTGTTGTCATCTAAGAGGGGTCAATCACAATCTCGATTCACCCCATACCCATAGCAAAAGAGCTACGAGAAACACAAAGAGCCAATGCAAATATTTCTGTCATTCAGATCGCTTTTCAACTTCAACTCGTCGAAAAGCAAAGCTACCGTCATGTTCAAAAGTCGCAGATTACTCCAAAAGTAAATCATCTGGGAGTTAGACAGCAATGGAATCTTCCCTGAAAACGCAACTTTCTAGTTTTTACACGATACCTAGTGACGACAGCTAAAGCAGCCGCCACTGATACCAATACAACAATTCTCGAATGCCTATTTTCTCGCTACAGGGTAGTCGATAAGTAGTTGTCAATCGCACTGTCAGCTTTCTTAAGTGCGTCCTGCGCATTTTCCAAAGCCATTATTGATTTTTTTAAAGTCTCATCCATGTCCGTGAGTGCGCTCACAACGGTTCCCACCAAAACATCATTAGTACGATTGCGCGTAGTTTCGAATTCCACCACTTCATCTGCAAGCTTATTCCGAAGCTCGTTAAATCTTTCTTGGATTCTACGAAGTGCTTTTTGTGTTTGCCGAACGCTCATGCGTATTCCTTTCAATCGATATAAAAGAATTACAAACTAGGGTTATATGCTTGCTATATACATTTGCGCGCGTGTGATTGTATCATCCAGCGCTCGGATTGAATTGAAAATTTCATTACTCACATCTTCCAACGTTTGCGCAACTTGGCGGTCAACTCCAACATTCGTGCCACGGAGTGTAGTAATAACTGATCGAATCATTGATTCATTTGAGTGATTAAACCTATTAAGATCATTAATGTAACCATTCGCTTGATAGATAATCCTCTGCAATTCATTTTGAATTTGCTCTACACTATTCACGAGCTTCTCCTTTACACGAAACGTAATTATGTTGCACGTACGGACAATACTTCTCTGAATATATCACCTATTGCAAGAATTATCACGACTTCACATTACTTATAATGCACGCAGCTTAGAGGTTTTTATCAACTTACGGAACTATTCAAATAACCAACGCTTCCAGGTATAAATCCAAGCTGCATTAGGCAAAGCCAATGCACTAGCATCGCATGACATATTTATGAGCGAGATCATTAATCCAGACATAGCAGCTATCAACACAACAACGAAAGCAGCTTATAGGGAGCATCATCGGCAGTGGGACAGTCGCCGAGAAAAGCACGCTTGCCAATGTTCCGCAAGCAATATCAAAGATTGTTGCTAATAGAGCCAATAAGCTTCTTTAGCTATCTGCATAAACTATCAATTGAATCGCACTAATTATTAAAACTTACGTTATAAAGAGGTTAAAAATTAAAAAAGAGTTATTCAGAGCATTATGCCCGAATAACTCTTTTTTATACACCAGTCGCTCAATTCACATCCATCACAGATTCAGAATTGACACAGTATAAATCCCTTTCGGCCGCTTCATCTGCAGATGTCGGAACATATGGAACTAGCATGTTTTTCTAATTACACGTTGAACTTGAATTCCACTACGTCACCATCAACCATGACGTATTCCTTGCCTTCCATGCGCACTTTGCCCTTGGCTTTTGCTTCAGCCATGGAACCTGCCGCATCGAGATCGGCAAAAGAGACAACTTCTGCTTTAATAAAGCCTCGTTCAAAGTCAGTGTGAATCACACCTGCTGCTTTTGGAGCCGTATCGCCCTGATGAATAGTCCAAGCGCGAGACTCCTTTGGCCCTGCAGTCAGATAGGTTTGCAGACCAAGGGTAGCAAAACCAGCGCGAGCCAGTGAGTGCAGGCCAGGCTCGGTTTGACCGACGGACTCAAGCAACTCGAGTGCTTCGTCTTCATCAAGCTCGAGCAATTCCGTTTCGGTTTTCGCATCGAGGAATACGCAGTCCGCTGGAGCAACCAATTCTCGGAGAGTTTGCTTCCGTGCGTCGTCAAGCAGCACTTCTTCATCAGAGTTAAAGACGTAAAGGAATGGCTTGGCGGTCATCAGGTGCAGGTCGCGGAGTTCTGCAAGCGAGATCTCCCCCAGCTTGGCCGCAGAGAATAAGGTGCGGTCATCCTCAAGGATCGCTTGAGCTTGTTTCACGGCGGCGACGTTGGCGGCGAGGTCTTTATTCTTTTTGGCCTCTTTTTCCAATCGCGGCAAAGCCTTTTCAATGGTTTGCAGGTCCGCGAGGATCAATTCAGTGTTAATCACCTGAATATCAGTCTGCGGATCGACTTTGCCGTCGACGTGAATAACATTTTCATCGGCAAAGGCGCGTACGACCTGACAGATCGCATCAGCTTCGCGGATGTTCGCCAAGAAGGCATTACCCATGCCTTCACCTTCCGAAGCGCCTTTGACAATACCTGCGATGTCCACAAAGGAGACGGTAGCAGGCAAGATGCGCTCTGAACCGAAGATTTCAGCCAGGCGGTTCAGACGGGCGTCGGGAAGCTCCACTAAGCCAACATTCGGTTCAATGGTGGCGAATGGGTAGTTCGCGGCGAGTACGTCGTTTCGAGTTAATGCATTAAATAAGGTGGACTTGCCTACATTGGGCAATCCGACAATTCCAAGAGTTAAGGTCACGATATTTCATACTATCATCTTCAGCAACAAACAATGATTCTCAAATAGTGGGAAATAATTTCCCATTTTACGAACAACGCAGTAAGATACTCAACAACGATGCTTCTGAGACAGGCTTCCACCCATAAAGTCTTCACCACTGCATCTTGTTGATTGCACCACATACGCCACCATACGTTCATACAGAAGCTTTCAACTTTGTACCTGCATTTTCTTTTCAGGCAGGTACCACAAGTACTCTATACGAAAGGCATTCTTGTCATGGCACAAGCGGTAGATCCTAGCCAACGCAGAGAAACATTTTCTTCGCGTTGGGTCTTCATTTTGGCAGCGATCGGTTCAGCTGTCGGCCTAGGTAATATTTGGCGTTTCCCTTATACCGCCTTTGAAAATGGTGGCGGCGCCTTCTTGGTTCCATATCTGATCGCGCTGATCACAGCAGGTATCCCACTGCTATTCTTCGACTACGCATTGGGTCACCGCTATCGCGGCTCCGACCCACTCATTTTCCGTCGCATTAAGAGCTGGGCAGAACCAATTGGCTGGATCCAGGTAGGCATCTGTTTCTTCATTACCATTTACTATGCAGCGATTATTGCATGGGCTGGCCTGTATACGGTCAAATCCGTGAACCAGGTCTGGGGTGACGACCCAAACACCTACTTCTTCCAAGACTTCCTGCAGATGGATGCAAGTCAAACCTTCTCCTTAGACTTCGTTGGTGAAATCTTTGTTGCACTCGCAGTCGTGTGGGTTGGCGCAATCATCGTATTGGCAATGGGTGTTGATTCCGGCATTGGCCGCATCTCGAAAATTTTCATGCCGCTGCTGACTGTCTTGTTCGTAATCGTTGTAGTACGTGCATTGTTCTTGCCAGGTGCTGTCGACGGTCTGAACACCTTCTTCACGCCAAAATGGGATGTCCTGTCGAACCCAACCGTGTGGGTGGCAGCCTATGGCCAGATCTTCTTCTCCTTGTCGGTATCCTTCGGCATTATGATGACCTACTCGTCATACTTAAAGCCACGTACCAACTTAACTGGCACTGGTTTGGTAACCGCGTTTGCAAACTCTTCCTTTGAAGTGTTGGCAGGTATCGGCGTATTCGCAGCATTAGGCTTCATGGCTTTGCAGCAA
Organism: Corynebacterium sp. HS2168-gen11; assembly: GCF_024834075.1. Classification (GTDB taxonomy): domain Bacteria; phylum Actinomycetota; class Actinomycetes; order Mycobacteriales; family Mycobacteriaceae; genus Corynebacterium. The sequence goes on from NZ_JANUXR010000001.1 coordinate 240,038, forward strand.
GGTGTCGGCGTTGAAGAAGCTGCTTCTGGCGGCATCGGCTTGGCCTTTATCGCCTTCCCAACCATTATTAACGAAATGCCATTGGGTGCACTGTTCGGCGTACTGTTCTTCGGTAGCTTGACTGTTGCAGGTTTTACCTCCTTGTTCTCCTTGTTCGAAGTAGTGGTCTCAGCTGTGAAAGACAAGACCAACTGGTCTCGTAAGGCGACTTCCCTGACTACCGGTGCCCTCATGGCGATCCTCTCCTTGACCTTGTTCTCCACCACTGCTGGCCTGGTCAACTTGGATATTATGGACAAGTTCACCAACAACGTCGGTATTGTGGCAATCGCACTGATCATTATCTTCGTCTTCGACTGGATTCTGCGCCGTATCGATGAAGTTGCTGGCCACCTGAACATGGTTTCCTCCTTCCGCGTTGGCATTATCTGGCGTATCTGCATCGTGAATATCACCACCTTGGTTTTGGGTTATTTCTTGCTCCAAGAATTGATCAGCCTGATCAAGGAGCCATATGGTGGCTACACCACCAGCCAGGTTGCAATCTATGGTTGGGGTACCTTGGGTACTATCTTGGTTGTCTCACTGATCATGAGCTCACTAGCTTGGCCAAAGGGCTTGCCAATTGATGGCCCTCCAGGCTCCGACTTCGGTATCGAGCCAGAAATCTCTCGTGTGCCACAAGTACCACGCCAGTTCGATCCCGACGCTGATCGCATTGCAGGTTTTGCAATCGAGCAGTACAAGAAGGAAAAGCAAGCAAAGAAGCAAGAATCCAAGAAAGCACGAGGCTAAATCATGACCGGAACTGCGATTACCATGATGGTGCTGTACATCTCTGTGATCTGGGGCGGCTTTATTGCCACGCTCATTCACCTGCAGCGTCACCCTGATGAAGAGTCAGGTAAGTTGGGCACTCATGCGTTTGCAACTGACGAAGTCTTGATTGCACAAGAAATTCGTTAAGTATTCAATGAAGTCTTAAGCGACATGGGGCGGTGGTAGCTACCACTGCCCCATTGTTTATGCGAAGATAAAACAGTGTCTGAACATAACCACGCTCCCGCAGTCAGTGAGGAAGCCGCAGAAGTCTTCGAGCAACTCCAACCAGATGTCGAAGATCTCGAAAATATCGATCGTGCCGAAATCATCGCTGATGGCATTCGCGCGCTCGCATCTTGGAGTTTGAGACTGCTCCTGATAGCAGCGGCAGCTTTTATGGGCTGGTACGTCTTAAGCCAAGTCTGGCGTGGTATCTTACCAGTCGCCTTTGCATTGATAATTTGCACCGTTCTCTGGCCGCCAGTTGCAGCTATGCGCCGAATTGGATTTCCAAAAGGACTTGCCTCCTTCGCCGCAGTTCTTGGCGCTTTAGGTTCTATGGGATTCGTCCTCTGGGTGATTACGCCAAATATCGCAGGGCAATCCCAAACCTTGTATTACCAAGCCATTGAAGCAGTTCAGCGCCTTCAGCTCTGGCTCCAAGGCCCACCTTTTAATCTCGACTCCGAACAACTGGCCGATCGTGTGAATGCAGCTGCTCAATGGATTCAACAACAAGGTGGTGCCATTGCCAGTGAGATTTTCACCGGTCTTGGCGTAGCTACATCTGTCGTAGTCACTGGCGGTATCGTCGCAGTATTAACCTTCTTCTTCCTCAAAGATGGTGACAATTTCTTGCCGTGGCTCCGTGGTGTCGTCGGTAAGCGCGCAGGTTGGCATTTAACTGAATTATTAACCCGTGCATGGCGCACCTTATCTGGCTATATTCGGGCCCAAGCAATAGTGTCGCTTGCCGACGCAGTGTTTATCGGCATTGGTTTAATTATTCTCGGTGTTCCAATGGCGTTTGCACTGGCAGTCTTAACCTTTATTGCAGGATTTATCCCAATTGTCGGTGCGTTTGTCGCAGGTACGTTATCAGTCATGATCGCACTGGTTTCTCTTGGCGTGACCAAAGCAATCGCCACCTTGATCTTGGTGTTATTAGTCCAACAAATCGAAGGCAATATTCTTTCTCCACTGCTGCACTCTCGTGCCATGAACCTGCATCCTGTCATTGTGTTAATCTCCATCACCATTGGCGGATCATTATTCGGCATCATTGGAGCTTTTTTGGCCGTACCTACAGCCGCCATGATCGCAGTGTTGCTGCGCTATATCCACGATATGATTGCCCTACGCTCGGGCGAGAAAACCGCCGCTGATATTGAGTTTGCAACTGCTGCCGGATCCTTAACTGGCCAATGGGGTGAGGCGATGGGCAAAAAACTCCTTGAGGATCGCCGCGCTCAGGCACAACTATCTATGAGCGGAGAAGATAAACACGCGCTACTGGATATCATTAATGTTGCGCCAAAAACAGTGGCGAAAGTGTTTAAGAAAACTAAACACTAGTAGAATTAAGTTTTGTGACTAAAGCATCGGTATCTCAATCAACTCCCCCATTTTTTGGTTTTCCAGCATGGGTGTCTTTTGCGATCCTTGCGATCGGCGTCTGTTGCAGCATGCTACCAGTGTTTCTCAGCGCTGCCGTCACATTCTCGTTTTTCTTAGTCTTAATTCTTACGATCATCTTCGTTGCCGTTCTCACCGCACCACGCGCACTATTTTTAGTGGTCGGCAGCATCCCGTTTGTATGCGCTATTGCGCTCGTGTCTGCCGGTGTTTTAACGGTCGTCCGCTCGTCGAGCCACCAGAATTGGGATTTCAGTGCCACAGAAAAAATTACGATGCTGTATCCACTGTTCCAGTTCTTTCCAGTTATGCTGGTGATTTCGCTCGTAGCTGCCGCGATCGCGGCGATTCGGTATGTACTGTTAAAGCGCTATGTGCGCACGGTTACCGTCAAACAAGCTCAGCTTCGACAGCAAGAATCTGAATCCAATAAACGCACAAATGCACAGTCTGCACAGGCACGCGCACGGATTCATCGTCGTATGCCTCGCGAAGGACAAACTGTCACCGTAGAAGAATTGCTCAAGCGCACACAAGCTCCGACACATGCTTCACGACGCACACCAGTGACCCAAACTCCGCTGGATCAGCGTCAAGCGCACACCTTTGCTCCAAAACCTATGCGCACCCGCAACCAGCAGCAAGCGCCACAGCCACCTGCTGACGATTCATCACCGATTGCAACTGAACCACCAAATTTCAGACCAAAGAGATTCTTTGGCCGCTCAGTCGATCTCAATAAAGACCTTTATGATGAATAAACCGTGGCCACTGCCCTTCAAGAACAAGGCAGTGGCCACGGTGGTATAGCACTCGTACTAGGCTCGTGGTGGTCGTAAATCACGCGGCAATGCGAAGGTAATCTTTTCAGCAGCAGTGCGAACTTCCTCAACCTCATCAAAGCCATGCTGTGCTAACAGCTCCAATACCCCAGTGACTAAGATTTCTGGCACCGATGCTCCAGAGGACACCCCAATGGTTGTCACCCCTTCAAACCAGGCAGGATCAATTTGATGAGCATAATCAACCAGGTATGAAGCCTTTGCGCCAGATTGCAAGGCAACTTCTACCAACCGCTTGGAATTGGAAGAGTTCTGAGATCCCACCACAATGACAAGATCAGCCGCCTCGCTAATTTTTTTCACCGCAACTTGGCGATTCTGCGTCGCATAGCAGATATCATCACTTGGTGGATCCTGCAATTGCGGATATTTCTGATGCAAGAGCGTGACGATTTCCATCGTCTCATCAACCGACAGCGTAGTTTGTGACAACCACATAAGTTTGTCTTCATCAGCCAAAAACTCAGGCAGCGCATCAACACCTGCAACGCCATCCACTAAATGCGTGACTTCTGGGGCTTCACCGGTGGTACCTTCAACTTCTTCGTGCCCCTGATGCCCGATAAATAAAATATGGTAGCCATCACGGGCAAAGCGTTTAACCTCATTATGCACCTTGGTAACCAACGGACAACTAGCATCAAGCGTTTTTAATGAGAGTTTCTCGGCTTCTGCATGCACAGCTGGGCTGACTCCATGAGCCGAAAACACAAGATGAGAGCCTGCTGGGACCTCAAATGTTTCATCAACAAAAATCGCACCGCGTTCTGCGAGGGTATCCACTACATACCGGTTGTGCACGATCTCCTTGCGCACATACACTGGAGTTCCGTACTTCTCTAAGGCACGTTCGACAGTTTCGACTGCGCGATCGACGCCAGCGCAGTATCCTCGAGGTGCGGCAAGTAATACTTTCTTGTGTGAGCTCATAGCGACTAAGTCTAAACCAAAAGGAGAACTTCCCCCACTGTGGCAGCTAAAAACACCCCAGAGACAGCTTTTCCTGTCCGCGAGTTCAATAAACAAGTCAAGGGTTGGATCGATCGACTTGGCAATATTTGGGTTGAAGGACAAGTCGCTCAAGTCCAGACTAAACCCAATTGGCAACTGGCCTACATTACGTTGCGCGACGTGGCCGAAGAAAACAGTCTTTCTGTGACCTGCTCCTCTGCTTTAGCCAAAGGGCTAGAAGCTGGTGCACGGGTGGTAGTCTTAGGTAAACCATCATTTTATGAAGGTCGCGGCAGCTTTTCGCTTGCAGTCACAGAGATTCAACACGTTGGTTTAGGTGCGTTATTAGAGCGCATTGCCAAACTGCGGATGCAACTGCAAACTGAAGGTCTTTTTGATCCAAAGCACAAGCGCCCACTGCCATTTTTGCCGCGCACAATTGGGTTGATTACTGGCCGTGGTTCCGCCGCGGAGCGAGACGTGCTTTCTGTTGCACAACGTCGCTGGCCAGAAGTGCAATTCCGCGTGGAAAACACTGCTGTTCAAGGTCCACGCGCGGTTCCGGAAATTATTCGCGCGCTCGAAATCTTAGATGCCGATCCAAACGTGGATGTCATTATTATTGCGCGCGGCGGCGGCTCAGTCGAAGATCTCCTGCCATTTTCCGAAGAAAGCTTACAACGCGCCGTTTTCGCAGCACATACCCCAGTGGTATCTGCGATCGGACATGAACCGGATAACCCAATTTTAGATAATACTGCCGATCTGCGAGCAGCAACTCCAACAGATGCGGCGAAAATGGTGGTTCCTGACGTGCTTGCCGAAAAACGCCTCTTAGCTGAGCTCCGTCATCGCGGCGCTCAGGCCTTGCAAGGATGGGTGCAGCGCGAACAACAGGGATTGCGCAACGCCAAGCAACGCCCAGCGCTTGCCAACCCCTTGTTACAAGTAGAACGCTACGCTGAGGAACTTGACCGCCATCGCACTGCTTTACGACGCAGTCTCGAACTTCTCATCACCACGCAACACACCAAAATCACTGCGCTACGCCAGCAAGTTGCAGCCCTGGGGCCAGCGGCTACTCTGGCACGTGGGTATGCTGTCATGCAGGTTATTCCACGTGACGGCAGTGAACCAGAAGTGGTCATGGATGTCGAGCAGGCACCACCGGGTAGTCAATTACGCATTCGCGTCGCTGGCGGTTCAGTGACCGCAGTTTCGATGAGTACCCAATCAAGTTAATATTAGATTTCACCTTCAAGGAGCACAGATATGAACGATATGGTTATTGGACGCGGGACAAATAATCTCAACTTTGATCCAGTGGAGTCTTTAAGCTATGAACAAGCTCGTGATGAATTAGTCGAAATCATCACACATTTAGAGCGCGGTCAGATGAGTTTAGATGAATCATTAAAGTTTTGGGAGCGTGGCCAAGCACTGGCCGCCTACTGTGAAACACAATTACAAGGTATTCAACAACGTATTACCCAAGCCTTGGAACAACACGAACGTTAATGTACATAAGGCCCGTATACAGTGACGTCGCTGCAGTATTTTAAGACGTCACTGAGATTGGGTCGGTATGCAGAGTTCGAGCGATAATATCGTCGAACTCTGCATCGGTTGCTGCACCTTCAAATAACACTCGGGCATCGCCAAGGTCAATCACACGCACATCGCGGACACCGCGCTCGTCTGAGGTAAAGACCTGCACGTCATGGCCTTCAATTTGATACGTACGAGTATGTTCTCGCAATTCATCATCATAACTGTCAATCACAGTTTCTAGTGGTACTGCAGTTTGCGTCATTTGGATATACCCAGTTTTAGCAATCACCCAGCCAACTACCGGCGCCGGTTGACCGCCTACTGCACCACGACGAGCGGAATTGGTGATCCATTCGGCAGGGGCTGCCGGTAAACGCACCGGAAAAGGCATGGCTCGTGCTTCAAGACTGAAGAAAGTTGCGGCATCAACTTTATGAACTTCTGCAAATTCAGCCGTGTCCTTGCCGAATGTACACATGCCAGTAAAGCCCACCGAAAGTGCCATCACAATCACGATCGCGACCAATGAATAAGTAATATCGCGTCCTGATTGAAAGATCCTTGGTTTTTCTTCTGCCATAGCAACCAGTATTGCATGATTTCTTTTTCACACAAACCAAACAGCTCACCTTCGGTATTTTTTGCAATTTTGATCACTGTTTCCCCATTATGGGGGCAATAAGGCTGCCATTTATTGGCTTAAAGTGTCACAATCAGAGTGCAACATAGTTCGAGTTTTACCCTTTCGAACAATCTTTCAGCCAATACCCAAGGAGGCTCAAGCTTTTCATGTCCGATCAACATTCGGGAACTCCAGACCGTAACCTCGCCCTTGAACTCGTTCGCGTCACTGAAGCCGCCGCATTAGCATCAGGTCGCTGGGTAGGCCGTGGCAAGAAGAATGAAGGCGATGGTGCAGCCGTTGATGCTATGCGTAAACTGATTAACTCAGTGCATATGAATGGTGTGGTTGTTATTGGCGAAGGCGAAAAAGACGAAGCACCAATGCTGTTCAATGGCGAACATGTTGGAACTGGCGAAGGCGCTGAGGTTGATATTGCAGTGGACCCAATCGATGGCACCACCTTGATGGCAGAGGGACGACCAAATGCAATTTCCGTACTTGCAGCAGCAGAGCGCGGCAGCATGTTTGATCCGTCTGCAGTGTTTTATATGAAAAAGATCGCTGTTGGGCCAGAGGCAGTCGGCGTGATCGATATTACTGCCCCAGTTGAACACAATATTCGAGCAGTAGCCAAGGCGAAAGGTATTTCACCATCCGATGTCACCGTTGTGGTATTGGATCGACCTCGTCATGAAAGCCTCATTCGTGATATTCGCGATGCAGGTGCCAAGGTTCGTCTCATTCGTGACGGCGATGTGGCAGGTGCGGTTGCAGCAGCAAAAGATTCTAATGCAATTGACATTATGATGGGCATCGGTGGCACTCCAGAAGGCATTATTACCGCCTGTGCAATGAAGTGCATGGATGGCGAAATCCAGGGCATGTTGGCGCCAAAAGATGAGCAAGAAGCTGAAAAAGCGCGCGCTGCAGGCCATGATCTATCCCGGGTGTTAACCACCAACGATTTAGTGTCTTCCGATAACTGTTATTTTGTCGCAACCGGTGTCACCAATGGCGATATGTTGCGTGGTGTTTCGTATCGGAAGAATGGTGCGACGACGCGTTCGCTGGTCATGCGATCAAAGTCTGGCACGGTTCGCTTTATTGAATCGGTACACAAGCTAGCAAAACTGCAGTCCTACTCAGTGGTTGATTATCTGCCAAAGGATGGATCACTCTAAGAGAGCCGCGGTTACCACTTTGCCTGTGTACTACCCAGAAAACAGGACCAGGCAAGTGGGAAAGGCCGTTTAGGGGTGATTCATCCCACTGCAACAGTTTTGTGTGCCACATTGCCACACTTTTGGGCAATTGTGGTACATACTTGAAGAAGCAAGATCTGCCGTGCACTCCGATCTATTGCGATGGAACTGGCGAGCACGAAGCGATCTTCATCTACCCTAGTTTCACTATTGCCGCTAAGAACGTTTGCATCAGCGTGCGTCTTTGCGAGCAATACACCACGATTGGATACCTTTATGACTGAATACCGCATTGAACATGACACCATGGGCGAAGTAAAGGTCCCTGTGAACGCTTTGTGGCGAGCACAGACCCAGCGCGCTGTTGAGAACTTCCCAATCTCCGGCCGCGGCTTGGAAGCAACCCAGATTCGTGCAATGGGTCTGCTCAAGGCAGCTTGTGCACAGGTGAATAAAGATCGTGGCCTTTTGGACACTGCGCAAGCAGATGCCATCATCGCCGCTGCAAAGGAAATCGCTGCAGGTAAGCACGATGCTGAATTCCCAATCGATGTGTTCCAGACTGGTTCCGGCACCTCTTCGAATATGAACACCAACGAAGTTATTGCATCTATCGCAAAGGCAAACGGCGTTGAGGTTCACCCTAATGACCACGTTAATATGGGCCAGTCCTCCAATGACACCTTCCCTACTGCAACCCATGTTGCAGCCACTGAAGCCGCTGTCACCGACCTGATTCCAGGATTGAAGGTACTGCACGCATCTTTGGCAAAGAAGGCTGAAGAATGGAAGCATGTAGTCAAGTCTGGTCGCACCCACTTGATGGACGCTGTGCCAGTGACATTGGGCCAGGAATTCGCAGGCTACGCTCGTCAGATTGAAGCTGGCATCGAACGTATCGAAGCTACTCTCCCACGCTTAGGCGAACTCCCAATTGGCGGTACCGCTGTTGGTACCGGTTTGAATACTCCAGCTGATTTCGGTGCTAAAGTCACCGCTGAGCTGGTTAATCTCACAGGCGTTGCTGAATTGAAAGAATGTGTCAACCACTTCGAAGCACAAGCAAACCGCGACGGCCTGGTTGAATTCTCCGGCGCAATGCGCTCGGTTGCAGTGTCATTGAACAAGATCGCCAATGACATTCGTTGGATGGGCTCTGGCCCACTGACCGGCTTGGGCGAAATTCACTTGCCAGATCTGCAGCCAGGTTCTTCCATCATGCCAGGCAAGGTCAACCCAGTGCTCTGCGAGACGGCAACCCAGGTGGCAGCTCAAGTTATCGGTAACGATGCAGCTGTGGCATTCGCAGGCTCTCAAGGTCACTTCGAACTCAACGTGTTCATCCCAGTTATGGCACGCAACGTTCTCGAATCTGCTCGCCTGTTGGCAAATACTGCACGTCAGTTCGCAACCAAGCTCGTTGATGGCATTGAGCCAAATGTCGAGCGTATGCGTACCTTGGCAGAGTCGTCTCCTTCGATTGTGACTCCATTGAACTCCGCAATTGGCTACGAGAACGCAGCGAAAGTTGCCAAGACCGCTCTCAAGGAAGGCAAGACCATCCGTCAAACCGTCATTGACTTGGGCTTCGTTGATGGTGAAACCTTGACCGAGGAAGAACTCGACAAGCGTCTCGACGTTCTTGCAATGGCAAATACTGATCGCGACTAATCATCCAAACGCCGCTGATGACGTTCGTGTCACCAGCGGCGTTTTTTGTTGTCTCCGGTTAGGAGGATGTTGCGGCTTGATCCTCAAGGAGCTGTGTCATTGTGCGACACGAACGATCAATAAGCATTTCCAGCTCAACGATCGCGGCATCAATATTGCCAGCTTCTAATAACTTCAGAATGTAGTAATTTTTCTCAATATACGGACGCAAATCTGATTCGTCTTGGCCCGAAGTCATAAACACCAATCGCGCCTGAGCCAACACAATATGTCCGATACGTTCAAGACGCTCACTTTGCAAACTCGTAAATATCGCCATATGGAAATTGGTATTTGCAACTGATGCAAATTTCCAATCATGAACAGCCATCGCGGTTTCTGCTTGTTGGCAGGCTATACGCATCGTCGCCAAGCAACATTCACTTGCACTTGGACTGCGGAAAATCTCACGCATACAGGAAGTCTCTGCCAACCGGCGCATTAAATAAAGATCTTCCAAATCGGCGACAGTAAACGCCCGTACGAATACTCCGCGGTGCGGATAATGAATCAATAAACCATCTTGAATCAGCACTTGGAAGGCTTCGCGCAGCGTATTACGCGAAACACCGTATTTTTCAGTCATCGCGATTTCCAACAGACGCTCATTGGGTTGGAACTCACCATCGAGAATCGCGCGGGAAATATGCTGGTAGAGCGCGTGTGGAGTGGTAATTCCAGCGATTTTAATACGAGGCATATACTTGCTTCCGCTCTAACGTTCAAGGCTAATTGCCATTCCTTCATGCCAGCCTACCAAAAATTTTTTTACTCGGTAAACTTTTCTCGTGTAGGGTAGCTATCATGGCTTCATCGACACCCAAGTATAACCTGCGTGAGCAAAAACGACGCAAAACACATGCCGCTATTGAGCTCACTGCCACTCAATTAGTCGCTGCACAAGGGTTTAGCCAGGTGCGAATCGACGATATTTGTCGTCATGTCTCGATTTCCAAACGTACGTTCTTTAATTATTTTGATTCTAAAGAAACTGCAGTCCTTGGCAGCCCACTTGCCATGCCTGACGAAACTGCACTCAATACCTTTGTCGAAACATCTCATCGCAATTTACCGAAAGCCATCATCACGTTCATTTTGGATCATGTTCTTACCACTGATCAAAGCATCTTTGAACCAAGTGAGATTGCCTTACTTGTGCAACGTCGCAAGCAAATTATCCGCGACAATAAACTTCTCGGCTTGGAAGTTTATTCCAATTACGCAACCTTCCAATCTCAGCTTGCTGAACTGCTCACTGCGTATTTAACGCAGCACCCCACAGCCCAACTGCACCCGCATACACCGATTTCAGAGCAAGCACGGGCGCTCAGTCTAGCTGCAACCTCTGCAATTCGTTTAGGCTACTATGCTTGGGTCGAACCAACCTGTACCCAAGATTTACGAGACTGCTGTTTTGACGCATTATCCCTCTTACACTTAAGTACACAATAAATTTATGTCTAATTCCCACATTTCTCCTGCTTTTCACTCCACTCCATCAGCGTCGATCAAGCCAGTCATTGCAGCATTAATGCTGGCAAGTTTTATCGGCTCATTAGGGCAAATGATTTTTACCACCTCACTGCCAACCATCGTTGGTGAATTCGGTGGGATTAGCCAAATGACGTGGGTCATCTCAGGCTTTTTGCTCGGGCAGACCATTGCCCTGCCAATTTTTGGCAAAATTGGCGATTTAGTCAATCGAAAACCATTATTTATTGGCGCAAATATCTTATTTTTGTTCGGTTCGACACTTGGTGCAATGGCAACTGGAATGACCATGTTGATTACTGGTCGTGCCTTACAAGGCATTGCGGGTGGCGCAATGATGATTCTGTCTCAAGCAATTACCGCCGAAGTCACCACGGTGCGCGAGCGTGGGAAATATATGGGCATCATGGGTGCCGCCTTTGGCGTTGCATCAGTGCTTGGCCCAATTCTTGGTGGCTGGATTACTGATCATATTGGGTGGCGTTGGGGCATGTGGCTGAATCTTCCACTTGGATTGATCACAATTTTTGTCACGCTGCGCTATATGAAGCTCGAATCGAAACCGCCTCATTTTACTCTTGATTTTGCAGGTACCGCTTGTATGGCAACTGCCACAACTGCCATTGTGTTATTGGCAACCTGGGGTGGTCGCGATTATGCCTGGACCGATTCTGTGATTCTCACCTTGGCATTGCTGGCTGTGGTTGCCACCATCTGCTTAGTCATTGTCGAGCAGAAGGTTCGCGATCCACTGATCCCGCTGCAATTATTCCGCTCTCGTAATTTCACCTTGGCCACTTTAGCAGGTGTTGCGGTTGGTATTTTAATGTTCGGCACCTTGGCGTATATGCCAACCTATATCCAAATGGTGCATAGCTTACCGGCTTCTCATGCTGGGTATATGATGATTCCGCTCATGGCAGGCATGGTGGTGACCTCTATGGGAATCGGAAATATTGTGTCGCGTTTTGGTCGCTACAAGATCTACCCCATTATCGGGCAGGTGATCATTGCGCTCGCATTGCTGTGTTTAGGTGTGTTATCGCCGCAAGCATCACTGATAACAGTCGGTGCAGTCTTGGCATTATTCGGCTTTGGTCTCGGCTTAAGCATGCAAATTTTAATCTTAATTGTGCAAAATGCATTCCCGTTGCATCTCGTAGGCACCGCCACTGGCACAAATAATTTCTTCCGCCAAGTTGCCGGCACTGTTGGCTCAGCAGTGGTTGGAAGTATCTTTTTAACGCACTTACACGACCAACTCGTCGCTCGCCTGCCTGAGGCCTTAAGCCAAGTCGGAGATCCGGCATTAAGCGCCCAGCTTGCACAAGGCAATGGTTTAACCCCCGCCATCGTTGCAACGTTGCCACCAGTCGTCCAAGACGCCATTGCGCTGAGCTACCACCACGCCTTAAGCCCAGTATTTTTCATGCTCGCCCCATTAAGCGTCTTAGCAGCAATCATGCTGTCATTCATCACCGAAGAACAGCTCCGCGAAACCGCTTAACGTTTCCCGCGCGCCCGCTTCGACCGTTGCTGTGCGCGCGGTTTGTTTATCTTCCGCACAACTGCTTGTCGACGCTGTTTCTTCTCCTGCGCTTTCTGGGCAGCGGTACGTTTCGGCTGGGCTTGGCGCGAAGAATTAGGCCTGCGACCTTTAGCAATGCCAACAAAATCTTGAATGGCATCGCTATCATGTTCTTTTAGCCACACCAGCGCAATGCTGGTGATTGGCTGATCGCCGCGATATTCACGATGCTCAATCATTTTGCCACTGAGTGCTTTTAACAGTGGTCGCGGCGCTACCACCACACCCACATTGGCAGCCACAACTTGCAAATATTGTCGAATTGCTCCTATATCAACGTGCCCTGAGGCAGGTAGCTGATAATGAATGATCTCATCTTGCAAGTCAGCCGCAGCAAGGTGATCTAATAAGGTTAAGGTGTGGTCTTTTGGCAGGGCAACACCGGACTGCTCGTCGTAAAGCTTGACGACGTGGAAGCGTTCATCAATGCGCGCATCAGGGATACGCGTTAAGGCCATATCAACCTTGCCTGCCAGCAAAATACCAAAGGCATCATCATCAGAAACGGTGGCCAAACTGCCATGGGTGGTGTGCTGTTGGAAGCGGCGTAACCACTTGTCGGGTTCGGTTCCTGTCACAAAGCTTAGAGATACCATAGCTTAATGCTACCCTTAGAGATGTGAATGAAGAATCTGTACGTCAGCCGTCGGGCACGGCAATGAAGCCCCAGACCGCCGCAAAGAAGCTTGGCATCTATTTGCCAGCAACGCCAGAGGAGTTCCAAGCGAACGCTTTGACCCATGACGAATTTGTCGCGCTCCAAACCGAACCACCAACCTGGTTGCAAGATTTGCGACGCGAAGGACCACATCCACGTCCAGTCGTGGCTCAAAAACTTGGCATTACCATTGCCGCATTAAAGCGCAATGATATGGATAAGCCACTGACCACTGCAGAGATCAAAGCGCTGTTAGCTGATCAACCGGATTGGTTGCGTGCCGCACGTACTGCTTTGGCAGAAAGTCGCGCAGAAGCCCTCCAAGAACCTACCGACAAAGCCTAACCACTCCCCGCCTGCATCTAAAGATTGGATGCAGGCGTTTTTATATCTGCGTGGCAGTAATTGATTCGTATGCGTGTTGGAGTTCTTGCCACTGGGTATGGGCTGGAAGTTCGTATGCTCCAATACGTGTCACTGGTGTCCAGCCAAGACGAGCATTCCCGTAGGCCACGGGAATAGTGCGAAGGTCTTGAATAGAACATACGGCTGGTTCAAGTGCTCCACAGACTTCAGCTGTCAGGGCAACCGTAATCGAAGGTAAATGCGGATGGGCACTGATCTGCCAGCGACCATCGCGATACCACACGAGTGCACCAAATCCTGCTTCGATCACCGTCCCTTGCGCAGTACACAACACAAGATCATCGCAGCCATGCGCATGCGCCTGGGCGACTTGTTGGCGTTGGTAGTGAAGATCCCAACCTTTGTATTCTGGCCGTTGGCGTTGATCTGGCTGTGCCATTTGCCATAATGCGGTGGTCAGACGCGGTGGCGGTAGTTCGCGCAACTGGACTGAGGTTGTTGCAGTGGCAATGTCATAGCTCCATTGGGGAAACCACATGCCAGTTGCCGGCAGAGGTTCCATCAGGTCAGCTACCGTTGGCACATTGCCACCGATGCGCGCGATTGTGCCGCGAAAGCGTGCTAGATGCAGCTCAAGGCCACGAATACTGCCATTGCGCAGCGCAAAGGAATCGATAATGGTACGCATTACTGCTCAGGGAATTCTTGGCCGATCAGATGCAAAAATGGTGCAGCTTTAGTCATAATTTCGCGATATTCAGTTTCGGGATCGCTCACAGCCAAAATGGCACCACCAACCCCGTAGCGAATCTCATTGCCCTGGCACACAAGGGTACGAATCACCATTGAGAGATCCATTGCCCCATCGAAGCCAATATAGCCCAGTGCGCCAGAATAGATGCCACGAGCTGCGCCTTCCAAGTCGTCGATAAGCTCCATTGTGCGAATTTTCGGAGCCCCTGTCATTGACCCACCAGGGAAGGTTGCGCGGATGACGTCGACAAGCGTGGCTTCTGGTGCCAATGTTGCGGTGATGGTACTGACCAGTTGATGCACGGTCGCGAAGGTTTCGACCTGGCAGAAACGTTCCACCGCAACGCTGTGTGGTGCTGCAACGCGAGTGAGATCGTTGCGTACCAGGTCAACGATCATGAGATTTTCGGCACGATCTTTGGTATTCGTCGCAAGATCTTCCCGTAACTGTGCATCACGCACTGGATCCTTCGCGCGAGCCCGGGTTCCCTTAATAGGGCGTGATTCGAGCACGCCTTGAGCCGTGACCCGCAAGAACCGTTCTGGCGAGCTCGACATCACCACCGTTTCCCCACAACGCAGCAAGGCACCAAATGGAGCGGGACTATGCTCGCGCAGACGCTGATAGGCAGCCACTGGATCAAAAGTTTCAGCGGTGGCCATCAGTTGCGTGGTCAAACAAATCTCATAGCTTTCACCTGCCACAATGGCGTCCTGGCAGCGCGCAATTGCAGCGAGATATTCAGCCTTGGTGTGCTGTGCCCGCAGATTGGACACTTCAATCGCAGGTTGTGGAGCAGAGACAGGTGCTGGTACCTGTGTGGAAGCATGAAGAAGACAACTGCGGAGCTGTGTTGCCCACTGCAATTGTTCTGTGCGAGTTTCAGGGCGCGTGCGATCCCAGGCCACCAGAATATAACTGCGTTGCGTGCGATGATTCACAGCCACCATACGATCGGCAAGTTGGAAATATACGCGAGGTTCGCGGCTTTGGTGCCGATCACTACCGCCCACATCGGCTTTTAATTCATAGCTGATATATCCAACCCAGCCGAGGGTAAAATCTAAGCCGGTGTGTGCAACCGCTGATGTGTCCACCGGCAGGTGCAAATGCTCAAGCACATCCAGATGCTCACCGGTAATCACCGTTGCCAAAGGCCCCTCGCCAAAGCCGAGATAGGAACATGCACCATCACTATGGCTACGATCGCTGGAATCTAAGAAAAATGAGGCAGCTTCCAGATGATTTTCAAGTGCTACTTCGTGGTCGATTTCAAGCGTTTCGACGACGTACCGTTGCCCACTATGAGCGGCGAGGGTTAAAAAGTTTCGGATTAAGGTGCGGCCATCAAATCCCCCGATAGATTCGGGATGAAACTGCACGCCCCATTGTGGTCGATCGCGATGTGCCAAGGCCATTGGAATGCCATCGGCCGTACGGGCGGTCACCATAAGCTGCGGTGGGATTGGATCCGCTATTAAGGAATGGTAGCGAACCACCGACAGTGGTGAAGGAAGATCGGCAAATAGTCCAGTGCCATCATGGGTAATCTCAGAAAGTTGACCATGGACTGGTTCAGGGGCAAGTGCGGTACCACCGCCGTGGGCATAGGCTAATGCTTGATGTCCCAAGCAGATGCCAAGCATTGGGATTTCGCAGGTTTGGAGAATGTTTAAGCTACTGCCGATATCAGCTGGGTTGTCTACCCGACCGGGACCTGGTGAAAGGATAATGGCATCGAATGTCGCCAAATAACTTGGAGAAAACTCCTCGGTGTAGTCACGAACCGTTGGGCGCACACCAGTGACATCCTCAACATAGGCGGCAATATTAAACGTAAAAGAATCACGATGGTCGATAATGAGGACGTTCACACTATGAAACCTAGAGTAATGATAGGGAAACTGCAACACTTATGCGGCGGTGGTGGTGAGCGGTAGCCAGCACGAGTATCAATATGTTCGCTCCTCCCCCAGCCTCAATGAATAAACGCGGGCAGTTGATATCGCTATCAGCTACCCGCGTCAGATTCAGAATAAGAAAATTAGAGCATCTTCCATTCTTCTAGACCGTCATACAGTGGATACTGTTCAGCAAGGGCGCGAACACGATCATTCAGTTCCTGCGTTGGCGTTGCACCAGTTAATGCTTCGGCAATAATATCTGCCACGGCGCTAAAGCCAGCAGCGTCAAAACCGCGCGTCGCCAATGCTGGGGTACCAATGCGCAGACCAGAAGTGACCATTGGTGGACGAGGGTCAAATGGAACCGAGTTACGGTTAACAGTGATACCAACTTCATGCAGCAAATCTTCTGCCTGCTGACCATCCAGGGCCGAGTTGCGCAGATCAACTAAGACCAAGTGGACATCGGTGCCACCAGTTAAGACATCCACGCCTGCGGCCTTGCAATCCGCAGCCATCAAACGCTCAGCAATAATCTTTGCACCCTCTAAGGTACGCTCCTGGCGTTCCTTGAACTCTGGAGTACCAGCAATCTTCATGGCAACGGCCTTCGCAGCAACTGCGTGTACCAGTGGGCCACCTTGCTGACCAGGGAACACAGCAGAATTCAGCTTCTTGCCATATTCTTCCTTAGCCAGAATCATGCCGGAACGTGGACCGCCTAAGGTCTTATGCACCGTGGTGGAGACAACATCAGCAAACGGCACTGGATTTGGATGCAAACCAGCTGCAACCAGACCAGCGAAGTGTGCCATATCAACCCACAACTTTGCGCCAACTTCGTCTGCAATCGAACGGAATGCAGCAAAGTCCAAATGGCGTGGATATGCCGACCAACCAGCAATCAACACCTGTGGACGCTCAGCAAGCGCTTGCTCACGCAGTTTATCCATATCAATACGGAAGGTATCAGCTTCAACCTGATACGCTGCTACTTCATAGAGCTTGCCAGAGAAGTTCAGGTGCATACCGTGAGTCAGGTGTCCACCATGCGCCAACGAAAGGCCCATGATCTTATCCCCCGGGTTTGCCAATGCCATTAACACAGCAGCATTTGCTTGTGCACCAGCATGTGGCTGAACATTGGCAAATTCTGCACCAAAGAGTGCTTTCGCGCGGTCACGTGCAAGGTCTTCAACAACATCAGCATGCTCGCAACCACCATAATAACGGCGGCCAGGATAACCTTCAGCATACTTATTCGTAAACACAGAACCTTGTGCCTGCAAAACTGCACGTGGCACAAAGTTTTCTGAAGCAATCATTTCCAGGGTGTGACGCTGGCGAGCAAGCTCACCATGAATAGCCCCAGCAACTTCTGGATCAAGTTCGTCGAGTGACTGGTAACGGATGTCATTCGTCATAGAAAGACACTTACACCTTTCATCATTATGGAGTTCATGTTGGCACAGATATGCCGACAGCAGGATTTCTTGCTTAGAGCATAACCTACCATGTAGGAAATAATAGACTTCCAGTTACACGATAGCGAACGCGATTGCACAACAGGGGGCTTTTGGCCACATTATTTGCCCCAAGTAGTCCTCCATTGCAACAATAGAACACATGTCCCGCCTTCATGACACCAGTCCTTATTTGGACTTCGACCGCAACACATGGCGGGACCTGCGCGAATCATTTCCGCAAGTGCTCACCGAATCAGAATTAGAAGCACTGCGCGGTATTGGAGAAAATATTGACTTAACCGAGGTCGCAGAAGTATATCTGCCGCTTTCACGCCTGATTCATTTACAAGTTTTAGCGCGACAAGAATTGTCCACCGTCACTGAAACCTTTTTAGGTGAATCTGGACACCATGTGCCATTTATTATTGGCATTGCAGGATCAGTGGCCGTCGGAAAGTCAACAACTGCCAGGTTGCTGCAAGTATTATTACAACGTTGGCCATCGCATCCGCATGTTGATCTTGTTACCACTGATGGATTTTTATATCCAGCAGATGTGCTGCGAAGCCGCGATATGATGCAGCGCAAAGGATATCCCGAAAGCTATGACCAGCGCGCCTTATTGCGTTTTGTTACCGATGTTAAATCAGGGAAATCGCAGGTCCAAGCACCGGTTTACTCTCATACTCTCTATGACCGCGTACCAGGGGAATTTTTAACCGTTGATCACCCCGATATTTTGATCGTGGAAGGCCTTAACGTACTCCAACCTGGCCCAAGCTTAGCCATTAGCGATCTGTTTGACTTCTCGGTGTATGTAGATGCGAAAACTGAAGATATTGAGCGCTGGTATATTGAGCGTTTCTTGGAACTACGTTCCACCGCGTTTCGCGCGCCGGGAGCACATTTTTCGCATTTCGCACAGCTTTCCGACGCTAAAGCTATTGCCGAAGCGCGAGCAATTTGGCAAACAATTAACCTGCCAAACTTAGTGGAAAATATCTTGCCAACCCGGATTCGTGCCTCTCTTGTATTATCAAAAGGCAGCGATCACAGTGTGCAACGAGTCCGCATGCGCAAGATTTAATGCTGTTCAACCCAGGCGATAATAGGCTCTAATTCTGAAAAATCAACATCGTCAATATCTTGCCCATAGCCGCGCACAATATTTTCTTCCGCAATATTGCGCCGTGGCTTGACTTTCAAGGCTGCGACAAGAGAGGTCAGCACAGCTTTATGCTTGGTGCGCAATTTCGAATACTGCAATGCCCCTGGCAAATAAAAATGTGCAACATCCACGCTTTTCCCAATGATATCTTGATCTCGCGCAGTTCGTAAGGGAGTCATGCCCACAATTGCCAGGGCAATATTTCTTGGCTGAGTAAACGTGTGTTTGTGTTCATGATACCAATTCACTGCTGGCACGAACGGGCCATGAATATAGCTTATTACCACCACTGGTGTGCCGTCATCTGGCAAAGGATCTGCAAAACTTTGCGCAATACCTCCGACTCTGGCAGCTAATGCTTCAGCATAGGTTTGAGAAGATCCATACGCTGATTCATACAGGATATACGCGGTATGCATGCAAATACTCTTACTTTCCAAAACGCCGTGAACGTTTCGAATAATCACGCAGTGCACGCAAGAAGTCGAGACGTCGAAAAGCAGGCCAATATGTTTCGGTAAACCAAATCTCAGAATATGCTGCCTGCCAGAGCATAAATCCAGAAAGTCGCTGTTCACCGGAGGTACGAATCACCAAATCCGGATCAGGTTGGCCAGAGGTGTACAAATGCGAAGAAATAGAATCTGCAGTAATCGCCTGTGCAATCTCAGCCGCAGGGGTTCCTTTGTCTACTTCCGACTGGATGAGCTCTTGAACTGCATCAACAATTTCTTGCCTGCCCCCATACCCAACTGCCACATTAACGGTAATGCCGGTATTATGTTCCGTTGTCGCTGCTGCAGTTTGTAGACGCGTAGAAATATGTTCCGGCAACAAATTAAGATGGCCGACTAACCGCACTCGGCAATCCCGCGCTGGCGCGGAGAGCTCATCGACGACATCCCCAATGATGTCCAGCAACAACTGTAATTCCTCTGCTTCACGACGCAGGTTTTCCGTCGAAAGCAAATAAATGGTCACTAATTCAACATCGGTGTCTTTGCACCATGAGACCATTTCGCCAATCTTATGCGCACCCACGCGGTGCCCATGACTGACATCAATAAAACCAGCTTCACGAGCCCAGCGTCGATTGCCATCGCACATGATCGCAACGTGACTTGGCTGTTTCATCCCAGCAATTTCTCGCATGAGTCGCCGCTCATATGCTGGGTAGAGCAGTTCTGGTAAAGAAAATTTCATGTGAGAATTAGAACCAATGCTTCTTCCGCTGGTCTAAGACTCCAGCTTTTGCCATTGCCGCATCCACGGCTTGTTCGTCAAAAACATCAATCCCATGCGCTTCGGCAAATAACCTGCGGCGATTCAACCGTGAGTAGCGGCGATGAAATGCCCAACCGATAAATAATACGGCGACTAATAATGCCACCAACACCAACCAGCCAATCGGCGAAGCTTTACCAAACTCACTGCCAACTGGTCCAGCCCCTTGCTGTGCAAGGATCACGACTGTTGCTATATCCACGAACGTCTTCTTTCACACATATATGTCACTCTGTAGCACTCTAGTATATCTGGATTTCACTACGATAAACCAGCAAAAAGATCACATTCTGGCAACTGGGTTGTCACGCGACTACACGCCAGTTCAAATTCTTCGGTCGGCCAATATTGTTGTTGCACAGCAACTGGCGTTGCGACGAAGAAACCAGATGGATCAATTTGCGTTGCATGGGCGCGTAAGGCGCGATCGCGATGCTCGAAGTATTCATGAGCATCGACTTGAGTAGTGACACGTTGCATAATATCGGCGCGATCATCACCCCAGCGTTGCAATAATTCCGTGTATGGGCTTGGCTCACCTGCAGCTAGAGCGACATTATGGAAAATTTCCATGCGCTTGCGAATAAATCCGTGCGTATAATACAGCTTCTTTGGTTCAAAGGCAGTACCCAATTCAGGATGATAGGCAGGATCACCTGCTACTTCCCACGCAGCCATAGACACTTCATGGACTTTGAGATGGTCAGGATGTGGGTAACCACCATTTTCGTCGTACGTAATGATAACTTCTGGCTGAAAATCTCGCATAATAGCAACGATTTTGCGCACCACTTCATCGGTATCCGCCAACGCAAAGCAGCCTTGTGGCAATGGTGGGCGCGGATCACCTTCTGGTAAGCCAGAATCAACATAGCCAAGCCACATATGCTCAATACCTAATTCAGCAGCAGCCTGTGCCATTTCTTCTTTTCGAACAGCCGCAATATTCTCACGCACATACGGGGTATCACAGGCAGGATTGAGCACATCGCCGCGTTCGCCACCAGTACAGGTCACCACCAGGACGCGATGGCCTTCTGCAACATAGCGGGCCATTGTTGCAGCGCCTTTGCTGGACTCATCATCAGGATGAGCGTGGATTGCAAGAATGCGCATTGGTGTTCTCACCGTCCTTGGTCTGTGAATAGAGGTATGGGTAGGAGCCAAGCCTACCAAATGATGGTTCCAACAATAGCCAAGGTTTCATGTCTTCCCCAATCGCGACTAGGATAGCGAGTAATACATCACGATTGTGCTGACGTATCTCTAGCACTGATTGTGTTCAATTCCGCATCAAGGAGTGTCGTTCGTTGGCTACCCGTACTCGCTATTCAGGGACTACTGCACCACAATCTCAGGTGAGCGGCAAGATCGCTGCCATTTTTGTCCTAGTGTTGGTGCTAGCATTTGTAGTGGCATTCGCAAAGTTTTTGCGCACGACTGATCAACAGCCAGTCAATATTTCGTTTGCTTCAGCAGAAATGATCGATGATTCATCTATTAAGATCATCGCTGATATTTCCCGCAAGGACACTTCTGTTCCTTCGTATTGCATTGTCACAGCATTGAATTATTCCATGGCTGAGGTGGGACGCCGTGAGGTGTATGTTCCAGCTGGTGGCGATAGCGTTGCTCGTTGGGAAATTATCGTACCAACGCGTAGTGAAGCAGTTTCTGGTAAAGCCTACGGTTGTAGCGAAAAGATTCCGTTTTATCTTTCCACCAAATAATTCCTGTGGTTCTCCACCTGTAGTGTAGTGTGGTAGAATTCCGAACAGTATTTTCTTGTAGGCCCCATCTGTTGGGGCCTCAAAAATTCGCTTACCGATCATATCAAAAGGGTCATCACGTCATGTCAGAAAACACCAAGCAATATATCACTCCTGAAACCAAAGCAAAGCTTGAAGAAGAGCTCAATGCGCTGATTGCTCACCGCCCAGTGGTTGCCGCTGAAATTAACGAGCGTCGCGAAGAAGGCGACCTGAAAGAAAACGCTGGTTACGATGCTGCTCGTGAAATGCAGGATCAAGAAGAAGCGCGTATTAAGCAAATCTCTGAGATCTTGGCGAACTCCACCACCGAGCGTGCAGGCATTGTTGAAGGTGTGGCTTATGTTGGCTCGGTTGTGCACGTGTATTACAACGATGACAAGTCCGATAAAGAGACCTTCTTGATCGGTACTCGTGCAGCAGCTTCTGATAATAAGGATCTGGAAACATATTCTGAGCAGTCTCCACTTGGTGCTGCTATTTTGGGTGCGCAAGAAGGCGAAACTCGCGAATACACCGCACCAAATGGCAACGTTATCAAGGTAACTTTAGTCTCTGCTGAGCCTTATGACTCCACTAAGGCCGCTACCCTGCGTCAAAGCTAAACGATACGCGTGACGAACTCTTTGCAACGACTGCACACTTTTGTCGGCTGTGCAGTCGTTTTCCTATGCCTGAGCGGTTGCAGTCCAGCATTAGAAGTTGATTCATCAGTCAAGCAGCAAACTGCGCTCTCAGCAACCGCGTTACCAGCTGCCTTGAAACCAGCAGCAACAACCGCACCAGCATCTGGGTTACAGGCGTTACGCACGCGAGCTGCGACTGCTACCCCACCGACATCACGAGAGCCTGGCATTATTGATTGCATCGGCCCTGCTGTTGTGAAACCAACTCAATTGCAACTGCGCTGCAATGATGCTGCGATGATCACGATGCTTACCTGGGAGCAATGGGATCATCAGCAAGCCCAGGCAACCGGTTTGCTTGACGATACACCAGTGACGGTTGTCTTTGATACTCCTCTGCAAACGCCGCAAGGTTGGATTTTCACCCATGGGTATATCAATGACACCCCTGTATTGAACTATCAAATGTAACTGTGACTGCCGGTTGCACGGTGGCCAACGACGAAAGCGGTGTGGAACCTCATCTTGGTTCCACACCGCTTTCGGATTCTAGCAAAGTGTATTAGCTGCGGTTAAAGTAGCTCAACAGGCGCAGGATCTCGGTGTAGAGCCATACGACGGTCACTGCCAAGCCTAATGCCACACCCCAAGCGTTCTTTGCTGGTGCGCCTTGACGGATAAGCTTTTCAGCAACGTCAAAGTCTTGCAGGAAGCTCATTGCTGCCAGACCAATGCAAACCAACGAGAATCCGATCGCTACGACACCGCCATCGCGCAACGCGTTGCCGAATCCAAACATGGCGAAGATGAAGTTACCTAGTGCCAAAATTGCGACGCCAACAATTGCACCAGTCAGCATCTTGGTAAACCGTGGGGTAACCTTGACTGCGCCAGACTTGTAGGCATAGAGCATGCCGACGAATACACCCAAGGTGCCCAAAATCGCTTGACCAATCAGGGAACCGGCATTACCAGACCCTTGGCTAAAGCCAGATACAAGCAAAGAAAAACCACCAACGAACAGGCCTTCAAATGCCGCATAGGCTAAGGTCACTGGAGCAGAATTGTATTTCTTACCGAAAGTTGCAATCAAAACGGTGACAAATCCACCGATCATGCCAATCATGGTTAACCCAAGTGCCAGCGGCAAGGATACTAAGGAAACTGCAAAGGTCACCAATGCGAAGGCAATAATCACACCAAGTGTGAGACCGGTTTTGGTGACGACATCGTCAACGGTCATTGGTCGTTCGGTTTGAATTGGTGCGTGATAAAGATTGGTGTTGACTTGTGCGCCATATTCGCCATAATACTGAGGCTGTTGTTGTGAGCCTGCTAGGGAATTCAGTACTGGGTTGCTACTACGCATCAGTGACGTCACGATCCTTTCATCTGGGACGATGCTGTCTGTTGAGGTCCTTGTGTACAAAGACGTTTCAGACAACATTCTATGTTCATACTTGTTCAACGGTCCACTTGTAATTTTAGTTCCCGCCGAACTGTTTTCACTACACAAGCAGTGTGGGCGTATGTGCATAGAGATTCGCTGGTGTACAAGCAACGCGAGGAATCAGACTAGCGTCGACAAGCTCTCTGCTTCGAGTGATAACGCTGGCACAAGTGTGCGACGCTCGGCTTCGGCAACGTCACCACACACGCGCAAATCGTTGCATTGCAGTGCATTGTGGAGTGCGGCAGGATCATCGCCATCGAAATCCAGTGGTACTGGCAGTGCGACGGAACCAGCCGAGACGTCTAAACGAGTATTGGTGCCAGCTAAAATGGTGACAATTTCGCCTTGTCCCATAAACCGGCAATAGCCAGTTGTAGTCACCGTTGCAGTACCTGTTGCCACCCATAACATGAGGTCTTGTTCGGCGCGAGCAAAGATTGTCATTGGCGCAATTTCGACTTTTCCGCTGGTGCTTCCTTTCATAAACGCCCCTGGTGTGGTGCCAGTATGGCGTTTAAATGCACGAATGAGACTGCTTGTTGCACCAAATCCAACATTTTTTGCAGCTTGAGCACTTGTATGTCCCTGTGCCAGCAAACGTACGGCGGCTGCCACACGAGTTGCGGCGCGCCATTCTGAAAATGGCAAGCCCGTTGATTGTAAGAATTGTCGTTGCAAAGTGCGCGAACTGACGTGGTACTGGGCTGCATATTCGATCAATTCTGTGGGATCAGCAGGATTAAGTTGCAAACGTGCTGCAACCGCGCTCGCAGCCTGACCAGTTGGCACTGGTGGTTCACAGAATTGAGAGACTTCCACAAGTGATGCAATTTCAGCAGTTGGCTGTAGTTGCCCTAATTGACAGCGAGAATATTCCGCGATCATACGCCATTGCCAATCTGAGCCGAGCTGGATTGCACGGGTTGGTCCAGAGCATGCAAACTCAGCATATTCGAATTCCAGCAAATGAGCTTCGGCAGATTTTGTAATTAACGCACCACGTGGAGCAATAATGAGATCGCCGGCTTTCACCGCAAGTACGCGATCAGCAGCGTTGACAATTGCATGTCCGCTCCAGCACCAGAGCAGTTTGGAAGTCGTATCGATATACACAACTTCCATTTCACCTTATATTGACAATTTACGCAACATTAATATTGCAAAAATATGTTCAAGTACGCACCAACAGTGGCACTTCCCTTAGGCCGATTGCCTATGCTGCGTACTTTGGTAGCTCAAACTTCGTGGAATCGGCTGATGTTCGCGCACATAATAACTTAGACGTTGATCATATGGATCATGCTCGAGAAAATAATACACATCGCTGCTATTGAGATCGCGAGTGTTATAAAGATCAGTTTTTGTAACAGTGGTAGTCATGTGTGCTCCTAGCAAAGGTTTGAATACTTCTCACAACAATAAAACTAAGAGTAGAAACTGTTACTGGAAATTATTTGTATCTTCTCTGGCAGAAAGCTGTGAATCTGTTCTTTCTGGCAAGCCATGCTTGTTTTGCACTATTTCACGCAGGCATCGCAGTGATGAACCGGCATGTTGACAGGAATGGGAAACAAAAGGAATTTCTGGGACTTCAAGCAATTCGAGCAGTGTGCATACTCAAAAGCATGCACATTTTGGCAATCACTTGATCTTCTTTGAAACTGTGGGGAGCTACTCAACCCACCTATTATTGAACAACCACATAAAGTGGTGCCCCCACTGGGACTCGAACCCAGACTGAATCGATTTTAAGTCGATTGCCTCTGCCGATTGGGCTATGGGGGCAACGTCACATTATTGTAGTAGATACTCCCTGTTTCACGAAACCATGCAGGTCAGTTACTATTTATCGGCAATCAAACACGCAATAATGCCATCTAGAATATCTTTTTCCGAAATAACAATCGATTCAAGCGGACCGCATTGTTCCAGAGCATCTAAAATTCCTAAGACCACCAATGCTCCACCTGCAAAAACATCCGCACGTCCGGGATGCATCACTGGCTGTGCGCCGCGTTGTGCTTCAGTCAAACGAATTTGCGCCAGGGCAAGTTCCCGTAGCTGTGCCACAGAAATGCGCGCATTATGAATTTCGGTTGGATCATATTCAGCCAATTGCAACGCCAGGGCGGCAAAGGTAGTAAACGTACCGGCACATCCCACAACAGTACGAGCAGCACATAGTGGAACATGCTGCTGTGCAAGCTCGATTTGTTGAGCAACGTAATGCTGCACTGCTGAAATTTCTGCAGGTAACGGTGGATCATGCTGTAAGAATCGTTCTGTTACACGCACACAGCCCATTTGTGTGGAATATGCCCCAGCAATCTCACCACTGCGCTTGCCGACGATAAACTCCGTGGATCCACCACCGAGATCAATCACGCACACCTCATCGGTGGTATCAGGCAGATCTAATGAAGCGCCAAGAAAGGATAATTGTGCTTCTTCTTCTCCAGAAATCACCTCTGCTTGGACACCAGCTTCGATTTCACCAAGCAGATCTGCGGTGAGTTGAAAGAATTCATCTCGATTGGCAGCATCGCGGGTTGCAGAAGTTGCCACCATGCGAACACGGCGAACGTCCAATTCATGCATGCGATCAACATAGTTTCGCAAGACTTGCTGGCAACGTTGTAGCGCCGCTGGGTCAAACATTCCAGTGGCGTCGACGGATTGTCCTAATCGAACCACTTCCATACGTCGCTCAAGCTCATGTAATCGACCATCGATGACTTCTACGATCAACAAGCGCAAAGAGTTCGTACCGCAATCAATAGCAGCATATCGGCTCATTCTGTGTTCCTTTTCCACGCAATGGCACAGGCGATGATTATGAGCGAGCAGCGTTCGATGGCGCTTCGGCTCGACTGAAATCAAATTGTGCCAGATCAATGCCCAGTTCAGCACAGGTTGGCCATGATTCTGGAATAGCAGTTCCGCGCAGGCCGGCATGTTCTGCTGCAAGTGCTACAGCTTCGGTACCCAAGCGAAAATGATCTGGGCCTTCGGCAAGTGCATAGGCGATTAATACATGCAGGCATTTCACGCGATCTGGCATGCCGCCGCCCGAAAAATCAGTACCGAGATCTTCTAAGGCATTGCGCTTTGCCAAAAAATATTCATGTGCAGCTCGATAATCTTGTGCCAGCTCTGCATCTTGCGTCAAGCGATTGGTCATCCATTTCATCACTTGGGCAACTTCAAGTCGTGATGCTTCAGCAGTCAGGCGTGGATCAGTGAGATAATACAGCGTTGGAAATGGAGTGCCGTCTTCTAATCGTGGCGATGTCATGACAACGCCTGGTTGTCCGTCTGGGCTGCGATAGGAAACTTCCACGACGCCACGTGGTTGGCGGCCGAGTTGGGCGGCAATGGCTGCAAGGTCTGCTTGATCTACACTCATGACAGGAATTTTAACCCACCACGTCGCTTCCAAGCGAACCTGTTTAGTTTTCTACCGGTGCAAGCGGCAGATGTTGATCAGCAGGTGGCATCGGTTGTTCAATTTCAGGCGGTGTGGCAACTGAATCCCACAAGGTTTCGTACCATGCGCCGATCTGCTGTGCATGTACATCGGTATTATCGGTCTGGCGGCGATTTTCTACATCTGGATCCAGAATCCGAAACGCGATTTCGCCAGGTTCAGTTACCCCAAGCCGAATGCGGGCTTGCTCTTTGATATACGCCTCTGATTGATAATCTTCGAGTCGTTGTTGGATTTGTGCTTTTTCAACTTCGAGTTGTTGCAGTGATTGGGTCAGTCGCACAATTTCTGCGCGTTGTTCCATGTAATTACGTAATGGAAAACTGACCATGAAAATTACGGCTCCAAACACTGCCACGGTCACTAACAGTGAAATCGCTGACATCCGCACGCGAGGTAGTTTGACTTCTACCTTGGTGCGGCGTTCCTTGCGCCCAGCAATGGGCACTTCACGTTGCATTTTCACCATAGGAATTTTGATTTTAGCAGTGTTTGCGCACAATCGAAGATGCCACACAAGCACCATCGGCCACAACTACCCCATTTCAGGGCAAGAAAAAACTATCACCATGCGAGTTGGTCACATGGTGATAGTTTTTTACTTAAACTTCGTATGCTTTAGCCCTTGAAACGTGGGAAAGCGGAACGACCTGCATAGACTGCAGCTTCGCCGAGTTCTTGCTCGATACGCAGCAATTCGTTGTACTTTGCAACGCGCTCGGAACGAGCAGGAGCACCGGTCTTGATCTGGCCACAGTTCAATGCAACAGCCAAGTGTGCAATGGTGGTGTCCTCGGTCTCACCGGAACGGTGGGACATCATGGTGCGGTAGCCAGCACGGTGTGCCAACTCAACTGCATCGAAGGTCTCGGTCAAGGTACCGATCTGGTTCACCTTTACCAGCAAAGCATTTGCAGCCTTCTTCTCAATGCCTTCCTTCAAACGTGCAGGGTTGGTCACGAAGAAGTCGTCGCCAACGAGCTGCACCTTATCGCCGATCTTTGCAGTCAAAGCGGTGTAACCTGCCCAGTCATCTTCCTGCAAAGGATCCTCGATGGAAACAATTGGGTAAGCATCGATCAGCTCTTCATAAACAGCTGCCATTTCCTCTGCGGTGTGCTCGCCACCTTCGAAGTGATACTTGCCGTCCTTGTAGAACTCGGAAGAAGCAACGTCAAGTGCCAACGCTACGTCCTTGCCTGGCTCGAGGCCAGCCTTCTTGATTGCCTCAACAATGAGGTCAAGAGCTGCACGGGTGGACTCAACGGATGGAGCGAAGCCGCCCTCATCGCCAAGACCGGTCGACAGACCCTTGCTCTTAATGACGGACTTCAAGGAGTGGTACACCTCTGCACCCATGCGAAGAGCCTCAGCGAAGGTCTCTGCACCAATTGGAGCAATCATGAATTCCTGAACGTCAACACCGGAGTCAGCGTGTGCACCACCGTTGACGATGTTCATCATTGGAACTGGGAGCAGGTGAGCATTTGGGCCACCGATATAGCGGTACAGTGGCAGCGCTGCGGTATCAGCAGCAGCGTGTGCAACAGCCATGGAAACACCCAAGATAGCGTTAGCGCCGAGGTTGGACTTATTTGGGGTGCCGTCGAGTGCAATCATGGTCTGGTCGATCAGACGCTGATCGTCTGCTTCGAAACCTGCAATAGCGTCAGCAATCTTCTCGTTGACATTTTCTACTGCTTTGAGAACACCCTTGCCGAGGTAGCGATCACCGCCATCGCGAAGCTCATGTGCCTCATGAACACCGGTGGATGCACCGGAAGGAACGCCCGCAACGCCTTGAGAGCCGTCGTCCAAGATAACTCCTGCTTCAACGGTTGGGTTACCGCGAGAATCCATAATTTCGCGTGCAAATACGTGCATGATGTCAGCCACTGTAAAACTCCTATGTGGTTTAGGTGGGGTGTCCTTCCTGCAGCAGCAATTGCCACAATGAAGGAATGAAAGTTTCTTATTCAGAAGGTTCGTGCAAACAGTTACCGCAGCAGCTCCATTGTGATGTTGCACAATACCAGCAGCAGACAATAATCATTGTCACGAGTTACTTTCAATTATGCCAACAAATCAAAAAAATCCCCACTTTCAGCCAACGTGAGTATTTACACACTCCACTGTGAAATATTGCACATTTTCATTATTTGTGGTGGTCAGAGGCATCAAGGAGCTAGTCCAATCGAAATGCCGGCTGGCGTAAAGCATAGGACGCTGCAGCATTTCTCACATTATTGACGTATTCCTGAGAGTTGTTATATGCCCGAATTGCTGTGTTCCAGCCCGTTTCTGTGGCTAAATCGCCTTGGCTACATAATAAATTCGCGGCCGCCAAAGCTGCGTCATCAATGCTGTTCGGATTGGCAACGCCGTCACCATCTGCGTCTCGACCGAATTGCTCCCAGGTTGTGGGGATAAATTGCATTGGACCAACGGCGCGATCATACACCGTATCGCCATCAAGACGGCCTTGATCGGTATCACGAATTTCAGCAAACCCTGGCGAACCATCCAGTGGCACTCCAATAATCGGCGGTAGTGCCATACCTTGTTCGTTGAGTTCTTGCGAGTGGAAAAAGTTCCCCGAATATGTGCCGTGTCGAGTTTCGATAAAGCCGATACCAGCGAGGGTATTCCAGTGTAAATGACATTCTGGCCAAGCTTGCGCCGCAATGGCACTGGCATTGGCATAGGCGGCTAATGCTTGAACAGAAATATTGGTGTCTTCGGCAACTGGCTCAGCCCAGGCACGTAATTGTTTCGATGTACGCCCCGAGGCGTTGATATCAATTGCTGGAATTGGCTCACCGGTTGCAGGTGGAATAACGGTTGGGACCGGTTTCAACGGCTCCAGAGGCACAAGAGGCTCTAAGCGCGAAAGCGCCCATCCGACACCGACGACGATCAACGCGAAACTGAGCACCACTACAAGTGCCCATCCTAGTAATCGTCGTAAAGCAGTACCCATGAGGAGCCATTGTAGCGAACAAGTGTCATGCGTGCTGGAGCAAGCGATTACTCCGCGCTTTTCCCGAGCTCCCACAGGCGGATTTGTTCATCTTCTGGGACGATTCCAGAGGAGCCATCAAATAAAAATGGCGCACGTCGCTGCAGCTTTGCGACGAGGCTTCGGTACACATCCGCCATAAGAAAATTGCCTTCGCGGCTGGCGATCTCTGCATGGAAAATCACATTGAGCAAAATATCACCCAATTCTGCGCACAGCTGCGTGGAATCTTGGCCTTCGCGAACTGCAGCAATAAACTCTGCTACTTCGCCTTCGAGATACGGTAATAGGCTCTCATGGGTTTGCTTGCGCTCCCATTCACCGCGCGTGACTGCTTGAGCCATTGCCCACTGCGCTTGAACTGCGGGATCTTCGAGCGAAGGAACTTGATACAGTTTTGCACCAGCAGCAAGCGCTTGGCGAACTTGAGGCGCCTGTGGGACTGTCGAAATCAGGATTGTGGCATCACTTGGAGCGATGACGTCTAAGAGTTGCCAGCGAGTGGCGATGGAAACTTCCTCAGTAAAATCAAGTGTGCCGCAAAGCTTGCCGTGCCACTCCAGCGGCATCATCAATGGCCAGCGAGGATCAAGTAACACAACTGTTTCTACCGAATGCGACATACTAGCCATGATAAACCATCGTGGTAGTTTCCTCGATCTTCTCTGTTTGTTTCAGCAGTTGGTGGGCAGAAACCAAAACACACCGCATCATGTTCAGTGTGATGCGGTGTGGATGCAAGGCTATTTGTGTCTAGTCGGAAGTTGGAAATTCTTCTCGCAAGTGCTTCAAATGCTGCAAGGTTGCATGCAATCCAGCAGACAATACTTCGTCGAGCTGTTCGTCACTTAATCCGTCACGAATAATGAAACTATGCTGAGCGACAATCGTGGCACCTTTCTCCGCTTTTACGCGAAACAGCGTGCTGAACGAACTTTTTTGATTAATTTCGCCAATGACACGATCCAATTTTGCACTTTGTCGACCTCGCAGTGGCAACTCATATAACGCGCGTGAAACCACGAGTATCAATGGATTGCTCAGATCCAAGGTGACTGGATATTCATCCATGCGCAAGGTGGCAATCTTGTGCTGATTAAAGCGGAAATAAAAACCCCGCTTGTTGAAATCATCTTGAATACGTTCAGGAGTAACTGGAAGAACTGCTGTAGACATGTTGGTTACGCCTCCGTCTCCCATGTCACAAGATCTGGACATGCTTGCTCAAGTTCTGCGAAAAATTCAAAACTTGTGGTGAACATTGCCTGATAAAAAGCATCTAATTGCTCATCGGTCATGCCTGCCATATATGGCATGATGTACTCGACATATACTCGTGTCTCGCCGTTTTCTTGCATGATGAATGCTTTTGGCAGCGGACGAGTCGAGTTATGGTTGATAACTAGTTCTTCTAAGGTGGTAATCACTGCTGGATCTTGAGTAGTTCCCAGCCACCAGCCATAGCAATTCAACCCTCGCACATTTGGGTTTAGGCTCGACACAAACGTACTGTTTTCAAATCCAACAACGGGGAAACCTGTTTCATGATTAAAATGCAACAGGCCAACTGAATCAAAATACGTCCGAATACGATCGAGCGTGACCTCAGGTAACGACATTGCGTACTCCTTGTCCAGCGATCCCAAATTATTGGGTTGGAACAGGTGGCTGCAATTCAAACTTTTCGCAGAATGCATCCATATGCTCAATGCTTGCCGACAAACCACCAGCAAATACCGCTGAAAGCTGATCGTCAGTCAAACCGTGCTTGATTAGGAACACTTGGTCAGAGACAAGATCAACGCCTTCATCAGTTTGTTGACGATAGACGGTACCAAAGGTGCCGTTAGCGTTACGGAATCGCAAAAAGTCGGTGAATTCCTGGGTTTCATCGAGACCTGCTGGGATATTTGGATACGCGAAGGTCATGAGGAAAAATACCTCATTTGGCAGCGCGAAGCGAGCGTAATATCCATTGAGCACAATGAATGCGTCGCGAGTATCTTCGTTCCATTCCAGCTCGATGCCGCGTTCGGAAAAGATCTTGACAATACGTTCTGGGGTAACTGGGCTTAAAGTATCAGACATGTTTATGCTTCCTGTTCCCACGTGACGAGTTCTGGGAATCGTTGTTCTGCTTCATTCAACGCCATTGTGCCGGTGCTAAACACCGCCTCTAGGAAATCAGCAAGTTGTTCATCAGTCAGACCTGCAGCAATTGGAGTTGCGAATGCAAAATACAACCGCCAGAAGCCCTCATCTTGATCAACAATCAGACGTGGCAAATAGGTGATGCGATTGCGCTGTTCAGCGAATTCTTGCAGCTTTGGTTGCAAATCGTCATCTTGGGTTTGGCCGAACCACCAACCGAAAACTTTTAAGACCTGAACATCGTCGATGATCTCAAAAACGAAAATGCCGTTGATAAATTTCACAAGTACCAAGCCCGACTCGTGATCGATATAACTGAGCCCTGCTTTGGTAATGGATTCGCGAATACGCTCCATGTCTACTACTGGAAGTGCCATCTGGAAAAGGTGCACCCTCTCAAAATATGTTGATAATAATTCACCCTTCAGCTTAGCAGTTCCCAGACTTCTAAGGGTGCGAAAGGCGCAATGTCGCTACAAGAAATATCTCCTAGCGACACGCCTTGACTGGTGTATTATTCAGCGATAACCAGTAATAAGTCCCCGCCTTCCACTTTTGTTGGTTGAGTCAGGACTACCCGCTTGACTACACCTGCTTGTGGTGCGGTAATGGTCGCTTCCATCTTCATGGCTTCAATAATGGCAACTGGTTGATTCTCTGCAACTTCTTCACCAACGGCAACGATTGGAGTCACAACGCCGGCAAATGGAGCAGCCACGTGGCCATGGTTTGTTGGATCGGCTTTTTCTACAGTCGCAACCACCGATTCCACCTTGCGATCACGAATATGCATCGGGCGAATCTGGCCGTTGACATTTAAAATCACCGTGCGAATACCCTTGGCATCAGGTTCAGAAATGGCATCCAAGCGCACCAACATATGCTTGGAATTACCTAAATCAATATGCGTTTCTTGGCCTTCTACCAAACCATAGAAAAATTCACGATCGGTCAAGACAGAGGTATCGCCAAAACGTCGACGATGTTCGATAAATTCCACGGTAGGTTGTGGGAACATCAAGCGATTGAGCACTGCTTGACGAGTGCGCTGATCATTGCTTGCCAATGCTTCCAAATCTTCATTCGCAACGGTGGCAACGCTCCGCGGTGCAGCTCGACCTTCTAAGGCTTTACTGCGCAATGGCTCAGGCCAACCACCTGGTGGGGTGCCTAATTCTCCATTCAAGAAGGCAATGACTGAATCTGGAATATCGTATTTTTGCGGATTCTGCACAAATGCTTCTGCACTCACCCCAGCGCCTACCAAATACAGTGCCAAATCACCGACAACCTTTGACGAAGGTGTCACTTTTGTTGGTCTCCCGAGCATATCGTTGACAGCAGCATAATTATCTTCAATCAGCTCGAAACGATCAGCTAAGCCCAATGCTTTTGCTTGTGCCCGTAAATTCGAAAGTTGTCCACCTGGAATTTCGTGGTGATAGACCCTACCGGTTGGCCCCGGAGTACCAGATTCAAATGGAGCATACATTTCACGCACGGCTTCCCAATATGGTTCCATCTCACATACTGCGGCTAAATCAAGGCCGGTATCGCGCGAGGTATGGGCAAATGCTGCCACGATTGCCGATAACGATGGCTGAGAAGTAGTTCCTGATAATGGTGCAGCTGCACCATCTACAGCATCGGCACCAGCATAGGCACTGGCAATATAGGTTGCTAATTGGCCACCAGCAGTATCGTGGGTGTGCACATGCACTGGTAAATCAAATTCTTTGCGTAATGCAGTTACCAACTTCGTGGCTGCTGCAGGACGCAATAATCCGGCCATATCCTTAATAGCTAAAATATGAGCACCGGCTGCAACGATTTCTTCTGCCAATTTCAGATAATAATCAAGCGTGTAGAGGCGCTCTGCTGGATTCGACAGGTCTCCAGAATAGGCCATCGCGACTTCTGCCACGGTGGTAGAGGTTTCTAATACAGCATCAATGGCAGGTCGCATTTGTGAAACATCATTGAGTGCATCGAAAATACGGAAAATATCAATGCCGCTTTTCGCAGCTTCGGTGACAAATGCACGTGATACTGCATTCGGATATGGCGTATACCCCACCGCATTGCGACCGCGTAACAGCATCTGAATATTGACATTCGGCAGGGCTTCTCGCAGTTGTGCAAGACGTTCCCACGGATCTTCGTGCAAAAAGCGCAAGGCCACATCATAGGTGGCACCACCCCAGGCTTCCACCGAAAGTAATTCGGGAGTCAGATGCGCAATATGCCGGGCGGCGTCGACAAGCGCTGTAGAGCGCACACGGGTGGCGAGCAAGGATTGATGTGCATCGCGAAATGTTGTGTCGGTGACAGCCAGGGCGGATTGTTCGCGTAAGTGACGGGCAAATTCGGCTGGTCCTAATTTCAGCAAGCGGTCTCTGGAACCTGGGCGCACCTGGCCAAGGGCGGGTAGTTTTGTGGCAGGATCTGTCACGCATGGAGCGTTGCCATGCGGACGATTCACGGTGACATCGGCTAGGTATTCTAGGATGCGACCTGCTTCATCGTCGGCAGGAGGTGCCGATAAGAGCCATGGGTGATCATTGATAAAAGAGGTGGCCACTCGCTGATTGGTGAAATCTGGCTCGCGAAGTAATGCGCGCAAGAATCCAATATTGGTTGCCACACCAGCGACATGAAATTCATTCAACGCGCGCTGTGCACGAGTGACAGCTTGGCTAAAATCGGCACCGCGACAGGTCATTTTTACCAGCATCGAATCAAAGTGGGCAGTAATTTCACCGCCAAGCTGTGCAGCTCCATCTAAACGCACACCCGCACCGCCTGGACTGCGATATGCGGTAACAATGCCGATATCAGGGCGGAATCCATTAGCAGGATCCTCCGTGGTAATGCGGCATTGTAATGCAGCGCCTACGGTGGTGATGGTTTCTTGCAGCAGCCCAAGTTCTGCCAAGGTTGCCCCAGCTGCAATTTGCATTTGGGCTTTCACCAGATCAACACCGGTGACCTCTTCAGTCACAGTATGTTCTACTTGGATGCGCGGGTTCATCTCGATGAAAACATAATTACCTGCGGCATCAACTAAAAATTCAACGGTACCTGCACCAACATATCCAATGGAACGACAAAATTTCACGGCATCGGCACAGATTTGCTCTCGCAAGGTCGGGTCGAGATGCTGAGCCGGAGCAATTTCCACCACTTTTTGATGACGACGCTGCAAGGAGCAGTCACGTTCAAACAGGTGAATGACTTCGCCAGTGGCATCGGCCAAAATTTGCACTTCGATATGTTGGGGTTCGGTAACTGCTCGTTCAAGATAAACACGAGCATCGCCAAAGGCAGAAAGTGCCTCCCGCGAGGCTTCGGCCGCAAGGTTTGGCAATTCGGCAGCGGTTGCGACAAAGCGCATACCACGGCCACCACCGCCTGCAACTGCTTTGACGAATAATGGATACTGCTGATGTTCGGCTTGGGTGATCAAGGTATCAAGATCGGCAGTCGGTGAAGATTCCTCGAGTGTCGGCAAGCCCGCGCGACGTGCGGCGGCAACTGCTGCGGCTTTATCGCCAGTTAATTCCAGGACTGCCGGGCTTGGCCCAATAAAGGTAATGCCATGTTCTGCACATTCGCGAGCTAATTGGGCATTTTCCGATAAGAATCCATAGCCAGGATATACGGCATCTGCTTGGGCGAGTTTGGCAACTCGAATAATTTCGTCAATATCGAGATAGGCCTTGACTGGAGAACCTTCCATCCCAATCCGATAGGCTTCTTGTGCCATTGACCGGTGGAAAGAATGGCGATCTTCTTTCGGATACACCGCGACCGTGCTTGCCCCGATCTCATAGGCGGCACGAAAGGCGCGCACTGCAATTTCACCACGATTGGCGACAAGAACTTTTTCAAATGATGCTACTGACAGTACATTTTGAGTATTCAATATAGGTTCACCTTTGAATCACACACTAGCAGTGATGCTAATCACCTTTACGTTGGTCAAATGTAACCTATGTAACATACAAAAATCTAGCCTTTTTGAAATTTTTTTTCAGATTTTTGTAATGTACCGCACATTTTTAACATGTATCACCGATAAATATCACACCCATCAGTTACCCCTTAAGCGCAACATAACCTTCAAGAAAAGTAATTTTATTAATGCTCAAGTTTTTAAAATTGGCACAAAATCCCATATAAAATCCAAACCACCCACAGGTCGTGGCGGAAATTTATGTCATGTATCAATATTATTTAGACATCGCCGGATTCATATACTAGGCTTATCGTGGTGAAATTGACTGATACCCAACCAACAAAAAATACCCACACCGTTCGCGTGTGGACGCTCGTTGGCATCATTATTGGTTCCACCATTGGATCCGGTATTTTTGCCCTGCCACAAAATATTGCCTCCGTTGCCGGACCCGGCGCAATGTTGCTCGGCTGGATTATCGCCGGCGTCGGCATGCTCTCTGTCGCATTTGTGTTCCATATTTTGGCACATCGAAAACCACACCTCGACTCTGGCGTGTATTCATATGTTCGCGCAGGACTTGGCGATTATATTGGCTTTACCTCTGGCTGGGGCTACTGGTTAGGATCAGTCATTGCCCAAGTCGGCTACGCCACCTTATTATTCTCTACCCTTGGCCACTACATCCCATTTCTTGGCACCGAGCACCCACTCACCCAAGCAATTGCGGTATCCATTCTGACCTGGGTGATCTTCGCAGTTTTGGCAAAAGGCATTGAACAAGCAAAAGTCATGAATGCAGTCACCACCATTGCGAAACTCGTGCCAATTTTCGCCTTCATTGTATTAGTGGCCTTCTTAGGCTTTAGCTGGGATACCTTCACCTTTAACTTCTGGGGTCATTCCTCCGGCGCAACCGTCTTCGAGCAGGTCCAAGGCATTATGCTGTTTACTGTTTGGGTTTTTATCGGCGTTGAAGGTGCTTCCGTATATTCCAAACAAGCCGAAACTCGTCGCGATGTTGGTCGCGCTACTGTCATTGGCTTTACGACGGTCTTAGTCTTACTTGTCACCGTGGCAACGCTTTCCTATGGTGTGCTGTCCCAAGCAGAACTTGCCGCCTTGCCAGATAACTCCATGGCAAGTGTGCTCGAAGCCGTTGTAGGCCCGTGGGGTGGCGCACTGATTTCTATTGGTCTGTGTTTATCGGTGCTCGGCGCGTATGTGTCGTGGCAGATGCTTTGTGCTGAACCAATTGCACTGATGGCTTCTGATGGTCTTTTGCCAAAGAAAATCGGTGAAGTCACCAGCGCAGGTGCACCATGGTTAGCCCAACTGATTTCCACCATTATCATCCAAGTTTGCGTCGTGGTGTTCTACCTCAACGAAACCACCTACGTGTCTATGGTGCAGCTGGCAACTGTGTTGTATCTGTTGCCATATATGTTCTCTGCGTTCTATCTCATTCTGCTTGCCACTCGTGGCAGTGGTATTACTCATCCACATGCCGGCGAAAAATTCGACGATTCCGGTCCTGTCATCGAACCGAAGGAAAATCGCAAGCACTTGGCTATTGCATCTATTGCCTTTGTGTACTCGATGTGGCTGATTTACGCAGCCGATCCGGTGTATATCTTATTCGGTGCCCTCGCGGTGATTCCAGGATTAATCCCATATGTGTGGACCAGGTTGTATCGAAAAGAACAAGTCTTTAACACCTTCGAAATTATCGTGGTTGTGTTAATTGCACTGTCCTCCATCGCTGCGGTCTACGGACTCAGCACCGGAGCACTCTCGCTCTAAGGCCTTGAAAAAATGCCCTATGGATATTATTTTCCATAGGGCATTTTTGCTCTCTCCTGTTAGCGCAAACGATAACGCTTCCGACGCTCATCGTCATCCATATCAGCCCGGCGCCGCCTGGTACGTGCTGGTGCCGACGCCGGCGTCACGGTTTCTGGGACAGAAACAACCTGTGCGGCTTGCTGCTTGCCTGTTCGCACATCCACTTGGCCGAGATCCCACATGGTTGCAATAAAATCAGCCACCCATTGCACCAGATCAACATCTCGCAATGTTGCATCAGTGACCTTCGCGCCCTGTTTCGGCATCGGAACCTGCACTGCTTGGGCAGCAGCACGTACCGTCGAACCTGGATAGAAACGCTTTAACCGCACTTGTTTCGAATCCGGCAATTCCACCGGATGGAACTTCACCCGCGTCCCTTGGACGGAAATATCACTCATGCGTGCCTGGCGTGCCAATTGACGCAACCGAGCAACTGCCAGCAACCGCTCCACCTCGACCGGCAATGGGCCAAAGCGGTCTTGCATTTCCTCAACAGCCAATTGCAGATCATGCTCTGTCTTACTCGTGGCAAGTTTGCGATAGATTTCCAGGCGCAGCCGCTCGGCATGAATATAGTGCTCTGGGATATGCGCATCGACTGGCAAATCAATCCGAATTTCCTTCGGAGCCGTATCAGTTGCATCCAAGGCTTTACCATCGGCAAGTGCGCGATAGGCTTCCACTGCCTCGCCTACTAAGCGCACATACAAATCAAAACCAACACCAGCGATATGTCCAGATTGCTCAGCACCTAAAATATTGCCGGCACCACGCATCTCGAGATCTTTCATCGCCACGGCCATACCTGCACCCAGATCATTATTCTGGGCGATCGTTGCCAAGCGATCATAGGAGTTCTCAGATAAGATTGCACCCCTTGGATACAAGAAATAGGCATAGCCACGCTCGCGTGAACGCCCCACTCTACCGCGTAGCTGGTGCAACTGCGATAAGCCCATATGGTGTGCATTTTCCACGATCAAGGTATTCGCATTGGCAATATCTAGGCCAGTTTCGACAATGGTGGTACACACCAACACATCAAACTCCCTGTCCCAGAAACCTTGAACGGTTTTTTCCAGCAGTTCCTCAGACATTTGACCATGTGCCACCACAATGCGGGCTTCTGGTACCAGCTCGCGAAGATCACTAGCCTTTTTCTCGATATCGGCAACTTTATTGTGCACGAAGAAGACTTGACCGTCGCGAAGCAATTCGCGGCGAATAGCTGCAGCAATTTGTTTATCTTCTTGCTCACCGACATAGGTCAAAATTGGGTGACGATCCTGTGGTGGGGTCAAAATGGTGGACATTTCTCGAATGCCAGCCATCGACATTTCCAAGGTGCGCGGAATTGGGGTTGCCGACATTGTCAACACGTCCACGTGGGTGCGCATAGCCTTAATATGCTCTTTGTGTTCCACGCCGAATCGTTGTTCCTCATCAACGATGACCAAGCCAAGGTTCTTCCATGCCACGCCGGTTTGCAGCAGGCGGTGGGTACCAATCACGATATCCACCGAACCGTCGGCAAGCCCGCGGAGCGTTTCTTTCGCATCCATTGTGGAGCTAAAGCGCGATAACCCGCGGATAGTGACAGGGAAACCTGCCATGCGTTCTTCGAAGGTGACGCGGTGCTGATCGGCAAGCAGCGTTGTTGGCACGAGCACTGCGACCTGCTTGCCATCTTGGACGGCTTTAAATGCTGCGCGGACGGCAACCTCAGTTTTGCCATAGCCAACATCGCCAACCACCACGCGGTCCATTGGGACAGGAGCTTCCATGTCCTGCTTGACAGCCTCGATGGCAAGCATTTGGTCCTCAGTTTCCACGTAGCGGAAATTGTCCTCCATCTCGCGCTGCCACGGCGTATCTGGGGCAAAGGCATGGCCCGGGGCCGATTGTCGTTTGGCGTATAGTTCAACCAGCTCGCCTGCGATTTCGCGCACCGCGGCACGAGCCTTCTTCTTGGTGTTTTTCCAATCCGAACCGCCCATTTTGGACAAGGTTGGCTTTTCGCCGCCCACATATTTCGACAACAAATCCAGCGAATCCATTGGCACATACAGCTGGTCAGCCGGCTGCCCACGCTTGCTGGAAGCATATTCCAGCACAATATATTCCCGGCGCGACACATCATCACCACTGACGATCTCGCGCTCAGTCATGCCCACGAATCGGCCGATACCGTGGGTTTCATGCACCACGAAATCGCCGGCCTGCAGCGCCAACGGATCCACCCGATGCCGCTTTTTTGCTGGACGACGCTTTGTGCCTGCAATATCGCCAACACGATTGCCGGTTAAATCGGTTTCCGTGATCACAACCAGTGGCAACGCATCGGCATCGCGGTGCTTGCGCACCTTCGGGAACACCAAACCAGCATGCGAAAAAGCCTCATACAACGTGACTTCGCCAGGAGTTGGCTCCCATGAAGGCGTCGCCACTTTCGTTTTGATGCCTTTTTCCGCAAAACGCTTAACCATGCGCTGAATCGCGCCTTTAGCTGGGGCGATAAATGCTGCACGGCCACCAGCGATGGTGTGTGCCAGCAGCAAGCTCATCATTTCTTCAATTTTTGCCAAATCGCCGCGTGGGACAGGACCAGAGGCAAAATCCAACGGCAATTCTTCTGTCTCTGCAATGCCCATCCCAGGTGGGGAAAAGGTCCACCACGGCAATCCGCAACGCTCCAATGAAGCGTAACTGCGATACGAAGAAGACTCCACCACCAACGGCGCATCTGCTCCCATCGCAGCAGCTTCCCAACCTGCGGCTAAGAACTCCGCATCGGTTGCCTGCAAATCACTAATGCGACGCTTAATGCGCTCCGGTGCCACCACCACAACATGGGTTGTTGGCGTGAGGAGCTGTGGTAATGCCACAAGATCGGCGTCTGTTAAAACCGGGATCAGGGCTTCCATGCCATCGACATAGATTGATTCCGAAACCTTCACCAACACTTCTTGTAACGCGGCGTTGCCTTGATGCGACGTCGCAAGAGCGGCAGCTTTGGCGGCCACGGTGGCGTCGATAAGCAGCTCGCGGGCTGGGAAAATCTCCACCTGTCCCAGGGACGCGTCTTGGAATGCGCGCTGGTCGGCCACCGAGAAACCACGCAGGTCGGAAACCTCATCGCCCCAAAACTCCACGCGCACCGGATGATCGGCTGTGGTTGGGAAAATGTCGATAATGCCGCCGCGCACCGCAAATTCACCCTGCTTGGCCACCAAATCGACAGGGCGATACGCAAAATGGACCAACTGCTGTGTCAGCGCCGCAATATCGTATTCCGCTTCCAACGCAATGGTCAACGGCTGCCACTGATGCTCCGCCTGCAAAATCGGCTGCGCCAAGCCACGGGCCGTTGTCACAATCACCTTGTAGTCATCGCGATGATGCAACACCTGCGCACGCTTGCCGACGACGTCAGCCGCTGGACTTAAGCGCTCATGGGGCAAGGTTTCCCAAGCCGGGAAAAACCCCACCTTCTGTCCCAGCATTGCGCGCAACTCCGCCGTGAGGTCTTCCGCCTCATGAGTCGATGCCACCACCACCAACACCGGCACGTGCTGCGCCAGGGTGCCAATCATCCAGGGGCGCACCTGATCGATACCTGTGATGTGCAACTGCGGATCACCAATATGAGTGACCAGACCCTTGAGCTTCGGATCAGTAGCAGCAACTTTTAATACACCAGAAAGAATCACTGTTCGCCTCGTATCCCTAACCGCACCGGTTGTGTGCCATCTGTGCTCAACTGTGGATCGCGCTCCATGCCAGCTAAGCCATTCCAACACAAATTCACGATATGTGCTGCAACTTCCTCTTTTGTTGCAATGCGACTATCTAACCACCACTGGGCAGTCATGCTCACCATGCCCACGAGCGCCTGGGCATATAATACTGCAGTTTCAGAGCGTAATCCCGAACGATCAAAGGCCTGTGCCAGAATATGCGACACCTGTCCCACAGCATCATTAAGCAATGTTGAATACGAACGGTCGCTTTGTGGCAACACATCACGCACCAAAATCTGGAAACCGTCAGTCTCTTGCTCAACATAGGTTAATAAGGCCATCACCGCTTGCTCAATTCGCATCCGCGAGCGCCCAGCTTGTAATGACTCACGCACAATCTGTTCCAAGTAGACCATCTCGCGGTCAATCACCACAGCGTATAAGCCTTCTTTCCCGCCAAAATGCTCATACACCACCGGTTTCGACACTCCAGCGCGTGCGGCGATTTCCTCGACGCTGGCTCCCTCAAAGCCCAACTCAGCGAAGGCTTGGCGACCAACTCGAATCAACTGCTCGCGTCGCTGCTTACCTGTCATACGCTGTCGAACCATCGCAACCTGTCTCCTCGCAACAAAAAACCGCTACATCCATGATAGACGTAGCGGTTTACAATGCTTCCCTGCCAGGACTCGAACCTAGAATGACGGTACCAAAAACCGTAGTGTTGCCGATTACACCACAGGGAAACGTTTACAACTGAAGTTGTGAACTATGACAGTATACAATCTGTAGGTCACAGACACAAACTAATGATGATGATGGCGCGTAAAAGCCGTATCTAACTGGGCAATCTCGCCTTTATTGACCATCATAAACTGGCCCATCATGCCCGAATCTTCGTGATACAGCATATGGCAGTGATACATATATGGATAGTGATTATTACGATACTGGCCAAATAACACCGCCAGCTTCACCGTGGCGCCAGGTGGCACAGTGACGGTGTCTTTCCAACCGAAGACATCGAACTCCACCCCTGTCCCAGAGACTTCTAACACCTGGAAACTGGAATTGTGAATATGGAAATTATGGATCCAATCCGAATTGCCATTTGTCACGGTCCACACCTCAGGTAGCGAGTGGTCGATTAAGAAATCCACTCGGTTCATATCCATCTGCTGACCGTTGATCGAGAATGTGTCCAGCTCGAAGCTACGCTGAATCGCGCCTTCTAGCTCCAAAGGAGCGTCGGCAGAATCGTCGAGGATTGTTGGCAGTGCTGGCAATTCCACTCCCTGTCCCGGGGCGTGAATCGCAAGCAACTGGTTTTGCTCCTGCAATTTGAAATCTGGAGCGTTCGTCGCCTCTGGCACACCTAAATTATCGGCAAACCCCTTGGACATCAGGGCAATCGTTTCGCCAGGTTTGAGATCAACCACAATCTCGACGCGCCCGCCAGGGCCTAGTTGGGCGTTGCGGACCATGCGTGGCTTAGCCAAAAAACCAGAATCGGTAGCGATAATGGCGAACTCACGATCGTCGTCAAGCGCTATATTGTGAAAGCGCATATTGGAGCCGTTTAAGATGCGGAAACGCACTCGATTGGTGGTGGCGTCGAATTTGGCGCCGGAAATGCCATTGACCAAAATTACTTTGCCCTGCAAGCCAAGAACGGGGTCGAGGGTCTCGTCGAACGAACCATCTTCATGGAAATTGGCGTCCATGAGAACCAGCGGGATGTCGTCGACGCCATAGGTATTCGGCAACTCCAGCGCAGCAGAGATCTCATCGTCCACAATGATCATGCCGGCCATGCCGCGATACGCCTGCAGGCCCGTCTTGCCATGCGCATGCGGGTGATACCACAGCGTCGCAGCCGGCTGCTCCACCGTAAACGAACTGGTCCACGACTCGCCCGCGGCAATCGCCGAATGCGGGCCGCCATCCATATCCGCAGGCAACAACATGCCATGGAAATGCACCGCGGTATCTTCGTCAGTGTCATTCGACACCGCCAAATCAACCTTCTCACCGCGCGAAATGCGCACCGTTGGGCCAAGAAACGGGCCGTTGAAACCCCACGTCGGGGTGTGCTTGCCGGGGAGGATTTCGAAGGTGCCGCGTTGGATGTGGAGTGGGAACACTCGCCTCCCCTGTACCAGAGAAGAATCGGCAAGTGGAGGGATTGGCAGCGGTCTCAACTCCTCCTGTCTCAAAGCACCCACATGCGTTGTTTTGGTGGCACAACCGGCCATCAAACTTGCACACCCAAGAGACAAACCAGCTAAAAACGTACGACGACGAATCATGGTATTCCTACAATCTATAAAAAGTATGACACTAGCCAGCATACAAATCCCACAAAGCTACTGCTATACGTCTAAGGTAAAAAGAATCAAGACCAAATAATGCACACAAGGAGAAACACTGTGAGCGCAAATACCGCAGTTGTCGTACTAGCAGCAGGCGCCGGGACACGGATGAAATCAAACTTGCAGAAAACTCTGCACACAATCGGTGGACGCAGCCTCCTGTCCCACTCCCTCCACGCAGCTGCAGGTATCCAGCCAGCAAAGATTGTTGCGGTTATCGGGCACAGGAGAGATCAAGTACAACCAGCGATTGAAGCGGTTGCCAAAGACCTCTCTGTCCCAGTGCTCACAGCTATCCAAGAAGAGCAAAAAGGCACCGGGCAT
Organism: Corynebacterium sp. HS2168-gen11; assembly: GCF_024834075.1. Taxonomy (GTDB): domain Bacteria; phylum Actinomycetota; class Actinomycetes; order Mycobacteriales; family Mycobacteriaceae; genus Corynebacterium. The sequence goes on from NZ_JANUXR010000001.1 coordinate 284,802, forward strand.
GCCGTGCAATGTGCCATCGATGCCCTCGGGGAATTCAACGGCACCATCGTTGTTACCAACGGCGACGTTCCACTTTTGCGGCCAGAAACGTTACAGGCCCTCGTCGACACGCACACTCAAGTGCCAACAGCGGTCACTGTGCTTACCATGACGGTGGCAGACCCAACTGGATATGGTCGAATTAAACGCAATAGCGAAGGCGAAGTCATAGCTATTGTGGAGCAAAAAGACGGTGACGCGGAAACCTTGCGCATCAAAGAAGTAAACAGCGGTGTGTTCGCCTTTGACGCCAACATTCTCCGCAACGCGCTCGGACAACTGACAACCAACAACGCGCAAGGCGAACTCTATCTCACTGATGTGCTCTCCATCGCCCGAAACAATGGCCATCCTGTCCGAGCACACCACGCAGAAGATCCTCGCGAACTTGCAGGTGTCAACGACCGCGTCCAACTCGCGCACGCGGGACAGGAGCTCAACCGACGCATCGTCGAAGCCATCATGCGCGACGGGGCGACTGTGATTGATCCAGCAAGTACATGGATTGATGTTGACGTCACCGTGGGACAAGATGTCACGATCCATCCCGGCACGCAGCTGCTTGGCACCACCACGATTGCCGATAACTGCACAATCGGTCCTGACACCACATTGACCAACATGACCGTGGCAGAAGGCGCCTCGGTCATTCGCACGCACGGTTTCGATTCGTTTATTGGCCCACAAGCCACGGTCGGCCCGTACACGTACATCCGTCCTGGTACGCACCTTGGTGAAAAGGGCAAACTTGGTGGATTCGTGGAAGCCAAGAACGCCACAATTGGCAAGGGATCGAAAGTGCCGCATCTGACGTATATTGGCGATGCCACCGTTGGTGAAGAATCAAATATCGGCGCGTCGAGTGTGTTCGTGAACTACGACGGGGTGAATAAGCATCACACCACCATTGGTTCTTATTGTCGGACAGGGTCAGACACAATGTTTATTGCACCTGTCACAGTTGGCGATGGTGTGTATTCGGGCGCTGGCACAGTCATCCGTGAGGATGTTCCCCCAGGATCCCTGGTCATTTCCGGTGGTAAGCAGCGCAACATTGAAGGGTGGGTCATTGCGAAACGTCCTGGCACTCCGGCTGCGGAAGCTGCTCAACGGGCAATTGATTCTTAGAGTTTCTCGCATAGATAGGAGAAAACAAGTACTGTTAGAAGAGGCAGTGTGCGGCTTTTGTTAAAAGGCCGTATATCTACTTTCCTATAAACCTCTACCCACCTTAAGGAAGGTTTTTCCTGCGATGACCGCTACCATGTGGAGCCAGCCAAAAAAGAATTTAATGCTTTTTTCGGGTCGTGCACATACCGAATTAGGCGAGGCTGTTGCCCAAGAGCTCGGTATTGAATTAACCCCTATGACCGCCCGTGATTTCGCTAATGGTGAAATTTTCGTGCGTTTCGAAGAGTCTGTTCGCGGTTCCGACGCGTTTGTGATCCAATCACACGTGCAGCCTTTGAACAAATGGCTCATGGAACAACTCATCATGATCGATGCTCTTAAGCGTGGATCTGCAAAACGCATTACCGCTATTTTGCCGTTCTATCCTTACGCGCGTCAGGATAAGAAGCACCGCGGCCGTGAGCCAATTTCCGCTCGTTTGGTTGCAGATCTCCTCAAAGCTGCAGGTGCAGACCGCATCGTTTCCGTGGACCTCCACACTGATCAGATTCAAGGCTTCTTCGATGGCCCAGTTGATCACATGCACGCAATGCCAATTTTGACTGACTATATCCAAAAACACTATTCCTTGGACAATATTGTCGTAGTCTCCCCTGATGCAGGCCGCGTAAAAGTGGCAGAAAAGTGGGCAAATACTCTCGGCGGCGCCCCACTTGCATTCGTGCATAAGACTCGCTCTGTTGATGTTGCTAATGAGGTTGTAGCAAATCGCGTCGTGGGCGATGTTGAAGGTAAAACCGCAGTGCTTCTCGACGACATGATCGACACCGGTGGAACAATCGCGGGCGCTGTTGGTGTGCTTCGTGATGCAGGCGCAACTGATGTGATCATTGCCTGCACCCACGGTGTCTTCTCTGGCCCAGCTCGCGAGCGTTTGAACGCTTGCGGCGCAAAGGAAGTCATCACTACCGACACCTTGCCACAGTCCACAGAAGGCTGGGACAATCTCACGGTGCTGTCTATGGCTCCACTGCTGGCAAAGACCATTCACGAGATTTTCGAAAATGGTTCTGTGACAGATCTTTTTGAAGGCCAAGCTTAAAACAGGCAGCCTGAGTACCTCTCTGATTTTTCAGAGAGGTACTTTTTATGCGTGCTCTTGAATGTATCGAGACCATGCTGCGCCAGATTTTGGATCAACATCCACGCAGATCGGTCCTTCTCGGGTTTTGCGCAGCCCAAAGTACCCTGTAGTTGGATCCCTTTCAATCCGGCCCCGGTAGGTTAAAGAATTGGGATCATCATTATTAGCAGCATTATGCGGACCACACAGCGGCGCACAATTCGATTGAGCAGTTTTCCCACCGTGTTTCCAGGCCACCACATGATGTCCCTGGCAAGTAATTGCAGTGCGTTGGCAGTCTGGATGTACACAGGTCAAATTTTCAACCGCTGACATGAACTTTTGCCACGGGCTGAAATTACGTTGGTCAGTCTGTTGACGCGCAAGATGAAATCCTTGGACAGGGATTCTGTTGCCTTGATCGTCAATACCCCACGCAATAACGTACCCATAATCGGCCAACGCCTGGTTCAAAAGCTCAGCTAATGAATACGTTGCCCCCGACAACGTCCGAACTGTGCCATCCTTCAGATATTTATCCGTTTTTTGTAACGCCCATAAAAAGGTCGGTGCTAATTGCGGCGTATCCGCAGCATTATGCCGCATGCGGCGCACGAATGCCTGTCCGATGGCATCATGATATTTCAAGGTGACATTCGCACGCATGAGACCTTGTGCATCGTGATGCAACAACGTACGAATTTCAGCAGCCTCTGCAGCAGGCAACCACCCAGTAAAGAAACAGCGGCCATAATAGTCAGGCGATTCCGCAAGATTGAACCGCCGCTTAGGTGGGATTTTTCCACTGCCTTCGTTTAACGCAGCAACCCGTTTTGCCAGGAGTTTGCGCAGTTCATCGGGTATGATTTTTGGTGCGAGAGACAAAAACTCGCGTCGTAAAGCTTGCTTATCGACGCCAGGGTCAAGCACGCAATTGACTGCTTTATTGACGGTATCAACCTGGTCGAGTGTAAGTCGCAGTTCAATGGCGTAACTGAGCAATGCGGTGGTAAATTGAGCGGCAAGATTGATCATGGTTTTTGCATGCTTGCGCGATACCATCGCCTGAGATTCGATGTCTGTGACAGTCAGGTGGTGTGTGCGAATGAGTCGCAAAACTTGCAGCGCGCCATGCTGGCCATCGAGCCAGGTCTGTGCGTTGTCCCAAACAGTCATGGCGTTAGGATAAACAAAACACAATAGTTAGTCGAGGGAAACTAGAAAAGATTTTACTTCGCCCTGCTCGGCTGCTAGAATTTGCTAAGTCTCGGCGAGGGCTCGACAAATGAGCCGTTATCGACGCGATAGTTTTGACACAAGCTTTTCAAGCCTTGCGCAGACTCGACGATGACAACATTGCCATATCGAGACCGCAAGGCTTTTTTGCGGTCAAACTACACCAATAATAAGGAGTGTCACATGTCCAACGAAAACATTGTGATTTCAGCACAACCACGTGATGAGTTCGGTAAGGGTGCAGCTCGCCGCCTGCGTCGTGAAGCACGTATCCCAGGCGTCATCTACGGCCAGCACCTGGAAAATCCAATCCACTTCCACGCTGCACTGCTCGAGGTACACGCATTGCTCCGTCGCCACGGTTCCAACGCTGTGTTTGAGCTCGACATCGAAGGCGACAGCCACCTGGTAATCGTCAAGCACGTTGACCAGAACGTTCTGACCCTCAATGCAGATCACATCGACCTCGTTGCAATTAAGCGCGGCGAAAAGGTTGAGGTTGAAGTACCAGTGGTATTCGAAGGCGAAACCGCTGCTGGTACCCAGCTGGTACAGGAGCTCGACACCATCTTGGTCGAGGCAGACGTACTGTCCATCCCAGAAGAACTCGTACACTCCATTGAAGGCCTTGAAGGCGACACCAAGATCCAGGTTTCTGAGATCGCACTTCCTGCAAAGACCACTCTCGTTGGCGACCCAGAGGCAGTTATTGCTTCCGTCAACTTCGTTGAGTCCAACGAAGAAGTTGTAGAAGACGCAGCCGGCGAAGCTGAAGAAGCAGCTGAAGGCGAAGCAGCAACCGAAGAGTAAAAACTTCCAATAAATGGGGTTGTGCCACCAGTTGGTACAACCCCATTTTTCTATGCCACAATAAGAACCCATGAACGCTTTTCTCATCGTGGGGCTCGGAAATCCCGGCGCCGAATACGCCGACACACGCCACAACATTGGCGCAGCAGCACTCGACGAACTCGCCACTCGCACCACGCCAATGCCCGCAAGTCTCAGTGCGCACAAGCGTACGAACACGCTAGTCGCCGAATCACGGCTGGGACAGGTGAGGGTGGTGTTGGCGCGCACCCGCAGCTACATGAACCTCTCCGGCGGCCCCGTCAAAGCCCTGTCCCAGTTTTACAAAATCCCGCCACAGCGCATCATCGTGATGTTTGACGATCTAGAGTTGGGCTTCGGTGAGGTGAAACTGCGTGCCGGAGGTGGCGATCACGGGCATAATGGATTGCGGGATATCACGAAGGCGTTGGGTAAGGATTATATTCGCGCAGGGATTGGCATTGGCCGCCCGCCTGGACGAATGGATGTCGCCAGTTTTGTCTTAAAGCCTTTCGGCAAGCAAGAGCGCGCGGAGGTGCCTATTATTTGCGCGGATACTGCCGACGCCGTGGAGCAGTGGGTTACCACTTACGAGCTTTAATTAAGGCCATCCGTAGCGCTTGATCGTTGAGCGCTACTGCCCCTTGGGTTTGCAGTTTGTGCAGTACTGCTGGGCATTTAGAACAGCGTGGGTGGGAGCGGCAGCATTTGGTTTTCTTTTTGGTCGCTTGCGTTAATTGGCTGCGCACTTCGGTAATGTTGGTGTGCGGGCTTGCAATATTTGCCTGTTCAACGGCACGAGAAAAGGCCGCGTATACGAGATCTGCGGCCTTTTGTTTGTTTTTGCCACCCATATGAATTAGGGTAGCATACTCTAATTGTCAAGAAGGAAACGCATAATCTTCTTGACCTTTTTACGCTTGATCGTTTCGCGACGATCGCCCACGAGACAGTAGGCAAATTCTTCGGTATTACGAATATCATCAACGCTTGCAAACATCTGGGACAGGAGTGGGTAGCTAAAAGGTACCTCCTGCTGCGTATTCGTCCACCACGTCTCAATACCGCGCGCATAGCGGCCACTATAAGCGCGCGTGACGGTAGTTGGTAGTGTCGAACTGACCAGTTTACGGTTAAATTTACTAGTGCCTGCTTCTTTGGCTTTTAAGAACATCGAGCCAGTGGCAACGGCTTTGACGCGTTTGATACCAAGAAATTTCTTCACGTCTTCAGGGGTGCGGATGCCACCTGAGGTCACGATTTTGGTTGAAGTTGCAGCTGAGATTTCTTGGGCAAGTTGGTAGGTATCAGTCTGGTTTGGAACTTCGGTTGGATCCCATGTCAGGCGGTGCCCACCAGCGTCGTGGCCTTGCACAATGAGGACATCAGCACCAATGATTTCTGCCGCTCTTGCTTCCTCAACGTTGGTCACACTCACCCACACTTCAATGTCGGCATCGTGGCATTGTTCAATTTGTGCAGGCGTGAAACTGCCAAATGAGCTCGACAGCACCGCTGGCGCGAATTCCAACACTGCTTGGAACTTCTCTTCAAAATCGAATGTGAGGTCCGCACGTGGCACCATAAAAGGGTGCGGAAGGTTATGCGCATCGCACGCCTCACAGAGCTGCTCGTGAATGCTATAAAGGTGTTCTTTATTAGGTTTCACCTGTTGCGGGTAAAACAGATTCACTCCATAGATACCAGTCATTTGGGCCATTTCGGCTCGCAATTTGGAGGCTTTCAGCAGGCCACCCGCAAGAAAACCGAGTCCGCCTTCCTCTGCGATCGCATTGACAAGTGCAGGAGTGCTTGGCCCACCTGCCATGGGGGCAGCGATAATCGGGGCTCTTAAGGACTTTACGACGCTCATGTGCGCTGATTATACGCCGTATGAGACCATAGTACCTATGTCGATTGTCTCATTTTTTACCCGTAAGTATGTCACCGCACGTCCTGCCGATTGGATCGTTTTAGGTCTCGGCAATCCTGGAGATAAATATGCTGGCACACGGCATAATGTGGGCTATGGTGGCGTCGATAAGCTGCTCTCGCGCTCTGGGACAGGGCTGCGGCCGGTGAAAGGCCAACCTGTTGTTGTTGCCAATGCCACAGTCGCGGGCGCGTCGGTGCTGCTCGCGCGGTCGACGACCTATATGAATAATTCCGGCGAGGCGATTGCGCAGTTGTGCCATGATTTACATGTGCCTGCGGATCATGTCATTGTGCTCCACGACGAGCTGGATCTGCCGCATGGCAAGCTCCGGATTAAGCAAGGCGGCAATGAGAATGGTCACAATGGGTTGAAGTCGGTTTCGGCGCTTTTGGGTACGCGGGAGTATCTGCGGGTGCGGATGGGGATTTCGCGTCCGCCGGCGGGCACCCCTGTCCCAGACTATGTTTTGGGTCCGGTGACCCATGACGATGCGCTTGAGGCCATGCTCGAGCACGCCGCTGATGCCGTGGAGATTATTGTCTCGCAAGGCATTGCGGCTGCTCAGAATGCGTTACACTCCCGTTGAACGTAGTTTGCGCGCCACGATAAACGCAGCAATGCCCATCAGTAGGCTCATCAGGCCAACGCCGAAGGCAAAGCCCTCTCGTAGCCCTAATGGTGGGCGCTGAACGACATAGGTGGTTGGGACAGGTGCAGGCATCGCTCCCCTAGCCACCGGGGCCACCGGCGCAGTCGATGTAGGTGCCACCGGCGTCACTGAGGCCACAGGCGCAGCAGCCACTCCACCGCCACCCAGCACAGGTGCAGGCGCAGGTACCAACGGCGCCGTTCCAACTACCCCAGCCGCAGGTGTCGCCACCGCAGCAGTTCCAGCTGTTACAGGCACAGGCACAGGCGCTGGTGTGCTCACCATACTATCAACAGCCTTATGCAATCCTTGTAGCGGCCCAAGCAACCCTTTAAGTGCTTGATCCACTACTTGTACATCCGAGGTTGCATTGCCAGCTTCCAACGTGGCAGCCTGATAGTTCAAGCATTCTGTAGGTGCGGTCAGCCCTGTCGCAAAGTCAGTTTCTGCAGTATTCACCACGCTTTGGTCGCGCAGGTCAGTTGGCGCTTGCGCGATCGCAGCATCGCCAACCAAAAAAGTCAGCGTGTAATCAACTGGCACAAATTGCGCGCAACTATTGCCGCTATAGGAAGCAATAAATCGAAACGTCACGGTGTATCGGCCGGGTTGGGTAAAGGCCATGCCGGTGTGCTGGTGTGTATCCAGTGGGAATGCCCAGTGATCTGCAGGATTGTCGCTATCTAAAAAGATCTTGCCGTCACTGCTGAGCGATGATTGTTGCCACAGAATCACTCGGCCTTGATCTGGGCCATCCACCTTGTTGAAGGAGATGGTGATCGCGTTGCCGCTGGCCAAATCTGAGGCTTGCACTCCTTGCGTCGAAAAGCCGAGCCATGGCAAATCTGGATCTTGGACTTCCGGGAGGTTAAAGACTGGCCCTGATGTTTGCACGCCAATTTCGGAGGCAAGGCTGGAGGCCGGAATCTGGGCGCGATCGGGTACCGCGATGACAACGGTGTCGCTGGGTCGGTAGGCAGAGCCAGCGCTGGAGGCCGATCCATCATCGCGCAACTTAACATACGGTGTGTGATCGAGAACCTGCAGGTGCATGTCCTGATGGTCTTTTTGGATGAAAAATTGCGAGGCAGTTGCCACTTGGCTGTCAAGTGGTTGCGAGTGTGCGTTCGAGACTGGCAGTGTCACAATGGCAAGTGTTGTCATCAGTGCTGCCAATGTGCGAGTGTTCATGCGTGTTTCTTTCCGATCAAGCCTTGGGTTGGGCTGAATACCCAAGTAAAAAGGAACATGATTGTCAATACCAGTACGATGGTAGCACCAGTTGGCAAATCCATCGCCCAGGAGAAATAGACACCAGCGACCGCACCAACTACTCCTATTAAGGAAGCCAGCGCCATGGTGTGTTTCAAATCATCGCTGAGCAAGCGGGCAGTTGCAGCTGGAGTAATCAGCAATGCGAGGACTAGGATATTGCCAATTGTGCGCACGCTCATGACCACTGCGGCGGTCACCGCCAAGTAGATCATTAAGTCGAGCGCGAAAACTGGCAAGTTCATTGCTCGAGCGGTTTCGCGATCCAAGGATACCGCCACAAGTTGCGGCAATAGTGCGAAAACCAAGGCAATAATCACGGTGCCTGCACCAGCGGCGAAAATAATATCGCCAGTGGTCACGCCGGTAATTGAGCCGAATAAGAAATTGGTCAAACTTGCGGTATACCCTTGGGTTTTTGAAATAACGACCAAGCCCAGCGCAAAGGCCGCCGCGAAGAAAATACCGATCACGGCATCTTCTCGCACGCGACGTCGTTGAGAAAACACCGCCACCAAAACTGCCACCGTTCCACCTGCTACGGCACCACCGAGGAGCACCGAAAACTCCAGTGCGAAGGCAATTGCCAACCCAGGAAACACCGCATGGGCCACGGCATCGCCAATAAAGGACATGCCGCGTAACACAACAAATGTACCCACCACAGCGCAGACAATTGCAGAGATCACCGACATTAACAGTGCTTTTGGCAAGAAAGCCAGAGCAGGATTGGTTAAGTCGCTGAGGAATTCGAGAAATGAAACTTCGATCATGAAAGGTGCGCTCCTACCAAGGACAGCAATGGGGATTGTGGACCAACTTCGAAAGTGTCCATCCACAGGTGAGGATCGGCAAGCTGCTGAGGCGAACCATCAGCACGAATACCTTCGCGGAACAAGACCAGTCGATCACATGCGTGCAAAGCCTCTCCAATATCGTGAGTGGACATGACAATACTGGTGCCCTGTGCGGCAAGTTTTTGGAATAAGCTGGTCAGTTGCTCTGCCGTGGGCATATCCAAGCCGGTAAACGGTTCATCAAGCAGTAAAACCTTTGGTCGCGTCGATAAGGCGCGAGCGACGAGTACCCGTTGGCGTTGTCCACCAGAAAGCTGTCCGATGGGACGATCAGCCAAATCCACCAAGCCAACGCGCTCAAGGGCCTCGGTGACTGCCTGCTCATCATCAGCATTGCTGCGCTGATACCACTTGGATAAACCAGTACGACCATTGCGGACAGCTTGCCGAATGCTAATTGGAAAGTCCCAGGCGAATTCATGTCGCTGCGGCACATAGCCAATCATGCTGCGAATCGCCTTGACCTGCCGCTGCCCTGCTACTTCAACGGTGCCGCTGGCAGGAACTAATTGCAGCAAGGCGCGCATCAGTGTGGTTTTACCCGCACCATTTGGCCCAAGGAGTCCCACAAACTCGCCTTTGGCGACGCTGAAATCTACCTCGCGGAAAATCTCACGCCCGGCAAGCTTCACACCTAAATTGGTAGCAACGACCAAGCTCATTTAGTGTCCTTTCCGACCAGCGCGACGACGCACACTGATAACCAGCGCGATCGCTACAACCGCGCCTACCACTGCCACGAGACTTGGAATCACCCAACTACCAATGCCTTGCGCTACAGCTGGTGCTTGTGCTTCAGTCTCAGCTGGGTAGAAGGTGCCATCCCACTGTGCCGCCTGAGCTGCCGGCAGATCAGCTTCTTCGCCAACTGCAAAGGTTAAAATTTTGGTAATGGTATCCTCGCTGCCGTCTTTCAGCTTGGCGGCAATTTCAATGGCAACTTGGTGAATACCAGGCTCGGTAAACACCCAGTTTGCGTGGGTATGAGTATTTGCATCCACCCACAGTTCTTGGGCACGTTGCTCTGCGGAATTCCACAGCACCTGAGGCTTCTCAAAGCCACCATTTTGCAAGAATAAGGTGAATTGACCAGGGCCAGAGTGCCCCACAAAGGTCATGGTGATACCGCGATCGACCTGTTCCACAAACGCTGGTGATTGCGTCGACCAGCCCAACCACGGTACGCCTGCTTGCTCAACCTGCGGAACCACCCATACTTTTTGGCCAGGTTGCGCGCCGGTAAAGGCGAATTCATCGCTGTCAGGTAACTGCTGGGCGGCTTGCTCGCCGACGACAAACAAAAGGTCATCGGTATGGCGCCAAATTGGTGGGATTTGGCTATCATCACGCACAAACGCGTCAAATGCTTGGTCGCCACCTGAGACAATCAGTGGGCCTAAATCGGCATGTCCCTGCCGGAATTCATGCAGTTGACCAGCTGGTGCTACAGGTTCATCTGCACTTACGGTTTGCTGTAAATCACCGGCAAATGCTGGGACAGGCATGACCATAGTTTGAAGTGCCGCAGCACACAACACAGCACCAATATATGTACGAACAGACATCTTCATTTTCCTTTTCCTATGACTTCAAACATGTGCTCACTGACATCGCATTGGTGCGCATCAGTTCAAGGTAGGTCGAAACTTCTGCATCAAGCGTATCGCCACGAATTGTGCACACCTCGACCTGCAATCGTGCTGCAGTTTCGGTGAGCACACCAGCACGTCCCGCCAATTTCGGCTCCAAGAATACTGCCGGTACCTGCAGATTTTCCAATGTTCGGGTTAATGCAATCACATCGCGCGGGCTTGGTTCCACAGCCGGATTCGGGGTGACGAAACCTGCAATATTCAGGCCATAATCGGTGCCAAAATATCCATAGGCATCGTGGGTGGTCACCAACTGTCGACGACTTGGCTCAATACTGCTCATTAAGGCACGAATTTGCTTATCGACGTCCTCTAATTCGCGCACATATGCATCCGCATGTTCCCGGTAGATTGCTCGGCCACTTGGATCAACAGCGCTTAAGGTTTCTTCAATCACCCGAACCATTGCAATGGTGTTTTTCACCGAATGCCACACGTGTGGATCAACTTCTCCATGCACATGTTTTCCTAGTACTGCCTGTGGCAGCAAATAGGTTTCATTGCCTGGAGTGCCTAAGAACTTAAAGGTTGGATCGGCCGGAATTTGTTGCAGCACGCTCGACGGCACAAACAACACGGTACGATGAGGGTCATAATCATAAGCAGTATCCGTACCAACTGGTGCATCACCACGTAAAAGCACCTGCTGAGTATCTAAATCGCTCGTGATATCAATATGGCCATGATCAACCACAATCGGATCCACAATATCGGTCGCGGTATGTGGATTCACACCAACCGCAATGGTAATGGTGGTGGATCCGACTGGTACCTTGGCGTCGAGAAGCGCTTCTACTTCGATGGTGTACACACCAGGTTTGCTAAAAGCCCACGACACGTGCGTGTGTGCGTCGACAGGCAGCACAGTGGCATCGGCGGTATCAAGGCCGTCTTTGCTATTAAAGAGCACTTCAGGCACGCCAAAGGTGGAGGTGATATAGGCAGCCGCGTCACCTGGGCCAGCGACGTTGCGAACTGCCAGGGTGACCGATGAGGTGCGCTGGGCGCCAAGGCTCTCCCCTGTCCCAGACACACGCATGCCTAACCAGATGGTATCGAGTGCGATATTTTCGACCAGCGGCAATAATTGCGCGCCAAAGCGAGGCGCTTGTTCAGCCAGCGGCACCAATGGAACATCCGGGCGGCGAGATTGACTCAGCGTTTTCAGCAACGACTGTTCTTCTAATAACAGGCCGTTGGAAAAAACGACATCGGCATTGGCGATATTGCGAACTGAGCGAAGGCCAGGTTCATAGCTGTGCGGATCAGCACCTAATGGCATAATGCCGGTTACTCGACCACGATCGCCAACCACATGGCTGGCAAGGTCGGCAATAATTGGGGTGGTTGCAACCACATCAAGCACGTCATTGGCTGTACTTGGGGCGTGCGTATGTGTCGCACACCCGCTGATACTGCAGGCGGTAATCGCCGCTATCGCTGTGAGAATAAGTTTTCGCATTAGGACGCTGCTTTTCCGCGCAAGGCTTGTCGCACTGCCATGACACCAGCGCCTAACACAAACATGCCCAATGCCATAAAGCCGATTGGCAAGATGGACCATAGCTGTTGTTTCCAGGAGGTTGCTTCCACTTTGACCGCAGCTGGTTGTGAAGCTGCCTGCGGAGTCTCAACAGCATCAGGTACCTCACCTGTTACAGGTGTTTGCGGCTGATCTGGCAAGCTTTGGGCTGCTGCAAGTCCTGGATCACAGGCAGTACCGGCTGGATCAATTGCTGCACCAATATCGAAGTGGCCCGACTGGCTTCCCTGACCAACTTGGAAGGTTAAGGTGCCAGTTGCTTGCGCGGTTGTTCCGTTTGTCAAGGTGACCGTTTGACGAATCGACACATAATACGTACCCGGCACGCCAAAAACCCAGTTTGGATGCACATGGGAATTGCGTGGAATCACATGGCTTCCAGCCGCCTGGTTATTTGCGCCTTTAAACCACTGTTCGCCAACCACTTGGCCAAGTCCGCCTTGGCTGTAGACCACCATTGGGCCGGGACCTTTGAACCCAACTAATTCCCACGTCACTGGTCCTTGCGTATGGTCTAATAACGTTGGATGCTGATTATTTGAGCCAACCCATGGAACATTATCTTCCTGGATGGAACCAATCATCCATACTTTGCCGGCTGGTACTGGACCAATCGCTTTCGGTAAATCCTTTTGAGCGGCAGCTCCGAGCTGGAAGGTGAGTTCACCAAAATTTTTCCAGGTGGCAGGAACCGTGGAGTCGTCTTTAATCATTGGGATAACCAGCGGTTGGCACTGCCCTGTCCCAGCAGGCGCAGGAGCTGCTGCAACCCCAGGGGCAGCTGCAACCACTGAAGCTGCTGGTTGTGGCTGCCCTACCTGCTGAGGTTGAGGTTGCTGGCTGTTGTGTACAGTCGGCTGTGCTTGTTGCTGGTTGGCGTCGAAAAGCGAGGGTGCGTCACCAACTTGCCAGGTGTAGGTTGCGGTATTCGACTGCGTGTTACCAGCATGGGCGGTGACTTTCATGGTGTAGGTGCCAGGCTTGGTAAACGCCCAGTTGACATGGCGATGGGCAGGTTTTTCCTGCTGAATCACGCTGCCAGTGGTAATCGCGTAGGAGCCGTTGGTGGTCACGGGGTTCACACCATCGAAGCCACGGCTTTCGAAAATATAGACTGAACCAGGGCCAGTGACGCTATCGAAATGTAAGTCGACGGTGGAATACTCAGGGCGCACACCAAAAGTGTCCCAGCCAGGCCACAACTTACCGGCGGATTGTGACTGCGGTAAGTAGTAGCTGGCCACACCGATTTCTGGGACTTGGGTTGTGGCATCGGAAAACGCAGCATCGCTCACAATTAAGGTGACATGTTCTGGCTTTTGGATCACGCTTCTGCCAGTGATGTCTTCTTTAATGGCAAGTTCGAGGGCGCCGCCAGTTGCGGTCACTGTGAATAAATCAAGATGACCTTCCGTAAATTGTAATTGTGCGTGTGCGATTGGCGCACTTGCGATTGCCCCAAGCATCACTGCTGCGGCAGCGCCAGCTGCGAGCCGATGACGGATCAACACCGAATCAGTCCTTAATATTTTCCTAGTCAAAACAAAGAGTTGTACGCAACAGCAAATTCTCCTCGGCTACGCAGGTACCTGCATGGCCAGGAGAATTCATACTTTTAAGAATACTGACGCTGCATTTACATGCCAGGCAGTTTCATGAAATTCTTCAATGCTGCCAGCAAGCCACCAATCACGCCAACGATTGCCACAACAATTGCGATAATCGCACCAATTCCAAGAGGTGCCGACTGTGGTTGATCGCCTGTCGACGGTGACTGGTTGCCAGTCGATGGGTTGGTCACCTGCGCCTGTGGATTTTCCGTGACGCGAATCTTGTAGGTTTCAACCTCAGAACGCAACTCGCCTGCTTTCGCCTGTACCTTGAAGGTGTACTGACCAGGCTTTGTGAATGCCCAGTTCAGATGCTTGTGTACAGCACCACTGTGAATATTTGCGCCATTGCTGAGTTCGAAAGCATTATTGGCCAGAATTGGTGATACTTCCAGCTTCTTCTGCGCATTCAGGCCTGCTGTTTCAAACAGATAAACCTTACCTGGACCAGTTACCTCTTGAAATTCAAAATCAACGGCATCAAGATTTGATTGCTTCAACTCGATTGCATCCCAACCAACCCATACCACCTTTGGGTTTTGAGTTTGTGGGATCACAGCTGCTGGCTGACCAATGAAGTTTTCTGATAGCTTGCTGAAACCTTGGCTCCACGCATCTTTCGACACAACAATTTCAACGTCGCTTGGCTCGCGCAATACTTTCTGTCCAGTCACATCTTCTGAAACCCTCAGTTTCAATGCCCCATCAGTCACGATTGGATGGAAAATATCAATGTGTCCAGTAGTAAAGCTCATTGGCGATTCCGTCGCCTGTGCGTGCGTGGTTGCACCTGTCATCATTGCGACAGTCGCAGCGATGGCAATAGCTTTTGACCATGTGTTCTTCATCTTTGCTTCTTTCTTCTCACAAAATATTTACAAAAACTTTAACGCTTCACACGCTTCAGAAATGCCATCACACTCGGAATACGCAGAGTTTCTAGGACTGCAATCATGATAGCCAGCAAGGAACCCAAAATCGCACCAACATATGCACCCCACCGATGTGAGGAATCCGGCTGTGCTGGTGGAGTCACCACTTCTGAAGCCACCAGTTCGCATGCCTTGTCTGCAGGACTACCGACGACGAAGGTCAGTGTTTCTGGTTCTGTTCGAATCGTTTTCCCGGTAGCTGCAACAGTGGCACTGGCAACAGCGTTGAAGGTATACACACCTGGTCGAGTGAAGATCCAGTTGGTATGCACATGCGAAGCATTGTCAATATCAATGGTGGTATCGCCAACAGTGGAGTCAATTAAGACCTTCGCATTCTCATGTAACGTGGCATCCTTATATAAACCAAATGCTGCACCTTCTGGAATCTTCACAGGCTGCAGGTCAAGCTTGATGCCTTCGCTAAACTGCGACATATCCAACGATTGCGTGTTATAGCCAGGCCACAATATATTGGTTTGGCCTGCTAGGGTTTCTGGCAAACGCCAGAAATGACCATCAGTTAAATACTTTGGATCTAAGAAATTCAATCCCTGGTTGTCATAGCGCGATGTCCGCTTGGTACGTGCACTTGGAACCACAACATTCACGACGTCGCTCAGCTTGCGATCAACGAAGGTGTTGCTAATTGTGCCAGTTTCATCCTTGAGCACCATTGACAACTGCGATGCGTCGCCAGTGATTTTCAAATCGGTATGTCCACTGCTTAATACCGCTTTTTCACAGCTGCGTGGCTCATCGGAAGGCTTTGTTTCTTCAGTGTTTGACGCAGATGGTGCAGGAGCGGTTGCTTTGGTCTTGAGCAGAATCGATGGCAAGGTTTGTGGCATAAGTGCCTCGCTGCCATCTTCTTGCTCGGTAAGCGTAATGCGTTCGCGAGTAGGAGAAACACCCTTATCGGTATGCACTGCTGGATTCGGCCGCACGCCAACTTCAATATATTGGCCTTCAAGATCATCGTTGTAGAGCGTCATTGTGGCAGTACCATGCTCCATCATGATCATGCCAAGATCATTGGCATCATCGGAGTCGGCATTATCAAAGGTTTTTACTGTAATATATCCGCGGTAATTTGGATCATCAGCAGTAAACCGCAGGCGTACGAATTCATCCGGCAATTGTTCCAGGCTCGGAGTGATCGTTACATCCTTCGCTGGCTGATACTCCTCTAAATTCAAGCTGACATTTTTAGGATTTGGCTGTTCTGCCATAATCTCAGCCTCGCCTGAAGCAGACGTCACACTTACTGGGACAACTTTGCCGGCGTCGTCAAGCTCGTGTACGAGTGGCTCTGCGATCCAACGCGCACCATTTTGATCATTTGGCGTGAAAATTGCTTGCAATTTGGTTGCCTCAGGACCGATCAATTCTGGCCATTCGGCATGACCGTTGGTCACTGGCAGATCGGTGAGGTGATAGCCCTCAATTAAAATGGTCAAGGTACCGTTGAGGTTCTTATCAGCCGCGTTGAACACCAGGTTCGTTAAATGCTCATCGCCGCCATCGGTGCCTTCATATGGAGCCAAAGAAAATTCATAACCAGCGGTTGTCAGATCGCCAATTGGCGCTTGGTTGTAGCGCTCTTGCAATGGAACTGGATTTTTCACCGATTCATCAGGTGATTTGCCACCAACTTGGACAACCAAGGTTTGAAGTGGCGTAGTTTTAAATTCACCATCGGTAGTGCGTCCGGAAATCCGATAGGTAATTTTATGCCGACCTGGGCGCGTAAACAGCGTGTAATTATGGGTATGGCTACCAGTGACCAACACATTCGAGCGATTACTCTTCGCTCCCGAACCAAGCATTTTCGACAAGCCGACTGGGTAGGCATCCCAGAAGTTAAATAATTCGACTTGTCCTGGACCATCGACGGACACTAAGTCCAAGGCAGCTTCTTGATCAACAAAGTGATCAAATGGTAAGCCATCGCCAGCGCCATAGCCCCACCAAATTGGATCATGTGGCCTGCTGCTTACCGCAGGTGCCGTGTAGTAGGTGGCACCAGGGCGTAAGTCTGCATATGCGAAAAGATCATTCTCTGGCACCGTGAATTGATACTGTGGCTTGCCGCGGTACCAGCCTTTGCCGATCCAAAGTACGGATTGATCAATATCGGCGGTTTCACCCTCACCATAACCAACCCGTAATTCCAGCTTCTCAGTCGCAGTGTCGTAATACGCCTTTGGCGAATCCACATGGCGACCAGTGACAACAAATTTACCGTCATCAGGTCCAGCAACTGCGATTTGTGGCTGCAACATTACTGGAGCAGCCAAACTCAACGTCGTCAGCGCTGCCATGATTCGGATTGCGTTCTTGCGCATTTCTCCACAACCTTTCCAATAAGGGGCTGTTAATGAAAATATTGAAAATTGGTTCCATTTAGAAACTTCGACTTTTAGAATAGCGAACCAATATCAAAACGCAACACGGTTTTCATTAAGTGCGTGTCTCTTTTCAATTACAACTATTCGCGCAGGAAAACTTCCCCTCACCTGTGAATGAAATAAGGCGTAGAATAAAGTAATGCAAACAATTATTATCACCGGAGCCAGCAGTGGTGTTGGCAAAGAAGCCGCTCGCTTAATCGCCGCACACCATCCAGATGATCGTCTTATCTTGGTCGGACGCAATGTAGAAAAAACCAAGGCCATTGCAACGGAATTACAGGCCGAATATCTCACCGCCGACTTCGGCAAACTCGAAGATGTACGTACTCTCGCTGCACAAATCCGCGAATTAACCGATACCATCGACGTGCTTGCCAATAACGCTGGCGGGCTTTTCGACGGACCTCGGTTCACCCATGATGGATTTGAATACAGCTTCCAGGTCAATCATTTAGCCCCAATGCTTCTGACCAATTTATTATTTGATATCTTGCAGCGCTCCAAAGCCACGATCGTGGCAACCTCCTCGATCATTAATCGCCTGGGCACGCTTGATCTCGATCATCTTGCTACAGGTGAAAACTTTCGCTCCTCCAAGGCCTATGCCCAGGGCAAACTTGCCAATATCTTATTTACCCAAGAGCTCCACCGCCGCTACCACAAAGACGGCATTCGCGCGGTAAGTTTCCACCCAGGTGTTGTAGCAAGCAATTTTTCCACGAGTTCGAAATCTCCACTCTCGCTGTTCTACAAGAGCAAACTAGCCTCGACATTTGGAATTTCCTCGGCTGAAGGCGGGCGTCGATTAGCATTTTTCATTTTGAATCAATCGGAAGCCCTAGCTGCGAGCGGTACCTACTATGAACAACCATTGGTACCAGGTGCCACACATGCACAGGCTCACGATCCAGCCTTTGCCGAGCGCTTTTTCGATATTAGTTCTGACCTGCTGAAAATCAGCTGGCCGTGAAATGTTAAGGGCATTATGTAGTATTAAGTTCCATGAGCTCTTCTCCAGAAACGCGCACTGAAGCTGCGCGGCGCCGTACCTTTGCCGTAATTGCCCACCCTGACGCTGGTAAATCCACGCTCACCGAAGCATTAGCACTCCACGCCCATGTCATTACCGAAGCGGGCGCCGTGCACGGCAAAGCGGGCCGCAAAGCAACAGTCTCCGACTGGATGGAGATGGAAAAAGATCGCGGTATCTCCATTGCGTCTTCTGCACTACAGTTCGAATACGCACCTGAAGGCCATACTGGCGAGCCATATATGATCAACCTTGTTGATACCCCTGGCCACGCCGACTTCTCCGAGGACACCTACCGCGTGCTCACCGCCGTCGACGCCGCAGTTATGCTTATCGACGCCGCCAAAGGTCTCGAGCCACAAACCTTAAAACTTTTCCGCGTGTGTAAAGCCCGCGGCCTCCCAATCGTCACAGTGATTAACAAGTGGGACCGGCCAGGCCGCACCCCATTAGAACTCGTCGACGAAATTGTGCAGGAAATTGGCCTGCAACCAACGCCACTGTATTGGCCAGTTGGCGAAGCTGGCGACTTCCGTGGCCTGGCACATATTAATGCCGATGGTGAAGCCGATGAGTATATTCACTTCCTGCGCACCGCCGGTGGCTCCACGATTGCCCCAGAAGAGCACTATGATCCAGCAGCAGCACTCGACAAAGAAGCTGACAGCTGGGAAACAGCAGCTGAAGAAGTTGAACTTCTGGCTGCTGACGGTGCTATTCACAATCAAGAAATGTTCTTGGAATGTGTGACGTCCCCACTGATCTTTGCCTCGGCAATGCTGAACTTTGGTGTGCACCAAATCCTTGATACGCTCTGCGAACTCGCACCAGCCCCACGCGGACGCGAATCAGATGAAAAAGTCATCGCAGCTGCCACCAGCGGCATTGATACCAAGCGTGAAGTTGAAGACGAATTCTCAGGCGTGATCTTCAAAGTCCAAGCTGGTATGGACAAAAATCACCGCGACTCCTTAGCCTTCATGCGCATCGTGTCTGGTGAATTCGACCGCGGCATGCAGGTCACGCACGCCCAATCTGGACGCAGCTTCTCCACCAAATATGCCCTCACGGTTTTCGGACGCACGCGTTCGACCGTGGAAACTGCCTACCCAGGCGATATCGTAGGCCTTGTCAACGCCGGCTCACTGGCCCCAGGCGATACCATTTACGCAGGTAAAAAAGTACAATTCCCGCCAATGCCGCAGTTCGCCCCAGAGCACTTCCGTACGCTGCGCGCCAAGAGCCTCGGCAAATACAAACAATTCCGTAAAGCGCTCGATCAACTCGCAGCCGAAGGCGTGGTGCAAATTTTGCGTAACGACGCCCGTGGCGACGCCGCCCCAGTCATGGCAGCTGTTGGCCCGATGCAGTTCGAAGTCATGATGGCACGCATGCAAAACGAATACAACGTCGAAACCACAGCGGATCCAATCCCTTACTCCGTGGCTCGCCGAACCACCGCAGCCACGGCACCAGAACTGGCAAAACAACGTGGTGTCGAAATCTTTACCCGTACTGACGGTGAAATCGTCGCGTTGTTTGGCGACAAGTGGAAACTGGCCTTTATTGAAAAAGAACATCCAGAATTTGAGATCTTCCCGATGATCGCCGATTAAGGGAATGAGAAGTGAAAAAGCCGCGCTGGTGACAGTGCGGCTTTTGTGTGTGGGTGTGGGTGCGGGTGTGGCGTGGTTTGGTGTGGCGGGCGCGGGGGCGCGTGGTGTGGCGGGCGCGGCGCAACGGCTAGAGATGAAATATCCCTAATATCACCAAAATCGCGCCAACAATATACCCGGCAACCTTTGCTAACTGCTGCTTCTTTGATCGCAGCCGCTCAAAACCGCGTCCCCAAATAGAATCTGGATACAAGCGCATCAACCCGACTCCAATGGCCGCCGCTGTTGGAAGCGAGAGAGCAGCCAGCGCATAGAAAAACATGCCACCATAGCGCACGGCAACCGACAGGTCCCCGACACTTAATACCGCAATGCCAGCAAAAAATGGCACAGATGTTGCTGATTGAATCACCCCTAGCAAGAAACCGGTGGCAAAGGTCTTCACACTCGGCGTTTGCAGTGGTGGTAACAGCTTCGACACCATTTGCGAACTATCTCCGCCACGAATGCTAAGCACAATGCTCAGCACACCAACGGCAATAAGCACCACGCCAAAAATCGAAGAAGATACAAGTTTCTTAATGGGGTCGCCGATGCCGTCGAAAAGCAGCATCGTTGCGAGCGCAAGCATAAACACGCCCAACCAATCGCCACCAACGAGCAGCGTGGCGATCCTGCCAAAACGAGCTCGCGCTGGAAGTAGCACTCCCAACGCCACTAAGACCCCGATCAACAACACATTGAGGGAGTCTAAAAACGCATACGTTACAGCCAGCCAAATCACTACTCGTGCATCTCCTTATATTGATTATCACCGAGTCTAACTGGTTTTTCGTCAGCCTCCCAGTACCCCCAAACTGGTCTAAAAACAGACAGATTCGGAGCATTACCCCCAAAGCAAACATTTTTGGCGGAGATTCCGTTAATATGGCGGTGGAAATTTCAACAGAGTCCACCCCCTCCCATTAAGAAAATTTCCAACAAGGAAGCGGTAATCCGCGGATTTTCAGCATTCCCCCATCGCGCCCTAATGGGGTGCGGCACGCACTATCAAAGGATCCAGCCTTATGAACTCACATTGGAACGAACGAATCGAAGCCGCTCAAAAAATGCTTCCCCTATTAGGGAAATTGCATCGCGAGAATAATGTCATTACGTCCGTATTCGGCCGTTTGCTCATCGACGTCACCGACATCGACGTGGTCAAAGCGCATCGCTATTCCCGCCTGGCCACCATTAAGGAATTAAGTCCGACAGATACATTGCCGATTTTGGAGAAGCTGACTCATCTGAATCTCGGTTCTGCATCTATTGACCTTGGTCGTTTGGCTGTGAAGTTTGCCGAGCATGATGGCGATCTCGATAGCTTCTTGCAAACTGAGCTTGCCGAAGTGATCGGCACCAGCAACAATCAGCCGTCGCGCGATATTGTGCTCTATGGTTTTGGTCGTATTGGCCGGTTGTTGGCTCGCATTTTGATCTCACGAGAAGCGACCTACGGTTCCGTGAGGCTGCGTGCCGTCGTCGTCAGGCGCAATGGCGAGAAAGATTTGCAAAAGCGCGCTTCGCTGTTACGTCGCGATTCGGTGCATGGCGCCTTTAATGGCACGATTACCGTCGATGAGGAAAATGATGTGATTTGGGCGAATGGCACCAAAATTCAGGTCATCTACTCCAACGACCCAGCCAGCGTCGATTACACCGCTTATGGCATTGACGACGCGATTGTGGTGGATAACACTGGCCGGTGGCGTGACCGCGAAGGCTTGTCCCAGCATTTGAAGTCGAAGGGGGTCTCGCGGGTGATTCTTACTGCGCCTGGCAAGGGGGATCTGCGCAACGTGGTCTATGGCGTGAATCATACCGACATCGTCGATAGTGATGAGATTATTACCGCCGCATCCTGCACCACGAACGCGATTACGCCAGTTTTGAAGGTGATTCATGATCACTATGGCGTTAAGCAGGGGCATGTCGAAACAGTGCACTCGTTTACCAATGACCAGAACTTGATTGACAATTTCCACAAGGGCGAACGACGCGGACGTGCAGCTGGGCTGAATATGGTGCTGACCGAAACTGGCGCTGCCAAAGCCGTGGCGAAAGCGCTGCCGGAAATGGAAGGCAAACTCACCGGCAATGCCATCCGCGTGCCAACCCCAGATGTCTCAATGGCAGTGCTGAACCTCACGCTCGAGAAGGCCACCACCCGCGAATCCGTTAATAGGCTGATGGATCAGGTTGCTCTGCACTCCAACCTGCGACAACAAATCGCATACACACACTCGCCGGAAGTCGTCTCCACCGACTTCGTTGGGAGCACGCACGCAGGCATTGTGGATGGACTTGCGACCATCGTGAATGGAACCCAGCTCGTGCTTTACGTCTGGTATGACAATGAATTTGGCTATTCCAATCAGGTCATCCGGATTGTTGAACACGTCGCGGGGGCGCGGCCTAAGGTGGTGCCGAAGCGGGTTGATCAACGAGAACTCACAACCTAACCCATTAAGGAAATTGATGGGTGAGGTGTTGGCGTAATCCAGCGGAAACACGCAAGCCTGAATAATGAGGTGGTTTTGACGGCGCTTAGCTGCACAACTTAGGATTGATACCTTAATTAAGGAAACTAGATCCTCTAGTGTGCGCTAAGCGCTTTTATTTTTTCAGTTGGGATGACCAAAATCGTGTCCACCGTCCAGGTTACAAACATTTCTTTACCACCTACTGACGTTATCGGGTCGTTCCGGTACGCGTTGTCGTCGCCAAGCCAATTAAGGAAAGAAGTGCTCGCTGGCCTAGTTGTGGCACTTGCGTTAATTCCTGAGGCGATCGCGTTTGCAATTCTGGCGGGCGTTGATCCGGCGGTCGGACTCTATTCCTCAATAGTGATGGCGATCGTCATTGCCTTCACCGGCGGACGACCTGCGATGATTACCGCCGCAACTGGTGCCATCGCGCTGGTGATCGCGCCAATTGCGAAAAATTATGGCACGGACTACTTCGTAGCCACAGTCCTATTAGCGGGTTTGATTCAGCTAATACTAGCGGCGCTTGGCGTGGCAAAGCTGCAGCGTTTTATTCCGCGATCGGTGATGATCGGGTTCGTAAATGCATTAGGGCTTTTGATTTTCATGGCCCAGTTGCCGCATTTAATGAATGTGCCGTTCCTCGTCTATCCCCTTCTCCTATTAGGGATTATGATCATGATCGGCTTTCCGCGCCTCACCACGGCTATTCCCGCCCCACTGATCACGATCATCGTCTTGACCCTCCTCGTCTTCGTCGGCGGCCTTAATGTGCCGGTGGTGGCAGACATGGGTGAGCTTCCCAACGCATTGCCGTCCTTCTTTATCCCTCATGTGCCATTGACGCTAGAAACTCTCACAATCATTGGCCCATACGCATTCGGCATGGCAATTGTGGGCCTCATGGAATCCCTCATGACAGCAAAGCTTGTCGACGATCTCACCGAAACCCATTCCAACAAAACTCGCGAAAGTTTCGGCCAGGGTATCGCCAACCTCGCGTCCGGATTGTTTGGAGGCATGGGAGGCTGTGCAATGATCGGTCAAACGATGATTAACGTGCAAGAATCACGCGCACGTACTCGCCTCTCCACCCTATTAGCAGGAATTTTCCTACTGGTCTTAATCATCAGCCTGGGAGAGTTTGTGGGACAAATTCCAATGGCAGCGCTCGTTGGCATTATGATCATGGTTTCGGTCGGCACGATTGATTGGCACTCAATTTCACCACGCACTTTGAAGTACATGCCATTAAGCGAAACGGTCGTGATGGTTGTAACCGTATTAGCGACACTTACGACGCATAACTTAGCAGTCGGCGTGATTCTCGGTGTTACCACCGCAATGATTATGTTTGCGCGTCGCGTCGCACACATGGTGCGCATCAGTAATGCATACGATGAAGTAACTGACACGAATACCTATAGTGTCGAGGGACAGCTTTTCTGGGCATCAAGTAATGATCTTGTGTATCAGTTCAACTACAACGATTCTGCGCGCAACATCATCATCGATCTCACACGCGCAGAAATCTGGGATGCTTCAACTGTTGCAACGCTGGACTCAGTCACGCAAAAGTATCACGCTAGAGGCAAGCATGTAACCATTAAGGGTCTTGATGGGCAAAGCAAAATGCGCCTTGATCGGCTCTCTGGTCGCCTTAATGGAGTGGAATAGGTTGTAGGCATGGCAAGTAGCCGGATAAAACCATCTCTACCCGGCTACTTACACCACACGCACTACACAGCATACACCCTACGACAACATCCTCGCAGCAACAGCCGCACCACTATGCACCTGCGCCGGATGCCGATT
>NZ_JANUXR010000020.1 GCF_024834075.1 Corynebacterium sp. HS2168-gen11
AACTCTGCTCGTGCGGTGACTCAGATTGCGAATAATGCTGTCACTTATGCGTTGCAAAGTGATGGTGATGATGCATCTCGTACGCAGAAGTCTACTGATAAAGATGGTGCTGTTGCTGGTTCTCCAGATGGTGTAAATGTTGATGCTGGTCGTTCTGTGCAGGAAATGTTTACTAGCACGGATCTTACTGGTGCAACCTTTAAACTGACTGATCCTGTATCTGGTGCGAAGGTTGATTCTTATACTGTTGATGGTAAAGGTACCTATACGATTGCGCCTGATGGTGTGATTACTTTTGTGGCAGATAAGAATTATGCTGGTGTTGCTCCTGAAGCTGTTGCGGTTGTGACGACTGCAGCTGGTGAGACTGCGACGGCTAAGTATCAGCCTGTTGTGGTTCCAGTGGTGAAGGATCTGAGTGGTTTTGGTACGGTTGATCGTGCTGCTGTGACGGTGCCGTTGGATGCTGCTAATAAGGAGATTGATCCTGCGACTGTGAAGTTTGCGGATGCTGATCAGCCTGCTGGTGCGACTGTTTCTGAGGATGGTCGTACGTTAACGGTTCCTAATGAGGGTACGTGGACGGTTGATCCTGCTACTGGTGCAATGACGTTTACTCCGTTGGATTCTTTTGCTGGTGATCCGACTCCTGTGAAGTATGTTGGTGCTGCGAAAGATGCGTTGGCTGATGGTACGAAGGTTTCAACGATTAAGCCTGGTACTGTTACTGTGACGTATCCTGCTGCGTTGCCGAAGGTTGAAGAGTTTGCGGTTCCTGGTGAGCCAATTACTGGTGTTGAGGTTCCGGGTCTTTCTGACAAGGTTGATCCAAATAGTGTTCGTTTGGGTGATAATCCGGATGCTCCTTTGACTCCTCTTGTGGTTCCTGGTGAGGGTACTTGGACGCTTGAGGTTGTTGATGGTAAGCCTGTGTTGAAGTTTGAGCCTGCGCCAGGCTTTAAGGGTGTGCCTTCTCCTGTGCCTTTGGTGGCGAAGGATAAGAATGGTCAGCCTGCGACTGCTGGTAGTGTCACTATTTTCCCTGTGTTGACTTCGGTTGATGATAAGGGTAAGACTCAGACGTCTACGGATGATGGTGCTGGTGATAAGACGCTTCCGATTGAGGATCAGTTCCCTGCGGTGAAGGGTAAGACTTTTACTGCTGCGTTTGAAGATGGTCAGACTACGAAGACCACTCCTGAGGGTGTGTTTACGGTTGATCCTGCTACGGGTGTTGTGACGTTTGAGCCTGCGGCTGATTTTGTTGGTACTGCTCAGCCTGTCACGGTTGTTGCGACTGCTGATGATGGTACGAAGGCGAAGGCTAAGTACACGCCGACTGTTGTGCCACCACTTGCTCCTGGTGAGGAGTTTGGTGTTCCTGGTGCGCCTGTTGATGTTGCTTTGCCTGCGTTGCCTGAGGCTGTGGATCCTGATTCGGTTGGTTTCATCAATCCTGATGATCCAAATGGTGATCCGGTGAAGGAGCTGAAGGTTCCTGGTGAGGGTACTTGGACGATTGAGAATAACGTTGCGAAGTTTGTGCCTGAGCCTACGTTTAAGAAGGTTCCTACTCCTGTAGTTGTTGGTGGTAAGACGAAGGATGGTAATAAGGTTACGCCTTCGACTGTGTCTGTTTTCCCATTGTTGACTTCGGTTGATGATAAGGGTAAGACTCAGACGTCTACGGATGATGGTGCTGGTGATAAGACGCTTCCGATTGAGGATCAGTTCCCTGCGGTGAAGGGTAAGACTTTTACTGCTGCGTTTGAAGATGGTCAGACTACGAAGACCACTCCTGAGGGTGTGTTTACGGTTGATCCTGCTACGGGTGTTGTGACGTTTGAGCCTGCGGCTGATTTTGTTGGTACTGCTCAGCCTGTCACGGTTGTTGCGACTGCTGATGATGGTACGAAGGCGAAGGCTAAGTACACGCCTGTAGTGATTGAGCCTGCTGTACCTGCGAAGACGTATGGACCGAAGGATACGGTACAGAAGTCGTCTGATAAGGATGCTGCTGCTGATGGTCTTCCTGCAGATGAAGGTAAGACTGTTGATGAGATGTTCCCTGGTCTTGTCGATAAGCAAAAGACCATTGCGCTTGGCAGTGTTGAAAAAGATGGTGTGACGATTGCGCCTGAAAATGGTGTGTTGACCGTTCCTGGTGTTGGTGCTTATAAGGTTGAGGATAATGTAGTTGTCTTTGATCCTGAGGCTGAGTTTGCAGGTGTTGCTCCTGCTGTGCCGGTTGTGGCAACCACTGAGGATGGTTATACCCAAACTGCTACGTATACTGCTGTGGTAGCTGCGGCTATTCCTTCGCAGGAAAAGACTGGTGAGCCTGGCGAGCCTGTGACTACGGATGATCCTTTCAAGGATATTCCTGGTGTGGTTCCTGAGAGCATTGGTTTTGTTGATCCGAAGGATCCAACTGGTGATCCGAAGAAGGAGCTGAAGGTTCCTGGTGAGGGTGTTTGGACGATTGATCCTGACGGCAAGGTAACCTTTACTCCTGAGGATGGTTTCACTAAGACTCCTACTCCAGTAAATGTTGGTGGTAAGGGCGAAG
>NZ_JANUXR010000021.1 GCF_024834075.1 Corynebacterium sp. HS2168-gen11
CAGAAGAACCAGGAACAACAGGCGTACCCGACGAACCAGCAATACCACCAAGCAGTGGGATCAGCAGCAACGGAGTAAACGGAATAACCTTCTTCACCCAATCAGGCACCTCAGAAGAACCACCAGGATTACCTTCCTCAGTCACGGTCACCGTGACAGTACCAGGCTTCGCAGGAATACCATCCTTGGTCTTACCACCAACATTTACTGGAGTAGGAGTCTTGGTGAAACCATCCTCAGGAGTAAAGGTCACATTACCCTCAGGATCAATCGTCCAAACACCCTCACCAGGAATCTTCAGCTCCTTCTTAGGATCACCAGTTGGATCCTTCGGATCAACAAAACCAATGCTCTCAGGATCCACACCAGGAATATCCTTGAAAGGCTTATCCGTAGTCACAGGCTGACCAGGCTTACCAGTCTTGCTCTGCGAAGGAATCTCAGGAATCACCACTGGAGAATACTTAGCCTTATACAGCTGACCATTCTCATCATTCGCCAAGATTTCAACAGGAGTTGCCTTACCAGCAAAATCCTTCTCAGGAACAAAGGTAACAACACCAGTACCATCAACCGTGTACGTACCCTGACCAGGAACTTCAAGTACACCAGTCTTTGGATCAGCACCAACAAGCTTGAATACCTTATTCTTACCCTTCAACGCTGGGAACATCTCTTCAGGAGTCTTACCAGCATCAGCAGGAATACCATCGACAGCAGGATCCTTATCAGAAGAACGCTGCGACTTATTAATCACACCATTCGTCGTTGCATCCTCACCAGCAACAGCCTTATCAGGATTTGCAAACGGATCAGCAATAGGAATGATCGTCACCGTACCAGGCTTCGCAGGAACACCATCTTTGGTCTTACCACCAACATTTACTGGAGTAGGAGTCTTGGTGAAACCATCCTCAGGAGTAAAGGTTACCTTGCCGTCAGGATCAACAGTCCAAGTACCCTCACCAGGAATCTTCAGCTCCTTCTTCGGATCACCAGTTGGATCCTTCGGATCAATCAAACCAATGCTCTCAGGATCCACACCAGGAATATCCTTGAAAGGATTATCCGTAGTCACAGGCTGACCAGGCACGCCGGTCTTGCTCTGCGAAGGAATCACAGGAATCACAACAGGAGCATACTCAGCCTTATACAGCTGACCATTGTCATCATTCGCCAAGATTTCAACAGGAGTTGCCTTACCAGCAAAATCCTTCTCAGGAGTGAAAGTTACAACACCCTTATCATCAACCGTGTACGTACCCTGACCAGGAATTTCAACCTTACCTTCAGCGTCTGCACCAACCAGCTTGAATACTTTATTCTCACCCTTCAATGCTGGGAACATCTCTTCAGGAGTCTTACCTTCATCAGCAGGAACACCGTCGACAACAGCATCCTTATCAGAAGACTTCTGGGTCGAACCAATTACATCAAATGTCTTGGAGTTTTCACCAGCGACAGCTGTATCAGGATTTGCGAACGGATCCTTTACAGGAATCACTTCAGGTGTGTAGGTCGCAGCATACGTACCAGTAACCGCACCCTCAGCATTCTTCACCGACAACGTCACCGTTGCAGGATCAGCAACACCAACAAAACCCTTCTCAGGCGTAAAGGTCACAACACCATCAGCATCAACCTTGTACTCGCCCTGACCAGGAATAACAACCTTACCATCAGCGTCTGCACCAACAAGCTTAAATTCCTTGGTCTTATCAGCAGCAAGCTTCTCTACTACTGGGAACATCTCCTCAGGAGTCTTACCGGCATCAGCAGGAACAAATGCAGTAGCAGCATCCTTATCAGAAGACTTCTGTGGCGTATCAACCAAACCGAAGCTCTTAGAATCCACACCAGCAACAGGCT
>NZ_JANUXR010000022.1 GCF_024834075.1 Corynebacterium sp. HS2168-gen11
GGCTCTTCGCGTTTCAGCGGGGAATTATACAAAACGGCGAAGGTAATTCATGCTTAGAGTGTGAACCAAAAGAATGAAAATACCTTCACCACTTATGATCCTACCGCAATCCTTGCTCGACTTGTAAGTCTGAAAGATATTCGCGTCCTTGCGTATCACCGTCATGGTGCACAACAAGAAATCGAAATCGAACAAGTCCTAAAAACACCAACATGCCCACGTTGCAATATGCCTGCACGGGTGAAAGAAAGACCAAAAGTTCGATACATAGATTTACCTGTCTATGGCCGTCCTATGAACTTGCTGTGGCGTAAACACCGCTTGTATTGCCCAAACGTTGCATGTGATGTTGGTTCATGGACAAGCCAAGATAAACGTATTGCAGCGATTCGTTGCCAGATGACAACCAGAGCAAGTAAATGGGCGACCCACCAAGTAGGCAAGGGACGAACCATTAGCGAAGTCGCAGCTGAACTTGGGTGTTCGTGGCATACAGTCAATGATGCAGTCACCTTATACGGTCAGGCGTTGCTAGAAGCAGACCATAAACGTTTGAACAAAACGCATGCAATCGGGCTTGATGAAACAAGTTTCGTTCGCCTACAAGGACAGCGCACAAGTTATGTCACTACGGTATGCGATGTCGAGCATCATCAAATCATTGATATCATCCCAAGCTGTAACTACATCGACGTCGCCCGTTATTTACAAGACCAGCCCAATGATTGGAAAACACGAATTCGTTATGCCGCTTTAGATATGAGCCCAACATATCATGCTGTGTATAACGTGGTTTTACCTCATGCAACGCAAATAGCTGATCATTTCCATGTGATTACATTAGCCAACCGTGCGTTAGATACCGTACGCAGACGGGTGCAAAATGAAACGTTGGGACATCGTGGGCATAAAAAAGATCCTTTATACAGGATTCGGCGTTTGTTGACATATGGGAGTGAAAAATTAAAGCCAGCAATGGTGCAGCGTTTAGAAAGCATGCTTGCGTTAGGAGATCCTCACGCTGAAGTAGCCATTGCGTATCGGATAAAAGAACGTTTACGTGAGTTTTATCGGCAAACAGATTTTAATGTTGCGATCACTATGTTTGAAGAATTGATCCAGACATGTCTGGATGTGGCGATGCCCCCAGAAATTCAGAAGTTAGGGCGCACGCTACAACGATGGCGGTTGCAAATCTTGGCGTATCATCAAACGCATCTTTCGAATTCCATCACTGAGGCGTTAAACAATCTGATCAAACGTATTAAACGTATCGGATTTGGGTTCACGAATTTCAATAACTATCGCATTCGTGCATTATTGTATGCCGGTAACCCTAACTGGAGACTGCTGCATAATATCTTCCCGTAACCTGTGTACTAGTAAGAAGATCGCAAAGCTTTTTTCTATCATTGTGTGTTCCTTGCGCTGTGAGCTAAGGGTTGATAGAGCCAATGTGTGTTGTTTAGGTGTGTTGAGTTATACCTGGCTGGTGAAAATCTCATCACTGCTGTATTCCCGGCAACACAAACACAGTTGCTAGCTTTAAATGACTTACACTCGTCGTTGATACTAGGTTTGTAAATCCACCGAGTATTTCCGCTTCACCCCGCTAAAATGCGAAGAGCCA
>NZ_JANUXR010000023.1 GCF_024834075.1 Corynebacterium sp. HS2168-gen11
GGCAAGTAGCCGGATAAAACCATCTCTACCCGGCTACTTACACCACACGCACTACACAGCATACACCCTACGACAACATCCTCGCAGCAACAGCCGCACCACTATGCACCTGCGCCGGATGCCGATTCCGCCGCAACCTCCCCAAATAATCCCGATACCACACCAACCCCGTCTCACGATCCCGAAACACCCGACCAAACCGCGCCCTGTCAGGATCATCATCATTTTCCAAATTATGCACCCGACACAACGGACATAAATTCTCACCAACAGTCACCCCACCACGCGAAAACGCCACAATATGATGCACATCGCAACGCACCGCCGGAGTATCACAATCACCATGCTGACACACCAAATGCTCAATAATCGTCAACAACCGATCCCGACCATCAGCTAACCGCTTCACACCAAACACCTCCACCGGACGAGACACCCCAGCAGCATCTTTCATACACGCCACCGCAAACCCAAACCGACCAACCACAGCATCCACAACATCACGAACATCAACCACCTCCCCATCACTGGTTGCAACCTCACCAGCAGCCAACCCAACACCATCACCAACCGGAATCAAAAAACACGGCCGATACCGCAAATCCACATCATTAACCCGACACCCACACTCACACTGCTCACCACAGACATCCCCACACTCACAACCTGCACCACACTGACAACCAGACGACACCCCCACACCAAAAGCATCACCAGCGGCACACACACGATCAACCAACGCCATCGCAAACCCCTCAGCCTCACCACAAGCACGACCACTTGCCGCAAACCCACGAGCAGGCTGCACCAAACTCGTCCGCACACGCTCAAGCACATGCGCTGGCATTTTCGCAATCATATACTTCATCCCATCAGCATCAGCAACCTTTGAAAACCGCACATACCACGAACGTTTTGCAACAAATCCATCATTACAAGCGTCGATAAGCTTGCGCACATGCACCCGCAATTCGCGATGCGAGAACTGCGCACAGTCAACAATGACCTCACAAATCAACGCATCACGATCGACTTCAGGGTTTTTCAACCGTTTCGGGATACCTGCGATCTCGCGCAGACGATCAATCGAATAACCATGCTCACACGCTAAACTCAGCTGCGCATCCGATAAGGACCGGCCCATAGAACGCAACAACGACGCAGTGGTCACCGAACAATCCAACACATCAGCAAGCTGTGTGACAGGCAGGCCCAGCTGCTGAATCTCAACGACTAACGCCGCGCCCTGGCTGGCCAACGCCTTGAAACGATCAACAATTTGCATACGCCCATACAACCGCACCCACACGACGCTGACAACTGAAAACCGCGTGAGAAATCTCAACTTAAAAATCGGAACCAAAACAACGCGAAAACAGTCTAATTAAGGAATCAGACTGTCAAAAACCAGTGACGCACCGACAGTGGTGGCAGTCCAGCGGCGCACTACCGCACTTGTACCCACGATCGTTGACAGCCAGCAACCCGGCGCCGCGCCGCCACCGTCACACCCACCCCTCCCCATCCCGTCTAAACCTGGACATAGAAAAATCCGCCTGACAGTCAATGCCAAGCGGATTTCCTTAATGGTTA
>NZ_JANUXR010000024.1 GCF_024834075.1 Corynebacterium sp. HS2168-gen11
ATTTCACCTACCGTTTCGCCTCGCATGACGTGTGGATTGTTTGTACGCTGCAGGCTATGAACATTCTGGGCACCGTCGCAAAGCTTGCCAGCGAAGCTGTGGCATTAATCCAAGCTGTCAGCCGCAGCCCACGCACCAACCGCGAGCTAGCCCAAGACCTGCATGTGTATGAGCACACGATTTCCATGTGGCGATCGATCGGCAAGGCGATCCCGAAAGACGACTTAGCACTTGCCGGCGAGTACGGGTTTAGCATGGATAAGCTGCGGGAAATTGCAGGGGTGGCAAAGCGGTGCAAAAACCCGAATGTTGATGTTGAGCAGCTTCGTACTTCCTTAATACATGAGTGCGCGACGTTGGATTGCGACAGCACGCGTCGGCATGTGCGACAAACCTTGGCTCGTGTCAATACGCAGTTTCAAGCCCCACGGATGTCGTACCTGCGGTTTTCGGCTGCAGCTGATAGTGACGGCATGAAATACATTATTGGGAAAATGCCGCAGCAGGTCGTTGATCGGTTGCAGGCAACGTTATTGCCGCAGGCGCAGGAGTATGTTCGCACGCAGCGTACGAATCGGTTGTCGGAAGGGTTGTTGCAGGCGTTGGTGCAGCGTTGTGTCAGTGGTGGTGGTGTGGCTGCGTATGAGCATTGTGGGCCTGGGGAAAATCCTGAGAATCCGTTGGATGTGCGCCACCGGCCGTGTTTCTTAATACCGGTGGATGATCCGGAGTTGGTGCGCACCGGCAAGGTGGTCAATACCGATGGGGTGTGTATGGATTTGCAGGATTTGGTGGATGCGCGGGTGCGGGAGTTTGGGTTTGCGGTTGTCTGTGGAGCGGATGCGGATCAGGTGAAGCGCCCATTAAGGGTTTTTGAGGTCAAGCGGTTAGCGGATGCTTCTGATCGGTTCTTGACGATTATTAGTCATTTGGTGTGTCAGCATGCTGATTGTATGGTGCCGGCGGTGCGGTGTCAGGTGCATCATATTCAGGCGTTTACGCAAGGCGGGCAGACCGTATTAGAGAACTTGTGTCCGTTGTGTCGGAAGCATAATTTGGAAAATGATGATGATCCTGCCAAGCGGCTTCATGGGCGGATTGTGAAAGATCCTGTCACGAACTTGGTGTGGTATGAGGATTATAAAGGGCGGAGACGGCAAAATCCTCACCCGGCGCAGTATTACAACGGGATCGCAGCTTCACGACGCATGCTGGAATAACCATCTGGTTAGGGTAAAACACCCGCTTCAACGGTTGAAGCGGGCGCTTACGCATGCCGTATTAAG
>NZ_JANUXR010000025.1 GCF_024834075.1 Corynebacterium sp. HS2168-gen11
CCCTTGAAACGCTGTTGTAAACGTTCGTAGTTGTACCACACGATGTAGTCGTCAACGGCTTGAGAAAACTGCTCAACGCTGGCGTAGTGTTCACCATGATACATTTCAGTTTTACAATGACCGAAGAAGTTCTCCATAACCACATTGAAACTTTTCAAAAACGATACGAATTGCCTCTTGAAGCTCAACATACAGATCCTGACGACGTAAACGTACTGGACGATAAAAATAAGTCGAACGAGAAAGGTTTGCGGCCTTAAATAAATCGCTACGCTTATGCTTTGACTTAAGAATAACGCTAGCCTGGGTTTTCACTCTCGCCCCTGGATTCTCAAATCCCATAATGTTTTTAGATACGCATTTTCAGCCTCAAGTTGTGCAACCCTACGGCGAAGCTTATCCTCCTCACTCATAGGCCGTGGCTTACATGAACCTTTTCGGCGGCCTTGAGGTTTTGGCATCAATGCTTCATCGCCACCTTAACGCCACAGATACACCCATCTTCGGACCAGTTGCTGCGATGATAAGGCAAACTCTAAGCCATCTCCATATAAGTTTCACCAGCAAGGAAACACTCAACAACTTCCTTTTGCACTTCAAAAGAATACGACTGACTATGTGATTGCCTCATAAGACATATCCTGCCATGAAGCTTCCATCGCCGACACAATACACGCACTAAATCTGGTTTTACTCCCAGTACAGTAGCTGTGGCACGATATCCATGCCCTTGCTCAAAAAGATCAACGAGCAACTCACACTGACGTTGCCCCAAAGAACTTCGTGAATGCATAAAACTCCTCCCCAGTAATTGGTATCTGATTTCTCAGTCCAACTAATAGGGAGCAGTTC
>NZ_JANUXR010000026.1 GCF_024834075.1 Corynebacterium sp. HS2168-gen11
ATGGTTCGGCAACTGGCCCAAGCCATGGTTATGTAGTGGCAGATGAGCTTCCAGATTTTATTGATCTTTCAACAGTGAAAGTAGCAAAGGCTGAATATGGCCATGCTGCAACTGCAAACGCTGTAGAGGCGACTGTTGCAACTGCACGTGAAATTGATGGCAAGCAGGTTCTTGAAATCAAGCGTGTTGCTCCTGGCTATACCATTGAGCGTACGAACAGCCCAAGTGGTGGCTTGCAAGCGTATCTTACTGCTGATCAGGGCACAGATACTTTGATGTCTCCTCCTATTGTGTTAGGACATGGAGAGTCTGATACCTACACCATTACTGCGAAGGTTCGTTCTGATATTGATCCTGCTGTGATCAAAAAGCATGAGAATTTCGTAACTGTCAGTGGTACGGATGTTGATTACCGTCAAGGTATTCGTGCTGCAGGTCGAGAGTATGAAAGCAACTCTGCTCGTGCGGTGACTCAGATTGCGAATAATGCTGTCACTTATGCGTTGCAAAGTGATGGTGATGATGCATCTCGTACGCAGAAGTCTACTGATAAAGATGGTGCTGTTGCTGGTTCTCCAG
>NZ_JANUXR010000002.1 GCF_024834075.1 Corynebacterium sp. HS2168-gen11
CGGTGGTTATAGCATTGGGGGTACGCCCGGTCCCATTCCGAACCCGGAAGCTAAGCCTAATTGCGCTGATGGTACTGCAAACGGGAGTTTGTGGGAGAGTAAGACACCGCCGACCTAAAACTTAAAAGTGCAACGAGAAAGCGTGATGTAACTGGATGATATATACTCATCTTCTGGTTACATCACGCTTTTTTATTTCTGAGGATTTTAATGGCAGACTTCAACAATTCCAGTTCACGTAACAACGGTTCATCTGATCGTTCCCGTGGACAAGGCCAACGTTCGTCCAATAACGACCATGGACGATCACGACACAACGATTCACGTGATGGTGATCGTCGTTCGTTTAACGATCGCGGTCGTGACGGAGAACGTCGTTCCTATGGTTCGCGTGGCCGGTATGAAGACAGCCGCGGCGGCAACGACCGCCGTTCCTTCGGTGCTGACCGCGGTCGCGATGGTGATCGTCGTTCCTTCGGTAACGGCCGAGGCCGTGATGATGATCGTCGTTCTTACGGTAGTGATCGCGGGCGTGATAACGACCGTCGTTCCTACGGTAATGATCGTGGTCGCGATGGTGATCGCCGTTCCTTCGGTAACGGTCGTGGTCGTGATGGTGATCGTCGTTCCTTTGGTAATGATCGTGGTCGTGATGGTGATCGCCGCTCCTACGGTAATGATCGTGGTCGTGATGGTGATCGCCGCTCCTACGGTAATAACCGAGGACGTGAAGGCGACCAGCGACATCACTCCAACCGTGGCGGTGCGGATCGGAATCAACGACCATTCCATGCACAACGCCCAGGGTATCGTGAAGAGCGCATTAATCAGCGCGTAAACGAACCAGATTTACCAAATGATCTCGACGTACGCGATCTTGATCCAATGGTATTGCAGGATTTGAAGGTTCTTGCTAAAGACAACGCTGAGGTCGTCGCAAAGCATATGATTATGGCAGCGACTTGGTTGGCTGACGATCCTCAGTTGGCATTGCGCCATGCACGTGCTGCGAAAGACCGTGCAGGCCGTGTCGCTGTTGTACGTGAAACCGCAGGTATTGCTGCTTATCATGCCGGCGAATGGAAAGAAGCGCTTTCGGAGCTGCGGGCTGCTCGTCGTATGTCAGGTGGTCCAGGTTTGATCGCTGTTATGGCTGATGCTGAGCGTGGTTTGGGTCGTCCGGAAAAAGCGATTGAGCTTGCACGCACTGAGGGTGTGGGTTTGGATCGTGAAACAGAGATTGAACTTGCCATTGTTGTCGCAGGGGCAAGGAGCGACCTAGGGCAATATGATTCCGCAGTGGTGACCTTGCAGCAGCAAAATCCTGATCCGAACTTGAAAACAGTTTCTAATTCTCGTTTAAGCTATGCTTACGCTGATGCATTGGAAAAAGTTGGTCGCTTGGATGAAGCACGTGTGTGGTTTACCAACGCGAAAAAGCAAGATCAAGATCACTTATTAGATGCTGATGAGCGTTTAGCGCAGTTGTCCTAGTACACTAGAGGGCATGACACTTTCTGCCTTTTCAACTTACGATAGCCTGCTCTTCGACCTAGACGGAACCGTCTGGGAAGGAGGCAGGCTGTTGCCATTTGCTCAGGAAGTCATCACAAACGCTCCGGTACCGGTGATGTACATTACCAATAATGCTTCTCGGCACCCGGATGTCGTTGCCCAAATGCTCACTGATATGGGCATTCCAACTTCCAGTGGGCAAGTTGTGACCTCAGCACAAACAGCGGTTGAATTTGCAACAGAACAGTTTCCAGAAGGCGGCAATATTTACGTTCTTGGCACTCAGTCGTTTAAAGATCTGGCTACCGCAGCAGGTTTTACTGTTGTGGAAAGTGCCGATGACGAGCCAGTAGTGGTGCTGCATGGGCATAATCCTGAGACTGGATGGGCGCAATTGTCGGAAGCCGCTCTTTCGATTCGCAAAGGCGCACGATATTTCGCGTCGAATTTGGATTCAACGTTGCCAATGGAACGCGGTTTTATGGTCGGCAATGGTTCTATGGTGGCAGCAGTCAGCCATGCAACCGGTGTAGTCCCACAAGCTGCAGGTAAACCAGAGCCAGCTATGTTTTATTCAGCAATCAAAAAGCTTGGTGCAACTAACGCGCTTGCCATCGGTGATCGATTAAATACCGATATTGCTGGTGGCGTGGCAGCAGGTCTAGATTCATTGCATCTGCTTACTGGTGTGTCGAAACATTGGGAATTACTGCGTGCACCAGCTGCGCATCGCCCAACGTATATTGCCACAAGCTTGCAAGATTTAACCACACCACTTGAGGTTTTACGGCCGCAAACGCAAGGTGGCTTTGAAGTCAGCTTTGATGGTGATGATATCGTCGTCGATGGCGGAGATACATCGGCAACTGCAGTTGAACTCTTGCGTAGTGTGCTGGTGTATGCTTGGCAATCGCCTGAAAGCTATACAGGTGAGATCCGTTGTGTCAGCTCAGTGAGTCAGCAGCTTCTTCAACAGTGGGTATAAATGCACAACAGTTCACCCAGTGCGCATCAATCGATGCATACAAACCAAAGCTCAAGTGAAAAACACAGTGCAACGCACAGCATAATTGCAGAGCAGGCAAGTCCGAAGCCGAAGCCTCATCCTGGCCCAATTCCAGGTGATCGGCGTGCGGTGGTTGATCCTGAAGAACTCGCCAACTCTGTACACGCATTTTTGCAGCAACCTGTCACCTCGCTTGTAGAAGAAGTCCAAGTATTGCAAGCTGCCCACGAACTTTTAAGTGGTGCATTGCATGAATGAAAGAACTAGAACATGTCAGTAGCTCGGAAACGCCTTGATGCCGAACTCGTGCGTCGTAAAATTGCGCGTTCACGCGAACAAGCTGTCGAGATGATTCGTGGCCAGCGAGTATATGTTCAAGGCATGCTCGCGGTAAAACCAGCAACACAGGTCAGCCCAGATGTTTCGATTCGCGTTGAAGCTAGCGTCAATGACGACTGGGCCTCTCGTGGCGCCCATAAACTTTTAGGTGCCTTGGAAGTATTTGAACCCCTTGGTTTAACCCTGGCAGGTAAAAAAGTCTTGGATGCAGGTGCATCGACAGGCGGATTTACTGATGTCTTGTTGCGTCGAGATGCCAAGGAAGTTGTTGCAGTTGACGTGGGCTACGGCCAATTGATCTGGCGACTGCAAAATGATGATCGCGTCACGGTATTAGACCGCACGAATATTCGTCATCTCACGCAGGAGATGTGCGGCGGTATGTGCGATGCAATGGTTGGCGATCTTTCCTTTATTTCGTTACGACTAACCCTCCCCGCCATCGTGGCCGCTTTGGCACCAGGTGCAGATTTATTACCAATGGTCAAGCCACAATTCGAAGTAGGCAAAGATCGGCTATCCAGTGGTGGTGTGGTCAAAGATCCAGCATTGCGAGCAGCAGTAACCATTGAAATTGCTGAATTTGCACAATCGCTAGGATTATCCTTGCAAGCCGTGACCGCTTCACCACTGCCTGGACCATCCGGCAATGTTGAATACTTCCTCTGGTTAGTCAAAGACGAAGGTCAAACACAGCGATCCGCCGCAGAAATCGCAACACTCGTGCACACAGCCGTTGAACAGGGACCACAATAATGTCGCAGTCTGAATTCCAAGTTCTGTTGGTGCCACATACCGGCAGGCAGTCAAATATTGCTACTGCTGCGTTAGTCACTGAGCAGCTTATCGACGCTGGTATCGGCGTGCGTATTTGTGTTCCAGAAGATGATCAAGTGGTATGCACCCACCCAGTGCTAGGACAATTCCCGCTTGTTTCACATGGTCCTGCTGCCGTTGAAAATATCGACTTGATTTTTGTTCTCGGCGGGGATGGCACCTTCTTACGTGCTGCAGATCTGGCGCACTTTGCTGATTTGCCAGTTCTGGGTATTAACCTTGGCCATATTGGCTTTTTAGCTGAATGGGAAAAATCATCCCTTGATGAAGCAGTCGCACGGATTATTGCACGAGATTTTCGCATTGAAGATCGCATGACGCTTGGTATTGAAGCCTTTAATCCACAAGGAGAATTGATTGGCTCTGGTTGGGCTTTAAATGAAGTCAGCATTGAAAACCAAACCCGCACGAGTGTACTTGATGCCATCTTAGATATTGATGGTCGTCCGGTGAGCTCCTTTGGTTGTGATGGTGTGCTTGTGTCTACACCAACAGGTTCGACCGCCTATGCATTTTCTGCAGGTGGACCAGTGTTATGGCCAGAGTTGGATGCAATTTTGGTCGTTCCAAATAACGCACATGCGCTCTTTACCAAGCCTTTGGTGGTTTCTCCGCATTCGGTGGTTGCTGTTGAATCACGATTATCATCTTGGCCAGCACGCGCGGTGATGGATGGTTTCCGGTTTATTGAATTGCCACCTGGGTCACGCGTCGAAGTGCGTCGAGGGCAGCGTTCAATTCGTTGGGTTCGACTCGACGATAAGCCGTTTACTGATCGTTTAGTATCCAAACTGCGATTGCCAGTTGAAGGCTGGCGAGGCCCGCGTAATAAGCACTAATCTGTCACGAGCAGGAATGTTGTTACGTTCTTGCTACGGATGAAGTGAGTCTTGGCACCATACACAGACCACAACATACGGAAAGATTGCGAGTAGCGGCAATTGGCTGTCTTGCTGTCGTCTCGTGTCACACACAGCCACTGTGATGGGCGTTTTTTGGATAGCAAATTTTTCAACTGTACTGACTTGCCAAGCAGTGTAGGATAAGGGAATGCTCGCCGATATTGCGATTCAAAACTTAGGTGTCATTCCTCATGCCACGGTGGAACTGAGCGAAGGTTTGACGGTACTGACCGGTGAAACTGGCGCCGGTAAAACTATGGTCGTAACTGGGTTGCGATTATTAGTAGGTGGACGTGCGGATGCTTCGCGCGTGCGTACTGGCAGCACTGCAGCTTCGGTAGAAGGGAGATTTCGCCTCGATACCTTACCAAGTGAGATTGCGTCGCAAATTTTTGATTTTGTTACCGATGTTGGTGGCATTCCTGATGAAAACCAGGAGATCATTGCCTCTCGCAGTGTAAGTGCCCAAGGGCGTTCAAAAGCATATCTAGGTGGGCGAGCAGTACCAGCTGCACATTTAGGGAAGTTTTCCGCAGAACTGTTAACGATTCATGGTCAAAATGACCAATTGCGTCTGCTCGCACCGGATCAGCAACTTGCTGCTTTAGACCGGGTAGATCCTGCAATTGCAGGGTTGAAGCAGACTTATCAGGAGCATTACAAACGCTGGCGAAGCTTAGATAAACAGCTGCAAGAACGCATCGAAAAACGTCGTGAGCTTGCTCAAGAATCCGATCGTCTCGATTTTGCTATCCAAGAAATTGTTGCGGTTGATCCACAACCTGGCGAAGATATTGAACTGGTCGCAACTATTCGACGTCTACAAGATGTTGACGACATTCGAGAGATCGTCACCACAGCAATTGCAAAACTTGATGGTCTCGAGGCTCTCGGTGAATATGCCGGTGGCAATGTTGAAGAAGAATACTCAGCGTCGTCAAGCCTAGGCGAAGCATCAGCAGCGCTTAGTCACAGTGATGATCCAATTTTGGCGCAGTTGGGACAGCGTTTGCACCTCATCGTGGAAGAGGTTGCAGAAATCTCTGGCGAATTAGGCTCGTATTATTCCGGTCTTCCTGTTGATCCTTTGGCACTCGAGCATGCGTTGGAGCGTCAGCAAGAGCTCAAGAAGCTGACGCGAAAATATGCACCAACTATTGATGAAGTATTGGTGTGGTTAGCAAAAGCAGAGGCAAAGCGAGCATCAATTGATATTTCTCCGGCTGCCTTTGAGCAATTACAACGCGATGTTGCCCAAGCTCGCCAACAGGTAAATACCACCGGAGCTGCATTAACGAACGCACGTCAAGCAGCAGCGAAATCTTTAGAATCGCTCGTGACTGAAGAATTACACGGTCTTGCGATGCCACATGCACGGTTGACTGTGGCACTGCAGGCTACCAAACCGGGTCCGGATGGACTCGATGCAGTTGAATTTTTGCTTGCGCATAATAAAGCTGCAGAACCACGCCCATTAGCAACATCTGCCTCTGGTGGTGAACTTTCGCGTGTCATGCTTGCTTTAGAAGTGATTCTTGCAGCAGGTACGCGTGGAACCACCTTGGTCTTTGATGAGGTTGATGCAGGCGTTGGTGGGCGAGCAGCTGTGGAGATTGGTCGTCGCTTAGCAAGACTAGCGCTGCATACTCAAGTGATTGTGGTTACCCATTTGCCACAGGTCGCAGCATATGCCGATACACATGTGCATGTAGCGAAAGAAGTCAGCGATGAATCGGTGGTTTCTGGAGTGGAAAATCTTTCGGAACAGCGTCGAATCGAAGAGCTTTCGCGTATGCTCGCAGGCTTAGACGATACCGAAACAGGTCGTGCGCATGCGTTAGAATTATTCAGGACCGCACAGGAAGAAGTCGCAGCTCTGCGCAACAATTCAGCAACTATACAAAAGTGATTTTTCACAATTTTTTGCATTTTCTTGCGTGGCTTCTGACAATTTGCTCAATTTATTAGCACAATGGCAAGCATGAGTCTGTTCTCGCGTTCTGCTGATTTGCCAGGTACCCACGGTGTCATTCGTGACCTTACGACACCAACTTCAAAAGGGCACAAACGTCTATCTGCTGGTGACATTGCAGTTATTGATGCTGCTGATATTTCCCGTGCCTTTGCGCAACGTCTACTCGAAACCCGTCCAGCCGTGGTGATAAACTCCTCGCGCTTTAGCACTGGTGTGATCCCTAATTATGGACCTCAGATGCTTTTCGACGCTGGCATTATTCTCGTTGAAGCCGTCACTGGCGAGATCTGGCAAGTATTAAAAGACGGTAAAAAAGCCCGTCTCACAGAAGAAGGCGAGCTCTATTATGGCTCGACGCTTATTGGACAAGGCACCGTACTCACGGCAGATAGTATTGAGCAAACCTTTGTCGATGCCCAGCAGCACCTCGTAGTGCATATGGAAGCCTACTTCGGAAATGCAATCCAATTCATTCACACCGAAGCACCACTGTTTATCGATGGTTTAGGCGTTCCGGATGTGGCAGAAACGTTACGAGACCGCAAAGTTATTGTGGTCAGCGATGGAGCAGGTTACCGTGACCAAATCCGTTTGCTGCGTAACTTTATTCGTGAATATGAACCGGCAATTATTGCAGTTGAAGCAGCCGCCGATACGTTGGTAGAAGCTGGCTATACACCAGATTTTATTGTTGGTAATCCAGTCAATATCGGCGCTGAGGCCTTGCGTTGCGGCGCGAAGGTGATTCTGCCTGCTGATCCAGATGGACATGCTGTTGGATTAGAACGTATCCAAGATCTCGGTGTGGGCGCTATGACCTTCCCCGCGGCATTAGAATCTCCAACCGACTTGGCTTTGCTGTTAGCAGGATTCCATGACGCAGAACTTGTGGTAAACGTAGGTGCACCATTTGATCTGGACGCATTATTTGCACAAGCTGATTCTGCAAGCCCATCTGCGTTGCTTTGCCGCGCGAAGTTGGGAGCAAAATTAGTGGATGCGTCAGCTATTTCAGCACTTTATAGTTATCGCAGTGCAGCTGGTTTCGGGTGGCTGTGGTCAGTGCTTGGAGTAATGGTTTTAATTGCCACCGTTGTTGTGATTGCA
The DNA here is from genome assembly GCF_024834075.1 of Corynebacterium sp. HS2168-gen11. Lineage (GTDB taxonomy): Bacteria > Actinomycetota > Actinomycetes > Mycobacteriales > Mycobacteriaceae > Corynebacterium. The sequence goes on from NZ_JANUXR010000002.1 coordinate 7,682, forward strand.
GGTTTCGTTGGTGATGGTAGTTTTGTGAACAACTTGATTGATACTTGGAACAGTATCGCGCTGCGATTCCAATCGTTATTTACCTAACGTCCACTGCCCGAAACTGAACTTGGAATCATGAAGGATAAACGATGAAGAAAACACGTAGTGGTGGATTTGCTGGCCTGATGTTTGGTCTTGCAGGTGGCATTGTAATTGGCAGCTTTGGTCTAGCGCCAAGCTTACAAGGTGGCAGTGGCTTTGCCGCTCAACAGCTGCAGCAAGAAAAAGCTGTGTTGCAACAGCAAGACGAAGTCCATAATAAGCAGCTGCAATCAGCAGATATTGCTGTGGAAAAGCTGTTTGATTCGGCAATCGTGGATGCGTTAAAAGATAAACGCATTACGATCATCAGCACTCCGGATACCTCCACTGAAACCGTGGATGCCTTCGCCGCGGCGATCACGCAAGCAGGTGGTCAAAGTACCAGCATCTTACAATTACAAGAGAAGTTTTTTGCGCAAGCATCTGCGGATGAATTGAAAAACTATATTGCTTTGAGCTTGCCAGCTGGCGAAAAGCTAAATGAAGATATTCGCGATGCAGGCACGCACTCGGGTGACTTTATTGGTGGTGGTTTGTTCGTACATGAGCAAGCCGATGATCCAGTGGTCCAAGCTGCGCAGGAGCATCGTGCTGAGATTCTTGGGGAATTGAAGAAAATGGGCTTCGTCGACTACGTCGCAGGTGAAGTTGTCCCAGCAGATGCGATTATTTTCTTAAGCGGTCACCCTGCGGAAGAGTTCGCGCAATTGAATCAGGCTTCTTTTGCTCGTTCATTAGCGAAAAAGGGCCCAGTTGTCGTTGCCTCTACGCTAACAGATGTGCAGGGCAGTGGCGTGCTTGCGATGTTGCGGAGCAATGAACCTGGTAATGATCAACTTAGCACCGTTGATTCGATTGATCGGCAGTGGGGGAAATTGGCAGTTATTTTAGCGACTCAAGAAAAACTCACCGGCGGACACGGTGCGTATGGCGCTGGTGCTCAAGTCACTGACGTGTTCCCAAGGATTGTTCAAGAGTAGAAAAGGATGTAAAGCTGTGATATCGCGGCATGAATTTCGCACTGTTGAGTCGCATCTTTTGATTGACGCTCCGATTCTGGCAGTGCGTCGCGATACAGTTGTGATGCCGGGTGATACTACCGCAGTTCGCGAAGTGGTGGAACATTTCGGAGCGGTTGCAGTAGTCGCCTTTGATGGTGAAAATATTGCATTGGTGCAACAATATCGACACGCCAGTGGGCGTAGATTATGGGAACTTCCCGCAGGTCTGCTTGATTATGCCAATGAACCTGAGCTGGAGACAGCACAGCGTGAATTATTCGAAGAAGCTGGTTTATATGCTGATCACTGGGCTGTCATTTGCGATCTTGTCACCAGTCCTGGCTTTTGCGACGAAGCAGTGCGCGTGTTCTTAGCAACAGATATCCGTGTTGGCACCCGTCCCGAGGCGAGTGAAGAAGAAGCAGATATGGTGTTGCAATGGGTGCCATTATCGCAAGCTGTTGAAATGGTGCTTGCTGGTGAAATTGTCAATGGCATTGCAGTTGCCGGTATTTTAGGTGCCTGGCAGGTCGTCGAGAAAAAGATGACCCCAAGAGATCCACAAGCGGCATTTTCGATTCGGCCAACCGCTTTAGCCAAGCGTCGTCAAGCAGCTGGTTTGTGCCATGATATGAAACAGCGATCCTAATTGTGAGCTGCAGATGAGCATAGATCCGGGCAGTCTTGCGCAACAATGGTTAACGCACTTAATTGTAGAAAAGGGTATTAGTCAAAATACGATCTCAAATTATCGGCGGGATATTCAGCGGTATCTGAGCTGGTTAGATGCTGCTGGATATGATGATCTCGAAAAATTGCATACGACCGATATTGAAGCATATGTGCTCGATTTACGGCAAGGTAGCAGCCGCCGTGCGCCACTTGCGGCATCTTCGGCAGCACGTGCGTTAATTGTGGTGCGTGGCTTGCATAAATTTGGGTTTGTCGAAGGGATATTATCTGACGACGTCGCAGCAGCAGTAGCACCACCTGCACAGGGACGTCATCTGCCAGATACTTTGACAATTAGTGAGGTCACGCAGCTCATTGAGGCAATTCCAACTGGTGAGTATGCTACAGCAACGGATCTTCGCGATCGCGCCTTGTTAGAGTTGTTGTACAGCACCGGTGCTCGTATTAGCGAAATTACGGCATTATTGCTTGACGACGTGCTGGAAACGCCTGGCATGCTCAAAATTACCGGTAAAGGCAATAAGCAGCGGCTGGTGCCAGTAGGATCATTAGCATTGCAAGCAATTGAAGCCTATATTGTGCGCGGACGCAGTAGTTTTTCAAAAGGGCGCAGCCATGCGTTGTTTTTAAATAAACGCGGAGGTTCGTTATCGCGACAAAGTGCCTGGGCAATTTTAAAACAAGCTGCTATGGGAGCTGGTATTACAAAGGAAATCTCACCGCATACGCTGCGGCATAGTTTTGCAACGCATATGTTAGAAGGTGGGGCAGATGTTCGTGTTGTCCAAGAGCTATTAGGTCATGCATCAGTGACCACAACACAGATTTATACCCATGTCACTGCTGATAATTTGCGCAGTGTATGGTTGCATTCGCATCCGCGTGCCTAAGAAATATCTCGGTGTGATAGTCGGGGAGAAACCTCAAGTTGAACTTTACTGTAGCTAAGTTCGATGTGATACGCGTAAAATATCAAGAGTGTAATTTATCTTCTGTGAAGATAAATGTTTTTGCTGAACAACCATAGCCGAAAAGGTTATGACCAGTGTTATTGGATGAATGCGCGCAAGCGAACCCGAGGGAAGCAGAAAGAGAAGTCGTATGGCGGATCAAGAACTATTTGATACTTCTGAGATCAAAGTTGGTTTAACTGGGCGTCCGCTACGGCAATTCCCAGAGCCAGCGCCGTTGACGAAGCACGGGCCAGCAAAAATTATTTCGATGTGTAATCAAAAAGGCGGCGTAGGGAAAACTACCTCGACGATTAATTTAGGGGCATGTTTAGCTGAAGCTGGCCGTCGCGTCCTATTAGTTGATTTAGACCCACAAGGTGCGCTGTCTGCTGGTTTAGGCATTCCGCACGAAGATTTAGATATTACCATTTATAACCTGTTGGTCGATCACCACATCTCGATTCACTCAGCGCTGCATAAAACTGCTGTGCCAGGATTGGACTTAGTGCCGGCAAATATTGACCTTTCAGCAGCTGAAATCCAGTTGGTCAATGAAGTCGGTAGGGAGCAAACTCTTGCTCGAGCTTTGCGTCCAGTGATGAAAGATTATGATTACATCATTTTGGATTGTCAGCCTTCACTTGGATTACTAACCGTTAATGCCTTGGCGTGTTCGCATGGAGTGATCATTCCAATGGAATGTGAGTACTTCTCGTTACGTGGCTTGGCTTTGCTGACTGATACGGTGGAAAAAGTTCGCGATCGTTTGAATTTTAATCTCGATATTGTCGGTATTTTGGTCACCATGTTTGATCGTCGTACGTCGCATGCGCGAGAGGTTATGTCGCGCGTTGTCGAAGTTTTTGGCAAGCAGGTCTTTGATACTGTGATTACCCGTACCGTGCGATTCCCGGAAACTTCAGTGGCCGGTGAACCAATTATTACCTGGGCGCCTTCATCTGCTGGCGCGCAGCAATACCGTGATTTAGCGCGTGAAGTTATTGAGCGTACCGCAAACTAAATGGCTCGTCGTCGCATACCGGTAGCTGATAATCAGCCAGAGATCACCGGCTTTCGAATTGTGTTGCACAATTTCGAAGGCCCGTTTGATCTGCTGTTGCATTTGATTGGTTCGAAAAAACTTGATGTGACAGAAGTTGCATTAGCGCAAGTCACTGATGATTTTGTTGCGTATACGAAACAGCTGGGCGAATTTTCCGCACTCGATGAAGTCACGGAGTTTTTAGTGGTTGCTGCAACCTTGTTAGAGCTGAAAGCCGCACGATTGCTCCCACGCGATGATGATCAGTTGCAGGAAGACTGGGAACTGCTCGAAACTCAGGATCTTCTGTTCGCTCGTTTGTTGCAATACAAAGCGTATAAAGATGTTGCGGATCTGTTTGCAACTTGGCAGCGTCAAGCACAACGTGGTTATCCGCGAGCAGTAAGCCTGGAACCACAATTTGCCAAGCTTTTGCCTCCAGTAACCCTCGGACATGACGTACATAGCTTTGCTGAACTTGCGGCCGGAGTATTTCGCCCACAGCCACCACCAACAGTGGCAACTTCGCATGTTCACCAAGTAGTTGTGTCCGTACCAGAACAAGCCGGTAAAATTCTGACGACCTTGGAGCTACTTGGGGCACATACCTGGATTGATTTTGTGCGGTTGACTAAAGATTGTACTGAATCAATGCACGTGATCGGTAGATTTTTAGCGTTGTTGGAATTATATAAAGCCAAAGCAATTGCCCTGGAACAAACGGAATCTTTAGGTGAGCTAAAAATTGCCTGGACCGGGTTAAGCGTTGATCCGCATGTGGTTGCTGCGAGTACTTGGGAATAGTTATTGACGGTAGTGAAAACGATCGAGATAAACTTTACGGTGCAGCGCTGAGTAGATGATTATTGTCGATTCTGGACTTGCAACTAGCGTCGATCAAACACCAGAGTGTTGGACAACTTGGCAGAGATGCAGTTGTACCAGCACCCGAAACTTTCTGTTTGGTAAAAGGCTGGTACATATCAGCGATGGTTGGGTGAAAAGATCAGCGCTTCGATAATCTGCTGCTTTTGAATACGCGTGTATCAACGAAAAGGAACATATAGGATGCAAGAAATTTCCCAACTTCGATCTGAGCTGGAATCGATTTTGTTAGTTGTTGATACACCAGTGACAGTGGAGCAGTTCGCTCGCGTGCTTGAAGCAGATTCAGCAACGATTACAACCACATTGCATCTGATCCAGCAAGAGTTTCATGATCGTGGTTCTGGAATGCGTTTACGGATGATCGATGGTGGTTGGCGGTTATACACTGCCACGGAAAATGCTGCTGTGGTGGAACGATTTCTACTCGATGGTAGCCAGTCGAAACTTTCCAAAGCAGCGCTAGAAACGCTGGCGATTATTGCGTATCGGCAACCTGCGACTCGCGCGCAAGTTGCCGCAGTGCGTGGCGTGAATGTTGATGGTGTGATGCGAACGTTGAAAATGCGTGGGCTTATTCGCGAAGTCGAAAATGGATCGGATAATGGAGCGCATCGATATGAAACCACACATTTATTTTTAGAATTATTAGGGATTGATTCTTTAGATGCTTTGCCAGATTTAGCGCCGCTGCTGCCAGATTTTGACGCGATTGATGAGTTTGATATTACGTAATCTGCAGGTAGTGATACGAAAAGTGTTGAATCCGAAGTGCGTCAGGGCAGTAGCAACGTATAGTATGTGCAGTTTGGCACACGAGCTATTCGCATTTGAGAGAAGCTTCGGCTAGAGTAGATTTTTTATAATCGCATATTTTGTAAGGACGTTTCAATGTCTAGAACCGCTCGCCGCGACGGCACACCGGAACATAATCGCCAATCCACTAAGCGTGGAGGCGCACAACGCCCACAACGTGGGAATAATGGTCGAACTGATAACAAACAATCATCGCGCCAATCACAACGTGGCCCACAAGCAGGCCAACAACCACGGAAACAACGAGCTTCAGAATTTCTTGTGTCACAAGCACGTCCAGCACGTCGTCAGCATGTGGCACCTCGTGTGGAAGCTGAAGTTGGCGGTGAAAACATCCGCTTGCAGAAAGTATTGGCAAAAGCCGGTGTAGCTTCACGTCGACATGCTGAAATTCTTATTGACCAAGGTCGCGTGGAAGTCAATGGCAAGATTGTCATGGTCCAAGGACAGCGTGTGAATCCAAATAGGGATATTGTGCGCGTCGATGGCGTTCGCGTGAATGTTAATGAAAACTTGCAGTACTTCGTGTTGAATAAGCCACGTGGCCTGCATTCGACAATGCATGATGATCTCGGCCGACCTTGTGTGGGCGATATCATTTCGGAACGCATTGCCTCTGGACAGCGCTTGTTCCACGTCGGTCGTCTAGATGCTGACACCGAAGGTTTGTTGTTACTGACCAATGATGGGGAATTGGCGAATCGCCTGATGCATCCAAAGCATGAAGTTTCCAAAACTTATCTGGCAACCGTACTCGGTGAAGCGAACCGCTCGCTGGTGCGTCAGTTATGCGATGGCATTGAGCTTGACGACGGTCCTGCAAAGGCCGATTTCGTACAAATCGTGGACGTGTATCAAGGTAAGTCCTTAATTCGCCTCGAACTACACGAAGGCCGTAAGCATATTGTGCGTCGTATGTTAAAAGCCGCAGGATATCCTGTGCAAGCATTGGTACGTACGAAGTTGCACACTGTGCAGCTCGGTGAACAAACGCCTGGTACGATTCGTGCACTCAATGAAATGGAATTGGCAAGCCTGTATAAGGCGGTGGGAATGTAATGGGGCACGCGTTTGCAAATACTGCCAATCAAGGGTTGATCGTAGCTGTTGATGGGCCATCTGGAGCAGGAAAATCGACAGTTTGCCGTGCCGTCGCTGAACATTTTTATGCACGCTACCTCGATACTGGTGCAATGTATCGAGTTGCAACGTTATTCGCATTACAACATGGTGTGGATGTTACTGATGCGCAAGCAGTGGCAATGATTACTGATGATCTTCCATTAGTCATCAATGATGATCCACGTTCAACTGCTGTGATGCTTGCTGGTGTTGACGTATCCCAAGAGATTCGTGGCGCTGCTGTGACACAACACGTATCCGCGGTTTCTGCGGTGATGCAGGTACGACAGAACCTTGTTGCGCTGCAACAACGTTTGGCACAACAAGCGCATCGCTGTGTCATTGATGGTCGCGATATTGGGACCACAGTACTTCCAGATGCACCAGTGAAGATCTTTTTAACGGCATCACCAGAAGTTCGTGCACAGCGTCGTTTTGAGCAAGATCAACAAGCTGGACGAACGAGTGATTATGAGACCATTTTGGCTGATATCATTCGTCGTGATGAGCTTGATTCTTCTCGAGAAATTAGCCCATTGCGTCCAGCCGCAGACGCTATTATTCTTGATTCCTCCGACCTGAGCCGTGAACAGGTCATTTCCACCATGATTTCGCTGGTAGAACAATCTGGCACAGCCAAGGAGCTACACCTATGACCGATAAACACAACACTTTTGAAAATGACGAACAAGAAACAGTGTTTGTCTATCACACCACTGGCGGAGAAATCCCAGCTGAACAAGCTTTTATTGAAGAAGAAGTAGCTGTTGCCGGAGCTGGATATGCTGCAGCTGATTTTGATGCAGAAGAATTCGACTTCGAATTCGATGATGATTCTGATGATGACAACACGGTCTTTTTTGCTGATGGCGAGTTTGATGAAACAGGCTTTGCTGATCCTGATTTTGGTGAGGGCTATTCTGAAGATGATTGGGAAGAAATCGAACGAGCCTTTGGCTTCGAGCGTCCAACGCACACTGAAGAAGCCCTGTGCACCGTTGCCATCGTGGGACGTCCGAATGTTGGTAAATCCACATTAGTCAATCGTTTTATCGGTCGACGCGAAGCAGTTGTAGAAGATTTCCCAGGTGTCACGCGTGACCGAATTTCCTATATCGCGGATTGGGGCGGACAGCGCTTCTGGGTACAAGACACCGGTGGTTGGGATCCAAACCAAAAAGGTATTCATGGCGCAATTGCACGTCAAGCTGAAACCGCAATGGAAACAGCCGACGTTATTGTGATGGTTGTTGATACCAAAGTTGGTATTACGGAAACTGATTCCGTAATGGCTAAGAAATTGCAGCGCTCTGAAGTGCCTGTAATTTTGGTGGCAAATAAGTTTGATTCGGACAATATGTATGCCGATCTTGCAGAGTTTTATGCACTTGGTTTGGGTGATCCTTGGCCTGTATCTGCTCAGCATGGTCGTGGTGGTGCAGACGTTCTGGAAAAGATTTTAGAGCTGTTCCCAGAAGAACCTCGTCATTCTTCTATTACTGAAGGGCCACGTCGTGTAGCCCTCGTCGGCAAGCCAAATGTTGGCAAATCTTCATTGCTCAATAAGATTACTGGCCAAGAACGTTCAGTGGTCGATAATGTTGCAGGTACCACGGTGGATCCGGTTGACTCTTTAGTACAACTGGAAAATCATTTGTGGAAATTCATTGATACCGCTGGTCTGCGCAAGAAAGTGAAGAACGCTTCAGGACATGAGTATTATGCATCTCTGCGTACTCGTGGTGCAATTGATGCGGCTGAATTGTGCGTATTTATGATCGATAGCTCGCAGCCAGTTTCAGAACAAGATCAACGTGTGTTGAACATGATTTTGGATGCTGGCAAAGCATTAGTGCTGGTGTTTAATAAGTGGGATCTCATGGATGAAGATCGTCGTTGGGAACTTGATCGTGAAATTGATCAGCAACTTCGACATATTCCGTGGGTCAAACGCATTAATATTTCTGCAGCCACGGGTCGTTCGTTACAGCGTCTTGAGCCATACATGTTAGAAGCTCTGGAAAGCTGGGATAAACGTGTCACCACTGGCCAGTTGAATAACTGGCTGCGTGCAGTGATCGCACAAAATCCACCACCGATGAAAGGTGGTCGTGTTCCACGCGTGCTGTTCGCAACGCAAGCTTCTACACGTCCTCCGGTTATCGTGTTGTTCACCACTGGTTTCTTAGATGCGGGTTATCGTCGTTATTTGGAGCGTAAGTTCCGTGAAGCATTCGGATTTGAAGGCAGCCCAGTGCGTATTGCGGTACGTGTGCGTGAACGTCGCGGTCGTAAATAACGCAAATCTTGGAGCACTCACAATTTACTTGTGAGAACAATCCAGGTACACAGCTATACAAGTACAGAGCTATGACATGGTAGATGTTGTGGCTCTGTTTGCATATTAAGTAGGTGTTAGTACATTCGGCACGCTAGTACCGCTCTATGACAATGTCTGGTGCGCACGATACTTGCCAGTAAAAGCACGTCGTGCAGACAGTACGTCGATGTGTACCTTGGCAATGGCGACGCGTTCGGCAGCGTCAATGGGGCAGCGACCATCTGGCAGTCACGGCAGCTTACGTGTGAAACATAATTTCTTAATCTGCCTATTTAGCGGCGTAAAATGCATCCACACGATACGGCAGGGACACAGGAGAGTGCGCAGTGAGTCCAAGATGCTCATATAAATACCAGTCCAGATTCTTTGTCAGACGTTGACGGGACTGTTCATTTGCCCGCAACCAATAGGATCGTGTGTGCGCAAGACGATGAAGATCCTGAGCGACTAATGCTTGCGACCACGTGTCGCGAATTGTTGTATGGATCATCCAAGGCTTGGCAATTGGTGGAACGAAATCTGGTTTCAGTGTGTCACCTGAATGCATAATACGACTTAACCGATGCACCCATGGAATGCTGACGTCTAAGGTATTCCACACCAGTAGAAATTGTGCATCTGCAGTAGAAATGCGAGCAAGTTCTGCGCTTGCAGCTAAAGGGTCAACCCAATGCCAGCTTTGAGCACACGTAAGAGTTTCAAACTGACACTGCGTAAGTCCAGTGTGTTCTGCGGTTGCTTGTAACGTGTGAACTTTTGGTAGTTGTGTGCGCAAAATATTGAGCATATCCATGCTCGGATCCAGCGCAGTGATCTGCGTGAATTTTTCGGATGCGCACAGTGCTGCTGTAAGTTTGCCAGTGCCTGCACCAATATCAATTGCAGTATTGGTGGCGCTTAACGTATCGACGACAAAATCTGGATATCCAGGGCGTATATCTTGATAGGTATCAGCCCCTTGAGTAAATGCTTGCGCAGTATTGGTGCGATGGACAGCGGAATGAAATTTAGGTTGATCGCGTCCAGAAACTGCAGGGATCTTTGTAGTGGTATCAGCGTAAATGTCGATGTGAGCAAAAGAATCTGCGGAAGGATTATTGGACATAGTGAGTATGAGTGTAATCGACGCATGCAGACACTGAATATTTCTAAGATATTGAGAGTTGAATAAATATCGCTGAACTTGTGAGATGTCGCCGAAAATACAATTATTTGTCAGCTGTACTTATAAATTCTGCTATACTGAAACAATCATACAAAAGTAATACACGAAAGGTTTGTATAAATGTCTTTATTTGATAAAGCAAAAGATCTGCTCAGCTCCGATAAGGTGGAAGAGCTTTCCGATTCCGCTCTCGACAAGGCTGCTGATTTGGCAAAAGGTACGCTTGGCGAAGAACATGCAGATAAAATCGATGCTGTTCGTGACACCATCGATGAAAAGCTCGGTAATGAGTAATACCTCTGCTTACGCATAATAAAATACTCGTGGTCGGATAATACGACCACGAGTATTTTTTTATCTTGTCTTACAATCCTTACAACGGTGGTCGAGTGCGCATGACGCTTCTTTCAACTTCGCCTGTAGCACTCTTAGGGTACCGTTGATCTTCTCAATCAAATATGGTGATCGCAGCGTAATGGTACCCATTCGGTTTTGATATATTTCTTGTCCTGCATGACGACTGGGCATGTCGATTCAGCCACACGAAAAGTTTTTGCTGCGTTGTCGTATTGTTCGATTTGAAAAACTTTTAGAATTGAGACTATCGACTTGCACCCTGACTGTACAGGAGATACACAAGTGAGCATCGTGCGAGAAACCTCTGATGCATAGATTCTTTGAAAGATTTGGAGTACGCGACTATGGCAACGACAACACGGCATAGCTTCAATGCTGACTACTTTACCCAAGCCTGGCACGACTTTAGCCATGAAGAATACGACATACTCATTATTGGCGCAGGCTCCGTCGGTGCTGGTACCGCCCTTGATGCAGCAACCCGTGGATTAAAAGTCGCGGTGGTCGAAGCACAAGACATCGCAGCAGGTACTTCTTCACGCTCATCAAAAATGTTTCATGGCGGTCTGCGCTATCTAGCCATGCTCGATTTCGCCTTGGTCGCAGAGTCATTACGCGAACGCGAACTTTCGATGTCACACATTGCACCACATTTGGTCAAACCACTGCGCTTTTTATTCCCATTGACCAGCAAAATCTGGCAACGACCATATATGGCAGCAGGATTTTTACTCTATGACCTCATGGGCGGAGCAAAACAAGTGCCAATGCAAAAGCACTATTCCAAACGTGGTGCTTTGAAATTAGCCCCAAGCCTGCAATCAGATGCCCTCGTAGGAGGCGTGCGCTACTACGATACGCTTGTCGATGATGCGCGCCACACACTTACCGTTTTGCGCACCGCTGCAGAATTTGGCGCTACTATTCGTACCCGTACCGAGGTCTTAGGCTTTATCCGCGATGGTGAACGAATTACTGGCGTAACCGTGCAAGATACAGATTCTTTGCAGCAAACCACCATTCGGGCCAAAGTCGTCATCAATGCCACAGGCCCGTGGAACGACCATATCAATTCTCTTGCCGGGGCAACCGGACCTTTTAGCGTCGCAGCTTCAAAAGGCGTGCATATTGTGGTCCCACGATCATGCATTGATTCTGAAGTGGCACTGACGTTCGTCACCGAGAAATCAGTACTGTTTGTCATCCCATGGGAAAACTACTGGATCATTGGTACAACCGATACTGCGTGGAAGCATAGCGTCGATAAGCCTGTGGCAACTGCCAGCGATATTCGCTACATTCTCGATCATGTCAACGCAAAAGTCACCCGCCCAATTACCCCAGAAGATATTGTTGGTGTATACGCCGGGCTACGTCCATTAGTATCAGGACGATCTGATTCCACCACGAATCTTTCTCGCAATCATGCTGTTGCACGCGTGTTACCAGGATTCATAGCAGTAGCAGGCGGTAAATACACAACCTACCGTGTCATCGGTGCAGACACAGTTGATCTTGCTGTCAAAGAACTTGATCAAAAGGTTCCAGCATCAGTGACTGCATCAATTCCATTACTTGGCGCAGACGGCTATCACGGCCTGGCAAACCAGGTGCCACAACTTGCCGCGCGCTATCAGCTTTCCGAGGCGCAGATTACCCACTTGCTGAACCGATATGGTTCATTACTCGACGAAGTTTTGCAGCCAGCACAGCATGATGAGCGTTTGTTGCAACCGCTGATTGGCGCAGAAAAATATCTTTTGGCAGAACTTTACTATGCAATTACGCATGAAGGTGCCCGCAGTTTGGAAGATATGCTCCATCGACGGATGCGAATTGGCATGGAATACGCAGATCGCGGACGTCGCACGGCACAGCAGTATCTTGAAGAAATTGCTCGCTTATGCCAGTGGGACCACGACACCGCCGCAGCAGAACTGGCAGCATTCTTGCGCGATCTTGATGCACAACAACAAGCGGAACAAGCATTAACGGATCAAGCCGCCGTGGATATTATCAATCAAGCCGCTGACTCAACGCAGACTCGTGCAACCAACCCAGAAGCATAATCATGACAGTGACCACACATCCGCATTTTGTTGCAGCAATCGACCAAGGCACTACCTCAACGCGATGCGTTATTTTCGACCGCGCCGGGCAACCGGTGGGGATGGGGCAGTTTGAGCATAGCCAAATTTTCCCGCAAAAAGGATGGGTGGAGCATGATCCGCTTGAGATTTGGACAAATACCCGGCGCGCAGTTGGCGCCGCCTTAGCTGAGGCAAATATTGCGCGTGAAGATATCGTGGCGATTGGTATTACGAATCAGCGTGAAACTACGGTGGTGTGGGATAAACACACAGGTGAGCCTGTGATGAATGCTATTGTGTGGCAAGATACTCGCACAACTGAGATTTGTGAGCAGCTCGCTGGTGATGTTGGGCATGACCGGTGGCGTGATCGTACTGGGTTATTGCTGAATTCGTATCCGGCCGGGCCGAAACTGAAATGGATTTTAGAAAATGTCCCTGGTGCTAGGGAACGAGCGCAACGCGGTGATCTGCTCTTTGGCACGATTGATACGTGGTTGTTGTGGAATCTTACAGGTGGGGCACAAGGCGATGAAGGTCAGCCAGCCGTACACGCTACTGATGTGACGAATGCTTCGCGAACACTGTTAATGGATCTTCACACCTTGCAGTGGGATGAACAGATTTGTCAAGAGATGGGTATTCCTTTGGCAATGCTGCCAACGATTCGTCCGTCGGTGACACAGTTTGGGCATGTGCGACAACGCGGCAGTTTAGGCGGGGTGCCAATTACTGGCATTTTGGGAGATCAACAAGCAGCCATGTTTGGGCAGTGTTGTTTCCAACCAGGTGATGCGAAAAATACCTATGGTACTGGGCTGTTTTTATTACTGAATACTGGTTTGGTGCCAAAGCAATCGAATCATGGCATGATTACCACCGTGTGCTATCAGATCGAAGATGAGCAACCTGTGTATGCCTTAGAGGGTTCGGTTGCTGTTGGTGGCGCATTAGTGCAATGGTTGCGAGATAATTTAGGCATTATTGAGTCTGCCGCAGAAATTGAGCAATCTGCCAGCCAAGTTGCAGATAATGGTGGCGTATATATCGTTCCGGCGTTTTCTGGTTTATTTGCGCCACGATGGCGTACAGATGCGCGTGGTGTGATTGTTGGCCTGACTCGATTTGCTAATAAGCATCATCTTGCCCGTGCAGTATTAGAAGCAACGGCATATCAAACCAGGGAAGTTGTTGAGGCGATGGTTGCTGATTCAGGTGTGCCGTTGCGAACTTTGCGCGTTGATGGTGGCATGGTGGCCAATGATCTTTTGATGCAGTTTCAAGCTGATATTTTACAAACTCCAGTCGTGCGTCCTGGCATGATTGAAACCACTGTTCTGGGAGCAGCGTTTGCGGCAGGCCTGGGGGTTGGATTCTTCGAATCGACCGAGCAATTGCGTGCGTTTGCAAAATCGGACAAGCAGTGGGATCCCATGTTGCCTCGAGAAACCACTGATCATCTCTATGCAGAGTGGAATAAAGCTGTTCAGCGTACATTAAATTGGGAAGAATAAGCACACGTGTAAGAATCCATAGCGTGGATTTCCCAATTGGTGGTCGGCATGCACACAAAAAATCCAGCTACAGTGTAGTAGCTGGATTTTAGAATGTCGGACTGACAGGATTTGAACCTGCGACCCCTTAACCCCCAGTCAAGTGCGCTACCAAGCTGCGCTACAGTCCGCCGTCGTTAAGCTTGACGACGCTATGAGTCTACAATAATTGCTAATTCAAGAAAAAATTACTGGCAAGTTGCCTGTTTGAAGGCAGTTGCGATCGTTTGGCGGACATCTTCTAGCTGTGCTGCATGGGCTTGAACTTCAGCGAACATCCGCGCGCCAATACCAGGGTTTTCCGCTTCGTATTCGCCACGCTCACCTTCAGCCCAAGCCTGCATGGTTGCCGCAGAGGCTTCTGGATGAAACTGCACACCGACAAGTGTTCCTAAGCGAAACGCTTGAATACTGCCTGTAGCAGAAGTTGCAAGTACTTCAGCTGCAGCAGGGGCTTCGAGCACACAATCATTATGGGATTGCTGCACCACGATCGGATGCGACAGCGATGCAAAATAGGGATCCTGCAGACCTGCAGCGGTTAAGGTAATTGGGTAGACTCCTTCTTCCGCACCACCTGGATGTGCAAGAGACACAGTTCCACCGAAGGTATCGGCTAAAATCTGGTGTCCTAAGCAAATGCCTAAGACAGCAATATTGTGTGTATAAGCATCTCGCAGCAACGCTTGCAGTGGTGGAATCCACGCAGAGGCTTGATGATCAAGCGCATTTTGGCGCCCACCGAGTAACAACAGACCATTACCGATATCAGTAATCGCAGGCAGTGGCTGTGAGGTGGGATCAATACTACGAACCTCATTTTCAGGGAACCAGCGTTGAAAGGTATCAAGGCGGACCCATGGATCTGGTTGAATAACAGTGATCATAGTTTAAGACTCATGGTCAAGCTCTCCGTCAAGATACACCCAGCGGCCAAGATGCCGAATAAACTTAGAGCGCTCATGTTGGTGTCCAAGCTGTTGCGTTCCTGAAGGATGCAGAGTGGAATATGTCGCAACAAATTCTACAATACCTGTGTCATGAAACGGACTGCCGGCTTCAGTGTGCACAATCTCCAAGCCGGTCCACTGCACAGCAGGATCAAAAGAAAGCTGCTGAGGCCTAGTGCGTGGTGCCCAGGTTTGCAATAAATACTCACTATTGCCTGTCACAAACGCACTATAGCGCGAACGCATCAACAACAAGGCGGTATTCGGATACGCAGTTCCTGCTAAAAATGGGCCGCAGCATTGTCCAAAAGTAGTGCCAGAATCGCATGGACATGGGTTTGAAGAGGTGAGCATATGCGACGCACTCGCTTTCGTATGAGAAAACTTCCAAATAATGGATGCATGCCGCACTACCGCGACATGCAATCTTTACAATCAGTCTAGTAGCTCGTATCCTCAATGACTACCGGTTGCACAAACATCGCTTCGATCGTGCTTGATTTCGCAGCCGTCAGTAACGTCTGACGTTGTGCATCTGAAAGATCGCCAATAAGTTCAATGCTGCGACGAAGATGGAGTGAATGATCACCAACAGTTTTCGCAACACTAACTTTTACATCTACAAGTTCTCGAATGCGATGTTGCTGTGCAGCTTCACGTACTGCCTGACTGGTTGCTGCCGCTAAACCAGAGAGCAGCAGGGAAGTCGGAGCAATACCGAGATTCTTGCCACCGTTATAAGCTTCCCGATCTGTACTAATAACATGTGTGCCAGTGTGGACTACATCAGTAAAACGGCCTGCTTTCGTGCTTGTCGCAATTGCAACACCTTCTGGAATACTTTCTGCCAAGGCTTCTATATTCTCAGGAACAATATGCTGCTCGAACCACGCCAGAATAATATCGGCAGCCTGCTGACCCGCACCTGGTTTCGTTAATAGATGATCCACCTTATCCAACGACACTAATGATTTTGGATAGCGGGTCGTTAAAAAGATATTTTGCGCATTTTCCACCCCAACAGTTTGATCAGTCGGAGAATGTAAAATTAATAACGGTTTGCGCAGTCGAGGTAAATAGGCCTCCGGATTAGTTTCGGCAAGATCCTCTAAATAATGCCGCGACATAATAATATCGCGACCACCTAAACTGATAGCGACCTCACCTTTTTCATCAATCTCTCCAATTCGATCGGCAAAATGCAGCACTGCATGCGCTGGATCAAACGGTGCACCAATAGTCGCCACAGCTTTCAGTGATGGCATCTCCACCGCAGCTTGCAATGCTGCAGCACCGCCTAAAGAATGGCCAACTAATAACTGCGGAGCACTGTAATGTTGCTCGAGCCAACGGCCGGCAGCACGAATATCCGCAACATTTTCCGAAAACGACGTCTCATGAAAATTACCTTCAGACTGCCCCAAACCTGGAAAATCAAACCGTAAACACGCAATCCCTTGTTCAGCCAAAGCCTTACTGACGCGCGCTGCCGCCGGTGCAAACCGAGAACAAGTAAAACAATGCGCAAATATCGCATATGCTCGCGGCGATGTATCGGGTAGATCTAAAGTAGCGGCCATCGTATAGCCCTGAGAACTTGGCAATTTCACACTGATTGCATGCATGTGTTCATCCTTCATTACTGAAGCTCCGTTTCCCATCACCAGATGTAAAAATCGGAGCATGAATATTCTGTGACAAAGAAAACAGCTTGGCGTATAACCCAAGACGAATTCAATGCGATTTAACGATTTAACATTGTAAGAGAAAAACTTCACCAACATGACACCCCAGATACTGATATGTTGGTTAAACTTGAGGGGTATTTGTAAAACAGATCACGAGCTATGCTCATGAAGGGTGGACTGCGGTGGCCGGATTCGATTGGTTTTGGAACGCAATGGGAGGAAAACAAGGCCGTAACCAAAAACGTAGCCGCACAATTGTCGGTCAATCCCTCAAACACAAAGAAACCTTTGCAACACTTAGCGATGCAGAGCTTCAAACCCGAGCCCGTGAATTATGCGCACAAGGGCAACTGACTCGCCCCGATGAATTTTTAGCAATTTTAGCGCTCGCGGCAGAACGCACCTTGCATATGACCCCATTTGCCGTGCAATCCCAAGCCGTTTTACGACTCCTTGAAGGCGATGTCATCCAAATGGCCACCGGCGAAGGTAAAACCCTAGTAGGTGCGATGGCCAATGCCGGCTTTGGCTTAATGGGCAAAAAAGTCCACGCGATTACCGTCAATGACTATCTCGCTGCACGCGATGCCGCCTGGATGGGGCCACTGGTGGAATTCTTCGGCCTGACTGTCGCCTCCGTGGTAGAAGGCATGACACCACAGGAGCGTCGTCAAGCATATCAATGTGATATTGTCTACGCGCCAGTGACCGAAATTGGTTTTGACGTGCTACGCGACCAGCTCATCACGCGCCGGGAAGATGCCGTGCAACATGGTGCGGATGTGGCGTTGGTTGATGAAGCTGACTCGGTGTTAGTTGATGAAGCACTTGTGCCATTGGTGCTGGCGGGAAATCAGCCAGGTGCGGCACCTACGGGACAAATTACTGAGCTTGTGAAGCGCTTGCAAGAAGGTGTGGACTACGCCGTTGATGATGATCGTCGCAATGTGTTTTTGCAGGAAACCGGCGCCCACAAACTCGAACGTGCTCTTGGCATTTCCTCGCTTTACGACGACGAACATGTGGGCACCACCTTAGTACAGGTGAATTTAGCCTTGCACGCGCAAGCCTTGCTGATTCGTGATGTGCACTATATTGTTCGCGATGGGAAGGTTGCCTTAATCGATGCTTCGAAAGGGCGCGTTGCAGAACTCCAGCGGTGGCCAGATGGTGTGCAAGCTGCAGTGGAGGCGAAGGAAGGGCTCGCAGTCAGTGAAGGTGGCAAGATTTTAGATACCATCACCTTGCAGGCCTTAATGGGCAGATATCCAATGGTATGCGGTATGACTGGTACCGCAGTGGAAGCAACCGACCAGTTGCGTTCCTTCTATGATTTGCGCGTATCGGTGATTGATCGACATCAGCCACTGCAGCGATTTGATGAAGCTGATCGTATTTATCTGACCTTGGAAGATAAAAATCGTGCCATTGTCGAAGAAATTGTGGCATTACATAAAACTGGCCAACCGATTTTGGTTGGTACGCATGATGTTGCAGAATCAGAGGCCTTAGCAGCACAACTCCGCAGTTTTGACATTGACGTGAATGTGTTGAATGCGAAAAATGATGCTGAAGAAGCCAAGATCATTGCAGAGGCAGGTGATCTAGGACGTGTGACTGTCTCGACTCAAATGGCGGGACGAGGTACTGATATTAAACTTGGCGGTGCCGATGAACGTGATCATGATGCAGTGGTTGCAGTAGGCGGTTTAGCCGTCATTGGTACAGCGCGTCATCGCAGTTCGCGTCTTGATAATCAATTACGTGGTCGTGCAGGCAGGCAAGGTGATCCTGGATTGTCGTTATTTTTTGTCAGCTTTGAAGACGATATGGTGGCCGTTGGTGGCGCTGATGAAGAAATTACTGCGCGCCCAGATGCACAAGGCTATATTGATTCACAACGCGTGCGTGATTGGGTCGAACACTGTCAGCGTGTTACTGAAGGGCAACTGCTGGAGATTCACTCACAGACGTGGAAATACAATAAGTTGCTTGCTGATCAGCGCAAAATTATTGATGAACGTCGTGCAGCGCTGCTTGATACTGAGGCTGCCTATGACAGCTTGGCGCAGCTTGCACCTGAGCGGATGCAAGAACTTTCTGAAACTGTGACTCATGAAGTATTGGTTCAAGCAGCTCGCGATATTATGCTCTACCATTTGGATGTGGGCTGGAGCGAGCACCTAGCGTTAATGGACGATGTACGGGAATCTATACACTTACGCGCAATTGCTCGAGAAACCCCAATTGATGAGTACCATCGCATTGCTGTACGCGAATTCAAACAGATTGCGCAGATTGCTGTTGATGATGCAGTTGATACCTTCCAAGAAATTGTGATTGATGATGCAGGTGCACATCTTGCAGATCTTGGCTTGATGAGACCATCGGCAACTTGGACGTATATGGTCAGCGATAATCCGCTTTCTGGCTCTGGAAATTCAGTGATGAAAGGTATTGGCAGTATTTTCCGTTAAAATATCATTACTGGTAATCAGTTGGAAAAATGTGCCAAGAAACCTTAAAAGTCAAGTTTTGGGGCTAGATACTCTAAGTTTCTCACGAACTGGCGAGAATACGGTTATTATAGAAATGATTGGCTGAATGTGTGACATGGTTGAGCGCACACTTTTATGACAACAATTGTTCAGATTTTGCAGCTTTGAATACATAAAGACGCGGTCTGCTTTGATCCAACTTGGGAGGTTTCACAGTGAGCGAGAATAACGGCATCTATGATGTCCAAACAGAAACAACGTCAGTGTTCCGTGCTGATTTGTTAAAGGAAATGGAGCAGGGGGCAGGTGCTTCTGCTTCCACAGGTGCTGATATTATTCCTCCAACTGGTGCTGGCTTGCTGATCGTCAAGCGTGGCCCAAATGCTGGTGCTCGTTTCTTGCTGGATCGCTCAACAACTACTGCTGGTCGTCACCCGGAATCTGACATCTTCCTTGACGATGTTACTGTTTCACGTCGTCACGCAGAGTTTCGCGTGGAAAATGGCGTATTTGAAGTTGTCGATCTCGGATCCTTAAACGGCACCTACGTGAATCGTGAGCCACGGAATTCCCACGTGCTCGCCTCTGGCGATGAAGTGCAAATCGGTAAGTTCCGTTTGGTCTTTTTGAAAGGATAAAACGCAAGCCGTTTCTTTATTCCCATCGCGAACCTAACGAGAGATTATTAATGAGTGCAGTACCAAATCCCACCCAACATCAAGCGGTAGCAAAGCCCCAAAAGACGATGTCTATTGGCGTGGTCTTGGATATTCTGACTGCAGAATTTCCCGATGTTACCGTCTCGAAGATTCGATATCTTGAATCCGAAGGCTTGGTGACCCCGCAGCGTACGAAGACAGGCTATCGACGCTTCGTGCAAGCTGATGTCGATCGTTTACGCTATGTGCTGACTACTCAACGGGATAATTATTTACCGTTGCGGGTGATTCGCCAACAACTCGAAGCGATGGATGCTGGTACGATTACTCCAATTTTGAAAACGGCTGATGATCAACCAATGGTCAGCCCGGAAAAATTCCGGGCACCACAGGTTACTCGACTCACAGATAGCGATGTAGCATTGAAATCTGGCGTCGAAACTGCCTTTGTTATTGAGCTTGCGCAAGCAGGTGTGATTCGACCTGATGAGTCTGGCTTCTTTACTGCAGATGATGTCCGAATTGTTTCAGCTGCCGCAGCGTTGGGGGAATTCGGTTTCCATGTACGCCACTTAAAACCACTGACAAATGCAGCTGCTCGACAAGCCGCATTGATTTCCCAAGCGGTGTTGCCAGTCACACACTCGAAGAGCGTTGATGCAAGACAACAGGCAGAAGAAATGAGTCAACAAATTATGGCGCTGGTTGCCTCTCTGCATGCTGGTCTCGTGAAAAATGCAGTGCGGAAAGAAATTGGCTTTTAAGTGCTCACATGAGTTTTCATGAAGTAGAGTATCTACAAATCAGTGAATTTCTGCAGCAATACTGCATTGTGCTGCGATGGAATGAGCGCAAACGTATTGTGCCCATCTGGATTAGTGCAGAAGCGGCCTTGGAGCAATTACGTCGCGAACAAGAAGCACCAGCGCCTCGTCCAACCGCACACGATTTACTTATTGATTTCCTCACGTCTTGCAGTCGTAGAGTATCTGAGCTGCGAATTGTAGATTATGAGCAAGGCGTATTTTTCGCAGAACTGATCACCAATGATGGTCACAGTTTCGAATGTCGTCCGACAGATGGATTAGCAGTTGCATATAGCTTGTGCCTGCCAATTATGGTTGATGCCGACGTACTTGAACGTGCTGGGGTGTATATGTCGAATACCGATATAGAAACCTATCTAGACTTAAGCTTTGCTGATGATCCTCTGGTTGAACTTGATGCCTCATTAGAGGCTGATGATAATACTGCAATAACTACTGCTGACCTGCATGAATGTAGTGCTGATTCGGATTTTATGAAGAATATACAGCGTCTGCGTCGACATCAACCACAACAATCCTTACCGTTTATCAAACCTGAGATAGCAGGGGAGTTTCATACTATCTTTGAAGCTTTTGAAACAGATGTGTCTGATGTGAATGCTGATAATTTTGTTATTAGAGATGACAATGATGAAATTTAAGTTTAAACTTCAAGTTGAGGTTTAAGTTTACGGGCGTGTCGCAAGTGAATTACTTGACGCTTGGGTATTCTTGCCTAAAGATAGAGATGAGTAAGACACCTAACTCATGCGAAGCCAGAGATCGCTAAGGAGCATCCAGATGAGCGTTGACCGCCCAGTTCAAGAATCGTTGTTTGATGTTGGACCAGACGAAGAAGTTGGATACCGTGTTCCAATTGCTTGCCAGGTCGCAGGTATTACCTATCGTCAGTTGGATTATTGGGCGCGCACTCGTCTCGTTGAACCAACTATTCGCACTGCACGTGGTTCAGGTTCTCAGCGTTTGTATTCCTTTAAAGATATTCTTGTACTCAAGATTGTGAAAGGTTTGCTTGATACTGGCATTTCTTTGCAGAATATTCGTCAAGCAGTTGAAAAACTTCGTGATCTTGGTGTGAGTGACCTTGCTGAAATCACGTTAGTTTCTGATGGTACTACCGTGTACGAATGCCGCAGCGCAGAAGAAGTTATTGACTTGCTCGGGGGTGGACAAGGCGTATTCGGTATTGCTGTTCCAGGCATTATGCGTGAACTTACCGGTACCATTTCGGCATTCCCATCAGAGCGTATTTCCGGTACTAGCTCTGTTCCAGTTCCAGCAGGAGATAATATCATCACTGTTGATGAACTTGCTGCACGCCGTAGCCGTAAAACTTCTTAATACTTTGCCTCGGTGCAGCTCAATCTGCGCCATGCCTGACACACCAGTTTGACCACTTGCAACTCTGGCATGCAAGTGACGAAACTGGTGTGTTTTTTCGTGTGCAATACCCATACTTGAGCATACAAACGGGCAGGAGTTGCAAAATGGAGTTGCAAATAAAACCGCCAAGCGTGCAATCTCATGCGAGCCTGGAATGTGCACCGCCTATGAAGGGTTGCACAGGTGCGTTGAAGGTAGCAGCATAAGTCTGCTACCTGTTGTGCGATCGAGGTGATATCGAGAAAAGTATTGTCTACAGGTAAGCTCCAATAACAATGTAGCCCTACTACGCAAAACGTTTCGTGGTAGACCGATGCCACTACGAAACGTCGCTAAGCAATTGTGTAAGCGAAGACTTAGTGCAATCCGACTGCAGCGCGCAAGGTAGGATCAAACGCTTGTGCATCTTGTACTTCTACGTTGCGTGTTGCGACTGCATTAATTGCTGGATCGGTTGCGATATGGCCAAAGTACAGGACTTTCAGCTGAACCTGATCGTTTAACCGAGCGGCAACCGCACCTAGATCAGCATCATCTATGCTACCGGAGGTCACAACAACCACCGAGACTGGTTGATGAGTTTCAGCTGACCACTGTGCAGCATATTCAGTTGCCGCAAGAATAGCCGCATGCGTTTGCGGTTCACCACCAGTGCCAAAGCCTACAGCGGTTGCTGCAACTGCCTCGGCAGCACTGGCATCTGTGAAATTAATATTGTCACGCCATCCGCGAGTCACCCCAGGGCTTAATGGAGAAGAATAATTCCACAGCGCAACCGCATGGCCTGCTTGGCCAAGATCGCGGGCAGCTTGGGCAATACTCTGAGTTGCCAGCGCAATATTGCTGAAGTTATCCACACCACTTGGCTGGCCCATTTGTTCAGAAGTATCGAGCACAAACAGCGTTGGGCCAAGTCGATCTAATTGTGCTGCAACGGTTGCTGGTTGTAAGAGCATAGATGGGTGGTTGACATTAAACATGGCAAGCGCTTCGTATGCTGCGGTTTCTGCAACAGTTTGGGAAGCTGGGATATCACTGCGGATACTTGCTGCGAAATCATGGGCAACCTGGGTGATTGCTTCTGAAACGGTATCCGAAGGCAGCAACACAACCGCATGAATTGGTTGCACAACCCCTGATACTGGGCTAAACACGCGTCCCTCAGGCACCTCATGTTCTGCAACGGCCACAACTGCATCTGGTAGTGCTGCTGCAGCAGCGACTGTTGTCGTAGCACCACTTTCAAGTGCGGCTTCAATTTCATCGACATTTGCACCTAGTTTTATCGCTGCAATCATTGCCGCAGCCACAGGATTATCTGCAGCGGCATAGGTGATTTCAGCAACCTGGTCAAGTTCTACTGAGGTAGTGGCTGACAGACCAACTTTTAAGGAACCGATCACTGGCCAATCATTCGCCGCTGCTGCTCGATCAGCTTGGGCAATGAGCGCATGTACGTAGCTCTGAGATTTTTCTGATAACAACACTCCCGCTTCCCGAATTGATGGGGTGTATTTCGCATGTACACAGTAATCATTCACCACTGGGGAGTTGTCGTTATAGCTTCGGATATAGTCTTTGGCCAATGCTTCACTTTCGGCTGCCACCGGCAAGACTAATTCTCCTTGGCTACATGCGACTGAGGCAGTTGTCGATGTCGTCGCAGAAGTATTTGATGTCGCCGTATCGTTGGCGGAAGGAGTAATCAGTATGATCGCGGTTAAAATTGCCAACAACAGCACTGCCACAATGAGCATTGGGGCAACCTTAAAATTGGATTCACCGTTTGAATGACGACCCATAAGGCGGCACTCTCCTCTCAACGTGGTCTGATATAGAGCAACAAATAGTTCTAGGATATTCCAGAAATAACCCTCGCGGTGGCTATAACACTCAGCAACGCTGTACGAAGTTTATTCGCACGAGCTGCCAAGGCGCGCTGCCGTGCAACATATTCTTGTTTTCCAGTAGGAGTTTCAATGGCGACGACCCCAAATCCATAGTCGCGACAATCATAAGGAGAAGCTTCCATATCCAGCACGCGCACGTCTTTGGCTAATGCAAAGGTATCTAACCACAACGAACCTGGCACCAGTGGACCGAGTTTGGTTGCCCATTTATACAAATCCATATTCGCATGCAGGCAGCCTTGCTGATCAAATCTTACCTGGTCGCTACGTTCAAGTACTGTAAAATTCAATGATCGTGCAGCAGGAGTGAAAAATCGAAATGCGTCAAAATGCGTGCATTTAATCTGATGATCTTCGACCACTTTATCGGTGGCCTGGGCTCCTAATCGCAGTGGCAAATCATGACGAATATCATCGGTGGCATACACCATGGCCCACTCGTGTAATCCAAAGCAATCAAAATGCGTGGGATTAGTGGTAGTTGCCCGCAAAAGCTGTTCGATAAAGTCGACAGTTTGCTGTTTGGCTTCCATAAACGCAGCAACATCTGCGAAGGTGACACCATTTTCGGTGACATACCATTTCCACCCAGCTTGCGCAGAAGTACCATCATCAGCGATCGCAACCCCAACGCCTGGATGCCATCGCTGTAAATGCGCAATGCGAATAGGGTAGTACTCGTATAAAAAGTCCCACACAGGGTGCTTTAAGCCTGCTTTGCGACGCTTAAGTTGATCATCCGTTAATGCCGCAGCGCGACGTTCGTGTTGAACGAGATGCTCGCGCCAATCGTCGTCAAGCGTATACCGTGTCAGTGTCATGCGTATCCAAGCGGTGTTAGTGCTGCTCGTGTGTCCAGTCCGAGAAAGTACCGACGTATTCCTCAATAAGATCTTCTAAAGTGATAATGCCAATTAGTTGGCCGCGATCACGCACCTGCGCCATGTGTGCAGATTTCCGGTGCATCGCTTGGAGCGCTTCATCTAAGGTTCCACCAGCATCAACAATGGTCAGTGGGCGAATCTCGGCGGAGTGGATAATCGCATCAGCAGGATAAGTTTCCGTATCAATAAAACGATCGAGCACATCTTTTACGTGGACGTAGCCTTTTAATGAACCATCTTGATTGACAACTGGGAAACGCGAAAAACCAGTTTCAGCAACTGCCGCCTCGAGATCTTGTAACTGCGGACCACGTTTCCCATAGGAGAGCGTGCGCATCTTCTCCATTGGAATTAAGACCTCGGAGATCGAGCGATCTTCCACTCGTAATGCGTTATTAAGGCGCTGATGTTCTTCGGCGTCTAGCAAACCTTCGGAGCGAGATTCAGAAATCATGGTTGCGAGTTGATCTGGATCAACTTTGGATTCCAGCTCGTCTTTTTGCTCAATACCAAACAACAGCAAAGTCATTCGAGCTACCCAGTTCATAAAGGCAATCAACGGGCGCGTAAGGTTTGCAAAGATCATCAACGATGGAGTCAACCAAATCGCCAGTGTCTCTGGACCAGCTAGCGAGATATTCTTTGGCACCATTTCACCGAACAAAATATGCAAGAAGGTAATAAACCCAAGTGCGATGACGAAAGAAATCGGGTGCAAGAAATGGTCCGGAACCCCCAGCGAGTGGAATGGAATTTCCACAAAGTGGGCGATTGCAGGTTCAGCAACCTTGCCAAGAATCAAGGAGGCAATAGTGATACCGAATTGGCATGCCGCTAGCATGATTGAAAGGCGTTCGGTTGCGTATAAGACACGTTTGGCGCCAGGACGTCCCTGGGCTATTAAGGAATCGATGCGATCGCGGCGCGAAGAGATTAAGGCGAATTCTGCCGCCACGAAATATGCGTTGGCAAGGAGTAATCCAACTACCATCAAAACGGTTGTGATAATACCCATGATTACTGCTCCTTCGCTTCGTGTTGGGACTGAGCTTCAGCATCGGTAATCGGTACCAAGATCAGCTTATCGACGCGGCGTTCGTCCATTGCAATAATGCGAGCCTCCCAGCGTCCGGTGAAACCAGAAGTGAATTCAGCAAGTACAGGATGATCCGATTCCGGTAGAACAACAGTGTCATTGACCACCGGGATGCGTCCTAACGTCGCCATGAATAAGCCGCCGAGGGTTTCATACGGGCCTTCTGGAGCAATATAGCCAACTGTTTCGGCTAGTTCATCCATCCGCACGAGGCCATTGACCTCCCAAGACGTACCAAAGCGTTGGAAATCGCGTTGTGCTTCTTCGTCATCGTGTTCATCGTAGACTTCACCTAAAATTTCTTCGATCACATCTTCAGTGGTAATAATGCCTGCTGTTCCGCCGTATTCATCGGCAACTAACACCATTTGTGAACCCGCAGTACGGACTGCGGTCAGCACGGAATCGCCATCGAGAGATTCTGGGACAACTTTCACCGCACGTGCAATCGATCCAAGGAGGGTGGTCGCACGTTGATTCGCAGGGATTGCGAATGCATCCTTGTAATGAACCACACCGATAGTCTCGTCGAGATCGCCTCGAATGACAGGGAAGCGCGAATGGCCGGTTTCTTGAGCCAAGGTAATTAAATCGAGCACAGTGTTGTCATAGGACAAGGTTTCGATGGTTGAACGAGGCGTCATGAGTTCTTCTGCTGTGGTTTCACCGAAGCGTAACGAGCGGTCTAATACCAAGGCAGTGTTTTCATCAAGCCCGCCTTGTTCTGCAGAATTGCGCACAAGTGCAGTCAATTCTTGAGTTGAGCGAGCAGTCGCAAGTTCATCAGCAGGTTCGATACCAAGTTTCCGAACAAGAGCATTCGCTGCTTTGTTTAAAAAGCGAATAAACCAGGCGAAGAAGAAATTAAAGGTGTGTACTGGTCCGACTACAAAACGTGCCGTATTCAAAGGGTCGGTAATCGCAATATTTTTTGGCACGAGTTCGCCAAAGACCATTGATAAAAATGTTGCGATCAATAACGCCAATACCAAGGCGATTGGTACTGACATTTCAGGAGTTACGCCTGCGAATTTTAAAGTTGGCAGGAGGAATTTCGCCAAAATTGGTTCAGCCAGATAACCGGTGGCCAACGTGGTGATCGTAATGCCAAGCTGTGCGCCGGAGAGTACAAACGATAAGTTCGAGTAGTCACGTTTGACAGCGAGTGCTCGTTTATCCCCCCGGTCTTGCACATCTTGATCAATGGTAGAGCGTTCGAGGCCGGTGAGCGCGAATTCTACGGCGACAAACAAACCTGTGGTAGCAGTAAGGAGCACAAAGCCGATGAGTGCGAGAATGCTAATGAAAATATCCATTGTGATGAAATCTCTTGTGACCTCATATGAAGCCACGATTGGAAACGTTAACCTTTCAGTACTGAACGTATTGTATTTTGCTTAGTCTAGCCGAAAGCGAATCGAAATCTTGCGTAGGAACGTGGAAGTTCGTTTCAGCGACTGGAGTGGATATTTGGTGATGTCGTTTTCCTTCTCACCAAAACCACTTAGGAGGAACGGCTGCGGCGAGTCGAACTACTTGGTCCCCAGGTTGATGTCGCTGGCGAATTGCGGGTTTGTGTTCGACGCTGAGAGGCGTTGCTACGACGTCTACCTTGACTCTTGCGGTTGCTGCCACCACGCCTTTCATTTGTGCGAGTCTGTGCGGCCTCACGTCTACGGCTTTGACCGCCAGGAGTGTTATTTTGAGAAGCAAGCATTTGCCCAAATGATGGCAATGGGGCGTGCCCTTGAGTCTGTTTTGCGCCGGTGAGCTGTACTAAAATTTCAGAATCTGGATGCACCTTATGAATTGGTGCCGTGACCCCAGCCTTCCGCAGCAATTTTGCCACTTCATCGCGTTGTTCATCGGTCACTAATGTCACCACCATACCTGCAGAACCTGCACGTGCAGTACGGCCAGCTCGGTGCACATACGCTTTATGCTCAGCTGGCGGATCGACATGTACAACTAAATCAACATCTGAAATATCAATGCCACGCGCAGCAATATCAGTTGCAACCAAGACAGGAATTGAAGTATCTGCAAATCCGGCCAAAGCACTGGTACGAGAGTGTTGTCCCTTATCACCATGAATACCAACCGCATGGATGCCAAGTTTGCGAAGTTTTTTCACTTGCTTATCGACGCTGTATTTTGTGCGCATAAACATAATGGTTTTGCCTTCGCGTCCGGCAATGCGCGCGACTACTTCATTGCGTGCCGCACGAGTACCAACATGTAATTGGAAATGTTGCATCGTAGATACGGTTGCTTCCACTTTCGCCGTAGCATGCGTGACAGGATTATGCATGAATTCTGCAACGATTTTATCGACATCGCCATCTAAGGTGGCAGAGAATAGCAGGCGTTGGCAACGTTTTGGTGTTAAGCGCAATAATTTGCGAACTTGTGGCAAAAAGCCCATGTCTGACATGTGGTCGGCTTCGTCAAGAGCAGAAATTTCGACCTGTGAGAAGTCTAAATAGCCTTGATCATGGAGATCCTGTGCACGTCCTGGAGTAGCCACGAGAACATCGACTGGTGCGGCGAGTGCACGGATTTGAGTGTTGATATTGACACCACCGACGACTTCAAGCACACGCAAGCCGACAACTCGAGCTGGATCTTCTAAACGGCTGCGAACCTGTGCAGCAAGTTCTCGAGTAGGAACGAGCACGAGTCCGCGTGGGCATTTCGGCTTGGACGCACCCGATTGGGAAAGTTTTGCAAGCATTGGCAGACCGAATGTGAAAGTTTTACCACTGCCTGTTGGACCGCGACCTAAAATATCTTTGCCGGCAAGGGCGTCGGGAATGGCTTTTGCTTGGATAGGAAAAGGAGTGTCGATACCAAGCTTGGAGAGCTCTTGAACGATCGGAGCAGGTAAACCAAGCTCGGAAAAATTAATCATTTCTCCCATCTTACATGGTGAACTGCCTGTATGAACAGTTTGTTCAATGGCAGAGACACCAAAGCTGTGTTCGAAACAAGAAAATATGTCTCGAACACAGCTTGTGAGAACCGTATAGCGATAGCTGTTTTACGCTTCGATCTCGGTGCGATCTTCAGACCACTTAGTGTGGAAATGACCTGGCTTATCGACGCGCTCGTAGGTGTGCGCGCCGAAGAAATCGCGTTGGCCTTGGATTAATGCTGCTGGTAGGCGGCTTGCACGTAAGGAATCGTAGTAAGATAGTGACGATGCAAACACAGGGATTGGCTGACCAATTTGTGTTGCTACCACAACGATGCGGCGCCAAGAATCAACTAAGCCGGTGAGCTCGTTCTTGAAATATGGATCAAGCAGCAAGGTCTCTAACGCAGGGTTCGCATCAAATGCTTCAACGATGCGGTTTAAGAATTTTGCACGAATGATGCATCCGCCGCGCCAGATTGTTGCTAAGTCACGTGGGTCAACATTCCAGTGGTTTTCAGCAGAGCCTGCCTTGATCTGATCGAAACCTTGAGCGTAGGCAACCAGCTTCGAAGCATAGAGTGCGCGACGAACATCCTCGATGAATGTTTCAGTGTCAATGCCTAATGCTTCAAGGCTAGTGACTTCACCAGATGGTAACTGTCCGTTGGTTGCAGCGCGCTGGCTGCGAGCACCAGACAGTGCGCGAGCGAACACAGCTTCGCCAATACCGGTGACTGGGATACCAAGATCGAGAGCGGACTTCACAGTCCAGCGGCCAGTGCCCTTTTGACCAGCGGAGTCAACAATCAAGTCAATGAGTGGAGTGCCGGTTTCCGCATCGACCTGTGCGAGAACCTCAGAGGTGATCTCAATGAGGTAAGAATCTAGATCTCCTGCATTCCACGTGCTAAAAATTTCGGAAATCTGCTGTGGCGTCAAACCAGCACCATAGCGCAGTAACTGGTAAGCCTCACCGATAACCTGCATGTCAGCATATTCAATACCGTTGTGTACCATCTTGACGAAGTGCCCAGCACCGTCTGGGCCAATATGCGTCACGCATGGAGTGTCATCAACGACAGCGGCAATGGATTCCAACAGTGGACCAAGTGCTTCCCAAGATTCTGCTGGGCCACCAGGCATAATCGATGGGCCGTTTAATGCACCTTCTTCGCCACCTGAGATGCCAGCACCGACAAAGTTCAAGCCACGCGCTGCAATTTCTTTTTCACGGCGAATCGTATCGGTATACAAGGAGTTGCCGCCATCGATGATGATGTCGCCTTCCTCCATAGCATCTGCAAGCTGCTCGATTACTGCATCTGTCGCAGCACCAGCTTGCACCATAATGATTGCGCGACGTGGCTTTTCTAAGGATGCGACGAATTCTTCAATGGTTTCAGCAGGCAAGAAGGTGCCTTCTGAACCATGGTTGGCAATAAGATCTTGAGTCTTAGAGTAGCTGCGGTTATAGACGGCAACAGTATGGCCGCGATGGGCAAAGTTACGTGCAAGATTTGATCCCATGACGGCAAGGCCGACAACGCCGATCTGGGCGAGAGTGCTGTTTTCAGTCATGTTGCACAGTTTACTCCTTTGATGCCCTGACTGCCTATTAAGGAACCTGTAAAAGGGGAGTGCTTCAGCCTTGTGGTGAATGTGTGATGTGTTACTTTTGTTGGGAAATTATGTCTGTATTCTTTTGTTTTCCTGCGTTTTTGTTTGGTTTAGCGTGATTGGTCAGTGATTGATAATTGGAAGGTGTGATATTTATCAGTAGGCTTTGGAGTATGGAACATTCTGAAGAGAAACAATCAATCACCGATCAGCTTCTGGAATTGCTGAAAAATATCTCGCCGGCAGGTTTGCATATGCGCGAGATCGCTACTGTGCAATCATTAATGGGAGGGTTCTCTCAGGCTTTAGGTATGCGTTTGACAACTGTTACGCCAACTGAAGTCACGGCAGAATTGCATGTGGATGTCCAGCATCTTCAACCTGCTGGTTTAGTCAATGGTGGCGTTTTTAGCGCAATTGGTGAGACGGTTGGTTCCTTAATGGGATTAGTAGCTGCTGAAGGCAAGTTTGTTGCAGGCGTGAATAACAACACGGACTTCTACCATTCCGTTGCAGCAGGTGTGATCGCTGCTAAAGCCGTTGTGTTGCATGCTGGTAAAACAACTCAGGTTATTGAAGTAACCATGACCCATCGCGATCGCGTGGTCGCACGTAGCGTATTGCGCACCGTGGTGCTGCGCTAATTTGTTCATTTGGCGCTGATAGGCGAATTCGATAAGCAGTGGGCAAAGTGATCGAGAGGACCAGATCCTTTGCCCACGCACAATGCATCTGCATGGGAAATTGCGGTATGCATCCACTCGGAAGTCCACTGTAAAGCGTCGATAAGCGAGTGTCTGGCCGCTAAACGAGTAGCAAACGCTGCAGAGAAGCTGCATCCGGTGCCGTGCGTGTTGCGTGTGGCAACCCGTGGTACTTCTACGCTGTGGAGCTTCCCGCTGCTGGTAATAATCGCATTCTTAAGCTGCGGGTCGTGTAAATGCCCGCCTTTGACCACGACCGCGCATTGAAATTGTTGTGCACAGGATGTGGCAACATCGCATGCTTGTGCGAAGGAATTAATCGAACCAACACCCATAAGTGCTGCTAATTCAGGGATATTTGGTGTGATAACCGTGGCACGCTGCAATAATTTCCGTAAGAGGGGTAGGGCATCGTCTGCAAGCAGTGGTTTTCCGCTTGATGCAATCATCACTGGATCGATCACGATTGGGATTTCAAGCGTAAGCGAAGTTTCGAGCCAATTCTGAACTGTATCAATGGTTTCTGCCGTGCCAAGCATGCCAATCTTTATTCCATCAAGGACTACATCTTGACTAATGGCAGTTAATTGCGCAGCTAATACCTCTCGAGGCGGAGTGAAACATTGCAACACGCGTTGTGTATTTTGGCTGACGATGGTGGTAATTGCGGCCAGTGCATACCCGCCAGCAGCACTAATGGCTTTAATATCTGCATGGATACCAGCGCCGCCGGTTGGATCAGTACCAGCAATTGAGAGAACACGGGGGCGCGAAGCAAGAATATCAGCGGTCACAAGTGGGACGTTTCCTTCTCTAGTCCTACGCTGTGCAGATCAACACTATCTGTGGCACATAAAAAACGGGATGTGTGTTGCAAGCATACTACAACACACATCCCGTTTGAAGCTTACTGAAGCTTATTATTTGCCAGGGTTGGTAAGTTCGGTCACCTCAATGGCGGACTCATCCACAGCAGCAAGCTTCTGCAGGCCATTGCGGCCGTGCAGCTGCTGACGGGTTGTTGCCAGATTCCAGCGCTTGCGGGAGAGTGCGTTGATACCCCACGAGATAATAGAGGTCAGGCGGTTACGGAAGCCGACCAAGAACATCACGTGGACAACCAACCACAGGATCCAACCGAAGAAGCCGGTGATTTCAACCTTGCCAAGCTTTACGACGGCATTAAAGCGCGAAACTGTTGCCATCGAGCCTTTATCAAAATATTCGAACTCAGGGCGCTCAGTATGTGAACGGCCTTCCGCTTCTGCAGCAATCTGCTCAGCGACGTATTCGCCACCTTGAATAGCGACCTGTGCAACACCTGGCAGGCCTTGGTAGCTCATCATGTCACCGATGACAAAGACATCTTTATTATCGGCAACCGAAAGATCGGAATTCACAGGTACACGACCTGCACGGTCAACTTCAACGTTGAGCTGATCGGCGATGATCTTACCCAGTGGGCTAGCAGCCACGCCGGCAGACCAAATCTTGCAGAAAGCGTTAATAGTATGAACTTCGTTGGTCTTAGTGTCCTTAAAGACCACGGTGTTCTCGGTAACGTCGGTCACAATGGCATTGAGCTTGACGGTGACGCCAATCTTTTCCAAGGAGCGCTGTGCATTGCGGCCCAAACGCTTGCCAAATGGTGGCAAGACCTGTGGTGAACCATCAAGCAAGATAATTTTCGCACTTGTTGGGTTAAAGCGGCGGAAGGTGCCAGAAAGGGTACGGTGTGCCATTTCTGCAATCTGGCCAGCAAGTTCCACACCGGTTGGGCCGGCGCCAACAATGACGAAGGTCAACAGACGTTCGCGTTCTTCTGGATCTTCAGTTAATTCAGCACGTTCGAATGCGCCAATAATGCGGGCGCGCAACTCTAGAGCGTCGTCAAGCGTCTTCATGCCAGGAGCAAACTGGGCAAAGTGATCATTGCCGAAATAAGACTGACCAGCACCTGCTGCGACAATCAAGGAATCGTATTCAATAATAGTGCTATATGCGCCAAGGGAAGCCGTGACAGTTTTTTCGGTGACGTTAATATCGGTGACATCACCTTTGAGAACGCTCACATTTTCCTGGTTCGACAAGATTTGTCGAGTTGCTGGTGCGATTTCGCCTGATGACAAAATACCGGTTGCTACTTGGTAGAGCAGTGGTTGGAAAAGGTGATGGTTGGTGCGATCGATTAATGTGATATCGACATCAGCATCTTTGAGGTTTTGTACGGCAAATAATCCACCGAAGCCTGCACCAATGACGACAACATGGTGACGACTGCCTTCGGGGCGGAATGGCTTTTCTGACATAACAATTATCTCCTTGTGAGAAGCCAATGCCTTCGACAACAACCGAACTACGGTCTGTAGTTGGACGATCATCAGGTGCGTTGACTACTCTGCATGCGCGTTTGATGAGTGAAAGTCCACAGTTGGTTTGAGAGTAACTGTGATTTTTACCATGTTACCGCCTTGGATAGTCTTTGCCTACTTGAGTTTTTGGTTCTTGGAACAAGAATGTGTGCATGTTTTGAGCGAAACTCGCTATTTCCACAAGAGATATATGGTATTAAATGTCACATTCTTCCTATTTGGGGGTAAAAAGAAGGAGATTATGGCAGATCACGCTCGTGATGGTTTGTAAAAGGTTCGAATGCGATTTTTCTGCATTTTTTGCTACGTGTGCCGATACCACCGCTGATGGATGACAGACTCTAAACTGACACATGTTATGTTTTGCACAACTCGATCAGTGCGACACTAGGAGGTGAACCGTACTGTGATCACGAATCCTTTGTATCCGCATGTCGGAGCCCATGAGCATTATTTGGCTCATATCGATGCCAATGCATGGCCTGGAGTAGTGGAAACTCCAAATGGGTTTATTACGAAGGTGAAAGCACGCAAAGCTGAAGCTGATTTTGCAATCGCATGCCAGAAGGCAGGCTTGAATTTTATCGGGGAATCGCCTGATCTTGCAGTCTTGCATGAAGAATTCTTTGCACGTTTAGCCCATGCTGGCTGGTTGGGCATTGCAGAAGGGTTTATGGCAGGTGAGTGGTTTACCGAAGATTTACCTAAAGTACTAGCTGGTCTTATTCGCACTGGTTATCGGCCGCGATCGACGCAAGTGTTAGCAGGCGGAAACTATGCCGGTAAAGAAATACCACTGAGTTTAGTGCGACATTATTCTGGCGATGGCATGAGTACACACGGCACTGTTTTTGCTTCTGGAGTACCAACGACAGAGCGGGTGAGCCTGAAAAGTTATGCTCCAGGTGCTGGACGTGCCAATGAGCCGAGCGCACATTTTGTCGATATCACCCATTTTGCGCCACCAACTGCAGTAGAACGGGCTGATTTGCAAGATGCTCAACTTCGTAGTGTCACCATGCTACTCGATCGTGCGCATGTGGGAATGGGAAGCCATATTGTTGACTATCCTTCTTCGGGTGGAGCGCTGCCACTTGCAGCAGCAGCTCGTCGTGCAACAGTTGATGTGTTATCAGCAGATGCTGATTTTGTGCAGAGTTTACGGAAAATACTTGAGCATACTGATGTAGATTCCTCAGTGCATATTGAATTGCTTGATGATCTCTTGCCGAAGCCTAAAGCTTGGCCGGCATCGTATGATGCAATCACCAGCGTGGAAAAGCTGGAGCTCATGGGGCAGAAATTACAGCGTGAATATGTGAAAAGTTTTGATCGGTTGCTTGCCTCTGGAGGATACGTCAGTGTGCAAACGGTGATTACAACTGATGCATTTTCCAATGCGGCTGATCGAAGCCTTGACGTGGTCCGCGCATATGTTGCCCCAGGACTGCATCATTTGAGTATGCCAGAGGTGCATAAGCTTTTCGACGTGTCTTCACAATTGCGCGTCATTGCGCAAACGCATTTCGGGAGTCATTATCTCCAAGGGCTACGCATGCAGCGTGAAGTTTTGGAAGGGAAATTACGCGAAGCTGCAGCTGATGGTTATGACCAAGTGTATCGACGCTTGTGGGTATTCCAATTAGCGCTAAAAGAAGCGTTGTTTGAAATCGGTGCACTTGATGCTGTGCAACTTACCGCAACTACACGCAAGCGTCGCGGGCGTCGCTGATTTCGTAAAAAATTATTGCAGACGTATCACTCAAAGGGACAGTGGCAGGTGTTGCTGCACTGTCCCTTTGAGCGTCTGGAAGGTGGGGTTAAGGAGTGATAACCGGTCGTGATGCACGTTCCAACAAGGTTGCAACATGTTCGTAGGTCTTGCCGGTAATCATTTCTAGTCCCATCTCGCAGGTACGATTCGCAGACAGGAACACGTCGAAAGACTCAGCCGCAAGACTCGCGCGCTGCTCGCGAGTTGCTGATTCCACAAGCTCAGGATGTAACATCACGCGATCACCAGCTGAGCCGCAACAGGTGCTGCCATCTGGAATCACTGCACGACCTGCAGCTTGCGCAATGGCAAGTAATTGATCTGTCAGGCCCATATGCTGAATTGAGCAGTTTGGATGCACGGCAATTGTTCCTAAGTCATGCACAATTGGTAAATGTGGCAAGACTTCCTGATAGATCCAGGTAACAGCATCGTAAATGGTTAATTGCGCTAATCTATCGGCATCGGTGGAATCTAATACCTGAGCAATATTTTCTAATACACCATGCGTGCAGCTGGCGGCGTCGATAATAATTGGCAGTTCACCGCCATTTGACCAACGCCAGAAATCATTGACCAGTTGAGCTGCTTGATACTTGAATCCTTCTTGGTAGCCTTTCGACGACCAAGGTGTACCGCAGCAACGACCAGCAACATCTTGTGGAATCCAGATCGGTGCGCCACTGCGACGTCCGAGTTCAACCAGTGCTGCTGTAACTGGAAGGTGATCGTCTGCTTGATGCGGAGAATTGCCAAACATGCGGTTAATACATGCTGGGAAATATACTGCTCGTGCGTGTGCTCGAGAAGTTTCTGGCAGGCGGGTTGCTGGCAGTGGAAGATCACCTGGAATAGTTGGTAACAGATCTTCATTGACAAATTTCCGGCCTATAGTTGCACCGAGTTTCAACGTGGAAGACCCTAAAACTTTCGCACTTACCAAACCACCGCGCACTAATTTTTCGACGACTGCCCATTTTTCAGCACCGCGGAGCGCAACACGCTGAGCAGCTGGACGTTGTTGCTCACTGCGTAAACGTTTCATTGCTTTACCAGTGTCGATACTAATCGGGCACGCAATTGCACAGGTGCTATCAGCTGCGCACATGTCAATTGCATCGTATTGATATTCTGCCTGAAGTTGCGCCAAGATCGGGGAGTCGGCGTCTTGTCGTGCCATCTCACGACGCAAAACAATGCGCTGGCGTGGCGTAACTGTGACATGGCGCGATGGACAAATCGGCTCACAGAATCCACATTCCACACAAGCATTAAGTTCTTTGTCGATCTGCGGGAAGGATTTGAAGTTTTGCAAGTGAATATCTTGACTACGAGTCAGTTTGATATTCGGCGCCAAAATAGCATGTGGATCAATTAATTGTTTGACTTCCCACATCAACTCCCAAGCCTGTTTACCCCATTCACGCAGCAAGAATGGGGCCATGTTTACACCAGTGCCATGCTCAGCTTTAAGCGAGCCATCGTATTTTTCCAGCACTAATGTGGCAAGATCATCGAGAAACGCTGCATACCGTTCGCGTTCTTCTGCATGCTCAAATGATGGAATTAAGAAGAAATGCAGATTGCCATATGCAGCATGTCCCATCACCATTTCTGGATATCCGTAAGATTGCAAGAGATCCAACAAATCAGCCGCGCCAGCGCCAACTTCAGCAGGCGGGAAGCATACGTCCTCAGTAATCAGAGCTGCGCCTTGTGGGCGATCTTGGCCAATCAATCCAAATAAACCATTTCGGATCTGCCACGAAGCACGCATGCCAGCGTCGGAGGTATCAAATGTCAGAGGTTGCAACAGTGGGGCATCGGTTAATTGCTCAGTTGCTTTTGCAATTGCAGCGTTGAGTTCATCCTCATCACGACCACCGACTTCTAAGAGCAACGCAGCTGCGTTATCGTCGATATCTGCCCATTCACGAGGTGCTTGTGGGAAATTCGCCACTGAGCGTGAAAGCACAGGTGCAACGAGTAATTCACATGCTAATGCGCCGGCTTCTACTAGAGGACGAACATAGTTTGCAGCATCTTTTAAGTTTGGCAGCATTACCCACGCCACGGCTTTTTTCTTCGGGAGTGCAACGGTCTTCATGACGATATCCGTCAGCGCACCAAAAATACCTTCCGAACTGACCATTAAGCGCAATAAGATGCGTACTGGTTCATCCTCATCGATAAATGCATCTAAACGGATGCCATTAGTATTGCGGATCGAAAATTTCTTTTTCAGTCGTGCCACCAACGCAGCATCACTCCGAATACGATCACGCAACTGAAGCAAACCAGCATGCAGTTCTGGTTCCTGAGCCTGAAATGCCGCATCGCCTGCAGCGGTGTCAATAATCGAGCCACTTGGAAGCACAATCGTCGCATCTTGCAAACTATGATAGCTATCGCGTTCAACCGTACAGCGCATGCCACCAGCATTATCAGCAACAACACCGCCGACAGTACACACTGGCGTGGACCCAGGATCAGGGCCGAGCATATAGCCATATCGACCCAAAACAGCTTGGGCATCAGCCATCACAACGCCTGGTTTCGCGTGTAAGACAGCGCCATCATTGTGAACTTCCATACCCACAAAGTGCGTTTTCATATCAACAAGAATGTCGTTGGTCATAGCCTGGCCATTTAATGAGGTTCCTGCCGCACGGAACACGAGATGGTGACCTGTGTGCGTCGCAAAGCGCATTAAGGCTGCAAGATCGTTGGCATTACGTGGACGTACCACAACTTTTGGTACGCGTCGATATGGACTGCCATCAGAGGCAAAGCGTACTAAATCAGATAGTCTGTGGAGCACATTTTCAGCACCAACAATTGCAGTCAGCTGTTCAACTAATTCGCATGGAGAACCATGTAAATATTCCAGGCCCACAGCGTCAGGTTGAGATGAGTGGCTTGGTTGCGTAATAGAAGTTGCATCAGGAGTGAAAAGCTTGTTCATGGCCATAACTGTAAGCGTCACGTGACAGAAATTTTAAGTTGGGTTTACCTTAGTTATGGATAAAGGGAATAATTGGATTGAAAAACCCCTGCAAAAACCATATTTATTGTGAAGCGCTCAAAAGATGTGGGGGTGAATCGAAGGGGTAAAAATGCAAAAGTTCCGGAGTGTGAAATTGCAATGATTGCTTGTCTCACTATTTGGGATACTGGTGGTTTGTGTGGCAAGTGTGAGTGATTGTTAAGGGATTGTAGGTCAGGATGAATGTGTGGCCAATCTCAGCGAGAGAAAGCCTGTGATATTGCTAGCATCTGGCGCGACTACAAGTTAGTAAATATTGCAACAAGGAACTTGGCTGAAATTGTCCATGCTGAAAGTTGCATTATCGGCCATGGCGCAACGGCGATGTGTTGTGTGGGTGTAAGGGTTGTGAAGTCGGTATGCATACTGAGATCGTGAGCGCTTTAGGGAAGTCCTATATGACATAATGTACATTATCGGAGTATTTTCAAAAGGGGTATGGCCGGCTGATATGTTGCAGGATTTAGCTGCCGCCTTACTTATCGGCACATCGTCTTACGTTTCGGATTTCGATTTTCCTGTTTGTATGTGCAATCGTTTTGCATGATTCCCAACGTGCGAGCTTTTCGACGCGTCGTACTGGCATATGTTTCAACTTTAAGAATGTCATCAGTGCGACAATCTGTGTCGTAAGTTAAAAAACTGTTCAGACTCGAACGGTTTTTGATCTCTCCTAAGCTTCGTTGTTGTATCTCTAGCATGTAGATACTTGCTTTCATGATTGTATGTAATGTGTACGGACTGTCGCTTATATACCTCAAGTATTATTTGGTGGCGGATATTGGCATTTGTGGGCTGCTGCCAACATGTGCCGCAAGGAGTCATTACTCGAGTTGTGTTTTGGCCGATATGAGGCATGGAAATACCCATTACATTTCGTAACAGTGACGAAATGTAATGGGTATCAAGAGATAGCTGGCAGTTAAGAAAGCTTAATAAGTTTCAACCGGTTGGCTGTCATACGATTTATATGCACTGCGGATCTGTAATCCAGTGAGAATCGCAAGACCTGCGCTAATGGCGGCGATGAGCCACATTTGCTCAGTCGCGACATAGATGCCAAAGCCAATCACAACGACAAGTCGCAGCCATAATAAAGGTAATACTTTTTGAGCAAGCATAACCTGCAACGATCCTTTACTGTTGAGTGAAGTTTATGAGAATATTCAGTTCGCCTTCTTCTGCAATTTTTGCAGCGACAAACTCTGGAGTCTCAACGCCATAATCTAAGCGGTTAATTGGAATTGTTGCACTTGCAATCAACTCATCACCACTTCGTAAGAATGTAAACGGTTGCGTCAAGGTTTGAGAATTGCCCATAATCGTAAGTTTGCCAGTTACTGGCGCTTGACCTGTGATTCCATCAGCTGGAATTTCGCTCAAATCAGTCTCAGACGTGACTTCAAACGATGCAATTGGAAACTTATCGGTGTGGAAGATTCGGTTCTTAATGCTGACATCACGGCGTTCAGTGTCAGTGCTTAACGACGTCATGTCTACTTCAATACGACCACTGAGCAGCTTATCGTCACGAACCTCGATGCTTCCTCGCACACCACGAGTTGATCCTGATGTAGTTCGACGATCGGACGGTAATAATTCTTCAAAGGTGAACCCAACCGAAGTGTAATTAGGATAGCTACCTGGTTGTACTAACCAAGTGCCATTGACCTCGGTAGTTGCTGCCTGGGCACGACTGGTTGAAAGTTCTTCAGTTTTCACACCTGGGCCAAGTAAGACTGGAACTAATACCGAAGCGACAGCAAACAATGCCAAAGTTACAATCGCGACAACTATGCCACCGATGAGGAGTTTGCGTTGTGTTTTCATAAAACTAGGTCACCTTAATCTAAGATTTTCAACATGTTTCGCTAGGCTAACAAGTTCCTCACACAGTACTGTTAATTCGTCTGGTTCACAACCCTCACGTACAGCAGTTTGGATATCTTCAGCAGCGCAACGAAGCTCAAAGAGTGCATCGTTAAAAGCGTCTACTTTTTCAGGCGGAATAATCACAGCAGTGGGTGGAATCTGAGTGCCTTGTACTGTATGACGCTGTTCATAGGCGCGTTGTTTACATGAAGGCTTGCAGAATTTTCGCGGACGGCCGCGACCTGTAGTAACAATGTCTTGGCCACACCACTGGCAAGTTGGTGTTTTTATTCGTGCCATTGCAACCATAGTAGTCTGAAATCACTGTAAGGCAAATATAACCCCGAGTCTTCAACATATGACTGCTGATGAGCTCTGTCATGGGAACAAAAACTTACGCCGATGCGTTATACTTAATGGTTTATGGGTGAAAACCCGCTCGGCTTGAGCACGAACAAGTGAAAGGACTGATCAGCACAATGGCAGACCGCGTTCTCCGCGGCTCTCGTATGGGAGCTGTAAGCTATGAGACTGATCGCGACCACGACTTGGCACCACGCCAAATGGTTCGCTATAAAACTGAAACCGGTGAGATTTTCGACGTACCATTTGCCGAAGATGCAGAAATTCCAGGTACGTGGCTGTGTAAAAATGGACAAATCGGTCACCTCATGGAAGGTTCCGGTGTAGAGGCGAAACCGGCAAAACCACCCCGTACCCACTGGGATATGCTGCGTGAGCGTCGCTCACTCGAGGAACTTGATGAGCTACTAGAGGAACGCATTGAGCATTTACGTCGTCGTCGCCGCAACGCAGCTCGCCTTTTGAAGCAACAGCAAGAAGAAGCCGCCCAAGCTGCAGCAGCACTTGCTGAAGAAGAATAATGAGAAACTAACTGCTCAGAACCGATCAGCCTCATACTGTCGTCGACATTTGTCATAACAGTATGAGGCTGATTGTCTGTATCCAGACGAACAGGCTAGATATTATGCTTCTTGCGGAAGTTCTTCACTCCGTGTTGTGCGAGCTTGCTGAACTCTGACACAAAGTCTTCTACTTGATTCTTGCGGTGTTGCAGCCCCCATTTGGTGACTTCAAGCAAAGAATCTTTCACAAAGGAACCATCGAGTTTCGACTCCCCGATTTCGCGCTCAGTAAAGGTAATTGGTACTTCGCGTACATCAAAACCTTCACGAACGACGCGCCAGGCCATATCAACTTGGAAGATATAGCCAGCCTTCGACAACGCTGCAAGATCAATGGTCTCGAGCACTGTGCGTCGAAAAGCGCGATAGCCTGCGGTCATATCGGACAAGCCAGCACCCAATGCCATGGAAATATAAAGGTTGCCGCCCTTGGAAAGCACCCAG
Organism: Corynebacterium sp. HS2168-gen11; assembly: GCF_024834075.1. Classification (GTDB taxonomy): domain Bacteria; phylum Actinomycetota; class Actinomycetes; order Mycobacteriales; family Mycobacteriaceae; genus Corynebacterium. Next base: position 49,351 of record NZ_JANUXR010000002.1, read on the forward strand.
CGCTTCTTTGGCCAGTTCACAACTTTGCCACCTGGCACATAGCGTGAACCGATCACTAAATCAGCACCTGCATCAATAGCTTCGAGCAATACATGTAGTTGCTCTGGTGCATGTGAACCATCGGCGTCCATTTCACACAAGACCTGGTAATCGCGTTCCAATCCCCAGTTGAAACCGGCGATATAAGCACCGAGCAAGCCGCCTTTACCTTCGCGATGCAAAACGAAAATATGCGAATCTTGCGCGGCTAAAGCATCAGCTGCATCACCGGTACCATCCGGGCTATTGTCATCAACAATAAGAATATCGACAGTTGGGTTCGCCTGGCGTACGCGACCGGTAATGAGTGGTAAGTTTTCCAACTCGTTGTATGTAGGGATAATGACCAGAGTCGTATCACTTGGATTGTTCATAAGATTTAACACTACTCCTACTTTTTCCTTGCACGGGTGTGCTGGATAAGATGTCTTGGAAACAATAGCGCACCAGCTGCTGCAAGTACACCCAATGCGACACATAACCATTGCACATATTCTCCATAACGAGCGGCAAAGGTCAGAGAATCTTTGAGTGGCAGTTGTGCCACGAGCGTGTCAGCTTGGAAAATATCGGTGCGCTGCTGCACAGAACCATCGGGAAGCACAATTGCTGAGACACCAGAAGTTGCAGCAACAACAACTGCTCGATCGTATTCCAATGCGCGCATACGACTCATCGCAAGTTGCTGATATGTCATATCCGTAAAGCCGAATGTTGCATTATTTGTTGGTGTTGTAAGAATCTGTGCTCCGTGTCGCACACTCGAACGAAACGCCTCATCAAAGGCAACTTCATAGCAGGTTGCAATACCAACAATGACATCTTGCGATACTTGCGCTGCATGCATAGTTACGGTGCCAGTGCCTGTGCCAGGTTGGAAATTTCCTGCTTTGTCGACGAGTTCAGAAAACAACCGAAAGAAACTGCGCAGCGGCATGTATTCACCGAAAGGCTGCAAAAACTTCTTATAGTGATAGTCTCCTACCCCAGCAACTGGATCAAATACCTGCATCGTATTGCGTGGACCAATTTCATCGATGGTAATCGTGCCAACCAGTACCGGTGCTTGAACATGGGAAACAGCTGTTTGAATCCCCTGTGCTGTTTGCGTATCGGTAAATGGATTCACATCTGAAGAATTCTCTGGCCAAATCACGAGATCGACAGGCTCTGTAAGCTTTAATGTTTGGCGTACATGATTGTCTAATACAGCACGGCGTTGAGCATTAAAATCTAGCCCTAAGCGTGGCACATTGCCTTGAATCGCAGCTACTGTCACTGTAGCAATTGGTGGTGCCACAGGCGCAGAAATTGCGCCAAGTACTGCGACTATCACCACACCGATGCCGACGGCTAATTGCTTGGTGAATCGCTGCTGGATGATTGCATATGCCACAAGTGTTGCGATAAACACCGTCATAACCGTGACCAACGCAGGACCACCCCAAGCTGCTAATGGTGCAAGCGGGCCAGAAATTTGTCCCCAACTTAATCGCACCCATGCAAAGCCACCAAACGGCACCGATGAACGTAACAGCTCGACGACCAAATACACCATTGAGAATGCCCACATACCATAGCGGTGTAGCCATAGGCGTGCAGCAACTATGCCGAGCAGAATACTCCACAAGGATAAAAACAGTGCTAGAGCCAGATACGGCATCTTGCCAACGAAAACGCCAACCCACGGCAGTAACAAAAGGTAGACAACCAAGGCATGTAGCCACCCAAGGAATCCGCCAACGTGCAATGACACTGTATTCCCGCGCATTGGGCTGAACGCAATGATGAACGCACTCATGCCAATGATGCCTAAAAACCACAATCCAAGTGGTTCATAGGAGGCAAATACGAAGAGACCGCTCAGCGCAGCAAGGCACACTCGCAGAAGAAACACCATAAACGTGGACTTCCCTACCGATCAGCATTTCCAGAAGCATCAGGCCCGAAATCTTCAGGGCGAAGATTTTCCGTCCAACGCTTTAATGCTTCTTCATCAATCTCAAACGATGGTGCTGGAGATGATGCTGTGGCGTCTGCATCGACAAAGGTGCCGTACGTGGCCTTTTGCCGATAGGCATGAGTAGCCGAAAAACTCCGGACACCCATGGCCTCAATTTTTTCACGCAGCTTGTTCGCCAGTAGACGACGCACGACGGCTCGAGTTGGAGCAAAAATCAGTAACAAGCCAAGTATTGTTGTGACAAATCCAGGCATAGCAATACCGACGGCACCAGCAGCAAGTAATCCAAGATCGCCAGCGGTGGCAACAGGTGCAGGTTGTCCAGCTGTCAAGCGCTTCGAAATACGCGCCATCTCTAGTGCTGCCAGCATGATACCAGCAATAAATAGTCCGAATAGTAACAGCAAAGCGTAGCCGATGCCCAGCCACCAACTGACGAGCATAAACGCAATGCCTTCAATGAAAAAATACGGAATCGCAACAATCATAGGCATGTAAGCTAGTCTAGCTCAACAGTCCATAACTGCGGTGAAGATTAGTAAGACCTACAAAAACCCTTGACACGCAGATGACGACGATTCATCCTAGCAACCACAGCACTGCTGCCATTTAGACAATTCCTTCTCGCATGCGTCCAGCTAAGCGTTGGGCATTTTGCCTGAATCATCGGTAGCATACACAACTATGGATTCTGCTACTTCACCGCACCATAGCCCGACACCTGAAGCAATCACCACGAATCGGGAGCTATATTTTCCAGGCGGCCGCATAATGGCCGATACCTGGGAAGCACTTTCAGAACTTGCCGCATCATTTGGCGACGGCACTCTTGTGATCACCAAACGTGGCAATCTTCAAATTGCTGGCATTCATGATGAGCCTGCATTCCAAGCTGCACTCAAGCAGCTTAACTTAACGCCAGCAGCAGCCCAGCAGCACACTCGAAGCATCCTCCTCTCCCCTTTCGCGCTGGAATATGATCACGTCATCACGCAGCTTGATCAACGCTTAAGACAACACAGCGAACTTGCAACATTAAGTGCGCGCACCACGTTTGGATTCGACGCCGGAACCGGTGAGATTGCACTCCAACATCTTGATTTCGGAGCAATCGCGCTTGCAGAATCTTTCAGACTGATCCTCGGTGGTAGTTTGACCACGTTACACTGCACCGATAGTACGCATGTACCAGAGGTCCTCACCCAAGCTGCATTGTTATGGCATCAACACAAAGGCGCATATGACCGCATCCATGAAGCCCCATCTATTAGGGACAATATTATTGATGCTCTCTCAGCACTCACACATGTGCAAATTTCCGACCATACGCCACAGTTGCCCTCTTCACCAGTAACAATTCGACCAATCGGCTGGTTTGATCAACCAGACGGTACTGTCAGTCTCGGCGCTGGATTCCAGCATGGGCGCATGAGCGCACGCATGGCACAGCTGTTAGCTGCAATCGGTGCCCCGACAACGATTACACCGTGGTCATCACTGGTGATTCATCAGATTGCAGAAGGTGACGCTGAAGCTGTGGCAAAAATATGCGCTCCAATGGGCTTTATTTTCGACGCGGCCTCTAGCTTGCTGGATCCTATTCAATAATCACTACCGGCATGCTGTATATCAGTTTGATCGACATTTCGATAGCGTCGTTAAGCATGCATCTGGGATTCCTCGACAGTTTTTCGGGAATTGTTGTAAGCTAACTACCAGCTCCTTTGCACGCTGAGTGATACTGCAACATCAACATACAAGGAAGAAGTACCTTCAATGAAGTTCAAACATGCATGTGCTGCTTTGGCAACCACAGTGACATTGGCAACTGGAACGATTACCTGTGCAGCTCCAGCACTGGCCGCGCCGGGAATTCATCTGAATAAAGATCTTGGATCGATCGATTCGAATAGCTCACAGCCAGGACGCGGGAATGGCTCGAGCGCAACCGCGTGGTTCGAACGTCAAGATCAAGGCATTCAAAGAGCATTGATCGTGGTTGCAGTCTTGCAAACCATTGGATTGTTGCTAGGCCCTGTACGCTCAGTACTGTTTAATATCTTCCGCGTGTAGGCACCACACCTACCAATTAAATAGTTCATGAATGCACGACGAACGTGTCGAAACATGTGACTGCATGTATCGCGGTACGTGTGTGGTCAATTTTGTGAGAAAAATAGTAGGACTGAAATAGCTGAAATATAAGACAGTTGTAGACCCGTAGTAGATCAGAAAACTGTGGACTAAAACCATGTCTGAATCAGCGTAAATGCTTCCTGCGGACTGGTTGTGAGATGATGAGTTGCACCAGTTTCTGGACGTTGCAGCATAATGACTGCGATTCCAAGACTACGAGCTGCCATCAGAAGCACATCATCTTCTGGCTGACCATCATTTCGCATGACAATACAATCAATCTGATTATCGCGCAGAAATTTCTTCTCTGTTTCAAGGTCTACCTGCTGGTGCTTCGGCACGATTCGATGGCGTGCCGGAAGTGCGCCCAGCGGCGCTTCTGTTTTACGAAGTACGTAGAGATTATGTGGATCTCGGCAAAACTTGGGTAGTTGATTCGGCTGAAGATGAAGAAAAATATGATGGTACTCGCGCGATGCAGACGCTGCGGCTTCATCGAGAGTATGCACAAATAGCCATCGATCGTGCGTCTGTGGTGTCCATACTGGCTGCTGTAATGCAATCACAGGAATGCCTGTGGCACGTGCAGCTTCTGCAATAGTCACGGAAAGATGTTCGGTAAAAGGATCAGTCGTATCTACAATAATGTCGATATGCTCAGTGATGAGCCATTGCGCTAATGCGGCCGGATCATTGCACTGATCGATTCGAATATTGCCAACAGGAAGCTGCGTATGAGCTTGGATGGCGGTTAATGACGTGGTGACATACCAATAATCGTCATAGAGTAACGTTGCCATTTCCCGTGCTGCCGGTGTGGCACCAAAGATTAACGCATGCATAGTGTCGCCATTCTTGAAAGTCTGAATAGTTGAGGTTTGTGACGAAAGCGACGTGATTGTCGCAAATATTGTTCCCGTTTATGCATCAGCGCGCACATGTTGCGCAAGTGGTGTGCTGCTATCATCGCACCATCGCACCATCGCACCATCGCACCATCGCACCATCGCACCATCGCACCACCGCGTCAGCATGCGGCACTATCATGGTTGCGGTCTTTCACTGTGATGTGTCAACGAGGACTTTTCGACAACCCACTGGGTCACCGGCACGTCTGGTTGTAACGTATGGAATGCGCCAATTTGTTGGGTATGTGCGATTTCAAACTTCGTGATCATGCCACCGAAAATAGCATGTAGCTCCCAAATAAATTGTTCGGTTTCAGCCGTTGTGGCATGCACAACCAACCGACCACCTGGTTGTAGACGTTCCCAGGCACCTTCAAAGACACCATCGCACGTCAAACCGCCACCAATAAAAATCTTTTCAGGCGAATCTGGTACATCAATATATTTTTCCGGCGCTGAGCCTTGAATCGCAATGCGATGACACACACCTAAATTGCGTGAGTTTTTCAAAATTCTGGCTTGCCGTAATTGATCCTGCTCAAAGACAACTGCGCGAGTGGTATGTGTGGTGCGAAGTGCCTCAATTGCAATACTGCCGGCGCCGCCACCGATCACCCAAATCACTTCTTGCTCTCGAGGTGCTAATGCCGCAATCGCGACCGCTCGAATATGCGACGGCAAAATGTATTCATCGTGATCATAACAATCATCCGGCAGCCCCGGCGCGCGTGAGAGCGTGGCGTACTCAGGCGTTACAGCAATAACATTGAGCGCGCTCACAACCACTGGTGGTTTCGCTGCATGTCCTGAGGCGATGGTTTCGTCGGAGCTTCCTAAATCGCTTAAGATTTCCACTTGTGCCTGCGGCTGTCCCATATGAACAAGCAGCTCACAGATTTCAAGGGGTGTTTTTTCATCGCGGCCGAGCACTAAAAAGCGTTGTCCAGATTCAATTGCCAGGACTAGGGTTTCAACTACGGCATTGACCAGTGAATACACTGGAGTGCGTTCAAGCTGCCATCCAAGACGGGCACAGGCTAATGAAGCAGACGAGACATGCGAATAAATAACGACTTGTTTATGCGGCAGTTTGCGTTTTAAAAGTGCGCCAATGCCATGGAACATAGGATCGCCACTGGTTAATACTGCAATGCGCTTGCCTTCTAACTCAGCAAACACTTTTGATAATGCTGGTAGCAATGGTGATGTCCATGGGCGGCGCTCCCCTGGAACGTCATCGGAGATGAGATTTAATTGTCGCCATGATCCTAAGATCACATCGGCATGAAACAGTGCGGTCTTGGCGGCTTGACCAAGTTCGGACATTCCTTGTGCGCTGATGCCGATCACACTGACACTGTCGGCTGCGGCGGTGGCATCACCGACATCGTATAAAACTGTCACCTGTGCCTTTGTCATATCATCAAGTGTATCGAAGTTTTAGCGTGGCATCCGACGCCAGACCGCACGCGGGAGAAGTTTCATGAACCAAGCTAGGAGGACAAGTTTGCGTGGAATCCAAAGTGTTTTGGATTGTTGTAGGGTGCCGAGCTGCTTTGCGACGATCGTGGCCACCGTTGCTGCAGGTAACGATAATGGTGCTGGTGACATGCCGTGTGTCATCGATCCAATAATAAATCCTGGTCGTGCAATTAAAAGTGCTACTGGACTGTGATGTAATCGGTCGGTGAGTCCTTGGCAAAATGCATCGAGGCCAGCTTTGGTTGAGCCGTAGATATAATTTGCTTTTCGTGCACGCCACCCAGCGATTGAGGAAAAGGCGGTTAAGGTTGCCGGAGTATTTTGTGCTACTAAGCAATCTGCAGCAACCGTGAGTGCCACGATCTGGCTGGTGTAATCGATCGTGGCAATTTCGGCAGCATGATGTTCATCATGTTCTCCTCGATGTTGGTCACCGAGGATACCAAAGCACACCAGGAGGTGTTTGACTGTGTACTGTGCAAATATTGGTGTTAAGAGTTTGCGAGTGGCATGAAAGTCGGTCGCATCGAAATACGGTACGTCGACACTTTTCGCACCAGCAGCATAGAGCTGTTGTACCAGAGGGTGCAGATCGGCCGGGCGTCGTGAAGCAAGCACGATATGGTGATCGTTGGCAAGTAAGGTGGCTATTCTACTGCCAAGATCACTTGTGGCGCCTAGAATGACGATCGCGTTTGGCAACGACACAGATTCCTGGTGTGTAGTCGGCATTATTGCAGTACGCGTGGTTGTTGATTGAGTCTGCGGCAACCATCAGCGGTGACAACTACGATGTCTTCAATACGTGCACCGCTGGCACCTGGAATGTAGATGCCAGGTTCGACGGAAAATGCCATGCCCGGTTCTAAGACTAAATCGTTGCCTTGCATAATGAATGGTTCTTCGTGAGTTGATAAGCCAATGCCATGCCCGGTTCGGTGAATGAAATATTCGCCATAGCCTGCGGCGGTGATAATATCACGTGCGACGCTATCGATCTGGCTTGCGGTCATACCTGGGCGAACTGCCTGGCAGGCTTGTTCTTGGGCTTGGTAGAGCACGTCATAGAAGGCAGTTACAGCAGGATCTTCTAATGCGCTAGGTCCACCAACGACATAGGTGCGGGTGCAGTCTGAGTGATAGCCGACTCCGTACGTACCTCCGATATCGACAACTACGACATCGCCTGTGGCAAGTACTCGATTTGAGAAATCATGATGTGGGTTTGCCCCATTGGGCCCAGAGCCTACGATGACGAAATCAACTGCGCTGTGTTCGGTGAGAATCAACTCAGAAATATCTGCAGCGACTTCTGCTTCGGTGCGTCCAGGACGTAATAATGCAGGTACTTGGGCATGCACACGGTCAATAGCTGCACCGGCTTGTGCAAGTTGCTCAATTTCAGCTTCGTCTTTGCGGATAAATAATTCTGCTAGCACGGAGGTTGCTAATACCGTTGTGGTTCCAGCACCAAGAAGCTGCTGAATCGGAAGTAAATGATCAGCGGTGAGATCTGAACCAATGCCAATCACGCTGGTGTCAGTGGCATCTAGTGCAGCAACTGCAAGAGCATGTGGCTGATCGCCATCTTCCCAACCACGTACGGTGATATCAAGAGCTGGGATTGCAGATTTCGCAAGATCACCGCGATCGACAGCTGGGAGGAAAAAACTTGGTGTGCCATGAGTTGGAATGACTAAGGCTGAGAATCGTTCATGGGTGCTGATCCATGAACCGGTGAGATACGCCAACTGGGCACCTGGTGGAATAATGATGCCGTCGAGGTGCTGCTCGGCGCAAAGGCGCTGTACTGATGCAATACGATTGGCATAAATGTCAGGAGAAAAAATACTGCTCATAATTGTTCTATCTTAACTGCTGGGATGATATTAAAAAATACTTGGACACGTTTGGCACCTTGGAACAGCCATATTTATTATGTTCGCCATAAGTGGCGTGAAATATCGAAGGAACATGCATACGATCTGTGGGTTTGTCTATGTTACGCTGTGCTAAGCGATGGTCAGCACGGGGCTTCGTCTGTGCTGAACTTGTGGTACACAGTCGAAGGAGGACATCATGCAGCTACACCGTAGTGTGTTACGAATATCGTCCCCCTCCTCGCATGCCTCGGCAGTTGCAGTCGCTGATGATTTGGTGCTGACAGCACGACATTTTTTACGAAAGCATACTCCCGATGCAGTTTGGATCAGCTCTCGTTCGCAGCCAATTGGGATTGTGCAATGGATTGATATTCCAGGCACTGATATTGCAGTAGCACTGACGCACACTCCAATTCCACAGGCGCAGCCTGCGTCGCTAGCTCCAACGCATGCTTGGCTGGGAAGCACAACCGTGAGTTTTGGATATGCCGGTGGTGTGATTACTGAAAAACCTGGCCGGATCATCGGATGGCTACCGATAATGACAGGTCGTCGGATGGGACTAGCGGTGAGCCCAGCAACGTTAATTTTTCAGCCGAATCCCGCGATTCGTGGCGATTCTGGTGGCCCAATTTTTTGCGGCACTACACTTGTTGCACTGCAATCGATGATTACCGATCCATTTGGCTACAACCTGAAAATCGCCACCGGCGCGCTCATCCGCCCACACCTAGGACGCATTAAGAGGGCTATGTCCCAATTGCAACAACTCCGCGACGAATTGCGTCAATAGCTTGTCGCGCGGCTCGTGCAGTTTCGTCATTATACGCAGACTTTCGTACCTGCTCTAACAAATCGATAACCTGCAAGACCTGACGTACGAAGTCACCTGGGCTCAGCTCTGCACCAGATTCTGCCGCAGCTGCCAAACAATACCCTAATGGTGCGCCTGCTGCCCATTGATGCATAGCCAACGCAAAGCCTGCTTCTGGATACTTCGTCAACGGCAGATTATGGCGTCGCTCATCGGTGGAAAGCTGATCCCAAATCCGAATCGTATGATTCATCGCATCTGCCATTGCATCAGTGGCACCATCAGGCGAACCCTTGGTTTCACGGCGATTCTCAAAGGTACACATACTCACGACACCAGCAAGCTCTGCCGGATCCAAATTATCCCAAATACCGCGTCTTAAACACTGGGCGACCAACAGATCACATTCGCTATGAATAGAAGCAAGCCGCTCGCCTTCTTCGGTAATGTGTGGAATATTTTCAGCATCGAATTCCACATAGTCCATCTCGCTGAGCAGCTGTAAAATACGATCAAATGTTTTGCCCAGCGTATCGGTTGCACTACTGACAGTGTTGCGCAGCTTTTCGACGCTGGCACGAGCACGCATGAGCTGTTCACCAATGCGTGCCAGCTCATCAGTCTGTGGCCAATAATGTGCTGGATGCGCACGTAATCGGGAACGTAATTGCGTAATCTCAGCATTCGGACGCATGCGTGCAGTCGCCCGCATTTTTCGTGGTCGAGGGAAATCTAAGCTGGCAAAACTTTGCTGAATAATCTTGCCACCACGGCGTGGATTATTCAGCACTCCACGTGGAATGCGCATAGTGCCAACCACAATTGGTGCCAGAGCAAAGGCATCTGGGTCCACACGTCCTGCCCAACCTGATTCCATAATGATATATGGATGTGGATCATGCCGGCGCTGTGCAGGTTGCACCACAACCGCTAAAATCGGGCGCTTTTTTCCAGGCATAGCGATCACATCGCCAATACAAAGCTTGGATAAGACAGTGGTGATTTCTTGTTGGCGTTGCTCAATGGCAAAACGCTTTGCGCGACGTTCGGCGACAGTCAGTTCGCGTCGTAAAGCAAGATAACTTAAGAACTCTTCCACGGAGTTTGTGCTTGGAATCTCTGGTGCTTGCAGCAAGGTGAGTAACTGCTGGTAGATTGCTTCTGCATGAGCTTCAGCGCGTTCGAGTTCGCGAACTTCATTCACGACGCTACCGTCGGCTTGGTACTGGGCAAAAGACTTTTCCAGGAGTCGATGTGCGGCATCGAACTGAATTGTCTTGAGCAAATTCACCGACATGTTATAGCCAGGTGCGAATGTGGAATGCAACGGATACGTGCGTGTCGAGGCTAATCCAGCAACCCGTTGCGGATCCATCGCAGGAGCCCATTGCACGACGGCATTACCTAAAATATCGATACCGCGGCGACCTGCACGGCCAGTAAGCTGCGTATATTGACCAGGGGTGAGATCAACGTGGCCTTCCCCATCGTATTTCACCAGTTTTTCTAAGATCACGGTTCGGGCAGGCATATTAATGCCAAGGGCTAAAGTTTCAGTGGCGAATACGGCTCTGACCAAGCCTTGGGAAAATAGATCTTCCACGATATGACGAAATGCTGGCAACATCCCTGCATGATGTGCGGCAAATCCACGCATGAGCGCGGCTTTCCACTGGCGGAAGCCTAAGATCTTGAGATCTTCACGCGGAATATCTTCTACCCCGGCGTCAACGATTGCCGCAATGCGATCTGCCTCAGCTTGGGTGGTCAGCACAAGGCGCGAACGCATGCATTGTACTAATGCACTATCGCAGCCAACTCTGGAAAAAATAAACGTAATAGCTGGCAGCATGTCATGATCTCGCAAAATCTCCAAGACATCCGGCCGACTTAACGCTCGATGGCGATCTTGTGCTCTCGGCTGACCAGATCGGTGGCTCTCATTCCGATGGGAACTGCGCGCCCGAAAGCCTCTACCTTGGGCAAAATCTTGTCGCCCGCGCTGTAACTCGTCACCGTCGATGCGTTCGATTGTTGCTTCGAGACGACGATTCACCATACCAGAGTGATCCCCTGGCTCGAATAAAGGAAATAATTTACGGCCAACGAGCATCCACTGCTGTAATGGGATCGGACGATGCTCAGACACAATGACTTTAGTTTCCCCGCGAACGGTATTGAGCCACTGGCCAAACTCTTCTGAATTACTTACAGTGGCAGAAAGCCCCACAATGGTGACGGAATCAGAGAGCCCTAAAATGGCTTCTTCCCACACGGCACCACGTGATTTATCCGACAAGAAATGGATCTCATCCATCACTACATAATCAAGGCGATCTAATGTGCTTGATTGTGCATAGATCATATTGCGCAAAACTTCGGTGGTCATCACCAAAATATCGGCATCGCGATTAATTGAGACATCGCCTGTGAGCAGCCCAATATTTTCTTCCCCGTGTGCTGCACACAAGTCGTGATATTTCTGATTCGATAAAGCCTTAATAGGCGTGGTGTAAAAACACTTGGTGCCGCGTGCTAACGCAACCGCGACAGCGAACTCTCCCACAATGGTTTTACCAGCACCAGTAGGGGCACATACCAGCACACCTTGTCGTTGTTCGACAGCACGACAACCTTGAATCTGGAAATCATCGAGCGGGAAGTCGAGGTTTTCACAAAATTCGGTCAAGAGAGAATCAGCATTCATAGTTCTTAGGCTACAGAGAATCAAAAATAACCACCAATACCTAAGATCTGTGCAGGACAGATGCGCAACCTGCTTGATATGTTCACAGTTGTAATTGATCCACGAGAACAACCGTACTAAACGCAAACAACGCGAGTACTTTCCGTTGATACGAAGAAGGTACTCGCGTTGTCGAGACGTGTGTATTCGAGGTTTCTAAAACAACTAAATAATGTCGTCAAAGTAGTTTTGGCGGGCCTCTGTGGTGTCTAATGCTTCAGCAGTTGGCACAAAGCTGGTGGTTGGCTCAAGTCTTTCAGGGGTAGATTCCAACGGTGTTGATGCTTCGTCATCGAGATCCATCCATGCTGGTCGTGAAATATTGCGACGTTTGTCGTTGATACGACAAAACTGTGCTGCAATTTCCATTAACACAGTCAAACTTAATGCCAACGCTAGCATTGAGAATGGATCTTGGCCAGGAGTCATAACTGCAGCAAAAATAAACATGATCAAAATAATGATGCGACGTTTATCTTTGATGTAGTCATAGGTCAAAATTTCCACCACGTTGAGCATCATGATCACAAGGGGTACTTCAAAACTGACGCCGAAGATGACTAGCAGACCCAAGATGAAGTTGAAATACTGTGCACCAGATAATGTTGCAACTTGTGCTTCACCACCGATGGTCAATAAGAATTCCAAGCCATAGGCCACAACGACGTAGGCCAGAACTGCTCCAAGCACGAATAAGAACACAGCGGTAAACACGAATGCTACCGTCCACTTGCGTTCATTGGCTTTTAAACCTGGAGTAATAAAACCCCAAATTTGATACAACCACACAGGTGAAGCCAAGACTGTTCCTGCAAGTGCGCCGACTTTGAGGCGCAGCAGCAACATGTCAAAAGGTGTGGTTGCAATCAAACGACATTCCCCATCGAGTGTGAGTACTGCACGCTTATCCGGAGGAAGCTCACAATATGGGCCACGCAGGATCTCACCAAGACTTTTGAGACCAAACAGTTCAGTTTGATACCAAATAAACCCTATGATTGTGGCGATGACTAACCAGATGACGGAGATAATCACACGTCGACGCAACTCTTTCAAGTGCTCAACAAGCGTCATCGTGCCATCTGGATTAGCGTTCTGACGGAAGCGTTGAAAACGTTTCCGCTCAGTCGTGAGAGAAGCAGGTGATGTGCTCATAATCAAAGCTATACAGCTTTATACGGCCTACAGCTGATTTGGCTGGCCTGGAGTATGAGGATCGATAGATTCAACAACTGGTTGTTGTACCGGAGTAATCGGCGAAGGCGTGATTTGCTGCTGCTGTTGCTGGAGTGCACGCTGCTGCTCTTCGAAGCGCTTATCGTCGTTGCTCATCTCTTTGACTTCGGACTTGAAGATACGCATCGAGCGGCCCAGGGAACGAGCTGCATCAGGGAGCTTCTTTGCGCCGAAAAGCAAAATGATAAGTACGAAGATAATACCGAGCTCGAGTGGTCCTAGGGACATGAGGGTCACGGTCCTTTCACGATACAAAAACTTGAAGTTGCTAATGCCAATAGTAACAAGAAATAACCATCAGACACGTTTGAAATCAGACTTGTCTGATGTCTTATTTATTTCCTATCATCATACGCCTTTAATGCCGTTGCCGCCCGATTACGCACCGATTGGACGAAGTTTCGTGGTTCTAAGACCGTAATATCGCCACCATGTGCTAACACAAGTTGCTCCAACCACGAAGTCGAGACCAGCGAGAGCACTGCTTCCACGCTGCCATCTTCATAGACTGTGTAATCAATAGTTGGGATAGTTGAGATCAACCAAGCAGAGGCTGGACGGACGAAAATCTTGGCGTGTTCGGTTGCCTGTTGTAACCCAAATGGATCTGTTGCGTCATAAGCTGTAGCATCTCGCGGTATATCCGCAGCAACGGTGAGCACTTCTAGATCTTGCATATACTCAATTCTGAACGTACGTTTTTCTGCCACGTGATGATCAAATGCTGCAACGTATTCGTGACGATCATGGCGAAATAATCGTATGATCGACACAGTTTTGTCACTCACCGTATCTTTTGTACGGGAGTAGTACGAAAAACGCAGTTGCATGCCTGACTGGAGCGCTTGCATGCATACTTCTAGTTTCGCAGCGTGCGGATCGTCGTCTTCGATAGAGTCCGCCACTGCGATTTCATTATGCGGCAAGATCTCACGAATCTTTTGTGCAGCGCTGATAACAGCTTTTTTATCGACTAATCCTGCATATCCACGCAGCTGCTCTAACACAAGCAATAAGGCATTCGCTTCGGTAGTGGTTAAACGAATTGGACGATTCATACCTTGGTCTTCTAAAACGGTAATTGTCCGACCGGTATCAATCCAATCGACTAGCTCATCGTGATACTGTCCAACTCCGCAGCAGTGTAATCGCTCGAGATATTGCATCACGCGACGTCGTGGTAGTCCTAAATCTTCTGCTACTTCCAACACATCGCGATGTGGATGCTGTCGGAAATATGGCAAAAGATTTAGCATGTGCACAATATCTAAATAATCTTTATGCATCACAGCTCCTCAGCAGCAAGATGAGCAAAGATCGCGCGAATATCATTGCGGAGATCTTCTGGTTCAAGAACAACAACTGCAGGGGCAAGGATGAGCGCTTGACGTTTCAACCAGTTCGCATCAACGTCGACAAGCGTATAGCGATCATCTTCTTGCATAGTGGCTTTGGCGCGAAGTTCTGCGCCGTGGCCATCTTGAATCCTGACTACTGCGGTGATTCGTTGTTCATTGCGTTGCAGCTGTGCGATGACATAGCTGTGCAAAGAAGTATTGTCAGGAGGAAGGTGGAATGGGCCATACTGTTGGAAAAATTCATCATCAGCATCGTAAGCTTCAAAATCCGATAACTTGATATATCGAAATGTGCGCGGTGCTTGGCGTTCTAAATCGAAACCGACGAGATAGACACGTTCTTGGTAGGTAATAAGACCCCATGGATCCATCCAGCGAGGCTCGAGATCAGCTGCGACCGTGCGCTGAAAATAGAACCCTAATCGCTGGTGCTTCCGACAAGCTTGAACAATTAGTTCAAGATCTGTGCTACTGACCTCATCAATATCGCTGCGACTTTGAACCTCAAGCTGTGTGCCAAGTTGTGCTGTCGCTCCGGAAGCTGCCAGTTTCATCCATCCAGAACGCGCAAATGTGGCTAATTCACCGACCGTTCCGAACTTTCCGGCTAATCGCAAAACTGTGGCCTCAGCCTGTGTAAACTGCACCGCTGGCAGAGGATATTCTTGAGCATCGAGTTGCCACGATAAGGTGGTGCCATTGCGAAGCGTTTCAATAGGCACACCAGTGGATACCAGTTTTGCCACATCTCGATGGATGAGACGATTAATCGCGCTATCGGTACGTTGCTGTCCATGTTGATCACACGCATAGCCTGGTACTTTTTTCTTAATACTTTCAACAGTTAAATACTGTTCACCCTGTGTTGCAGTATTAAGAAATGCAAAAGTGAGATTCGTGAGACGATCGAGTTGATCGATACTAGCCATGAGTATGTGCCTCCATTGTCGCGAGTAATGCCTCAACACGTGAGTCCACAGCAAGGAACGGATCTCCCATTTCCACAATTTGTGGCTCTGGGCGAATGATTTTTACTCGTAACCAGTCCGCGGAATAGTCGACTCCAAGCTCTCGTGCACGTTGAATAAACGCGCCTCGTAACGCCGCACGAGTCGTTGCCGGCGGATGATTGATTGCGTGGGTAACAGCTTCTTCTGCAATCCACGTATTGATCAATCCTTTAGCTTGCAGCACGGATGCTAAGCCACGCTGTGGTCGGATATCGTGATACGCCAAGTCGATTTGCGCTAATTTTGGATGCGAAAAATCTGTCGGATCCACCCCAAGTCGCTGTTGATAACGCCGCAATAATTGCAGCTTGATTGCCCAATCAATGTCGCGGTCAATCAAACTTAGATGATCAGTTTCGATTGCCTCAAGTGTGCGTTGCCAAAGTTCAATAACTTTTGCCATTTCAGCGTTTGAGGTCCCTTGGCCATCTGGACGTTGCTGTAACCATCGTGTTGCTGCAGCAAGATACCCGCGTTGGACTTCTAGTGCAGTGACTGTTCGACCATCTTGAAGCGTGAGCACTGCTGATCCAGTACGATCGCGGGAAATATCTTGAATTGCTCGAATATCTTTGTCCAGTGGATATTCTGGCAGTTCAAACCCTGCTTCAATCATTTCCAATACCAAACAGGTTGCTCCTACCTTCAGGGCAAAGGATGGCTGCGCGACATTGGTATCGCCAACAATGACATGCAGTCTACGGTATTTATGAGAATCAGCATGTGGTTCATCACGGGTATTAATAATTGGCCGAGATCGTGTGGTTGCACTCGAAACACCTTCCCACACATGATCGGCACGCTGGGAAAGCTGGAAGCTTCCATCTTTGACCGATCCTGCGCCGCAAATGAGCTGTCGAGTAATTAAAAACGGCAATAATGCTTTGCCGAGAGTTTTTAACACAACCTCGCGCCCGACCAAATAATTCTCATGACACCCATAAGAATTGCCCACTGAGTCGAGATTATTCTTTAGTACATATACCGTACCCGGAAGCCCATCGGCTTTGAGGGTTTCTTCTGCCTGTCGCGCGAGCGTTTCGACGATCCGGTCACCAGCTTGTTCATATGCCAGAAGCTGGCTTAATGAATCGCACTCAGCTGTTGCAATTTCTGGATGTGAACCAACATCTAAGTACAAGCGTGAGCCATTGATGGTGAAAATATTTGAGCTTTGCCATTGCTCTAATACAGGGCGGAACATAACACGAGCTAATTCATCAGTATTGACATTGCGATGTTGCCCAGTGTGGGTATATGTCAAACCGTATTCAGTCTCAATGCCCATGATCCGCCGGACAAACATCTATTCGCCACCTTTTTGTACATATGAACGGACAAATTCTTCAGCGTTGTTTTCCAACAAGCCATCAATTTCATCTAATAAATCATCTACACCAGTGGTGTGCAATTGAGACAGTCCGGCACTGACGACCTCTGGCAATTCAGCGTCATCGGAATTACCGCCACCGTGTACTTGAAATGTTCCCATAATCACTCACATACCTTTCTGCTCTAAGTGCTGGAGAAGTTGTGCCCCTGATTCATAGTGATCGAGCACATCTGCCACGTCAGTGAGGGTAAACGCATACGGATCTGAAAGCATCACTCGTACACCATCGATGACAACACTTTCCCAGCTGGCACTTTCTACGCGCACATGCTTCTCAAGTATGATACGTCCTCGAAAGTACGCGCGGGTATTTGTGGGGGGATGAAATGCTGCCTGCGCAATCTCATCAGGTGTGGCAAGTGTGCGCATACGATTATTGCGCACAAGGGCGTGATACAAACTCTTAGCCGGATCAATATCGGCATATTGAAGATCGATTAAGGCTAATTTCGGGTCGGTTTCTGCCACTCCTTGCTCAATATAGTGCGAAATCAGTGACCATTTTGCACACCAATCGAGGCGATCAGCACATCCTTGGAATCCTTTGGTGGCAAGCAACTGCATAATTTCGCCCCACAGCGGATATACCTGTTCATCTGGTGTCACGCGATGATAATACTCAGTGAGTATTTCAAGAGCAGTTAACATCCGACCATCGCGTAATGTGAGTTTGTGGGATAACGAAAGATCATAGGACACTGCTGCGACCTCGCTGACGGCGTCGATAAGCGCAAGATCAGAAAAATCTACTCCAGCTTCAATGGCGTCTAAGACTAAGGACGTGATTCCAAGTTTTAAGAGTATGGAGGTTTGTGACATGTTCGCGTCGCCAATGATCACATGGAGGCGGCCGTACTGATCTGCGTTGGCGTGTGGCTCGTCGCGAGTGTTGATAATGCCTCGATTGAGGGTAGTTTCGAGGGAAATTTCTTGCTCAATATAATCTGCTCGCTGCGAAATTTGGAACCCTGCGACTTCCCCAGCTTGACCTTTGCCCCAGCGTCCTGCACCGATGATGACTTGGCGCGTGACAAATAGCGGAATTAATGCTTGGGCTAAACGATCGAAATCGGTGCTGCGGTGGTACAAATAGTTTTCGTGGCTACCGTAACTTGCACCTTTACCATCGACATTATTTTTATAAATCTTTAATGCCGGGCACGGGTCATGATGCTGCAAAATAGACTGATTCGCCTGAGTTAATTCCGCAACTAAACTTACTGCGCGTTGCATCACAAGATCCCCTGCTTGGTCATAAACCATTGCTTGATAAGGCGAATCTGTTTCAGGTGAGGAGTACTCAGGATGCGCATGATCAACATACAAACGTCCACCGTTAGCTAGCATCACATTTGCTACACCTAAAGCATCAGCGGCGACCACTGGCACATGTTGATAGCGTTTTAAATCAAAACCACGCTGGTCACGCAATGGATGTTCCGAGGCATAATCCCACCTCGTACCGGCTGAGTGTTGTTCCAGGCGGCCAAACGCAACTACTGCATGCGTTGAGGTAATAATTGGCGATATGGTGGGATCAGTTGGAGTGGCAATACCGTATTCGGTTTCGGTTCCTATAATCCGGCTCATGGTGTGCTTGTTCCTATCACTCTTACATGGCGAACGTTGAGGCCATGGCGACCTATAATACGACTCCACTCTTCAGGATTGGTAGTATTTGGCATATCTTCGCTTTCGCGATATTCAGCATCAACCGCCTGCTGCAAGCGACGTTCAGTAATGCCAGATGCATCACCTTCCAGATGCGCTTTGATGGCAAATTTCTTGGCACGATCAACAATATTGGCGATCATTGCACCAGAGATGAAATCACGGTAATGCAAAATCTCCAGACTTCCATCAAGCAGCGTTAATTCTACGTATGGACGATCGGCATACATATAGTCCACTACTCCAGCAATAAGCTGAGCTGCGGGGGCGGCAGTTGGTAATGAGTCGCGCAGATGCTTTGCAAAAATATCCACAGCTTGGTACTTCGTAGGACGCTCAATACGAATCTTGATGTCCAAGCGTCCTGGGCGCAAAATTGCCGGATCGATCAGTTCTTCGCGGTTGGTAGCACCGATAACGATGACATTGCTTAAACGTTCGACGCCATCAATTTCAGTTAATAACTGCGGTACGACGGTGGTTTCCATATCCGAAGACACACCCGAACCACGAGTACGGAAAATCGATTCCATTTCATCAAAAAAGATAATGACCGGGCGCCCATCTTCAGCTAATTCTCGCGCCCGTTCAAAAATCATACGAATGCGTCGTTCCGTTTCACCTACGTATTTATTTAATAACTCAGGGCCTTTGACATTAATAAAATAGCTGCGGCTTTCTAAGCCAATCCGTTGTGCGAGCGAATGCGCAACAGCCTTGGCAATTAAGGTTTTTCCACAACCTGGAGGGCCGTATAAGAGCACACCCTTGGGTGGGTGCAAATCATAGGTGCGATATAAGTCTGGATGTAAAAATGGCAGTTCGACAGCATCTTGAATCTGCTCAATTTGAGTGTGCAAGCCGCCAATATCGGCATAGGAAACAGTCGGAACTTCTTCTAATGCAAGACGTTGGATCTCAGTTTTTGGGATCACTTCAAAGATATAGCCAGCCTTGGTATCTACCAAGACAGTATCGCCTGCACGTGGTTGTCTGGTTTGGGCGGTTGTGACAGAAGCCGCAAGCTTGACGACGTACTCTTCCCCATTATGATCAGCAATGACACCACGCTTATCGTCGATAAGCTCAAGAAGCGTGGCTAAATGTCCGGTGTGAGAATAGCCCGTGACTTCTACAATGTGTAAATTCTCGCCAATGCGAACCTGGACTCCAGGGTGCATCAATTCAGTTGCAACTCCAGGTGCAACAGTTAAGCGCATATGCCGTTGTGCGGTAAAGACTTCTGCTGTGTTGGTTACTGGCGACCACTCTAATAAGGTGCCATATGTGGAAGGCGGAGTGGCAAGCTGTTCTACTTGGGCAGATAATTGTGCCAACTGTTCGCGTGAAGCACGCAGCAGTTCTGCCAATTTTTGATTGCGGGCAGCAAGCTGCGCGTTTGCTTGTTCTAAGCGAGAGGTTTCTGCAGAAGATTGCATCTGTCGTTGTATACCTTTGCGTATGCCAACTTCGATTTTCGACGCATGTGCATCGCAACCGATAGCTGAAGAAATGTTTCACCTACAGCATTGCCAGCATAAACGGCACACTGTTGGGTCAAACCACTAGTAAAACCTAGATGAAGTTATAGACAGTAGGAAGCCCTACTCTTTTGGGTGGTCCAAGCGTTGGTGTAACCATATGGGATGGTTTCGAGAACGATTGCCATCATGGAGATCAGTGTATATGCCATAGTACTTGCTGTGGATCATTGGCACACCGTGTGATCCTATGACCATACTTGCGTCCCTATATTGGGATCATGCAGACAGGCAACTGAAAGCATGCCACGACTCTGTACAAGCGCACTGCCGCAATAGTATCCATGTGCTGCAAGCTCGCCAGTCTTGTCACACGTATGCGACAGTGTCCTTTGACAAGTCAAAAGGCACTGTCGCATGTGTTGTGAATCTGCAATGTGAAAATTACTTGCGTGCGCGGCGCTGTGGACGTGGTGGCGTCACACCATCAGCCAGCCTGCGAGTCCATACCAAAAATGCGGTATGCGCATTCATGCGATGTTCTGGTCGGGTGGCAAGGCCTTCCACACGCCATTCACGCACTAAAGATTCCCACGCGCGTGGCTCAGTGAAACACTTTTGCTCACGAATGCCTTCCATAACCTTCATTAACTGCGGCACGGTTGCCACATAGGTCATCAGCACACCACCTGGCTGCAGCAAATCCTTACAGGTTTCCAAGCACTCCCATGGTGCAAGCATGTCAAGAATAATACGATCAACTGGGCCACCGAGGTCAGCAACGGTAACCTCTTTGAGATCGCCTAAACGTGGATGCCAATTTGCTGGACGTCCTTGGAAATATTGATCCACATTGGACTCAGCAAATTCGAGGTGATCTTCCCGAATTTCGTAGGAAAATACTTCACCCTTCTCGCCTACTGCACGCAGCAAGGACATTGAGAGCGCACCTGAGCCTGCACCAGCTTCAAGTACTCGTGCCCCTGGAAAAATATCGCCTTCGGTCAAGATTTGTGCTGAGTCTTTCGGATAAATCACCGCTGCACCACGTGGCATAGACAACACGTGATCAACAAGTAAGTGGCGGAAACACAGATACTCATATCCTTGCTCCGACTTGACCACAGTGCCTTCGTCATTGCCGATAATATCGTCGTGATGGATGGCACCCTTATGAGTGAAATACGAGGCGCCTGCCTCAAGCACAATAGTTGCGTGACGACGCTTCGGATCAGTCAGTTGTACACGATCGCCTGGTTGAAAAGGTCCGGAATAAGCCATGTGTATCTACGCTACCAGATAGGAGTGCAGGCAAGCAGTGAACGCTACCAGATCGGAAACATGACACATCTCGCGTGCAGAATGCATGCTTAACAAAGGAATACCAACATCAACAGTCTCAATGCCAAGACGTGTCGAAGAAATCGGGCCAATAGTTGAGCCACATGGCACTGCATTATTACCCACAAACACTTGCGTTTCCACCCCGGCGCGACGACATGCTTGGATCCACAGGGCTTCGGTTTGAGCAGTTGATGCGTAGCGCTGATTCGCATTGATTTTCAGCGCTGGTCCTTGACCAAGCAGTGGGAAGTTTTCGCTGTCGTGACGATCTGGATAATTTGGATGGATCGAATGCGCAGCATCGGCGGAGACACAGGAGGAACGAGCAAAAATTTGGTGCAGTTCATCGCTAGTTGCACCAAGGGCTGTTGCAGTGCGAGTCAAGAGATTTTCAAGTAGTGGGCCGCCTGCACCGGTTGCAGAAGCAGAACCGACTTCTTCATGGTCGAAGCACGCTAAAACCAAGCAATCATTGGAATCGATGTTCTGGCTCTCGTAGGTGTGCTTTGCCTGGATCATTGCTTGGAGCCCTGGGTATACGGAGCTGAGGTTATCAAGGCGTGCTGCAGCTAAAAACTCCTGCTTATGGCCGAAGGTTTGAGCTGGTTCGGTTGGAACCGTAATCAGATCGTGCGCCAGAATATCACCTGGTTGTACCCCTGCTGCTGCCGCAACAATTTCGAGAATCGAAGTTTCAGGGTTGTTTACCGCAAAAATTGGTTGGAGATGGCGTTGCCGATCAATGCTGAAGGTATCATTGGCGCTGCGATCTAAATGAATTGCCAGGTGCGGGATGCGTAACAGTGATTCGGTGTGCACTAACGCGGTGGTGCCGTCGGCAAGCGCGAGACTACCAGCGAGGCTTAATTCGCGATCGAACCAGGATGGAAGAATTGGGCCACCATAAACTTCGACGCCTGCTTGCTGGAAACCTGCGCCGGTGCGGTCGCCGTTGAATTTTAGTTTGAAGCCTGGGGAGTCGGTATGTGCTCCGATGATGCGAAATGATGATAAGTGTTGCAAGGTGGTTGGGATATACCAGGCTAATAAGGCGCCATTTTTGATCATATAGTGCCCGCCTGGGGTGGCATCCCAAGGTTGGTCTTCGTGTTGTGCTTGGAAGCCATTGGCAGCGAGCAATGCCGCACCAGCATGGGCGGCGTGGTAGGAACTTGGTGACTGCGCGAGATAGTCAATGAAGTTTTGAATCATGACTTCTAGTGTAGGTCAGATATGCTTGGATGCTATGAATATTGCGCTTTCTCCGTCTCGTGTTGCTGATTATCGTCAGTGTCCATTGCTGTATCGGTTTCGAGCCTTAGATCGATTACCGGAAGAACCAACGCGCGCGCAGGTCAAAGGTATTTTGGTACATGCGTGTTTAGAGCAGATGTATGGCTGGCTACGTGAGGAGCGTACCTATCCTGCGGTGGTGAAACTATTGAAGCCAACCTGGGCGAAATTGCAGCTCAAGAATCCTGAATACGTTGAACTTGTGCCTGAGGAAGACCTCTTGGATTTTTTGGTGGAATGCCGTGAGCTGCTGAAAAATTATTTTTATATGGAAAACCCGCAAGGCTTTGATGCCTACGCGAATGAAAAATTTATTGAGACTGTACTGCCTAATGGTGTGCCAGTGAAAGGTTTTATTGATCGTGTTGATATTGCGCCAACTGGTGAAGTACGCGTGGTTGACTATAAAACCGGAAAGAAACCTAAGCCGCAATATAGTCAGAGTGCAGAGTTTCAGATGCGGTTTTATGCATTGGTCTGGTGGCGTTTATATGGGGTGATTCCGAATCAGACACGTTTGATGTATTTACCAGCGCAAGATTCTTTGTATTCTCAGCCCTATCGAGAAGACCTGGAAGCATGCGAGCGTGAGTTAGGCGAATTGTGGCAGCAGATTCAGGCCGATATTGCTGCCCAACGCTTTACGACGAAAAAAGGTGTGTTGTGTGGTTGGTGTAGCCACCAAGCCTTATGCCCTGAGTTTGGGGGTACTCCTCCAGCGTTTCCAGAAAATATTGCGCTGACCTAAACTCGCTGCGTGCTGCTTGCACCTAGCGGTGGTGAAAGTCGCGCCGGGGTGAAAGTGCCAGCTGTGTTCCTGCTGTTGCGAGCCCGAGTCAGCCTCAGGCTCGCAACAGCAGGAATAAAACTTATGCAGCTTAGAACAAACCAACGATCTTGCCGTCAGTGACACCGATTGCATCAGCTGCTGGTTTCTTTGGAAGACCAGGCATAGTCATCACATCACCAGTTAATGCAACGATAAAGCCTGCACCGATACGTGGCAGCAGTTGTCGTACGTGCAGTGTATGACCGGTGACTGCTCCTAATGCCTTTGGATCATCGCTGAAGGAGTACTGGTTTTTCGAAATACAGACTGGTAGATTGTCCCAACCATTTTCTTGCATATAGGCCAGATCTTGGAGTGCTTGCTTCGACCATGCAACCTCTTGTGCTCCATAGATTTCGGTGGCAATGGTGTGAATAGAGGCTTTGATGCCGTGCTTGGTGTCATACAGTGAGCGGGATTGGCCTTCATGAAGGTTAGCCAGCACGGTTTGGGCGAGTTGTGTTGCACCTTCGCCACCTTTGGCCCAAACTTCCACCACTTCTAACGCGACACCAAAGGTATCAGCCCAGTTTTGCATCCACGCCAGTTCTGCTTCGGTATCAGAGGTAAAGAAATTCAAGGCCACTACTGGTTCGATACCGAATTTGCGAATATTGGTGACATGGCGCTCAAGATTGACAATACCTGCAGCAAGGGCTGTGAGATGTTCTTCAGTGAGCTGATCTTTTGGAAGGCCACCGTTGTACTTCAAGGAGCGAATGGTTGCCACAATCACGCAGCCTGCAACATCGAGTTCACCGGCGCGGGCTTTAATATCAAAGAATTTTTCGGCACCTAAATCAGAGCCAAACCCGGCTTCTGTGACAACCAGATCGGCGTAGCCAAGGGCAGTTTTGGTCGCAATCAAAGAGTTGCAACCATGCGCAATATTGGCAAATGGGCCACCGTGGACAAATGCTGGTGTACCACCTAAGGTTTGCACCATATTCGGATTAATCGCCTCACGTAGTAGCGCGGTTAATGCACCTTCGGCACCAAGATCTCCAGCGGTAATTGCCTTACCTTCGTAGCTTTGGGCCACCACCATCCGGGAGAGGCGATCTTGTAAATCTTCTAATGATGACGCTAGGCACAACACTGCCATGATTTCACTAGCTGCTGTAATGGTAAAACCAGTTTCAGTTGGTGTGCCATGTGTCGTGCCACCGAGGCCTGTAACGACATGACGCAAGCTGCGGTCATTGACATCAAGGCAACGTTGCCATGAAATTCGGCGTGGATCGATATTTAATGCATTGCCTTGGTGGATGTGGTTATCCAGGAGTGCCGCCAGCATATTATTAGCGGAGGTAATTGCGTGGAAATCGCCAGTGAAATGCAAGTTAATATCTTCCATTGGCACGACCTGGGAGTAACCACCGCCGGCTGCGCCACCTTTGATACCAAAGACAGGGCCTAAGGAAGGCTCGCGAAGTGCGACAAGGGTTGATTTACCGGTATTGCGCAGTGCGTCGGCAAGCCCGATGAGCACGGTAGATTTGCCTTCGCCAGCTGGTGTCGGTGACATACCAGTGACCAAGATTAACTTGCCTTGAGGTGCAGCTGTTGCACGCGTAATGTCGATTTTTGCTTTGCTATGGCCAAACGGCACACTTGCCTCTGCTGGGAGGCCAGCACGCTCGATAATCGTTGGCATTGGTTCGAGTTCGTGTGCTTGGGCAATAGCAACGTCGGTATTCACGGACATATTCTCCTTGGGAAATTGGGTGGAAGACTGCACCGGTGTATCGGCCTACGATGTTAAGACTAATAGAAACAAGGGCAAAGTATCATAACTTTGCCCTGTTGAAAATAGTTATCGCATAATGTGTGCGACGTCAGCTGTGCTATGTATCAAGATACAAGGTACCTCGGAATACCGGGTGCATCAGATTTTCTTTCGATAACACCTGATTCAAGGTCTGTTCATCCATCAAGCCTTTTTCCAGTACCAATTCTTTGACGGACTTTCCGGTGCGAGCAGCTTCTTTACCAATTAGATCGCCATTATGGTGACCGATAAATGGATTCAGATACGTGACAATACCGATGGAGTTTTCTACATACTTTCGGCATACATCGGCATTGGCAGTAATACCATCCACGCATTTTTCTCGCAGCGTATCAGCAGCATTACCCAAGATTGTCAAAGACTCAAACAGGGCTTGGCCAATTGCTGGTTCCATGACATTTAGCTGTAATTGTCCAGCTTCGGCTGCCATCAGTACGGTGAAATCATTACCGAACACCTTAAAGCAAACCTGATTCACAACTTCAGGAATCACCGGATTAACTTTTGCCGGCATAATCGACGAACCTGCTTGACGCTCAGGCAAATTAATTTCGTGCAGACCAGCGGTTGGGCCAGAGGAAAGCAGACGTAAATCATTACAGATCTTCGATAATTTCATGGCGGTACGTTTAACTGCAGAATGTACGAATACGTAAGCGCCAGTATCAGAAGTTGCTTCGATCAGATCTGCTGCTGATTTAATTGACAAACCAGTGACTTCAGCCAATGCAGCGGTAACTTGATGACGATACCCTGCAGGAGTATTAAGCCCCGTGCCAATTGCAGTAGCACCCAGATTAATTTCCAACAGTCGTTCTGCTGCATCACGTAGAATATGCTGTTCTTCTGCAAGATTATGGGCGAAAGCGTTAAATTCTTCGCCCAATGTCATTGGAACTGCATCTTGTAACTGGGTACGTCCCATCTTCAAGATATCCATAAACTCTGTGGATTTATGGTGGAATGATTGCTGCAATGCATCAATTTGATCAATGAGCCTGAGTACACTGTGGTAAACACCGAGCCGGAATCCTGTTGGGTACGCGTCATTGGTAGATTGCGACATATTGACATCATCATTTGGATTAATGGTGTCATAGTCACCTTTTTGTTTGCCGAGATGCTCCAGCGCAAGGTTCGCAATAACCTCGTTGGTGTTCATATTCAACGAGGTACCCGCACCACCCTGGAACACATCAATTGGGAATTGATCCATGCATCGGCCGTGTTCAAGAATTTGATCACACGCCCAGATAATGGCATCACTTTTGAAAGCCGGCAATGTATGTAAGCGTCGATTCGCCATCGCTGCAGCTTTCTTTACATACACCATGCCGCGAATAAACTCAGGAATGTTATTGATAGTGGTTCCTGAAATTTGGAAATTTTCCATTGCGCGCATGGTGTGAATGCCGTAATAATGGGCATTTGATACTTCCATGCTGCCGAGAAGATCAACCTCGGTACGCATTTCGCCAGTTGTAGCAGTTGTAGGGGTGTGTGCGCTAGTTTTTTTAGACTGTTTTGTCATGGGGTGTGTACCATCCCTCCCGTTGAGATGCTTGGCGAATAACCAAGCAACAGCAGTGAACAGTACCTAGCGTACGTCAGCGAATGTATTTATGGCATACCTTTGTGCGAGTACCCCTTATTTTCCTTAATATTCAGGGGAAATATTGCAATTTTCTGCTTCTGGCCCAAAAAGTACCCCTA
Organism: Corynebacterium sp. HS2168-gen11; assembly: GCF_024834075.1. GTDB lineage: Bacteria > Actinomycetota > Actinomycetes > Mycobacteriales > Mycobacteriaceae > Corynebacterium. The sequence continues at coordinate 76,442 of NZ_JANUXR010000002.1, forward strand.
TTACGGGGTGTCATATAAAGTGCTATGAACGTTTTACGTGTGGGACTGGGTTGATAATTCTGCAAACCATTGTTGAATTTGCGGAGCTGTGACTCCTACAAAGCTGGCTTGCGGCATGGCATGTACCTCTTGCGGAAGAGGCAGTTGTGCTCCAGGTGCTGCGAGCACTCGACAGCCTGCAGCAAGACCTGCTGCCATTCCTGCTTGAGAATCTTCGAACACCAACACCGTTGAGGGCAAGACAGAAAGATGTGCACACGCTGTTTGATAGCCCAGCGGATTTGGCTTGCCGACGCTGATATCATCACCACAGACAATCGCGTCGAAAAGCTCAACACCAAGCCCACGTAATGCAGGAATTGCAAGCTCGCGGGCAGTATTGGTCACCACTGCGATGGGAATCTTTGCCTCACGTAATGACTGCAGGCAGGAACGAATCCCTGGAAAAATTTTTGAATATGGCAGCCGCGTTGCAAGCTTGGTATAACACTCGCGCTGGATGTCCTCAAATTCAGTTTCTGTAAGCACTACCCCAGCATGGTGGGCTGCAATGGCAACAGTGTTGCGAAACGATCCGCCTACAGTTTTGGCTTGTAATTCCGGTGTTAAGCGTTTGCCTAAGGATTCACTTAATTCGTAGGTGATGCGTTCCCAAATTGGTTCAGAGTTTAATAAGGTGCCATCCATATCCCAGGCAACTGCGGCAAGCGTTTGATGTTGCTGATTCGATATATTCAATTTTGTCCTTAGGAGAGTAAGGAACGGAGCTGATCGGTAATACCATAATAGTGATTCGCACCGAGAATGCTCACAAGAATGAGCAAAGAAATAAAACGGCGAATCATGTTGGTCACGATCTTAAAGATGATAAAACCACCAATAAGCACGATAGCTGCCATCATGAGTGGGTTTTGTAATAAAAAAGATAGTTCCATGATTATCCTGTGCATGAAAGTTGGTGCATTTGACTAAAACTATTGCGCATACTGAAAAACGTAGTATGCGCAGTACCTCCTTATCCTACACGGTTGCTAGTGTGCACTGCAGTAGCAATCCGGCCGTAGAGCTTAATACAAGCTCAGGCTTTAATGCTTATCAATCCTGCTTACGGTGCTGATTTATCCACTGCGGGAGATATTCAGCAGCTTGAGGATCAATAGCTCGTGGATAGTCTGAGTGAAAAATCTATCACGTGAATTCCACAGCGTTGCCTACTAGAATGCCGTGCATGTGAGACAGAAGTAGCGCAAGCACAATCATCTTGCAAACAATAATCAATGCAAGGAATGGTTGGTCTTTGCGCGCTACTATGCCCTATTACAGGTGCTTGTAGTGTAGAAGTGCCCAACACAATTCCAGGATGAGTGGTGTTATCAAGTAGTGGATTGCCAAGATACATAGTGCCGAGCATATGGTGATCACACGCAAGCGTACGTTCTGGTAGCTGTAACAGCATCGACAAAACTTTGCAATAATTTGTACGCGACTATCTTCAGTAGCGAAATCACTAATTCGTGTGCAAGTCATTGAGAAAGTCGGGCAAAGGATTGTCCGGTTCAAAGGTGTTCATCTTTTTGTGGCAATGTCGAAACTGACAGGGTAGCTGTATATACTGCAGGTGCTAATCCGAGCACTTCTACCTGCTCAAAGGCATTAGCTTCTTGAGAATGTTTGGCCTAGTAATCTCAGGTATAGGACACTATAGGTTCTAAAAATTTCACTTTTATAGCCATAGCTGTGATAGGGAGCAAAATTTGCACTGTTTAGGAGCATATGCAGTTGGATCTTTTGATAGTGCTTTCAACGGTTTTTTATTGCTATGGGCAGCAAGAATCGTGACTTAGTATTTCTTGAACGAAACCAACAACATACATTCAGACTCAATCATGATGGCCACAACACAAAATATCGGAGATGTTTATTACAGAACATCTCCGATAGTGGCGTGATACTACAGTGATTACTACCTTGTGAAAAAAGTTTCACTCATCTCTTTCCGACAACAGCGGAATCGCCTGTAAGAATATTTCAGGCAATCTGCGCGCTTGCCAGACTTCTACCAGGAGCGCTTGAATATCTGCTTCTTCTTCTGGCTCAATCACTGACCATTGGTATTGTTCGTTAAACGCCTCAAGCTGATCATAGAGCGCAATAATCGAACCTAACGCGATTTCAGAATCGTATGTTTGATAACCTGCAACAGTTTCGAGATAATCGAGGAGCAATTGACGCAATTCAGGCAATGCTGTTGGCGGAAACGGCTGATCCCAATAAGCATCTTCCCCATCGCGTAAATATCCACCCGAGGCAAATAATTCAAGATCAGCAATAAAACGTTCTACCTGTGGGGTAAATTGCTCAACAATACTCATAGCTCAACTCCTAATAAGGCATGCAATGCACGTTGGACAAGCTGACCTGCCTGATGTGAGACATTTCCAGACGAAACTGGTACTTGAGCTGCCCACTTATCAACAGCTTGTAATACTGCTGGTGTTTGCAGATCATTGGCAAGTAATGTGCGAATCTGCTGAACAAGTTCTTCAGCAGCTTCAAAAGAACTCGCCACCGAAATTGCTTGCCGCCACAATGCCAAGCGTTGTTCGGCTTGTGTGAGAACCTCTGCAGTCCACTCACGTTGCGCACGATAATGACCAGCAAATAACCCTAAACGAATAGCATTTGCTTCATGCCCTGCAGCGCGCAACTTGGAAACGAAGACTAAATTGCCCAACGATTTAGACATTTTCGTGCCTTCATACGCGATCATGCCGGCGTGTACATAGTGATGGGCCATGCGTGGACTGCTATATGCTGCTTCGATATGTGCCGCAGAAAATTCATGGTGTGGGAAGCGCAGATCAGCACCGCCACCTTGAATAGCGAAATGACTACCAAGGCGTTTCGACGCAATGGCGGCACATTCAATATGCCAGCCAGGGCGTCCTTGCCCAAATGGTGATGGCCACGATGGTTCACCTGGACGAGCTTGCCGCCACACAAGTGCATCAAGGCAATCACGTTTCCCAGCGCGTGTTGGATCGCCACCGCGTTCAGCGAATAAGGTTTCCATCAACCCGCGTGAATAATTCGACTCGTAGCCAAATTGTGTGGTTGCAGTAATCGGGGCATATACATCTGGATAATTAGGATCCTCGAGAACATATGCCTTTTCGGCGTCGAAAAGCTTTTCTACTAACTCGATGACCTCAGGGATAGCCTCGATCGCACCAACATATTCTGATGGCGGAATGACCTGTAACGCTTCCATGTCACTACGGAACAAATCGATCTGACTTGTGCCAAGAGCTTGCCAATCGACGCCATCACGTGCAGCACGTTCAAACAAAGGATCGTCAACATCGGTGACGTTTTGGATATACGTCACCTCAACTTGATTATCGCGAAGCACGCGATTGATCAGGTCGAAACTTAAATATGTTGCGGCATGGCCAAGGTGGGTGGAATCGTACGGAGTAATCCCGCAGACATACATACCGGCATGACCGTCGAGAACTTCAACTGGCTTCACAACGCCGTCAGCAGTATCGAACAAGCTCAGCGCAATAGGATTGCCTGGAATCTCAGGAATATGTGGAAAAGGCCATGATTGCATGCCACATAGTGTAGCAATGTTCGACACCAAGACCTACACGCTCTGGTCACCCATGCGTGCAGGCTGTGGATATATCGTTGTGAGAGGCTGTATTACTAGAACAATTTTTAAGGCTGTAGCACACCAGAGGCAAGTAGTGCCATCACTGCAAGACCAGCGGGAATACGATAGGCTGCAAACCAACTAAAGGAGTGGTGTGACACAAACTTCAGCAGCCATGCAATTGAGGCATAACCTACTGCAAAGGCTATAGCGGTACCAACGAACAGCTGCATGCCCGTTGCTGCTTGTCCAGCTTGTGGATCAAAAGCATCGCCGAGCGAAAAGAGCCCGGATGCCAGCACCGCTGGAATTGCCAGTAAGAAACTAAAACGTGCAGCAACTTCACGGTCAAGCCCAAGGAATAAGCCGGCCGAAATCGTACCGCCAGAACGTGATACACCAGGAATTAATGCTAAGCATTGGGCAAGACCCATGATGAGTGCATCGCGGAAAGAAAGTTCTTCATAGCTGCGAGTTTTCTTTCCATAATATTCGGCGGCAATGAATACGAAGGAGAATGCAATGAGCACTGCTGCCGTGATCCACATATTGCGTAAATATTCTCGAATAATATCTTTGCCTAAAAATCCCACGACGCCGACTGGAATTGTGCCAAGAATGACCATCCATCCCATTCGATAGTGGAATCCGCGTGCCTTGGGGTTGGCTAATCCTTGAAACCACGCGCGAAGAATTGTGTAAATGTCGCGTGCAAAATAAACCAACACAGCGGCTTCGGTGCCAAGCTGGACAACCGCGGTAAAAGAAGCACCGGCATCTGCACCGAAGAATAATGAGCTAATGATTCGTAAATGGCCTGAGGAACTAATCGGAAGAAACTCAGTTAAGCCTTGGACAATGGATAAGACAATCACCTGGACCCAGCTCATGGTCGATGGTGATACAAGTGCAAGTAATTCGGAATTCATAACATGATCACCGTAGCGCATTTTTGTGGCAAACGGCGTCAGACTCATCGTAGATGAACGCTGATCCAACGTAGGTTTTTCTATTGTTGGATGATGTGCAAGCTTGAGAGGTGATAAGGTGAAAAGTTGTGAAACTCAAAGCGATGATTGCACTGTGTTCGATTAGCCTACTTGCTGGCTGTACCCCACCAAGCGTGGAAGAAAAGTTGCCAGAAGCAATGGGCAACGCTGCTCCTGTTGCATCTTCTGACTCAACCGGTGTCATTGACGGTTTGATTGAACTGCCATCAGAAATTGCAATGGCAACCGATATAGAAGCAGTTGGTCAAACACTGGCAATTCGCAGTGGTGCCCATCTTGCGATTGGATCAGTACACGATTTCCAGCAGCAACATTGGACGAGCGTGAACATTGATGCTGCTTGTGGTGATATGACAAGCACCGCGGATGAGTTTGTGCTGGCTTGTCCACAAGGAGTGTTTACCATCGCTGCCAAGTCACCGAAATTAGAGTTAGCAGCCGCAACTGATATCCCAGTGACTGCTGCAGCTAAAACCGCTGACGGTAGCATCGTTGCTGCAGGTAAAGAGAGCGCCGAGGTGCTGTATTTCAAAGATGGTCAAAGCAAACGAATGCGCGTCACAGATACGACCGATCAACTTATTGCTGCTCCAACTGATAATGGCAACTCTGTGGTGTATCGCATTAGCCGAGCCAAAACGTTGATTCAAAACTTAGATGTTGTCACCGGTGAACCTGGTGCAATCTTGCGTGTTGGGCTTGGCGTGGGCCAAGTTGCTCCAGGCGAGCACGGAATGGCAGTAACCGCTGACGCCTTGGGCCGTCAGTTTGGCGTGTATCTGACTGATCCAGTGATTCGTTTACAACAAACCACTCCAACCATGGATCAATCACCGTGGGATGTTGCTTGGAATAGCACCACACAGCAAGTGTGGACGGCAACCACCACTGATAATATGTTGCGCTCCTACGATATTTCATCTGGTGTCGGTGAACTTAGCCGTGAGGTTGCAACAGTTGCAGATGCTCAAAATATTGCAGTGCTTGACGACGGTACAGTAGCTGCGGTTTCAGCAACCGGCGGCGGTTTGCACATCGTTGCTGCAAAATAATTGTGTTCATTTGAAAGAAAGATGCGTGTTGTGAATTATCAAACTCCTGCTTGGCGGCTCAAAGCATACCAGGTCGCATTATCAATCATGTTCAAGCTTTCGCCTGAACGCATCCATGGCATTATTGCCAAAGGCATGTCAATCTTGCAATCATTGCCAATTGTGCAACGTGGCATTGCAAAACTTGTGACAGTCAATGATCCAGTGCTATCCCAAGAAGTTTTTGGTGTGACCTTCCCACGCCCATTAGGGCTTGCCGCAGGGTTTGATAAAGATGGCCATGCCCCAGATGCGTGGAGCGCATTGGGATTTGGATATGCCGAACTTGGAACCGTGACTGCTTCTGCGCAACCGGGTAATCCACAGCCACGTTTATTCCGTTTGCCAGCGGATAAAGCCATTTTGAATCGAATGGGCTTTAATAATTCTGGTGCTGCTGTCGTTGCTGAAAACTTACGACGTCGTCGAACAAATGCTGTAATCGGTATTAACATTGGCAAAACGAAAGTAGTACCAGCAGAGCAAGCTGTCGATGATTATCGTAAATCTGCTTCCCTCCTTGGTGGGTTAGCTGACTACCTGGTTGTCAATGTGTCTTCCCCGAACACACCAGGTCTGCGTGACTTACAGGCAGTAGAGTCTCTCCGTCCGATTTTAGCTGCAGTGCAGGCGGCAACGGATACGCCAGTATTGGTGAAAATTGCGCCAGATCTTTCTGATGCAGATGTCGACGCGGTGGCAGATCTCGCGATGGAATTAAAGCTCGATGGCATTGTGGCAACCAATACCACTATTGGTCGAGAAGGTTTGCAAACACCGAGCCAGATTGTGGCCGATATGGGACCAGGCGGCATTTCTGGTCCTCCTGTTGCCGAACGCAGTTTGGAAGTGCTGCAGCGACTGCGTCAACGTTGCGGTGATGCTATGGTGCTGATTGCGGTTGGTGGTATTTCCACGCCGCAACAAGCCTGGGAACGAATTGCCGCAGGTGCCAGCTTGCTGCAAGGCTATACCCCAATGATTTATGGTGGTCCGGATTGGATTCGCGAGATTCATGCTGGTATTGCCGCACAAGTGCGTGCTCACGGCTTGCAATCGCTGTCACAAGCGGTTGGTTCGAATCTGCCTTGGACTTTAGAATCATAATTGTAGAAGTAATGAAAATATCCCACTCACGTTGGTTGTGAGTGGGATATTTTTTGCAACATCATAAGTGGCATCGCCTGAGATACTGTCCTGATTTTTGCTGGCAATACTGATCTTCGCTACAGCATAATCATGATGTAGTGTCGAGCATATAAGGATCTAGTGTTCGCCGGTGGTTTCATAGCCGGTGGTTTCATACCAGCCCCAATAGATGCTTCGGGCCAAACTATGGAAATTGAGATGGAAGCCTAGTACTGCTGCTGGTGTGCTGGCAGGCAGATCGAGATGATCGACATCTAAGGCATGAACGGCAAAGAGATAGCGATGTGGGCCGTGTCCGGCTGGTGGTCGTGGACCATAATAGCCAAATACGCCAGAATCACAGCCAAGAGTGGTGGTTTGAGAAAGTCCAAGCAGAGACGTATCAGCTTGTCCTGCACCTGTTGGCAGTTCTACAACTGTTGGTGGCAGATTGAACACTGCCCAGTGCCAATAACCAGAAGCAGTCGGCGCATCTGGATCAAAACATGTTATGGCGATAGAGCGAGTTTCTGCTGGTAGATCACTCCATTGCAAATGCGGACTTTGATTGCTTGGCGCAGTATGAATCTCTGGAATACGACTGCCGAGTGCAAAATCATTGGAGTGGAGTGGAAAACTTGGAACTTGTCTTAAAGGCGCATAAGGATCAGGGCCTGGAAAACGATCATCGTTGGCATAATCAGTCATAGTTTTGTTGTACTTGATCGCGGGAAATATTTCCATCTTTATATTCATGCTCATAGCAATGCCAGTGCAAGTATCGTGAACAGTAGTGCGTGCGAACCAGAATCGCTGCCAGCAGTAGGTGCGTACATGTCATGTGTTTTCTCATTATGAAAAGTGTTCTGAACAGCTGATTTGTTTATATCGCGAATGTTGTCTATAGTTTTGGAAGTGCCCAGCTGAAAGGCTGAAAACAAAACCCAAGCCCGGGTGGCGGAATGGCAGACGCGCTAGCTTGAGGTGCTAGTGTCCTACTAACGGACGTGGGGGTTCAAGTCCCCCCTCGGGCACACTGTGTTGAGACAGTATATAAGCCGCAGATTTTCTGTGGCTTATTTTTTTGCGTTTCACCTCCTTGGTTGCGCTCCCCTTTCAATGATGCGCGAGTTCGCGAGTCGTTTTATGTTTTCCATATCTGGATTGATGCAGACCTGATTGGTACAGGAGCATTGCCCCTCATATTCCCATATTGTGCTATACCTGCAGTATGTAGATTGCTGGTATCCGCGACTATTCTCGATTCGCTGCTATGTGTGCATGACGCACGCACTCATTGCTACGATACAACCGATTACTTATTGTCGTACCAATCACCAAAGGACTGTTGTGTCGCATCCACAAATTTCTGCACAGGATCTTCAAACTTGCCTGAATGTCCTCCAGCAAGCAGGCGAACTCGATTTCGATGATCCTACCTCAGTCCAATTGCAACAAGCAGTGGCAAGACTGTTCAAAGCGGTGAAGAAAAACCGCAGGCAGCAAGCCAAACAAAAACGTCAAGCGCATACCCAAGCTATTCTTGCCGCCACAGCGACTGCGAATCCTCGTCGAATCGATGATGAAACGCAAGGCTTATTGCTCAAACCTGGTGCTCCTGCACTCGGTGGTGTGGCAACTCCACACGGTTGGGCAGGAAAGCTTTATCGACCACAGAAATGCTATGTGTGTAAGAATCCATATCAACTGGTCGATTCGTTTCATCACCAACTGTGCCCCGATTGTGCTCAGGACAACCGGCAGCGTCGTGAAGCAAGCGTAGATTTATCAGATCGTCGAGCTTTGCTTACCGGTGGGCGGGCGAAAATTGGCATGTATATCGCACTGAAGCTGCTGCGTGACGGCGCAGATTTGACCATTACTACGCGTTTCCCCAAAGACGCGATACGCCGGTTTCATGCAGTACCTGATAGCGTCGATTGGCTGGATCGATTGCACGTCGTTGGCATCGATTTGCGTGATCCGCAGCAAGTCGTGGCCCTGGCAGATCATATGGCCCAAAAGCCGTTGGATATTTTGATTAATAATGCCGCACAGACTGTGAAACGTAAACCAGGTGCATATTCTGGGCTTGTCGACGCTGAACAAGCACCTCTGACCCAACGAGAATTGCAGCTGGATTGCGTCTCGTTTGGTGCAACCAGCCAAGTACACCCTGCAGCCTTAATGGGAGCTGAAACTGCTGTAGTGCCAGCATCCTCAGCTATTGATGCCGATGCGGCACAAGCACAGATTCATGCCGCGCAACTAGCCGCGTTAGCGATGACTGGTGGCTCAGCTGATATGCAGCGTACTGCCGATGGCATTGCCGTGGATGCAGGTGGGTTGCTTCCAGATTTGGTTGAGCATAATTCGTGGGTGGCGAAAGTTGGTGAAGTTGATCCGCTGGAATTATTAGAGGTGCAACTGTGTAATGCCACTGCCCCATTTATTTTGATTAATCGACTGCGTCCAGCATTAGAGGCAGCACCTGCTCGGCGGAAGTATATTGTGAATGTTTCTGCGATGGAAGGTGTATTCTCTCGCGGCTATAAAGGGCCTGGACATCCGCATACCAATATGGCCAAAGCAGCGCTGAATATGCTCACGCGTACGGCTGCAGGGGAACTCTTTGAACACGGTATTTTAATGACTGCGGTGGATACTGGATGGATTACTGATGAGCGTCCGCACACAACGAAACAGCGATTAGCGCAAGAGGGATTTCATGCACCGCTGGATTTAGTAGATGGTGCCGCTCGTGTCTATGACCCTATTGTGCAAGGCGAACATGGGGTTGATTTGTATGGTTGTTTCTTAAAAGACTATCGACCGCATCAGTGGTAAGCCCGAGCTAGCAGCCGCCTAGATGGCGTTGTGGCATGTGCAATTGGTTTTACACATGCCACAAGCCGTGGTCAATGCCTGCGTTTCACAGATAAGCAGGCATAAAAAGCCTTTTGTATCGCTTCCTTATGCTTCCCAGTGCGCAAACAGTTGTGCATAACGTCCTCCAGCGGCAAGCAGTTGTTCATGGGTTCCATCTTCGATGATGACGCCGTTATCCATTAAGATAATGCGATCTGCCAGCATTGCTTGATCAAGCCGGTGTGCAACAACCAAGGTTGTGCGATCAGCTGCCACTGCAGTTGCAGCTGTTTCTAACATTTTGGCGTGCTCTGACCCGGCTTCAGAGGTGGCCTCATCCATGATCAGAATTGGCGGATCTCGAAGAATAATACGAGCTAAGGAGATCTGCTGCTCAACTTCTGGCGAAAGTGGTTCAGCACCAGCGCCGATGCGAGTATCAAGGCCTTGCGGGAACCACCTGGTAAAGGTTTCTCCCGTAAGACCGACTTTTGCTAATACGGCAAGAATCATCTCATCGCTGGCATCTTCTTGTGCCATGCGAAGATCATCGCGCAAGGTTCCAGAAAATAGATGAACTTGCTGACTAATTAAGGCCACATGGCGAGCTGTCCAGTTTTCCGAAACCGTTGCCGTATCAATACCGCCAATGCGAACAGTTCCTGCGGTAGGATGCTGCAAACCTGCAATAATATTTGCCAAAGTGGACTTGCCAGCACCGGAAGCACCAACCAGTGCTGTGGTAGTACCAGCTTCCAGGTTTAAGTTGAGATCTTGCAGAATCGGCGCGCCACCTGGGTACGCGTATGAAAGATGCTCGATGCTGACGCTTGGTTGAATATGATCTGGACCATCTGGTCGGTGATCGTTGGCAGACATTGTTGCCACTGCAACTGCTCGGCCTAATGAGGTCAATGCTTGTTGAATAACGCCGGAGAAAAAGAGCACATTAAAGATATGCATTTCAAGGCGGACAACCAGTGTAATTGCAGCTGCTGCTGTACCTGCTGTTAACACTGAAATATAGGCCAAATATACTGCGAGGCTAACCACGCCGGTCAATAATAAAACATAGATCAGCTGTGCAGTGGCCAGAATATAGGTAAACACATCTACTTGATGTGCAGTCGCAATAATGGTAGTCCAGCTCTTGTGTTCGATGCGCTGCAGCGCCCAGCGCTGTAATCCTAATGCCCGAATCGTCGACATGCCGTGAATGGTATCGAGCAGCATATTATTGCGCTGAGCCTCGGTCGACGATAACCGGTTTTGGGTTGTCGGGAAATCGCGGATAATCATCCGAACCACAGGCGTCATCAAAATGATAATGCCGAACGTGAGAAGCCCGAATGACCAATGGATCAAGCTTAAGGCTGCAATGGTAAACGGCATCATAAAGATTGTGGTGGTCAATCGTGAACCGACATTGGCTATAGCCGTCGTGACGCGGTCAATATCTTTTGTTAACCGCGTAATGATATTGCCAGTGCCAACTTCCATAATGGTTGGAATCGGTGCATGTAAGACCGCATTCAAACATGCTTTTCGCAGGTCAATGGACATTTGCGAGGTTTTTGCCAACAACACGTATTCGCCTGTAAAGCGCCCGACGTTTTCTAATAGGAATCCCAGGCTGATCAAACATAAAAAGGCAATAAATAATGTGCGATCATGGACAACGTCGATGACTCGCCCGAGCAGCGTTGAGGTACCGACCATGACTGAAATAAAAAGAGCATAGAGGGTAAAAGTACCCAAATACCACCGTTTGCGTGGTGTTGATGGCAAGGTGGTTAAAAATTTGCCTGATTCTTTCAGTGTTGCGGGTGCGAGTTTGTCTACTTCAATCATGCCTGCTGCCCTATTTCGCTAAGAAAATCTTCATCAGTTCGTACTCGAGTAGCCGCGTTTATCCACGCTGATGAGGTCGAAAGCACAATTGTGTGCTGCTTTGCACGCAATTCAGCAACATTGTTCACCACTTTGCTCAAAGTCACGGTATCCAGTCCAGTGGTTGGTTCATCAAGAATCAAAAGTTGCGGATTCATATTGAGCACACGAGCAAGCGCTAATCGCTGGCGCTGGCCGCCAGAAAGGTTCAAGCCACCTTCGCCGATTGGTGCTACTGGTAGCTTGCCATCTGCTTGGTATCCGCCAAGGCGTGTCAGAATATCACCGCAGTTTGCTGCATCAAGACCAATATGTGAATCGCCGACATTATCTTCTAACGTGCCTTCAAAAATACTGACCATATGCGGTTGAAATATTCCGTCATATGCAGCAGCCATGGCAGTAGCGTGTGCCAATGCCGCCTGACGTGCAGATTCAGTTGAAAGTGACCACACTTCTAGGCCTGGTTCTGGTAGATGTGTGTCTACTTGCGGAATTGTGACTGGCCGGAGGTCGTCGAGAAGCTCTTGCACTCGTCTTGCTGCGGCAAGACCGCGCGCCCATACATACGACATATAGCCGAGCGAAAAGCCAGAGGCTTGCAGTGCAGGTGGGCTAAGCAACACAATGGTAAGTAATTCGCCTTCGGTAATTTTCCCACGCGCCAGCAAAAACGCGCTGTAGAGAATCACCACGACAATAAAACATGCAGGTACTAACTGGCGCTGAATATTGATAACGGTATTGACTTTGTATTGCTGCATGATGGAGGTAAGAGAATGATCAACTGCGGCTTCGAACTTGTGCTGTGATCGTTCAACCGCTCCCATGCCCTTGAGCTGACGAACACCCTGCGCATAGTCGGTGCCGAGTGAAACTGCATGTGCTTCAGCTTCGCGACGCTTGGAACTTACCTTATCAATTTTGCTCACCGTGCGGCCTGAAAACCATGCAGTTGCAGCAACACCAACTGGAATTACCAGTGCCACTTCAATCGAAATTGGCGCAAGCACAAACACCGTTCCCAGAACATAGCCTGCCATTGCCAACGGAAAATTTAAGGTTTGTTTGAGCTGGCCGAGTGCCGACGTATCTTCATCGATGGTATTGAGCAACTCACCTGGAGTTTTTGCGTTCGGCTGTTGGAAAGCCAAACGATCCGTTAAACCCATCCGAAGATTATGAGTGGTACGGGCTTGAGAAATTTCCGTAAAACCGTCAGCGGTGGCTTCGAACAGCCACACGCAGAATGCCAGTGCGAAAATTGCGATGATAGGCATAATTAATGCATGCAAGCCTGCATTCGCGATTAATGAATCGGCAATATTTCCGACAAACTTCGTTTGGAAAGCAGCCGCAATATTTGAGGTCATGGCACAAATAACCAACAGCACAACCAGTTTTGGATGTGCGAGTAAAGCCTTTTTTGTGTATGCCTGAATGTTCTCAGTTGTGTATACCAGATTGGCGTTATCGTGTGGTGCCTCATTGGGTGCTGACCAAGACCAGGTAGGAAGCCGACGATAATTCATAACGGATTAACCTACCAGAGTAGCTGGCACAAGCAGAAAGCATACACACATATCATTCTTGATTCTGTGGGAAGGTGCGTATCTGTAATAGTTTTTGCTAAGGTAAACCTCAATCAAAAGTTGTATATGTAAGTATTGTTGAGGGCATGCCCATGAAGAAAATATTGCCTGTGACCCCGGCGAAGCAATATTTCGCACCATTTCTGGCAGAAGTTGCTGAGATTATTCCTGTTACTGCAAGCCTCACTCGAATCGTATTTCGACATCCGGATTTACTCCACGCTGCATTAGGACGTGAGGTCTTGGATCAGCGAATGAAAATTATTTTTCCAGGAGAATCCGGGATTACTCCAACATATGATCGACACGAGTGGCGAGCGCAACGAGCTGCCTTGCCCCCAGCACTCAAAGGTGTGATGCGTACCTATACTGTGCGCAGCTGGCAAGAATATCCAGATTTTGGCGAAGTGTGCATTGACTTTGTACGTCATGATGATCGCTATGGTCTTGCTGGTCCAGCAAGTAAGTGGCTTGCAGCCGTAAATATTGGTGATCGTGTGAATTTGGTCCTGCCACGCAAAGGTATGCCGGTAACAGGTATTGAATTTGCTCCAGGCGATGCTCGTAGCATTGTGTTGGTAGGTGATGAAACCGCATTGCCGGCGATTGCAAATATTCTCATTTCCGTAAGTGCTCAGTCACCAGGGAAAACTGTCCATGCTTTTGTCGAAGTTCCAACTCGGGCAGATACACACTACTTCCAACACCCAGACATCACCTGGTTGATTCGTGACGAACATGCTGTGCTATCCCCTGGTCAGCACATTTTGACTGCATTGCAGCAGTATATTCCTGCCTTGTGTAGGCGTGATGAGAACTTGGAGGAAGCAGTACCTAGTGCTGATCGCAATGCTGCTATTGGAAGGAGTGTAACTGCTGGCAGCCATGAGGATGCCAATGAGATTATTTGGCAAACACCGACGTATTCAAAATCTGGTGAGGAATTAGCCCATGATACATCTGTGGCTACCGATGATCTCGCGCAGTACTTTTGGATCGCTGGTGAAAGCACCATGGTGACCAGTGTGCGTCGCTACTTGGTTCATCAGTGCGGCATTCAACGTCGCCAGGTAGCGTTTATGGGATATTGGAAACAAGGTGTGGCGATGCGCGGGTAATGGTGCAGGCGTGGCGCATACTTTACATTCACGTCTTATGTTTGCCTGAAATCGGACACCACAAACCGCTATAACAGCATCAAGCCTTGGCAAAGACAACTTCCCTGCCAAGGCCTGATATATCAGTTTTGCACGTTCAAATAGCGCTTAGTGCTGCTCGTTTGGATCGTTGTCAGCATCTTCCTTGGTTGGGTGGATGGTGCCATGAACGTGATCTGGTGCTGCATACAGGGAGTAGAGCTTCAAAGGCTCATCGGACTCATTGACAACATTGTGCCACTTACCTGCAGGGATAAAGACTGCCCAATCGTCTTCGACAACTTGATCAATGTCCAGCTCGGTTTCCGAAGCGCCAATCATGACATGGCCCTTGCCGGATTCAATACGCAAGAATTGATCATGATCATCGTGAATCTCAGCGCCGATTTCGCCGCCAGCTGGAATCGTCATAACGGTCATTTGCAGGTACTGACCAGTCCAGACAGTCTCGCGGAAATGTGGATTCTCGAGGGTCTTTTCTTCAATGTCTAAGATGTATGGGTTTGGGCCAAAATCAGCCATGATGGTTCCTTTCGTTGTGTGTCTGTAGAGATCTACCAATAGGTATGTTTATTCAATACAGTTTAATCTTTAAGTAAGAACTTTCAACTTGTCGCCTTCTTCTTTGGCGAATGCACCTTTCAGTGTACTCATAAATCATGCTCAATGTTGAACATTGTTGCCAATATTTCAGCTGTGAACGTTCCATAAGTCTTGCGCAATGCTTGCGTTGCAGTCGCAGGTAAGCAGCATTTTATGTGTCTTGCCGACATGCTTGTCGACGCCTTTCTGCACCACTGAATAGCTGATAACACCACAGCTTCAGCTTTTCTACGATGTCAGTTGGTCAAAGATGGCTGGAAAATGCCTTGCTGCGGTATTGTGCAATAAGTGGAGAACATTCGAGATTTTTGCAGCATGATAGTCACAGATGCGCGTGCCAGCATACAAGCGTGGTCGTGGCGCAAAAAACTTTTCGTGAGTGTTGTTGTCATAACTGTTTGCATGGCAACAGTTCTGCTGCCGCTTCCAGATCTTGCTGCGCTCCAACGCTGGTCGCTTGCCACCGGCAAGTGGTTCTTCCTCCTATACCTGCTGCTGTATGTCGCTATGACGCAGCTACCAATTCCACGTACAATTTTTACTCTTAGCTCGGGTGTGCTGTTCGGACCAAAACTCGGCATTCTATTAGCCATTAGCGCCACAATGATTTCTGCTGGCATATCACTTGCCGCGATTCGATATTTCCTTGGCGAATGGATCAAACCGAAATTGCATCATCCTGCGGTACGCACTATTAATACTCGAATCGAACAACGCGGTTGGCTGGCGGTTGGCAGCTTGCGCATGATTCCTGGAGTACCATTTTCAATCCTGAATTATGTTGCAGCGCTGACTCCTATCCCGTGGCTCTGGTTTGTGGTAGCCACCGGTGTTGGCTCAGCGCCTGGCACAATTGCAACCGTACTGCTCGGGCATGCTGCGGTAGTTGGTTTTGACAGCCGATTATTGATGATTTCTCTCGGCTTTGCGTGTCTTGGCACCATTGGCTTACTTATTGATAATAAACTTCCAGTCAAGCCTTTACACTAGATACCCAAGGAAGATGTCTATGTTCGCAATACATGCACGTTACCGCGGTCGCGATCGACGACGTGCTGAACTGGTGCGTAATTCAGCGAAGGCTTTATCGCAATTGCCGAATGTAGGCGAGTTTGAAGTTGTTGGGGTCGAAGATATCGCCGCAGCTTTGCACACAGCCGATGGCCTATGTGATGTCACGATGGCACTGCTGTCACATGGTGACTGGGCTGTCAGTATTGCCGTTGCTCCATCCGTTGAAGCCGCTCAAGCGTTGGCGAAATCAACACTTGGGGCTCATGCGCGAGCTGGCATTGTCAAAGTAGGGATTCGTGGGGAAAAAGCTCTCGCTGCGGATATTGCGGGTGCGTTTTTGATGCTTGGCCACATCTTGACCAAGCGCACTCTTGAAGGACGCGAAGCTACCAGCCTCATGCGAAGTGGCTACAACCAAAATGAGTCAGCTCACGAATTAGGGATTTCTAAACAAGCTATGAGCCAACGTCTGCAAGCAGCTGGGTGGCAAGCAGAACTTGCTGGTTGGCGCTTGGCTGTGCGACTGCTTGAACAAGCTGGCACGTTGATGCAGAAGTGACTCCTCACTTACGCACAGCATCATAAAAAATCTCAAGCAACATCGCTTTTCCAAGGTGTTGCTTGAGATTGATTCGTTATAGGGCACTTACTGCTCAGGTAAATGCTCTGGTTCTGCGCTTATCGACGCCGGAGTTGGTATAACTGGTTGTTGCGCTACCGCATTTGCTGCGGCTAATGCAGCTTTAATTTCTGGATTGCTCGTGGCTGCAAACCATTCTTCTGGCACGTCATCATTGCGCTTCTTTTCATGCTTTGGTGGTTCATAACGGAACACACCATCAGCATCTTTGGTTCCAAACGCTTTGGCAAATTGTTCTAAAGAATTGCCAAATTCACTTGGAATCAACCACATAGTAGAAGCTTGACCTTCAGCCATCTTCGGCAATTTCTCCAGGTACTGATATGCCAGCACTTCTGGAGTGATCTCAGATGCCTTAATGGCTTCATTGATATGTTCAATCGCGCGTGCTTCACCTTGTGCTTCTAAGAACTTCGCAGCACGTTGGCCTTCTGCTTTCAAGATGGCAGCTTCACGTTCTGCTTCAGCTCGCAGAATCGCTGCATGTTTTTCACCTTCAGCAGCTAAAATTCGTGCTTGTTTTTCTCCCTCAGCAGTACGAATATCGGATTCACGACGACCTTCTGCCTGCAAAATCATGGCACGTTTTTCGCGGTCTGCCTTCATCTGCATTTCCATGGATTGCTGAATCGATGGTGGCGGATCAATGGCTTTCAGCTCCACACGAGAAATACGCAAGCCCCACTTCGTCGTTGCTGCATCCAGCTCACCGCGCAGACGTCGGTTAATAACTTCACGGCTGGTTAAAGTTTCCTCTAATGTCATACCGCCGACGACGTCACGCAACGTTGCAACCGAGATCTGCTCGACGCCGACAATATAGTTATCGACACCATAAATAGCTTTTGCTGCATCATTGATTTGGAATGTGACAACAGTATCGATGGCCACAGTAAGGTTATCTTGGGTGATCACCGCTTGTGGTGGGAAACTTACCACTCGTTCACGAGTGTCGACGCGTTGGCGTACGCGATCAATAATTGGGATCAAAAACGTCACGCCACCGGAAACAGTGCGAGTATAGCGTCCGAGACGTTCAATGACTGCCGCTTCGCCCTGCGGGATGAGGGCTACTGATTGAAAGAGGATCACGCCCACAATCACAGTCAGTAGCACACCTGCAATTAAGCTGCTCATAACTCGATTCCTTTCGAAACAAATGCTATTGGCCCATCAATTGACATCACATCTACAGCTGTTCCTGGTGGATGCACTTCGGTGGGAATAAAACTGCGAGCCGACCAGATCTCACCATCAATTTTAATTTGGCCATTATGATCGTCAACAGTTTCCAACACGATTGCTCGTTTGCCATGTAGTTCTTGCTGTGCGCTTAAGGCTGCGGCAGGCATAATGCGTGAATGCAGTAGCGGTTTGAGCAATACTACGGTTGCCAATGCGCTTACGCTAAACACAACCAGCTCAACTGTCACTGAAGGGTAAAAATAGGCAGCGCCAGCGGTTGTCAGTGCCGCAAGTCCAAGCATGAACAGCGTAAGTTCGCCCACGAACAGTTCAGCACTTGCGAGCAAGATTCCAGCAACTAACCAAATAAGTGCTCCCATACTTCTCGATGTTACAGTAAATCTTGCTTTGACAGGCTAGGATTTGTCACAAAATCGACAAGCCGTTCTACTGCCCCAATTAACGTTGCATCAACATCTTTGTAGGTGTTGACAGCGCGATACACCCGATTCCATCCTTCTTGAGTACTTCCCCACCGTAATTGTTGGCAAATACCTGTTTTCCAATCTTGACCATATGGAATCTCAGGCCATGTACGAATCCCTAATCGTTCAGGTTTCACCGCGGCCCAAATGTCGATAAAAGGATGTCCTGTGACCAACACATGCGGGCCAACATCTTGGGTCAAGCGCATTTCTTTGCTTCCGGTAATCAAGTGATCTGCCAAGACACCGATACGTCGCGTTGCACTCGGCTGAAACTCTGCCAGGCGCTGCTCAAGATTATCGAGGCCTTCGAGATATTCCACCACGACACCTTCGACACGTAAATCGTGCCCCCAAATCTTTTCCACAATGGCTGCATCATGGATACCTTCTACCCAAATACGTGAAGGAGCAGCCACTTTAGCTTCGACATTGGCAACTTTGATCGATCCTGAATTACTGCGTTGTGGTTGTTGCTTCGCAACTTTTCGCTGAATCGACACACGCTGACCGTCAATCAAAAAAGCACCGTTTCGAATCTTGACCAGTCTTTCAACCCCGCGTCGATCTTCTAAACGCACGAAATCGCCATCATAGGTTTTTTCAAACCCAACAATTGCCCCCACAAAACCGTCGGCAAGCACTTCAAGCACATCGTCGATACTGACCGGTACGACAGGGTACGTTGGGCCAGTTTTCTTTTGAAAAATATCGCCATATTCTCTCACGAGCTAAAACCCTACTAGAGTATCAGTACGATGAATGACTTTTACTCGCCGGTACAAAATATTAGTCTCTGGTTCGGTGCGTGGCTGTACGGACATGTTTCGTTCGATGAGCTGCATGCATCCTTATTAGAGCTTGATGGTCCGCATATGCTTGACGACGCTCCTGAGCACCTGGTGGATCTTGCAAAAATTGTACGTACCCATGCTCCGATAGGCCATGAAGTTCCTGCATTAACCTTTTTATTTGGTGGTGCTGGACAATCTTTGGGGCCGAGTATCGGCAGCCAACACGCAATATTGCTTGGCAGTTCTACTGTGCTTGTCCCACATGCGATCCCCGATGGCATGATTTGGCAGCATCGTGAGTATCCTTTGCCATATCCAGGAATATTACTGCCAGGTGAAGCAGACTTGCAGCTTGCAGAAGCTGCGCGGCGTGCTGCGAGGTTGATTGATACGGCAATTCCAAGTCATGAGGTTCGGGTGGATCCTCGTTTGAAGGTAGGCACGCTGCACGATCACTATGATATTCCTGGATTACCTGCAGCAACGCCGGCTCGCAGCGTGAAATTACTCGCGCGTGCAAACCGGCTTAGTGCAATTGTTGAAACCGTGCTGAACCACTATGGCCAGCATCGATATGATCCTGTGCTCTTAGAACTGGCAATGGCAGTGCGTCAGGCACGGATGTCTGCGGTGCATTATGCAGTGGCAGAATGGGGCCGTTTGGCTGGCTGACAACAGCTTGGTGCACATGGTTCACCATTGACGGTACAGCCTTTGACAGGCATGGTTCCTAAGCTGCGAGGAGTATTATGCTCTCCTGCTGCTAAGAGCAACTCAAGGATCATGTCCGCAAATTCTGGCATATGACCAACTGTGGCAGCGCGTTTGACGTGCATCCCAAGTGCGGTGGCTTCATCTTGGAGTTCGTTATCTAAATCCCAGATCACTTCCATATGGTCGGAAATAAAACCAATTGGGCTAACCAGTAAGTACTTCACCCCTTGTGCCGCTTGTGCCTTGGCATAGTCGACAATATCGGGATCGAGCCATGGTACCTTGCCATCACCTGAGGCTGATTGCCACACCAGATCATAGTTGGTGAGGCCTAGTTCTTCTGCAACCAAGCGGCAAGCTTCTGTGACTTGGCTAGAATACAGCGGACCTTCATCTGCAGTGCCAGAGTGGTGATCGGCAACAACTGGGATTGAATGGGCTGTAAACACTAGGCGAATATCTTTATTTGCAACTCCTTCTGCAGCAAACTCTGCATAACGAGCGCGTATAGCATTGGCATTCGCATGGATAAAGATTGGGTGGTTGAAAAACTGCGCTAAACGAGTAAATCGGATTGCGGGGTAGCTTGATGTGGCAAGATGTTCGCGCATGTGCACGATATCGTCTTGGTATTGCTTGCAGCCAGAAAATCCGCCCCAAGCAGAAGTCGCGAAGACCGCAACGTGTTTGTGCCCTGCTTGCGCGATGGTGGTGATTGTGTCGGAAGCAAACGGATGCCAATTGCGATTGCCGAAATACACTGGTAGGTCGATATTGTTCGAGCGTAAAGCGTGTTCGACGTTTCGGATAATTTCTTGGTTGCACGCATTCAATGGGCTGAAACCATCAAAATGATGATAGTGTTCAGCGACTTCTGCTAGGCGATGATCTGGAATACCACGGCCTCTAGTGACATTGCGAAGAAAAGGCATAACATCTTCAGACTTCTCTGGAGCTCCGAAGCTTAACACTAACACTGCATCAATGGGGGCGTTCATAAGTAGCAAGACTAGCACTACTTTTGATTGATATAGCAATATCTCCTCAATTGCTTAGCAATTGAGGAGATTGTACAAAATCAAGAGATCATTAGAGTAAACGAACGACGTATGGGCTCATACCGCCCCAACGCACAGGCGCAACTCGAACCGTTGAACCAGATTGTGGTGCTTCAACCATCTGACCATCACCAATATAAATGGCCACATGATTCTCAGCATTTGGTCCGTAGAAGATTAAGTCGCCACGCTGCATTTCTGTTGGACTCACTTTCGTACCGTGC
The DNA here is from genome assembly GCF_024834075.1 of Corynebacterium sp. HS2168-gen11. Taxonomy (GTDB): domain Bacteria; phylum Actinomycetota; class Actinomycetes; order Mycobacteriales; family Mycobacteriaceae; genus Corynebacterium. The sequence continues at coordinate 97,553 of NZ_JANUXR010000002.1, forward strand.
TGATATTGATAGCCGGTGTAATGAGGCAATTTCAATCCTGCGGCACCGAATGCGTACAGTACTAAGCCGGAGCAGTCGAAACCGACTTTTGAATAGTCGCCATGACGATCGGCTGTGCCACCATCTTTAATGCCCTTCGTTGGACCGTTCAGGCTGCCACCACCCCAGGCGTATGGTGTGCCGACTTGGCTCAGTGCACGACTAATGACTGCTTCAATCCGAGCATTGCGATCACCATCGACAAGTGGCTCTGTATCAGGTGTTGATTCGCTTGGTGCTGCATCAGGTGCAGTGTTTGGTTCTGCATCAGGTGTAGACGTGCTTGCTGCATTGTTCGTGGCATCTTCCAACGTGACATAAATGTCTTCCGCTATCTTTGCAGCATCTGCAACTGAAGGTGTTTGCTGAGATGTATCCTGATCACTAGGCGCCGCTGCTGCAGGTACATTTGCGGCAGTTGGAGTTGATGCTTCTGCTGCTGCAGCGAGAGCCTGTACCAACTCAGTCGATGCCTGAGCAGCTTGTTTTGCAGCTTCACGCTGTTGTGCCGCTGCAGCTTCTTGAGCTGCCTTATCTGCAGCTGCTTGTGCCTGCGCCGCTTGAGCGGCTTCAGCAGCGCGACGAGCGAGTTGTTCTGCCTCTTTTTGCTTTGCCTGAGCAGCTTGACGTTCTTGCTCTGCTTTCGCTTGAGCAACGGCTGCAGCTGCCTGGCGAGCTGCTTCTGCTGCACGTGCTTCAGCCTCTGCTTTAGCTTTCGCTTCCGCCTCAGCGCGTTGTTGCTTCTCTAGCGCAAGACGTGCAGCCTCTTGAGCAGCTACCCGCTCAGCCTCTGCTTGTTGATACGCATCGTATTCGGCGCGTTGGCTTTCTAACTGCTCAGCTGTCGCTTTTGCAATATCAAGTTGAGACTGTGCAGCTGCGCGTTCTTCAAGCAATTGCTGATATTCTTGCTGCTTGGTTGCAAGCAGCGCAGAGTTTTCTTCAATTGCTTGTTCAGCAGCTTCTTTCGCACGAACAGCTTCTTGCTCTTTTTTCTCGGCAACAATTTTGCGCGCACGCAATTCTGACTCATGATTTGCCTGGCGCGTACGCAACAAATCTAGATCGTCAACTGCTTTACGCTGTTCTGCAATTTGTGTACGAATAAGGGTTTGGCGATCCAGTGCATCTTTACTGGTATTTTTACCGCTAATATCCCCCACTATTTTTGTCGAACCTTGTCGATACACGGAACGAGAAATCTCATCGAGAGTCTGCTGAGCGTGCACAATCTTGGTTTGCGTGTTTTCCAAATCGCCACGCGCCTGGCCGACTGCATCACGAGCCTGCTGTGCAGCCTGTTCAGCTTCACTGAGATCAACAAGTGCTTTGTTTACTTGTTCACGAAGACTACCCATAGTCATTTCGGCATCTGCAATTGCCTTATCGGCTTGCACGATGACGGAACTCAGTTCTGCCAAAGAACTTTCTTTAGCCTTAAGCTGAGTGTGGGCTTGTGAGAGCTCTTGATCAGATGGGTTCGCTGGCTGTGCTAATGAAATCGGGTGTAACGACGATACACACGCGATTGTGGCAGCAAGTGCGATTGCGCGAACAAATTTGTGCACAAGGACTCCTTGTTCAAAATAGGCATAAAGACTATTTGATCCTCTTATGCCGCAACTTGCTTCCCCACAGGCGCAACAATTTGAGGTAAATAGTCAGAAACCATGTTAGTCAAGTTTCTAGAATCGACTCATGAGTCGTTATTCAAACCATAGACCACATTGAAATCTATATCCACTTAAATTTCTTTTATTCCCACAAGTCACAGAGGTCACTTTAGATATAATTATGTACTTGACAAGGAACTTTGGGTTAAAAGTATCTATAGTGTGATTTGCAATACACTTTAAGAATTATCGGCGCGTCGTTATGTAAACAGAGCTCTACATTGTTAATTGCAGTTAAGTTCTAGACCTTGACTGCCAGATTATAAGTGTCAAAGCCATTACGCAGATTATGCTTAGGACTACCAGTGGCCAAAGCTGGAGACCTGTTGATTCTTGATGGATGGCAAGTATGAATTGTCGAAATCCATCTATATAGTCAGGGCTGGAAACTAGACTATGTTGCGCTTGCTCGAGCATTGCGCGTGAGTGTCCATGGGAGACTACTGCAGCAGAGTGAGGCGTTCGTACTATGACAAGTTCATAGGTTGAGTGATCAAGCATGTGCTGCGCAAGGTCGCGTAGTTGTGGTGTATGTGTTGGCGTGTGATCGAGAATAACGATGCCAATATCGTTTGGCTGGGTGGCAAGGTCTGTAACTGTTGTATGGAGCGCCGCCTCAAGGTCGGGATGGGCCACTTCCATGGCGATGCCGTCATGTTTGAGCTCTTGGAGAAGTGTGTCTGGCGAAATGCCTGGAGGTAACATAACTCATTCTTTCAAGGTGGTCGATGTGGCGTGAGGTTGAAGCGTTGCGTTTACATTATACCCCCTGCTGTGGGTAAACTTTTGTCCCTATCTTTCGGATGTGGCCAAGTTTGAAATATTGATGATTTTTACGTAAATGTGCAATGTTTCAAAAACCTGCATGTCAGGGCATGTATATTTTGGTGGATTGGTAAATGACTTAGGTTAGGCATGGCTGTTTATCTGTGCGAACGTGGGGGAAGTGTGGAAAAAATTTTCAAAAAAAGTGGTTTTTATTACTTTACAGAACGGTTGTACTGTTAGAATGTGCGTCAGGCGACGATCATGAAGTGTATCGCTTTATATTCGAGCGCGAAATCCCGCACTCCTATGCGGAAATAGAATTTTTTACACTTACATACTTTCAGACAAGTAATTGGAATCAAGACTATCTGTCTGGACGAGGAAATGGAGCTCAACGTGTCAGAGAGCAAGAACTCTTTTAACGCCAAGAGCACGCTTACAGTTGGCGAGAAGTCCTATGACTACTTCGCGTTGCAAGCTGTGCCAGGTATGGAAAAACTGCCATATTCTTTGAAGGTACTCGGTGAGAACTTGCTGCGTACTGAAGATGGCGCAAATATTACTGCTGAACATATTCAGGCAATTGCGCAGTGGGATCCACAAGCAGAACCAAGCATTGAAATTCAGTTCACGCCTGCACGTGTGTTGATGCAAGACTTTACCGGCGTTCCTTGCGTTGTCGACCTCGCGACGATGCGTGAAGCTGTCAAGACTTTAGGTGGCGACCCAGATCAGGTGAATCCACTGAATCCAGCTGAGATGGTCATTGACCACTCCGTGATTGTGGAAGCTTTTGGTTCGGCTGAATCCTTGAAGCAAAACGTTGAAATTGAATACGAGCGCAATGAAGAGCGTTACCAGTTCCTGCGTTGGGGTGCTGAAAACTTCTCGAACTTCCGCGTGGTTCCTCCAGGAACCGGTATTGTGCACCAGGTAAATATTGAGTATCTGGCACGCGTTGTCTTTGATAACGATGGTTTGGCATACCCAGATACCTGTATTGGTACTGACTCTCACACCACCATGGAAAATGGTCTCGGTATTCTTGGTTGGGGTGTTGGCGGTATTGAGGCTGAAGCTGCAATGCTTGGCCAGCCAGTCTCCATGCTTATTCCAAAGGTTGTTGGCTTTAAGCTCACCGGTGAAATTCCTGCTGGTGTAACCGCTACCGACGTTGTGCTGACGATTACTGAGATGCTGCGCGAGCATGGCGTAGTGCAGAAGTTCGTTGAGTTCTACGGCAATGGTGTGAAGTCTATTCCACTGGCAAACCGTGCAACGATCGGTAATATGTCTCCAGAATTCGGCTCGACTTGTGCGATCTTCCCAATCGACGAAGAAACCACCAAGTACATGCACTTGACTGGTCGTCCAGAAGAGCAAATTGCTTTGGTCGAAGCATATGCAAAGGCTCAGGGCATGTGGCTGGAGCAAGACGCTCCAGAAGCTGAGTACTCTGAGTACCTCGAACTTGATTTGTCCACCGTGGTACCTTCCTTGGCTGGTCCAAAGCGTCCACAAGACCGCATTTTGCAGTCTGCTGCAAAAGAACAGTTCCGCAAGGATCTGCCAAACTACACCTCTGATACCGAAACCGTTGCTCCAGTTAAGGCTTCCGGTAACTTCGAGGCAAACTATAACTCTTCTCGTGCAGGTAACGGCGAGTCTGCAGCACTTGGCGCAGAAGGTCGTATCTCCCGTCCAGTGGTCGTGACCTCACCAAATGGCGGCGAATTCACCCTTGATCACGGCATGGTTGCCATTGCATCGATCACCTCTTGCACCAACACCTCGAACCCATCGGTGATGGTTGGTGCTGGTTTGATTGCTCGTAAGGCTGCAGCTAAGGGTCTGAAGGCAAAGCCTTGGGTTAAGACCATATGTGCTCCAGGCTCTCAGGTTGTCGATGGTTACTACCAGCGCGCAGATTTGTGGAAGGATCTTGAGGCACTTGGCTTCTACCTCGCAGGTTTCGGTTGTACCTCTTGCATCGGTAACTCCGGTCCACTCCCAGAAGAAATCTCTGCAGCAATTAACGAGCATGACCTGACTGCAACCGCAGTGTTGTCTGGTAACCGTAACTTCGAAGGCCGCATCTCCCCAGATGTGAAGATGAACTACCTGGCTTCGCCAATTATGGTGATTGCATACGCAATCGCTGGCACCATGGACTTCGACTTCGACACTCAGCCACTGGGTCAAGATCAAGATGGCAACGATGTGTTCTTGAAGGACATCTGGCCATCCACTGAAGAAATCGAAGCAACTATTGCTGAGTCTATTTCTCGTGAACTTTACGAAGCTGACTATGCTGACGTATTCAAAGGTGACGCTTCTTGGCAAGCATTGCAGATCCCAACTGGTAAGACCTTCGAATGGGATGAGTCTTCGACCTACATCCGCAAGGCACCATACTTCGATGGCATGACCATGGTTCCAGAACCTGTCCAAGACATCAAGGGTGCACGCGTGTTGGCAAAGTTGGGCGACTCTGTCACCACTGACCACATCTCCCCTGCTTCTTCCATTAAGCCTGGTACTCCAGCTGCACAATATCTGGATGCCAACGGTGTGGCACGCCAAGACTACAACTCCTTGGGCTCTCGTCGCGGTAACCACGAAGTGATGATGCGCGGTACCTTTGCAAATATCCGTTTGCAAAACCAGCTCGTCGATATCGCCGGTGGCTATACCTTGGACTTCACCAAGGAAGATGCACCACAGGCATTTATCTTCGACGCTTGTGAGAATTATAAGGCTGCTGGTATTCCGTTGGTCGTTCTCGGCGGTAAGGAATACGGTACCGGTTCTTCTCGTGACTGGGCGGCAAAGGGTACGAACCTGTTGGGTGTCAAGGCAGTTATTACCGAATCCTTCGAGCGTATTCACCGTTCGAACTTGATCGGTATGGGTGTCATCCCACTGCAGTTCCCTGCTGGTGAAACCCATGAGTCCCTTGGTTTGGACGGTCACGAAACCTTCGATATCACCGGTATCGAAGCATTGAACGAGGGTATTACCCCGAAGACTGTTCATGTCACCGCAACTAAGACCAACGGCGATGTTGTTGAGTTCGACGCAGTTGTTCGTATCGATACACCAGGTGAGGCTGACTACTACCGCAACGGTGGTATCTTGCAGTACGTGCTGCGGAATATGGCACAGTCTTAATCTACTGTGTAGTGACAGCCCATCGTCGTATTTATGATGATGATGGACTGTCGTTGTAGCCAGGGGCTCAAAACCAATTGCAGGTTTTCAGCCCCTGTTGCTCTATTGCTATACTTTTGTACATTGGAAGGAGGTTGAACATACCACCATGCCAGTTGTTTCACATGTTGAACTGAACCAACGTCGCCAAGAAATTCTTGATGGTGCGCGGAAATGTTTTGCTGAATATGGCTACGAAGGCGCAACGGTGCGGCGTTTGGAAGAATTTACTGGGAAATCCAGAGGTGCAATTTTCCACCACTTCAGTGATAAAGAAAACCTCTTTCTTGCGCTTGCTCGCGAAGACGCATCACGAATGGCGGCAGTTGTAGCTGATCACGGCCTTGTCGAAGTCATGCGCGACATGATTACCTACCCAGATAAATATGATTGGCTTTCCACCAGGCTCGAAATTTCCTCAATGCTACGCACTGATGCAAGTTTTCGCGCTCGATGGCTGGATCATCAAAAAATTCTCGACGATGCCGTGCTAGAACGCTTAACTGCTAAAGCGAAATATGGCGGCTTGCGTGACGACGTTTCGATCGAAGTACTGCATACCTATTTGGAAACCATGCTAGATGGATTTATTACTCGAATTGCATCTGGTGCCTCGGTTAAAGATCTCGATGCGGTTTTAGATATTGTAGAAGGCAGCGTTCGCCGTCAGTAGACAGAACAGGCTAGAATAAAAATCCTTATGGCTGACTTACTCTTTCTTTCCCTTCGATCAGGTGAACTTGGACCAAAGGTTGCTGAATCAGAATTCCAGGATCTCTTACGCACTACTGGTTATAAAGCAACTGATTTTGATCACATTGTAGTGTCAGACCAATCGGTTGCGATTCCTGACCTAGCCCCATATGCCGGCGTTGTGATTGGCGGCAGCTCGTTGAATATCACCGATGAGACGTATTCGGAATACCAGCAGTATGTGCATACCAAAGTCAATGAGATTATTCACAGTGGCAAGCCAACATTTTTAATCTGCTTTGGTATTGGATTGTTGGCTCTTTTGACTGGTGGCAGCGTCGATAAGCAGCATCCTGAGCAAACCAGTCCAACTGAGGTCGAAGTGCTTGCCGACGACGTTTTATTGCACAATATCCCACGGACATTCACAGCCTTTACAGGGCATCGTGAATCAGTGGCAACGCTTGGGCCTGAAGTTCAGGTGCTCGCGAGTGGCCCAACCTGCCCGTATCAGTTTATTCGGTATCGGGAACATGTGTGGGCAAGTCAGTTTCATTTGGAAATGGATGCGCTTGGCACCGAACGTCGGATGCGCTTTTTTATGGATTATGGCTATTTTTCGCCAGAAGATTTCTCCACAATTGTTGCTTCCCTGCAAGCACATGATTCTTCTCATGCGCATCAAATTTTGCGGAACTTTTTAGACTACGCTCGTGGGTTTGAGCCTGGGCAGCAACGCTAGTATTGCGTTGATGGGTCGGTTCGAAGTTAGGCCAGTGTGAACAAACAGTTGTAACATGGAGTTCATGTTTGCGATTATGACTGTTACAGGTGCAGATCACACCGGCATTATTGCCGCCGTCTCTACCGCTTTGGCCACTCTTGAAGTCAACATCAACAATGTTTCACAGACCTTGATGGATGGCTATTTTACGATGATTTTGCATGTCTCGTTTGATGAGACCAAGCTGGATATCACCGCGATTCAAGAAGCCATGGCGCTGGTTGAACGCGAGCAACAATTAGTCATTCGCATTCAATCGCAAGCCATTTTCGAAGCAATGAATACCATCTAAGCGGGCTTGGCGATTATGGATTTTAATATTTCAACGTCCTCTATTTTGGAAACCATCGAGATGATTGAGCACTATCGTCTCGATATTCGCACAGTGACCATGGGTATTTCCCTGCTTGATTGTGTGCGCGGTGATATGGATCAAACCTGCCAGGCAGTGTATGACAAGATCACCACCAAGGCGAAAGACCTTGTGGCGGAGTGCGAAAAAATTGAACGTGAGCTGGGCATTCCAATTGTCAATAAGCGCATCTCTGTCACCCCAATTTCGCTTATTGCACAGTCAGTGGCAGGTGATCCAATTGCTATCGCCCGGGCACTGGATGCAGCAGGCAAAGCAGTTGGTGTGAATTTCATTGGTGGTTATTCAGCACTGGTAGAAAAAGGCATGACACCAGGTGATGAACGTCTGATCCGTTCGATTCCACAAGCATTAAGCGAAACAGATATTGTGTGCGGGTCGGTCAATATTGGCTCCTCACGAGCTGGCATTAATATGGATGCAGTTGCCCTGATGGGAACTGTTGTGAAAGAAGCTGCAGAATTAACCAAAGATCGTTCTGCAATCGCCTGCGCCAAGCTCGTAGTATTTGCCAATGCCGTTGGTGATAACCCATTTATGGCAGGTGCGTTCCACGGCGTTGAAGAAGCAGACTGTGTGGTATCGGTTGGTGTTTCTGGCCCAGGTGTGGTCAATCGAGCATTGGGCAATCTCGACGGTGCTTCTTTGGACGAAGTCGCAGAAGCTATTAAGAAAGCCGCATTCAAGATTACTCGTGCCGGCCAACTGGTTGGCACAATGGCGTCGCAACGCTTGGGCGTACCGTTTGGCATTGTAGATCTTTCATTAGCACCGACTGCTGAATTAGGCGATAGTGTGGCCCATATTCTTGAACATATGGGACTCTCGCAGGTCGGCACCCACGGCACTACAGCGGCATTAGCGCTGCTCAATGATGCGGTGAAAAAAGGTGGCATGATGGCATGCTCACGTGTTGGCGGACTTTCAGGGTCGTTTATCCCAGTATCGGAAGATAAAGGCATGATCGACGCAGTACGTGCTGGCAGTATTTCGATTGACAAACTCGAAGCCATGACTGCTATTTGTTCAGTGGGACTGGATATGGTGGCAATTCCAGGTGATAGCTCTGCAGCATTGATTTCAGGCATGATCGCTGACGAAGCTGCCATTGGCGTGATGAACCATAAAACCACCGCTGTGCGCGTGATTCCAGTACCTGGAACAGTTCCAGGTGATGAAGTGAATTTCGGTGGCCTCTTAGGTTATGCACCAGTCATTGAGGTTTCCACCGTTGGAAATGATGAATTCATTTCCCGTGGCGGATATATCCCTGCACCAGTGCATGGTTTTAGAAACTAATCACGGCTGCTTGCCCTAATACAACACCGAGGAGCACAGATCTTTGTACTCCTCGGTGTTGGCGTTTGTGTACCGCATATGAGAACGGGTTATAGAAATGATGCAGGAATACCGCGTATGTTATTGCTTGCGGTAACGAATACCTTTGAGGAAAAACCACGGTACACCGATGAAATCGATACACGTGATTAGCAACCACTTCTTTTTCGAACCACGAATCTTCTCGGCAGGCAAATGATACAGAAAATGCCAGGCAACGAGTTTGCTGAAGATATCGAGGGCCAGATACCCTAACAAGAATTTTCGATATGGGTGTTCAGCCCATCGTGTGCAAAGAGCACAATTATGAGAGTGTTGTTTCATACTGTCGAGTCTAGGCCAACTCCACGATCTCCATATACTCATCACTCCATAGATCTTCGTCACCATCTGGTAGCACGATCACGCGTTCAGGCTCCAAGGCCTTAACTGCACCAGGATCGTGTGTCACAAGTACCACCGCACCTTGATAGGTGCGCAAAGCATCAAGTACTTGTTCACGTGAGACCGGGTCGAGGTTGTTGGTTGGCTCATCGAGTAGCAGCACATTTGCCTTGGAAGAGACCAAACCAGCTAACGCCAAACGAGTTTTTTCACCACCTGATAAGGTTCCCGCTGGCTGTTGCAGTTGATCACCAGAGAACATAAATGCACCTAGTAAACCGCGTAAATCTTGCTCATCAGCTTCTGGACTCGCAGCTACGGTATTTTCCCATACCGTTTTATCTGGATCGATGGTGTCGTGTTCCTGTGCAAAATAGCCAATTTTTAGGCCATGTCCTGAAACAATGCCGCCTTCCCCATCGGTGCGTTCCACACCAGCTAAAAGCTTTAATAAGGTGGTCTTACCAGCACCGTTAAAGCCAAGCACAACCACGCGTGAACCTTTATCAATCGCAAGATCGACACCAGCAAAGACTTCCAAAGAGCCATACATTTTCGTCAACCCAGTTGCATGCAAAGGCGTTTTACCGCATGGCGCTGGATCTGGAAACTTAATATGCGCAACACGATCAGCCACGCGAATTTCATCAAGCTGGCCCATCATCCGCTCAGCACGAGCAAGCATCTGCTTTGCCGCGGCAGCTTTGGTGGCTTTCGCACCCAGACGTGCAGCTTGATCTTTCAGCGCAGCTGCTTTCTTTTCAGCATTTGCGCGCTCTCGACGACGGCGTGCTTCATCGGTTGCTCGAGCATCAAGATATTTCTTATAGCCCATATTGTAGACATCAGCTTCGGCACGAACAGCGTCTAAGAACCATACTTTATTACAGACGGCTTCGAGCAAATCAACATCGTGGCTAATCATAATCAAGCCACCTTCATGTTTCGATAAGAAACCGCGCAACCACTGGATCGAATCGGCATCGAGGTGGTTGGTGGGCTCGTCGAGAAGCAATGTGGTTTCGGATTTACCAGAGCCGGCAGAAGCTGCGAAGAGGATCTGAGCAAGTTCCACGCGACGACGCTGACCACCAGATAAAGTTTTGAGTTGCTGATCTAAAATACGGGCCGGTAAGCCGAGGTTATCGCAAATTTGGGCAGCTTCTGAATTTGCTTCATAACCACCGAGTGCATGATACCGCTCTTCAAGCTTGGCATATTTTTTAATTGCCTGATCTCGCTTGCGATCATCTAGGGTGGTTTCCATGATCTCTTGTTGGCGCTCCATATTGCGCTGAATGGTATCTAGGCCACGCGCACTTAATACGCGTTCTCGCGCGGTTTGCTCAATATTGCCTTCGCGTGAATCCTGCGGCAAATAGCCTAATGATCCTGAGCGAATCACGCTGCCACCATACGGTTCAGTCTCCCCCGCTAGAATACGCATGGTTGTGGTTTTACCAGCACCGTTGCGGCCCACCAGACCAATGCGATCGCCAGGTTGAACGCGCAGATGTTGGCCAGGGGCATTGAGCAAGGTACGAGCACCAACTCGTACTTCAAAATCAGAAGTCACAATCACGAAGGGTTATCCTATCAGTTTCACAGCGGCAACTCATCTTTTCAGACGGTTGCGGTAGGCGATGCACACAACAGCGAAAACCGCCTGCATGCTGACTCTCACGCAGACGGTTCGCAACAAGCTTGAGAACACACACAAGTGTTTTCTCTTAAAAACTATGGTTTAGACCGAGAAACCCAAAGCGCGCAGTTGTTCGCGGCCTTCTTCAGTAATCATATGTGGACCCCAAGCTGGCAACCACACCCAGTGCAGATGCAGTTTGGATACCACATTATTACCCACGACGGCCTGCTGGGCTTGATCTTCAATCACATCAGTTAGTGGACATGCAGGTGACGTAAGGGTCATATTAACATGTGCTTCACCAACGGAATCGATCCAAATATCGTAGACCAAGCCAAGGTCAACCACGTTAATACCCAGCTCTGGATCGATCACATCGCGAAGATATTCTTCAATATCAAATGCTTTAGCCTGGTCTTCTGGGCTTTGCTCAGGACGGTCTGCCGCTGCCTGGCGTGCAGCTTCAGCATGATCCAAGATGGTCTTCTCTGGCTCGTCAGCGTTATGCTCGTTGTGCTCGTTATGTTCACTCATGACTGTTCCTTCACTGCTTCAGATACTGCTGCTTGAAATGCTTTCCAACCTAAAAGTGCGCACTTCACACGTGCTGGATACTTCGCAACACCAGCAAACGCTATGCCATCACCAATAATTTCATCATCACCAGCATAGGTGCCACGAGAGGTGATCATCTTTTCAAACTCTTCAAGCTTGCCAAGTGCCTCATCTAATGGCTTGCCAATAATCTCATCTGTCATCACGGAGGTAGATGCCTGTGAAATCGAACATCCCTGTGCGTCATAAGAAATATCAGTAATGGTCTGCTGATCCTCAGACAAGTGGAGGCGTAAGGTAAGTTCATCGCCGCATGAAGGGTTCACATGGTGAACTTCAGATTGAAAATCATCACGCAACCCGGCATGACTTGGGTGTTTGTAGTGATCCAAGATCACTTCTTGATACATCGATTCAAGATTCATAAAAACTAATGTCCTGAGATTGTGCTCGTTACTGACTGTGTGTGATGCCGAAAAATTCTAAAGTAGCTTGAATAGCTTGCACTAACGCATCAACTTCTGCAAACGTGTTGTACAAATAAAATGACGCACGCGCAGTTGATTGTACATCTAAACAACGATGAATCGGCCACGCACAGTGATGTCCAACTCGGATACACACACCATGTTCATCAAGAACCTGGCCCAAATCGTGTGGATGCACGCCAGCAAGCGTAAAACTAATTGCCGAGCCACGTTGTGTGGCAGTTGTTGGCCCTACAATCTTTAACCCAGGCACATTGCTAAGTTGTTCCAACGCATAGGCAGTCAGCGCATGTTCATGAGCCGCAATGCGATCCATCCCAACTTCGGTTAAAAAGTTCACAGCAGCACCGAGTCCAATAACTTGGCTGGTCATTTGCGTGCCAGCTTCAAAACGCTCTGGCGGTGACGCATAAGTTGCATGTTCCATGGTGACGATTTCGATCATGGAGCCACCAGTTAAAAATGGTGGCAATTGTTCCAGCAATTCGGCTTTGCCATAGAGCGCGCCGACGCCGGTAGGTCCGAGCATTTTATGTCCAGAAAATGCAGCGAAATCTACATCCAGGGCATGGAAATTAACTGGCATATGCGGTACTGATTGGCATGCATCAAGTACCACGAGTGCATCAACAGCACGAGCCTTTGCCACCAGCTTTTCGACGTCTGCGATGGCACCGGTAACATTCGACTGATGTGTAAAGGCTAGAACCTTGACACTTTGGTCGAAATCTAGAGATTCAGTGTCAATGCGACCATCAGAGGTTGATTTTAACCAGCGCAACGTTGCGCCCGTGCGTCGGCAAAGCTCTTGCCATGGAATTAAGTTTGCGTGATGTTCGAGTTCTGTGACGACAACAGTATCGCCAGGTCCTACCGCATATTTTCCAGCACGTTGATCGCCTAAGGCATAGGCAACAAGATTTAATGCCTCGGTGGCATTTTTGGTAAAGACCAGCTCGGCTGGATCTGCGCCAACAAAAGCGGCAATCGCGGCACGTGCTTGATCATAAGCATCGGTGGCTTCTTCTGCCAACTGATATGCGCCTCGATGTACAGGCGCATTGGTGTGGAAGACGAATTGTTCTTCGGCTTGCCACACCCGTAATGGTCGTTGCGAAGTTGCTCCGGAATCGAGATACACCAATGGTTTCTCTCCGCGTACCGTACGTTGCAGAATCGGAAACTCATTGCGGATTGCTGTGGTATCGAGTGTGCCGTCAGCTTGTGAAAACATTGGTGTATCTTTCTTTCGGATCAAACGCGAACAACAAGCAGTTTATGCCAAGTAACGATCGTAACCGTTTGCTTCCAGGTCGTCTGCAAGTTCTGGTCCACCGGAAGTTACGATACGGCCATCAGCAAACACGTGCACGTGATCTGGCTTAACATAGTTCAAAATGCGCTTGTAGTGCGTGATGAGCAAGATGCCGCCATTGTTTTCGTCGCGGTAACGATTAATGCCTTCCGAAACAATACGCAATGCGTCAACATCGAGACCAGAGTCGGTTTCATCCATCACGGCGAATTTTGGCTTCAGCAGGTCAAGCTGCAAAACCTCGTGGCGCTTCTTTTCGCCACCGGAGAAACCTTCGTTCACAGAACGCTGCGCGAATGCTTTGTCAATGAGCAAACGCTCTTGCGCGCTATTGACTTCTTTCATCCAGTCGCGCAGTTTTGGAGCCTCGCCGCGCACAGCAGTTGCTGCACTGCGCAAGAAGTTTGCCATAGAAACGCCAGGGATTTCAGTTGGATACTGCATTGCTAAGAACAGACCAGCGCGTGCACGCTCATCAACTTCAAGCTCGAGTAGATTCACACCATCGAGCAAAACTTCACCTTCGGTGACTTCGTAGCGTGGGTGGCCTGCAATGGTATAGGACAAGGTGGACTTACCAGAACCATTTGGTCCCATGATTGCATGGGTTTCACCGGAGCGAATGGTCAAGTTTACGCCCTTGAGGATTGGCTTTGGCTCAGCATTTTCATCAGATGGAATCACCTGGGCATGCAGGTTACGGATTTCCAAAGTGCTCATTGAATTTTTCCTTATTAAATATGAAGTGACAGTGTGTGGGACAAGCAGTCAGACTTAGCTGCTTTGCGACGAGCGGGCTTGCAGTGTTTCAAGTTCTGCAATCACACGCGATTCCAAAGTTTCGCGAATCTCAGCCACAGGAATGCGGCCAATGACCTCAGAGAAGAAGCCGCGAATGATCAAGCGGCGAGCTTCTGCAACTGGAATGCCGCGAGAGCGCAAATAGAATTCCTGCTCGTCATCGAAACGACCAACAGTAGCTGCGTGACCAGCACCTGCAATGTCGCCAGTTTCAATTTCCAAATTCGGCACGGCATCTGCACGTGCGCCTTCAGTCAAGACCAGGTTACGGTTGGCTTCATAGGTGTTGGTGCCTTGTGCACCTGCACGAATTAAGACATCGCCAACCCAAGAGGTGTGGGCTTCTGGTTTGTCAGAGTTTGGATCTGCCTGCAATGCGCCCTTATACAGCACATTTGAGCGGCAGTTTGGTACAGCGTGGTCGATCAGCAAACGCTGTTCGAAGAACTGTCCGTCATCTGCAAAGTACACGCCAAGCATTTCAGCATCGCCATCAGGAGCGGTGAAACGAACACGTGGAATCATACGAACAACATCGCCGCCGAAAATTGCGGCAGAGTGGCGCAAAACTGCAGCGCGACCAAGAACTGCAACTTGGCCATTAAGGTGAACTGCGTCGTCATTCCAGGAGGCATCAACAATAACAGTCAGTTTTGCATGATCTCCAACGACAAACTCAACGTTGTCGGCGTGAATACCTGAACCAACATAGCGTAAATCAACGACAGCTTCTGCCTCTGGCAATACTTCGATCACAATATGGGCAAAGGTGGTGTTTTCCATGCCTTGGCCAGTTACTGTGATGATGACTGGTTCTTTGTTGATGCTTTGCGCGGCAAACTGCACATAGGTTACGTCTTGAGCTGCTTCGAAAGCTTGAGCGCCAACGCGATCCACTGGTGCACCAGCGATACCAACATGCTCGGAATCTTTGGCAACGACTGCGGTTGTGACACCGACTGCAGCAGCTGGAATTTCAACCTGCAGCTGAGGTGCAACTGGGGCTGCGAACGTAGCGTCGTGAAGCCCATGCAGGCGACGAAGCGGTACGAAGCGCCAGACTTCATCTTTACCTTTTGGCACGTCGAAATCTGCGACTGCAAAGGAAGTAAAGACGTCTCCCTTGTTATTATGTGGAGTTGCGTTTTTGACAATGTTAGTCATAATTAACCCACCGATCCTTCCATCTGCAATTCGATCAAGCGATTGAGCTCCAATGCGTATTCCATCGGAAGTTCTTTCGCAATTGGTTCCACGAAACCACGCACAATCATTGCCATAGCCTCGTCTTCTGCAATACCACGAGACATTAAGTAGAACAGCTGTTCTTCTGAAACCTGTGACACGGTTGCTTCGTGACCCAACGAAACGTGATCATTGCGAATGTCGTTATATGGGTAGGTATCAGAGCGTGAAATATTATCTACCAGCAACGCGTCGCATTCTACGTTTGACGTCGAATGATGTGCATTGGCATTAATGCGAACTAAGCCACGGTATGCAGCACGTCCACCACCACGGGCAACCGACTTCGAGACAATATTCGAAGAGGTATATGGTGCCATGTGTACCATCTTGGCGCCTGTGTCTTGGAACTGGCCTTCACCAGCAAATGCGACAGACAAAACTTCGCCCTTTGCGTGTGGACCCGTCATCCAAACAGCTGGGTACTTCATCGTAACCTTGGAGCCGATATTGCCATCGACCCATTCCATGGTTGCACCTTCTTCGCACTTGGTGCGCTTGGTGACCAGGTTATACACGTTATTCGACCAGTTCTGGATGGTGGTATAACGGCAGCGGCCACCCTTTTTCACAATGATTTCGACTACTGCAGAGTGCAAGGAATCGGACTTGTAAATAGGAGCGGTACATCCTTCGACATAATGCACATAAGCGTCTTCATCAACAATGATCAAGGTGCGCTCGAATTGGCCCATGTTTTCGGTGTTAATACGGAAGTATGCCTGCAGCGGAATATCGACGTGCACACCTTTTGGCACGTAGATAAATGACCCACCAGACCATACCGCAGTATTCAAGGCAGAGAACTTATTATCGCCAGCTGGAATCACTGTTCCGAAATACTCACGGAATAATTCTGGGTGCTCTTTTAACGCAGAGTCTGTGTCTAGGAAGATGACACCTTGACGTTCTAAGTCTTCACGGATCTGGTGATACACAACTTCAGATTCGTATTGTGCAGCAACACCTGCAACCAAGCGCTGCTTTTCAGCTTCTGGAATGCCCAGACGATCATAGGTATTTTTAATGTCTTCTGGAAGCTCATCCCAACTGGTAGCTTGCTTTTCGGTAGAACGAACGAAGTACTTAATGCTGTCGAAATCGATAGCAGAAAGATCTGCACCCCATGTTGGCATCGGTTTTTTATCAAAGATGCCCAAAGCCTTCAAACGCAGTTCGAGCATCCATTCTGGCTCATTCTTTTTGGCGGAAATATCGCGGACGACATCTTCATTGAGTCCACGGCGTGCTGCCTGTCCGGCAGCATCAGAATCATGCCAACCGTAGTTATATGGTCCGATTGATTCAATGATCTCATCGTCGGTCGTAGGATTGCTAACTCCTGCCGCTGGGGGCGCCTGGGTCATATACCTAGCTCCTTTCAAGCTTGTTGGTAAAGGCGTTATCGCTTTTATTGTTTCCGGATGGGGGTCAGTGGAATATTTGTAGTACACACGCTGTGACCATTGGCAATTGACGCTAATGGTTGCACATGATGGCCAAGTAGGTTGGCAATTACTTCATGTTCTGCAGCGCAAAGTTCGGGGAACTCAGCAGCGACTTCAGAAATTGGACAATGGTGCTGACAAATCTGCACGCCTTGACCAACATTGGTGATGGTAGCTGCATATCCTTGATTGCTAAACGCGGTGACTAATGCTTCTGCAGCTTTACTCAGCGAATCCTCGTCATCTTCTTCAACATGAACATTTGCGACAATTGCTTCAGCACGTTTACGAGCGAAAGCCTTCACCGCTTCATCACCACCAGTTTCCCTCAGCGCAGAAAGCGCAAGGGCTGCTAAGCCATCATAGTCGTGACCAAACTGGCGTTTGCCTGCATGTGTGAGCCGAAATTCTTTTGCTGGGCGACCACGAGAACCCTGAGTGAGTCGTCGTGGTGGAGCCGGTTCAGCAAGCCCTTCATCCACAAGAATGTCTAGATGGCGGCGAATACCTGCAGCTGAAAGGTTCAGCGTCTGGCTCAGTTGAGTTGCTGTAAGACTGCCATGTTGAAGCAAGCTCATCATGATGGCACGACGGGTTTCACCGTCAGTAGTTCGAGACTCTGCATGCTCTTTTCTCATAACATTCTCACCTCCTTGAGTTTCATACTTTGGTACAGCCGTCAAAAAAGGAAAACACCTTTTAGACAACATTAGTGTTACTTAATTATAGACGAACTTTCAAGCTGGAAAATTCCCTATCGCTCTCACCTCGTTTATTTAGGGCAGCCTATATAGCTTAGATGTGATGATTGCGCGTTCGTGATGTTCAAAACTATTCGGACGTGTTCTCGGGTTGAGTGCAATCAAAATGGGGTAACTAAGGGTGTAGTGCCCGACATGGATACTCATTGCGACCTCTTTGCAGTTCAGAATACCGTTAGGAAACAAACTGCTTTGATCGGCAGTGTTGCACGGTTACAAGGAGACAAATGGCGCAATGGCATCGTGACGATGTGTTTCGAGCATTTCAAGGCTAAGCATCGCATTTCCCGCACGGTGCCGTATAGAACGCTGTATAGATCGTAAATGTTGCCAGAGTGCATGGGTGTCATCGTGGATTCTAAGAGAGTTGAGCAGTACTATTGCACATGTGAGCCAGTCAGACCCATCTACACAGCCGCAACGCCGACTGTTGTCGCGCTTTGGAACTCCAGGGCAGCATGCCGCGAGTCTGCATAGCGTTGAAGATGAATTTGGAGATGCATTAAGCCGCTACGATCATGCGTCTGGATGGGTGAAAACTGCTGTTGGTGTCGACCTTCTCACCCCTATCCGCAATGGCGGCATTACCTTGCGTGAATCCGATACAGTTGGCGCGCAAGGTTCATTTACTGGCCATTTTGTACTGCCGACCTTGAGCTATCAGGAATTGCGTCGGTTTGCATTTATTCGTTGGTTAGGCACTTTAGGTGCGGTTATGATTGGGCTTGGAGCACTTGGTGCCGGAGCGCTTCCGGTTGTCGAATCCCCGTATCATTTAAACCCGGTTGGGTCCTTACTTGGCCGAATGCTGCAGACCTCTACAGTGATCTGTTTCGTCGGGGTCGGGCTTTTGGTGTTCGCATGGTTGATTATGGCTCCTTTTACTGGAGTGGCGTTACGACATCAACAATCAAAACATGGCGTGATCAGCATGTCTGTTATCAAGCGCACATTTTTGGCGTGGAGTTTGCCGTTGCTCGTCAGTGCGCCAATGTTTACCCAAGATATCTATTCATATCTTGCCAACGGTGCATTAATTCTCCAGGGTCATGACCCGTACAGTGCTGGTCCTGTGGATTTATTAGGTACTGAACATGCGTTAGCGCGCTCAGTGCCTTTTATTTGGGCGCACTCCCCTTCTCCCTATGGTCCTGTGGCGCTAGGTCTTGCCGCAACGATTGCGAAAATCACATCCAATAACATTGTGCTCAGCGTCATTATGCACCGATTATTTGCAATATTAGGTGTCGCATTAGCTGGCTGGGCGGTGGTGCATCTGTCGCGACGCTGCTACGTGATCCCACAAGCCTCATTGTGGCTTGGAGTTTTAAATCCGTTGACAATTTTGCACCTTATTGGCGGTATTCATAATGAATCGATTTTATTGGGATTGTTGCTTGCTGGTGTGGAATTAGGGTTGCGTAGCGTTGATTATCTCAATGTTTTTGCGCGTCGACGCGCTGTGCTGTATCTCACTGCCAGTAGTTTCTTGATTAGTTGTGCAGGTATGGTCAAAGTGACGGGCTTTTTAGGGCTTGGATTTACTGGTATCGCTATTGCCCATGCGCTGCGTAATCTTGGCAGATCGCATATTATTGCCTGGCTCATAGCTATCGTGGCGCAAGTTGTTCTGTTGGTGGTCTCGGTCTTGATGATGACTTGGTTTACCGGCATTTCGCTTGGCTGGTTGACCGTGCAAGGCGGTGCTGTCACCATTCGATCATGGATGTCGTTTTCCACCGCCGTCGGTGTAATTTTCGGGTGGTTCGGCATGCAGCTTCAACTTGGTGACCATACTGATGCTCTGCTCGTCGTCACACGCACTCTTGGCGTAGCCATTACTCTATCGTTTATAGTTCGCATGTTATTTGCGACTTATCGCGGTAGTATTCATCCAGTCGGTGCACTGGGTGTATCTTCACTTGTAATGGTGGTCTTTTTCCCCGTGGTACATCCTTGGTACGTACTCTGGGCAATTTTGCCACTCGCAGCATGGGCGAATCGACCATTCTTTCGGTCTGCAGTAATCCTCTATTCCACACTGTTAAGTTTCTTCATTTTGCCACGTGGTCTTGGATTGCCGCCCGACACTATACTTTCTATTTATCTTGCATCGATCCTTGGATGGATACTGATTATGGTGTTCTCGTATGTCATATTACGAAAACGGGGAATAGTTGGCCTACACTAGACCACTGTGACTTCTTCAACACCTACCGTGCCTGTCCTCGAGCTTCACGACGTCGTCAAAGCCTTTCACTCAAAGGTAGCCGTGAACCATGTCAGCTTGAGTGTGCAGTCAGGCACTATCGTTGCCTTATTGGGGCCAAATGGCGCTGGTAAGACCACCACCATTGAAATGTGTGAGGGTTTTCAAAAACCTACCAGTGGTACTATCTCTGTCCTTGGGCTTAACCCAGTTACAGAACCAGATAAGGTACGCGCCCAAGTCGGCATCATGCTGCAGGATTCTGGTTCGTATTCAGGTATCAGAGTTGAAGAAATGCTGCGGCTATCTGCTTCATATTCTGCAGATCCACTGGATCCAGAGTGGTTAATGGAGTTACTTGGGCTAACGAACGTTCGCAGCACCACCTACCGCAGACTTTCTGGTGGTCAGCGTCAGCGCTTAAGTCTAGGACTGGCGATTATTACGCGGCCAAAGCTGGTGTTTTTAGATGAACCAACCGCAGGTATGGATGCACAATCGCGCCTGTTGGTATGGACGCTGATTCGCCAGCTGCGAGCCGATGGTGTGACTGTCATTTTGACGACTCATCTCATGGATGAAGCACAAAGTCTTGCAGATGAGGTCATTATTATGGATCACGGCAAGATCGTGATGCAAGGCCCACCAGCTCAATTACGACGCGGTCATGATCCACATATGCAGTTTGAAACTGATAAAGATCTCGATCTTGCTACCTCAGGCATGCAAGCATTGGAGGTACGCGCTGTTCGGCCTAACACCTATACCTTAGGTGTTGGTATTACACCAGCAGCAATTGCGCAATTAAGTGCAGAACTTGCGGTGCAAGGAGTATTGATTCTGAGTTTGAATACACATACTCGAAGTCTTGAAGATGTCTTTTTAGAAATTACTGGTCGCTCACTCAGAAGCTAGATTGCAGTTAAGGAATACTATGACTTCATTTGATCCATCTTCCGCGTTTGCGTCTGGTACCTTTCGTCCCCATCCGCATCCAGCACCCATTCTGGCGATGTTACGTTCTCAAGGACGTATTGAAGCCACGTTGTTTTTGCGGCATGGAGAACAACTCCTCCTGAGTTTTATCATTCCACTGTGTATGCTGCTGGCAGCAGCTACATTGCCGTTGCTACCAGATCCAAAATCCTTACAGGCAGCATTTCCCGTGATTCTTGCGGTTGCTGCAATGAGCTCTGGGTTTACCGGTCAAGCGATTGCGCTTGCCTTTGATCGTCGATACGGTGCATTAAAACGCATTGGGGCTTCTGGCGTGCCTGCAAAGGTAATTATCATTGGCAAAATTATTGGTCTGCTCATCGTAGCTACCTTCCAAGTTTGTGTGCTCTCATTGGTGGCCTACGGTTTAGGATGGCATGTTGCTATGCCTGGATTCCTATTAGGATTAGGCGTCTTTTTCGTTGGAGTCGCCAGTTTCACCTCTCTGGGTATGTTTATGGGCGGCACCCTACCATCAGAACTCGTATTAGGCTTAGCCAATTTGATTTGGGTGGTCTTCGTCGGTGCTGCCAGCTACGTTGTTTTTTCTATTAGCGCCTACCCTGCTTGGTTGATCACAATTCCGTCAGTCGCCTTAGCAGAAGGTATTCATGGTGCTTTTCAAGGTTCCATACCGCTATCATCATTTATCAGCTTAGGACTGTGGATGCTCGTAGGAGTGGTATGTGCATCGCGTTGGTTCAAATTTGCTGATTAGCTTTATAAAAGTTCCATAACGTGGGATATCCCACAAACTTAGATGTTTCTGGTGTGCAATCGTCATCCTGACGCCAAGATTACTATGATCAATAATCGTGACTACTACATCATCGAAGCAATCCCAGCGGTTTCTTCCCACCATTGCTTTACAGAAAAAACTTGCCCTTGTGCTGTTAATTGCACAAGGAGGAATTACTGTTACCGGTTCGATCGTTCGTGTCACCGGTTCTGGTCTCGGCTGTAATACATGGCCACAATGCCATGAGGGCTCACTGGTCCCAGTCCAAGGTGCCGCACCTTGGATCCATCAAGCCATTGAGTTCGGCAATCGACTCCTCACCTTCGTGTTGGTGGGGTTTGTTATTGCACTGTTTGTGACAGTCACCAAAGCACATCGACGCAAAGAAATCCGCGTGCACAGCTTGATTCAAGGCTTAGGCGTTGTGGTACAAGCTGTCATTGGCGGTGTGTCTGTGTTATTGGATCTGAAATGGTGGGCAGTAGCGCTACACTTCTTGCCTTCTACACTGTTAGTTTGGATGGCTGCAATGTTGTATTTGCGTATTCAAGAGCCTGACGACGTTCCATCCAAGCGCAGCTATCCAAGCTCATTACGCGCCTTAGCTGTTTTTTGTGGACTCTTGCTCTCAGCAGTGTTGGTTACCGGCACAATGGTCACTGGTGCAGGCCCACACTCAGGCGACAAAGGCGTCGGTATGGACGGTCGTTTACAGGTTGATCTTGAATGGATTGCCCATGTTCATGCCTACACGATGTACACCTACTTAGGATTTTTGCTCTTGCTGTTGTTGTCCTTGGTGCTGCAATCGGCTCCAGCTCGTGTTCGTAAATTCGGTATAGTACTTGTGGTCGTTACGATTCTGCAGGCACTTATTGGCGTGATCCAATTCCGAATGGGAGTACCACGCTGGACCGTTCCAGTACATATCGGCTTGAGCTCCTGCGTGGTTGCTTTCTGTTCGTTTGTGTATACATTGGGTATCTGGCGTGTGCATCAAACCGATCCAACTACCACCACTGGTTCTCTCGAAGGTGATAAGCGCTATCACCTTGTTCAAGAATCGTCCTAATTTATCTGCGTCTACATGTTTGTGCCTGTTCGTGTGTCCTGATGTGCTACACACGAACAGGCACATTGTATTTGACTACCTTGCAACTGTATATGCAACGCACATGGTCACGACGCGTACAAATACGGCGCATCTCGAAGACTTGCAACGTTCAATGAAAACAATTCACACAACCCACAGGTGTGGATCGAGCGGAGACTTTTTGAACATTTAAGCAATCCCTGTAATCGTTCGTGTCAATAAGTCGGAGATTAAGCTCGTGGAGACGATTGCATATGACCTATATTCAATACTTGCGTCCGCATCAAACAGCGTTAATAGTCAAGCTGGAACATTGTGTGTACATTAATTCCACCGCATTTGCGAACAGCATGTGATGACTTTTGGTACGAAGCATGTATCTCTTTGCGGCACGAACAACGCTCGATGCTCAATGCACAATAAAAACTTCAAGCAACCACTCTCACCTGACAGTGGTTGCTTGTTGTGAAATACGGTATCGGAATAGTGAAGGATGATGCCTGGAGACCTTAACCGAGCGCAAACATTGATCCGATGGTTTCAAGTCCCATGACGGCGTCGATTGACAGACCAACGAACAATAACGCGAGATAGTTATTGGACAGAATAAACAGTTTCAGTGGCTTGACTTCTGCGCCGCGAAGTACGCCGCGATGCAACATAATCGCCATTATCAAAAACCAGATACCAGTGGTGATCGAAACAGCTGCGTAGATCCATCCGGCTGCTGGGATTAAGGCAAACGTCGTCAAGACCGTTGCAACTGTATACCATACGATTTGCCAGGTTACTTGAGCTTCGGTACGAACTACAGGCAACATTGGTACACCAGCTGCAGCGTAATCAGCCTTGTATTTCATTGCTAATGCCCATGTATGTGGTGGGGTCCAGAAGAAGATTACCAAGAATAGGACGATTGCTTGCCACCATTGTTCCGGACCAGGCGTTGTCAAGTTGTCCTTAATGACAGCCCACCCAACTAAGACCGGCATACATCCTGCAGCGCCACCCCAGACAATATTCATGTGGGTGCGTCGCTTTAGATATTTCGTGTAGACGAAAATGTAGAACATGATCGTGATCATGACGAACACAGCAGCCAGTAATGAGTCACAGAGCAGCCATAAGAATAAGAAGCTGGTAATCGTTAAAATCCACGCAAAAATTGTGGCATTCCTATTACTCACCGTATGGCGGACTAATGGACGTGCACGAGTACGGCCCATTTTTTGATCAATGTCGGAATCAGCAACCATATTAAAAGTGTTTGCTGCCGCAGCACCCATCCAGCCACCAATGACCGTTAATAAGATCAACGCAATATTGTTTTCACCGCGTTCAGCTTGCAGCATAGCGGGAATGGTGGCTACCAAGAGGAGCTCAATGACCCGGGGTTTCGTCAACGCGATGTAAGCCTTGATCGTCTCCAAGGGTTTCTCCTCCATTAATTCTTGTCTAGCTATCTGTTGCATCATACGCGAGGGTGCGCATAACCATCACTGTCGAACATGAACACCCATAGCAACCATGATAGTGGTTCAAGCCACACGTAAGTGCAACAATGCTGTTTGTGGACCTAGTCTAAGGAAGAAGGGTTGTGACTAAAAAATACATATCCGACTCCACCATGTTAGCCGCCAACGCGCTTTTTCCACATTTCGACACCCTACGTTAGGGAGATTTCCTCCTATAAATGACCATTTCTTTAGCTATAAAGCAAGGTTGTTGCCCCCAAAAGTGATGCGATTGATTTCTCTAGTTTTGTAGCACGAAACCGTAAAAAACAGGCTAAACTGTCTACTGTTAGTAACTATCAACATGTTCGTATGATTCTCGCTTCAACCAGTACATCATTACCTATAAAGGAAGGTTCACCCATGGTGACTCTTAGCCCAGAGCTTGCAAAGTACACTGTTCGCAACTATCCAGCAGACTGGAGTGAGCTTGATACTTTAGCTGTTGACACAGCTCGCGTACTTGCAGCTGATGCGGTACAAAAAGCTGGCCATGGACACCCAGGCACTGCCATGTCATTAGCGCCGTTGGCCTATACCCTATTCCAGCGAGTGATCAATCATGATCCATCTGATACCCGCTGGGTTGGTCGTGACCGTTTCGTATTGTCACCTGGCCATACCTCTTTGACCCTCTATATTCAACTGTTCTTTGGCGGTTTTGGCCTCGAACTTGATGACATTAAGGCATTGCGTACCTGGAACTCTTTGACTCCAGGGCATCCTGAATATGGTCATACCAATGGTGTTGAGATCACCACTGGCCCACTGGGTCAAGGTTTGGCATCTGCAGTAGGTATGGCAATGGCATCGCGTCGTGAGCGCCATTTATTTGATCCGAATACTCCAGCAGGTGAATCGCCATTTGATCACTATGTGTATGTTATTGCTTCTGATGGTGATCTAGAAGAAGGCGTGACAGCAGAAGCTTGTTCTCTTGCTGGCACCCAACAACTCGGCAATCTGATCGTATTCTGGGACGACAATAAGATTTCGATCGAAGAAGACACTACCATCGCATTTACGGAAGACGTCCTTGCACGGTACCGTGCCTATGGCTGGCAAGTATTGGAAGTCAATGGTGGCGAAGATGTAGTCGCATTTGAAAAGGCTGTGGCTGAAGCGCAGGCTGATACCACCCGTCCAACTTTCATCCGGATGCGTTCGATCATCGGCTTCCCTGCTCCAACGATGATGAATAGTGGTGCGGTTCATGGTGCAGCGCTTGGTGCAGAAGAAATTGCTGCGACGAAGCGTGAACTTGGCTTTGATCCAGAAGTTGCGTTCCCAGTCAGTGATGAGTTGTTGGCACATACGCGTCAGTTGGTTGCGCGTGGTGCTGTAAAGCATGCTGCGTGGCAAGAAAAATTCGATGCTTGGGCTGCTGCAAATCCCGAACAAAAAGCATTATTCGATCGTATGGAACGTCGTGAGTTACCTACAGATTTCGATGCTGATCTCCCACTATGGGAAGCTGGCGAGTCAGTTGCGACCCGCAAAGCTTCGGAAGCAGCAATTCAGGCGTTAGCAAAGAGACTTCCAGAGTTCTGGGGTGGTTCAGCAGACCTTGCTGGCTCGAATAATACGATCATCAAGGGCGAATCTTCATTTGGTCCAGCAGCTATTAGCACCGATCACTGGACCACTGAACCAGGTGGTCGTAACTTGCACTTTGGTATTCGTGAACATGCCATGGGTGCAATTGTCAATGGTATTTCCTTGCATGGTGGTACTCGCCCATACTGCGCAACCTTCTTGATTTTCTCTGATTACATGCGCCCAGCAGTCCGTCTCGCTGCCTTGATGGGTACGGATGCCTACTATGTTTGGACGCACGATTCTATTGGTCTTGGCGAAGACGGCCCAACCCACCAACCAGTTGAACAGCTTGCAACCTTACGTGCAGTGCCAAATATGTCAGTACTGCGACCAGCAGATGCAAATGAAACCTCTGCTGCATGGCGTGCAGCTTTGCTGTACAAGGCTAGCCCGAAAGGCATTGCGCTGACCCGTCAAAATATTCCAGTGCTTCCAGGTACGCGCGAAAAAGCTACTGAAGGTGTGGTTCGCGGTGCATACGTACTGGTTGAAGCTTCCAAGGAAGTTCCAGATGTTATCTTGCTGGGTACTGGTTCGGAAGTGCAGTTGGCTGTTGAAGCTGCCAGGATTCTGGAAGCTGAAGGCATTGCAACACGCGTTGTCTCTGTTCCTTGCTTGGATTGGTTTGAGCAACAAGATGCCGCGTACCAGCAAGAAGTACTCCCTGCAGAAGTAACTGCCCGTGTATCTGTAGAAGCTGGTATCGCAATGCCTTGGTATCGCCATCTCGGCAGCCGTGGACGTGCCGTATCCTTAGAACAATTCGGCGCTTCAGCTCCTTATGAGAAGCTTTTCGACGAGTTTGGCATCACTGTTGACGCCGTCGTCGCAGCAGCGAAAGAATCGCTGCAAAGCTAATTTGTTTCACTATGTGTGAGTCACGAGGGCTTTGGAATTTCACCAGCCACTGGTGCGTTGTTTCTAAAGCCCTTGTTTCTTTACACCCAAACTTGTTTCACCATATATCTAAAGGAATCTTATGAACGCCATTGAAAAACTGAAAACAGCCGGCACTTCCACCTGGTTAGATGATTTGAGCCGTGATCGCATTAATTCCGGCAACTTAGCAGCAGTGATCGCAGAAAAAAATATTGTTGGTGTGACCACTAATCCAGCCATTTTCGCAGCAGCTATGAGCCACGGTCATGCCTATGATGAACAGATCGCTCAGTTGAAGGAACAAGGTGTCAATGCTGATACGGCTGTATATGCCATGAGCATTGCTGATGTGCAAGCAGCCTGTGATATTTTTTATGATCTTTACCAAGCTTCTGACGGCGAAGATGGTCGGGTTTCTATCGAGGTAGATCCACGTATTTCAGATGATGCCGAAGCAACCTTAGCGCAGGCACGCGAACTGTGGAAGAGCGTTGATCGCGAAAACGTGATGATTAAGATCCCTGCGACTGTTGGATCATTGCCAGCCATTACCGCTGCTTTGGCTGAAGGTATTAGTGTCAATGTCACTTTGATCTTCTCTGTAGCCCGCTACCGCGAGGTGGTACTGGCATGGGCAGAAGGCTTGCGTCAAGCACACGCTGCTGGTGTCGATGTGACAAAAATTCACTCAGTCGCATCATTTTTTGTGTCCCGTGTTGATACCGAAATCGATGTGCGCCTTGATGCTATCGGTACTCCAGAAGCCTTGGCACTGCGCGGTCAAGCAGGTGTTGCAAATGCACGTCTAGCGTATGAAGTATTCGAGCAGCTTCGCACTACCTTGGAGCTTCCAGCAGGTACTCACATGCAGCGTCCATTGTGGGCATCAACTGGTGTGAAGAATCCGGCCTATCCGGCAACTTTGTATGTTTCTGAACTCGCTGGACCACAAACTGTCAATACCATGCCAGAATCAACGATCGACGCTGTTCTTGCTGCTGACGATATTCATGGTGATACCTTAACGAATACTGCTGCAGATGCGCATGAAGTATTTGAGAAGTTGGTTGCAGTAGGCATTGACCTCGATGATGTTTTCGATGTACTCGAGACTGAAGGTGTAGAGAAATTCGTGGCTGCTTGGTCAGAACTATTGACCAGTATGTCAGCAAAATTGGCGTAAGTTCGCAGCACTTGAATGCAATGCGACGGTGATACAGCGATGCTGTTTGCCATCTGTGTGTCACCACAATTCATTAGAGGTCGATAGGCTCAACGAAACTTCTTAAGGCGCTATAGTCATAGGAAAATAGTTAGGCGAATACGCTCAAGCAAAGGTAAAATTTAACAACGTGAATCATAGCGATACCAACTCATCCGGTTTTTCAACCGCTTCCTTCGAGCATTGGGCGAATCCTTTACGCAATAGTGCTGATAAACGACTCCCCCAGATTGCTGGCCCTTCTGGCATGGTGATCTTTGGTGTGACTGGCGATTTAGCCCGCAAGAAATTGCTGCCAGCTATTTATGACCTCGCATCTCGTGGTCTCTTACCAGCAGGATTTCCATTAGTTGGATACGGTCGTCGCGACTGGTCGAAGCAAGAGTTCGAAAATTACGTCCTGGAAGCCGTAAAAGCTGGCGCTCGCACAAAGTTCCAGGAAAATGTATGGCAACGCCTTGCCGAAGGCATGCATTTTGTTAAAGGCAACTTCGATGATGACCAGGCATTCGATAATTTAGCAGCCAAGCTACTCGAATTAGATCATAGTCGCGGAACAGCCGGAAACTGGGCGTTCTATCTTTCAGTGCCGCCAGATTATTTCTCCGATGTTATCCATCAGCTGCAGCGTTCTGGAATGGCGACAGCTGAAAATGGTGCTTGGCGACGTGTCATCGTCGAAAAGCCATTCGGGCATGATCAGCAAACTGCACGTGAACTGAACAGCTTGATTAATTCTGTGTTCCCAGAGCGTTCCGTGTTCCGCATCGATCATTATTTGGGCAAAGAAACCGTCCAAAATATTATGGCGTTGCGGTTTGCGAATCAGCTGTTCGATCCATTGTGGAACTCTCATTATGTAGATCATGTACAGATCACCATGGCCGAAGATATTGGGCTGGGTGGTCGTGCTGGTTATTATGATGGCATCGGCGCGGCTCGTGACGTGATTCAGAATCACTTGATTCAGCTTTTAGCGTTAATTGCGATGGAAGAACCAATCGATTTCACGCCAGAGCAATTGCAAGCTGAAAAAATCAAGGTTTTGCGTGCCACCCAAGCCGTTGAGCCATTTGCGAAGACTACAGCTCGTGGACAATATGCTGCCGGTTGGCAAGGTTCAGAGTACGTCAAAGGCTTGCGGGAAGAAGATGGCTTTGATCCAGAATCGACTACTGAGACTTATGCGGCTTGTACCCTGCAGATTAATTCACGTAGGTGGGCTGGCGTGCCATTTTATTTGCGCACCGGTAAACGCCTTGGTCGACGCGTGACTGAAATTGCGTTGGTATTTAAAGACGCACCTCATCAGCCATTCAGCGAAGGTTCTAGGCATGCGCAAGGCCAAAATGTGGTCGTGATTCGAGTGCAGCCAGACGAAGGCATGCTGATGCGTTTTGGTTCGAAGGTACCAGGCTCGGGTATGGAAGTCCGCGATGTCAATATGGACTTTTCGTATGCTGAAGCATTTACCGAGGAATCGCCAGAAGCCTACGAACGTCTGATTCTTGATGCGTTGCTGGATGAAGCTTCATTATTCCCAACCAATGAAGAAGTTGAATTGTCATGGAAGATTCTTGATCCAGTCTTAGAGTACTGGTCTCAACGTGGCCAACCAGAAGAATATCCAGCAGGAACATGGGGCCCTGCATCTGCTGATCGCATGCTCTCACGTGATCAGCGTACTTGGCGTCGTCCATAATCAATTCAACAGTACGAACAGGGATACCATGATTTTTCCACTCCATAAC
Organism: Corynebacterium sp. HS2168-gen11; assembly: GCF_024834075.1. GTDB lineage: Bacteria > Actinomycetota > Actinomycetes > Mycobacteriales > Mycobacteriaceae > Corynebacterium. The sequence continues at coordinate 127,075 of NZ_JANUXR010000002.1, forward strand.
ACAAGTACCCGCGATATTGTGAAAACGTTGGTGACGCTTCGCGACACTGGTTCGCAAGGCACGACCTCACGTGTGTTGACGCTTATTGCGGTGTTGCACGCCTCCGATGATATCGACACGGTTATTCGAGCAACCACCGAGGCCTCTCGTGAACATCCATCACGTGTAATCGTACTTGTCACCGGTGATGCTCAGGCGGAAGTCCGCCTTGATGCTGAAGTTCGTGTTGGCGGTGATGCTGGTGCTTCTGAGATCATTATCATCCACCTTGAAGGTAGTGTGGTTGAGAATCTCGTGCATGTCGTTACACCACTGCTGCTACCGGATACTCCAATTGTTGCATGGTGGCCATATACTGCACCAGTAAATCCAGCTGAAGATCCACTTGGTGTTATTGCACAACGTCGTATTACTGATGCTGAATATGATTCGCTGGTAGATGCACTCTACAACCGCCGCAATGCTTATACACCAGGTGATTCAGATATTGCCTGGGCACGTCTGACACCATGGCGCGGCGTACTCGCTTCGGCACTTGATCAACCACCACATGAGCCAATTATTTCAGCAAAGGTTTATGGAGCAGCAGAATCTTCCTCAGTTGATCTTGCTGCGGGTTGGTTGGTTGATCGTCTTGCAGTTCCAGTGATGCGGTTGGCGGAAGAACGCGAGCAAGTTCTTGCAACAGCACATGCTATTCCAGTGACCAAAATTGAACTGGAACGTGCATCTGGCACTGTTGTGTTAGAAACTCAAGATAATCCGCATACCATTGCTGTGACATTCCCGAATCGTCCAACTGCCATGGTGGCCATTAATGTGCGAACTCCTGCGGATTGCTTGGCTGAGGAGCTGCGCCATCTTGATCCAGATGCAGCTTATCGAAGTGCGCTTGAAGGACTGACCAAAGTGCACTATCCGGTGGTATAGCCAATCCAACCACGGCTGCTATACTTTTGGGCACTTGGTATTTATTCATCGCTATAAGGAGTGAAAACTTTTTTCATGTTAGAAGTGCTACGCCTCGATTCTCTCGAGCAGGTTTGCCAACAAGCAGCAAGCAAATTTGCGAAGCTGGTTCGTGATGTCAACAAAAATGGTGGTGTCCACGGAGATGGCATTGCTCGTATTGTAGTAACCGGAGGCGGCGCTGGTATTGGCACACTCGCAGCTCTGCGCAATGCTGATATCAACTGGGAACTGGTACATATTTTCTTTGGCGATGAACGCAACGTTGCGGTAACAGAACCAGATTCTAACGAAGGCCAAGCTCGCGCTGCCCTTTTTGATCACGTCGATATTCCAGAAGCCAATATTCATGGCTATGGTCTCGGTGGCGTTGATATGGCAGACGCAGCAGCGGCCTACACTGCAGTATTAGAAGATTTTGCCCCATCTGGTTTCGATCTGCACTTGCTTGGTATGGGCGGCGAAGGCCATATCAACTCGTTATTCCCACACACCACAGCAGTGGCAGAAACTGAACACCTGGTTGTCGCGATTTATGATTCTCCAAAACCACCAAGTGAGCGTGTCAGTTTAACGTTGCCGGCTATTCGACGCGCGGATCAAGTGTGGCTACTGGTAGCAGGTGCTGAAAAAGCAGAAGCTGCAGCACAAGTCGTCAATGATGCTGCTCCCCTCGACTGGCCAGCAGCTGGTGCCAAAGGAATCCAACACACGGTATTATTCCTCGCAGAAGATGCAGCAGTGAATCTGGATACTGACGCATAAGAAAGTACGAACCATATAAATGTGCTGTTGCTTTTGCATACAGCACATTTATTATGTTCAAGGGCAATTCAGCCTTTGCACAAGACTGGTTAGCAGTTTGATCAAGTCTTTCTAGCCTCGCGGAAAGATACATCAGCTACTATCGTGTGTGGGGGATCGTCTTCTCATGTGCTTCACCAACACTCTGCCGCATAATGGGTGTCTGCTTTGACTATCTACTATGCTAGCGCTTCAGAGCATGGTTGAGAATGATTCGTGCGTGCGAGCAGCGATATACCTGCGGCGATAGCTATCGATCACAGTGTCTGAGTAGTGCTTATATAATATCGCGAGTGATCTTCGTTGTCATTGGCGTTGAAACAAATACAAAAGAGATAGAAAAAATGCGTTCAAGTTCAGTACTTGAACGCATTTTTTCTATGGTGCCTCTGAAATATTTAAGAACTGTAGGTTTGCAACAGATTCAGCGCAACGATACAAACGATCCAGATAATACCGGTAATAATGGTAAAGCGGTCTAAGTTTTTTTCAACCACAGTAGAACCAGAAAGGTTGGATTGGACACCGCCACCGAAAAGGCTGGACAAGCCGCCGCCCTTACCACGGTGCAAGAGCACGAAGAGGATCAACAGAATACTGGAAATTACCAGTGTAATCTGGAGGGCGAGAAGAACCATCGAGTTTTAACCTTACATTTCTAAAATTGAAAAAGCTTCTGCTGCACCAAGGACTTCAAACTCCTGACAAAGGTGCGCACAGTGCTTGCTTACATCGTTCTTATACTACTACAGATCTAAATTGTGGGGGAATAACACACAACCATTCCCCCACGCATCGATCGTAGCGACTGTTAACCAGAGTTACGCAAGGCGGTTGCCAAACCATTCATAGTTAAACGAATACCGTAGCCAACATGGGTATCTTCTGAATTTTCGCGGTAACGACGCAGTAATTCAATCTGAATAACGTTCAAAGGCAACAGATACGGATATCGACGGCGTACTGAACGTGCTAGCTGTGGGTTATCCTCAAGCAATGTTTGAGCACCGGTTACAGCATGGAACATTTTCATGGTCAATTCGAATTCTGCCTTAATATCAGCGTAAATTCGTTCAGCTGCTGTTGTATCTGGTACTAACTGTGCATAACGCTCAGCTAAGGTGATCTCAACTTTCGACATGACCTGTGCCATATTTGACAACATTGAGTTGAAAAATGGCCATTGGCGGTAGAGTTCTTGCAGTTGGTGTAAGCGTTCTTCAGGATTGTCTCCTGCTTGGATCCACTGTTGTACGGCCGTTCCAACACCATACCAACCTGGCAGCATGACACGAGATTGTGCCCAGCTTAACACCCACGGAATAGCACGCAGATCGGAAATCGCTTTGGTTTGCTTACGTGATGCAGGTCGTGAACCGATATTCAACGAACCAATTTCCTCCAAAGGCGTGGAGTACTTGAAGTAATCAATAAAGCCTGGATCCTCATGCGCCAAAGAAGAATATTTCTTTTGGCTTAGTGCTGAAAGTTCACGCATGATCTCGTAGGCATCAGCCTGCAGTTCCTGCTCACCTTCTGGTTGCAACAGGCTTGCTTCAAGGGTTGCAGCAACCAGTGCCTCTAAGTTGCGGCGTGCAGTATCAAGGGAACCATATTTCGCAGAAATGATTTCACCTTGTTCGGTAATGCGTACACTACCTTGTACGGCACCTTGCGGTTGCGCCAAAATTGCATCATAGGAAGGTCCGCCACCACGGCCAACTGTGCCACCACGACCATGGAACAGTCGAAGATGAATTGCGTGAGCATGTGAAACCTGAACGAGATCCAGTTCTGCGTCGTAAAGCGCCCAGTTTGCAGCGAAATAGCCGCCGTCTTTGTTCGAGTCGGAATAACCCAACATCACTTCTTGAATATTATTTCGCTGGGTGAGGTAATTGCGATACAGCGGAATAGTCCACAGTTCCTGCAAAATACTTGCGCCAGCTTGCAGGTCATCGATGGTTTCAAACAGCGGAATGATATCGATGGTGCCAATTGGGTATTCGCCATTGGCTTGAATAATGCCGAATTCTTTCAGCAAAACCATTGCTTCGAGCACGTCAGAGACCGACTGTGCCATGGAAATGATGCTGTGCGGAATCATGCGAGCACCGAAATTATCAATCGCTCGCTTTGCTTCTTGGAGCAGTTTGAGTTCGCGGACGGTTGCTTCGGAATAATCCCACTCATAACGTGGCAATAATGGGCGTGGCGACGCTAATTCGCGCAGCAATAACTCGCGTTTTTCAGCCTCGGAAAGCTGCTTATAGTTTTCGGAAACCTGAGCTCGTGCAAAAATTTCGGTGAGCATATCTTCGTAGCTCTCTGAATTTTGACGCAAATCCATTGAGTACAAGTGGAATCCAAACGTGGCAAGTGCTGTCCGAATTCGAGCGAGACGGTCATCGGCAATAATATCGTCATAATGTGCGCGCAATGAGCGATCAATAATGGCGAGATCTGCATCAACTTCAGCGATGTCATGGTATGGTTCATGGGCTAAGAACCAGGTACCTTCAACAGTTTCTTCACCGATTAAATGCGCCAAGGTTTTTAACATACGTCCGCGAATACCGTGGACGGCACGACGATATGGCTCATCGACGCGGCTTGGAATATCATTCAGGCCTTTGTCGGCAAGCTCGAGGAGTTCCTCGGTCACTGGTGTCAAACGATCTGACAAGCTGAGTTCATGCTCGAGGGTATGCAGTTCGCGGGCATAGTACTTTAAAACAGTTTCCGCAGCACGCGTGGTCGCATAGTGCAATGTGTCTGCGGTGACGTATGGGTTACCGTCGTGGTCGCCGCCGATCCAGGATCCAGGCTTGACAATTGCGGAACAATCCAGCGTAATACCGTATTCGCGAGCCAAATGCTCATCGACGGTACGGTTAATTTCTGGAATGGCTTGTAAAAGCGAAAGCTTGTAGTAGCGCAAACCAACTTCGATCTCATCTTCAATGCGTGGTCGAGCAACGCGAATTAAGGCCGTTTGCCACAGCACTGTCATTGCGCGGGTAATTGCAGCATCAATTGCTTGGAGTCGTGTTTCGGTAAGAGCATTGCGCTGTGCACGCAAAATTGCATGGCGTTGTTTGAGCTGCTCGGAAATACGTGTCTGGGAGTCGAATACTGTGCGACGACGCGTTTCAGTTGGATGGGCAGTTAATACTGGTGCGACTTCTGCTTCTTGTAAGCGGTAGGAAATCTGTTCACCTTTGATTTCTGACTCTTGCAACTTCTTCCAGGTAGAAGCTAGTGAAGAGTCTGGTGCAGGCAGGCCTGCTTCCCTATCAGCCAGATAGGATTCATTATCGTGAAGGTCTTCTACCAGGTTTGCTAAAAGCGCAAAGTGGTAAAACCCTCGGGCGATTGGGACGAATTCTTCAGATGGGAGATCTTGAAACAGATTGACAAGTGTCTCTAATTCTTGTTCACCGGTGGCGACGTCGAATGCAGTTAAACGTGCTTGTTCAATTTGCTGATAGACCTTCTCACCTTCTTGTTCTAAGATCACATTGCCTAACAGGCGGCCTAAATAGCGAATATCATCTTTGACATGCGTACTCATCGTTGCGATTCAACCTCTTTCTCCAACGGGAAGACTGTACTGTCATCGTGTTGTGCTATAAAACACAATATAGGACAACATGTCTTGGTTCCTATTTCAAGCAAAAGGTGCTTGTTAGTTCCAGTGTTTGAAACCAACAAGCACCTTTAGCAATTAACTTTCTTTAGAATGCGCCGCCAGCAGCGTTTGCTGCCAACTTTGCAAATGCTTCACCGTCGAGGGATGCGCCACCAACGAGGCCACCATCGACATCTGGCTGACCAACGATTTCAGCAACAGTCTCAGCTTTCACAGAGCCGCCATAGAGAATACGCAGACCAGCAGCGATATCTGCACCAGCCAGCTCAACGATCAGTTCACGAATTGCAGCACATACTTCTTGTGCATCGGCAGCGGAAGCAACCTTACCAGTACCAATTGCCCAAACTGGTTCGTAAGCGATAACAGTCTTTTCCAATTCTGCAGCGGACAGACCTTGCAATGAACCACGAGTTTGCTCAACCACATAAGCCACATGGGTACCTGCTTCGCGAATTTCCAGTGGCTCACCAACACACACAATTGGGCTGATGTTGTGGTCCAAAGCAGCCTTTGCCTTAGCAGCTACCAAAGCATCGGTCTCACCGTGATACTCGCGGCGCTCAGAGTGGCCAACAACGACCCACGTGCAACCAAGCTTCTCGAGCATGGAAGCGGAGATTTCACCGGTATACGCGCCGGACTCATGCTTGGAAACATCCTGTGCACCGTAGGTGATCTGCAGCTTGTCACCATCAACTAAGGTTTGAACTGAGCGCAGGTCGGTGAACGGAACGGTCACTGCGACGTCTACTTTGTCGTAGTATTCCTTTGGCAGTGCAAACGCAAGTTTTTGCACGCACACCGTTGCTTCGAGGTGATTGAGATTCATCTTCCAGTTGCCGGCGATAAGTGGCTTACGTGCCATGGTGAAAGTGGTCCTTTCGTAGGTTCATCCAACGATGAACAAATATGATTAAAGATAGTGATGTGTTGAGACAGTGGTGGTTGACATAGTGCCGAAGATATCGGTCGCTATGTCAACAATAAGCATTTAAGCTTCGAGGATTGCAACGCCTGGGAGTTGCTTACCTTCGAGGAATTCCAAGGAAGCGCCGCCACCAGTTGAAATATGGCTGAAGCCATCTTCTGGCAGACCGAGCAGGCGAACAGCAGCTGCAGAGTCGCCACCGCCGACGACTGAGAATGCGCCAGCTGAGGTTGCAGCGATAATTGCTTCGGCAACACCGCGGGTGCCAGCAGAGAATGCTTCAAACTCGAATACACCCATTGGGCCGTTCCAGAATACGGTCTTTGCAGAGTGCAGAACCTCTGAATAGAGTTTGACAGTCTCAGGTCCGATGTCGAGGGACATCCAATCCGTTGGGATTTCATCAAGTGCAACAACCTTGTTTTCAGCATCTGCGCTGAATTCGGTTGCGGCAACCAAATCTACTGGCAATACAAGCTTGTCACCGAAGGTTTCGAGCAGGCCACGGCACTTTTCAATCTGCTCTTCCTGGAGCAAAGACTTTTGCACATTGATGCCTTGTGCTGCCAAGAAGGTGTAGCACATGCCGCCACCGATAATCACCTTGTCAGCTTTTGCTGCCAGTGCCTCAATAACACCGAGCTTGTCGGAAACCTTTGCACCACCAAGCACAACTGCGTATGGGCGATCAGGATTTTCGACCATCTTCTTCAAAACGTCGATTTCTTTTTGTACCAAGCCACCGGCATAATGTGGCAGACGCTGTGCAACATCATAAACAGAAGCTTGTGCTCGGTGGACAACACCAAAGCCATCGGAGACGAATGCGCCGTTTTCGGAGGCTAACGATACCAGCTGATCGGCAAAGGTAGCACGCTCTGCTGCGTCTTTACTGGTTTCGCGTGGATCGAAACGAACGTTTTCAAGCAACAGTACGTCGCCGTCGTTCAAACCATTTGCTCGCTCGTGTGCATCTTCACCGACGACATCGCCGGCAAGTGCGACATACTGGCCGAGTGCTTCTGAAAGCGCTTCAGCAACTGGCGCGAGTGAAAATTTAGGGTTTACTTCACCCTTTGGACGACCCAGATGAGCCATCAAGATCACGCGAGCTCCAGCTTCGGACAAAGCCTTGATAGTTGGGAGCGATGCGGTGATACGTCCGCTGTCGGTGATTTCACGATTCTCGTTCAAAGGAACGTTGAAATCAGAACGTACCAAGATGTGACGACCTGCGACGCCTTCTTGGATAAGGTCAGCGAGAGTTTTAACGGCCATGGAGATGAAGCCTTTCAGTAGCGATTGAACACAATTAAGGTATCGAAATATTTCACATGTAGTCTGCACGAAAAGAATCTGTAGTAGTCAAGCGCGTGTAGAGTCCCTGTAACTGTGGTCCCTACACCTGCGAGAACATGCAGATCTGTGAAGTGAAATATTGGAGTTTTGAGAAATAAAGCCCCAAAGTATAGGACGAAGTCGTACACTCTGGGGCTTGAATGCTTTGGAATGATTGGTTTTCAAGCGCAATCACTGCAAAGTGACGGCGGCAAGTAGCCTACCTATCGTATTAGAGGCGCTCGCCTACATACTCGGTGATGGTAACGAGCTGGTTGGAGTAACCCCACTCGTTGTCGTACCAAGAAACAACCTTGACCTGGTCGCCCATAACCTTGGTCAGACCAGCATCGAAGATGGAAGGACGTGGGTCGGTAACGATGTCGGTGGATACCAATGGATCCTCGCTGTAAGCAAGAATGCCCTTCAGTGGACCTTCTTCAGCAGCCTTCTTGATGATTGCGTTGACTTCTTCAACGGTGGTCTCGCGAGAAGCGGTGAAGGTCAAGTCGGTTGCAGAACCGGTGATTACTGGAACGCGCATTGCGTAACCATCGAGCTTGCCCTTGAGCTCTGGGAGAACCAAAGCAACGGCCTTAGCAGCACCGGTGGAGGTTGGAACCATGTTCACTGCAGCTGCGCGTGCACGGCGCATATCACGGTGAGGAGCATCGTGCAGACGCTGGTCGCCAGTGTAAGCGTGAACAGTGGTCATCAAGCCCTTCTCAATGCCAAGGCCGTCATTCAGAGCCTTTGCAAGTGGAGCCAAGCAGTTGGTGGTGCAAGATGCGTTGGAGATGATGTTGTGGTTAGCCGGATCATAGTCCTCATGGTTAACACCAAAGACGAAGGTTGCATCCTCATTCTTTGCAGGAGCAGAAATGATAACCTTCTTTGCGCCGGCCTCGATGTGAGCTGCAGCAGCGGTTGCATCGGTGAAGAAACCAGTGGATTCGATCACGATATCAACGTTCAGCTCGCCCCACTTAAGGTTCTTTGGGTCACGCTCAGCGGTAACTACGATCTTGTGGCCGTCAACGGTGATGGACTCGTCGTCGAATTCAACTTCCTTGCCCAGGCGACCCAAGATGGAGTCATACTTAAGCAGGTGAGCCAAGGTCTTGTTGTCGGTCAAATCGTTGACTGCTACAACCTCAAGGTCAGCATTGCGCTCGATGATTGCGCGGAAGAAGTTACGACCGATACGACCGAAGCCGTTAATACCTACACGAATTGTCACTTTATATCTCCTCTAAAGTAGAAGTGCTCGTTGGTAAGGCAGCTATCGAGCCGTTGAATATCGGCAGATGTTTAGGAAATCTAGGTTCCGACCAGCTCGGTGTGCCTACATGTAATAGTGTAGCGCTGATTCCTGCAACGTGCATACACATTGAAGCAAGTTTTTCGAGATATACTCCTGTGAATCTCCCACTTTTAGGGGCATTTTTACGCACTTATATTTACTTGTGTTGTTTTAGATGAAATGCTGAGCAGGCGTAATGAGAATACCTACCCCCAAGGGGGTAGGTATGAATTAGGAGAGCTAACATTTACCTTTCCGTGACTATCAATATAAGTTTCAGAAGTGAAGCTTGTCACAGTTAGGAAATGATGTGAATAATCAAAAGCTACTTATTGAAATATCTTTTAGTTCACAGTTCACATCAGGTTATAACTCATCCAAAAGCTCATCGGTGACTGCTGTTTGGGTATCTGGAATACCTAGTTCTTCAGCACGTTTATCAGCCATCGACAATAATCGACGAATCCGTCCTGCAACCGCATCTTTGGTCATTTGCGGATCAGCCAGGCGTCCTAATTCCTCTAATGATGCTTGTCGATGCGCAACACGCAATTGGCCAGCTTCTGCTAAATGATCTGGTACATCATCGCCCAAAATAATCATTGCTCGCTCAACTCTGGCAGCTGCAGCAACCGCAGCACGCGCAGAGCGTCGTAAATTTGCATCATCAAAATTCGCTAACCGGTTCCCTGTTGGGCGTGCCTCGCGGCGCTGACGTTTCTGATCCCACTCCAATCGTGTGGTGTGTGCACCCATTCGAGCAAGTAATGCCCCAACAGCATCGCCGTCACGAATTGATACTTTTTCGACTCCGCGAGTTTCTTTAGATTTTGCCACCACACCGATCCTACGAGCACAACCAACCAGTGCTAATGCTGCTTCTTGACACGGACATACTACTTCTAATCCGCTCGATCGCCCTGGATCACCTAAAATACCTGCAGCAATAAATGCTCCTCGCCAGGCGGCTTCCGCATCTGCAACAGTGCCACCAATGACTTGTGGCGGTAAGCCCAATACGCGATGGTGCGAGCGGGTGACCAGGCCGAGCCGGCGAACAATCTTCTCAGCACCATCAGTAATACGTAACAAATGCTTCGCAGCTTTATTTGATGCTGAAGCGCCAAGTTTTAACAACGTTACTTCGGTACCAAAAATGTCTTCAATTGCGTATTTCAGATATTCAGCAGTTTCTTGCTCATCAAGTTCAACTTCGATGACAAGATTATTGGCAACCACATTGAAATCACCGGCAAACCGAATAATCGCAGCAATCTCAGCAAGTCGTCCGCTTTGCCGGGTCACTGGCACTACACAGAGTTCGCGCTTGACTTGAGCAGTGAGATTCGTCATGAAGATACCTTTACAAATAGTCTCGGAGCAATCAATACTACTGAAAATTACCTGCTACGCTCGCTAGGCTAAAGTATCACCAGTGTAGAAATGCTTGGATTTTAATGATACTCATTTTCTAATCGATACAACTTTACTCAGCAGTCTGAATGAAGCAAGTATTTCAATCATACAGAAACAACCATATTTCAAACTACGACTGTATATCGATGCTCTTCACTGACGTAGCTGAGTACGTTGGTGTGCCCACTCATTATTCACGGTGAAAATCCGATTTCTACCTGCAGACATAGCCTGGCAGTATGAACAACTGAATTCTTAATACCAGCACAGCGGATCGAGTGCTTGTCGACGCTGAAACCACCAGGTCTACGCTCGCGCGAGACACACATGATGCTCTGCATGCAATCTTAACTTTTCTCTACAAACCTGCAATGCATGCGAGCTACCTGCGCAAAATATACATGTTAGGCTTTCCCTTGCTGATATACCTCGTGTAAGGCAGCTGCCAGTTTTGCAGGATCATGTCGCGAAGTATGGAAGCCATCCACATCTTCTTCACGTACGTCACAGAATTTCACCCACGCGCCTAAACCAGCGACAGCTCGTTCAATATGACCGCGTTCGGAAGCCGATCCAAGTTGCGTGTCATCAACAATGACTGCATCAGCACTAAACGATGCACAGTGTTGTTGCAAGATATGAATATGTCGCTCAGCAGTAAAACCAGCAGTCTCCCCTGGCTCAGCATCAAGATTGAGCACCACAACTTTCATTGCATCTACTGTTGCTAATGTTTCCACTACTTCTGGAACTAATAGGTGCGGCAGCACAGAAGAAAACCAAGAGCCCGGCCCTAAGGTAATCAAATCTGCGTTCCGTAATGCCTGCAAAGCCTCAGCACACGCTGGTGGTTGGTCGGGATGAATACGTACGCGACGAACTTGGCCAACGGTTGATGCAACGGCAACTTGACCTCGTACTTCTCGAATAATACGAGGATCTTCATCAAGTCCTGCAACTTCAGCAGCGATTTGCAAGGGTTGCTCGCATAATGGCAACACGCGGCCTTCAGCTCGAATCATCTGGGCGACTTGATCTAATGCGGCTACTTCACTGCCCAAAACATCATAAAGCCCAGCAATGAGCATATTCCCCACTGCGTGACCAGCCAACGCGCCGTGACCACCATAGCGATGCTGAAGGGTTTGTTCCCAGATATGACCCTGTTCATCAAAAGGCGCCAGCGCTGCTAGTGCCATACGCAGGTCACCTGGAGGAATCTGACCAAGTTCACGGCGAATACGTCCGGAGGAACCGCCATCATCAGCAACAGTGACAATTGCAGTAATCTCTCGAGGTGCTAAGTGACGAACTGCTCGCAACGTTTGAAATAATCCGTGGCCACCACCAAAACATGCCACAGAAATTGGTGGTGTGAGCGCTAAATCATGATCAAGAAAAGACATAATTACCTGACTGTCGAAGCCTGCAAACTAATGGCGCTGAATATCGCGATGGCTCACGCTCACATCAAGATCTTCTTGAGCCGCTAAACGATGACCAATTTCTTCAGCAATTGCAACTGATCGATGGTGTCCACCGGTACAACCGATTGAAACAGTAATGAATCGCTTACCCTCATGCTTAAAGCCGTCACGCATATCCAGCAGCATCTTTTCGAAATTATCTAAGAAATCTTGGGCTGCAGGTGAGGCGAGTACATAGTCCGATACTGGCTTATCGATGCCACGGAATGGACGCAATTCTGGCACCCAGAATGGATTTGGCAAGAAGCGAACATCTACCATGATATCGGTATCACGTGGAGTTCCGTGCTTAAAGCCGAAGGATTGGACAGTCACATGCTGGTGTTTTGCGGCCAAATTGACGAAGTTTGGCTCAATGGCACGGCGTAAATCATGAATCGATAAATCAGAAGTGTCGATCACCACGTCAGCAGATTCTTTAATTGTGGCAATTAATTCACGTTCCCGCTCGATGCCAACCGATAAGGTTCCTGAGCCTTGTAATGGATGGGTGCGACGTAAGTTGTCAAAGCGTTTGATCAACACGTCGTCACGCGCGTCCATGAAGAGCACTAAAGGTTTGAGGTCTTGCGCATCCAGAGCTTGAATAACTGAGGATAAGCTAAAGGAAAAATCTAAGGAGCGCATGTCAGAGACGAGCGCAACCTTATCAACAGGTGAATTTTCTGCTGCACAGAATTCAAAAAATGAAGACACTAACTGTGGCGGTAAGTTCTGAGTGACATACCAGCCCATGTCTTCTAGGACACGAGCAGCAGATGATAAGCCAGCACCAGACATGCCGGTAATAATCACTGGTGGAAATTCGGTTGAGTCGTGATGCTTGCCAAGGGCATTGTGAATATTCATAGGCTTTATTGTAGCCGTCTTATGGTTTTGAAGTCTGCTCTTGTTGCAATTTTTCCACGATAGTACGCGCTAATTGCGGCCCGAATCCTGGTACTGCTTCAATCTCAGCTGCAGTCGCGGCCTTCAGCTTTTTCACGCTGCCGAAAAATTTCACTAATTCTTGACGCCGCTTTGGTCCGAGTCCTGGAATATCGTCAAGCACACTGCGTTTCATGCGTTGTGAGCGTTGTGAGCGGTGGAAATTAATAGCAAAGCGGTGTGCCTCGTCACGAATATGTTGTATTAAAAACATTCCCGGCGAATTGCGCGAGAGAATCACTGGAAATTCCTCGTTCGGCAGCCACAACTCCTCTAAACGTTTTGCAATACCAACGAGAACGACATCGGTAATGCCCAGCTCATCGAATACTTCTTGAGCCGCATTTACCTGCGGTAATCCTCCATCAACAATAAATAATTGTGGCGGATACGCGAACTTCCGCCCAAGTGCGCTATCAGCCTCACACAGCATTTCAGGAGTTTCGATGGCTTCGTCCTCAAATACCTCATCCTCATCATCAGTGCTTGATGGGACAAAACTGGCATTCACATTATGATGCAGAAACCTACGACGCACGACCTCTGCGATACTGGCAACATCATTGGAATGACCATCACCCGCAGCTTCTTTAATTTTGTAGCGTCGATAATCAGATTTTTTCGGCAATCCATCTTCAAACACCACCAACGATGCCACCACATCAGTGCCCTGAATATGGGAAATATCAGTACATTCAATCCTTAATGGGGCATCTGCCATATAGAGTGCGTCTTGAATGTCTTTCAGCGCTGCAGAACGCGTGGTGAGATCTCCTGCACGTTTCAGCTTGTGCTGTCTTAGCGCATCGACTGCATTTTTCCACACAGTTTCCATTAAGGCTTTTTTATCACCGCGCTGCGGGACTCGAATATCTACTGTACTGCCTCGCAACAGCGATAATGCCTGTTGTGTATGCGTCAATGCAGACGGTTCAATGCTGATCAGTACTTCTCGCGGAACAATTTCGGTTGCTTTTTGCTGGAACCCAGCATCAGTAACATTATCGACACCGCGTCGAATAATCTTGCGCTCAGAGGCAAGCATATAGTTTTCTTGCTCCAAAGCATCGGAATAGAACTTGATGAGAAAATTTTGCAGCAATTCGGCAAGTTCTTGTTCAGAGGAATCATTGCGCTCAACAATCCAACCTCGCTGACCACGAATGCGTCCACCGCGCACATGGAACATCTGCACTGACGCCTCAAGTTCGTCAGCTTCTACTGCAATCACATCAGCATCCGTGCCATCACCGAAGACCACAGCTTGCTGTTCGGTAATCTTGCGCACTGCGGCCAAATTATCACGCAAGCGGGCAGCCTTTTCAAAATCTAAGCTTTCCGCTGCTTGAAGCATGTCGCGTTCTAATCCACGGATAACATCATCAGTCTTTCCAGCCATAAAATGGCAGAGCTTATCGACGATCTCCCGATGCTCAACTTCACTTACCCTGCCGACACACGGTGCGGCACATTTGTCAATATAGCCTAATAAACACGGACGTTTGAGTGCTTCATGTCGATGAAACACTGTTTGTGAGCATGTTCGCATGGGAAAAATACGAATCAGCACGTCAAGGGTTTCACGCACTGCCCAAGCATGGGAGTACGGCCCAAAATACCGAATACCTTTGCGTTGCGGACCTCGATAAAAATATGCACGCGGGTACCGCTGACCTACGGAAACAGCTAGAACTGGATAGGTTTTATCATCGCGATATTTAACATTAAAACGAGGATCAAATTTCTTAATCCAGGTATATTCCAGCTGCAGTGCTTCCACTTCCGTAGCCACAACCGTCCATTCCACCCTTGATGCGGTGGTGACCATTTGTTGGGTGCGTGGATGCAGCAGTGACAAGTGCTGGAAATAGCTCATTAACCGGCTGCGTAGGTTTTTGGCTTTGCCAACGTAAACGACGCGTTCGGAAGGGTCGAGAAATTTATAAACGCCCGGTTCTGTTGGGATAGTACCGGGCGCTGGACGATATGATGCAGGATCAGTTGCCATAATTATTGTGACCAACCATAAATGGTGGCATTATTCCTCAGGAAGATATTTAGCTTCAAGTTTGCGGAAAGCTTCAATAGCAGCCACACTCGCTGCGCCATCACCAGCATTAATGGCCCATACTGGGGTGTATTCAAACTCTGGCAATTCCAAGCGTGGCCACATTGCGCCTTCTGGAAAGTTCAAGCCATAAATCACTGCCCATGGATAAAAATGTGAGCCTAAGAAATTGCGCACATCTACCCCATCTTCATTCACCCGAAGACGGGGACGCGATAATGCCACATAGGCCGCAACTGCAAAGATCACGCCGACGAGGAAATACCCCCACTGGTCAATTCTGGTCACTGCAGCACCAGTATCACCAACAGCCACGATGAGTGCTAAGAAAGTGTGCAAAGCAATGATAATGGCAGCAGCTACTATCGCATACAAGCGCATCCGTTTGCTGCTAATCACCAATTCCCACGGTTTTGTGGTGGTCAGTGCAGCTTCGGCTGCGACATATACGTGAATCTCTTGTTCACTCAGCGTTGGTTTTTCTGCCTTATCCACTTCTACGTCCAAACTTTCCATACCTGCACTTCAGGTGTTGCGTGGTGCCCATCGCGTCGATAAGCATCGCTACAGATTGTAGCGAATTTTTAGTAACATGCCAGTTTTACACAACTCATGTACCCCTTGCCATAACGCATCAGCATGCATGCGTGCGTGCAGCTTGCGCGAGGCTGCGCAGATTTTCAATTTCAGCGTGTGGATCATCAGCACCAAACACAGCAGAACCCGCCACGAAACTATCGCAACCAGCTGCTGCTGCTTGGGCGATGGTGCGAGAACTAATACCGCCATCAATTTCGATAATCGTCGAGAGTTGGTGTTGATCGATATACTCACGTAGCACTTTTACCTTTGCAAGCTGCTCAGGCATAAACGATTGTCCACCGAAGCCAGGTTCCACGCTCATGACCAGCACTACATCAATATGCTCGAGATCAGCTAAATACGGATCAATCGATGTACCAGGCTTGACCGAAATACCAGCCTTCACATTCTGGCTACGTAAGTATTTCGCAAGTTCCACATGATCAGGAGTTGCTTCAACATGGAAAATAATTGAAGCAGCGCCAGCGCGAATATACTCATCAACCCAACGTGCAGGATCTTCGATCATCAGGTGCACATCCAATGGCAAATCGGTGCTGCGGAACGTCGCAGCTGTCAGATCTGCACCAAAGGAAAGATTCGGCACGAAATGACCGTCCATAATATCGACATGGATCAGATCAGCATTGGCGACTTTATCCAAATCGCGAGCAAGATGCGCGAAATCGGCAGCTAAGATTGAAGGCGCGATTAAGCAAGGTGGTTGAGCATCATTCATGCTGTTCATTCTACTCAAGATTGTTGATCATGGTGCAGCCATAGCCGCATGCCGAGAAAACAGACGGGTGCTGCGCTCGAGACTTTCACAGCACCCTCGTGACGATTTCGGTGGAAATTATGCTTGACGACGCAATGCTGTGAAGAACATCGCGTCGGTGCCATGACGATGTGGCCACATTTGTACCGATGCATACTCGCCGGTATTTTCCATTCCTGGCACTAATTGAGCAGCATCTAATTCAACAATGTCAGCATGGTGTGCTAACGCGTAATCTACGACTTCTCGAGTTTCTCGCAAATCTGGTGAACAGGTGGAATAGATGACCACGCCACCAGGACGGACCAATTTCAGTGCTGAGTCGAGAAGTTCGCGTTGCAGCTGGGATAGCTCAGCAATGTCGGATTCTTGTTTCCGCCAGCGCGCTTCTGGACGACGTCGCAACGCACCTAAGCCCGAACAAGGTGCATCGACAAGCACACGGTCGTAGCCAGCAGTTACTCCAGGCTCACGACCGTCAGCAGTAATCACCGTTACTGGTAGGTCTTTCACAGCCTTTTGAATCAGTTGAGCACGATGTGGCTGAATTTCAATGGCGTCCACGTGTGCGCCGTCGATACGAGCCAACGCACCCATGAGTGTGGCTTTGCCACCAGGACCAGCGCAGAGATCAAGCCATCGGCCTTGATCTTTACCTTCGAGTGGAGCTTCTACCACTGCGCGGGCGATGAGCTGTGAGCCTTCATCTTGCACACCTGCCATGCCTTCTCGAATGGCATCAATCTGGCCTGGATCACCACTGGGTAAATACACTGCATATGGTGAATATTTACCTTCATCACCACCGGTAATCGCGGCCAGTTCCTCTTGTGAGATCTCACCAGGATGGGCAACCAAATGGACAATCGGTCGTAAAGAGTCAGCTTCTAAGACATCGTCAAGTTCAGCCAATCCGACAACTTTGGCAAAACTATTTGCGATCCATTCTGGATGCGAGTGGCGAAACGCCTTGGCTGCAATTTCACCATGTGGTTCCAATTCTTTCATCCACTGTGCGGGAGCTTTGCGGGAAATAGTACGCAAAATGCCATTGACAAATCCCTTGACATGCTCTTGGCCAATAGCTTCAACTAGACGGACTGATGAGTCAACTGCTGCATAGGGATCAACCCGTGTGTACAGCAATTGGTAGGCTCCCAAGCGTAGTGTTGTGCGCACACCAGGATCCATATCAGCAAGTGGGCGTGAAGAGCACTTGCCAAGGACTTTGTCAATCACACCTTGGTTGCGCAGGCAACCATAGGTGATTTCTGTGGCAAATGCGGAATCACGTCGTTTCAGGTTGTATTGACGCAACATGGCAGGAAGCACCAAGTTTGCATAAGCACTTTCATTATCAACTCGGTAGATCACATCGAAACTCACAGCACGTGCAATATCGACGTTGAGTAATAAACGTGGGTCTTGACCTGGGCGATATCCGGTATGGGAACCATGATTGCTTCGAGTATGTTGCTGCCCACGAGCTCGATTCGAGTGATTGGCAGTAGGTGATTGTGAACCACGCTTCGATTGTCGCTGTGAGCGTTGCGATGCACCATTGCCGCGGCGGTTTTCACCATCGCTAGCGTTGTCACGACGTGACTGACCACGAGAGTCTTGGCTTCGCCATCCACCACTAGTGCTGGTTTGAGGTTGCGCCGCATTGGTGTGTGTGCGGCGTGATCGGGAACGGAATCCGCCGGTTGATTCTAGGCTCATGAAAATAGTAATCCTTCGGTTGTGTGACGGCCTCTTGCCCAGTCGATCGCGTTCATCATTTTTTTGCCAGGAACTTGGATCGTCGTTAAGGCAACGTCCTGGGTAGCTGTTGCGACGACAACGCGGGTTTTCTCAATGCGGATCGTTCCTGGTGCATCTTGCGAGGTTTCCGCTAATGGTAGAACTTTGCCAAGTTTCACCCGGTCAGAGTCTAATGTAGTCCAGGCACCTGGTGCTGGGGTGACCGCGCGAATATTTCGATCAATTTCAGCGGCAGGTGTATTCCACTGAATTTGAGCATCGCTACTTAAGATTTTTGCAGCATGGGTAGATTCACCAACTTGTGGTTGCAAGGTTGCAGTACCTGCAGCAAGCTGATTCATAGTTGCAACCAACAAATCACTTCCTGCATATGCTAAACGGGTTAACAAATCATCTGCAGTATCTTCAGGCATGATCGGCTCGGTCAAACTTGCCAGAATTGGACCTGTATCTAAACCTTCATCAATCCTGAACGTCGTCGCGCCTGTGGTGGTATCACCAGCAGCAATAGCAGCTTGGACTGGTGCTGCACCGCGCCAGCGTGGTAACAGCGAAAAGTGCAGATTGACCCATCCATGCGGCACTGCATCTAAGAGGTCTGCAGGAATAAGATTGCCATAGGCAACCACCGGTGCACAGTCAATATTTAACGCTGCAAGATCACTGCGAAATTGATCACCATCAGGGGTACCAGCCCGCAATGTGCTTGGGGTAAATACTGGAATGCCATGTGTTTGCGCGAGTGCTTTTACCGGAGACGGATACAGACTGCGTCCACGCCCTTTCCTGGCATCTGGCCGAGTTAAGACCGCCACGATTTCATGATCTGAGGCCAAAAGGCGTTCCAAGGCAGCAACAGCTGGCTCAGGAGTACCTGCAAACATCAGGCGCATAGAACTTCTCGTACTTTCTTTTCTAGTGATCAGCTTGGAACCAGGCTGCTTGTCGGATTTCTTTCATGGCTTGCTTGCGCAACTCTGGACGCAATCGACGCAGGAACAATACCCCATCAAGATGGTCAGTTTCATGCTGAATACAACGAGCCATCAAACCTGATGCAACCATTGCAACTGGATTACCATGCATATCGACACCGGCAACACTGACAGTTTCATAGCGTTCGGTTTCAATCGACATTCCTGGGATAGACAGGCACCCTTCAGTGCCGCTTTGCAACGCTTCACCAATTGGTTCCCATACTGGGTTGATAATATGGCCGCGCAGCCCATCTTCGACCTTCGTGCAGTCGAAGACAAAGATACGCTTTAACACACCAATTTGATTTGCAGCAAGGCCCACACCACCACTTGCATCCATAGTTTCGAGCATGTCTTGGACCAGCAGTTCTAGATCATGATCAAAGTTCGTTATTTCTGTGGCACGAGTGGTTAATACTGGATCACCGAACAAACGGATCTCACGAATTGTCACTGTGGTTGTGCTCCTTACCTTACTGTTAAAAGTTATACGCACATTTGATTCCGCGTATTTTCACTCATGCAACTTGCATAAGCGCGGTATATCTATCGGTATATCCATCGTAGTGTCTGAACAAGGAATCTTGCCACTATACAACACATCGTTTCCGTGACCGCCAGTTTTTAACCAATGTGAATTGGGTTAATTTGGATGCGCAACGGTAAAGAGTCACGACGCGCTAACCGCGCTGTTTGAGCTGCGCGAAGTGCCGCACCTAATTGATTGCGCGGTCCCAGCGGGGTGCGAACCAAAATGCGTTGCGGTGGACCAAATTCTTGCTGATCATAATCCCCGGGCAATTTCATACCCAGCGGTAAATCAACTGGCCCTAAAATATCAGATCCTGCAGGTAGTTCGAGCAATTCCATAAACTGATGCAAAGCACGTGCCGGAGCATCCACTGCTGCCATATGTACAGCAGGTGGGAATCCTACTTCGCGTCGGCTCGCTAATTCTTGCTGCGCCATGCCGATCACATCCCAGCGAATGAAGCGCTGGACGACGGCAAGACTGGCATCTGCCACAACAATGACTTCCCCACCTTGCTCGTGTGAAACCACCAAACTTGCGGCGTGCGTCCATTTCGCAAAAGTATCTTCAGTAGCTCGTAAATCTTGTCGATTCAGCAGCGCCCAAGAATCCAATAATACCGCTGCACCGTATGTTGGCCCATCGGTAATAATCGGCTCAGCTCCCGGTGTTGCAACCACAATTCCCGGCCTCGAAGGCAATGTCTCATAGATGCGATTGCCACCTGATGCCACAATCGGGGTTTGTGGAAATGCCACACCAAATTCTTCCAAAGTCCGACGATGTCCTTGTACTACTGCCCGTAATTGGCGATTGCCGCACTGTCCGCAAGAAAAATGGGTATCTGGCGTACCGCACCAACCACAGGTTGGAACATACGCACCAGCGTGTGCTGGTGGCAGAGCTTGAGATTGTCGTTGAGGACCAAGTAAGACTGGCTGTGCACCACTATTGATTGTCTCAGACTGTGGAGGTATGCCAAGTGGGCCATTACAGGCACGACAGCGTGCTGGTGAGGAGCATTTTTTACAGGCTAGCGTTGGTACGTACCCTTTGCGAGGCACTTGTACAAGTGCTGGCCGTCCTTGTTCCAGTGAGCGTCGAATAGCCTGAAAGGCTCGGCTCGGAAGTCGTGAATTCTTCGCAAAGCGATCGCGTTCGAGTTCAAATTCATGTTCACCGGTGGCATGAATGCGCGGCATCCGCTTACGAATCGTGTCACGGTTCGCAGCGAGGCTATACACCCAACCAGCTTCGACTAACACTTGCACTTCAGCTGTACGAGTCAGCCCTGCCAAAATAATCGAGGCGTGTTCTAAAGAGCTACGAGTTGTTAAAACCTCGCGAGCATGGATATACGGTGCTCGTGGATCCACCAAATTATCGTCGCCATCATCTTTGATCACGACTAATCCTAAGTTCGCAACTGGTGCAAACGCTGCACTACGAGTACCGATCACCAAGCGCCCTTGACCATGCAATACACTCAAAAAACGCCGGTAGCGGGCCTGTGGACCTTGTTGCGAATTTAGAACCGTAATCTGTTTCGGACTGACATATTGGCTACATGCTGCTACGAGTTGTTCAATATCTTTCTGGTTCGGCACAATCAACAATGCACCTTTGCCCTGTAACACAACCTTTACCGCCAGCGCAGCAAGCGCATCGGCCCAAGGTTCTTGAGGAGTCATCTGCCAGGCAACCCGTGCAACTTTGCCAGCTAATACAGCATCAACAAACGCTTCCCCATGTTCATAGGCTGACCAGGGGCTTAAATCTGGTTCACTCGTCTTGCCAAGCTCCTCCCATGCAGTTGTAGTATCGGTTTGTTCGGCTTGGGCATGTCGCGATGGAATTGCTGCCCGAATCACGTCTGAGGTAATCGCCCCGTAGCGCAGCGCCAAAGATTCGATTAACGCACGAGTCGCAGGTGAGTAGATAATTTCCGGCGAGATCACACGATCCAGCCAGCGCAGATCGCCTTGATGAATAGGCTCTGCTACTCGCTCCAATAAAATCCCGTTAACCAGCCTGCCGGCAAACCGAATACGCACCAATACGCCCGGTTGAGCATCAGCATCTTGGTCGGTATCAATTTTGTACTCAAAAATTCGATCCAGTTGCGAAACACCCAGCAACGGCAATATTTGTGCAATCGGTGCATGTGGTGCAAGGGTGCGAGTGGTCGGCATACTTTGCAATATACTAAAGAACGCAATGAAGCGTCGAAAAGCAAGCTTGACGACGCCTCATTGCCAACTACGATGATGCTGCTGAGCTTTACAGCCCTAATGCTGCTTTAAGTTCAGTGACTTTATTGAGCTTTTCCCATGGCAGATCAAGATCATCGCGACCAAAGTGACCATAGGTGGCAGTCTGTGCATAAATTGGACGCAACAAATCAAGTTCCTTGATAATAGCCGCAGGACGTAAATCAAATACAGCTGCAACAGCCTGCTGGATGTCGGCATCCGTGAAACCGTGATGCGCTGTACCGAAAGTTTCAACGTACAGGCCAACTGGCTTTGCACGGCCAATGGCATACGCAACCTGGACTTCTGCACGATCAGCCAAGCCTGCAGCGACGATATTCTTTGCGACCCAACGCATTGCATATGCGGCAGAACGATCGACCTTACTTGGATCTTTACCAGAAAACGCGCCACCACCGTGACGGGCCATACCACCATAGGTATCGACAATGATTTTACGACCTGTCAAGCCTGCATCGCCCATTGGGCCACCAAGAATGAAGGAGCCAGAAGGATTCACCAACAACGTAAAGTTGGAAACATCCAAGGTTGCAGCAAGATTGGCATCATCGATCACCCACTGCACGACGTGTTCACGGATTTGCTCAGCAAGCCATGCTTGAGTGATATCTGGCGAATGTTGGGTTGATACCACAACCGTATCGAGTGCTACAGGTACACCATTGCTATCGTAAGCCAGAGTAACCTGAGTTTTACCATCTGGACGCAAGTTTTCGACGATGCCGTTTTTGCGCACGAAGGTCAAACGGCGTGCAAGACGATGTGCCAACGAAATTGGCAGTGGCATATATTCTGAAGTTTCGTTCGAGGCGTAACCAAACATCAAGCCTTGATCGCCAGCACCAGCTTGATCATTATCGTCGCTCTGGGCACCCTCGCGAACTTCTTGGGACACCGAGACTGAGTCACCAATCTCAGCAGATTGTTCACCAATTGCGACATTCACTGCGCAAGTACGACCATCAAAGCCGACAATTGATGAAGTAAAACCAATATTTAACAAGGTGTTGCGGGCAATTGATGCAATATCAACATAAGAAGATGTACGAACCTCGCCAACAACATGCACTTGGCCAGTTGTGACTAACGTTTCGACAGCCACTCGGGCTGCTGGATCTTGGGCCAGCATTGCGTCAAGAATGGCGTCAGAAATGGCATCGCAAATTTTATCTGGGTGGCCTTCGGTGACAGACTCGCTGGTAAAGAGGCGAAGTGCTCCGCCATGAGCGTGAGACATGAATAAATCCTTTATCAATAAAAATTCTGGTTACTCATTACAACTATCATGTTTGAGCACCGTAAATGCTGATATTTCAAACGTGTGTAGACTTGCGCGCACGGAAATATTAGAAACGAACTATCCTCAAAGGATAGACCAAGCTGTCTAAAAAGACAACTTTAGTCCTCACGATTCCACACGTGTTGAATCTTTCATAACAGTGTCAAAGATTTGTTGTGCAACTTCTAGTTTGGAACCATGATGGATCTGGACGACGTGACCATCTCTGGCAAGAAGCCATCCTTGATTGTCAGACCGCCCGAACACTTTCGATTCACCAACCTCATTACACATAAGATAATCGCACTGCTTTTTCTGCAGTTTCGCCTGCGCGTATTCGAGTGCCGTGTGGTGTTTATCGCCAGTTTCTGCAGCAAATCCAATAATCTGCAGAGTTTCCGGCAGTTTATGATCTCTACGATGCTGCACAAGTGTGGCCAAAATATCCGGATTTTCCACCATAGCAATATTCGTAAGTCCAGCTTCAGAAGTGGTGCCCTTTTTCATTTTTGCATCACCTGGTTGTGCTGGACGGAAATCAGCAACCGCAGCCGCCATAATCACTATATCCATTTCCGGAGCAAGGCGCATGACTTCGCCATACAAGTCTTGAGCCGAGCCAATACGAATAACCTCTGCCCCACTTGGCGTCGGTAACGCATCGACTGCCCCTGCCACAATAAAAACCTTTGCGCCCATTTGGCTGGCAGCTTCTGCTAAAGCGAATCCTTGCCGACCAGAAGAATGGTTCCCGATAAAGCGTACTGGATCGAGAGCTTCACGCGTACCACCTGCAGTAATTAAAATATTCTTTCCTGCAAGATCTTGCTTGACTGGCCCATGCGAAACAATCATCTCGGCATACTCGACAATTTGTTCTGGATCTAATAATCTACCAGCGCCAGTATCACTACCGGTAAGTCTGCCATGTGCTGGCTCAAGAACGGTGATACCACGTGAACGCAACGTTGCAACATTTGCTTGAGTAGCTGCGTTATACCACATCTCAGTATGCATAGCTGGGGCAATCACGATTGGGCACGTTGCAACGAGAACCGTGGCAGTCAACAAATCATCAGCACGCCCCATGGCGATACGAGCAATCAGATCCGCAGTTGCAGGTGCGATAACAATCAGATCTGCTTCTTTTCCAACTCGCACGTGACGAACTTCGTCGACAGCATCAAAAACTGAACTAGACACAGGGCTGCCGCTGAGCGCTTCGAAGGTCGGTTTACCCACAAATGCAAGCGCATGTGCTGTTGGAACTGCAATAACATTGTCACCTTGTTCCTTAAACAAGCGGATGATCTGACAGGCTTTATACGCTGCGATACCTCCACCAATGCCAACGACGATATTTCGACCTGTGGAAACCATACTTTGCGACAACTTTCTGTGGAACAATTGCTCAGATGCACTACCAGCTTACATAACAAAAACCTCGGTCTGCATAGTTGCAAGAAACTATGCAGGTACCGAGGATACTTGCAAGCAAAAAGCTTTAGCCTTCTTCGTGGTCGAGAAGACCAGACTCAATTTCGCGCAGTGCGATTGACAACGGCTTTTCTTGAGACTCTGGGGTCACAAGTGGACCAACGAACTCGAACACGCCTTCATCTTCCTGCTGAAAATAAGAGTTAATTTGGCGGGCACGTTTCGCGGCAAAAATCACCAAAGCATATTTCGACGACACGCGAGTGAGCAACTCATCAATTGGAGGAGCTGTGGTGCCGGTTGGCTTGTCATAGACGCCTCTGTTGCTTTCAAGGATTTCGTTCACGTTGGTCACTTCACACCTTAATTCTTTTACTCAAAACATATATACTAGCACACCAGCGTTGTTGCCCTGCATCTATGATACGTGAGAAACAGCGAAGCAACTACTGGTAATACTCATCGGTTCTACACGCGCGGGGTGTTTCCTAATAAGATTTCGCGAATCTCAGCCACTGCACGATCAAGGTCATCATTGACAATAATATGATCGAATTCATCCTGAGCGTCAAGCTCAGTGCGCGCGGTTTGAAGACGACGTTCAATAACTTCTTGCGTCTCCGTTCCTCGACCGGTTAACCGTTCAACTAAGGTTTCCCAACTTGGCGGAGCAACAAACACTGTGCGAGCCTCTGGCATTAACGCGGCGACATTACGTGCACCTACAAGGTCGACCTCTACCAAAACTGGGCGACCAGCGGCAAGTGCGGCTTCAACTGGTTCGGCAGGCGTACCAGAGCGTTGTAAACCTCCGTGAATATCTGCCCATTCCAGCATCTCTCCAGCATCGATACGACGCTGGAATTCTTCAGCTGAGACGAAGAAATAGTCCTGACCATCAACCTCACCTGGACGTGGTGCACGTGTAGTCATTGAAACCGAGAAATACAACGAAGGAAGTTCTTCTCGAAGCCGGCTTACCACTGTGGATTTACCCACAGCGGAAGGGCCGAGCAGAACAACAAGTTGACCGCGAGGACGATCGCCACTCATGGATTAATCCTCAGAAAAACCGAAGCGCTCCAGCAAAGCACGACGCTGGCGGTCACCCAAGCCACGCAGACGACGAGTCTGAGCAATCTCGAGCTCTTCCATGATTTCCTTTGCCTTTACCTTGCCAACTTTTGGAAGAGACTCCAGAAGCGCAGAAACCTTGGTCTTACCAATGATTTCATCAGAAGAAGCCTTCTCGAGAACTTCCTTCAGGGTAATATCGCCGCGCTTGAGTTCCTCTTTGAGCTGTGCACGAGCCTTGCGTGCTTCTGCTGCCTTTGCAAGGGCTTCCTTGCGCTGCTCGTCGGTCAACTGTGGAAGTGCCACGTCGGTGCCTCCAATTCAAATAATTTTAACGGATAGTGTAATTGTTAAATCTAGATAGCCTGCAAGAAGCTACATAGTACATGCGAAAATCTACCACATTTTGCCAGCATTACAATGCTGAAACTTATTGAGAAGATTCCGCTTAAGTGTAGCACTGAAATATAAAACTTGAGGTAATCAGTGTTTTAGTAACAAAACCCGCTGGTCAGAGACTTTCTATCCGGCGGGTCTTGTCTACTGTGAGCTGGGGTTATGCAAATTCTTGGCTTGCTTGTATGCAGGCTTGACGTAATGCTGACACGTTTGGTCCCTGCCCGAGAATCTGCCTAGAAATATTTGCAAATCCAAGTTCATCTACCCCCGTCGTCAAGCGTGCAACATCAGCTGATGTCGCACCTTGCGCGCCTACGCCAGGTAGTAACACCGGGCCATTGAGAGCTGCAAGTGTCGGTGCTGTTGCTAAGGTTGCACCCACAACTACGCCAACATTGCCAATACGGCCATTATTTGCAGCTGGCGCATTCCACTTTGCCGCAGCATCCACGATTTGCTGAGAGATCGTGGCTCCAGTTGCATCGCGATGATCTTGCAGATGGCGTGCCTCAGGATTGCTCGTGGCTGCAAGTACGAACACGCCGGTGCCGGTGGCATCAGCAAGCTCTAATGCTGGACGCAACGAGTCAAAACCAAGATATGGTGACAATGTGACGGCATCGCATGCAAGTGGTGATTCAGGATCCAACCATGCAGTCGCATACCCTGCCATGGTAGAGCCAATATCACCACGTTTGGCATCTGCCACAACCAGGGTGCCAGCTGCTCGCAGCGCTGTGATAGCTTCTTCAAGCACTTGATAGCCTTGTGCACCGAATGCTTCGTAGAAGGCTACTTGAGGCTTGACCAGGGCTACATGGCCGGCAAAAGCCTCCACGCAAGTATTGGTGAAGGTTTGCAGCCCTGCCACTGTATATTCCAAGCCCCATTGTTCCAGCAGCTTCTTATGCGGATCAATGCCCACGCATAAACGACCGTGGGTACGGCCTGCGGCTAAGAGTCGATCTCCAAAACTCAGTGGAGTTGTCATCGCGCTTACTTCCCCGCCTTGGTTGCATGATCAAGTTCTTGCAACGCGCGAACGCTCAGTTCACCTGCGCGTTTTGCTTCAATACCTTGCACTGCAGCAGTGACACCTTGCACAGTGGTCACCGATGGCACACCGCCGTCGACTGCGGCAGCACGAATCTCGTAGCCGTCATGACGAGCACCTGCAGAACCTGCTGGGGTGTTCAGAATCAGGTCAACCTCGCCATGCTTGATCATATCCACAATGGATCGTTTGCCAGCGTGCTGTCCTTCTTGGACTTCTGAGCGCTTAAAGACAGTCTCACACTCAACACCATTACGACGCAGCATTGCAGCAGTACCAGATGTTGCAAGCATCTTGAACCCTAAAGAAGCTAAGCGCTGAATTGGGAAGATCAAGGTACGTTTATCGCGGTTTGCAACCGACACGAATACTGTGCCGCTAGTTGGCAGGTTACTAAACGAACCTTGTTCTGCCTTGGCGTAGGCAGCACCGAAATTATCTGCCAAGCCCATAACCTCACCGGTGGACTTCATCTCTGGAGACAATAAGGTATCCAGCATCGTACCGTCTGGACGACGGAAACGATTAAATGGCAGCACAGCTTCTTTTACCGCGATTGGAGCATCCAATGGCAAAGAACCACCATCATATTCGGTTGGAATTAAGCCTTCTGCCTGTAGTTCTGCAATCGTCGCACCTGTCATGATACGCGAAGCAGCCTTCGCCAAGTGCACGCCAGTTGCCTTGGATACAAACGGTACGGTACGCGATGCGCGAGGATTTGCCTCGATCACATACAAGATGTCATCTTTCAGCGCGAACTGAACGTTCATCAAGCCTTTCACGCCAATGCCATGGGCCAATGCGGCAGTCGATTGACGCACTTTTTCAATATCCTCAGGCCCTAAGGTCATTGGAGGAAGCGCACATGCAGAGTCACCAGAGTGAATACCGGCTTCTTCGATATGCTCCATCACACCTGCAAGGTAAACATCAGTACCATCACAAAGCGCATCGACGTCGATTTCAATCGCATTATCAAGGAAGCGGTCTACCAACACTGGATGATCGGAAGTAATTTCCGTTGCGCGCTCAATATAGTCTGCTAAGGAAGCTTCGTCATAGACGATTTCCATGCCGCGACCACCAAGCACATAACTTGGACGAACCAGGACTGGATAGCCAATTTCTTGGGCGACAGCTTTGGCTTCAGCAAAGGAGGTAGCAGTACCAAATGCTGGTGCTGGCAATTGTGCCTTGCGAAGAACTTCGCCAAATTCACCACGATCTTCTGCTAGGTCAATAGCTTCAGGTGAGGTACCAATGACCGGTACACCTGCGTCGCGAAGCTTTGCAGCCAAACCAAGTGGTGTTTGTCCGCCGAGTTGGACGATCACACCAGCAACTGTGCCGGACTGGCATTCTGCATGGTAGACCTCCATGACGTCTTCGAAGGTCAGTGGCTCGAAGTACAAGCGATCAGCGGTGTCATAGTCGGTCGAAACTGTTTCTGGGTTGCAGTTGACCATCACTGTTTCATAACCCACGCGAGAAAGCTCAAGTGCGGCATGAACACAGGAGTAGTCAAACTCAATACCTTGGCCAATGCGGTTTGGTCCAGAGCCTAAGATGATGATCTTTTCTTTTTCAGTCTGTGGACGAACCTCTGATTCAGCAGCTGGATCGAGCTCATAGGATGAGTAGTGGTATGGAGTCAAAGCTTCGAATTCTGCAGCACAGGTATCAACTGTCTTAAATACTGGACGGATACCAAGTGACCAGCGCAGGCGACGAATGCCATCTTCACCTGCAAATTCTGGACGCAGTTTCGCGATTTGAAGGTCGGACAAACCATAGAATTTTGCTCGACGCAGCAAATCTTCACTTAAGGTTGGAGCGTCGAGAAGCTCTTGCCTAAAGGCAACTAAGTGCTCGAGTTCTGCCAAGAACCAAGGATCGATACCAGAAGCCTCATGAACTTGTTCAACAGTCGCGCCAAGGCGCAGCGCAAGTTCTGCATCATACATACGGCCTTCGGTTGGGCGACGTAAATCTTCAAGCACGAGATTGACATCGTTGGCGCGTTCTCCCGCAAATACTTCATCTGGAACAGTCCAGAAACCAGCTTGTTTGTTTTCCAACGAACGCATGACCTTGCCCAAAGCAGCAATATAATTGCGACCTAAGGACATTGCCTCGCCTACGGATTTCATAGTAGTGGTCAAGGTATCATCCGAACCCGTAAACTTCTCAAAAGCAAAACGTGGGGCCTTGACTACAACATAGTCCAGGGTTGGTTCGAATGCTGCTGGGGTTACACCGGTGATGTCGTTCGTGATCTCATCTAAGGTGTAGCCGATAGCCAGTTTGGCGGCGATCTTCGCAATTGGGAAACCAGTTGCCTTTGATGCCAAAGCCGAGGAACGGGAAACACGTGGGTTCATTTCAATGGTGATCAAGCGACCATCAACTGGGTTTTGCGCGAACTGAATATTACAGCCACCAGTATCCACGCCGACTTCACGGATAATTGCGATACCTTGGTCGCGCATCTTTTGATACTCACGGTCGGTGAGCGTCATTGCTGGTGCAACGGTGACAGAGTCACCAGTGTGTACGCCCAGTGCGTCGACATTTTCAATCGAGCAAATAACCACAACGTTATCTGCCCCATCGCGCATAAGTTCGAGCTCGTATTCTTTCCAGCCCAAGATTGATTCTTCGATCAGCACATTTGCTTCAGGAGAAGCTGCTAAGCCGCCACCTGCAATGCGTTCGAGATCTTCATCGTTAAACGCTAGGCCGGAACCTAGACCACCCATGGTAAAGGATGGGCGGACAACTACTGGTAGGCCAAGTTCTGCGACAGTTTCGCGAACTTCTTCCATGCTGTGACACACGCGGGATCGAGCAGATTCGCCACCGATTTTCGCAACAATATCTTTAAACTTTTGACGATCTTCACCGCGCTCAATGGCGTCAATATCGGCACCGATGAGTTCAACACCATACTTTGCCAAAGAACCACGACGATCGAGCTGGATTGCAGCATTCAGTGCAGTTTGACCACCAAGGGTTGCCAAGACTGCATCAATTGGATGTCCTTGCGCAATCTCTTTTTCGAAGATCTTTTCAATATATTCAGGTTCGATTGGCTCGACATAGGTATGATCAGCAAACTCTGGATCGGTCATAATTGTGGCCGGATTGGAGTTGATCAGGGTAACGCGTAGACCTTCTTCTTTCAGGACACGGCAGGCCTGGGTACCGGAATAGTCAAACTCACAGGCTTGTCCAATAACAATCGGGCCAGAACCGATCACCAGGACGTGATTAATATCGCTACGTTTAGGCATTATCTTCCTTCTTACTTCTTTCTGTATTCCTGGTGACTTAGTTCTTTTGGCTTTCCATCAATGCGATGAACTGATCAAACAATGGATTCGCATCCGTTGGGCCAGCTGCTGCCTCTGGGTGATACTGCACGGAATATGCCAAGCCGTTTTGCAGCGCGACACCTTCCACGGTGCCGTCATTTAAGCAGGTGTGGGTTACTTGTGCTGGACCAAATGGAGTGTCGAAAACCTCTCCTGCATTGCCTTTGAGCGCAAAGCCATGGTTTTGGGAAGTGATGTCGATCTTGCCAGTAACGTGATTGAGCACTGGGACGTTGATGCCTCGGTGACCAAACTTCAGCTTGTAGGTTTCTAAGCCGAGGGCGCGACCTAAGATCTGATTGCCGAAGCAGATACCAAACAGTGGCAATTTTGCGGCCAGAATTTCTTGGGTAATGCCAACCATCACATCAGCGGTTGCTGGATCGCCTGGACCATTCGAAATGAAGACGCCGTCTGGGTTGTACTGCAAAATATCCTTAAATGGAGTATTTGCTGGTACAACTACTGTGCGGATACCGCGACGTGCGAAGTTACGTGGAGTATTTGTCTTAATGCCCATGTCATAGGCAACAACAGTAAACGTATGTGCGGTTTCTGGCTCTACAACATAGACCTCATCGGTCGAAACTTCTTGAGCCAAGTCCAAACCAGCCATGCTTGGTTGTGCTTTGACGATTTCAAGTAATTCTGCAACTGGCTTGGCTGCATCTTCACCAGAGAAAATACCGCCTGATACTGAGCCAAAGTTGCGCAAGTGGCGCACAATCGCGCGGGTATCGACACCTGCAATACCAACAATATTTTGGGCAACCATTTCGTCTTCTAGGCTACGGTTTGCTCGCCAGTTTGAAACACGATTGGACAAATCACGAATGACCAGGCCAGAAACCCAAATGTGATCATTATGGGATTCTCCATCTTCGTCGTTCCAGCCGGTATTGCCGATTTGTGGCGCCGTTGCGACGACGATCTGACCACGATACGACGGGTCGGTCATAGTTTCTTGGTAGCCGGTCATGGCGGTGGTAAATACTACTTCGCCAAGTGTGGCGCCCTGTGCACCGAAGCTTTCACCTTGGAATACGCGTCCATCTGCTAATACCAGCAAAGCTTTGGCGCGAGAGGTGTAGGAAGAAGTCACGATAATACCTTTCGAGTATGTACTTCGAAGTTTGAAGCGAATAAGTAATGGATATTAAGAAGCAGCGTCTACGCGAGTAGGTATTTCTCCATGTTCACAGGTCACATGGCCACGCAACAACGTGGTTGCCACTTTCGCATGGAATTCCATGCCTTCATATGGGGTGTTATTGGCCTTCGAAGCAAGTGCTTCGCCATCGACGGTCCATGGTGCATGCTCTTCAACAATCGTGAGGTTGGCTGGTTCACCCACAGCAATTGGACGGCCATGTCCTGGCAGTTTCACAATCTCAGCTGGACGTTCCGACATTACCTTGGCCACAAATCGCCAGTCAGCCAGACCAGATTCGACGAAGATCTTTGCCACGATTGCCAAAGAGGTTTCCAGCCCAAGCATGCCAGGCTTCGCCAATTCAAATTCACAGCATTTATCTTCGGAACCATGTGGTGCATGGTCAGTCGCAATGCAGTCCAAGGTGCCATCAAGCAAGGCATCGCGCAAGGCGATAGTGTCTTTGGTTTCACGCAAAGGTGGATTCACGCGGTTGACACCGTCATAGGTGTGCAAACGCTCGTCGGTCAGCAGTAGGTGGTGCGGGGTTACTTCGGCAGTCAAAGGAATATTTTGTGCCTTTGCCCAGCGGACTAACTCAACGGTACCTTCCGTAGAAGCATGGCAAATATGGACACGACTACCGTAGTCACGAGCCAGCAACGCATCGCGAGCAACCACAGATTCTTCGGCAACCCGTGGCCAACCACGCAAGCCTAAACGTGCTGCAGTTTCACCTTCATGGGCACATGCACCTTCAGTCAGACGTGGATCTTCACAATGCTGAGAAAGCAGCACATCAAGGCCCTTGGCATATTCCAAGGCGCGGCGCATAATCAATGGATTATCTACGCATTTTCCGTCATCAGAGAACATGCGAACTTTTGCGGCGCTATTGGCCATCATGCCAAATTCGGTGATTTCCTTACCTGCCAGGCCTTTGGTGATCGAGCCTACCGGATGAACATCGCACAGGCCGATGCTTTGACCTTTCATCCAAACCGATTCTGCAATAATTGGCTGATCAAGTACAGGTGTGGTGTTTGCCATTGTGAACACGGCGGTGAAGCCACCGCGGGCAGCTGCTGCCGAACCAGTTGCAATAGTTTCGGTATCTTCCCGGCCTGGTTCGCGAAGGTGTACGTGAATGTCGACCAAACCAGGCAACAGCACGCCATGATTGCCTTCCACAATGCGATCAGCTTCAGTGACAGCGGTATCAAGCTCAGTGATGACACCATCGGTAATCAACACATTCACAGATTCGCCTTCACCGTATGGGCGTACGTTTTTCACCAAGACGGTGCCAGCAGCAGCTGGCGCCAATGTACCAGTGACTGGGTATTCAGGAGTATGAGACATCTGAGTATTCCTTTATGAGTTTTGCTTGATTGACCACTAGAAACCAGGGGTTTCAGTGCCGGCGATGAGGGTAAACAGAACTGCCATACGGGTATGTACACCGTTATTGACCTGCTGTAATACTGCTGTTCGAGGAGCATCAGCGACTGCATAGTTAATTTCCATGCCACGCAACATTGGTCCAGGATGCATCACGATAGTGTGATCTTGTAGAGCTGCAGCGCGCTGCTGACTCATACCGTAAAGAGTGGCGTATTCGCGGTGTGATGGGAAGAATCCACCATGCATGCGCTCTTGCTGGACACGCAGCATCATGACGACGTCAGCATCATAAATCTCTTGATCCATGTCATACGACACACGCACTGGCCAGTTTTCGACACCAGTTGGCAACAACGTTGGTGGAGCAACTAAAACAACTTCTGCTCCGAGCTTTGACAAGAGATCAACATTCGACCGCACCACGCGAGAATGCAGGCAATCGCCTACGATCACGATCTTACGACCAGTAATCGAACCAAGCCGTTGCCGCATTGTTACGGCATCTAATAATGCTTGGGTTGGATGCTGATGCGCACCATCGCCGGCATTGATCACAGATGGACCATCACCATTTGGAGCAACCCACTCAGCAAGTTGCTGGGCAGCACCTGAAGATGGATGACGAATGATCAAAGCGTCGGCACCAATTGCGGTTAAGGTCAGGCCGGTATCTTTCAAAGATTCGCCTTTTTTCACCGAGGACGATGATGCAGAAATATTGATCACATCAGCGCTCATCCATTTACCAGCGGTTTCAAAAGAAGAGCGAGTACGAGTGGAATTCTCATAAAAAAGCGTAAAGATGGTGCGTCCGCGCAGGGTCGGCAGCTTTTTTAATTCTCTGCCTTCCAGTGCCTCGCGGAAGCGATCGGCTTCATCCATAATTCCAATGATCTCGTCTCGAGACAGATCAGCAATAGAAAGCAAGTGCTTCATGGTGGTTAAGCATCCCCTCGGATAAGCATGACGGCGTCGCGACCGTCGATTTCTTGTAGTAGGACGGTGATGTCTTCAGAGCGTGCAGTAGGAAGATTTTTTCCTACATAATCTGCCCGAATTGGTAATTGGCGATGACCACGATCAAGCAATACCGCAAGCTGTACAGTTTCAGGGCGTCCAAGATCGCGCAAGGCATCAAGGGCTGCGCGAATACTGCGCCCAGAGAACAGTACGTCGTCGACAAGCACAATATGTGCCCCGTCAATGCCGCATGTAGGGATAGTGGTTGGTTGTAATGCGCGATGTGGCTTCGAGCGCAAATCATCGCGATATAAGGTGATGTCAAGGCTGCCGACTGGCACTTGCACACCAGTGAATTGCTCAATTTTAGATTGCAGCCGAGCGGCTAATGGGACGCCACCTGATGGGATACCCAGTAAAATCACTGGTGGAGCATCGGTGGAATCAAGAGCCGTTTTCTCAATAATCTGGTGCGCGATGCGTGCAATTGTACGTGCCACATCCTCTGCACTAAGCAGCTCGATTGTAGCAGTTGCATTTTCACTCATCGTGACCTCCTTCCCCGCCTCTCTGTGCGGTCCGTTAAAGGATGTCGAGCTGGCCGAAACCAGCACTTTCTGAGATGTCATGATTCTTGTTCAGAAACAGGTACCAATACTTTGCATGACCTGGGATTTCTAGTATGAAAACTCTGCTAGAAGTAGACCAATCAAATATGGCGACCTATGTCTGGAACCATTACCGACTAACTCTATCAAATTGTCAATCCATTTTCATCACTTTTCCAAAATGAAGTGTCGAAGGTTGCTGACCTGCTTTCTAAGGTGTGCGATACATACTTTCCAGGCGCGACTATTGCCAACGCTCTCCTACCGTTTTCGCTCGGTAAACTCCTGCAGCTACAGCCTGACACGCTCGCGCCGCTACGACTAAGCGCATGAACAACCAACACGCAAGAACCCTAGTAGCAAATATGCTGCATGCGACCAGCACATCCATGCGTTAAAGCGCCTCACAAACCCAATTTCGGAGTGGAAACACTACCGAAGCATCACTATCGCGTAATATTTCCTATACAAAACTATTATTGGTTGCGGCAACAAGACTTTTTGTTAAAGTTGCTACTACAGTTGGCATACGCCAGCGTCAAACGTGATGTTTATCGGATAAGGACTGCCCATGAGTTTAAGCTCATCCCATATTGTGCCAGGTCGTAGAGAAGATGTTTGGGACTGGCACACTCGTCCTGGCGCGGTCCAAAGGCTGACACCACCGTTTATCCCACTAACACCAATCCAACAGGCACACAGTTTGAAAGATGGCACTACTATTTTCAGCCTGCCAGCTGGCTTACGGTGGGAAGCACGCCATGATTTATCTGGCTATGTCAAAGGTTTTAGCTTTACCGACGTTTGCCTCAATGCCCCAATCAAGGCACTTTCCTATTGGCGACACACCCATAGTTTCTTGGATGCTTCGACTCCCCATGCTGTTGCTACAAAAATAACCGACAATGTACACACTCGTGTGCCAGCAAGCACGCTGGCACCAATGTTTGCCTATCGGCAACAGCAACTCATCGGTGACCTCAGCTTTGCTCAACGCCTTCAGGCGCTGAATGCTGCAAAACTTACGGTTGCGATCACTGGCAGTTCTGGATTAATTGGCACAGCACTGCGAGCACAGCTTACGACTTTAGGACACAAGGTTATTCAGTTTGTGCGGCCTGGT
This sequence comes from Corynebacterium sp. HS2168-gen11, assembly GCF_024834075.1. GTDB lineage: Bacteria > Actinomycetota > Actinomycetes > Mycobacteriales > Mycobacteriaceae > Corynebacterium. The sequence goes on from NZ_JANUXR010000002.1 coordinate 162,744, forward strand.
AATCAGCCAGCCAAGATCGATCCTGAGACTATGCGGATATGGGATCCGCTGCAGCCAAACCCGGATTTATTACATGACGTGGACGTCGTTGTGCACTTAGCAGGTGCACCAATTTTTGGCCGCTTTACCGAAGCCCATAAGCAATCTTTGTGGCAATCTCGAATTACCCCAACCCAGCAGCTTGCCAATTTAATCGCGGAACATGATCAACCGATAACGTTTATTGCGGGTTCTAGTATTGGCTACTACGGCCATGATCGGACTGATGAGGTCTTAACTGAAACTGCCGCATCTGGGAGAGGTTTTCTTGCAGACTTAACCAAGCAGTGGGAAGCTGCGGCTAACTTGGCACAAGCTGGGCATGCACGTGTGGTTAATCTTCGCACCGGCATTGTACTATCTGGCCGAGGTGGTTTCTTACCTGTGTTACGCACATTATTTTCCGCTGGTCTTGGTGGCCACTTGAGCACTGGTGAGCAGGGATTTTCGTGGATTGCACTGGATGATCTCACCGATATCATCATCACCGCTGCGCTCGATGATGCTCTGGAAGGCCCATTGAATGCAACTGCCCCAGCGCCGGTGACAAATGCTCAAATGGCACAAGATTTAGGTGCACAACTGAATCGACCGGCTTGGTTCCCGATCCCAACCATCGGGGCAAAAGCAATCTTGGGAAGCCAAGGCACTGAAGAATTCGCACTTGCGGATCAACATGTGATCCCTGATGTACTCTTAAAGCGAAAGCATTATTTCAGATACCCAACATTATCAGCAGCCTTTGCACATGAACTCGGCAATGAAACGCTTTTCGACGCACCTGTGCAACCAACCTCAGATCCAACAACACAGCCATATGGAACTTCCTGGCTGCGACTTCCCAAATTCTTCTAACCCAGATACCAATTATGTCCTCACTCCCACCAACAGCAGACCAAACCATCGATCATGTCACGCTTGACCAGGTGGCCATGGTTCTTCGCGAAAATTTACAAACTCTCAACGTTGTCCCGCCTGCGGTGCATTTTAGCCTGGACGCGCTGTTTTGCACTGTCACTGTTGAAGAGCACCGTCTTCGCTGCGAGGCATTATTGTCGCGATCATTTCACGCGACTGAACTTGCATCGGTAGTAGAACTGCTGAATACCTGGAATAGCACCACTACTTGGGTCACGTTGTATTTCACCGTCGAGCAGCAAAATATCGTGCGAATGTATGCTCAAGCTGTATTTGAAACTGGGTGTGGGCTTTCGCATAACCAGTTAGGTTATATGGTGACTTCGCAACTTGAAGCTATGCTGCAGGCTGACGAATTTCTTGCTTCATCATCAGTACCAGCATTTGAGCAGGAGTCTTGATCGCATGTCACAGCATCTCCCACAAGTGACAGGTTTCAGTGTACTTGCAGCATTAGGGCAACTTGGCATACTTGGCGTGCCAACTGCGACACCACATGTCGTCGAGGTTGAGCAAGAAAAAACTCTCGTGACCATCACAGCTTTGCCGATGAGTTTGATCTGCAGCACCACGGTGCCGCTGAAGCATACTGAAGATGAGCGTTTTGTGGCATCACTTGCTGCAGCAATCTTTCATCAACGCAGGCCTGGTGTGCGAGTCAGTGTCCATCATGACACGACCACCTCGTGGTATCGTCTTGAAACTATCTATCCGATTGCAGCTGGGGCAACAGTTGCGCAGCAGTCTCATATTTTGCAATCGAATATCGCAGCACTTGTTGCAGCGGTTCCTCAGGTACTGGCTCAGCTAGAAGCAGCACACGCGTTGCACCGAATGATGACACAATAAATGCCTTGCTGGTATAGATCAGCAAGGCAGAAATTGAGAATATTTTTTAGCGTTGTGGAGAAGAGAACAACGTTGTTTGTGCCTTCTCTTGTAATGCCAGGGTTGGGGCGACAAATGCTGCAGCAGCATCTGGTGCGGTAAAGGTGACATCAATATCGCGCAGCTGGCTTGGGGCTACTTTTAATGCCAGAACGCCTGCATCAATTTTTTTGGCGGTAGGTACTCGCAGTTTTTCTACATCCACACCATTAATGGTGCCTTTCCAGGTACCTTCTTTGTGTGGAGTAATTTCCGTTCCATTGCGTTCCACGAAGCTAAAAATCACCGGTTGTGGTTCATCATTGCCGGTTATTTGGGGGAAATTCGCAACAAGAAAACGAGGAGTGTCTGGGATAGCGTTCAGCGGCGTGCCATTTGGCACAACTGGTGGCGCAACTTGTGGCTCAGCAGATTGCGCAACCTCCGGTGCAGTCGCAGGAGTTGCCTCAACTGCTGGTGCTGGAGCTGGTGTTGCAGTTGCTGGGTCTTGCTGAAGAGTGACAATATCACCATCGCTAATTGTCGAAGGAGCCAATACTTCAGATACTCCGAGAAGTGGTGCTAACGTATCCAACGCTTTTGGTTCAATGCCGTGATCGGCAAGCAATTTTCCACCTACTGTTTTCGCTAATGAAGCAACGCTAGCTGGAACTTCAGGAAGATCACGCTGTTCAGTCAGCCCAACCATACCTCCTACCGCGACAATGACCGATAATAAAAGTTTGGCAATCTGCAGCAACGTGGAGGAATCTACAGCTACTCCTTGAACGCCTGGAATGTTGAACTTCATAATGGTCTTTCGTCCTATCTGTGCGTGGTACAACTGAATAAATATCACGGGTATCTACCAATATTCACATAAACCCCATCAGTCACATAAGTTCATAATAATCCCAAATTTCACAATAGTCTAGGGCAATAAAAAATACCGGTTGTTCATGCTTGTATGAAAAAGCATGAACAACCGGTATTACTTAGTACCAGAGAAACATTCGAGAAATTTTCATCTGAAAGATCTCGCGAATCTCACAGACTATACAGATCATGAAGATCCCAAAGACCTCTGCAGTCCTTAATAGTCTACGTGGTCATGAACCAACGCATCGTCACTGCTATCTGAGATACCAGTGCCATCAAAATCCTCATCTTCATCTGTTGCAAGATCAACACCATCTTCAGCTTCAGCAGCCTCAAGTGCCTCGGCAAATGATTCAGTTGCAGACGCAAACAACTTAGCGTCTTCTTCCTCAGATACCGCAGATTCTAGTTCTAGGACTAGACCTTGTTCGGCTTGTACCTTAATCTCGTCAAGATTATTCATCACTGCATCTAGAACTGCATTGATATAGGTTGGTGAATGGTCTGTTGAATAATGAGCAGCCAACTCAATTGCTTCAGAAACAGCAGTCTTCATCGGAATATCCTCATTGAACATCAGTTCCCAGATCGCAAGACGCAAAATCGCGCGATCAACCGCTGCGATACGATGCAACTCCCAATCCTCAGACAGATAGCGCGCAATCACCGCATCAAGCACATCAAGTTGTTCAGCAACACCATTGACAATCTCTTTGGTGTAGTGATTGACAGGAGCAACATTGCTTTCCTGATGCAGTGCTAAGACAGTGCGATCTTGTACCACAGCAACTGGATCAACGTCACGAATTTCTGCTTCATAAAGCATATCCACGGCACGACGACGTGCGCGAAAGCGCGAGCCGTGACGCTTCCAGCGCTTCTCTACTTCGAGCTCTCCGTCATGTTTTGGCATATCCTTTGCATCACTCACAATTAGTTATTCACGCGAGAAAGGTAAGATCCGTCGCGAGTATCAACCTTGACAACATTGCCGGTTTCGATAAACAGTGGAACCTGAATCTCTGCACCGGTTTCCAAGGTTGCAGGCTTGGTGCCGCCAGAAGAACGGTCACCTTGCAGGCCTGGCTCGGTATGTGCAATGGTCAGATCCAAAGAAATTGGCAGTTCAGCAAACAGTGGCTCGCCCTCATGGAAAGAAACCTGCACAGTGGTGTTTTCCAACAGGAACTTCGCGCCGGAACCAATAATATGTTCTGCCAGTTCGACCTGTTCAAAGGTCTTTTCATCCATGACAACAAAAGAAGTGCCATCATGATACAGGTAGGTCATATCACGGCGATCAACGGTTGCAGTCTCAACTTTCACACCAGCGTTAAAGGTCTTGTCGGTCACCTTGCCAGAAACAACATCCTTGAGCTTGGTACGCACAAAAGCTGGACCTTTACCTGGCTTCACATGCTGGAACTCGATGATCTGCTGGAGCTTGTTTTCGATCTTGAGGACAAGACCATTCTTAAAATCAGCGGTAGTAGCCACGCCGCACTTCCTTTTTTGAGGTGATTGACTTCAATTAACTGTTTGATAATACATGAAAACTCACCCAAAACACAGTAAGGACCACGGCGCGCACAACAAACGGCCATGGTCCTTATAACTCAACGCATGTGTTACACGATGCGAAGTTCCTTTGGAATACGAGTCAGATTCAACGGTTCACCTGTGGTAACCACCAAGGTGTCTTCAATTCGCACACCACCTTTGCCTGGCACATAAATACCTGGCTCGATAGTCACGGTCATATTTTCTTCCAAGACACCCTGACCGGTAGTTGCGGCATACGGTGGCTCATGCAAGTCAAGACCCACGCCATGACCAGTGGAATGCACAAAATATTCCCCATAGCCTGCTTCGGTAATAATATCGCGGCATGCTTTATCAACATCTTGCAAGGTTGCACCTGGAACTGCAGCACGGCAACCAGCAAGCTGTGCTTCGAGCACGATATTATAAATCTCCGTACTAAACGCATCTGCTTCACCCACAATGACCGTACGCGTGGTATCGGAATTATAGCCAAGCAAATGAGCACCGAAGTCGATAGTCACAATATCGCCATGCTCAACTACCCGATCAGCAGCGCCATGGTGCGGCTTCGCTGAATTCGGACCAGAGGCAACAATGGTGTCAAAGCTTGGTTTTTCAGCACCTTTCATACGCATCTTGTATTCCAGATCTGCAGCAATCTCGAATTCTTTGCGACCAGCGCGAATCAAACCTTCGTCGACAAGCTCACGGAATGCGCTGTTGGCAATTTCCGCAACCTCGTCAAGACGACTGAGTTCATAGGCGTCTTTCCTTAAACGAATTTCCTCAATGACGCCACGAACTGGCACCAATACGACACCTTCACCAGCGGCTTCCTTGAGACGCTCGAGCTCAGAAACCGTGACATAGTCTGCTTCGTAGCCAACAGTTGCTGGCCCTGCAATTTCGGCTAACAGATGGGTGGCAACTGCACGAGCGTTCACCGCCTCAATATCTGGAACTTCTTCTGCGATCTGGGTGGTATAACGGCCGTCGGTTGCAATTGATGCTTGTTCATCAGCTGCGATGGTAAGTGCACCGTTTGAGCCAGAAAATCCTGCAAGGTAACGCACATGAAGTAGATGAGTCACCAGCAAGACATCGATCTGCTGATTCGCAAGTGCTGCTGCTACCCTACGACGACGCAACTGGAACCTGGTAGGTTGGGTTGACATAGAACACCGTTCCTTTTCTTTCCATCAAATGATATGCAATTGTGCGGTTGAACACATGATAGTTTTACATCTGCGCAACGCAATAGTCTAGTGCAAGCAAATAGCCTTGAACGCCTAATCCTGCGATCACGCCTTTTGCAATCGGCGAAAGATACGAATGTGCCCGAAATGGTTCGCGGGCATGGATATTCGAAATATGCACCTCAATAAAACCAGCTTGATCACTAATTTCTGCCAATGCATCGCGCAACGCGACTGAAGTATGTGTCAGCCCGCCTGGATTAATAATCACAGGTTGGCCCTTATCAGCTGCTTCATGAATCCATTCAATCAGCTGACCTTCATAATTCGACTGCTTACAACATACGGTAATGCCATATTCGTTGGCTCTGGCATGCAGTAACAGCTCTAGATCCGCCAGTGTAGTCTTGCCATATACCTCTGGCTGCCGTTTGCCTAACCTATCAAGATTCGGCCCATTGAGCACCAAAACACTGCGCGCACCTGCGACGTCATGCTCGCGAATCACAGGCAAGCCGCTGATAGGCATGTTGGAGTTGCGCATAGGTTGCATCCTCGATTCGTGTAGGGTTTCCAGCACTCGTCAGTGCCACAAAGCGAATATTACCGTTTCGGTTTTTCTTATCCCGAGTCATTGCACCATACAAGGCGGCAAAGTCACTGCCAGCATAGGTCGTCGGCAATCCAACTGAGCGAAGAATATTCCGATGTCGTTGCACAAAGGCTTCATCAATAAGTCCTCGTTCCTGACTTAGATACGCAACGAACATCATTCCAACGGCCACCGCATTTCCATGTCTCCAGGAATAGTCCTCTACAAGTTCGACCGCATGCCCAAACGTATGCCCATAATTTAAGATTTCGCGCAGCCCCGACTCTTTCAAATCTTGGCTGACAACACTTGCCTTTACGGCCACGCTACGCGCAATCAATTCCGGCAAATACCCCGAAACATCAAGGCAGGAAGCTGGATTTTCCTCATATCGTGCCAAAATTTCCGTATCAGCAATCAACCCAGTTTTAATAATCTCCGCACTACCAGCAACCAATTCAGCGTGTGGCAGCGTGCGTAAATATGCGACATCGATAAACACCGCTGCTGGCTCATGAAAAGCACCAACCAAATTTTTCCCCTGCGCAGTATTAATACCGGTTTTCCCGCCCACAGCCGCATCAACCGCCGCAAGCAAACTGGTTGGAATATGCACAACTTTCATGCCACGCATCCACGTCGCAGCAACAAATCCCGCTAAATCCGTTGCAGCGCCACCACCAAAACCAATGAGCAAATCATGCCTGGTAAACCCAGCTTCGCCCAGTTCGCCCCAGAGACGTTCACAAACAGCAAATGTTTTGCCCTGTTCAGCATCTGGAATCATAAGCTTGACGACGCTCATACCTAGTGATTCAATCGCTGCAATCAACGTCGCGACCTGTGATTCAAGGCTTGGTTGCACCACAATACCGACGGATGCTACACCTGCATGTTGAATCCATGTGGTGATTTCAGCGGAAAGATTCTCACCAATGACAACATCATAAGGTTGAGCACCGGTTACTGAGATCGTAGAAAAAACTGTCATGTTCAACCTTTAGTACTTGTATGCCAACAGTCAGAAAATACGAGGGCTGCTTGAGACCACTCTTGTCGCATCAACTTTTAATGGGATCTCGCCGCCGTGCAAACTCTTGTTGTGTATCAATAGCAGCTAACACAGCGGTAGCAATTTGTTGCGGAGTACGGCCGTCAGTACGCACGCGCCATGTTGAAACCTCTTGATACAGCGGCAATCGTGGTTGTACCAGGTCTGCATAGCTGGTATCCCGTAACAGTGGTCGATGCGAATCAGCTTGCGTCCGGCGCTGGCCTTCTTCCATACTCACATCCAGCCACACCACAGCATGGCATCGCAAAAGCTCTCTAATCGAAGCAGTTTCCACAGCTCCACCGCCTAAACTTACCACCGCCGTGGTTTCAAGCAGTTCTTCCACCGCGATAGCTTCCAGTTCACGGAATTTTTCAATGCCGTCTTCGTCGATAAGCTCTTGGCAACTACGCCCTTCCTGGAGCTCCAAAAACTCATCAGTATCAACGAATTTCCGATTCAATGCACTGGCGAGGCGCTTGCCGATAGTGGTTTTCCCCGCTCCGGGAGGTCCGACTAAAATGATGACAGGTGCCATTATTACTCCTTAAACGTGAGCTTACGTGCAACATATTCGCGATATGCTTCAATATTACGTTGAGTTTCAGCCAAGCTATCGCCACCGAATTTTTGCAAAACAGCACGAGCTAATACTAACGCAACCATAGCTTCTGCCACGACACCAGCTGCTGGCACCGCACAAACATCCGAGCGTTGATGGATTCCGACTGCAGGTGCACCGGTTTGCATATCTACACTGCGAAGTGCGCGCGGAACCGTGGAAATAGGCTTCATTGCAGCCCGAACCCGCAAGGTTTCACCATTGGTCATACCACCTTCAAGCCCACCGGCACGATTCGTGAGACGCTGGAAACGCTGCTGTTCATAAACTATTTCATCATGGGCTTGGGTTCCTCGGCGACGCGCAAGGTCAAAGCCATCGCCAATCTCAACACCCTTGATGGCTTGGATACTCATCAACGCTGCGGCAAGTTGGGCATCAAGACGATCATCTTCGCTAATATGCGAACCCAATCCAATTGGCAAACCTTCGACAATCACTTCGACGATACCGCCTAAGGTATCCCCTTGTTTTTTCGCAGCCTCGATTTCTGCAATCATGCTGGCTTCGGCATCCGGATGCGCGGCACGCACTGGAGAAGCATCAATGCGCTCAAGATCGGCAAACGTTGGATGAACATCAGCAACAACTTCCGAAGCGCCGATTGAAATCACATGGCTAAAAACCTCAACTCCGAGCGTTTCCCTTAAGAAATTACGGGCAACTGTTGCTGCGGCCACACGAGCTGCAGTTTCACGAGCTGAGGCACGCTCAAGCACTGGACGAGCCTCATCAAAGTCGTACTTAATCATACCGGCAAAATCTGCATGACCTGGTCGTGGTCGCGTCAGTGCTGCCCCACGGCCAGAAGCCATGGCAACCTGAGTCTCTGCATCATCAAGATCAAGTGGATCAGCAGACATAATAGTGGTCCATTTTGGCCACTCAGTATTGCCGATCATAATTGCAATTGGACTGCCCAAGGTCAGGCCATGACGAATACCGGTTAATAACGTGACTTCATCAGCCTCAAATTTCATTCGGGCTCCGCGGCCATACCCCAGACGACGGCGTGCCAGTTGTATGCCAATATCTTCGCGTGTGATCGGAACGCCGCTTGGCATATGTTCAATCATGGCGACGAGCGCTTGGCCGTGCGATTCTCCAGAAGTTGTCCATCTGAGCATTCCGTTATTATCTCATGAGAATGCGCAATTCTGAGAGTTTTTACCCCCATAATATCCATCGGTACGTAAGTGTTATGGCAACCAGACAGTCGCGATCGCTGCTGCGAGCATGGCAGGACCATGTGCAACATGCGTCGTTTTTTTCATAATTATCGCAGCTAAGGTAAATATTTGAGCCCCGATTATCGCAATCAGCACATCATCACCAACCAAGAGTCCCAAGCTGATCGCAAGTTTATAATCACCACCACCGAGCCGAACACGTTTCATGAATGTTGTCGAAGCAATCCTGTTTATCTGATTGACCAAAACATACAGCAACGGCCATGCCAGCCCAAAGACATGCACTGAAACCAATGGCAAACATACGACTGCCGCTGGATACGTAAGCAGATTCGGGATCCGATGAAACCGCAGGTCATAATAGCAAATAGCGCCAGACCAGAGCAGAAATAACCCCTCCATAAATAGGGAGCCTAACAAGAAACAAATAGTTTGTCTTGAGAAACTATTATTGGATCTAGTGCATCACCCTCAGCCGTCCAATGCTAGCTTTTCGACGCACACACGCACACTCAACAGGCCACTGACATTCCCAATTACCAGCATCTGGCTTCACGCATGCAACCTACTGGCGGCTTGCGTGAAGGTTTATAAATATTGAGATGGAAGCTCTAACGCTTGGTACATAACATCGAAACTTGTTGCTTGACCGGTAAATTGAAGAAACTGTCCAAGCGCTTGGTGTACCAGCATGTGGTAGCCATGTGCCACCGGGAAACCGCGTTGCGCTGCAGTTTGCATCAATGGAGTTGGAAACGGATCGTAGATCACATCGAAGACCGGTGCTTGTGCGAGGATATCGGTATATGCCGCAATACCTGCAGCTGGCACAGTGTTTACCACAACGCTACTTTGCTCAATTAAGGCCGGCACCGTGGCGTCGTCAAAGCTTGTGCAATCAACAGTCACCCCTAACGCGTGGGCAAGTTCAATGAATTCAGCGCGTCGATCGGAACGATTCACAATCGTAATTTTGCTAAATCCAAGTTGTGCTAATGCCCAGAACACTGGACGAGCGGTGCCACCTGCACCAATAATGACCGCTGAGCTGTTGGTTGAAGGTAGCGCAAGCTCTAAGGTTTGAAGTGCACCGAGTGCGCCTTCACAGTCAGTATTATCGGCAAACCATCCATCGGCCGTCCGTACCAAAGTGTTGGCGCTACCAATCAGCGCTGCTTTATCTGACACAGTATCTGCGAAGGCAAGCGCTGCAAATTTTGCCGGCATGGTTACCGAAAAGCCACGATAGGTTTCTGGTGCTTGCCGCACAAATGCAGGTAGTTGCTCGGCGGTACACTCATGTGCTGTATACGACCAATCATCAAGCCCGAGTGCGCGGTAACCAGCTGTATGAATAAGCGGTGAACGCGAGTGCGCAATCGGCGAACCTAAAACAGCAGCTTGCGGCATAGAAATCCTTACGATAAATCAGTGCTCAATAATGAAATAATGCCGGACTTTCACACTGCATACACCCGCGATGCACGTGTGATCAGATTATACTCACTGCTCATGTTCGAGGCTTGCCGCAGGGTCATAGCAGCGATCACAAGACTAGGTGTATGCAGTTTCAATGTCAGGAGTCGAACGACCCACCAGCATTGCGCATCAAGCTTAGTGCTACACCTGCCAACCGACAAGCTTGCAAGCAATCCCGCGAAAGGTGAATCCAGCAACGCAAACAGTCACACGCATTGGCAATCAAAACTATAGTCTAGTGCCACGTGGGACTGTCTTACGACGAATGCCTGGCACGTGACTCCACGTTGCCAGGCATTATGCCGATATTTAACGATTCGAATCCAACACGCCATTGGCGATTGATTCTTCAACTGCTATGAGATGATCCTCATGCGTCGAGGTAAATACTGTACGACCGTCTTTGTCGATTGTCACGAAAAACAGCCAGTCACCTTCAGCTGGATGTTCCATCGCAGAAATGGCTTCCATCGATGGCGAAGCAATTGGGGTCTCTGGTAGACCATCTTTTTGGTAGGTATTCCACGCGGTTGGACGTGCACGGTCTTCGTCCGTGGTTGCAATCTCAACTTCAAGTAAGTCGTAATTTACCGTGGAATCGAACTCAAGGCGCATTGGTAGCGCGAGACGATTCAAAATCACGCGGGCAACCTTGTCGAAGTCTCCTGCTGGTGATTCGCGTTCCACCAATGAGGCTGCGGTTAAGAGATCATACGGGTGAAGGTTCAGTTGTGCTGCGCGAGTAGTAAGGTTCTCACGCAGCAGTGCCGTTTCAGAACGCGTGATCAAATTGCGTAAAATTGTGACGGCATCATGTCCTGGCACCACCACATATTGACCTGGAACAATCAAACCTTCTAATCTGCGTGGATCTTCACCTCGTGCCAGCACACGTTCTCGTGCCCATTCTGGCACTCCGAGTTCGTCCATGCTTGCAGTAGCAGCAACGTGTTGCAACTCTGCAACATCTAAGCATTTTGGACTTCCTTCACCACAACTAATCTTGGAAATTTCGCTATAAATACCTGCTCGCGTTGGACCTCCCACCACGGTGACGTCCATCAATGTGGATCCACCAGGAATCTCCAAACGATCGACCATATTGGTTGTATCTAATAACGCCTCGACAGCTGCCGCAGCACTTATATGTGTATGCAAACGATACACACCAGGCTGGAGTTGCACGGAACGCTCATCTGCTGCAGCTATCTGATTGAACGTTTCAACAGATGCCACGATTTCTGCATCCACTAATGCGGAACCAAGAGAAAGCATAGTAGCGCCATCTTCGACCACAACTAATGCAATGTCTTCCCCCTGACCTTTATAGTCATCGTCAGGTCGGTTGATCACAGATACGCCGATATGGATCAAAGCACCGATGAGTAACACCAGCGCGGTAATCACCACTGCTGCTGCTCGTTGACGTCGCTTCACATACAATGGTTCCATGCGCATGCGAATCAGCTCTCCTTTATTGTTCGGATGACTCCTCAGTCATACTACTGTGTGCACTCGCATCTGTCTGAAGAAACACGCGTCGCTCGTCTAGCCACGACTGTAGAATCTCAACCGCAGCAATTTGGTCAATCATCGTTCGATGATGTCTCGAGTTTACGCCAGCTTCTCGTAACGCGTGAGTAGCAATCACTGTTGTAAGACGTTCATCGGCATATTTCACAGGAATATGCGGCAAGCGGCGACGAATGCGGAAACCAATATCCTTGGCATGTTTGACACTTTTCGAACCATTGCCTTGTAAATCGCGTGGCAAGCCAACGACAACTTCTACCACATTGTTTTCGTTAATTACTGCCACCAAGCGATCGATATCAGCTTGATCACGGTCTTTTAGTCCGGTTTCACGCTTGATTGTCTCCAGTGGCATCGCCATCGTTGCATCACTGCCAGATAAGGCAAGCCCAATGCGCACAGTACCAACATCAACGCCAAGCCGACGACCATAGCCTGGGTCATCTTCACCTGGTCGATCTGGGGTAACTTTTGCCATATGTTGGATGTTCCTTTCGTATATCTGCGGCAATGCAATAAATCAGCATAAAAGGCCTAAAGTCAGTAACCAACTTCAGGCCTTTTGATGCTGTGCGCCTTATCCTAACGTGCGCACAATATCTTCTACTGCAGCAAATGCATTTGGCAAACCAGCTGCATCGCTACCGGAGCCTTGTGCCATGTCAGGTTTACCGCCACCGCGGCCTGCAACATAGGTGCCGATTTCTTTCACTAAATCGCCAGACTTCACACCTTGTGCAACTGCAGTCTTAGTAGCTGCAACCACGAATGGAACCTTTTGATCGGCTTCGCTCGCAAGCACAACAACTGCTGGCTGTTCACCGTACTGATTCTTCAGGTCCGTTGCGAGGGTACGCAAGTCTTGCGCACTGGTACCTTCTGGCAAGGTTGCTGTCAGCACTGCAAATTCGCCAATACGTGTAGCACTGTTCTTCAGTTCAGCGCTACGCGCCAATAATTGAGCTTGACGGAGATCTTCGATGCGCTTTTCTGCTTCTTTGAGCTTTGCCACCAATTGTTCCACGCGATCTGGAACTTCCTGAGAAGGTGCTTTCAACGCAGTTGCCAAGCCGTTGAGCGTTGCACGCTCCTTGGAAAGATAATTGAAGGAGTTCAAACCAGAATATGCTTCAATGCGGCGCACACCAGAACCAACTGACGATTCACCTAGGATCGCAATTGGGCCGATTTGCGATGAATGAGCAACGTGGGTACCACCACACAGCTCCATCGAGAATGGTCCGCCGATTTCCACAACGCGAACTTCAGAACCATAGTTTTCACCGAACAGTGCCATTGCTCCCATTGCTTTCGCTTCGTCCAATGAAGTTTCAATGGTATTGACTTTCCAGTCTGTATCGACTGCTTCATTGGTGATCGCCTCAATACGAGCAAGCTGATCAGCGGTTAATGATTCAGTGTAATTGAAATCGAATCGTAGGTATCCTGGCTTGTTCATCGAACCAGCCTGTACTGCCGTAGGACCAAGCACCTCGCGCAATGCTGCGTGGATTAGGTGAGTACCAGAGTGTGCTTGGCGTGCTGCATGGCGCCATGCTGCATCAACCTGTGCGGCAACAGTGTCACCAAGACCCAGACCACCGGATTCCACAGTGGCACGATGTACCCACAGCTTTTTACCGATCTTTTGCACATCATTGACGCGCAACACAGTATCACCCATCACAATTTGACCACGGTCACCAATTTGACCACCGGCTTCTGCGTAGAGTGGAGAAGCATCCAAAATTACTTCAACAGTCTGGCCAGCGTGAACTTCATTGACTTTCTGTCCATCAGCAATCAGGCCAATAACTGTGGAATCGGATTCCAGGGAGTCATATCCTAAGAATTCGGTTGGTTTATTATCCACCCAATCACGATAAATCGAAAGGTCAGCATGTCCATGCTTCTTGGCTTGGGAATCAGCCTTTGCACGGGAACGCTGCTGCGCCATCAAAGTATCGAAACCAGCAGTATCAACCTCTAAGCCAGCCTCAGCTGCCATTTCTAAGGTCAGATCAATTGGGAAACCGTAGGTATCGTGCAGGGCAAATGCATCAGCACCAACCAACGTGGTTTGACCACCTGCCTTGACCTTTGCTGCGGCTTCTTCAAACAACTGGGTGCCAGATTCGAGAGTCTTTAAGAAAGCCTTTTCCTCTGTCACTGCAACACGCAAAATACGTTCACGGTTCTCTGCAATTTCAGGGTACGAAGGCGTCATGGTGTCCATAATCGTATTGATGAAGACTTCCATGGTCTGACCAGTTGCACCGAGCAAACGTGCAGAACGAATGATACGACGCAATAGGCGACGCAAAATGTAACCACGGCCTTCATTACCTGGGGTCACACCGTCGAGAATCAGCATCATGGCTGTACGTGAGTGGTCTGCAATCACGCGGAAACGAATATCATCTTCGCGAGTCTTGCCATACACCGCACCAGTTTGTTCTTGAGCTGCATCAATGACTGGACGCAACAGGTCAGTCTCGTAAACGTTATCCACGCCTTGGAGCAAACATGCGACACGCTCGACACCCATGCCGGTATCGATATTCTTCTTTGGCAGTGGACCAATGATTTCGAAATTATCTTTACCGATACCTTCACCGCGCTCATTTTGCATGAACACCAGGTTCCAGATTTCTAGGTAACGGGAATCATCAGCAGCTGGGCCGCCTTCGTTGCCGTATTCTGGGCCACGGTCATAATAAATTTCACTCGATGGGCCACATGGTCCTGGAACACCCATAGACCAGTAGTTATCAGCCATGCCAAGACGCTGAATGCGCTCAAGTGGCAAACCAATTTGGTTATGCCAAATATCCGCGGCCTCATCATCGTCGAGGTAAACAGTTACCCATAGCTTTTCTGGATCGAACCCATAACCGCCATCTTCAATGGAATCAGTGAGCAGACTCCATGCGTGCTTAATTGCACCTTCTTTAAAATATTGACCGAAGGAGAAATTACCTGCCATTTGGAAGAACGTATTATGGCGGGTGGTAATGCCAACTTCTTCAATATCAAGCGTACGCACACACTTTTGAATACTGGTAGCAGTTCCATTGGCAAATGGTGGGTTTTGTTGACCAAGAAAGTATGGCTTGAATGGCACCATACCTGCGTTGACAAACAACAGGTTAGGATCATCAAGAATCAACGACGCACTTGGTACAGCTTGGTGTCCAGCTTTAACAAAGTGGTTCGTGAAACGCTCGCGGATTTCGTGAGTTTGCATTCTTCCTCTTTCTTATTTGCGCTTGCACACTTTTGACAGCGCACATACAACTTGCTTACTTTAGCACTTTCCCGCGCGTAAGTTGTTTCAGTTTCTCTAACACCTCAGAAATTCGTGACTCTTGGCCACGTGAGGTGGGTTTATAATAGTTTGCTTGTGCCAGATTATCAGGTAAGTACTGTTGTGCAACAACTCCAGATGGATAATCATGCGGATACAAATATCCTTGGGCATTCCCTAATTTTTTTGCCCCGGAATAATGGCCATCCCGAAGATGCGCTGGCACAGTGCCGGTCTTGCCTTGGTGAACATCTTCTAATGCATCTGAAATTGCTCGATACACCGCGTTTGATTTTGGTGCCGTCGCTAAGTGAATCGTTGCTTGTGCCAAGCTTAACCGCGCTTCTGGCATACCAATCAACTGTACCGCTTGAGCTGCAGCAACCGCAGTTTGCAATGCCGTGGGATCCGCCATCCCAATATCTTCACTGGCATGTACAACTAATCTTCGCGCAATAAATCGTGGATCTTCACCAGCAGCAATCATCCGAGCGAGATAATGCAGCGCAGCATCAACATCAGAACCGCGAATAGACTTAATAAACGCACTGGTCACATCATAATGTTGATCACCATCACGGTCATAGCGCACCGCAGCACGATCAATCGTTGCCCCAACTAGTTCCGCAGTCAGTACTTGTCCATCCGCAACTGCTTCGGCTGCGGCCTCTAAATAGGTTAAGCTCCTGCGTGCATCCCCTGCAGCGAGTTGCACGAGCAGATCAAGTGCTGGCTTTTCGACGCGAATCCTTTCCCCTAACCCTCGTGAGTCGGCAATTGCCCTGGTTAATACCGTCGCGATTTCATCGTCGGTTAAAGGAGTCAAAGATAACAATAAGGAACGCGATAATAGCGGCGATACCACAGAAAAACTTGGGTTTTCGGTAGTAGCTGCAACTAACAACACCACGCGATTTTCTACAGCCGCCAGAAGTGCATCTTGCTGAGTTTTTGAGAACCTGTGCACCTCATCGATAAACAACACTGTTTTACTGCCGTGAATAAGATCACGTCGTGCTTGATCGATCACTGCGCGAACTTCTTTGACACCAGAGTTCAAGGCAGACAACCCAACAAACTTCTGCCCTGTTGCCGTGGAAAGTAACGACGCAAGGGTGGTCTTGCCGGTTCCAGGGGGACCATACAAGATGACCGATGATTCTCCTGAGCCTTCCAACAATCGTCGCAATGGACGCCCTGGCGCTAACAAGTGCTGTTGCCCAATGACCTCATCGATGCTACGCGGTCGCATCCTAGCAGCAAGCGGCTGATCTGGAGTATTCGATGGTTGCACATCTACAGCAGTGTCAAACAACATCTACGTTCAGCGCAACCTTTCAACCATTTCGAGTGCAAAGCTGGCAACGCTGCGAGCAGCTTCTTCATCGCTTCGACGAGCAAATCGGTACAGTGCCTCGTAAGTTTCTAATAAATCCAGTCGAATGAGCCGTAAATCTTCATCAATGGAATCGGTATTCGCAAATAATTCATGCGCCCACGGTGCTGATCGTTCTAGAAGGTCTTCAATAAAGATTTCTGACTCGTAATCGGCATCATTTGGAGTTTCAATATGATCCAGTGTGATATCAAAATGTAGCAACGCGATCGAGGAAAACGTCCAACCCACCAAAGCCGTAATAATGCGGTTATGCAAGCGCTGACGATTGTTCACATTTGGCCAGATCTCACCGGTTTCGTGCACCCACGCATCAATAAAAGCATCAGCTTCTTCATCTGAGATCTCTCGTGGCGCTAAAAATTGCGGGAATCCTGCGATCACGCAAGCCACATCGAAAGTCGCATCCCGGTAGCCAGCCCATTCATAGTCCAGGAAGTGAGTTTTGCGATCAGTCATCAAAATATTATCTGGGCTTAAATCAAATGGAGTAAACGCTCGATGCTGGCCACGCACTAATCGTCGTGTAGCTTCTGCAGCGTAATCGTGAACCTCTGCTGGAATTGCAATACCAACGCTACTTAAAATTTTCTCTGCAAATGGGATACCCACTGCAACCAAACGTTCACGATGCTCATGAAACTTTTTCACCAGTGGCTGTTTTTGCAGCATTCGGTTTTGCAAGATAAGAAATTGCTCCTCTTTCCCTGCAGTACCTTTATGCATTTTGCCAAGCGCACGCCCTAAATCGCGTAATAATGCGATCCTGCGCGCGGGGTCTTTATCAACCAGCAAATCAGCAACAGTATCGCCATCACCGGCATCGGTAATGACAATCAGTTTCTTCTCTAGATCGTACGCTAACAGCACGGGACCTGGGCGGACATCTTCATTCAAACTAGTGGTGAACTGGTAGCCAATAACCTCACGCACTAAGGCAACTTTATCTTCAATGTTGTCGGTACCTGGAATGTATTTAATAACGACACTTTTGAATTGGACAAACGGTGAAGGCTCCACTTTGGCACGTAACACAATACCGCTACCCGAACCACCGAGCTGCGCTGCGCCAAAAAGATGTTGATCTCCACCAAAGCGTTCGGTAAGCAATGCTTCAGCGGTGCGAATGATTGTATCGTTAAGAACTTGCTGAGGGGAGGTCGTCATAATTCACCTTGTCCGATATAGGGAAAAGAGGCCCAACCACAGTACATGCGATTAGGCCTCCTAGTTTACCTTGTGCTACTTCTTTTCTGCTTTAGGTTTGAAGTCAACACCGGTTTCTTTACGTTGTTGCAACGGAATTGGTGCTGGTGCATCGGTCAGTGGATCGACGCCGCCACCAGACTTCGGGAAGGCAATGACATCACGAATGGAGTCAAAACCGCCGAGTAGAGACACGATACGGTCCCAACCGAATGCCAATCCACCGTGTGGTGGTGCACCATAGGAGAAGGCTTCAAGCAAGAAGCCGAACTTCTCTTGTGCTTCTTCTTCGGTGATACCCATAACAGCAAAAACACGCTCTTGAATATCGCGACGGTGAATACGAATGGAACCGCCGCCGATTTCATTGCCGTTACATACAATATCGTATGCATATGCCAACGCCTCGCCTGGATTTGTATCGAAGGTATCGAGGCATTCAGGCTTTGGCGAGGTAAAGGCGTGGTGAACAGCTGTCCATGCGGAGTGGCCCAATGCAACATCGCCGGAAGCAGTTGCATCTGCAGAAGGCTCGAACATTGGCGCGTCGACAACCCAGGTAAACGCCCAGTCGCCTTCCTTGATCAAGTCAAGCTTCTTTGCAATTTCACCACGAGCTGCACCAAGCAATGCACGTGAGCTCTTGGTATCACCTGCTGCGAAGAATACGCAGTCGCCAGGCTTTGCACCAACGTGAGCCGCAATGCCTGCACGCTCCGCATCAGAAAGATTCTTCGCAACTGGACCAGCAAGCTCACCGTTTTCGTCGATAAGAATATAGGCCAGGCCACGTGCACCACGCTGCTTCGCCCACTCCTGCCATGCATCAAGCTGACGACGTGGCTGAGATGCGCCACCTTCCATGACAACTGCACCGACGTATTCGTTCTGGAACACGCGGAATGGGGTGTCTTTGAAGAATTCAGTACATTCCACCAGCTGAATATCAAAGCGCAAGTCCGGCTTATCAGAGCCGTACAGACGCATCGCATCGTGGTATGTCATACGTGGGATTGGGGTGGAAATCTCATAGCCAATAAGCTTCCAGAGTTCCTTGACGATTTCTTCTGCCAACGCAATCACATCGTCTTGATCCACGAAGCTCATCTCGATATCGAGCTGAGTGAATTCTGGCTGGCGATCGGCGCGGAAATCTTCATCACGGTAGCAACGAGCGATCTGGTAATAGCGCTCCATACCTGCCACCATCAGCAGTTGTTTGAACAACTGTGGAGATTGTGGCAATGCGTACCATGAACCTGGCTTCAAGCGAGCTGGTACCAAGAAGTCGCGCGCACCTTCTGGCGTAGAACGGGTCAGAGTTGGGGTCTCAATTTCGACGAAGTCGTGCTTCTCGAGCACTCGACGTGCTGCTTGGTTTGCCTTTGAACGCAAGCGCAGTGCCCCACCTTGGGATGTACGACGCAAGTCCAAATAGCGATACTTCAAGCGTGCTTCTTCACCGACTTCACCGCCCTTGGCAGCGTCATCGATTTGGAATGGAAGTGGAGCTGCATCGTTTAAGACTTCTAATTCAGTGACGTTGATTTCAACATCGCCAGATGGCAGGTTTGGGTTTTCCGAACCTGCAGGACGCAACTCAACGACACCAGTGACCTTCAAGCAAAACTCGCTCCGTAGGTGATGAGCTCGCTCAGCAACTTCATTGTCACGGAAAACCACCTGTGCCAAACCAGAAGAATCACGCAAATCGATGAAAATAACACCACCGTGATCACGACGGCGGGAAACCCAACCAGTCAAGGTCACAGTCTGGCCAGCGGTCTCCTTGCGGAGTTCTCCCGCGAGATGAGTGCGCAGCACGTGCACCAAATCCTTTCAAAAGGTAGAAAACTATTCTCAAGTCTGTTAATTCTACACCCTTACACCCAGTGTTGGACAATGCGAGAAGAGAAAAACTGTCGATGCGATCTTTTTCTCTCCGTTATTGGTGCCACACTAGGGTTGGGATGTCCCCCAAGTCCAGCTTTGCAACCAAGGTCACACTGGTGTGGTAGCTATGCTCAAAAACCCGCGCGACTTGCCCACCAAGTGTTGCAGTTTTTACGGCTTAATTACGCACGTTATGCAGCTACGGTGTCGGTTCTTCAACTGTTTCAAGTCCCAATCGTTTGCGTTCTGCTGCAATAATTTCTTCCGCTAATTTACCTTCTGAAATATCAACAGCATCAGGGATCTCGCCAGTATCAGATTTACGAGCAAATTGATCAAACACTTCTCGCTTCGTCGCCAGAATCTCAACCAGTCGTTCATCGACAGTTTCATGCCCTAAAATCTTGTGTACCTGCACAATCTGGGTTTGTCCCATGCGATGTGCTCGCGCAATTGCTTGGTCTTCTAACGATGGCTTCACCTGGCTTTCTGCAAGAATAACAACACTCGCCTTTTGAATGTTCAATCCAACGCCACCAGCACCAATTTGCGCAATAAGCACATTGCCGCTCACTCCAAGCTGGTCAACGAGTTCTTGTCGTTGTTTCGGTGGAATACCACCATGAATCACACCAACGAGTTGGTCAGAAAATTCTTGCGCAAGCCGCTCCAACACATCACGAAAATACGAGAAAATCAACACATTTTTCTGCTCGTGCGTAGCCTCATCCACAAGTTCACGGATGCGCTCAACTTTTGCGGAATTCGGAGTCAATGCTTGATACGCAGCACGACGTACATCCATCCAGTTACCGCTGATCAACGCCGCTTTGTAGTGAGTAAGATCTGTTTGGCTTAATTCTACCCAATCCTGCGTGACCACCTTTTCCGGCAACTCATCTAATACATCTTGCTGATTCCTGCGCAGATATGCACCTGCGACGGCGCGTCGAAAAGCTTGCGGAGTTTTCGGCAAATCATCGGTCACGATCTGCGGTTGCACATAGACAAGCAGTTGAATGAATTCATCGACATTATTTTCAATCGGCGTACCAGTCATGACAATCGCATACTTCGCCCGATGAATCAGCTTCTGGCAGGCTTGAGAACGCTGTGCCTGTGGATTTTTAATGAAATGACCTTCATCGATAATCACCAAGCTTGGGGTCAGAATCTCCAACGCTCGCGCACCTGCATATGTCACAATTAAGACACCGCCGTTATCATCCCAAGCACGAACCATCTCATGCTTGACATCACCGTGAGCAATATAAACATCCAAATTGGTAAATTTCTTCACCTCACGACTCCAGTTCACCAGCAAAGAAGCTGGCACAACTGCCACAATCTTATTCGTGTCAGTTGCTGCAACATGAGCCGCTACCGCTAAGGCTTGAATAGTTTTACCCAAACCCATCTCATCACCGATGACCACTTTGCGCTGCACAACACAAAATTTCGCACCAAAATTTTGGTACCCACGCAAATACAAATTCTTCAAATAGGATTCATCAAGCTCGCACGCACGAATCTGCGCCAGGGTATCTGCAGATAAACCATCCGTGCTTGCAGAACTCTTGCTTGCTCCGATGAGACGTTCTAATAAAGCTTGGTAACGTGCTGGATCCTGCTGGTAATCAGCCCAAATATCCTCCGGCACAGCCACGAATTCAGGCGGCAGAAACACCTCAGGAGTAGCATTTGCCCAGGCAATATCATCAAATACGACCTCTAGAGTTTCCGGTGCCTGCGCGACAAGAATCATTGCACCATCCATAGCAGCATGCAGATAGTACTGCCCTGACGTAAGCGGAAAATACCGCATAAGGCGCGTGCGAATTGCGCGTTGTAAGCCTTGCAGTTGGTCAGATTGCTCAAAGGTTACCAACGTGGTGAGCAATTCCAATACCTGTGCATTTGGATCATTGCCGATGGCGTAATCATTGCTGTTCTCAGATTCCGAGGCCAGCGTTTGGGCAGCAGCTTTCATGCGTCTTGCAGTTTGAAGCCCAATGCCGTGAATATTTTCGAGGCGGGAAACGCTTGTCTGCAAAACATCGAACACACTGAAAATGCCATGTTCTTCTACTCCTGAAAAACGTAGGCGCTCGTCTGTGACAGTTTTTAACAGTTCCACCGGCATTTGGCGCAAAAGCACATCACTTCGTTGCTGTTGGATCGTGCGCATCAAACTTGCCGCTGTTTGTGCTAACACAGGTTGTGCATGTGGTGATTGGTGAATCTTTGCGACCAGCCGTGCGGCAGGGATAACGTAGCTGTTGCTTAACGACGTCACTGTGGCATGTGGTGCTTGTAGCTGGGTTCGCAAGAGCTCGATAATAGTTTCGCGATATGGACTGGTTGTCAGTTCGATGCCTTGTTGTTGCAGCTTTGTTGCCAGTTCTGCTCGCTGGATGAGCCTTTGTACTTGGGGTTCGAGTTGGAGCAAGCGTGGATCCGATAAGCGGTGTTTTAATTCTGCGGCGGCTTGTTGCGCACGACTGAGTGTGTCTGTACGCAAGAAACGTTGGAAAAAGCCCATTGCCGATAATGGATACTGATCATAAATCGTAGAAATTGGGAGCAAAAGTTCACGAAAGTCTTGCAGCGGGACCAGTGAAGTCTCATCAAGTTCTGCAACCACATACAACTGTTCAGGCCAGCGAACTTGGTAAGGATCAATGATGATCAAGCTTTCTTGATCGATGCCAGCATTTGCGAAGCGTTCGAGACCAGCGATCGAAAGATCTGGATGCGATAAGATATCGATCAGTCGTGAGACTTTTGGCAACAGGTAGAGCAACGCTGCTGCGCGGTTTCGAAGTGCTTGATACTCGATGCGATCCATGCTTTTATCCTATTACACAACTCGTCACTCACAGTTGACGCAACTTCTGTCATAGCTGGAGCCTCGCCAAGCCCGCCATTGCTGTTCCCGTATGCCAGAAGCTGGCGTTTCTGTATGGCAGAGCTTCCGCAACGATAAACCAGCGTATCCCTCAGCCGTATCCCCACGCATACTATGTACTCGACACGCACGCATTGCATTTTTAAGGTGGCAGTTCGTGCAACTGCCACCTGTCTTTTTCGCTAGACGCTAATTTCTGGTCGTAAGTCTTTCTTCCTCCACACTCGGTTACGCCAAACCGCAACTGAGGAAATCGTGAAAAATAGCACGGCAATGAGCAAAAGATTCACAATCGCTGCACCGGTACGAGGATCACTTCCATAGTCTGGATTAAAAATCATTTCGCGTAAGAGATTCACGCTAAAGGTCATCGGATCAATATGGTGAAATGCTCGAATTGGCAGTGGTTGCGTCTCTGGTGGATACAAGCCACCAGAGCTGACCATCTGTAATGTCATCAGTCCTATGCTTAAGACACGCCCAACTGCAGTGCCAAACACCGTATTTAATCCTTGCGTAATGGTAATAAATACCGCTGAGATAAATATCATCGCAAGCCATAATTTGAATTCATGCACCGCTGTCATACCGATCGCAAAACGTTGTACCAAGAACATCAACGTCGCTTGTGCGATGCCAATTAACACCGCTGGGAAATAATTCGCCAAGATTACTCGAAGTGGTGCCATGCCAGAATCGTTCGCCCGGCGCTGATATGGCTTGAGCAACATAAACATTGCAGTAGCGCCCATAAATAACCCCAGTGAAATAAACATTGGCGCTAATCCTTGACCAAAGAGCCCCATGTGATCTTTAGGTTCAGTCACTGTGACTGGTGCTGCAATGGTGTGCGCAGCTTGATCGCCGAATTGTGGTAAACGCTCACCTGCTTCAGTAAGTTTCAGCGCGAGTTCTCCAGAACCGGCATCAAGACGAACTACGCCTTCGGCGAGTTGTTGCGCTCCTACTGTAAGTTTTGTGGATCCGTTCGTGAGTTTGCTCGTACCATCGACCAGCTTTTCCGTACCAACTACCAGTCGTGTCGATCCATCTGCCAGTTTGTGCACACCGTGGCTGAGTTTTGCCGCAGCTTCTACTGCGGTGTTGAGTCCTTGACGGTATTGTGCTTGAGGATCACTGAGTTGTCGTTGAATTTCTTGTGCACCTGCATCAAGTTGCTGCAGTTTTCCGACAAGTCCTTGATCGCTGAATGGACTACCGGTTTCTATTTGCGTAAGGAATGCTTCTGCTTGCTCTGCCAGTGTGATTGCTTGTGGGATGTGTGTCTGGCGAAGTTGTTCGGTTAAATCATAGAGCGGTTGGAGCGCTTGTTGCTGCGCAGTGGTCAATGTCTGTGCCGAACCAACGATGGTGTGCACGCCTTTGGCAACTTCTGCTGCACCATTGCCAAGTCGATCAGTACCTTGTTGGAGCTTGACGAGGCCTTCTGAAAGCCGTTGTGAGCCATCATCTGCTTGCGCGAGTCCAGTTGCAAGTTGTGTTGCACCATCATGCAATGCAGATGCACCATCGTGGGCACGCGCTAAGCCATCCTCGAGTGTTGTGGCACCATCTGCAAGTTTGGTTGCACCAGTCCCCGCCGCATTGGTCCCGTCGTGAAGCTGCTGGGCACCTGTTGCAGCTTTTCCCAAACCTTCGTCGATGGTAGAAAAGCCAATTACAAGCTTATTGACAATCTCTGTGCCAAATCTTTCATTCATGACTTCCACCACACGTGCAACAGCTTGATTCCCCAACGTGGTAGCAATCAGACCATTGGTGTTGTTATACACCGCTTGTATTTGCGCTTGATGAGGATCCTGTGACGCAGCACTGACTACTGCTTGTGAAAAATCCGTCGGCAACTCAATGGCGAAGTAGTAGGTGCCGTCGCGCACGCCTTCTTGTGCCTGTTGCGCGGTGACAGTACGAAAATCAAGGGCTTTCGTTTGCACAAGCTTTTCGACGATCTGGTCTCCAGCATGAACTTGCTCGTTGTTAACGGTCGCCCCTTGATCTGAATTGACCAACGCTACCGGTAGACGATCAATCCGCCCAATTGGGTCCCAGTAACTCCACACGAATAATCCGCCAAACAGCAATGGCATCAACACGATGACAAGCAGTGCAATTGGTGGGAGTTTACCGTGTCCGAACCTGCGTAGTTCGGTACCGATATAGGCAATAGACATTAGTGTTGCTCCCCTCGCAGATCGATGATCGCGGTTGGATTATCCTCAATATCAGTGTTGACAGTCACTGCGACAACTGGCAATTCTGTGCTTAATTGTTGCAGCGTCGCTAAGAGTTTCTTGCGCAACCGCATGCTGCGTACTTGATCGATATCATCAATAATGAGCAATTTGGCTTGTGGCCTGGCCATAAGCGCAAGCACGATGCGAAACAACAGACGCTGGTACGGATCAAGATCGCCTACTTTTAATTGTCTGGCACGCTGATCGCTAATCGGAGCACCAGTTTCGTCAGTAAAGCCTGTGAGTTGGGCATAATGCATATAGGTTGGGATCTGCTCGATTGATCGTGGCACGCGACGATACCATGGCAGCGCCCATCCGGCTTGTTCGCGAATAATCGAGCGGAGTGGCATATTACGTTCCAAAGAATCAATCTCTGGAACACCAGCAAGCGCAATATGGTGAAAACGCTGCTCACCAAGATCGTCGAAAAGCAGGATGCTGCCTGCGATAGGTTTCATGCGTCCAGCTAAGGTTAGTGAAAGTGTCGTCGCGGCTTGCTCGCGTTGCGTGACAAGCAAACTGAGTCCAGTGGCAGGGACCTTAAAGTCGGGAAAGGCAACATGCGAAATAACGACTAAATCTTTTGTAGCAAGTGCCACGTTTTCGAAGTCTCGACTCATAACATGCCTTCCATCCACTGCGATTGTCCTTATATATTGTTGCGCCCAACGCTAGGATTTGTCACGTTTTGCATCTGTGTGCCAATTAGTGAAAATTTCTTGTTTTTGCTGGCAAAGGCGATACAGTACTACATATGACTTCCACTAATCCCAACCGTGCCACCCAATTTATCGCAGCCTTTAATGACATCGAGCATGCCATTCGGGAGCGCTTTCATGCTCGGCCCGGCACTAGTTTTGCCAGATTGGTCCAGCTTGCCAGAAAAGAAGGCATCTTATTGCCTCACGACGCAGACACCTTGCTAGAATTCACCGAACTTCGCAATGCAATTTCACATGGCACGTATACCAAGGATTTCCAGCCGATTGCCGATCCCACTGTTGCGACAGTACAGGCGATTATTCAATTGCGGCAGAAAGTCTTACACCCGCAGCCGATCTTATCGATCCTTCCGCATCAAATCATTCAACTGTTTACTCCAGAAACCAGCTTAAGAGAAGTTCTTGGACAAACATTTCGAAAATTTCCGATCTACGATGACAAGCAGTTTCTTGCGTTAATCACAGCAGACGATATTTTGCACTGGATGCAAACATGTGGGCCGGAGTACACCTGGGATCTTGAAACTTCTTTAGCCACTATTAAACAAGCTTCACCAAAGGCACATCACTGCGTCTTTTTGCCACGCACTGCTAGTGTCACACAGGTATTGCAAGCATTAACGCAGCCTGTTGATGGAGTTTTGCCAAAAGCTGTGTTTATTACTGAACATGGCCACAACAAACAACGTCCGTTAAGAATTGTGACTGGTTCAGAAATTTCACCACTGATCGTATCTGAATCTCTATACTAGGTTCTCATGACAATTAGCGTCGTTGATCTTTTTAGTATTGGCATCGGCCCTTCCTCATCACATACGGTAGGTCCGATGCGCGCTGCAAAACGATTTCTTGATGAATACGCTCCAACGCCTGCTCACACGCTTGTCATCACCTTGCATGGCTCACTGGCGGCAACAGGTAAAGGCCATGGCACTGACCGGGCGATTATTCTTGGACTTCAAGGATTAGAACCTGATGCGGTACCGGCAAATCACAATCCGAAACCAGGTGATACGATTGCCGCAAATGGAGAAGTACATTCAATTCCCTATCGGATAATTTTTGATCCAGTACCACTGCCAGAGCATCCAAATGCAGTGACCTTTACATGGGGCACGATCACGCAACGATACTTCTCTGTTGGTGGTGGGTTTATTCTCTCAGCCGAAGAACTAGATGCCACAGCCACAAACGATAGCTCACAAAGTAGCTCCAATGAGACTGAGCTGCCATTTGTCTTTCATACTGCTACACAACTGTTACAGCTTTGTAGCGATCAAGGATTAACAATTCCGCTGATCATGCGAGCAAACGAAGAAGCTATTCATGGTGATCTTGAAATCGTCAATCGCCACCTCGATGCAGTGTGGCACACAATGCAACAGTGCGTGACAGCAGGATTAAAAAACACTGGTGTGCTTCCAGGTGGTTTGGAGGTTACGCGCCGGGCTCCTGACCTTTATGATCGTTTATCGAGTCCAAAATCAAAATTTGCAGGCGATCCGCTTTCCGGTATGGAATGGGTGAATCTGTATGCATTAGCTGTTAATGAAGAAAATGCTGCAGGTGGTCGCGTGGTGACAGCACCAACCAACGGTGCAGCCGGTGTAATTCCGGCGGTGATGCACTATATTGCACATTTTTGCCAGCCTGAGAAGAAACTTTGGACGCGAGATTTCTTACTCACCGCTGGTGCAGTCGGAATGATCATTAAGGAAAATGCTTCTATTTCCGGTGCTGAAGTTGGCTGTCAAGGTGAAGTCGGTTCGGCAGCTGCTATGGCTGCTGCCGGTACTTGCCAAGTTCTCGGTGGTACACCAGCACAAATTGAAAATGCTGCAGAAATCGCACTTGAGCACAACTTAGGCCTGACCTGTGATCCGGTTGGTGGTTTAGTGCAAATTCCGTGTATTGAGCGCAATGCTATTGCAAGTGTGCAAGCAATTAATGCTGCTCGATTAGCACTCTTAGGTACTGGTATTCACCGGATTAGCCTTGATGATGCTGTACAAACAATGGCAGAAACTGGCCGCGATATGATGGGCAAATATAAAGAAACTGCCACTGGTGGGCTTGCGATTCGCATTGGCATTCCAGTGGCAATTACTGAGTGCTAACACACAATATACCAGTGATGAGTCAGACATCACTGGCATAGTTTGTTTACCTGCATACGCAGATGATTACGAGCATCATGAATCGCTATTAGGCGTGTTGTTGCAGGTATACGATGACCGTATCTAGCCCAATTTCAATTTGATCATGGCTGCTAAGGTCTTTGAGTGCAACCATATTGCGGGCAAGTTCGTCTTCGCCAAGCACGAGTGCAAACTTTGCACCTGCCCGGTCGGCACCTTTCATTGCACCTTTCAAACCACGATCGCCATAGGCCATATCAGCTGAAAGACCAGCTTGACGCAATTGGTGAATGATTTTGACCATCTCGCGCTTTGCCTCTGCGCCAAGGGCAACGCCATAGATATCGACTCGTCCTGGTGCGGCAGCGGCGCGTTGTTCTGCTTGTAATGCCAACAGGCTACGATCAATGCCTAGACCAAAACCAATACCTGAAAGATCTTGTCCACCAAGTTGGCTCATCAGACCGTCATAGCGGCCACCCCCACCGATACCGGACTGAGCACCAAGTCCATCGTGCACAAATTCAAAACAAGTCTTTGTGTAGTAATCCAAACCACGCACCATACGTGGGTTGATCTGATAGTTCACACCTAAATCAGTCAGCATAGAGGTGACTGTTTCAAAATGCTCGCGGGTTTCTTTCGACAAGTAATCCAGCATCAAAGGAGCGTCTTGGGTCATTTCTTGAACTTCTGGACGCTTATCATCAAGCACTCGCAGTGGATTAATTTCCGCACGGCGACGAGTTTCTTCATCCAATGGCAGCGCGAATAAGAATTCTTGCAGCTTCTGACGATACGCTGGGCGGCAAGTATTATCCCCCAACGACGTCAGCTCTAAGCGATAGTCACGCAAACCAATGGCTTGATAGCACTGATCTGCTAATGCAATAACTTCTGCATCAAGGGCTGGATCATCAACACCAATTGCTTCCACACCAAACTGTTGGAGTTGACGGTAACGGCCAGCTTGTGGTCGCTCATAGCGGAAAAATGGGCCGTGATAGTTCAATTTGATTGGCAGTGCACCGCGATCAAGGTTGTGCTCGATCACTGCACGCATCACACCTGCAGTACCTTCTGGTCGCAGGGTGACCGATCGGCCACCGCGATCCTCAAAGGTATACATTTCCTTTGTGACTACATCTGTAGATTCACCAACGCCACGGGCAAACAACGTCGTATCTTCAAAAATTGGCAGCTCAATATGCTCGTATCCAGCAAGTCGTGCCAATTTTGTATAGGTTTCACGAACTGCAATGAATTCCTTCGATACTGGCGGAACGTATTCTTGCACGCCCTTTGGCGCGGAAATCTTCATCATCTTTTTCTCAGTCACAAGTATCTACCTTAGTTGTTCAGCGAAATTTCGCAAGGAATGGATTTGTGCGCTTTTCGTGGCGCATTGTCGTCACCGCACCATGACCTGGCAGCACTTGCAGCTCATCTGGCAACTGCATGACGACGTTGGCCAGTGTGTGATCCATGTCTGTTGGCGAAGAATCAGGCAAGTCAGTTCGCCCAATAGAACCTTTAAAGAGCACATCACCAGCACAAACAAATTCACGTCCAACCAATAAGCAACTACCAGGTGAATGCCCTGGTGCGTGCTTGACGGTAATTGGCTCCTGATGAATCTTCAGCTGCATATCGTGCTGAAGAAAACGCAAGTCTGCAATTGGTACAAGCCCTTGGGCGTCGAAAAGCACTTTGCTTTCTTCTGAGACCCCATCGCCGTTTTCCAACATAAACGCATCTGCTTGATGGATATACACAGGAATATTGAATTGCTGCGCTAATGTACCAGCATCGCGCATATGGTCGATGTGTCCATGCGTGAGATAAATTGCATCAATTACCCACTGCTTTTCTTCTAATACTGGCAGAAGTGTTGTTGCAACGTGCATACCAGGATCGATGACAACCACATGGTTAGCTTCGACAAAAAGATAACAGTTCGTTTGATACGGTCCGGCTGGAAAACCGTGAATGTCCATGAGAAATACACCTCTGTGAAAAATTATGCTCCCAGCAAGAACTGAGAGCATACGAAGTTACGATACATTGATCGACTTAGGACAATACTGCCAATGCAGCATCGTAATTTGGTTCTGTACCAATTTCTGGGACGAGTTCAACATGCTGAATCGTACCGGTTGCATCTGCCACGATCACGCTGCGGGAAAGCAGACCCTTAATTGGAGAACCTTCCAAGGTCAGGCCATATTGCTGACCGAAATCGGAGCGGAAACTCGAAGCGCTGATAACAGCGTCAATACCTTCAGCACCGCAGAAACGAGCATGCGCAAATGGCAGATCTGCCGAAACGCACACAACGACGGTATTTTCCAAGGAAGCCGCCAACTGGTTGAAGTGACGCACCGATTGGGCACAGATGCCGGTATCAACGGAAGGGAAAATATTTAATACAATGTTTTTGCCAGCGAACTGCTCCAAGCTGATCTCTGACATGTCAGTGCCAACGAGACGGAAGTCTGGAAGCTTCGAACCAACGGTAGGTAGTTCACCAACGGTTGTTACAGGGGTACCACGAAATAAAGTTTGAGCCATACTCTCCGAGACTAGCGAAAAGCATGCGAACTTGCCAGCAGGTTTGTACAAATCGTTGTTTGTTTTTCTATGCCGCTACCGCAATTGCGACCACACACTATAGAATAGGCCTGACCTCAACCGCGGCATTGACGATGCTATGTTTGGCACAAATCGCCAAATCGTGCGATTGTCGTTCCAACTAATTGCCTTGAATACACATGTTCATACGCGCATGATACTCAGGATGTGTATTGGTTTTGGAACCACACCTACGTACGTGCATACGCGTTTGATGAGCTGCATCAGTGTTTTTGAAGACTATATAAGGAAAATATCGAGTGACAAGTAATAAAGATCGCCGCCTAGAGGCAATGCATTCTCTGGAAAAAGAAATCCAAGCACGTGATCGTGCTGAAAAACTCAAGCCAATGAAACTCATTGCAGCAGCAGCTGCTGCAATTGTTGTGATTGTTGGCGGAATTGTTGTTGCTACGAAATACACCAGCGAAGACACCACAACCGATCAGGCAGCAGCAAACGCAACTTCAGCTGCTCCAGCTACAACTCCTGAAGTTCCTAATTTTGAACCGCTGACATTAGCCCGCAAAACCGCACTTCCGAAAACTGTTTCCTGTACCTATGAAGAATCTGGCACTCCTGCGAAAGATGCCGGCAAGCCAGGTACTGAAAATATTTCCGCGACCGGTGAAGTCCGCATTAACTTAGAGACCTCAGCTGGTGTCATTGGCTTGGATCTGGATCGAAGTGTCTCCCCTTGTACGGTCAATGCAATTGAGCATCTGGCAAAGGCTGGCTACTACGATGACACTATCTGCCACCGAATCACCACCAGCGGCATTTCGGTGTTGCAGTGTGGCGATCCAAGTGGAACCGGCGCTGGCGGTCCTGGCTTCCAGTTCGCCAATGAGTACCCAACCGATGAGACCACGGAAGAGACTCAACAACTTCCAGTACTTTACTCACGCGGTACCATTGCAATGGCAAATGCTGGTCCAGGTACCAATGGTTCGCAATTTTTCTTAAATTATGCTGATTCACCATTGCCACCGCAGTACACCTACTTTGGCAAGATCAGCGAAGAAGGCTTGACTGTTTTGGACGCGATCGCTGCGAAGGGCGCCAAAGATGGTGCTTCAGACGGCGAGCCTGCTGAAGAAGTACGCATTAAGCATGCAAAGGTAGCATCCTAAGCGCACCTCGAATATTGTATGACGACGTTGCTGTTGATACTTCAATAACAACAGCAATGCACAATCATCGCGTATAAATTCAGCATTCACAGGAGTCTTTTACAAGAGTTCTTCTTGAGAATGTCTGACCGCATATGAGAAGGCTGCTTGAAGAAACATTTTTATTCAAGCAGCCTTTTTCTATACAGACATAGGATTTGAGCGTAGCGATACTGTTCATGCAGCAGGTCCACGCTCGTGTAAAGTCTGACAAAATCTAAGCTTCAATCAATCGAAAATTGCAGAAAAAACCAATCTTTTCGTTGTACTCTTGAAAAAAACCTTTCAACCGCCTAGATTAGACATATGATTCTCACTCCCAACTTCTGTTGGGTTTTGTGTCAGTCACAATTCACAGCCCGATACTCTGAACGCGTGTTACTGATGCAAAAGCGAATCCGTAGTTGGTAGCAGTACTACCAATGTTTTCATCATTTTAATTTCCCAAAAACAACGGAAAGTAGGCTCACATGAAGCGCACTCTTCGCACTTCCGTAGCAGCAATTGCTGCTGCCGCTACTCTCGCAACTATGACCGCAGCTCCAGCATTTGCTCAAGAAACCACATCAGAAACCAACTCTGACGGCACTTTCTTCGATGGTTTAACTTCATTGTCCACTGACGAAGTTGGAATCATCACCCCAGAACGAATTCGCGATTTCTTAAAATTGATTGAAACCGTTATTCGTACCATGAATTCTCTTGTGACTTTCGCGAACACCGCTTCAAATCTCGGTCGTTAATCATATTTCCTGAAGACTCAGCGCAGTTTGCACAGCTACTGCAAAATACAGCACTATATCAAACACACTGAGAATTACCTTAGGAACTAACAGCATTTATAGTGCTATACTTAAAACTACTGTTTCACACTCCAATACCATAAGGATCTATCTATGCGTATCACCCGTAAAACCCTCGCATCTGTAATCGTTGCGGCAACCCTCTCTACTGGTCTAGCAACTCCAGCATTTGCGGATGTAGCACACGGCGCACACTCTGTTCCGAATTGCCACGAACTAAAGACACAAGAAGAAAAAAACAAATGTAAAGAAGAAATTGCGAAACTGAGCTCCTCTGAACGTGCGGGCTTGGGCTCTCGAGACAAGAATGGTCGTATTTCTCCAAAGGAAATCGGCTCTTGGATCGCAATCATCAGTACAGTGATCACTCTTTTGACCTCTGCACTGACTTTCTTCGCAAAAGTTCCAAACATGTTCAAGAAGTAAGTCTTGCGACATTTTCATGACTAAGGTTTCATGAACAAGCCCGCTGCTAAGTTTGATTTTTCAGTCATGGCAGCGGGTTTTGTTTTTGTACAATCAACAGATATATGTTGCTTTGCCTTCAAAAGTTCATTAGGATTTTGTCCAATAATTAATCTCGACAAAAGGCTTAAATTTTATGTCGCACAATTCTGTTTCACGTATTTGTATCGCAATGCTGACCACTGCGCTGTTCCTTAATAGCATTGCTGTTCCTACATCTTTTGCACAAGAATCTGCAGCTGCACCTGCAGCAAATGAGACTACAACAACTGCTACCCCAACTACGCAAACCCCGGTGCAACCTGCACCAACCCCTTCTGCACCAACGTCTTCGACTACCCCACCAACCGAACAGCCAACCAGTGCTCAAACGGCGACTGCACAGCCTGCGACTCCGGAGAAGCAAGAGCAAGAACAGAAAGATCCATCTAAGAAGGATCCAGAGAAACCCAAAACAGAAAAGCCGACCAAAACCGCAGGCAGTTCTTCTCAAACAGTTCGGGTGATCTTGACTCTTATTAACTTTGTTACTGGTGGATCGCTTCGCCCGTTGCTGGCTTTAATTGATGATCGTTTCAGGCTACACCACAATGATGCAGATGTAGAAGATGTTTCAAAGCTTACTAAAGTCCAACTGGCCACGCGTTGGATCAGTGTATTTGTTGCGGTCTTTAGCACCCTTGCAAGCGTGATTGCTTTTAGCGGTCTGGCTGAAAAGACGCTACGACAAATCTAAGAAGTTCTTCTTCTCAGTTGTGCTGAGTTTGAATTGAAGATTGTCTCCAGCAATCTTCAGTTTCTGGTACTCACAGAGAATCTTGCAGCTATGTCAAAGCGGGGTGATGAAACTTTACTCATCACCCCGTTTTGACGACGCATACATTCTCTAATACGCAGGTCCTGCCAACATCTTTTTAACCGCCAGAGGTAATGCGGTAAACATCAAAGACACCTTCAATATTTCGCAACTGTGTCATTAAGGAACCGAGCTGTTTGGTATCCGAAACTGTGAAGGTAAACCGAACCACAGCAACATGATCTTCAGAAGTATGCGAATTCATCGCGACAACGGCCACTTTTTGCTCATTAATCACTCGCGTAAGTTCCATTAGCAAACCAGTACGATCGAGCGCTTCGAGTTGAAGATTTGCTTGGAAAGCAGTTCCGCTACCTTCTGCCGACCATGCGACATCTACCATGCGTTCTGGTTCTTCACGCAGCTTTCCAGCATTCGTGCAATCAGTTCGGTGTACGCTGACACCTCCACCACGAGTCACAAATCCAAAGATTTGATCACCAGGCACAGGCATACAGCACTTGGCAAGTTTTGCCATAACATCAGGAGAGCCTTCAACCAAAATACCTGTTGAGTCCGAAGTCTGAGCCTTAGAATTAACCAGATCACTAAAAGGTGTTCGCGAAACTAATGTATCTGCAGCAGCTTCTTCATCACCAAAAATTGCAAGCAACCGATGTGCAACATGCTGAGCGGAAATTGAGCTTGAACCAATCGCAGAATACAGTGCATCAACATCGGCATAATGCAGTTCAACGGCCACCGCCTTCATCGACTGTGCTGTAAATAGTCGATGCATTGGCAAACCGCCACGTTGCACTTCAGCAGCTAAAGCATCACGACCAGCTTCGATATATTCTTCACGTCGTTCTTTTGCAAACCACTGACGAATCTTTGCTTTTGCGCGTGGGGTAACCACAAAGTCTTGCCAGTCACGCGATGGACCATCATTTTTATCCTTGGAGACAAAAATTTCAACTCGATCACCATTTTTCAGCGTAGATTCCAAGGCAACAAGCTTGCCGTTGACCTTCGAACCAATACAACGATGACCGATTTCTGTGTGTACAGCGTAGGCAAAATCTACTGGTGTTGCATCAACTGGCAGATTAATAACATCTCCTTTTGGCGTGAACACAAAAATCTGCTTACTAGTGAGATCATATCGCAGCGAATCAAGGAACTCATTTGGATCAGCTGCTTCTTTTTGCCAATCCAATAGTTGTCGCATCCATGCCATCTGATCAAGTTCAGCATCGGATTTGCCGTGATTGCTCTTGGTTTCTTTATATCGCCAGTGTGCCGCAATGCCGTATTCAGCGTTGTAATGCATTTCGTGAGTACGAACTTGCACTTCCAATGGTTTTCCGCCATCACCCATCACGGTAGTATGCAACGACTGATAGACGCCAAACTTTGGTGAAGAAATATAGTCTTTAAACCGCCCTGGCATGGCAGAGAATAACGAGTGTACAACGCCAATTGCCGCGTAACAGTTATTGACCGAATCTACCAGAATACGCAATCCGACAAGATCAAAAATCTCGTTGAATTCTTTCCCTCTCACAATAATCTTCTGATAAATCGACCAGTAGTGTTTTGGACGCCCCATCACTTCAGCATCGATATTATTCTCGCGCAATCCTGCTTGGAGAATGTCCGTAATCTCTTTCAAATATCGATCACGAGAAGGTGCCCGATCTGCCACGAGTCGTACAACTTCTTCATATTTCTTCGGGTACAAAATCGCAAACGCGAGATCTTCCAGCTCCCACTTCACACTTGCCATGCCTAAGCGATGTGCCAAAGGGGCAATAACTTCAAGTGTTTGCCGTGCTTTCTTCGCCTGCTTTTCTGGCGGCAAGAATCGCATGGTCCGCATATTGTGCAGACGATCAGCCACTTTAATTACCAGCACACGCGGATCATGTGCCATCGCAATAATCATCTTGCGAATGGTTTCCGCTTCAGCAGCCGCACCGAGAACAACCTTGTCCAATTTCGTCACGCCATCAACGAGGCGAGCTACTTCTTGGCCAAATTCTTCAGTTAATCGTTCAAGGGTATAGTCTTCACAATCTTCAACGGTGTCATGGAGTAATGCTGCAATTAAGGTAGTGGTATCCATACCAATTTCAGCAGCAATCGTGGCAACTGCAAGCGGATGGGTGATATATGGCTCGCCAGATTTACGGTAAACACCTTCGTGCAAACGCTCAGCTGTCTCATAGGCACGTGACAGGGTTTCGATATCTGCTTTCGGATGAAATTCACGGTGAATGCTCAACAGTGGTTCTAACACTGGATTCACTTTCATCCTGTTACCTGTCAAGCTACGCGCAAGACGTGCAGAAACTTTCCGCATCGTAGTTGGCTGCTTTGCATTATGTGGCAGGTTCATTCAGAATACCCTTTACTTTCTGATGCCAAAATCCCAGAACTTCATGTTCCAGCGAAGGTCACGAAAAGGTGCACTTTTTATGGATGACTCACAACATATACCGGACAGGAATGCAACCGTGACCGGCCTTCAAGCGCCTCAACTTCTAATACCACACCATAACCTGCAACTTGGCCACCAAGCTCATGAATCAGCTCAGTTGCGGCAACTAACGTGCCACCAGTTGCCAGAACATCATCAATTAAGACAACCTTTTTGCCAACCAAATCAATGCCAGATGCTGGAAGTTCCAATGCTGCGGTACCATATTCAAGCTCGTATTCCTTTGTATACACTGGCGGTGGCAGCTTTCCTTTTTTACGAATAGCCAAAATACCCAATCCAAGCTTGTACGCCACAGCTGATCCCAAAAGAAAACCGCGCGCATCCAGACCGCCAATCATATCGGCACCCATATCTTTCGCAGCTGCCGCAAGTTCATCGACCACCATACCAAAGGCTTGTGCGTCGGCAAGCACTGGTGTGAGGTCTTCAAAAATAACACCTTCAACCGGGAAACCTGGAACAAAACGGGTTTTTGCTTTCAATGCTTCGATGGTAGAGGCAAATGCAGGTTGCTCAGCAAGAGACATAATATTGAATACGCTTTCCGATAGTGCGTGCAATGGTGACACGAAATCATGTCAACTAACACTCGACAAGAATCTGTGCTCACGATACTGTAACTCTTTAAATGTAACTGTGTTGCGAAGCCGTTCCAAATTCAATCTCGAACATCACCCCAATGCTAGTGCGGCGCGACGTCCCAACGATCCATATTCCAACCTAAGCCATATAAGTCAGAGTTCTGGAGTACATTGACAACGCGACGATCAATCACAAACACTCGTGGTTCTGGGCTCAGTGGCACGGTACGAACATAATCCCAACTCACAGCTTCTGCTGTCCGAGCAGCTTCAATATCGGTACTTTGATTCGCAGTATACGGGAACAACAACATTGGATCGATTGCATCGAGAATTGCATCAGCTTCACCAGTAGTTTCAATCACCTGTTGTGCTGCATCCATTTTATCGACGGCCAAAGAACCAAGTCCGAATGCGTGAGATGAAACATCTTTCACTTCAATACCAGCAGGTTTACAGCTTTCTGCAATCGCAGCTACCATCGCAGCTTTTCGTTCATCTTTGCCTGTATAACCAATGCGAACAGTTTTACCTCGAAGTTTTTCAGCTGTTTGAAGATCTACACTTTGGCGATGATCAAGGATATCATGCATTTTTTCAATCACTGGATCATGCGGACGTACAGTACGAGCTAATGTCGGCGGCAAGTCCACACCAGCAATCTTCGAACTTACAGCAGCAACTTTTTCCTGATCCACGCATGCAGCAAACGCTGCACGTGCTTCCATATCGGCAAACAGACCACCATATGCAAGAATAAGTTGCTCTGACAACACACCTGCAACTGGTTGAATATCATAGACGTTGTCAACAGCATCACGATCTACCCACGCAGCTGCTTGCTGAGTTGAGACTTCTGCAAGGCGCAGATTGCCAGATTTCTGCAACTGTGCAAGGTCAGTACCTTTGGGCCACATCACAAGCGTATCTAAAGCTGCTTTTTGCCCATAATAACGATCATTACGAACTAAGGTCACTTCCCCATCTGGCCCAACAGAATCAATCACGAATGGTCCGGAACTTACTTGGAGTTCTCGATCGAGCTTTTTCAAACTAAAGCCGTTGTTCCATATTTCAGCAATCGAGGCAAGCTGTGCTTCATCATCTGAATGTAATGTCTCGTTAAATGCTTCAAGACTCATTCCAAGTTTCTTGGCAATTGCATGCGCCGGCAATAATGTACCAGCTGCAAATAATTGACGCCATCGATCACCAAAAGTTGGTTTAAAAATAACGGTGGCTGTTTTCGTTCCGGCGGTACACTCAACACGATCAACCTGATCATGCAATGGCGTGTAGGAATCAAACAACGGCCTGTTATCAGAAGCTACTTGGGCTAATAAAAAGGAATCGCAGGTAATCGGTGCCCCGTCGGAAAATACTGCATCTTCTGCGATAATAAACTGCACTCGCTTTTGTTCACCAGGCAGTACACGTGCTTCTACTAAGTCAGTATTCGGAATGCGTTGGCCTTTCGGGCCGGTGGAGTACACTCCAGGGAACACACGACCAGAAATTTGATGAGCATTAAAAGAGACACCTTGCGTAGATGCCGCATTCGTGGTCACCAGATAATCATCAACTGCATAAGCAAAATACTCGCGAGAGCTTGGCGGTGCCGGCGGTTGATCATTGTTACATGCAACGAGACTCACAGCCAGTGTGCAACCCAACACGGCTTGCCCAATACGCTTGTGATTGGAGCGTAAAGCTGGTTGAACGCCAGTTATGACGTCGTGACACTGGTGATTAATGTTCATGATGTTCCTTTACTACACGTGTACACACTCGTCGCAAAGCAGCTGCACGATCCTGCTGATGCGATGCTGCTTCGATTCTTTACGATATGCAACACTGCATCACAGGTTACAACGCTGATGAAAGATCTACAAAGTAAAAGAAACCATGGATACAGGTTGTACACCCTTGTATCCATGGTTTGT
Source organism: Corynebacterium sp. HS2168-gen11 (assembly GCF_024834075.1). GTDB lineage: Bacteria > Actinomycetota > Actinomycetes > Mycobacteriales > Mycobacteriaceae > Corynebacterium. The sequence goes on from NZ_JANUXR010000002.1 coordinate 201,383, forward strand.
GCAAAGAGATAGCAACGTCTAGAGCCTAGAGCCCTGGCCGCCAAGTTGTCGAGGTTGCTCCCGGTTGTTCTGGTGCTGGCTGGACAATCTCAGCAACTGGTGTCACTTCCACGCCACGTTCAACTGCCTGACGAGCAGCCGCAACACGTGTGTTATGTGCCTTGGTGGATTTGGTTCGATTCTTTAACGACACTAAGAATGGGGTCGCTAAGAAAATCGAGGAGAAAGTACCTTCAATCACACCAATGAGCTGTACTAATGCAAGATCTTTCAGCGTACCGACGCCCATTAGCCAAACAGCGATTACCATCAACGCTAGGATTGGCAATACCGAAATCACAGTGGTCGATATCGAACGCATGACAGTCTGATTGATTGCTAAGTTTGCGTGTTCACCATAGGTCATATTGGTATTGGCAGTATATCCCGCAGTGTTTTCACGCACTTTATCAAACACGATCACTGTGTCATACAGGGAGAATGCGAGCACCGTCAATAAGCCAATCACGGATGCTGGGGTGACTTCAAAGCCAACAAGTGCGTACAGGCCAACGATAAACACCAAGTCAACAAATAGTGCCAGCACTGCAGCAACAGCCATTTCACGCTGCAGACGCAACGCAATATAGATGAACACTGCCAGCAAGAACACGCCCATCGAAATCAGCATGCGATTGGTAATCGTAGAACCCCAGGATTCTGAAACGGTAGAATCACCAATAACATCTGGAGTAGCTTTACCTTGCGCATTTTGTGGCTGGAAGTCTTTGAAAATAGCGGCGCGAGCGGCGTCAATTTGCGACTGATCTAAACGCTCAGCATGAATTTCCAAAATGCGAGTATCACCAGAGCCCACAATTTGTACTAATGCTGGCTCGACGCCAGTTGCTTCTTCAAAAACTTTGGTCACAGCAGCTTTTTCCAAGCTACCAGCTGGCATATTGATCTTGGTACCACCTTGGAAATCAATACCAAGGTTAAAGCCGCGAGCTAAAATGCCGATAATGCAGATCGCCATAATTGCAAGGGTTACCAGATAGCTGACACGACGCTTGCCGACGAAATCCAGGCCACCTTCACCAGTGAAGATTTTCTCCATTGTTGATGTTGAAGAGGTCATTATTGTTCTCCTTCAATCTGGCGAGCATCATTGTGATCAGCTGCGGAAGCTGTCGTGTTTGCTGCCAACGTAAATACCTTCTTCAATCCATTTGCTGCAGGATTCGCAGTCCATGGCTTTCGTGATGCCAAAATTACCATTGGTGCCGTGAACAAGAATGTCACTAGCAAGTCGAACATGGTGGTCAAACCCAAAGTAAATGCGAAGCCCTTGACTTCACCAACAGCCAAGATATAGATCACCACGGCGGCAATAATTGTCACGAAGTTACCAGTCACGATGGTATTCTTCGCACGATCCCATGCATGTGGTACGGCAGAACGGAATGTACGACCATCGCGAATTTCATCCTTGATGCGTTCATACAACACCACAAAGGAGTCAGCGGTGGTACCGATACCAATGATCAAACCAGCGACACCAGCTAGATCCAAGGAATACCCAATCAAGCGACCCAGCAGTACCAAGGAGCCGTAGACCAACAATGCGGACATAGCCAAAGAGATCAACGAGATCACACCGAAGTAGCGATAGAAATACAAGCTAAACAGTGCGACTAATAATAAACCAACCAGACCTGCAATCAAGCCTGCTTTCAAGGATGCAACACCTAAGGATGCTGGAACAGTAATCGCAGTACCACCTTGTTCGCCATTTTCACCGACGAAGCTTAATGGTAGCGCTCCATAGCGCAAGTTATTTGCTAAATCTTGTGCCTGTTGCTGGGTAAAGGAACCTGTGATTGAGGTCATTGATCCGACCGGAGTTGCAGACTGAATCACAGGTGCAGAGATAATCTTAGAGTCAAGAGTAATTGCAACCTGCTGCTGCAGATACGCCTGGGTTAACTGCGCCCAAGTAGCAGAACCTTGGTCATTATCGCCAGATTTGAAGCCAAAGCTAATTTCCATTTGGCCGGTCTGTGTGTTCAAACCACCACTGATGGGACGGTTTGTATCAATTTCTTCACCAGTTAAGCGCTTACCATGTTCCATATCGGTCTCACCAACCAACAGTGGTACAGGACCTAATACATACACTTGGCCAGAATCAGCGTCACAGGCGACTAATGACTCAGCTGGGTCATCGCTGCCTTGCAAAATATCAGGTGTCGTTGGATCGCAGGTTAACAAGATGGAAGCAGCAAGCTGCACAGTTGGATCATTCGATTGACGATCCTTGCGGTAGATCTCCAATGCTTGGTTCCGCTGCTTTGCTGCTTCAATGGAGTTATCAGCTGTTGCAGGAGGATTCGCAGTGACCTTCAGGCTTAGAGCCGCTGGAGTTTCTGCTTTTGCGTCCTTTTTAGCGGCAGCGTTCGCTTCAGATGCTTTTGCAGCTTCTTTATCGTCGCCTTCTTTTGCTTCTTCTTGTTCAGCTGTAGCTGCTGCTTTTTCTGCTTCTTCCAAGCGTTTCGTGGTCTCGGCAAGCTTCTGATTCAAAGTCTCAACATCTGCGAGTCCGTTTTCAACCCAACGGTTTGCCATCTCTTGCAGCACAACAGGAAACACAGCCTGATCGAAATTCGTTGGAGTTGCAACTGGACGGAACAACAGCTGGGAGGTTTGACCCAATGCGCGAGCCTGAGCGGTATCTTCGCCTGGAACCGTAATGACCAAAGTGTTGCCATCAATCACCACACTGGCACCAGATACGCCTAAACCATTCACACGGTTTTCAAGAATACCGCGAGCTTGATTCAGTTGCTCTTGAGTTGCTTCTTCACCTTGTGGAACGAGGGTAACACGCGTACCACCTTGGAGGTCGATGCCAAGTTTTGGAGTGGCAGTCCGATCTCCTGTGAAAAATATTGCCATATATATAGAAACGAGTAGCACGATGAATGCAGCTATAGCCTTTTTCGGCCAAGTCTCCCATCGACTTCCTCCGCTTCGTTGTTTCGAAGCCAATGCACTATCTCCTTGTAAACATAATTTTTAAATATTATCGTTGACCACACATCACCGCGGCTTGCGGCTACGTTTGACGCTCATGCCGGCCCGCTGAAACCTTAATACAAAAGAAATTCGTATACACGTTCCAAGCTGCCAGTTGTAAGCGTTTGATGCAGGCAAGGTAAACCTTTTCCATGGTACGGCAAAAACTCCCTGGTGTGGAGTTCACGTGTAAAAGTCCGCCGGAATCTTTTCCGACATCTGTGTGACTTTAAGGTTCGTCGTGAGTTTCTTCTACCTCTTGAACTGCATGTTCAGTAGCTGCATGTTCAGTACTGAGATTCTTCACGATAACCTGCTTATCCCATGTGGTGACTACCCCACTTGCGATTTCAAGATCGACGGTTGTATCAGAAATTGCAACAACTTTGCCATGAATACCAGCAGTTGTGACCACATGATCAAAGATAGTCAAAGAATCTTGCAGTTGATGAATCTTGGCAATCATTTGTTTTTGCCGACGTTGCGCCATAAAAGTAGGGATCATAACAACGGCTAAAATGCCGAGCAAAAGTAACATTGAATCCATACGTACCAAGTCTGCCAAACCTTGAACAGTTCAAGCAAACCTTCTAATGCAAGCCCAATGTGCCTTCTGGCGGCGTGAGTCCCAAGTGATGCCACGCAGCAGCAGTTGCAACGCGTCCACGACCAGTACGCGCAATCATGCCAGCACGAACTAAATATGGTTCACATACTTCTTCAACCGTTGCTGGTTCCTCGCCAATTGCAACAGCTAAGGTGGTCACGCCTACTGGGCCACCACCATGGCCTTTAATCAGCGCAGACAGTACTGCACGGTCAAGGCGGTCAAGACCTTGTTCATCCACATCAAAGACCACCAGTGCATGTTGAGCAGCACCTAAGTCGATCCGTCCGTCACCGTGTACTTCAGCATAATCACGCACACGCCTTAATAGTCGGTTGGCAATACGAGGTGTGCCACGAGAGCGTGATGCAATCTCAACAGCGGCATCATAGGCAATTTCAACACCCATAATATGAGCAGCACGGGCAACAACTTGCGTTAAGTCTTCCGTATTATAGAACTCCATTTGCGCAGTAAAGCCAAAGCGATCTCGCAACGGCCCAGTCAACATACCCGAGCGTGTGGTTGCACCAACTAAAGTAAATGGCGCGAGTTCTAATGGGATTGAGGTGGCGCCTGGACCTTTACCAACAATCACGTCAATACGAAAGTCCTCCATTGCCATATACAACATTTCTTCAGCAGGACGTGCCATGCGGTGAATCTCATCGATAAAAAGCACATCACCTTCCATCAGATTCGACAGCATTGCTGCTAAATCACCTGCACGTTCTAAGGCAGGTCCGGATGTCATACGCAAAGATGTACCAAGCTCATGGGCAATGATCATTGCCAAGGTGGTTTTGCCAAGACCGGGCGGGCCAGATAACAACACATGATCTGGTGTCAGACCACGATTTTTTGCACCAGTGAGCACCAAGTCCAGCTGGTCACGCACTTTAGGCTGTCCAATAAACTCTTTGAGACTACGCGGACGCAATGATGTTTCAATATCTTGTTCTCCAGCCACAAGTCCTGGAGATACCACAGCATCTACATCACGTTGAGAAGTACCTTGTGGCGGAGTCTGAAACTCAGTTTTTTCCACATTCGCCATTATTCTAAGCCTTTCTTCAACACGCAGCTTGCCTCACAATCGTTAGTCACCACAGCTGGCACTCATCCACATCGAACACTCGCCTTGCACGTAAAATACGCATCATGCCCTCAACGAGGCGTAGTGTTGATACTGCCTACACGATCCAAATTGAAACGCCTCAAAGGACACTACATCATTCGAATTATTTGGCTTGTTGGCCGAGCAAAGACAGAGACATTCGTAACAGCGCTGAGGTTTGCATATCTGGATTATTTTCCACCACAGCAGCTACCACTGGTGCAGCAACCTTTTCACTAAAACCTAATCCTACCAGTGCTTCGACAACAGTCATTGCAATCAAATTACCTTGGGTATTGCCAAGTGGTGCATGATTTGATTCAAGTGGTTCCGCGGCTGCAGTATACGCTGCCACCTTATCTTTTAAGTCGACAATCATTCTTTCTGCCATACGCTTACCAACACCAGGAATCTTTTGCAATGTTTTCACATCTTGATTCGCAATCGCATGCGAAAGTGCTCCGGTGTCGTAGACACTCAGTGCCGCTAAGGCAAGTTTTGGTCCAAGACCAGACACCGACTGCAATAAATGAAACATTTCACGAGTTTCCGCATGGATAAAGCCATACAGCGTTTGGGAGTCTTCTCGCACAATCATCGTGACAAGCACAAACGCTTCTTCCCCACGGACAAGCTCTGCCAAGGTACCAGGTGAGGCGAGAACTTTATAGCCTACGCCAGCGCATTCAAGTACTGCATGATCAAGTCGAATATCAGTGACGATACCTCGTAGTGAAACAATCATTTTCTGCCTCTTATCTTCTCCAAGCGCCACGCGTGCGGGCTTGAGCTTGCAATTGTGCCCTGAGCTGTTCTGAAGTCATCGAAGAACTCGCCTTATGCAAGGATGCTTGTACTGCAGCATGCCCTTGTTGCTTTTGTCCTAATACCTTAACCATGCGCTTGGCTTGTTGCTGACTTGCCTGCACAGTATCTTTATGCCGTACAAGCAGTGGCGCACGCCAACAGTGACATACTGCTAATGCCAGTGCATCGGCAGCGTCGGCAGGCTTTGGTGGTTGCTCTAAACCTAAAATTCTGGTAATCATCGCAGTCATTTGTTTTTTATCTGCTCGACCATTGCCAGAAATAGCTTTTTTCACTTCACTTGGGGTGTACATATGAACGTCAATATCGCGTTGAGCTGCCGCAAGCATTAGCACGCCGACGCCATGGGCTGTATTCATAACAGTTGAGACATTGCCGCGTTCAAAAATGCGCTCAATCGCAACCACATCAGGTTGGTATTCATCCATCCAATCATTCACAGCTTCGGAAAGCTCCAAAAGCCTGTGCGCCAGATCCGCATCTGGTGGTGTTCGTACCACGCCAACTGAGACTGGAATAACTGCACGACCTTTGCCTGCTTGTACAACAGAAAGACCGCAGCGAGTTAATCCTGGGTCGATCCCCATCACGCGTAAGCCATTAAGCGAGACGACACTCACAATCCATGACCCCAAATCTTTCTACCAGCCGACGCTCGTACATACAGCTTGTTACAAATCTTCAATTGCCATAAAATTTAGCACATAATTTCTAATAGCGCTTATACCACTTCGCCACCACAACCGTCGCACATATCCCCATCCCCCAAGAAATGCAGCTTGATACAACAAAACCGTTACATTCACCCATGGAAATGTAACGGTTTTATTAGTCAAGAATCGAACGTTTATTCGTTTTCTAATGCTGCCAGGACCTCATCGGATAAATCCATATTGGTGTACACATTTTGCACATCATCAGAATCTTCCAATGCCTCAATAAGCTTGAAAATCTTCTGTGCTTCAGGCAGCTCCAGCGATACCTCAACTGATGCACGGAAATCAGAATCAGAATCTTCTACTTCAATGCCGGCTTCCGCAAGTGCTTCCTTAATCGCTGGAAGATCACCAGGCGCACACACTACTTCGTAGGTCTCACCAATGGTGTTGACTTCTTCAGCACCCGCGTCAAGCACAGCCAACAAAACGTCATCTTCACTGAGCTCGCCCTTTGCAACAACTACAATGCCTTTACGAGTAAACATATATGACACAGCGCCAGACTCTGCCATATTGCCGCCATTTTTCGTCATTGCGGTACGAACTTCACTGGCTGCACGGTTACGATTATCAGTCAGGCACTCAATCAGCACTGCCACACCTTGCGGACCATAGCCCTCATACATAATGGTTTGCCAGTCAGCGCCACCAGCTTCTTCACCTGAGCCACGCTTGCGAGCACGTTCGATATTATCGTTTGGCACAGATGCTTTCTTAGCCTTGCGGATCATATCATCCAAGGTTGGATTCGCAGCTGGGTCGCCACCACCAGTACGAGCTGCAACTTCGATGTTCTTAATCAGCTTGGCAAATTCTTTACCACGCTTCGCATCGTTCGCTGCCTTCTTATGCTTGGTTGTTGCCCATTTTGAGTGGCCTGACATGTGTTACCTTTCTACTTGGAATCAGGATATGCTTCCACACACCTGATCCCTCTTTTCGGTGTTCAGATTTTCCCATTATACGACAAGAGCGAAAAAGCTATTATTTTTGGCACCACTTTGTGTCTCACTTTTATACTTCGCACCTTTATACTCAAGCATGTGCAATAGGCGCCGAAGAAGCTTTTCGACGCCTATCAGATTGCCTATGGTCAACTTGGCCTTAGTATTCGCGTCGCTTGAATCCAAGCAGACACCCTGCACCAATTACCATTGCAATTACTGCAGTCAAGATGATCCACAGTAATGGCACACCAGTGCGTGCCAGCTCGCGTGCGTGCGGTACCTTTTGCACTCCTTTTGCTGAAGCAGGTGGTACTGGTGATTGTGTAGCAGGTGCAGTATTCTCCGCCTGTTTATCATCTGGCAGAGAGCTGCCCTGCGTATTGATACCAACGACACCGCCAGCAATCAAAATACCGACTCCTACAGCTGGAATAAGCCATGGAAGCGATGGTTCGCTTGATCCAGGCACACCTGGTTGGCTGGTTGTTGTTGGCTGTGACGTCACTGAACTTGTTGGCACACTTGTGACGACCTGAGATGGTGTAGGTTCAGGAGTCTTTGGTGAATCGGTAGGTTTCTGGGACGTTGTGGTTGTACTTGTCGATGTTGTTGAAGTAGTTGAGGTAGTTGAGGTAGTTGGTACCACAGGCTTCTTGACCAGAATCGGCACGATTTTAATCCTGGAAGCGCCATTACCAAACGTGATCTTTACCTTTTGCGTGGTACGACCAGGAACTGAACTATCACCTGGTTCAAGAACTTCGACTGTAGCGTCGTTAGGCACACCGACGAGACCGTCTGTAGGTTGAATTGGATCGCCAACCATAACCACGACTTCCTCGATTGGCACATCCGGGATTTCAAACAGCGGTATCTCTGCTTCTTGCCAAGAAAGCTTGATGGTTGCACACACTGCCGCATCATCAGCCAAAGTTGTACCAGCTTGAGCTGCTGGTTCAAACACAACCCACTTACCATCAAGAGATCCTTCTGGTACCGAAACTGCTCCTGTAGCATTCGGCGTTTGTTGCGCATCACTGCCGAGGTAGAAATTGTTGAATGCATTATTCAAGCTTGTACCTTTAATTAATGTGCGCGTGGCAAGTTTATCTTCCGCAGCTCCTGTCGGCTTTTGATAGTATTCAACATTTACAGTTTGCACCCAAATATGTTTCTTACCATCAGTGTTGGTATTCGAAACTGGATACTCCGGCAAATTACAGCCGCGCGAAATACTATTACCTGTTGCAGAGGTAATTAATTCTGTAACAACCTCACCAGCAGAATTTTTAACGGTATACAACTGAGGCAACGGTGGGATATCAACAGCACCACCATCAATAACTGTTTCAATTCCAAAATCCATCGCGCCGTCTACTGTCAGAGTGCGCGGAATATCAATGAGCGAATCACCTGTGATTGTGATCTTCGAGGTATTTTGTTGTTTTCCATCAATTCCTAAAAACTCGCCTTTAAGTTTGGAATTATTGACAACATAGTTGGCATCTTGAAACTCGAAATCTTTTTTCACTCCACTCGGCGGCAAGATATTCGAAGTAATGGAACTGCCATTTGTAACAGTGATCGTATTATCCTTGGTGTTCACCGACACAAATGGTTTGCGGAAGATAAAAAACCCTTTACTCACAGCATCAGCCGTGGTCGTGAGTGTTACATCCGTATGATCAAAAACGATATCTGCACCAGAAGAAACTGCAGAGAAATTATAATTGCGACTCGTTGTTGAAATTACCTCAGAATTTGTAAAGGTCATTGGCAATTCAGTATAAATTGATGCTTGCCAACCATTTGGATCTTTATTACTGTGTGTAGCTTCGAGTTTGGTGTTTTCAAAACGCACCGGCGAGTTTCCTGGGTTACCATGTTTTGAGAAAATTACTGGACCTTCTGCCGTGGTTTCTCGAGTCGCAACTGTCACAGCAGTATTTTTCACGGTAAACGGACCAGCAATAAACTGCCCATCAATGCCATAGAATTTTGTGTTGGTAATATTTAACGCACTGCCGTCTTTCCCATCACCTTCAATCACAACAGCGCCACCATCATTTTGCCGTACGTGCACACCATATCCGTCAAAATCACGAATATTGACCGTGCCATTATTCTGCAACGTGAATTCTTTATGTACCACAAGGCCACTAGTTGTTAAACCTTCGCCGTGGAAATCCACTGTTACACCATCAGCAACGCGAAATGTGAGCGGCTGATCAATGATCACTCCACCATGAAAACTCACATCTTCATTAAAAATCACTGTTGTGGTTTCTGGATCAGTAATTGCAGCACGTAATTGTTCCAATGTGGTAGTAGTCGTGACTTCAAACTCCGTGGCTGCTTGCGCATACGGCGTTAATGTCAACACCAAGCTACTTACCATCAGTGATGCCAGAATTCGTGTTCGGTTGTGCATATTCACTACCTCTTTTCAACCATTCTTAGCAATCATTCATACAAAGAGATTTATTCGCATGAATAATCATCTATTGTTTCTACACTTATGAAAACAAATGTAAATGTACAATTCTGAAGATTGAAAAACAATAGAAAATCGAAACTATTCGGAATGCATATTTTTATAAATGGATTCACATTATAAACAGTTTCAAGCCATACCACTTTTCCTATATCCGCTTTTCGCAACGTTACATTTCCCCGCAAATAACGCTTAAGAATTTCATCCAGATCACAATTCAATAGATATATGATCGAAGTCATACCACAAACAGGGGTATGCAATACATATTCTGCATAAAGACCACGAGAAGCTCATTCTTGCCTATCGTCTTTCCATATGTTCCGACGAAATCGCTGAGTGTTCGTACAGTCAAGAAGGTGACTCTTGCCTTTTATAATCAATACCGTAGATCATTGCGATCTTTGTTAAACTTTCGAAGTCATTTTCCTGCAACTTGCAAAGGTGCGTGCAACCGTTATGCATTCTTCTGTCCACAAGCCAGCAACTGCTATGCATATCGGTTGGTTAGCGGCTGTGCTTTGGATTGCCACCCGTGTGATTATGCTGGCACTTGCTGCAAAATTTCCCGGAGCAAGCGGGGATGTCACCTATTATTTTGCAGGAATCACGCAACCAGATGGTCAATCGCTCACAGAATATCCTGTACTTGGACTCTTGCCGATTTGGCTTGCAACCCATCTGCCCTTGTTCTATCCAGATCATGCTCTTATTGCATTTGTGTGCGTGATGTTGGCCTATGATGCTGCATTCTTCGCGTTTCTGCTTTCGCGTACCACGTGTATACGCAATCGTATTCTCGCAGCTTCATTTTGGTTAATCTTTCCGCTTACAGTGGGCCCAGTATTTGTCTACCGATTAGATGTCTTTCCAGCAGTCGTTGTTGGTCTTGGGCTTTGGGCATTAGCCACGCATCCACGTATGGCAGGAGCACTGTTTGCAATTGCAACCTGGATCAAACTATGGCCCGGCATCCTTGTAACAACCTGCATCACCTCCTGGCGAAACCTCATATGGTTGAAACGTTTCGTTGCATTCGGACTCACGTTTGTATGTATCGGCATATGCACTGCACTGTTGACGAGTCCAAGTCGAATGTTTTCTCCTCTGGTCTATCAACAAGATCGCGGTTTGCAGATTGAATCACTCGCAGCAACATTCTTGCTCTACCGTGCACACACAACCGCACACGATCGTTATTCGATTACGTACGCAGCATCAAAAAGCTTTGAAATCACAGGCCCAGGTGTTGAATTTGCCTTGCAAATGACATCCATTGGCATGCTGCTGCTAGTAGCGGCTTGTTGTGTGTGGGCGCTAGCGATCTTTGTCAAAGGTGGTAGCCGTTTGCCGGATCCAAGCTATGTCATACTCAGCATCGTGTTACTGCTGATTGTGGTGAATAAAGTTTTTTCCCCACAGTATATTATCTGGCTGGGACCTATTCTTGCCGTCATCTTGCTACGTGCACCACAGCGGATAACATTGGGGCTCGCAATCGCAACACTCATGGTAGCTGGAATCAGCCAACTCATCTATCCGGTGTATTACGATGATCTACTCATCCTAGGCGAGTCACAATCACCAGTAGTGATCCTGCTCGTCGTGCGCAATATCATCATTGTTGGCATGACTATTATCACTGTCATGAATGCATATCGAACGACTCGGGCGTATCTGCAACAACCATAAGCGCTAGATCGGAAGTTCAAAATACGGTGGCAACGCTGCAGTTCCACCTAATCGCAAGGCTTTGACCAACGGACGAACCCGTAAGCTACGAGTGGTCGTCACCGCCTCATTATAAAATCGATGGGCTAGTTGAACGCGCGCTTCGGCGTCGACAAGCGCTGGCGGCAACGGTTGTGGATAGTTACGAATACACTCGGCAACCTTGCGCTCTTGTATCGTTCGCTTTTCAAAACTGTCATAATGCAATGCCACCGCCTCAGTTTCATGCGCTAACCCTGCAAACTGATCGGCATCTAAGGCCGCGAGCACTGCGACTCTTCGATCGAGCGCAAATTGCAGCGCAGCCAACAACGATTCAGTGCGAACATGCAGACGATGCAGTCGCGTTGCAGTCGACGACGCCCACATAATTCCCGAAGTCAGCATCACTGCCACGAGCAATAACGAAAGTGTGGTCACGGTTCCGCCTGTATTTTTGAGCCATCAATAACAATTCGGTACACACGCATAATATCCGTTGCGACCTTCTCCCAGTCGAAAACTGCAGCCCTAGCTAATCCATTTTGTTGCAATGCTTGACGACGCTTTGGATCGCCAATCAAGTCCACCAAAACACGCCGCAAATCATTGCTATTGCCATTTTCAAACAGCACCCCATTCGCAACAGTTTCATCATTGCCAAGTACTGCTTGGAAAGCCTCTAAATCAGAAGCAATCACCGCAGTACCGGCTGCCATTGCTTCTACTAAAATAATGCCGAAAGATTCCCCGCCTGTATTCGGGGCAACATAAATATCACTGGCAGCCAGAATCCGAGCTTTTTCCGCGTCACTGACTTTCCCAACATATCGAACCCCTGGTTGTTCATGATGCTTGCCAGCACCAATCACTACCAGTTCGGCTGTATCTGCAAGGCCTTGGAAAGCTTCGAGTAAAATGCTTAAACCTTTTCGAGGTTCATCAAGCCTGCCAATAAAACAGATTTGTACTTTCTCCTGCGATATCTTGTGTTCTTTGCAATGCAATTCGTAGGCGCGTCGATAAGCATTCGTTGCCACACCATTCGGGATTAGCACAGGATCGGTGCCGAGCTGTTGAACTTGCCAGCGTCGTGCTAATTCGCTCACAGCAATGCCTCCGCGAATTTTCTCTAAATATTTTCGCGTCACGATTAACGCAAGACGCAACAGTATCGAACTACGCGCGGATGCATGATAGGTCGCCACGATTGGCCCTTGCGCCACCATTAAGGCTGCGAGCGAAAAACTTGGTGAGTTCGGCTCGTGAATATGTAGGACATCGAAGTTTCCGGCACGAATAAACTCACGAACGCGACGAAATACTCCACGGTGAAAACTCAATCGCGCAACTGAGCCGTTATACCGAAACGGCAGTGATCGTCCGCCTTTCACAACAAACGGTGGTACTTCGGTGTCAGGTGAACATGGGCCGATGACGGCAACTTCGTGGCCTTGATGTTGATAAAACTGGGCAAGGTCAAGAATGTGAGCTTGTACTCCCCCTGGCTCATCAAAAGAATAAGGGCAGACAAACCCAATGCGAAGACGCTCAAGTTGTGTATCCACGAAGTTCAATGATCCTTGGTTGTTGTGCTGTTTGTTAGCGATTATGCAGAAGTTGGGAACACTATGCAAACAGTCATGACTGTTTAGGCCCACGTGTAGGACGGTCTGCAATCCATAATGGTTGCAAGACATGCCAGTCAGTCGGATGCTGTGCGATATTGCGTTGCATGATCATTGCTTGTTGCTGAAGTGTTGCTTGGATAGTGGTCACTTCTAACGGTGCAGATACTTCCAATGCCCAGCCAGGGCTGCGGCTGGTGCCAGTAAACCAAGTATGTGCCACCAATAGCGTTGCACCGGTATCTTGAGCCAGTTTCACGGCACCGATTGGCATGGTCGTCGTCTCAGAAAAAAACTCCACTTCCATGCCTTTCCCAGTTAAATCGCGTTCGCCTAAAAGGCAGACAACTTCTCCGCGCTGTAAGGCTTCACGCAATTTTGGGAATGGGGAATGTCCGTGTTCATCTTTGTGAGGGTAAACTTTAAAGCCCAAGGAGGTCCGAAACTTTACAAAGGCATCAAAGATTCGGGTTGGTTCAAGGCGTTCGGCAACAGTTACAAACGAACCAATGCGCTGGGTAAGAAAATAACCGGCCATATCCCAATTGCCGCTATGGGTTAAAACAATCACCACGCCATTGCCCTTGGCATAGGCGGTATCAAGATGTTCAAGTCCATGCGATTGTCGTTCAATACTTGTGTAGAGTGCAGGATCTTGAATCAGATTTTGTAAGCGAAATGCTTCTGCCCAGTACCGAGCATAACTGCGCATCGAGTCTTGTACGAGTTGACGCGTGACATGTTCTGGACCAACCACGCGTTGGAGGTTTTTCCGTAACTGTTCCATGCCTTTACCGGAATGGGAAACTCTATCGGCACCGAATTCAAAAATTCTCGTCACGACCGCATGTGGCAAGATTTTCAAAATTTTCCAACCAACGCTATAGCCCGTGGCAATCAGCTCTTGTCGAATATTCATCATCCAGTTATGCTTTCAAATCTTTATGCCCGCGCATTTGCAAGATAGCTCCATCAGGCGCAGCAATCGGTTCTGCAGCACGGACGTCACGAGCTGCGATCCATAAACGCTGTACCACAGTAATAATTGATCCGACGGCCAAGATGATCAATGCGATCACCACTGCAGAGTCCACGCCGAAACCCTCCAGCCCGATCCCGCCTAACCCAATAATCAGTCGCTCAGGACGTTCAATCAGGCCACCTTTCATGGCCAAACCGCTAGCTTCACCACGAGCTTTCACATAAGAAATCACCTGAGAGCTGACCAAAACGATAAAACCGCTAAGAATAACGCTGTGTGCAGCAGCTTGGGTGTAGATCAGCCACCATAATAATGCACTGAAAATAACGCCATCAGTAATACGATCGCAGCTCGCATCAAGCGTGGCACCAAATCGACTGCCGGAGCCTAGCATCCGTGCCATCGTCCCATCGACCATATCCAGCACGCTTAATACACCACAAAGCAGCGCTGCTTGCCATAAATACCCTTGCGGAATCAAAATGGCTGCGGCGGCAGATGTGAGCGTTGCACCTAAAATGGTGACCATATTTGGAGTCAGACCAATGCGTAGCATCAGTTTGGCTAATGGTTCCATGACAATTGCGGCAGGTTTTCTACCCTTGACACTAAGCACGAGCAATTCCTGGAAAATCTGGGTCTTGGGCAGCAAGTTCTTGCCACTTTGCGGCTAATAAACGACGCGTATCTTGGAGCAATTGTGGTAAAACTTTGGTGCCGTGAATCACGGTCATAAAGTTTGCATCGCCACTCCAGCGTGGAACGATATGCAGATGCAAGTGCTCCCCTACGCTACCACCAGCAGCTCTTCCTAAATTGAATCCAACATTGCAAGCATCTGGCTGGGAAACTTGCTTTAAGACTCGAATCGCAGCTTGTGCAAAAGCCATAAGCTCATGCGATTCTGCAAGAGTTAAATTCTCAAGTTCAGATTCTTGACGATATGGAATCACCATCATATGCCCGGCATTATACGGGTAAAGATTCAACACACAATAAACGTGTTCGCCGCGTGCAATGATTAAGGCTTCAGCGTCGTCAAGCTGTGGAAGGGTAATAAATGGGTTGCTGTGCTTTGAGGAGGCTTGTTTATCAGCACCTTTGGTCACAATATAATTCATGCGATACGGAGCCCATAACCGCAGTAAGCGATCGCTGACGCCCACGCCATTATCGTGATACGTTTCCACCACACACTCCTTTTCACACCCACGACCACAGGCAAGCGCCACAGATAGTCGAACTAGGCTTTGATTGTTCTCTTTATTCTAGCCAGAGGTCAAACGTTACGACCCAAGACATGCAGCGAGGATACAAAACCATTTTCTATGCTTACATGCAAAAGCCGTCTTGTACCTACCATTTTGTAGCTACAAGACGGCTTGCCAGAACAGCGGATTAGCCTAATGCAGCTTCCACATTTGCCTGGGTTGGTTGCTCATTCACTCGCGTTTGAATCCATTGTTGGATCAATGCAACAGCTTTGTCGACTGGTACACCGTTGACTTGGGTACCATCAAGGAAACGGAATGAGACTGCATTGGATTCCACATCACGTGCGCCGGCAAGGAGCATAAATGGCACCTTTGCTTGGGTGTGATTACGAATCTTCTTTTGCATACGATCATCAGAAGTATCAACATTGGCACGAATATCGCAGGCACGCAGCTGATCGGTGATCTGCTCAAGATGCTCCGAGAAGGCTTCTGCCACTGGGATACCAACAACCTGGTATGGCGCCAACCATGCTGGGAATGCACCCGCATAGTGTTCGACAAGCACGCCGAAGAAACGCTCGATAGAACCGAATAATGCACGGTGAATCATAATTGGGCGTTTCTTGGTGCCATCGGATGCGGTGTATTCCAAATCGAAGCGCTCTGGCAGGTTGAAATCGAGCTGTACTGTGGACATCTGCCAGGTACGACCAATTGCGTCACGTGCCTGAACCGAAATCTTTGGACCATAGAACGCAGCACCTGCTGGGTCTGGAACTAACTCAAGACCAGAAGCATCTGCAACTCGCTGCAAGATTGCAGTTGACTTTTCCCAAATTTCATCGGAGCCAACAAACTTCTTTGGATCCTTCGTGGAAAGCTCCAAGTAGAAATCATCCAGGCCGTAGTCACGCAGCAAGGAAATGATGAAGTCGAGAACTGACGTTAATTCTTTCTCGAGCTGATCCTCAGTACAGTAAATATGAGCATCGTCTTGGGTAAACCCACGTGCACGGGTCAAACCATGAACCACACCGGACTTCTCATAACGGTATACAGTACCGAATTCAAACAAGCGCAGTGGCAGTTCACGATAGGAACGACCGCGTGATGCGAAAATGAGGTTGTGCATCGGGCAGTTCATTGGCTTTGCATAGTAGTCTTGCGCAGGCTTGGTGACTTCGCCTGCCTCATTGACTTCACCGTCGAGCTGCATCGGTGGGAACATGCCATCGGCATAGAAATCGAGGTGACCGGACTTTTGGAACAGATCACCTTTCGTAATATGCGGAGTGTTCACGAAGGAGTAGCCAGCTGCAATGTGGCGACGACGGGAGTGCTCTTCCATTTCCAAACGAATGATGCCACCATTGGGGTGGAATACTGGGAAACCAGAACCAATTTCATCTGGGAAAGAGAACAAGTCCAGCTCAGCACCGAGACGACGGTGATCGCGCTTTTCTGCTTCTTCCAGCTTATGCTGATATTCTTCCAGAGCTTCTGCGGATTCCCACGCAGTACCGTAAATACGCTGCATGCCAGCCTTGGATTGATCACCACGCCAATACGCTGCTGAAGAACGAGTCAATGCAAATGCAGGAATGTACTTTGTCGTCGGAATATGTGGTCCACGGCAAAGGTCGAACCATTCAACTTCACCAGTCCGAGGATTCAGGTTGTAGTAACCGGTGAGTTCACCAGCACCAACTTCGGTTGCCTCGTCAGAATTTGGATCGACAGAACCTTTATCGTGAATAAGCTCAAGCTTATATGGCTCATGTGCCAATGCAGCTGCAGCTTCTTCTTGGTCGGCATAAATGCGACGCTCAAATTTCTGGCCCTGCTTAATGATTTTCTTCATTCGCTTTTCTAAGCGACGCAGGTCTTCTGGGGTAAATGGTTCTGCAACATCGAAATCATAGTAAAAACCGTTTTCGATGGCTGGACCAATACCAAGCTTGGTACCTGGGAATTCAGCTTGTACAGCTTGTGCTAATACGTGAGTTGCCGAGTGGCGAATCACAGCACGTCCAGCTTCTGTATTAGCCGGCACAGGGGTGACGTCGGTGTCTGTTTCTGGAACGAAGGACAAATCTTTCAGCTGACCTTCAGCGTCCATAATACAAACAATTGCCTCAGGACCTTTATTTGGTAATTCGAGTTCGCGCATTGCCGCGCCCGCTGCCACACCGGCAGGTACCGTAAAAGGTTGATGTGGATTAACGGCAGCATCAGTTAACTGTGCCATAGTTGAGTGCGCTCCTTTATGAGCTCAGGCATTCACGCGTCAGACCTGGACGCGAAATGCAACGTAAAGTATTGACGCCACCCACTGACACCGAAGCTAGCAGCAACAATGAGTCGTTGCTGGGAAAATATCACAGCTGCGTTGTGGGTAACATCATAATACTAGCCAAAACCCACCTAGGTTTCCAACAGCGCTTGTCCCCAATACAGATCTCGATTTTCACCGGTTGGATCTGTTCCAGGAGGAATCACGAATACAGCTGAACCAATATGCGTAATCCATTCATTCATGCGGTCAGCGTCATTCAGCCGCTGCTGGATTGGAACAAACTGGCGAAGTGGATCTTGCTGGAAACATACGAACACTAAACCAGAATTTGATGATTCTCCACTGCCAGGGACTGGCGGCAGATCATAGTTATAAGCGCGTCGACGAATCCTTTGTAATGGAAGATCACTTGGTGGCGCAGCAAGTGCCATGTGGCATCTCGGATCAATAATTGGTAAGCCGTATTCATCGCGAGCATGAAAATCTGCCACATCATGTTCTTCCTGGCCAGTCAGTGGCGCACCGTTTGACAGATAGCGTCCCATTGCTAGCTCACGTGAGCTGCGATCAAGTGTTTCCCAGGTGTCGAGATGCATCTCGATACGTCGCACCACCATACAGCTTCCGCCATGTGCCCATTCTGGAGCATCGCTCAGTGGCGGTATCCAAACATAGGAATCATAATCATCATCGGTGGCTGGATTAATGGTGCCATCGATCTGACCAAAAAGATTACGTGGTGTTTCATTGATTTTTTTAGCACCATAGGCATTCAAGAAGCCTTGTTGCATCCACACCACAGTTGCAAAATCAACTGCCGCACGTTGCATGTGCCTCGAAGCGAATGCAAGAGTGACAGGATCATCAGCACAAATCTGCAACACTACATCGGCTTCAGCCCACTGTGGATCAAGCTTGTCCTCGCTAAAGACTGGCAGTGGAGCCAACCACGATGGCCGCTGATCTCGACGATCAATAATATCAAACAGCCGTGGTCCAAACCCACAGGTAATCGTGAGGTTGGCAGGCTTCATCGTCATTTCTGGCTCGAGGGAGCCTAAAGGATTT
This sequence comes from Corynebacterium sp. HS2168-gen11, assembly GCF_024834075.1. Lineage (GTDB taxonomy): Bacteria > Actinomycetota > Actinomycetes > Mycobacteriales > Mycobacteriaceae > Corynebacterium. The sequence goes on from NZ_JANUXR010000002.1 coordinate 220,053, forward strand.
TGACCATTTGTTAGTCTGCGAGCATCTTCGGTCCATAATTTCAGCAATCGCCTGACCGATTCGCGATCATTTCCAGCATGTAAATTAAATGCGAGGATGTTCAAATGCGCTTGGCCTGGTGTTGCGATTCCCGCTTGATGCGGCCCATCAAAGGCCACCAACGCAGTAGTCAGTGCCGGCTCAGATGCTTCGTGTAACTGCTGAGATTCTGCAGCTATTGGAGCATGTGGACTCTGGCATGCAGTCAATGCTGCGGATGCGCCAACTGTGGATGCACCGAGTAAAAAAGTCCGCCGTGAAAGGTTAGGTCCGTGTGCATTCGATTCGAAATGCGGACACATCGGGACATCATTCATGATTCATCACCACTGACTGCCATTGTTGTGTGTTGGACAGTGCGCGTATGCGACATGGTTTACATACGCGCACTGAATACAGTATGGGTATTGGGCTCAGGAATATTGCATCAAACACTCAGTCCAAATACCCATAGAGGTATAGGTGTCACTATACCTTAATTGACATGATAGTTACTTCTTATCACTGTCTTAGTGCTTGTGATCATGGCCATGCTTGTGGTCGTGGCCACCTGCATACTCTTCTTCACCAGCACCGATGGTGCGAGCTTCGATGTCACCGAAGTCGAGGGTACGACCGTCGCTGAGGTTCACCGTCAAATGAACAGATTCACCAGCTTGAATTGGGGTTTTGACACCAAGCAGCATGAAGTGCTCATGACCTGGCTCAAGCATGAAGTGCTCACCCGCTGGAACGGTCAAGCCGTTCTCTTTCATCTTCATCTTGCCATCCACGACTTCGTGGATTTCAAACTTTTCAGCATCCACATCTGTGGTGAAACCGGTGATGGTGATGTCTTCATCAGTGTGATTGTGAATCAGACCAAAGATAGCGGTCATCTCTGCTTCTGGCTCCATTGCCTTGACGAAAGCATCGGTGAACATGATGCCTTCATGCATTGCATGATCATCCATCTTTTCCATCATTGCTGCGGTGGTCTCTTCGGTCATCGCTGGAGCTGCAGAAGTAGCGGTGTCCATTTTCATCATGGAATCTTCTTCAGAGGTGGTGCAGGCAGTCAATGCAACTGCGGATACTGAGAAAACTGCGAGAGCTGTACGAATTTTACGAGACATAAACATAACGAGATGATCCTTTAAATACTTGTAAGAATGTACATAGCGCGAATAACTAGACAAGCTTGAGGCATATGTACATGAAAAACTTTGATGGCGAAGATTACTTATTCTTCTTGGTAAGTCGCAAAATAACAACGCCTGCGACCGCAAAGATTCCAATAATACCAGCTAAATAAGCCCAGTATCGAGAGAAACCAGCTGCTTCTAATCCTTGTTCCAATGCCGTTGTAGGTGCTTGAGTTTCCATCGCACCTTCCTCAGCTTCAGAATGGGTTTCCATTGTAGCCGAAGCAGCCGCATCGCTGATTGTAAACGTTGTCTTTCCACGGGTGGCATGTCCATCCGAGGAAGTTATTTGGAAACCGATTGTATATTCGCCAGATTTCAAAGTGACATCTTGAGGGACATCAAAAAGGAGATTTCGACCTTCCACACGAGGCTCACCAGAGAAGATCACCGCTTTATCAGCGTCTGTAACCGCAATGGTATTGAACCCGTCTTTTGGTTGTGCCGAAAACTCGAGTACCAGAGTCTCAGGAAGCTTATCAATGACAGCACCATCAGCAGGATTACCGCCAACAACCACATCATGCGCACGAGCAACAATTGGCTGCAAACCGACAATTGGCGCAAAACCGAATGTCGACGTTGCAACGAGGCTACCAGCTACGATCCAAGCTCGGACGCTACGCTTGAATATACTTCCTGATTGTTGTGTCAAAACACATACTCCTTTTTGTTCAAACCACAGCAAGCAACATATCTACATTACTTGCAAAATGCCACTAAAAACCTACCACCGGCATCACGTGTTCGTCCACGAGGCGCCGGTGCACATCATAAGTATGAGCATGATTTTTTTCACACTCACATTAATTAGTCGAATATTCCGGCACAAAAGTTCCCACAGAACATAATTTTTTTATTTTCTTCACTTCTGCACTCGCTGCCATCTGTTATAAGAACATCTCATCAACACTCATACGTACCACACAGCCAAATCGTGAACCCGTGCCTTGACGACGCAGACAGTGATACCTTTATCAGCAATACTGCTTTTCGCTGTTCTCGCGTTGTCTTGTATCGCTTCCATACGATCCACATAACTTGTGCGGTGTCCTTGTAGGCGAACGAAACTTGTTTCATCAAGCCCGATTGCGTGAGTTTTGTTCAAACGTTTATGGTCTGCTTCTAGCAACGCCTGACCGTATAAGGTGACTGCATCATTGACTGTATGCCACGAACACCCAAGTTCAGCTGCGACTTCGCTAATGGTTCGTCCCATGCCTACTTGGTGGGTCGCCCATTTACTTGCCCTGGTTGTCATCTGGCAACGAACCGCTGCAATACGTTTATCCTGGCTTGTCCATGAACCAACATCACAAGCAACGTTTGGGCAATACAAGCGGTGTTTACGCCACAGCAAGTTCATAGGACGGCCATAGACAGGTAAATCTATGTATCGAACTTTTGGTCTTTCTTTCACACGTGCAGACATATTGCAACGCGGGCATGTTGGCGTTTTTAGGACTTGTTCGATTTCGATTTCCTGTTGTGCACCATGACGGTGATACGCAAGGACGCGAATATCTTTCAAACTTACAAGTCGAGCAAGAATTGCGCTAGGATCATAAGCGGTGAAGGTATTTTCATTCTTTTGGTTCACACTCTAAGCATGAATTACCTTCGCCGTTTTTTATAATTCCCCGCTGAAACGCGAAGAGCCCCTTAACCCGTACATGACATCTAGATAAGACAAAAGCTCCGAGAAAAATCTCGGAGCTTAATCCTGAGCGGATGACGAGACTCGAACTCGCGACCCTAACCTTGGCAAGGTTATGCGCTACCAACTGCGCTACATCCGCATATATTAAACAGAGCTTGAAGCTCTGGTGCACGATACTGGGATTGAACCAGTGACCTCTTCCGTGTGAAGGAAGCGCTCTCCCGCTGAGCTAATCGCGCCGTGAGAGAACTTGGAGGTGGAAACGGGAATCGAACCCGTGTGCACGGTTTTGCAGACCGTTGCCTCACCACTCGGCCATTCCACCGTGGCATTCCTGCCTCGGAGATACTCGAAAGTATCAGAGCGGATGACGAGACTCGAACTCGCGACCCTAACCTTGGCAAGGTTATGCGCTACCAACTGCGCTACATCCGCATTATTTTTTAAAGAGCTTTTCATGCTCTGGTGCGCGATACTGGGATTGAACCAGTGACCTCTTCCGTGTCAGGGAAGCGCTCTCCCGCTGAGCTAATCGCGCTTAGCTTATATACATAAGCTTGGAGCGGATGACGAGACTCGAACTCGCGACCCTAACCTTGGCAAGGTTATGCGCTACCAACTGCGCTACATCCGCATGTCACTCACTAACAGTTAATATCTGTTGTGCCGTGCGAGGAAAACTCTAATACGCCACCTACCTTGTTGGCAAATCAGCTGGTTAATGCTTGTTCTTTAATAACTTTTTTGGGTCTCTGAAAATTACATTGCTGCGATTCCTTCTCAACTCTGGTCTGCACTCATATCGTCGCCAAGCGAGCATTGTTGATTAATTCTCGAAGCATAGACACGACAACGCTGTCTCAAGCACATGGTAAAAATCGCCTGCCACCGCTTCCAAAGTTCTTATCAACGCCAGGCTTTCGGTATTGTCATGCCTAAGAGATACGTTGCGGGCAAGCTTGAAGGATGATCAACAGTATGCTCAAATCACTGCAAGAAACATGCGATCGCATATGGACAGAAAATCCAACGACCTGCCCATCACAAGATGCACATCAGCGCATTCTTGAGCGCCGCATAGGATACGGACTGTGGCCATTGGCGATTATGCTAGTCATCCACCGCGTTGGCATCTTGGCTTTGAACGGCTCTGTGACCGACGATTATTCCACGGTGTATTTAGCTTTGCGACGTTTCTGGGATGGCGTGCCAGTCTATAACGAGCATTACAGTTTCGTTGATCCACATTATCTCTATAATCCCGGCGCGACATTGTTATTATCACCGCTGGCATTAGTAGAGAATTTTGCCATTGCGCGCATGGTGTTTATCTGCGTGAATGCTACGGCAATTATTCTTGCACTCATATTGTTGCTTCGCCAGACCAATTGGCCACGCAAGGCGTGGATATTACCGCTGGCGATCAGCCTTGCGTTTGTAACAGAAGCTGTGCAAAACACGTTGATATTTTCCAATATTAACGGCATCTTATTGCTCCTGCTTGTGGTGTTCTTAATCAGTGAGCAGCAAAATGCACAACTACGTTCTGGGCTAAGTATCGGATTAGCAATTGTAATCAAGCCGATCTTTTTGCCACTTCTATTTCTCCCAGCTGTGCGCATCAGAATAATTTCAGTTGGTGTCGCGCTTGCGGTTCCCACAGTGCTCAATGTACTTGCCTGGTCGATTGTGCCTGAAGCTTCAGAGTATCTATCACGTACAGTTCCGTATTTAAGTATCGTGCGCGACTATGCCAATGCTTCATTGCCTGGCATGACTACCTATTTTCAGATCTATCCTCTGATAGCACGAGCTGTGTGGTTGACATTTGCAGTGCTTATCGCCTTCGGCATTCTTGCCTTATTACGAATCAGGGTCACCGATTCGTGGAACTGGCTCATTCTTAGTACCAGCCTAATTTTAAGCGGCGTCTTTTTATTGTCCTCCCTTGGACAAATGTATTATTCCCTGTTTTTACTACCGTTGTTTTTCACACTGGCGGCCGCACGCAGCCCATTTACGTTCATCTCGCTATGGATTGGCTTACTGCTGTGCTTAAACCCCTTGCGCTTCCAATTGTCATTCAATCCAGTGCTTGGAGAGTGGCTAACTACATTTCAAGCAACACTTGGATGGGCACTAATCGTAACCACATTAGCTACAGATGCCATCCTGCGCGCACGATCTACCACAAACACCCCACAACCGCACTAAGCAAACACGCAGCTAAAGATATTTTATGCAGAGTAACTTTTCCTGGGAATAGTACTTCTTATAGTCTTGTTGCACATAATGCTAAGCGCGAAGCGATTACCGTCTACAACGGCTGTCTCGTGCGCACGATTATTGAAGGAGAATCCCATGACAAACTACATCGATTTCACCGATCAGCAATGGCGCGAGCGCCTTACCGCCGAGGAATACCATGTTCTTCGTGAAGCTGGCACTGAGCCACCACACGTTGGCGAATACACCAATACCAAAACTGAAGGCGTCTATTCCTGCCGCGCATGCGAGACTGAGTTATTCCGTTCAACCGAGAAGTTTGATTCGCACTGTGGTTGGCCGTCATTTTTCTCACCACTTGCAGGCGATAAAATTATTGAACGTCCTGACTACTCCCTCAGCCGTGTTCGTACTGAAGTACTGTGCGCAAACTGCCATTCTCACCTTGGCCACGTATTTGCAGGTGAAGGCTACGACACGCCAACGGATTTACGTTACTGCATTAATTCCATTTCGCTAAGGTTTCAAGAACAGCCAGTTGCTGAATAGATAGCTTCCCCACCAGCATGGTGATGTTTTAATTCACAACTCACAGAGCACATAGCCCGTTACCTTGAGATGGATTATCCCACAAGGTAACGGGCTATAGTTGTGTGTGATTCTTTCACACCACACCGATGTTCAAGACTCCGATAAGTGCGTCGACAAGCTAAAGTGCAGGCCGAAAGGCTACTGCAACATGGCTATGGCAGCGCTGTAATGACCTCTGCAATATCTGCTACGCGACGACCTGAGAAGAATGGAGTTTCTTCACGCACATGCAAACGTGCTTCGGTATAACGCATCTGATGCATCAAATCAACGATTCGATCAAGCGCTGGAGCTTCAAAACCGAGTAACCATTCGTAGTCACCGAGTGCAAAGGCAGTAACCGTATTCGCACGAACATCTGGATATTCACGTGCTTGCATGCCGTGTTCAGCGAGAATACGACGACGTTCTTTCGGATCAAGTAGATACCAATCATAGGAACGCACGAATGGATACACTGTGAGCCAATTTCCTGGCGCTTCACCCATGATAAAACTTGGTAAATGTGACTTATTAAATTCACTTGGACGGTGCAGACCATTACCAACCCAAGCAACTTCAGTGAGCTGACCAAGTACAGTCTCGCGGCGGAAGTCGTTATACACTTTTTGCAAGTCGGTGAACTCCGTAGCATGCCACCAGATCATGAAATCAGCGTCAGCGCGACAACCGCTTATGTCATAAATCCCGCGAACCGTCACGACACCGGCTTTGGCTACTGCTTCGAAAAACTCTCGAGCTTGGGCGATAATCTCAGCGCGCTCAGTACCAAGTGCGCCTGGGATTGCACGAAATACCGCATACTGGATGTACTGCTGCTTATTATTCAGCTCTTCAAAATTAACTTTGGACATGGTTTACCTTTTCTCGTCCTGATACTTGTGTAACAGCGATCCACACGACTGTGCGATAGTAGCGCTGTCCCAACACTCCCGATTATCCATCATTAGTTTGATAATTTCAACTATTCGAAAGATGTTGCGTTTTATCAAACTTACTAAGGATTGGCAAACCTTTTAACCCTAAAAACGCTGGTCTAAACAAAGATTCAGGCAAAATGCTCAATTCAACGCGATGCAATTACAATCTCGAGAACCTACTATTGCTGCGCCATGTTCCCAACTATCGTTGCAACCTTCTCACTTCTCACTTCTCACCGGACAACAGCCTTCGCTATTTGCAAGATATTTCCATGCCAACAAGCATCAACGCAGATCGCAGGAAATCGGTAAAGCTTGCTTGACTGCACAGCATACTTGAGTACTTCAAGGCAACTTCCAACACCACAGAGCTTCTTACCACCTCCTTATTATCTCCTCTCCAGCATACTTTTGACGCCTTTACCTGTTGGGATTAATTATTTGACCGTGGCTCAAGTTGAACGCAAATATTTTGTTTTACGGCGTGGCATTGCCCTCGTAGCGATTGACTCGGATAGCGTTTCTTTTCGTGACCGAATCTTCTATCTCTCCACACGCAGTCTCGCTCAATCAGCCTGCCGAAGAGGTTGTTCCAGAAGCCTTTTCCAGCGCAGTTGAGTCTATGCACCAAGCACGCCTGCGTCCCGAGATTTCACTTGGAACAATTCGCCCACCACAGCGCTTAGCACCTTTTAGCCATGCGATTGGACTCGAGATTTCTCGCGGCGATTTAGACCTTCCATTCGACACCAGCGCAGAAAGCGATGCTTTTGGTCGCCTTATTCTGCTGTATGATCCGCAATCCGAAGAAGCCTGGGATGGCGATATGCGTTTGGTGGCATATATCCAAGCTGATTTGGATCATGCAGTGGCATCTGATCCACTGCTTCCTGAAGTGGCATGGCAATGGCTCACCGAAGGCCTCGACGATGCAGCTGTGGGCTACAACAACCTCGGTGGCACTGTCACTTCAACTGCATCAGTGCGTTTTGGCGATCTTGGTGGCCCTCCATCGTCACATCAACTTGAGATGCGTGCATCATGGACTGCTGAAGGTCACGATTTGCATCAACATGTAGTCGCGTTTGCACAGGTCCTCGCTAATGTTGCAGGTTTACCACCAGAAGGCATTGCAACCATCGATCGTTAATATACCAAGTGTTGATTCAAGTACCAGTGACAGTCACAAACACTGACCAGTACCAACTATGTTTCAGCCGCTAGGATAGCTCTTTTGACTCCTTTATCCACTGCTTCGGATTCTTCTCACACGGTCTATGCTAACGCAAGCGAAATTCAAGATGCATGCAATCATCTGCGAGAAGGTACTGGTGCATTCGCGCTCGATACTGAACGAGCAAGTGGATTTTACTACGATGAGCGAGCATTTTTAATACAGATTTGTCGAGACAACGCTGGAACGTTCTTAATTGATCCGCGATTTGATCCTCCAGCTGCACGCCGTGAATTGCAGGCGTTGCTGAATGATCAAGACTGGATTTTGCATGCTGGGTATTCCGACCAATATGCGTTGAAACATTTAAAGCTTCAACCTGCCCACATTTTTGATACGGAATTGGCCTCTCGATTGCTTGGACATCCAAGAGTTAATCTCGCAGCAATGGTGGAGCACTATCTTGGCGTCACGCTGAAAAAAGGCCATGGCAGCGAAGATTGGTCTACTCGCCCACTTCCGCAAGCTTGGTTGCGTTACGCAGCATTAGATGTGGAGTATTTATTGCCACTGCAGGATGCCCTGTTGGCTGATCTAGACGCTCATGACAAACGTCACTGGGCTGAGCAAGAATTCGAACACATGGTGCACTCCTTTGCGACCTACCAATACGTACCTAAAACGTGGTTGCATCTCAAGGGACTTTCAAATTTGCGCCACCCTATGCAACTTGCGGTCGCCAATGCGTTATGGAGTCGCCGTGATGAGATTGCACGTGCTGAACACCGTGCCGTTCACCGACTTTTGCCTGATAAAACGCTTGTGGCGTTGGCTCAAGCCTTGCCGCGAAGTTATAAACAGATCACTGCGATTCGAGGTATTCGCATTCCGAATCGCAAATACCTACCTGTTTGGCTCAAGATTATACGCACTGTTACCACACAATCACCTCAATGCTGGCCTAATGTTAATGAAACTTTGCGACGCCGCCGGCAATTATCAAACGCGCCTTCGAAACACTGCCTCGAACATGAATATCCAGCTGCCTACGAGCTATTCCAACGCTTTGTCGCTGAACTCGATATGCTTGCCACACAGCTGTCTACCCCGCGAGAAAATTTGTGCGCTGCATCCATATGTCGCATACTCGCCAAACACTTTATCCAGCAACCGCCGCACAGTATTGAGGAGATTTCCCAAGTACTCACAGCGCAACACTTACGCCCGTGGCAATGCGCGTTGCTTGTGCCACTACTCGAAACTCTTGTCCTGCACTAACGCCCTTGGTATTACGCTCAATGCAGGCCCCATACCTGCAAAGATGGGTGCCACTAAGTGCCCACAATACGCATGAACTCAATAAAACCATGCCTCAATAGACGTCACAGGTAGCTGATCAATGCAAAGAGCTATTGTTGAGGCTCTGTTTCCGCATCACTTGGAAAGAGTTCTTCGACCCATCCTAGGACAGTCGCTGTTACTCCAGGAGTGTCCAGTCCATATTCAGCGAACACTTCTTGGCGAGTTGCATGTTCTGGGAACACTTCTGGGAAAGCAATATGCCGAATTGGAGTGTCGATCTCAGCAGCACTCATTGCCTCCGATAGTAGGGATCCAACACCACCATGCATCATGGCATCTTCAAACGTGATAATGAGATCATGATCTTCGGCAAGACCCAGTAGTGATGGCGCCACTGGAATAACCCAACGTGGATCCACCACAGTCACGTTCACACCAGCAGTTTCTAATACTTCAGCAACGACCAACACAGTTGGTACGTATGCGCCGACTGCAACGAGCAGAACACTTGGTGCTAGATCATCTTCATCTTGATCGACAATATCGGTATATCGCAATACCTCAACACCATCGTCGAATCGTGAAATGGCTGGAATTTCTGGGCCTAAATCACCCTTTGGGAATCGAACAACAGTAGGCGTGGTAATCTCAAGGGCCTCGTCGAAAAGCTCGCGCAATTGTGCGCCATCACGAGGAGCAGCCACGTGCATGCCAGGAATTAAGCCGGTTAAAGCAAAATCCCACAAACCATTATGACTTGCACCATCGCTGCCAGTGATACCTGCACGATCAAGCACAATAGTAATCGGCAATTGTAACAACGCTGCATCCATTAAAAGCTGGTCAAAAGCACGATTCAAAAATGTTGCATATACAGCTACAACTGGGTGTAAACCGCCAAGAGCTAAACCAGCAGCTGAGGTAATGGCATGTTGCTCGGCAATGCCAACATCAAAGAAACGATCAGGAAATTCTTGGCTAAATGGCACCAAACCAGTCGGACCGGCCATTGCTGCAGTAATAGCAACGATATCATCGCGCTTGCGCCCTGCATCCACCAACGCTGCACTAAATACAGCTGTCCAGTCTGGTTTACAAACCTTCAACGGCAACCCAGTTTCCGGATTAATTGCACCTGTAGAGTGCATTAACTCTGCTGCATCATTCTCAGCAGGCGCATAGCCACGTCCCTTTTCCGTAGCGACGTGGACAATAATTGGACCTTCAAACTCATGCGCATAACTCAAGGCTTCTTCTAAGGCTACCGAATCATGCCCATTAACCGGACCAATATATTTAATCCCCAGCTCGGTAAACATCTCAGTTGGAATAATGCTGGATTTCACGCCTTCTTTGAATGCATGCAATGCCTCGAAGGTGCGCTCACCTACCCAACCAAGCGATTTCAAAGTGTTTTTACCTTGTTGCATGACCTTGTCATAGGTCGTACGCATACGCAGGCGCTTTAAGTTTTCTGCAAAACCGCCAATCGTTGGCGAATAGCTGCGACCATTATCGTTGACAACAATAACAACTTTGCGTTTTTCACACGCCGCAATATTATTCAATGCTTCCCAGCACATACCACCGGTTAAGGCACCATCACCAACAACAGCCACAACCGTACGATCCGTTTGGCCGGTAATTTCAAAAGCCTTGGCCAGGCCATCAGCATAGCTTAACGACGCTGATGCATGGGAAGATTCTGTCCAATCATGCTCAGATTCTTTCCGGGATGTATACCCTGATAATCCGCCTTTTTGACGCAAACTATCGAAACCATCTAATCGGCCAGTCAGCATTTTATGCACATAGGATTGATGGCTAGTATCAAAAATGAACGGATCATGCGGCGAATCAAACACGCGATGCAACGCTAATGTCAATTCAACAATGCCAAGATTCGGGCCGAGATGCCCGCCTGTGACGGATACTTTTTCCACTAAAAAGCTACGAATCTCCTCGGACAGTCGCTCGAGCTGAGCATAGTCGAGCGTCTTTATATCTGCTGGCGTAGAAATCGATGACAGAATACTCATGAGCGAGAAGAAACCTATGGTCACTTTCTATAAAGTCGTGGACTGCATCTGTTGAACACAACAAACACAGCGGGCATTAATGTCAATACTACTCGGAATGCTCCAAATTTTTTCAAACTTGAACCACCCATGCTACAAGCGTATGAAACGCTGCGGGCAAGTATTATCGCAACAACAATCCTATTGTTTCAAAGTGGTGTGTACCAGGAAAAGCATTACACAATTTAATCTCCGTTAAAGTATAGCCAGCTTCAGCAAAGCTACGAATATCGCGCGAAAATGTTGCAGGATCACAACCGATATGAATAATCATCCGCGGCGCCGCAGCAGCAATTGCCTGCACCACCTTGTGTCCAGCACCAACCCGAGGCGGGTCAAGCACCACAACATCTGGCGTTGGTAGCGTTGCGACGATGTCTTCAACTTTTCCAGTGTGGAACACCACTGCCTGCTGAAATACTTTCTTACCGGCTTTCGCTGCTTGAGCTGAAAGCTCGACTGAATGAATCTTGGCATCCTGACCAAGTGCGTCGATCAAAGCAGGCGCAAACGCTCCAACACCTCCGTAGAGGTCCCATGCCACAGGCGTTGTGTGCGCAGAAGTTACACGTGCGGCCCATTGGCGAATGATCTCACTATACGTTGGAATAGCTTGCACATGGGCTTGCCAAAATGCTGTCGCGGGTAATTCAAAGCGGTATCCACCAACGGTTTGGGTAATTGTCCCGCTACCTTCGAGTACCTTCAGTGTTTTTTCACTGCGCTTACCACGTGCCGCACGTTGTACTTCTACGACATGGCGGTTTCCGGCGTCGTCAAGCACTACAACGAGTTCAGCAAAAGGCGTAAAGCGTTGGGCATCTCGACCAACAATGCCATCGAGTAAACCATCCACGGCTTGACTACAAGGATGTCCAGTGACAATCGTATGCGCATGAGCGGTACGCATACCTGCTCGACCAGCTGCATCAATACCTAAACGCATGCGTGTACGCCATTTGGTATGCGGCGGCATTTCGAGAACTTCAATGCTTGGATGATCTGGAAGTTTGCCTAGACGCGATAATTGACCACTTAAGATTGCACTCTTGAGCTCAACTTCATGCGCAGGATCATAATCACCATAATCGCAACAACCAGCACCATGTGCTGCAGCTGCACAACGTTGTGCTACTCGATGCTGACTCGGAGTCAGGATTTCAACCACGCTTGCACGAGCAAAGTTCTTTTTCACATGCTCAATCTTGGCGCGAATGGTGTCACCTGGATAGGTATTGGGAAGAAATACTACGCAACCTTCAATCAGTGCAATACCTTCGCCGCCATGTGCTGCCCTTTCAATCGTGCACGTATACTCGGTGCCAACTGTTAGCTGGGCTTCACGCTGTTTGGTGGTCAAAACCACACCTCTTTGTCTTTCTGAATTACAGTATTGCTCGCATATAGAACGCGAATGTTACAGCTTAACTGGTTTTATCCGGTATCACCAACGAGTTCGCTGTACCCGTTGTTGCGGTACCAGCTTCTCACCTGTTCACCTACACAAGCTTCATCGGTGAATATGCTCGGACAATAAGCATACTCACCGATATTACGTCTTCGGTAACTACAGCTAGCGAACTATCATGCAAATGGATTTGGGTTATTTGGCACCTCAATCGCTTGCTGTGCACGTCGAGCCATTTCTTGCTGCACTTGATCGGCAAGAGGCTTTGGCAATGCAACTGGCAAAGAAGATCCTGCCAAAATTGGATCTTGCCCACGGTAGACGAAAGTACGTGCCACAATTTCACGACCAAGTTCAGCCATAGCATCAGCATGCTCTAATGGCGCAGCCAACGTCATACGCAGCATCCAGCGCGGCCCATCAACGCCCACGATACGCACAATGCCACTACCTTCTGGTGCAGTTCCCACAAGTTCACGCCCCCACGGACCTTGTTCTACCACCACCGTGAGACCTTGTTGTTCCATATCAGCGGTCAGCTCTGCAACGGTTTGCTTCCATTGCCCAGGCGTACGTGGTGCAGCAAAAGCGACAGGGGTGCAACGCCCATACTTTGTCAAAATATGCAACATAGTTGGCCCTTCAGGGCCCATCTCTACCTGCACTTCGCTGTTCATTGGCAACGGAATAATCAAAGAACCTAAATTCAGCGCGCCTTGACCAAAGTCCGAAAAATCAAAATCTTCAAACGGTACTGAATCACCATCGAAAGGTCCATGAGCACCAGTAATAGCATCATGGATCGGATCGTCAGGTTCTTCTGTCGCTTGCGCAGCTTCAACTAAGTTTGCGGCAAGCACCTGTTCATCAACGTGCTCGTCTTCTGATCGAGTGTTTTTGGAAAACGGCCAAATTGCCATAATAAATAGTCCTTATATTGTAACGTGCATAAATCAGTGAGCTCGGCGGCGCTACTTGTTATCCTACAGTTCCAGTTGAACCATAGCCGTTGGTTCCACGTTCAGTCTCATCAAGCTCATCCACTTCGATGAAATCAAACAGTTCAACTTTTTGTACGAGCAGCTGCGCGATGCGATCGCCTTTGCGAACGGTAATCTCATTGTTTGGATCAAGATTAATTAAACATACTTTAATCTCGCCACGATACTGTGCGTCAATTGTGCCTGGGGTATTCACAATGGACAGCCCATGTTTAAAAGCATTGCCCGACCGTGGATGCACCAGACCAACTGTGCCAACTGGCAATGCAATCGCAATACCTGTGCCGACAAGATCACGCTGCCCAGGCCGCAAGATGCAATCATGTGCTGCATATAAATCCACACCAGCATCGGCAAAATGAGCACGTGTTGGAATTGGTAAAGATGGATCCAAACGTTTCAGTTGCACACTGGTCACTGGGCGACAAGCATCATCACGCTCATAGGTCATATTCTAGGTCCGTCCTTACTCTCACAAACATTAAAATACTCATCTGTGCTGCTGTGTGAAGCTGTACTCATTATGCTGCCAAGATAACATAGGCACAACATCTATTCATCACTGCATTGCGATAATGCCAACCTGATCGAATTGAAATTATCCGGTAAACATCGCCAAGCTACACTCAGTTCCGCAATCTTGTACAGGTTGAACTGGAACACAGATGATGTCGCACTACTTACCCGCCAACTATACAACTTCGGCGATGGTGGCGTACAAGTATAAAAGTACGTGACAAAACACTGGTTGTCAGATCTGAAGCACTGCACAAATATTGCATGCAGGCACAGAATTATCCTCTCCTTAGCATCAGACTCAACACACACGCTAGACTAAGAAACTGTGAGTGAAAAGGAAACAAGCAATCCAGTAGTTTTATATGCCGAACGCCAATGGGTTCCCTGGTATTGGTGGCTCATCGCCGCATTCTTAGTAGCGTTGATTTCTGCTCAATTAAGCTTTAATCGCTCGATTATTTGGCTCTATGTACCAGCCGTGATCTTAACGATACTTGCAGTGTGGATCTTGTTTTCTATGTCCAATACACGCGTGCGGATTGAGCAAGAATCTGATGGCACACGCTGGCTTGTCACAGGTCAAGCGAATTTACCACACACAGTAGTGGCACGTTCCTTAGCCGTACCAGCAACTGCAAAGCGCAATGCCATGGGACGTCAGCTTGATCCTGCCGCATTTGTGGTGTCTCACGGTTGGGTTCCAGAAATGGTCATGCTTGTTTTGGATGATCCAGAAGATCCAACTCCCTACTGGTTAATTGCTTCCAAAGATCCTGAAAAACTCTTGGCTGCATTTGTTCCCGAGCATCAACAAGGATAACGACTGCTCAGGCCAATGGATTGGGATAGAGAAATCATACCTGCATGACTTATGTGAATGTGTTGGGGTATTGACGTGCATTGAACCCCACAACACACCATATACAAAACTCGGTGGTGATCATGAAAGATGATCACCACCGAGTTTTTGTTCATTGTCATGCTTCACGAGAATACATGACACGTGATTGCCGTATGCTGCACACTCACAGAGATTATGCACAGTCCTTACAGATAATGGTGCCATCATCTTCAACATGATCAATGCGGTTATTCCGCTGTACTAAGAAGCATGAAGAACAGGTAAACTCATTCGCCCGTCGCGGAATGACGGTAACGTTGAGCTCCTCACCAGTTAAGTCAATATTTGGGAGTTCAAAAGAATCAACAATTTCATCATCATCTAAGTCGTTTGATGAGTGTTCTGCTGCTTTGAGTCCTTCTAAGGAATCCGCCTCTAATTCGTCTTCAGCGCGGCGACGTGGTGCATCATAATCGGTTGCCATGTCGTAGACTCTCTCACTTTCTCGTGCACTCGTTGAAGGAAACGATGTCGTGTTTTCAGTGTTTCCCACGGTTGCGTGTGTATAACTGCCGATAGTTATACACGCATTTACCCCCGTTGTCACACGAACACGATAACAAATAATCAAACAAGTATAGAAAAATATTGCGTACGCTGCTATAATGTGCAAAAAATAACTGAACAACTAAGCACACATACCTGCATTTTAAAGGTTCTCGTTGCACGTATTATTCGCGATATCCAACCTTTAGATCTGCGTCGGCAAGCGCTCAAGCAACGCTCGATATTCTGTATCTAAACTTCGTGCCCATGCCGCGGTTAATGCACCGCTTGCGCCTAGAGTACTCATCGGTGGCATATGAATCTGCGCGCCAGCTTCTGCTGCAATTACAATACCGGCAGCATAATCCCATGGATTGAGACCATATTCATAAAAACAGTCCACCTGACCACTGGCAACGGCACACAGATCCAAGGCTGCACTTCCCCGCCGTCGAATATCACGCACCTGCGGTAAAACTTCTACTAACAACTCTGCTTGGCGACGTCGACGCTGTGCGTTGTAGCTAAATCCCGTAGCCAGTAATGCCTGCTGTAATGATTGTTCTTGCGTGACAAATAGTTGCTCGATCTGGCCATCTGCATGCTGTAGCCATGCGCCATATCCTTGCGCAGCAGCCCACATATCAAGGCTGTTACATTGACAGACGACTCCAACCACAGGTTCTCCATTGATAACTGCTGCAATTGACACTGCAGAATCAGGTTGCCCGTAAATGAAATTCACAGTGCCATCAATTGGATCAACAATCCATGTCACTCCAGATAATGACGTCGTATCTGAGCCTTCTTCACCAATCACACCATCTTCTGGACGCTTCGCCGCAAGCTGCTCAACGATATACTCTTCTGCCAAAGTATCCACGATAGTCACAGGATCAACACTACTAGTTTTCGTTTGCGAATATTGTCGCAAATCGCCAAGTTGAATACGTTTAGCAGCAATTTTTTGGGCCGTTTCGTAGGCGATTGTGGTCGCGACCGTCAAGAGTGTTGCGGCAAGATCCGCTGTGAGAACCCTATTGGTATGTTCTTGTGGGGTGGGATTTGCAAAGATTGTCGCAATGAAATTTGAATGATCGGACACCAAGGAAACCATCCTGTTCGTAAGTTCGAAAATGCTAGGCCTAAAGTTCGTAAGCGCTGGAGTTTGGAAACCAGCGCGAGAATCTTCCAGCAGCGCATGCTGTCTGTGATTCTAATTCACACGCAGATCACACCGAAATACAAGCAGGTTTGCAGAAAAGGCGATCTTTATCACGCCTGTACTCACGTCGAATTGTTGAAAACTGTTTTATGATTATCGGCATGAGCACTATTGGATTTGGTATTGACGTAGGAGGCTCAGGCATTAAAGGTGCCCGAGTCGATCTTGAAACAGGTGAATTTGTTGGCGATCGCATTAAAATTGCAACCCCCAAACCGGCAACTCCTGACGCAGTGGCAGCCACCTGCGCAGAAATTCTTGCAATAGCCGAATGGGAAGGCCCAGTGGGCATTACACTTCCTTCAGTCATTCGGGATTCGTTTGTGCTTTCAGCGGCAAATATTGATCCGACATGGATCGGTATCGATGTGCGTGAGTTGTTTGCACGTCACCTCGGTGCACAGCGAGAAATCAGTATCCTCAACGATGCTGATGCTGCAGGCTTAGCAGAGGTAAACTTTGGTGACCCAGCTGCAGCAAAAGGCGCAGTTATTCTCTTAACGTTCGGCACCGGCATTGGTTCAGCATTGCTTGTCGACGGTCAGCTATTCCCAAATACCGAACTTGGCCACTTAATCATCGACGGTCAAGAAGCAGAAAGCTTCGCTTCTTCTGCAGCAAAGGATCGCGAAGAACTTGGATTTACCAAATGGTCAAAGCTAGTTTCGATAGCATTAGCTGAATACGAGCGTTTGCTGAACCCATCATTATTTATTGTTGGCGGCGGCATCTCCCGCAAAGCAGATAAATGGGTACCAAAGCTCACTGTCACTACTCCGGTGGTGCCAGCCCAGTTACGCAATCGTGCTGGAATTGTTGGTGCAGCAATGGCCGTACAGCAGCATCTTCATCCTTAACAATTCCATTGCCTGTTTGACACTTTCGTAATCTTTCACTCAACTCTGTACTGAGCTTCGAATTAAAAGCCCAGTACAGAGTTTTTCTTTCACCACAATAGAAATCATTCGACCTGGTACCAACCTGCACCTTTCTTCAATAAGGGGCAGGCATATCCACATAAAGATTACCCCCAAGCCTTGACTAAATCGTGATTTTCGGCATTTGCTGAATAAATGTTTTATAATGGCACTTTGTTCAAGTAACCTGCTGGCAACAGCGGGATCACCAACGCATGACTTCATCGTCAGCCAACATAACGCGAGTTACTCTCAGGACTCCTGACAGACTCACCTACAGCAAACATTTCGGCTCGAGAAGATGTCAACGTTATCAACGCATTTATACTCTACCCAGAGGTAATTGCCACCGATAACGATAAATAAAAACAGTGCCTGTTACCGCTTTTGCATGTAACTACCATTGTTTTTCATGAAAGACATGACAAATTGTCAAACATTGCAAGCTCCTCGCCACATACGCTCAGGGCTGCTGTTATCTGACAATTGATCGAACGCGTACTAACGCCGAAGAAGGGGCATTTGTGACTGAAACTGCGAAGAAGGTAGCCAAGAAGGTTGCTAAAAAAGCCGTACGAAAAGCAACTCGTAAGGCAGCAACCCCACGAGCAGTCACTCCTGTTGAGGCTACACCCGAGATTTCTCACGATCCCGCACCAGTAACCACTGGTGACGCGACCGCTACAGCAGAGGCTTCCGAGCCAAAGACTCGTGCGAAGAAAGCAGTCGCGAAAAAGACCACCGCAAAAAAGGCGGTCGCGAAGAAAGCGGTCGCGAAAAAGACCACCGCGAAGAAAGCAGCGCCGAAAAAGGCTGCGCCTGTTGTCGATGACGAAGCAGACGCACCTGTGAAGAAAGCAGCGAAGAAAGTTGCGAAGAAGGCTACCAAGAAAGTAGCGAAAAAGGCAGCGAAAAAAGCCGCCAAGAAGACTGCGCCAAAAGCGACGACACAAGCCACTGCAGATGATGCGCCAGTCGTCATTGATACTGACCTTGATCTTGATTTAGATGCAGATTCACTCGACGATGATGACGACTTCCCTGTTGTCGATGATGATGACGAGGATACGTTCAGCTTCGACGATGACGATGATCTCGACGACGATTTAACGCCAGCACTTGACGATGATCTCGACGACGATGACGAAGACGATCTCGACGACGATGATGAAGATGATGACGACGAAGACGAGGATGACGAAGACGGATCTTCTGTCTGGGATGAGGATGAATCTGCAGCGTTACGTCAGGCTCGCAAAGATGCCGAATTAACTGCTTCTGCTGATTCAGTGCGCGCGTACCTGAAACAAATTGGTAAGGTTGCCTTGCTCAATGCCGAAGAAGAGGTGTTCTTGGCAAAGCGGATTGAAGCTGGTTTGTATGCAACGTATCGCATGGAGCAAATGGAAGAAGCGTTTAATAATGGCGATAAAGAAGCCAAGCTCACGCCTGCTGTGAAACGTAATCTTCGTGCGATTGCGCGTGATGGCCGCAAGGCAAAGAATCATCTGCTTGAGGCAAACCTGCGTCTCGTGGTTTCTTTGGCAAAGCGCTATACCGGTCGTGGCATGGCATTCTTGGATTTGATCCAAGAAGGTAACTTAGGTTTGATTCGTGCCGTCGAAAAATTCGACTACACCAAGGGCTATAAGTTCTCGACCTATGCAACATGGTGGATTCGCCAAGCTATTACTCGTGCGATGGCCGACCAAGCTCGTACGATTCGTATCCCTGTACATATGGTCGAAGTGATTAATAAGCTTGGACGCATTCAGCGTGAGTTGCTTCAAGACTTAGGCCGCGAGCCAACGCCGCAAGAACTGGCAAAGGAAATGGACATTTCCGAAGAAAAAGTTCTTGAGATTCAGCAGTATGCCCGTGAGCCGATTTCATTGGATCAAACGATCGGCGATGAAGGTGACTCGCAACTTGGTGACTTCATTGAAGACTCCGAAGCTGTGATCGCTGTTGATGCAGTCTCCTTCACGTTGCTGCAAGACCAGCTCAAGGATGTCTTACATACCTTGTCTGACCGTGAGGCAGGTGTGGTAAAGCTGCGCTTTGGTTTGACTGACGGTATGCCGCGCACCTTAGACGAGATCGGCCAAGTCTATGGTGTGACACGTGAACGTATCCGCCAGATCGAGTCGAAGACTATGTCGAAGCTGCGTCACCCATCGCGTTCGCAGGTACTTCGCGACTACTTAGACTAAATTCATTGCTTCAAATCCTCTTATGCCATCGATATATGCGCATAAGAGGATTTGTCGGTTTCAAGGCTGCTTCAAAATCTGGATCCTAGCATTGCAAATCCGATTGCAGACTTGATGATGCATCCATCTTGTGCAGCATCACGATAGCAATGCGCAAACTGGTATATGAAACAACGATATTTGCGCAACGTTTGGTTTTCATTTGAAAACACTCAACGCAGCAAAAATCGCTAGTACAAGAACGGAAAAATTGTACTAGCGATAGATAAAGGTATCTGCGATATCACACGATTATTGCAGTTTGGCATCAACTCGATCGGAAACGCACTGCTCGATTGCAGCTTGATCTTCCAATGTACCGCAATCGCTAGTGACGCTATACAAAATGTAGCTTAGATATCCAACAAAAATGCCAATAGCCACTGCACACGAAGATAAAACGACACCCAAAAATCCGAATAATTTGCGCGCTTGATCAGGATCATAATTTTTCGCCTTGAGTAAACCAAGCACCGAAATGACCAAACCTACGATCGCTACTGGAACACCGATAATCGAAAGTGCAATTGTAAGTGAAGCAGCCAGTCCCACAATGGAGAAAATAAAACCGACTAATGCCAGGTTGTTTTTCTCAGAGAGGCCAGCATCAGACGTGTAAGCGCTTGGCAAATCAGAGTTCGATGTATCTGACATAAATACAAATCCCTTTCAAGTATTGTTCAGTAGCTTCAGCTATTCGAAATCTAAGCTTGACGACGCAGCTGGCTTTCACAGTATCAAGATAACAACGCAAGAACTGGCTTGCCGTGAACACGGATACTTTGCTGAGCATTTGGTTTTCATTTGAAAACACCCAAGACCGCAAAATCGTGAGTAAAATAACGGATGAACTGTACTAGCGATCTGTCAGGGGTAACAGCACTCTCGAAAGATTATTGCTGTTGTATCTCGAGCTTCTGGGTAATGCACTGTTGGATTGCAGCTTGGTCGTCCAAGGTTAAGCAATCGCCACTGAAGGTATAAACAAAGTAGCTTACATATGCAAGAACAGCGCCAATCACCACTGCGATTAAGGATGTAACGATACCAATGATTGCAAATGTCTTGCGCGCATGTTCAGGAGCATAGTTTTTCGTCTTGAGTAAACCAAGTACCGAAATAACCAAACCAATGATAGCTACTGGCACACCAACAGTTGCGAGGACGAGCGTAATTGAAGCAAGCGTGCCCACAATGGAGAAAATAAAACCGACTAATGCCAGGGTGTTTTTCTCAGGTTCGCCGACATTCGATATGTGAGCGGATGGAACATCGAAATTAGATGTATCTGACATAAATAAAAATCCTTTTCAAGTATTGCTCAGTAGCTTCAGCTATTCGTCGAACAGCCTTAAGTAACCATAGTATTGCGATTATTACATCTCAATGACTGTTCTTTGTTATGCACACATAGGTAGAGCACGAGAGCATCACCTCTCTACGACATTGTTCAGCGCAGAGCAAAACAGTTATGTTTAGCATAGCAAAACACAGTGAACAACAATAGAGTCCTTACCAGCGCCGTAAGTAATCGATGCGTGCTTGCAATTGTTCAGCTGAGCACATTGCAGTTGGCGGTCCTCCACAACGGGCACGTACTTCTGTATGAATCGCACCATGCGGACGACCAGTACGTTGAGCGGTAATCGCGACAAGGGCATTTAATTCCTTGCGAAGACGTGGAATCTCCACACTCGCGAGTCGATCAATTGCTTCTTGGCGTCCTTTTGATTCATGAGCAAGCTGTTGTTTTTTCTGGCTTTCTTGCAATTGCCGTTGCCGTGCATTGAGCTGTTCTTCTTGACGTTTACGTAACAGTTCTCGCATCTGTTCTGCATCCAACAATCCTGGAAGGCCTAAGTAATCAGCTTCTTCGTCACTACCTGCCAGTGTTGCTGTGCCATAGGTAGAGCCATCATAGATCAAAGAATCAAGCTCTGCTTCGGCACCAACAGATTCAAAGCTTTGCAGTAAATCCGGTTCCGAGGTTTTGCGATTCGCCTGAGCCAATAGATCATCATCCCAGCCATCGGCTTCTCGATGTGGTTTACCAAGCACGTGGTCACGAGAAACCTCTAATTTCGATGCTAAATCTAAAAGCACCGGCACCGATGGCAAAAACACACTGGCTGTTTCCCCGGCGCGGCGCTTACGCACGAAACGACCGATAGCCTGGGCAAAGAATAATGGCGTTGATGATGATGTGGCATATACACCAACGGCAAGACGCGGGACGTCCACGCCTTCGGAAACCATGCGCACGGCTACCATCCACTCGTCGGTGTTGTCATTGAATTGTTCGATACGGCTGGAGGCTTGGGGGTCGTCGGAAAGCACGACTGACACAGGCGTGGATGACATGGTTTCTAAAATACGTGCATAGGCACGAGCGGTGGTTTTATCAGTTGCGATGACCAGACCTCCGGCGTCTGGAATGACTTTACGGAGTTGCTGGAGGCGTGTATGTGCTGCACGTAGGACTGCTGGGATCCAGTCGCCTTTGGGGTCGAGTGCCGTTTTCCAGGCACGGGAGGTTTGTTCTGGGGTTAAGACTTCACCAAGGCGTGCTGCATATTCTTCTCCAGCACTGGTGCGCCATCTTGCTTCGCCGGAATAGGCAAGAAAGACAACTGGGCGTACGACGTTGTCTTTAAGTGCTTCGGAATAGCCATAGGTGTAATCCGATTGCGACACAAGATGTCCTTCGCCATCTTGTTCGTACCTGACGAATGGGATGGTGGAGTCATCGCTTCGAAATGGGGTGCCGGTTAAGGCAAGGCGGCGTTCTGCGTGACGGTAGGCTTCGCGAATGCCATCTCCCCAGCTTTTAGCATCACCGCCGTGGTGGATTTCGTCGAGGATGACGAGTGTGCGTTTACTCGTGGCCACGGCATAGTGTTTGTACGGGTGCATGGCGACTTGGGCATAAGTCACCGCGATGCCATCGAATGCGGAATTCATCGCATCGGTGTTTTTGAAGTTGTCGTTAATTGCAAGTCCGACGCGTCCTGCTGATTCTGCCCATTGAGTTTTGAGATGTTCAGTTGGGACGACGATGATAATGCGATCGACGACGCGCTTCGCCTTCAGTTCAGTTGCAACACGCAGTGCAAATGTGGTTTTACCTGCTCCTGGTGTTGCGACTGCTAAAAAGTCTTGGGGTTTTTCGATGAGGTATTTCGTCAGTGCTTGGCGCTGCCAGACACGTAGATCATTACTCACTATTTCCTAAGGCTCCTATATGCTTCTTCGCAGTCTGGACACACTGGTGATCCTGGTTTCGCTTGTTTTGTCACAGGAAATGTTTCACCGCACAGGGCAATAACCATGCGTCCAGAGACAGCGGATTCAACGATTTGGTTCCGCTTCACATAGTGGAACATCTTAGGGGTGTCATCGTCGATGGTTGAGTCTTCCCGAATGTCGGGGCGTTGAATGGTTTCTGTACTCGTAGTCACCCCACCTATATTGCCCCAGATCCTTCATTTCCGCTAAGTCCAGAGTAGATTAATTTTTATGCATTCTGACGAGTCCGCGTTTCGAAATCGAAATTCCCACGCTCCCGGCGCCGCTGCCAATGGCGATCGTATTCCATTTGTCATTGATGCTGAGCATGCAGAACCAGCAGGAACAGAAACACAAGTGCCGGATTCAACGTGGCGGAACAAGTCGCAGCTATCGAGATTACGGTTACGCCAGAAGAAAAACGTGGCATTAGTCACTACTGCTTCGTATTCTGCGAGTGAGAATCGACGGAAACGGCAACGCCAATATGCGATCATGCAAGGTGCTCGCATTCCGTTTATTTTACTTTCTGCGTTTGCGTATATGTATTTGCATAATGTGTTACTCGCGACAGTGCTGTTTATAATTTCCGTCCCACTGCCATGGATTTCGGTCGTGATAGCCAATGGTGTGGGTGAGCCTCGTGATTCTCGCACACCGAATGTTTATAAACCAGCGGCTGCACGCTATGCCGCTGAAGCACTTGCAACCGCGCAAGCAGCTGCCATTCACAATAGCCAAGACACTGTGTTGGAGATTGAAGCGTCTCCTGCCTCCTCAGGTACAGTCGAGAACACGTCTGTCATCATTGATGTTGATAATGAAGATTTCATGGCATAGGAATAATCGACTTATTGTTGGTTGGGTGAGAAAAGGAGCACACGCATGGTTTCGTTGGTGAGCAATGACCTAGTTCAACAGTCTGTTTATACCAAAGTGGCACCGAAATTAACTGCTATCTTGCAGCAGCATCGCTTTACTGCTGCAGGTATTCAGGCTTTTTTGGGCATTCCAGTATACGAGGCGTTACAACGTGGTGAGCCAGCGGCAGTACTGTTTCACTTACAAGAACATGCCAACAAGCCACTTGCGGTATTACTTGAATTATTTTCGCTTCACGAGCCAGTTGCACCTGCACGCATTATTGAAGTGTTTGGCGCTGATTTTACACAAGAGCTTATTGATGCTGGCGTTCTTGGTCACCGCAGTCGATTGGTATCTGATGATGACTCTGACGTCGAAAAGCTAACTGCGCTTATCGACGTCACTGCGCATGTGATTCAGCACCATAACCAATGGGTTTTTTCTGATGTAGATGCCAGCCAGTTAGATAATTATATTCCCGGCACGGACCATGTGCTCGGAGTCGGTGCAGCCAGTTTGTCATTGCTGAAAACTACACCTAAAACCTTTGTCAATTCTGTCTTGGATTTAGGTACTGGTTCAGGCATTCAGATTTTAGGGCAGCTCGATTGCAGTCGCACGATTACGGCAACTGATATTCATCCGCGTGCGTTAGATTTTGCTGTGGCAACATTACTTGCAGCCTCTGATCATGCAGATGCGCCTGAAGATGAACAGCCACGTGGGGCAACGGTTGAATTACTCCAAGGGTCGTGGTTCGAGCCAGTGGCCGGTCGCAGTTTTGATCGCATTATTGCCAATCCCCCATTTGTCGTTGGTCCTGGCGTAATTGAGCATGTGTACCGCGATTCGGGTGTTGCACTTGATGGTGCAACGGCATTAGTCGTGAGCCAATCCATCGAATATTTACGCATTGGTGGTACCGCCCATCTATTAGGGGCTTGGGTACATCAACATGGCCAGTCTTGGCAGCAGCGAATTGCAAGCTGGTTGCCCGATTACGGTGTACGTGCGTGGGTATTACAGCGAGACGTCGTTTCTCCGCAGATGTATGTTGGCACATGGCTGCGTGATGAGTCGATTGATCCGCGTAGTCGGGCTGGACGAGCAAAAACCACACAGTGGCTCCAGCATTTCCGCGATGCGAATGTTGCTGGTGTGGGATTTGGTTTTATTGCATTAGAGCGCTTAGAAGATACTGTTGCATCTGATATTGTGGTCGAGACCCTAGAGCACAGCTTTGATGGCGATCTCGGGCCGGAAATTGAAGAATATTTCTTAAGGTCAGAATGGTTAAGCCATCAAGATACTGATCGAATGCTGGATACACAATATTTTTTGCGTCCATCGGTGGCGAAAGAAGATATTTATGTGGCTGATAAAGGCAATGAACAAGGGTTTATCGCTGAACTGATCCGTTTGAGTCGCATGGATGGCCCGCGTTGGAGCCACGAAATTGATGAACATCTCGCAGCAATTATTGCAGGACTGCATCCGCATGGGTTGTCTTTGCGAGAAATTATTTCATTATATGCCTATGGGCATCAATACGATGAAGCTGAGTTACAAGCTGCGATTATCGCGCCACTTGTCGATCTGATTCGACATGGTTTGATCCTGCCAACCGAATTGCTTCGCGACGGAGAATACTAGCACAATCATGAAAGCAGTCATTACCAGAGTAACTCAAGCAACAGTTCGAGTAGATGGAACAGTGGTAGGAGCTATTCAATGTCCCGAAACAACTGGACTCCTTGTGCTTGTCGGAGTAGGCCGTGAGGATGCCCCTGATGCGTGGATAACTATGGTGCGCAAGATTGCAGAACTGCGGATTTTGCGTGATGAACACAGTGTCGAAGAAATTGGTGCACCAGTACTGTTGGTGTCGCAATTTACCCTCATGGGTCGCACTGCCAAAGGACGACGACCTTCGTGGTCTGATGCAGCGCCAGGTGCGGAAGCTGAGCCAATTATTGAAAAAATTGCAGCGGGATTGCGCCAACGAGGCATTCATGTAGAGCAAGGACAGTTTGGGGCGATGATGAGTGTTGAGAGCATCAATGATGGGCCTTTTACTGTGCTCGTTGAATGCTAGCTGTTGGTTGTTCGTCAGCGCCGAGCGCGGCGCGGGTCTCGAGCGCGGAACTGAAGTGAGAGTTTCAGGTGCGGGTGAGGCGCCGAGTGCGACGATTATATTTCATGTATCAACGGTGCCGGCTGTACGAATGTTTATCAGTCAACACAGTATCAAATCAGATGATTGCTATTTACTTGAGATGTTTCCAACGCTTGTTTCACCTCCGCTACTCCTGAGCACCGATGGATGATGCTTCATCCAATTGCGTCGAAAAATCTTTGCTCAGATAAACAACCCGTAGGCAGCCAAGGTATATCTGAGCATGAAATATAGTCGATTTCATCGATACGATCTCACGTGTGGCTTACAACGCTGTAATCTTCAATATCGCCAATGACCACCATGTTTTACACTTTCACACCCATTCAGGAACTAAAACAGCTCTTGAGACGTTGAATAGATAGAACAAACTAAAAGTTGGCGAAGGAGCCTGATTATGACCACTCAGCAACAGTACAACGAAGATACCACTGACAAGCTTACGGTTGATCCTGCTCCCCTACGGGCTTTAGAAACAGTTTTGGATGACAACGTCACCATTGAAAATGTTGATGTAGGTTCACGCCGTGGCCATTCAAATGACAATCCTTCAGCAGATCTAGTGCGTGTGTATCTTAACGGTATTGGTAAAACCGATCTGCTCGAAGCGGAAGATGAAGTATATCTTGCGCAAACTATTGAAGTAGGCCTGTACGCCGAATACTTACTCACCGAATCAAACCGACACCTCACACGAGCAATGAAGCGTGACTTAAAAGTACTGGTGAAAGAAGGCAAAAAGGCACGTTCTCACCTGCTCGAAGCGAATTTGCGCTTAGTAGTCTCCCTTGCAAAGCGCTATACCAATCGTGGTATTCCACTGCTTGATCTTATTCAGGAAGGCAATCTTGGTTTAATTCGCGCAATGGAAAAGTTTGACTACTCTAAAGGGTTTAAATTCTCCACATATGCAACATGGTGGATTCGTCAAGCAATTACCCGTGGCATGGCTGATCAGTCACGCACGATTCGCCTTCCAGTCCACCTAGTTGAACAAGTCAATAAACTTTCACGAATCAAACGAGAGCTGTTTCAGCACCTTGGTCGCGAAGCAACACCAGAAGAACTTTCTGAAGAAACTGGTATCGAGGTTTCCAAGATCGAAGCACTGCTGCGCCAGTCACGCGATCCAGTTTCTCTTGACATGCCAGTTGGTGCTGACGAAGAAGCTCCACTTGGTGATTTCATTGAGGATTCTGAAGCAACCGATGCCGAATCTCAGGTGGTTGCCACGTTAAGACATGAAGATATTACAAAAGTAATTGCCACCTTAGAAAAGCGTGAACAAGATGTGATCAAAATGCGTTACGGCCTTGCTGATGGCATTCCACATACGCTTGATCAAATTGGCAAACACTATGGTCTCTCACGTGAACGTGTTCGTCAGATCGAACGGGAAGTCATGCGTAAGCTGCGCGTTGGCGATCGCGCTGACAAACTTCGAGCATACGCACAATAATTATTGTGATCTGCTAGACACTTGTATATTCACACTCTAAAGTGAACAGTAGCGAGCGATTTAGTACTTTCCAGCAATTAAATAGGTAATATTTATTCGCTTCGACTAGTTCTAAAAACATAGGCTATAATTTAATGAGTGTCTGATATACCTAAACTTGTGCCACCGAAGTTTGGTGATAGGCCAGTCATTCTTAAACATAACTATGGCCTAGATTTGCAGTTCATCAGCACAACGCAATAGATAACGCAGCTTCGTAAGTAGCTTACTTACAACGCAATACTCGAGAAAGGTCATGCACGTGAAGGATTTGGTCGATACCACTGAGATGTATTTGCGTACTATTTACGAGCTTGAAGAAGAAGGTATCACCCCACTTCGTGCTCGCATTGCAGAACGTCTCGAGCAATCTGGCCCAACTGTAAGCCAGACCGTCGCACGCATGGAACGCGATGGGCTCGTAGTTGTCGCACATGATCGCAGTCTTCAAATGACTGATCAAGGACGCGCCTTGGCAGTTGCTGTTATGCGTAAGCATCGTCTGGCAGAACGACTTTTAACTGACGTGATTGGCCTTGATATTCATCGCGTTCATGATGAAGCATGCCGCTGGGAACACGTCATGAGTGAAGAAGTTGAACGCCACATCGTAGCACTTTTAGACTCAGTTGATCGTTCTCCATTTGGTAATCCAATTCCAGGACTCGAGGAGCTCGGTGTCTTAAACCAAGATGAAGTAAAACCTGGTATCCGTAGCGTTGATCTGCCAGAAAGCGATCTGCGTCGAAAAGTACGCATTGTTCAGGTCAACGAAATCCTCCAAGTTGATCCAGATCAGTTCAAGCATCTGCAGCGTGCAGGGATACATGTTGGGACGATCGTAGAAATGGAACATCGCGATGGACGAGTCAAGCTTTTCCTTGAAAACAACGTCGTAGAACTCCTCGATGATCTTGCACATGCAGTGCGAGTTGAACTTCTCGACGACTAACCCTTGGACAAATTTCACACACGAGCATGAACACTTAGAAAAATTTGGTCGAATGATGCCAGGTTCATGTCTATTGTGTCATTACTTTCTTCACACTGAGAATCAGTACACAAGATCCTCTATGTTGGCCTTTTCAGTAAAGGTGGCAAGAAACTCTTGCCACCTTTACCCTATGGTTGCTCTAGTTGAATATTGAAGGCGTCACACACAAGCGTCGTATCACGCGTTGATGTACGAATTGTGTCCAGCGATAACGTGCATGACGTGCCATACGCCACCACCATTTTTGTCGCAACAAACCTACAACAACTTGCATGCAAGGTTGACGTAACATCTCACGCCGGAACATCGAGATACTGCTTTGTCATGATACTGCCTTGCTCCAAGACTCCCATGATGTCGATTTTCTTCTCCGGTTTGCGATATACCTGCATCACTAACTGCGCCAAGCGATGATCAGGGGTGTCAAATAATGCGGCTTCCAATGCAAACAATGCACGCGGCGTTGGCTTATGCACTAAAGCAGTTAAGGCATAGACGCATAGTCCATTACTGCGCACATCTCCTGCAAAGTTTCGTGACACCATCAAACCAATTGCTTTTGCAGCAGCCATATTGCCAACCAGCTCGTGCATATAAATATCACGTAGCCGTTTATTCGATAACAATGCAGCCAGATATAGCCGATCTTCTTCATTGGGCTCCCAATGCAATTGACTTGCTTCCTGCATGATTGCTTGCAACCGCAGCATATTATCATGGACAATAGCAGGCTCATCTGTGATTGCTTTTAACAGCACATTTCCATATTGTTTCGCCTTAATCGTTTGAGCATCAATCACAGACGCAGAAACATCATGCGGAGCCTTGAAATAATCAAGGGCATCGTCTTTTGAAAGCTCTGGTAAATAACCATCCGCGAGCAACTCTTGGGTGCTTTTTGCTTGACTAATCGCACCAACTTCTCCTTGTTTCCAAGCAGGCGAAGCAGCCAGTTTACGGAACACACCACTTAATACCTTAGCGGTGTATGGATGATAAAACTTCAATTCATACGGTGCTTGGGTATAGATTTCTGATACTTGCCAGCATGCTGCAACGGGACATTCACCTGTGATACTTGCAGTTTCAATAGCATGCAGTACCTCTTGAATAACGTCTCGATCTGTATTGTCAGTGACAATCACTGCAACAGTGACTGCAGATTGCACTGCGGCTAAGGCCGCTCCCGCATCTGGCAGATAGCGCAGCTTGTCAAAATCGATACGCAAAATTGGGCCAAGTGAAAAATAGTCGTCAGCTTTTTGGACAAACGAGGCAAACACAACAGATTCTCGAGGGAAATAGCCCAGAATACCTGGAATATTTGCCATCAGATCTGCTGGTAAATGTTCAATTCTCAAATTCATGTAATGATCATGACGGGAGTACACAATAAAGAAAAGCAGCAAATGTGCTACTTCGCAAATATGGAGATGTTTGATACTCTCATGCACCTTACATACGTCAGAAATTCGAAAATTTCATATCATTACAGTTGCTTTTGCTTGGAAAAGTATGATTCGATGATGCTCAATTTCGATTCTCTCGACAACTGCGCCCGTACCACTGCGCCCGTACATTTGCGTGAAAGTTCAGGTAGAATCGAACCCAGCTGAGCCAGTGACGACCAAGGAAGGACACACGATGGAGTACCCGCATAATCGCATGTATGACCTTGAATATCCAACCCCAGAAATCGGCTCAACACACGATACCGGAGTCAGTTTAATTATCGCGCTGCAAGGCTACGCGGACGCTGGCCAGGCAGTTACACTCGCCTCTGAACATCTACAAGCAGCACTTGATCACCGAGTAATCGCAAATTTCCATTCAGATGAACTCATCGATTATCGTTCACGTCGTCCTTTAGTGACTATTGATCAAAACTCGATTGCAGATTTCGAGCGACTTGGTTTAACAATGCACGTCATGCATGATGCCAAGGAACGTCCATTTTTATTGCTCTCTGGCCCCGAACCTGATCTTCGCTGGGATGCATTTTCAAACGTGATTGTAGAACTCATCGAACGTTTCCACGTCACACAGACTATCTGTCTATATTCTGCCCCAATGGCGGTACCGCATACTCGCCCTATGATTGTCAGTGCACATGGCAATATTGCGGAAATTTTGCAAACCTACCACACCTTGGACTCGAAATTTCAGATCCCTGGCGCAGTCTCACTCTTGATTGAAAAGAAACTGCAAGATAAACATCTGCCATTTGCGGGTATCACCGCACATGTGCCACATTATGTAGCCACAACCTCCTACCCTTTGGCTACGTTGCGTTTGCTCTCATCGGTGGAAGAAACTGCTGGTATTTCAATCCCTTTGGAATCTTTGGAACAAGACATCGACAACGTCGCAAAGCAAATTCAAGAACAAGTTGGTCAATCTGCAGAAATCGGCTCTGTTGTAGAACTACTCGAGCAACAATATGACGAATCTTTAGAACAACTCGAACAGGCACGACGCGAACAAAAAGCTCTCGAATCTGACGATAAAGATCCGAAGCATATGCCATCAGGCGAGGAACTCGGTGAAGAATTTGAACGATTCTTAGCAGATCTTCATGACGAAACGAATACGGATCCTCAGTATGCCGTAGCATCCGAAGACTCCCCTGCTGATGACACTGACAAAGCATCCGATGATACAGCGCGCGATGCACGACACGAGCATGATTCCACACCGCCTGCTGCTCATAAGCACGATTCTGAAAGCACTCATCCGCAGGACTCGTCACCGAACGACGAGCAATCTTAATCACTTCATTACCCTATGCTGGCACTACCCTCCTTGGAATGTGTCCATAAACCTGAAGATAGATGCACTTTTGCACACTGCCGACTAGTGTTAAAGAGTGACTTTATCTCGTTTATTGCCAGACCTTGCCGATGTTCCAGAAGATTATATCGATGAATCTATCTATGATTCATTCGTTGCTTGGACACGGCAACGAAATATTACGTTGTACCCGGCGCAAGAAGAAGCAATTTTAAATATCTTGGCCAATGACAACGTTATTTTGGCAACGCCTACTGGCAGTGGAAAGTCAATGGTGGCAACAGCTGCACATTTTATTGCGTTAGCACGTGGGCAACGCAGTTTTTACACGGCCCCTATTAAGGCTTTAGTTTCGGAAAAGTTTTTTGCCCTGTGCGATATTTTTGGACCAGAATCCGTGGGCATGATGACAGGTGATGCCACTGTGAATGGCCGTGCACCAATTATCTGTGCGACAGCTGAAGTTGTTGCCAATATTGCCCTACGTGATGGTGCCAATGCGGATATCGATCAAGTCATCATGGATGAGTTCCATTATTATTCGGAACCTGACCGTGGTTGGGCATGGCAAGTGCCATTGCTTGAATTGCCAAAAGCGCAATTTTTATTAATATCGGCAACGCTTAACGATACGCAGAAGTTGCAGGAAGATTTATCGGCGCGTACGAATCGTGAAACGCATTTGGTTGGAAGTGACGCCACACGTCCTGTTCCTTTGGAATTTGAGTTTGTGTACACCCCAGTGCATGAAACTATTGAAAACTTACTCAGCAGTAAAAAAGCACCAATTTACGTGGTGCACTTTACTCAAAAAGAAGCTGTGGAGCGGGCACAATCACTTCATGGTTTAAAGGTGATTACGGCTGAAGAAAAACAACGCATCGTCGATGAAATTGGAAACTTCAAGTTCACCACCACTTTTGGTAAAACGCTTTCAAGTTTGTTGCGTCGTGGTATTGGTGTGCATCATGCTGGGATGTTGCCGAAGTATCGTCGGTTAGTTGAAAAATTATCGCAAAGTGGATTGCTGAAGATTATTTGTGGCACAGATACTCTCGGCGTTGGTATTAACGTTCCAATCCGCACAGTACTGTTTACTGGTTTAGCAAAATTTGATGGCGCGAAGATGCGCATTTTAGCGTCTCGTGAATTTCATCAAATTGCAGGTCGCGCAGGTAGAGCTGGTTATGACACGGTTGGTACTGTGGTAATTGAAGCAACCGAACATGAAATTGAAAATTGGCGATTGCGGCAACGCGCAGGTCACGATCCTCAAAAGCTGAAAAAATTGCGGAAAAAAGCTGCTAGAGATGGTGAAATAACTTGGACTGAGAAAACGTATGAACGTTTGATCAACGCCGAAGCTGAACCGTTGATGAGTCAATTTCGTGTGTCTCACTCAATGTTATTGAATGTCATCTCTCGTCCAGGTGATGGTTTTGAGCATATGAAGCATCTGCTGCGCAGTAATCATGAAACTCGTGCGAAACAAAATACGTTGATTCTTAAAGCCCTTGAGATCTTTCGCAGCTTAGTCAATTCAGGTATTGTGGTGCGTCTCGAGCAACCAGATGCAAGTGGGCGTCGATACGCAATTACCCAAGAATTACAGCGAGATTTTGCGCTCAATCAGCCACTTACACCATTTGCCATCGCAGCTCTCGAACTGCTGGATCCACAAAGTCCAACCTATGCCCTTGACGTAGTAAGTGTGTACGAGGCAATTTTGGAAGATCCACGCGTGGTATTAATCGCACAGCAAAAACAAGCACGCAGTGAAGAAATTGCTACCTTGAAGGCTGAAGGCGTTGAATATAGCGAACGCATGGCGATTCTCGAGGAAATTACCTGGCCAAAACCTCTCGAAGATCTGTTGGAGCACGCTTTTGAGCTCTATCGTCAGCAACTACCATGGGCGCGCGAATTCGATATTCATCCGAAGTCAATTGTGCGTGACATGATTGAGCATGGCATGACTTTCTCAGATTTGATCGCAACTTATGGCATTGCTCGCGCTGAAGGTGTGGTTTTGCGGTATCTAACCGATGCCTGGCGAACACTTTCCCACTCAGTTCCAGAAGAATTCCGCACTGAACAGCTCGATGACATCATCATTTGGCTCGGAGAAGTGGTTCGGCAAGTTGATTCTTCCTTGGTTGATGAATGGGCACAGATGGCAGATCCCGATGCGCCAATTTCAGAAGAAACGCTGCAACGCGAATTGGCCTTTGGCATCGAAGACCCAACCGCACTTTCTGCGCAGCGACGTGCGTTTACGATCATGATTCGCAACACAATGTTCCGCTTGGTGCAATTATTTGCCTTTGAACGTGAAGAAGAACTTGCCCAAATGCTTGAATATTTAGACCCACAACCAGACTTTGCTACAGCACTCGATGATTATTTCGACGAATACGCCGACGTTGATCTTGGTCCCGATGCTCGAGGCAGTGAGTATTTCCGATTAGAAACAACTGGCAGGCTTTGGACAGTGCAGCAAATCATCAAAGACCCTGCTGATGATCACGCATTTAGTTTCAAGGCAACAGTCGATCTTGATGCTTCAGATGCAGCAGGTGAAGTACGCTTTGCCAATCTTGAGATTCTCTCCTCGTAACGTTAAAAAAATGTGCCAGTCATCATCAATCATGACTGGCACATTTAACTTTCAGTGTATCACCGAGCTGAGCACAATGAATTGCTTAGAGTGACAAAGCATCTTCAATTGCTAATGCCTGTGCGACACCAGTCACCACGCCTGCAATCTTGACTGTTTCAAAAATGGCGTCTTTCGTCACACCTTCAACTTCGACAGTCTTTTGATGTGCAATGGTGCAAAATTCACAACCATTCATGCTGGAGACTGCAAGTGCCCACAATTCAAAATCTTGCTTTTCGACGCCAGGGTTACCAATGATATTCATACGCAACCCCATACGGATTTGCGCAAAATCGTCGCCAAGCCAGTGCTTTGCACGATAGACCACGTTATTCATTGCCATCACCGATGCAGCAGCAAATGCGGCGCGCAGTGCTTCAGGGCTTAAGTGGTCTTTCGCTTCTGCAACAATTTCTTGAATGACCGTGGCATTTCGTGTTGCTGCAGCACAGGCAACAAACGTGCCCCATTTTTGCTGGTCAGTCAGCACAGTTGCTCGTGCGAGAGCATCAATATTGAGCTTGAGGTCTTTCGCGTACTCCGGCAATGCCGACTTCAGTTCCGCAATCGACATTACTTCAGGCCTTCTTTCATCTCACTGAAACGGTCGATGTTCTTGGTTGGATCGTTTGCTTTCCAGTTACATGCGCAAACTTCTTCAGACTGCAGCGCATCCAGCACACGCAAAACCTCATCGACATTACGGCCAACTGCATCTGGAGTGACGGACACAAATTGAATAATGCCATCTGGATCGATAATAAAGGTCGCACGATCAGCAACACCACCCTCGTTCTCCACGCCAAGGGCACGAATGAGTTCATGCTTGATGTCAGAGAACATTGGGAATGGGATCTCTTTCAACTCTGGATGCTGTGCACGCCAGTTAAAGTGAGAGAACTCATTATCAACGGAACCGCCGAGAATCTGAGTATCACGGTCTGCGAAATCTTCATTCAATTTGCCGAATGCTGCAATCTCAGTTGGGCAAACGAAGGTGAAGTCCTTTGGATAGAAGAACACAACCTTCCATTTGCCTGGATACTTATCAAGGGAAACTTCTTCGAAATAATCTTCTGGCTGGCTAGCATTTACGCTGTGCAGATCGCCGCCTTTGAGTGCAGTGAGCTTAAACTCTGGGAACTTATCGCCAATGGTAAGAATTGCCATGATGCCTCCAAATTGTTCAGTGCCGCTTCTGAATTTCACAAAAAGATAATCTTCGGATTCGCACTCGAAGTTTCTCATGTACTGATGAATCAAGAAGTCGACGCGATTGCTAAACGCTCATGAGTTAAGGCATTTTTATAACCTTAACCACATGCTGCATCCATACTAGACCATAATTTCCCTATTAGCAACGATTGCCAATATCATCCAAAACAGCTTCGCGAAACTGACGGATTTTACCCCCGTATTACCCCATTAGTCACACGGGCAAAAATTACATAACTAAAGTTAGCGGCACATAATTCATAATCTGGCTTTTTATTAATCCAAAATATGAAATTTGCTATTATAAGTAAATTCAATCCTTTGCTAAAGTTTACGTATATGAGCAATAAAGAATATCGGCCAACTCTCGCACAGCTGCGTACTTTCGTTACGATTGCTGAAAATAAACACTTTGGCACTGCCGCAGCAAAATTAAATATTTCACAACCTTCTTTGTCGCAGGCACTTGTTGCGCTCGAGACTGGATTAGACGTTCAACTCATTGAACGCTCGACCCGACGTGTGATTATTACTCCAGCTGGCGAGAAACTGCTTCCTCTTGCAAAAGCTACGTTAAATGCCGCTGATAGTTTTCTTACTCATGCACAAGGCGCGTCTGGAACGCTGGCGGGTTCGTTGACTGTTGGTATGATTCCAACGATTGCACCATATTTACTTCCAGAAATTATTGCGATTCTGCGCGAAGAATACCCTGACCTAACTTTTAACATCATCGAGGATCAAACAAAGCATTTGATCACCGCTTTACGTGACGGTGCAATTGACTGCGCTTTAATCGCATTGCCAGCAAATGCTTCTGGACTGAACGAAGTTCCTCTGTATACAGAAGATTTTGTCATGGCAATGCCACCACAACACGCCTTAGCAGGGCGCACCGACCTTACCTTGAATAATTTACGAGATGTTCGTCTACTTTTGCTTGACGACGGCCACTGCTTACGAGATCAGGTAGTAGATTTATGCCGCCAGGCGGAGTTTAACCCTATTCTCAGAGCTGATGCTGGTACCCGTGCATCGTCTTTAACCACTGTGTTAGAACTCATTCGTGCCGACATGGGTGCGACGTTAATCCCTGAATCAGCACATGCAACCGAATCCGAGCGCATGGGTCTTGCCACTGCAACCTTCGCACCGGATACAACTGCTTCACGCCAGGTCGGCATTGTGTTCCGTTCTTCTTCAACCCGAGGTGATGATTTCAAATTATTTGGTGATGTCGTTGTACGTTCCTTCCATAAGGTAGTGGGACGTCCTGAATAGGCTGCGAAGATCTTACGGGCCTTCTCAAACCTGAATAACTCCGGTGAAGAAACCTGCTTCACCGGAGTTTTTCAATGCTCAGAACTAGGAGATCCCTGCAAGTCTTCGCAGAAGCGATTACCACTCCCCTTGCCAATCTTTTCCCATGCTCACCATACAATCTGCCAATGCAATCGCTGGTAATCTCGGTACACACATCACAGATGTTTTTTTGACAAGAATTGTCTGTACAGAAATATGGCCAACACTCTGTATCATAAGGAAAACTGTCTAAATAAACAGTGCATATCTGTTTATTTTTCCCAATCTGTTTCCACTTGTGTGCATAAATTGCAGAACATTTACTACATCTGTGGGTAGCTCTTGTGTGCAATCTGACGATACAAATGAGTTGTTGCATGTACCCTAAACGGCACTGCAATGATCAAGCCAATGGTGAGCGTCAACCCTGTCATAAGAGCAAAGATCAAAGTAATCACGATCATAGTACCCACCACCGGGAAGTAGTTCTTGGCTACCAACACGGCACTGTTACCAAGTGCAGTCAAGATCGATTCATCAGTATCAATGACGTGTATGACCACAAACATGAAAAAGACATTGATAAATACCGCTTGAAGCATATTGCTCAGTGAGACTACGACAACCGCAATCATGCCATTTTCAACGAGCGAGAGCACAGCAATTAGCACCACAAACGACAACACAACCTGAATAATTCCAACTAATAAACCAGCAAGCAGTGAACGCATATATTTTGCATTCTCCCACACAGTGCTTAAGGAAAGCTGCTTGCCTCGGATCTGTAATAACGTTGCCGAATAGATCAGTGGGGTAACTAATGCTGTCAATCCATTGACCACAATTGTCATCGTAAAATCGCTTTGATTTTCCAGATTCGCTGTTGGATCAGCTGCATTTGCACCAGCTTGTAGTGTTTCAGGATCCAGGTTCGACAACGTGTAGTACGCCATCACGCCCACCCCAATAGCAACGAAAATGTACAACACGATAGCAGGAATCACCCACCACTTAGGCAATGCGAAGGTTGCTTTAAAGCCATAGGAGATAACCGAACTAAAATCAATCCCGCGTTCGCGAGTGGTCATTCGC
Source organism: Corynebacterium sp. HS2168-gen11 (assembly GCF_024834075.1). Taxonomy (GTDB): domain Bacteria; phylum Actinomycetota; class Actinomycetes; order Mycobacteriales; family Mycobacteriaceae; genus Corynebacterium. The sequence goes on from NZ_JANUXR010000002.1 coordinate 257,811, forward strand.
GTTTGTGTGTATGGATTCTCAGCGGATTCATCCGAATGAAATGTAGATGTCCACGATGTTTCCGCTGCGCTGCCATCACCGTAAAATCCTTGGGCCTCATTACCATAGCGTTGCGCAAAAGCGGCTTGATCTTCTGGATGTGGTGTTGGCTGATAGCGAGGAAACTCATTGTCTTTTTGATCTTCAGACATCTTTATTCATCCACCTTTCGCTGGTCGATTATTGAAATCCATTCTTAAGTCACTTTAACAACAGTGGCCATAAAATGCACTGATAAGTCACCATTTCTCTTTAGTAGCGCAAAAGCTTTGACCGCAGGTAAAGTGGGCTCTAACTATGTCTGAAACATCCCATCCTCGCCCTCGCAATCGCCGCTCGGATCATCGGCGCAGAAACCTTGATTCCAAACTACAAGCACGCCGCACGCAGTGTCTCGAAGCATTGCAAACCACCACGCTTTACGACGCCGCCAAACTGCGCAATCGCGTGAACAAGGCACGTACGGCTCAGGCTTTTACAAGCCTTGAGCGCGATATTCGTGTGGCACAGCAACGCTATACAACTCGTATTGAGCATCTTCCAATTCCTGACTATCCTGCAAACTTGCCAGTTAGTGAGCGCAAAGACGATATTGTTGCGGCAATTCAAGCCAATCAAGTTGTGATTATTGCTGGTGAAACTGGTTCTGGTAAAACCACGCAAATTCCAAAGATATGTTTGGAATTAGGCCGCGGCCGGCGTGGGTTGATTGGACATACACAGCCGCGTCGATTAGCAGCACGTACAGTTGCTGAACGCATTGCCGAAGAATTGCAGCAACCAGTTGGTGAATCGGTAGGCTATGCGATTCGGTTTGATGATCAGGTCAGTGATACCACTGCGATCAAATTAATGACGGATGGCATTTTGCTTTCAGAGATGCAACGTGACCGTTTACTGCTGCGCTACGACACCATCATTATTGATGAGGCCCATGAACGCAGTCTAAATATCGATTTTTTGTTGGGCTATCTCAAACAGATTTTGCCGAAGCGACCTGATCTCAAGGTTATTATTACCTCCGCAACTATTGATCCGGAACGTTTTGCGCAGCATTTCGCGAGCCCAAGCGGCACACCGGCTCCAATTATCGAGGTTTCAGGACGCACCTTCCCTGTTGAGATTTTGTATCGTCCGCTCGAACGAACTGTTGGTGATACAACTGTAGATATTGATCCGGTTGATGGCTTACTCGAAGCATTAGAAGAGCTGATGGGCTATGGCGATGGCGATATCTTGTGCTTTTTTGCAGGTGAGGCTGATATTCGTGAAGCAATGGAAGCCATTGAAGCAAAACATTGGCGCGGTATTGAGGTAGTCCCCTTATTTGGTCGCTTAAGTAACCAAGAACAACACCGCGTATTCCAGCCGCATAGTTTGCGTCGCATTGTGCTTTCGACAAATATTGCTGAAACCTCCTTAACGGTTCCAGGTATTCACTTTGTTGTCGATGCCGGTACCGCTCGTATTTCTCGTTATTCAGTGCGCACGAAAGTCCAGCGGCTGCCAATTGAGCCAATTTCCCAAGCATCGGCAGCGCAACGAAGTGGTAGGTGCGGTCGTGTTGCAGATGGTGTTGCGATTCGGTTGTATTCAGAGCAGGATTTTGACTCGCGTCCGGCTTTTACGGATCCAGAAATTTTGCGTACCAATTTAGCCCAAGTTATTTTGCAAATGGCAGCGCTACAACTTGGTGATATTGAAGATTTTCCTTTCTTACAAGCCCCCGATACCAAAGCCATTCGAGATGGCATGGTATTGCTGCATGAACTTGGTGCCTTAGAGCAATTAGAAACCCGTGCGCACACACCACGTTTGACTCGAATCGGACGCGATATTGCGAAAATTCCACTCGATCCTCGAATGTCTCGCATGTTAGTTGCTGCCAATGAACTGGGATGTTTACATGAAATGCAAGTTATTGTTGCAGCATTATCCATCCAAGACGTTCGCGAGCGTCCACTTGAATTCCAAGCACAAGCTGATCAACTGCACGCTCGTTTCAAGGATCCCACCAGTGATTTTTTAAGCTACCTCAAACTTTGGCACTATATTACGACCACTCGACAACAGCTCTCGAGCAATGCATTTAAAAAACAGATGCAACGTGAATACTTGCATTACATGCGAATTCGCGAATGGTTCGATTTAGTCCGGCAACTGAAATCGATCAGCGAACAGCTTTCGTGGTCAACGCAGCAAGGCTACGCTTTAGATCCCATCGTGCCAAGCCAACCGCGAGCTACTCGTCACACCAACGACGATGACGGATTAAACTTTGCGTTAGAAACCGACCAGGCCACTGCTATTCACCAGTCCCTGATTACAGGATTACTCTCGCATATTGGCATTCGTATTGGCCAAACCAAGGAATATCAAGGCGCACGGAACACGCGTTTTTATATTTTCCCTGGCTCAAGTGTGGCAAAAACCAGTCCGCAATTTATTATTGCCTCGGAACTGGTAGAAACTTCCCGACTGTTTGGTCGAGACGTTGCAAGTATCGATCCGATCTGGGTGGAACGCTGTGCTCAAGGATTACTGAAACACCAGTATTCCGAACCGCACTGGTCGAGTAAAAAAGCAACAGCAATGGTCTATCAGCGCTCTACCTTATATGGTGTGCCAATCGTGGCTGATCGATTGGTCGCATACCAGCGCATTGATGCGCCAGCAGCTCGAGAAATGTTTATTCGTGAGGCGTTGATTGCAGGGCAATGGACTACCCACCACAAATTCTTCCACCGTAACGTCGAAAAGCTGCAAGAGGCAATGGAACTCGAGCATCGTGCACGACGTCGCGATATTGTGGTTGACGAGGAAACGCTATTTGCGTTTTATGATGCTCGTCTGCCGGTATCGGTCACAAGTGGACGTAATTTTGATCATTGGTGGAAGCGTCAGCAGCAACGCAATCGTACCTTGTTGGATTTTGATCCTGAGCATTTGGTCAACGATCAAGCGTCCGTAGTTACGGAGGAGGCATTTCCAACAACCTGGCATTCAAAAACCTTAAGTTTCGAATTGTCGTACCAGTTTGAGCCGGGTACTGAATTCGATGGTGTGACCATTCACATTCCTATTCCGATTTTGGCAGGTCTGGATGATACGGAATATCACTGGCTTGTGCCTGGCATGCGTGAAGAACTGGTCACTGAACTCATTCGTGGTTTGCCAAAGCATGTACGACGTCAAGTCGTTCCTGCGCCTGAGTACGCCAAGAAGGTCCTGCCGTTACTGCGACCACATGCACCTGAAACGTTGTATCAACAGCTTGCAACCATTTTGCAACAATTTGGTGGTGTGGGTATTGATGCCGGTGATTTTCAACCGGCGAAACTACCTGCACATTTACGAATGACCTTCGCTGCAATTGATAAACGCGGCAAGATTTTGGATCACGATAAGTCGCTGATCCAACTCAAACAACGCAAACAGCAACAAATTCGAGCATCTGTGGCTAAGGTGACTCAGGTTGTTGAACAACATACGACTGGCCCTTGGACTGCTGAAACACTGGGCACTATTGAATCCGAAGTGACTACAATAGTCGATGGTCAGCAGGTCACGACGTATCCGGCGTTGGTCAAAACTGCCAAAGGCCTGGCTATTAAGGCAATGGGTACCCAAGCAGAAGCTGATGCTGCGATGCTGACAACTACATTGACGCTGCTTCTGGAAACAATTTCGGTAAATACGCAGAAGATGCTCAATGGTTTATCGCTACAACAACGCGTAGGTATTGAAAATTATCCACACGGCGGTGCTCACGGCTTTGTCGAAGAAGCGCGTATTGCCGCGATTCGTGATCTGATGATGGAAGCTGGCGGGCCGGTACGTGATCCAGCAAAGTTTCAGAAGTTACTGGAAACAGTGCGGTCACAGACACCGACCAAAGTACGTACCTTTGTCACAACCCTGGCACCGGCGTTGGTGTTATATTTACAAACCGCGGATCAGGTTGCGACACGAAACGGTCCCGCTTGGGACGACATGCGTGAACAATTAGCGTTCTTATTGCCACGACATGCCTTAGTTCGACACGGCATGGCTCGTTTGCAGCATTTGCCACGGTATATACAGGCGATGCATATTCGTATTGAGGAGCTGGGCTATTCTACGACCAAAGACTTACAGCGGATGGATTCAATTCATGCTGTGGAAGATCGATTGTTCGACAAACTTGCATTGCTGCCAACAGGAAGAGAAAAAACCACTGAGGTGAAAAATATTCAGTGGTTGATTCAAGAGTTGCGTGTGAGTACGTTTGCTCAACGACTTGGTACCTCACAAAAGGTTTCAGAATCTAAAATCAACAAACTCATCCAGCAACTGCGTTAGGGCAATACACACAAACGTAATGCAAAAAGTGGAGTTTCATGGGAGTTTGACGCCATTAATCACATTATGCTGTTGCATTCCTAGAACATCATGAAAAGTGGCACAGCTCCACTATGACTGCAAGCGGTCATCAGCGTACATTGACTGTATTTATACCATGCATGCACGTGTCTTGAATTGTCTCCTGCATGCATCATGCGTACGAGACTAGCGCAACTGACGTGCCGCCGGCGACTGATGTTATGCCGGCATCATGTGCACGTTTGTATCGCAAGAAGATACGTTGCACGAAATCGCGTTTATAGTGTCCTGTCGAGTCGATGCATGAGACGAATTTCAGATTCAAAATCTTGCGCTGATTCAAACGACTTATACACAGACGCAAAACGGAGATATGCGACTTCATCAAGTTCTCGAAGCGGCTCAAGAATAGCAAGACCAATTGCATTGGCATGGATCTGAGACGAACCATTTTGACGAACTTTTTCCTCAACCTGCTGCGCTAAACGTTTCAGAGAATCATCACTAACATCACGTCCTTGGCACGCACGGCGTACACCAGACACCACTTTATCGCGGCTAAATGGCTCAGTTAAACCATTACGTTTCACAACCAATAGTTGAGCCTTTTCCATCGTTGTGAAACGACCTTGGCATGCGCTACATTCACGACGACGTCGAATAGCTGTTCCGCTATCAACAACACGAGAATCAATAACTTTGGAATGCTCGTGTTGACAAAATGGGCAGTGCATAAGACAAGACTCTTTCTCTTTGCAGACAAATTCTCTCTCTTATTATGCCAAGAGATATCAAATTGTCAGATATAGTCGAAGTTACATGCCTGTATCAGCGATAACTTGCATATACTCTGCATCAAAGAAAGATGTCTCTTGTGGATCATTAGCAAGCAGCATGGAGATACCCGCACTAAACAACAATGCGGAAATGATCACAAGAGAGTAGCGTTTCAAACTTTCCAGCAAATATAGGCTTGCATGAGCAACTGTTCTACGCAATCCAACTTGCTGTGACCGTGATGTCGACTGGGAGATGGCGGATTGAAAAGCCAACTGCATGCCACCATTCCACACTGCAGCAGGTGGCACAACAACTGGGCACAGCTCCGATGCTTGTACTCGTCGAGGTTGAAGAGCAGTCATAGTCGTACTTTCTCGTTAATGTTGCACAGAGATTCGGCATTGAGCTTCAAGATATCGAAATACTTTAAGTTACCAATACCAACTTCGCTCAATTGTTCGAAATAGGAATTATGTTTAAATTATTATGGCGGTTACAACATTTGTCAAACTCGAACATCTATTCGATATGGATATATTCTTAAAAACCCATGACTAGCTCTAATAATAACGAAAAAGTAGACCATGTCTCCTACACGATCATCTCGCCAATAGCAGAAAATCTTCGATGAAAGATTCGACACATCTTGTCGAACTAATTGAAGTCAATCGAAAACCTCTGCTAGTATCAGAGAAAATGCCAATTGGAGGAAAACAAGCCATGTCGAGTAAATCCAGCAAAAAAGATCAACGCGAACCGTTAACATCTCGTCAAAGCCAAGTATTACAAGTAATCATTGACGCAGTTCAATTGCGCGGATACCCTCCAAGCATTCGCGAAATTGGTGATGCAGCTGGATTGCATTCCACATCATCTGTTTCGTACCAGCTTAATGAATTGGTTCGAAAAGGCTATGTAGTTCGAGACTCAAACAAGCCACGTGCAGTTAATATCACTACGTTGCCAACCGAACACACAAAAAAGACTGGTCCAAAACCTAAGAAACAAGTACAAGATCCAGAAATCAACCTTGACGACTACTTTACTGTTCCTCTGGTTGGCACGATTGCAGCAGGTGTTCCAATTACTGCCGAAGAACATGTAGAAAATAAATTTTTGCTTTCCCGCGAGATTATCGGTGAAGGCGAACATTTTATGCTTAAAGTCAACGGTGAATCTATGCGTGATGCGGGCATTCTGGATGGTGACTATGTGGTTGTTCGTGCGCAAAATGTTGCAGAAAATGGAGAAATCGTTGCAGCGCTTATCGACGGCGAGGCGACTGTCAAAGAATATGCGGTTACATCCTCAGGTTCGTGGCTTCTCCCCCACAACCCAGAATTCGACGACATTCCAGTTACAGCCGATACTCAAATTCAAGGCAAAGTCGTAAGCTTGCTCCGCAGTTTCTAACGCAATTCATGCATATACCCTGCATGGTACGGCCAATTTATCGTTCAGGCCTTGTAGATCTTTCACTTTGCGCTCTAAGCGCAGTTGTGAGCCACCACGTGAATGCCAACTAGTCCATGCGGACATTCAGGATAATTGTGCGAACCATCATTGACAATTGCCAATCTTCACATCTATTGGTGGCAAAATCGCGACGATACGTAAGCAAATACATCAGTCAGTGTTGTATGACGTCTGACAGGTTTGCTTGTTTTTAGTACATTCTAAGCTCTCAATACCCCCAAAGTTCTACCCCTATTTCTTAATGTGGGCGTTTTCACGTTTACCCCGATGTCACCAAAATATGGCAAAACCCACAGGTCATCGACTTACTCGGATTTTAAGAGTGTTTTCCTACACGCTTGAAGCGCCACATTACGATGAAAAAGCAACATTTTTTCCCACTCAAACTCACAAATGTGGGAAGATGATGAGTGACTTTCAAACATGAAGTTCGTATATCTGCGAATACTTCAGAAATAACAGAAACATCTCGTTTTTGTTTCACTTCTTTTCGCTTCAGCAAATGTTTGATTGCCAAATGCAAACTCAACACATACTGATTCAAGGAGATCCGTGTAACAATGTATTCAGAAGAACGCCGTCGTCAGATTGCCTCACTGACTGCAATTGAAGGACGCGTAAATGTTACGGAACTCGCTGCACGTTTTGACGTTACCGCAGAAACCATTCGCCGTGACTTAGCAGTGCTTGACCGAGAAGGTGTGGTTCATCGCGTTCATGGCGGTGCAGTAGCAAATCAAACTTTCCAAACCACCGAATATCCACTCGATGCTCGAGCACGCTCCGCATCGACTGCTAAAAATTCGATTGCACAAGCAGCACTTGCCTTTCTCCCCGATCAACAAGGTGGAATGTTCTTAGATGCAGGTACAACAACTGCTGCTCTAGCTGAGCTAATCTCATTACAGCCAACAGCGAAGCATTGGTCGATTGTTACGAACTCCTTGTCTATTGCTCTTACTTTGGCGAATGCCAATCTCGATGAGGTGCAACTGCTTGGCGGCAGCGTGCGCGGCATTACTCAGGCTGTCGTTGGTGCACCAGCACTTCGTACGCTCGCTCTTATGCGTGCTGATGTTGCGTTTATCGGCACTAACGCTTTAACACTCGATCATGGGTTATCAACTGCTGATTCTCAAGAAGCAGCGATTAAGTCAGCTATGATTACCAATGCCCAAAAAGTTGTGGTGTTGTGCGACTCTACAAAAATGGGAACCGACTATCTCGTAAGCTTTGGCGCTATTTCTGATATTGATGTAATTGTCACCGATGCAAACGTGCCAGACAGCTTCGTGAAAGCCCTTCGTGATCGTAATATCGAGGTTGTCATCGCACCAGCCTAGAGTTTCATCGCTGATAATGCGTACATGTGGTGCTTCTGCTCAAGAAGTACCACATTTTTACGAGGATCTGAGTCTTATACCCTGAAATTTTGTACTGATACGCAAATGCCGCAGCGTCGATAAGCATTGCAATACTTGAACGAGTGCGGCAGGGTGTTGTGGAATCGAGAAGGCATAGAAAAAGCCACTATCTTTGGTAACTTCTCCAAAGACAGTGGCCAGCTGTTTTCTACGGATTAACTGCTCATCAGGATCTTTCGTACTGTTGCTCGAGCGTCTTTTGCGCCTTCAGCATCAAGTGCGGCTGCGGCAGCACGCTTGCAAGTTTCAAAATCGACTGCAGCAAGTTGTGCACCGACGGCTGCAATTGCAGTTGAGGCCGCTGAGAGTGAGTTCACGCCCAGACCAGTCAAGACACATGCCAGCAGTGGATCCGCTGCTGCTTCACCACAAATACCAACAGGCGTATTAAAACGCTGACCTTCCTTACAGGTGTGCTCAATCAAACGCAGTACCGCTGGCTGCCAAGGATCCGTCAGATATGCCAATTGTGGTGACATGCGATCGGCTGCCATTGTATATTGCGTTAAATCATTCGTACCGATCGAGACGAAGTCGAGATATGGCATGATCTTATCTGCCATCAATGATGCGGCAGGAACTTCGATCATGGCACCAGCAATTAAGCCACGTTCTTTACAGAGTGCCGAGAACCACTTCGCTTCGCGTGCAGTTGCCACCATTGGCGCCATCACCCACGTCGGGCTGGAAGCATCGCGACCCAATTGCTGTGCTGCAAGCGCAATAGCGTCAAGCTGACGAGTCATAATTGGCTCATTCGCACGCGCAACACGAAGACCGCGTACACCTAGTGCTGGGTTGATCTCATCTGCCATATTCGCAAACGCCACTGGCTTATCAGAACCTGCGTCTAAGGACCGCACAACTACTTTTGCGTCTGGGAACTGTTCAAGCACTTTCTTGTAGACAGCGGCTTGTTCTTCGACAGATGGTTCCTCGGTAGCGGTTAAGAAGCACAACTCGGTACGGAACAGACCAATGCCTTCCGCTTGGCTTTGCGTTGCTGCTACACGTGCAGAATTGCCGTCTTGTACATTCGCGAGCAGTTGAATACGGTGACCATCTTTAGTCTGCGCTGGACCGCGCCACTGTGCAATTCGTTCTGCTTGCATATGAGATTCTTGCTCGGCAAGAAGTGCCGTCTCGGCATCAGCTTCAAGGGTGATTGTGCCCAATGAACCATCCACTAAGATCATCTCGCCAGAAGCAATGTTTTGGATACTTGATCCTGCTGCAACGATGCACGGCACGTTGAGCTGACGCGCAATAATTGCAGTATGCGAGGTAGGTCCGCCAAGTTCAGTTACAAGACCGACAAAATATTCGGTATCTAAAGCAGCTGTATCGGCTGGAGAGAGATCGTCGGCGAATAGCACTACCCGTTCAGTTACTGCCGGCAGACCCGGCTCTGATTCACCGCGCAGTTCTGCGATCACGCGATCACGGATATCACGCAAGTCAGTTGTGCGTTCAGCCATCACTCCGCCGGCGGCCTCAAACAAAGCAACAAATTTGGTCGTTGCTGCAACAACGGCATAATCAGCCGGATGACCTCCAGTGATACCCTTTTTCACAGCCTTGCGCCAACCACGATCATTAATCATGCCGGCAGTAGCTTTCAACACTGCAGAAGCATCACCTACTGCTCGCTCGGAACGCTCAAGCAAACGTTGAGCGACTGTATCAGCGGCGATAGTAAAACGTTCCAACTCCGCTTCACGCTTTGCTTCGTCGACGACATCACCAGCTTGCGGTAACTTTGGGCGCGGACTGATCCACACTGCCTTTGCATAGCGTACGCCTGGTACAACAGCCGTACCCTTATAACCTGTGCCACTTGTCACATCATCGAACATAAGAAGCGTTCCTCACTTTCAAAAAGGTATTAGTTCTAGAACACCACAAAAACAACATTTTCGCAATAAACCAAAAAATCAAATTTGGTTTCTATGCCCTATTCTTTTTGGTTGTGCACCTACAAACCGATCGTCGAAATGTCCGGATCTTTGCCAGTAGTAGCAAACTTCCGAAACATCGATTCACAAGCAATTTTAGCACTCAATTCAAAACTCCCGCAGGTAGTCCGTTAAACTACTGAGTGAACAAAGTGACACAGCAAGAACGCGCCCGAAAAGGCACATGAGAAATATTTCATCTTTTTGATGAAACGTGAGGCAGGTGAAAATGTGAACAAGACCAAACACCAACCTCTTATTGTCACAGTCACTCCTAATCCGAGTATCGATACCACTTTTCAACTTTCGGAACTATTCGTACCTGGCAACGTACAACGTGTGTCCACTACCTTGCATTCTGCCGGTGGCAAAGGCATGAATGTTTCCCATGCACTGCACAAAGCAGCCATTGCAAACTTGGCAATTTTCCCCGCACATGCCCACGATCATTTTTTACAGCTCGCACGTAAAACGGGCATTTCTTTCGTCAATACGCCAGCAACGAATAGCGTACGCATCAATACCACCATCTGCGAACCAGATGGGACAACCACGAAACTCAATGGTGCAGGCGCAGAGCTGACTGCTGAGGATCAAAAAAGTTTAGAATCAGCGATTTTACAACACAGTCCACTAGCGCAATGGGTTGCCCTCGCTGGCTCCCTACCACCGGGCCTCACCGCAGATTGGTATTGCGAAATTACCCAACTCCTGCGCAATTATGCCCCAAATGTGAAAATCGCAATCGATACTGCCGATGCCCCGCTGCGTGCAGTTTACGATCGCCTCGATCAGTGCGCACCAGATCTTTTATCGCCGAATAGCTTAGAGCTTGGTCAGCTTGTCGGTATTCCAGGCGAGATTTTAGAAAACGAAGTCGAAAACGGTAATTTTTTGCCATTACTGGCTGCTTGCGACAAGCTGCTTCACAAAGGATTACCTGAGGTTTTAGTGACGCTTGGTGCGGCAGGCGCTGTCTTAATAAATTCAGAAACTGCCTTGTATGCAAGGTGTTCCCCTGTCAAAGTGTTATCCACTGTTGGCGCAGGTGATAGTACTTTGGCTGGATACTTACGCGGCATTGTTGAAGGATATTCAGCCTCTGAGGCATTACAGCTTGCTGTGGGATATGGCACAGCTGCCGTAACACTGCCAGGTACTGCCATTCCAGGACCAGTCCATGCAGCGTCATATCCTGTCACCGTTGAGGAAATTCGGTACTAAGACTTGTGTATTTTGCTAAAAATCTCACATTCAAAGAAAAATGTTGGCAGTTTTACATAAAACCACATACAATCGGACATAGGTACGCTCTTCCTATTTGTAGCGGCACCTCGTGTGCCCTCGCTACTGCAAAGAGCAGAATGTCACATGTTGCTGTCAGCAAATGATCATGCATCGTTTCGCTGTGAATCGAAAGGACCATTAAAAATGGCTTCCAAGACCGTTACGGTCGGCTCTGCAGTCGGCCTTCATGCTCGCCCTGCTTCCATCATCGCTGAAGCTGCTGGTGAATACGACGAAGATATCTTCTTGACTCTTGAAGGTGAAGACGACGACGAAACTGATGCAGCATCTTCTTTGATGATCATGGCTCTTGGCGCTGAAAAGGGTGACAAAGTGACTGTGACCTCAGATAACGCTGAAGCAGTGGAGAAGATCGCCGCCCTTATCGAACAAGATCTCGACGCTTAAGTAAGCTTGTTTTTCACCAACCGCTGGTTGTGTTCCAATGAGAGTTTGGAAACGTACCAGCGGTTGTCGCATTGGTAGGTGTCGTTAAGTATGCACCAATTGGCCATCGTCAGAGAAGATTTTTGCTTGCACTGCCAAGCGCTGCGCGCGGCTATCCCCCATCGCGCACCTACGCAACACAGTAATCGATGGATCTGTGGCAAACAACACACGAATCTGATCCTCAGCACGCTGAGAACCATCGGCAAGAATCACATAATGCAAAGACTTCGACCCAACATGGACCCAATCGGCGCCGCGACCGCTCGCAGCCATTGCATATAACGCAACCGCCGATGCATCATAGGCGCCAACCCCCGTTTCACGCGCATACGGAAATGGCGACACTCCAATTGCAATTGGCGTGTCAATCACCTTATCACGCACCAGGGCATTCAACGCCAAAGCCACTTTTAATTGCTGGCCGAATCCTAAATAACACGTGCGCGCAGGATACCGCTGCACCGGCAAACACGAATCCGCAAAACTCAGCCAGGTTTCCAGTCCCACATGTGGCTGCACAACCGCGCGCAGTGCCGCAACTGTCGCATCTAAAGCTTTTATCGCCTCCCGCTTCCTACGGCCGCCTAATAGCACCCAGCTAAACTCACTCGCCCCCTGATTACGCAACGCAGCAACATGCTCGTCATGCCGCACCACCAGCTCCGCAGCACGTGACACGCCACGCTCTAGTGCAATCTGGCGCACTCCCCGCTGCAAATCAAACACCAGCGCTCCAAAATCCTGAAACGCCAACAACGATTCCACATACTCACGACACACATTCCACGACAATTTTTCCGCCAGCACTGAATCCTGCAGCCGCGTATACCGCCATCGAACAGGCCGAATATGTCGTGGCACAAAATCGGTCACATTCGGCAAAGGAATACGATGAAATACTGCAGTGATAGGCAAATCACCGGAAAGGTGGCAGCTGAGTGCCTCGGCAATCGCGTTGGTGGCATGGGCATGTACCCCCACTATTAAGGAAATATTCGCAACTTTTGCCTCTGCAGCAGTTGCAATGGCTGTATGCATATCTTCACAAATAACATTGACATACTGCTTATCGACGGCGTCTTGCAACACTTCCCGATCGACATCAACCACAATACTCACCCCACCAAAGGCCTTCACCAGCTGTGCTTGTGCCCGCCCATGATCACCACAACCAAGAATCAATGTCACAGTATCAGTGAAATCGCCACCGAGGTGTGTTTTCGCCAACCTATAACAAGTCTCAAAAGACTCCAACATGTGTGCCTGGACATCATCAAGAAACCAGGCAGGTTCAGCTTCAACGCTGCTGTGAGAGGCCAGAATACGTGGTCCAAATGTGGTACCGGGAATCACGCCTAGAAAGCGATCGCGCTCATACAGCATCGTTTCATTATCCGCTAACGTATCCACCGCAGTGGCTTCTGGCCCATACACATGACGCAGCAACGGATACAACCACAACGCATAGCCAGTAGGCTGCCCAAAAGCACTAAGGGTAGCTTCAGCAGTGAATGTGTCCGTGCTTGCAGGTGAGGTTGGGCGCGTACTTGTTTCCAGCTTGCTGTTGTTACTTGATGCTACATCCGCGCCGTGCATGAACGTCGATATGGTCTCGGTCACAGCTTCTCCTTTTTTTGTTTTGCACTGGAGCAACCTGTCTATGCTGCTATTTTTCCTTAATGTTGGGCATAGACTAGCGCAAAACACCACCTCACACCAGCAATTACCTCAAGTCATAGGTAATGACTTCCGGTGTGATTTAGGCACGAAAAAGCTGGACCCCTATTAAGGAAATCCAGCTTGTGATGATTCACGCTTAACGCTTAAAATCTTGCGTTTTTGCCTTCACCGAAGGTTACATACATCCACTTCAACAGCGGGTAGCCTGCGATCACACCGATTGAACCCCATGCGATGCCTTCAAGCGTGATACCAAAGACTGTCAGCGAAAGGTTACCAATACCGGCGACCAATGCAACTGCTGCGGCAGTGAGGTTCACAGGATTATTGAAGTTGACTTGATTGTCTTGCCAGATGCGCACGCCGAGCATACCGATCAAACCATAAAGCACCAATGCTGCACCGCCAAGCACGCCAACTGGAATGGTGAAGATCAGCACGCCGAATTTCGGAATGAATGCCAACACAACTGCAGTTGATGCTGCTACCCAATACGCTGCGGTGGAATAGACGCGAGTTGCTGCCATCACACCAATATTTTCAGCGTACGTAGTGGTACCAGAGCCACCGAAGCTACCGGCAAGTGCAGTACCGATACCATCTGCAATCAAGGCATCACCTGCAAGATCATCAAGATCGCGACCAGTCATTTCCGACACTGCCTTCACGTGACCAACGTTTTCTGCAATCAGGACGATAACAACTGGCAAAGTAATCAAGATAGCAGGCACTGTAAATGTTGGTGCATGGAATTCAGGCAACCCGATCCACGGAGCTTGCGCAATTGCTTCACTGGCACCCTCTGAGAGATTGCCGGTGACAGCAGCAAACACCCAACCAGTGATAACACCGAGTAAGATGCCCAAACGCGCAATCATGCCACGACATGCCACGGTAAAGGTCAAGATGGCAAACAGGGTGACGGTCGCAACCAGCGGCTGCTCCTGATAGTTATTGACCGCAGCCGGTGAGAGGTTCAAACCAATTAAAGCCACAATCGCGCCAGTCACAGCAGGTGGCATGACCAGATCGATAATGCGCTTGCCTAATGCCTTGACCGCAAAACCTACCAGAATCAATGCTAGACCAGCTGCAACTACGCCACCAAGCTGAACCGCAATGCCTTCACCTTGGCTTGCCATCAGTGGCGCAATGAAACCGAACGACGATCCCAAATAAGAAGGCAACCGGTTGCGAGTCACCAACAAGAAAATCATGGTGCCCAAACCAGAGAATAGCAACGTGGTATTCACCGGGAAACCAGTCAGCGTTGGTACCAACAAGGTGGCACCGAACATTGCAATCACATGCTGCATGCCGATGCCAACCGTGCGCGACCAGCTCAAACGTTCATCTGGCGCTACCACGCCACCTGGCTCAATTGATTTTCCATCACCGTGCAGGGTCCAACCCCAAGAAGAATTATTCACGAGTCTTTATTATCGACGCCGAATCATAAAAACACCAATTCCAGCCTTCTGCCAATCCCAATGGCACCATCGGCTTTTTCGGTGATGAAGAACGAAGGCGAGCGTCGTCAAGCATTTGCGTATCGACGCTTACAGGTACTTCTACTCCACCGTATCAGGGGAAATGATGAACTCAGCCAGTTCCTGTGCCAGCGAGTGCGGCAATCGAACGTCCATGATGGTGCCTTGATCGGTGTACTCCTCAGACAACACCGTGCCGAATTTATGTAACCGCGAGACCACATCTCCGCGCGTGAACGGAATCAGCAGATGGCTATGCGCATCTAACGAATTTAAGAACAGCTCGACGCGGGCTTCCAGCTCAGCAATGCCTTCACCGGTGTGCGCTGAGACAAACACCACATCGTCGAGCACATGCCGCAGCTCTGCGAGTGTTAATGGATCAGCCGCGTCAATCTTATTGACCACCACGATCTCAGGCGGAGCATCCACTCTTTGCTCACGGACGATTTCCCTAATAACGGAATTCACCGCCTCGATCTGCTTCAGTGGAAACGGATCCGAGCCGTCAACAACGTGCAACACCAAATCAGCTTCCACGACTTCTTCCAACGTGGAACGAAACGCCTCAACCAGCTGCGTTGGCAAGTGACGCACGAAGCCAACGGTGTCGGTAAACACAACGGTGCGGCCATCGGCGAGCTCTGCGCGTCGAGTTGTTGGGTCAAGGGTGGCAAAAAGCGCGTCTTCGACCAGCACACCTGCCCCGGTCATCGCATTAATTAAGGAAGATTTCCCGGCATTGGTATATCCGGCAATGGCAATTGAGGCCACCGTAGAACTTCGCCGTTGCGCGCGTTTAACCTCGCGAGCGGTTTTCATCCCCGCAATTTCCTTGCGCAATTTCGCCATATCGGTACGCAGCCGGCGTCGATCAGCCTCGATCTTGGTTTCACCCGGACCGCGCAAGCCTACGCCACCATTTGAACCAGCGCGGCCACCTGCCTGACGCGACAACGCCCCACCCCAACCACGCACACGGGTAATCAGATATTCCATCTGCGCTAATGAAACCTGGGCCTTACCTTCTTTGCTCTTAGCATGCTGGGCGAAAATATCGAGAATCAGCATCGTGCGGTCGATAACTTTTACATCCAGTGCCTTTTCCAGCGCAATCATCTGACCAGGCGATAACTCACCGTCGCACACAACCGTGTCCACGCCCGTAGAGACCACGATTTCCTTTAATTCCTTCACCTTGCCGCTGCCAATATAGGTGCCAGGATCCGGACGATCACGCTTTTGATACAGCATATCGACGACCTCAGAACCCGCAGTCTCGGCAAGCGCCGATAACTCCATCATCGTCGCCTCAATTTCGGCAGTCGTCCCCTCGGTCCACACACCAACCAAGATCACGCGCTCCAGGCGCAGCTTACGGTACTCAACGTCATAGCCATCGTCTTGATCAGTCGCGTGAATATTGGACCCACGAGCTAATCGACGCAGCGAACTACGCGCCTCCAGATCCAGCTCACCAACCGTCGGGGTGGCATTGGAGGCGAAATGACTATCGGCCGAGGCTGCAGGATCATGGCTTTTACCTGCGCTAGTGTCTACTGAGCGTTCCAAACCAGAGAAATCGACTCCGGGGTGCTCATCAGGGCTAAGAGCCGTTGGCGTATGATCACGAAACGTTTGCTCTATTAAGGCGTCATGATCGCGCTGAGAATGCTGGGGGAAATTCGGTAAATTATTCATCGTTGCTGACTATTGTCTCACTTTCCACCGAAGTTTGCCTATTCCCTATTAAGAAAATTTTTCTTAATAGGTGGTACGTCACAGGCGATCGCCGGCAACGAACCTGCGCGGCCTACCTTATTAAGGGTAAACTCTGGTGGTATGAGTACAGACTTAGAAGCATTGGGAATGAACTATCCAACCTGGCAAGCTGCAGTCGAGGCGGCCATTGCCACCGATCAGCTTTCGGTCACCGGTGAAGTGCGTGGTGGCCAGCTGATTCAGTATTCGGATCCTTCAGGCGCCCAATTAAATATTCTCGCCGTCGAGCCTTTTGCCACCTATGCCGGTTTTGATGCAGTGGCAATGAGCTTTGCACACATTTCTATGCTCAATGATGTGCTCGCACTTTGCGAAATCGTCGATTACAACGGCCAAACAGTCACAACTTTGACCTGTAACCTAGCCCAAGGCCCACTGCTTGTCGACGAACCCGAGCAGCGTTGGCAACAGCTTTCCGTCGCCCTGCTTGCAGACGCCCAAAGCCTCACCTATTACGAAAATTCAGAGGCATACAGCAACGCCACCGGTGAGCAACCAGGTTCGCTGCAATCATTCGGCGCCGAGATCGTCGCAAAGGGCACTGGCAGCGAAATCCCAGATGCAAGTGCTGAATTTAGTGCACGTATTCTCGAAGCCGATTATCGCACCAATGGCTTGACCGGCCAGCGATTTATTCACGCAACGGTTGACGGTTCTTTCGCCTACGATGTCTGCTTGCCAGACTCCCCTGATCTGCCAGAGAAAAACTCGATCATCACCGGCTCAGGCATTTTGGTCGGCTCCGTGCTGGCACCGCAAGGTTGCGGCGGCGATGGTGGCGGCTGTGGTTCGGGTGGCTGTGGTTGCGGTGGCCATTAAGGAAAGCGGCATATTTGATCCGCAAACAACAAATGTTCTAGGCTAATAAATTCTAACTGCCCAATCAACGCTAAAGGCTTTTGTTATGAACGAGATCATCGAGTACGATCGGGGTTTTTCATCGCCTCGATGGCCGTGGTTTGTCATTGGCACCTGCTGTTTAGCGTTGATTTTCTTTCTGAAATATGAAGGCGTTGTTTTAGCAATTCTCATCAGCGCCTTGGCGTATCTCGCAATCCGTTTCCAGCCAAACAGCGCCGAAGCGACCGCACTGCAATCGTCAATTTTGTTGTCCTTAGAAGACATTGACGCAGTGCTCGATGAATTCCACAAATTCCTCTATAGCTCCGAGGCAGACTACGTCGCCGATCGTACTCTCCAACGACCAGCTCTCGCAGAGGCCAACTCAACAGATCCAGACATCGAACAATTCTGGCTGCTGGCAAAATCCAGCAAAAACTTCACCAAAAAGATACGCCTCCGCCTGCGTCGACCACTCCAAGTCGCTCAATTAGAACAACTGCTGATGCTTACCGACGCCCGTGTCGAGGAGCTACAGGCCGCTTGGAGCGCTGCGCGTCGAGCAGCATTAAGGCGCGGGCTTTAGGGTGTAGTGTTGGGGGCACCCTATTAAGGGAATCAGATTCCTTTTCCCCAGCACGCCTCGCCGAACACAGACGCCCGCTTCTTATTAGACTCTCGGAAGACCCAGTTTGGTTCCCATTTCCGACTGTGAGATTTCACCTACCGTTTCGCCTCGCATGACGTGTGGATTGTTTGTACGCTGCAGGCTATGAACATTCTGGGCACCGTCGCAAAGCTTGCCAGCGAAGCTGTGGCATTAATCCAAGCTGTCAGCCGCAG
>NZ_JANUXR010000003.1 GCF_024834075.1 Corynebacterium sp. HS2168-gen11
GTCGGTGGTTATAGCATTGGGGGTACGCCCGGTCCCATTCCGAACCCGGAAGCTAAGCCTAATTGCGCTGATGGTACTGCAAACGGGAGTTTGTGGGAGAGTAAGACACCGCCGACCTAAAACTTAAAATAATGCACGGCAGGCTCTAACAATTTTGGTTGTTAGAGCCTGCCGTGCTATACGCATACCCATGTTGAGTACGACATTCCTTGCTACACAGTGTGTATACAAGCTAAATAGAAAATATGCAACACAATATAGACTGCTCTATTACTATTCTCAGTGGCGCCGCATTTGGTGGATGTTTAGAAATTTATACGTGATGAGTACAACACTGGCATCTAACTATTTGGAATCCTTGTAGTAGGCAATGACACACCAAGCGCATGTAGTGTGTAGACATGCTGCCCCATGCGCTCGCTTGCTGAAAATCTTTTGTTGGGCTGGATCGGTTTTTAGCCATCTTGGTTGCGCTTGAAGCACTATCTTTTAACCATGAAACCATCAAGTATCAACACTGTTCACAGCCTGTGTTGTGCTTTTCAACTGCCTTCCTGTTACACAGCAGGTTGGAACACGTAGTCTTATGAGTTTCAGGTAATTGTATTGCTGAATGGATGGTTATCTTTTACGGCACGTTTGATTCAAAGGATACGCCGTTTTTTGTTTTCAACGTCGACTGTGGCGCATATACAGGAAGCATGTGCAGCATGACGTGAGCGACTTTGCATCGTTGCTTATTGGTCGAACGCTGTGTATTGGCGATAACGGAGTGTCTTTCTCTCGAAAGGCTATCTGGTCACTGCTACAGCGTTGTATTGCCATCGAATCGACCAACTTTAGTGAGCGATTCTTTGAGCATGTTTGACAGCCAATGCTACGGCCGCAACGCATACATACCTATGACGGTATGTTCTTATAATCGAGAAAATTTCCTTAATAGGGTAGTGCCAGTCTATTCGCAAGAAGAACCTTCTGCGGCCCACAGATCCATGTGCTTTACCTGTGAGGTATTTGACTGGCACCTCAAGGTCTTATGGCTTCGGACGGAACGTCGTCAGGCCAAGTCCGACCATCACAATCAAAATTAAGAGCGCAAGCGTGGTTGGAATCATTGCCGCAACCGTATTGGCAGCTTTTTCTTTTTGATGGTTCATTTTCGCGTTGCCGTGACGAATGGTCTGGCGTGGCAAACCAAGCAGCTCTGCCGTGACCTTTTGATCGGCCTTTGGCGCATTCAACAACGTCGGTGAGGTGTGTGTAGGTGAGCCTTCTGCTGAGTTCTCTGGTGAGCGCTCACCTTCACTGTTCTCGGCAGGTTCTTGTGGGACTTCACT
Source organism: Corynebacterium sp. HS2168-gen11 (assembly GCF_024834075.1). Lineage (GTDB taxonomy): Bacteria > Actinomycetota > Actinomycetes > Mycobacteriales > Mycobacteriaceae > Corynebacterium. Next base: position 1,338 of record NZ_JANUXR010000003.1, read on the forward strand.
TTGGTTATTTTGAGTTTGTCCCTGCGCAATGTGGCGCGCCAATAAGGATCCGCCAACAGCTCCCGCACCTGCACCAGCTACCCCTCCAGCAGCGATCGGCAGCGCTGGGTTCGATCCTAGGACGCTAGGGTGAGCAGTACCTGGTCCGCCTGAATTGGTAGCATCGCCGTTTGCCGGGCTTTGTGCAGCAGTCTGTGCCGCTGATGCGCCAAGAGCACTCACTGCTAATGCACCACCTGCAGTGCCAACTAATGTCGAGAACGCAGGTGGAACAGGGGCCTGTGTCCCTGAAGGTTTGGTGGCAGGTTCTATTACCTTTGGTCGCGTCGTAGGCTGTGCCGGTGTGCTTGGCTGAACCGGTGTAGCTGTCGGCTCATCAGGCTGGGTAGGATCAGGTTTGCTTGTCTTTCCAGGTTTCGGTTTGCCAGTCTGGCTTGGTTGTGGCTCATTCGGCCGTGTAGGTTCAGGCTTGCCAGTCTGGCCAGGTTCTGGCTTCGGCTTATCCGGCTGTGTAGCCTCCGAAGATGGTTTTGGCTGTGGCGTATGCGACGGCACAGCCTCTCCGGACGGCACCGTTGTCGTCGGTGGTGTTGTACCTGCATCTACAGAAGGATCCTTGATCCCGCAGTCTTGGCGAAGCTGCACGAGTTGATCGAGCTCAACGCGTCGTGAAGCAAGCAGTTCAGTCTTTTCGTTGAGCAGCGTTTGCGCGTGAGTCAGTTCGGCACTGAGTCGTTGAATCTCAGTGGTCGAAGTGTCCTGCTGCGCGGTTAGCACGGCTTGTGCAAGCGCAGGATACTCTGCGAGATCAACGGTGCCTTCAATTGCAGCATCGACCGTCAGTGCTTGTAATGCCTGATTCGCCTGGAAACGCTGATCGTTTCGCAGGCTCGTGAGCTGAAGCTGGAGTTCGTTGAGGTGCAGCATCGTTTCATTGACACGGTGCAGCGCCTCATGTGTCTGTTCTTCAGTAGCGATGACGGTATTAAGCTGTTCGTGGTACTCATGCGTGTGAGGTACTTCGACCAGCAGAGCCTTGAGTTCACTGCGCTGAGTGGAAATCAGCTGCCATTGGCTGTTCAACGTGGCTTCAAGCTGGTTCAACACGGTACGCGTGGTCGCTGCATCCGTGGTCTCACCATTGGCAGTTGTGGCATCGAATCCTTGCAGCCGCAGCTCCAGAGCATCATATTCTGTGTTTAACGCATGAATATGATCCTGTAGCTGTTGGATTTTCTGTTTCCGTGCGGAAATTTGCGAAATGAGGTCTGAAGATTCATATCGGCGAGTAAGAGCGTCAATGGTGTTCGTAAGTTCCGAACGTTCTGCAAGTAGGTTTTTGTGCACGCTGAATGCGTGATCCACTGCTGCTTGATTGCTGTTTACTAAGGCTTGCAATGCGGAGAGGTCAGCAGTGTTTGTGCGATTGAGATTTGCAGTTAGCGTTTCAAGCTGCGACTGGAAACGTGTACTTTGCTCAGCGATATGCGTGAGTTGCTGCTCTAAGAAACGACGTTCGTGAGAGGTAACCAACGCAAGATCAAAAGCTTGTTCACCCGTCTGGATGACTGCGCCGATATGATATTGACGTCCATTCGCCGGAACATAAGATGCACTAGCGCTAGAATCATGAGTTGCTGATGTCAAACTGCGGTATTGTATGCTGCCGTCGGCAAAGTGCAAGGCTAAAGCATCAAAATCAGCAGTATCAGTTGCTGGATCACGTTCGACGCCATCACGCAGTGGGGTAGCGCTGATTAATACATCTGTCAGTACACGATCCTGTGGTGCAAACTGCTCAGCGATTGCAGTTCGTTGTTCAGCTGAAGCATGAGGCAGCAGCAGCGCGAGATTGTGCTGTCCCCGGAAACGGAGTGCCTGCGTCTCAAGTGTCCGACTGGTTGCAAGCGGCACCAGAAAATCTTGAGCGACGCTTGTGTCTGTGAGTCCGGGAAGTAATCCTCGCACGATTGCTACTGGACCACCATCGGTGATCGAAACAGCTGGAATCAGCAAGGTTTGGTTCTGCGGGCGTTGGAGCTCTAGGAAATAGTGGTGCGGCTCGACCGTCGCACTTGGCAGTTCATGCACAATCGCCTGCGTGCGGGTATCAATAAGATGATAACCAATAAACTCCATGGAATCATCACGCTGAATTGTGCGCTCTGCTAATGAAAGATACTGCTCAACAGCGTGTTTATTGGCTTCGTTTTCGGCTAGTGCTGCTTGCACCTGACGCAATTGTGTTTCTTGCTCGTCACGAGCAGCGCCGCCTGGAGCAGCACCGTCAGTGTCAGTGCCAAGGGCGTCTGCCTGTGCTTGTTGCAATGCGGCTTGGCTTTCAAGGAGTTGCGTATTCGCACGCTCGAGGTCGTCGACTGCTTGTGCTAATTGTTCATCGATACGCTGACGCTGCTTATCTAGCACGAGGGCCTGTTCGACGTACTCGCGGTACTCTATAGCATCTTGGCCGTCAAGAGCCTGTTCAAGCTCCTGTAACTGAAGTTCTTCTGCTTGCAGCGTCGTTTGCGCAGCTTGCTGTTCCACTCGGAGTTGATCACGCTGCGTTTCAATCCAGATACGATCTTGCGCGCGCAGCTGTGAATAACTGTTATCTAGCGTGTTCTTCCAGTTAGCTTCAAGCGTATCGGTTGCTGATGTGTGCTCAGCAAGAGTAGTCAGGAGCGTCGTGATCTGTTGATATTGCTGTTGTTGCAGCTCTGAAAGCGTTGTGGTATCCACAGCTTCCAGACGTTCCTGTAAGGTTTGGCGCAGAATCGCAAGCTCATCACGAACAGTCTGACGTTGTTGCTGCAAGAGGCGAAACTCTTGCTGATGTTCATTCAATGTTTCAGTCGTGCGCTGAATCTGCTCCTCAAGGGCAGAACGTTCGCTGTGCAGAGTCTGAATCGTCTGGCGCGAAGATTCCTGGGCGCGAGAGAGCTCGTCTTGTACCGACTTTAATAATTGCGTGCGATGCTCACTTTGGCGCAATTGCTGCAAGTGTTGCTGCAACTCGAGCGTTTGCTGTTGTGCGGTTGTGAGTTCTTGCGTAAGTGTCTGGATCGCTAAGGTTGCGCTTGTTACGCGCGTGCTTATCGACGCATCGGTGCATGCTTGTTCCCCATGCGTCGATGTGAGAGGTTGAGCTGCGGCAGGTGAGAAGGAAATAACATGTGGTGTCAACAATAGAGTGCTCACCAGACCTAAACTGAACACAGTTTTCTTGCGTGAATGTGCTGTTTGTGCCATATGCTGCTATTCCCTCCTTCATGCAATTGTCGTTTCGGTCGTTTGTAATAACTACAAACCTTGAAGTTATAAATAAGTTATACCCATTCCATCTTAGGCGTTCGGCGCTTAAATAACCAGTCGTTCTGGCATTAATTTTTAAGAATCTTGTAAGTTTCCTTATTCTTCGACAAAACTGCAGTTAGACTTTTGATCTGTGCAGTTTTGAGAAGTGGTGGATTTGTGGAAGTTGTATACTTTTCTAAGAAAAATTGAGCCGTAGAATGGGGTATTTGAACATATTGTTGTAGCGTATTTATTGCTTCGGAATGGTTAAATGGCGCGTATTTAGATGCGGGAGAAAACTTATTAAATAGCGCTTTCTGGGTAATAAGTTTTATTAATGGCCTTTCAATCATATGTCTATGATTGAAAGTTTTGTTGCGAGTGGGTAGCTTCTGGCTGTGGCGACGCGATCGTGCAGCATGAAGGCTGTATGTAGAACTTATGCCGCCCCTGTCGGGGAGGTGTTTAAAACTTGAACGGTTGGGGATAATAGGTGTGTGCGACGTGAATTACACGAAGAATAATGTTTTGTGGCAATGATTGTTTAGGGGTAGGCAATTTGCTACTAGTTTTAGTGCTGTGCGTGATGTTTTTTGAGCAAAACAGGCTTTTATCAGACCCTCATCCATAATGCACGAGAATGTGGGAAATATAACAGAAATTGCGCCACGGGGGAGCGTCGTCAAGCATGCAAAAGTGCAATGCAGAAAATGCCGCTCGTTACGGTAAGCAGAAAATACCCCAGGGCGAACAAGGGGCGTTTGCGCTGTATGAATGTCCCAAGTTCTTTGGCAAGCGTGGACCACGTTGAAAGCGCGCCGGCAAAACCTGCGCTTAAGAATATGTAGTCGGGGACGGCCATTGTTAATGCCAGCACGATGCAGGCGAGACAATTTGCTACATATGTTCCGGCTGGTGTCGGCAAAAGTTTGCTGAAGCTAAACCTGCCGATGCCGCCGAAAAACGCGCCTATCGCAATAAGAGCAAGTGTCATGATTGGTCACCTGAGGGCGGATTATGCGTGTGGCTGCGTTTGTTGGCTAGCGCATCGCCAGTTGCCCAGGCTGCGACGCACATTGTGAGCGTGGCAAACATTTGGCCTAGAGCCAGCGGCAAAGGGAGATCTGCCAGGAGGGCTGCAAATGCAGAAAAACTGGTAAAGCCACCTAGAATGCCGGTGCCGAAAAATACTTGTAAGGCTTCGCGGCGAACGTGCAAGAGTCCCATGCAGAAACATCCGAACGCATTGATACCTAGCAGAGTTGCGGTGGTGGATAGAGAAGTACTGAAATCGAAGATGCATACTCTTGCGACTGCCCCAATGGCGGCACCGAGGCCGGCAAGGAGTGCGAGTTTGGGGTCAATAGCGTGCATAAATATTGAGCCTACACCACCGATTTTCTTCGCTGACGAAGATTACACAAGAAAAGATGGCAGAAGCCGTGCATTTTTTGGCGAAAACGATAAGAATATAAAGAGTACATAGAATCTGTTGTCTCTATGTGTGCAGATTTTGTTTTCGACAGATAGCCTTCCATTTAAAGGAGACCACGATGGCTCACCCTCGCGCTGGACAACTCGCGCAACCTCAGGATCTGATTGATATCGCTGAGCTTGTGACCGCTTATTACACTCGCATTCCAGATGCCGATAATCCGGATCAGCAAGTTGCATTCGGTACTTCGGGGCATCGTGGTTCTTCTCTTGATACTGCTTTTAACGAGCATCATATCTTGGCTACCACCCAGGCAATTGTGGATTATCGTCGTGGACAAGGCATCGGTGGACCTGTGTTTATCGGCCGTGATCCACACGCACTTTCCGAGCCTGCAATGATTTCCGCACTTGAGGTTTTGCTGGCCAACGATATTACTGTGCTGGTTGACGCACAAGGTCGCTACACCCCAACTCCAGCAGTGTCCCATGCAATTTTGGCGCACAACGCAGCACTTGCTGGTGGGGTGACCGGTACGGATCCAAAACGTGCCGACGGCATTGTCATTACGCCATCGCACAACCCACCTCGTGATGGTGGTTTTAAGTACAATCCACCAAATGGTGGCCCGGCAGATACCGATGCAACCGACTGGATTGCTGCTCGCGCGAATGAGCTCATGCGTGCTGGTCTGCGCGACGTAAAGCGGACTCCGGTTGCAGGTGTGCTGGATGAACGCACACTCAAGCATGACTATATGCAGCACTATATTGCTGACCTGCCAAATGTGATCGACATTGCTGCTATCCGTGATTCTGGCATTAGCATCGGTGCTGATCCAATGGGTGGCGCATCGGTTGATTATTGGGGTCGTATCGCTGAGGTACACAAGCTGAACCTGGAAGTGGTCAATCCACTGGTAGATGCCACCTGGCGATTCATGACCCTTGATACCGATGGCAAGATCCGTATGGACTGCTCGAGCCCGAACTCGATGGCTTCACTGGTACACAACCGTTCCAAGTACGATATCGCAACCGGCAATGACGCTGATGCTGATCGTCATGGCATTGTTACCCCAGATGCCGGTTTGATGAATCCAAACCACTACCTTGCCGTTGTTATTGAATACCTGTTCACGCATCGTCCAGGTTGGAACACCGATGCTGTGGGCAAGACCTTAGTATCCTCCTCGATGATCGACCGCGTAGTGGCGAGCTTGGGCAAGAAGCTTGTGGAAGTCCCAGTTGGTTTCAAGTGGTTCGTACCAGGGCTTATCGACGGTTCCATCGGTTTCGGCGGCGAGGAATCGGCAGGTGCCTCCTTCCTGCGCCACAACGGTACTGTATGGTCAACCGATAAAGACGGCCTGATCTTAGACCTGCTTGCTTCTGAAATTACTGCAGTAACCGGAAAGACTCCATCACAGCGATATGCAGAACTTGCGGCAGAATTTGGTGCACCTGCATATGCACGTACCGATGCTGATGCTAATCGTGAGCAAAAGGCTGTACTGAAGGCATTAAGCCCAGAGCAAGTAACTGCAACTGAGCTTGCAGGGGAGGCAATTACTGCGAAGTTAGTTGCCGCACCTGGCAATGGTGCAGCTATTGGTGGTTTGAAGGTGACAACTGAAAACGCATGGTTTGCAGCTCGTCCATCTGGTACCGAAGATAAGTACAAGATTTATGCAGAATCCTTCCGAGGTGCTGAGCACTTGGCATTAGTGCAGCAGGAAGCACAAGCACTGGTTTCGAGTGTGTTGGAAAATAACTAAGCACAATTCAGCAGGCTGATTCGAAACTGTTGGTGTGTATAAGAAACAGAGTCGAGCTGGCGGCGTCGATACGCAAAAAAAGATGCTGCGAGCTCGGCTTTTGTGTATCTTGTGCAGGCTGTGAGGAAGGTGCAATCATCGCTGGTAAACGGTGCGGGTGAGAGATGCATGCTGATTTCAGGAAGTGGGAATAGTGTTGTACGGCTTTTGGCAGGCAAATGCCAGTAAAACTGACTATGCTTAGGGGCGTGAAAACACAAACGCGCACTTCTGCTCCTTTGTCCCAAAGCTGGCAGTTGGTTGATCTTATTGGTTTGGCCTGCCGGTATGGGCTTGCGGCAGTGTGGATTTTTGCTGGTAGCACGAAACTTGGTCACCCAATGCAACTGGCTCAAACTATTGATGCGTACCGTATTTTTACCCAAGAATGGTCCTTTTTCTTAGCGCAACTCATTGGGCCGCTCGAAATTGCAGGTGGTGTGATTTTGCTGCTGGGTATTGGGATACGTCCGGCTGCACGTGTGTCGCTGTATGTGCTGGTGCTTTTTATTATTGGCATTGGCCAAGCTTGGTATCGAGGATTGGTGATTGATTGTGGCTGCTTTGGTGAGCCAGATCTTGCTGATGGCGGTATGAGCTACGCGCTGACGATTGGCCGCGATTTGGTGTTGGTGGCAATGTCGATATGGACAATGCGGAGGCCGTTTACGAAGTTTGCGTTATATCCATAAGCGCTTTGCTACGTGTAGCGGCTGTGCTTTGTGGGGGCAGGGCTGGTTCTGCGAGCGGCGTGAGCGGTGCTAATAATGAGCGGTGCTAATAATGAGCGGTGCTGGTTGCGAGGAGGCGCAGGTAGCACGAGCGGCGCTGATAACGAGCGGCACTGGCGCCGGGAGTAGCGCGGGTAGGATGATGGTGTATAAAGCTGTGAAGCACTCCAATTTTGAATGATAAGGATGTCGAACGTGAGTAAAAAAGTTACAAACCCAAATGAAAAAAGCTATGGCTTTATCATCGCCATTGTGGCCATTGTTATTCTGGCAGCGGCTGTGATTGGTTATATTGTGACCAGCGGTAATAAAGCTGTAAGTGATAAATTTGCCAGCTTGAAGGCTGATCCTGTTGCCTTTAGCGTTTCAGTGGCTGACAATGCAGTGGAATTGAAAGCCGATTCGGTAGCTGCCGATGCACCAGTGGTTGATATCTATGAAGATTATTCCTGCCCACACTGCGCTGAGCTGGCAGAAGCAACTGATGCGGATATGAAGCAGCTGCTTGAGGATGGCAAGGTGATTGTGCGTATTCGCAGCTTGAACTTCCTGGATCGCGATAACTTTGGGCATTCTTCGAAGGTTGGCGCAGCTGCTGAAGGCCTGGCAAAGTCGGGTAATGCTGCAGCATATTGGAACTTCCGTGCAAAGTTATTGGCAGATCAGTCCACCGCCTATGGCGTTTGGACCCCAGAAAACTTCTCTCAAATTGCTGCAGCCTACGGCGCTGATGATTCGGTAGTTGCAGACGTGAAGGATGAAGCATTTAACGACGCTTACCTTGCTTCAGCAAAGGCCAATGCAGCAAAGCTTGAAAAGGAACATGCCAAGATTTCTTCGCCACGAGTGATTATCAACGACAAGGAAGTTGAAAACCCATTCGAGTGGGTCGCTGAGATTCAGTAATGCTGTGGCATGCAAAACTCCTCAGTGCTATTTGAGGAGTTTTGCATGTCAGGAGTGCAATTTGGCGGAATTGCGTTGGTGATGTAGCCTGTAGGAGCATCAACTTGCATGGTGCAATTCTTTCCGGGGCTATGGCGCAGCTGGTAGCGCACCACACTGGCAGTGTGGGGGTCACGGGTTCGAGTCCCGTTAGCTCCACTGATAGAAAACCCAGTTACTTTAGGTAGCTGGGTTTTTTCGGTTCTACCTGCAGTTATGCGAGGGAATCGTAATATCCACTTGTGGTCATATAGGGACAAAAGAGTAAGAAATTGCCCCACAATTGCCCCAAAATGGCCCCACAAAACATCATGGCGTTGGAACTATCGGGTTAAGCGAGGATTAAGCGACAAAGTGTGTCTGCTCAGCTTGTCCGGTACTGGGGTTGATTGCGTTGTTAGCGGGATTGTTTTCTGAGTTCCCGCATTTTAAGAGGGGCAACCGTTCTTGCTGTTATATCTGGTCACGGATCAAATATAACAGCGATTTAGATACTCTGAACTGGGTTTATGTTTAGAAACAGACACACTTCTTGTCCCTTAACCCTTGTTAGCTATTTCTGTGTGATGCTTGCCTCTCGCGGTGATGCGTATGCGGAAAAACTGTGTTGCAGAAGTCTCATGATGGGCCGTATCACGAACATGACTGATCTCGAGCGCGTAGGCACTGGTGCTAGTCGCTTGAAAAGACCCAGTTGAGAGTAAGACGCGTGAAGCCTATTAGAAGGCGCTGGAACAGGTTTCGTGAGGCATCTTCGCAAGCTGAGTATGCAATATTCGATGTATGTGGTCTGGATGTTTTGGTGACAGAAATCACGGACAATCCGACTTGGATAGAGCTCAATGAGCCCACGTAGGCCGTGTTATTTTAGTTATCAGTAATGTTGGTAACTTTTTTTGGAAGGGACAAAAATAATGTCTGTTGAGCCTAGCGTAATGATCCATATTAAAGGTTCGGATTCTTTTTCTCTCGAAGTCCTTCGGGAGATTGAGCAGAAAGTTCGCGATAGTTTCTCAGGTGATGAGCAGCCAATTTTGTGGTATATCCCGACGCCAGACGATCCGTTTTGGATTGGGTATTTCAGCACGCTTAAAGACGTTTCAGATGCAAGCATCAAGGCTATTGATCGGCTGTATAGAGAGCTAGAAGCGAATACTGACTGGTCTATAGAGGTGGACTGGGAGGACCTTGAGGAAGAGAGTTTTGAAGCGGAGGATGATTTTGGTAATCATGTGCGCAATCGGGAAAGACTGCGTTCGTAGGCGTTGATGTGGTGATTCCGCATTGGCGGATGCGAAGATGTTTCTTACTAGTTTGGATGAGTATCTTCGTCGTCGGGTACGTATGTGTGTATGGAAACATACTTGTACAAAGGTACGGAATTTACGTAGTTTGGATGTGAGTAAGCAGTGGGCTTGTGAATGGGATAATTCTAATAAATCTTACTGGCGGATTTCTGGATCATGGGTGCCGACGACCACACATTGATAATACATATTGGGACTATAAGCCAGTCAGTATTTCTGTATTAACGTAGAGAATCGCCGTATGCGATGCACCACATCTACAGTGGTGTGAGTGGGCTGTCGGGAAACCCGACAGCCCACTCGATTTATTTTCTAGTACACTGCATCGACTGCAGCCTGTGCCTGCTCCCGCGTGAATTTATCCCCATATTCACTCGATAGCTGATTCACTAGCTCTTCGCGGCTAAAAGGTGAGATATTCAAATAGTTTTCAGCGGCTTCGCGGGCTTCAGCATCCCAATCCGCGTCGACATTGTCTACTGCGTACTGCGCGGCTTCAGCAGGGTATTTATCTCCATATTCGCTGGTGAGCTGGTCATATAAACCTTGCTGTGAGAATCCTGAATAATCCAAGTATTGTTTTGCGGAACGTAGAGCGTTCTGATACTCGCGTGGGACTACTTCTTCTGCTTCTGCTGCTTCGGTAGATGTTTCGACAGAACCTGTAGTATCCACTTCTGTAATCGCAGGTGTATTCACCGAAGTTGTCTGATCAGATGCAGATGGCGTCGAAGCTCCGCATGCCACCAACGTTGTCATTGCACCCGCTATGATAATGACTTTTGCGTACTTGTTCACATCGATTTCCTTTCGAATAGTTTATGCCACACTACGACAGCATGACGCACGATCTGGTCTGTGCATTTTTTCGAGCCAACGGAAAATAACAGGCTTGTCTCGTGGACGTACAAAACTTTGCGAGGCTAAGTTTTGGAAAAAGAATTGCACACTATATGCAGACTTTACATGACTAAAATTAGCGTATGAAGGTGGGAAAGAAAAAGTCAATAGGATTACTACTGATGCATTAAAAAATGATGTAGTTCATCCTTGAAATCTTATCTACTGTGCAAAGTTGCATCCGTAAGATCAGCAAATGCAGGATCTTATCTAGAGCCAGAGCTGACTGTTGGGAGCAGCCAATTGTTTTGATGCAGTTTGCTTTTTGTTGAGAGTCTCCTTGGGCTTTGAAGATTTTGAGAAGTGTGCAGAATCTGGCGGTGATGAGCTGTAGTCTGTAGATCGTGTTTACGGCGACGTACTTAATGGAAGTGTGTATGTAGTGAGTTAAGCGAATCCTCACCTCGTTCGTATCGGAGGTTGTTTTTCTTTGAGATACGTTGATGGGGTGTGGATTGTTCGGATAATATCTTGGGCGATTCCGTTGCCGTTGTTAGATTCCTTGCGCTTCGGACGTGATCGCAAGATGCGGGTGAACAGGGGAAACTGTGCAAGGTTCCTATTCCCAAAAACAATTACGCGGCGTTTGGTCATCGCCGCACACTCTGGTGTTACTGCTATGAAAATGCCGAACTGTCCGGTACCGTGCGTCATCCGATCCGCGTCGCTGCCAGTCGTACACGTGCAGCCTGCCACTTCCAGCGTCAAAGTTTCCCCCAGGGGGCTAAAACAGGTAGAAATAGTAGATATGAGCAATCCATTATCTCCTGCCGATTTCGCCAGCTTCTGTGCGTTGGTCGAAACACCCGCCGCTCTTGAATCCATCCAAGCGTTCGAGGATTTCCGCTATCAGCTTTCGCTGCTGAGCGATGGCGACAAGCCTGATAAGCACACCACAATTTTCGTTGATGCAGCTGACCTAGCCTGGGCATGGCTTGGCGACGGCACGGAGATGGGCTTTGCTCACTTCGCAAGCCTTGAGGTACTACATGCTTGGGACGGCCAGCCACGTTTTACGATATGGCAAGAACACTATCGTGAGATTCTGTTTGCATATATCGACCAGTATGAATTCCAAGATCCACCATTTGTTGCCATGATTGAGCAATCAGGCGGACTCCGCCATTAAGGAATGTGCAGCTTGCTATGCTCCTATTTCAACGAGCAGCACTCCGAGCATGATGCAGCCAATGCCAAGGCTCATGCGAGTTGTTAAGTGCTCGCGAAAGAAGAAATGGGAGCATATTGCTGTAAGTGCGACTCCGCAGGCAGTCCATAGACCATATGCAATACCGATTGCCATGCCGTAGCGAAGTGCTTGTGAGAGTAAAGAAAACGCGCACACATATCCGACTACCACACCTACATAGACGATCCGTTTGCCGCTTGCAGCAACTTTAAGCCCGAGTGTGGCAAGTACTTCGCACAGGATTGCTCCAATGAGATACAGTGCACTCATGCTGCAGGTGCTTTCGGACTGCCGGTTTCGACAAGGACGATTCCTGCGATGATAATCATGATTCCCAGGCCACTGATGGCAGACAGGGGTTCGTCGTAAAGCAGGGTGCCAAAAACGGCAGTCAGTGCAACTCCGCAGGCTCCCCAAATACCGTAGGCCACCCCCAGGGGCACACCTTTTTGGAGTAGTCCGGCTAAGGCTGCGTAGGAGAGGACGTATCCGACAATTACGACAATATAGAGCGCTGAAGTGTGTAAAGCTGCTTTTAAACTCAGCGTTGCGGTGACTTCAGAGGCAATCGCAACGAGGAGCAATCCCCATTTTCTCATAATAGAAAATATACAGTGCTGACATTCGGGGGGAGAAAGTGAGATAATGGTAACTATGACTGATGACGTAATTTCTGTTTTGTCTCGTGAAGAATGTTTTGCAAAGCTTGCAACCCAGCAACTTGGACGCTTGGTTGTTCGCCGTAGTAACGACATGGATATTTTCCCTGTCAACTATGTTACCGACGGTGAAAATATTTATTTCCGCACTGCTGAGGGCGCAAAATTATTTACCCTTGCGCTGAACTCGGATGTGCTCTTTGAAGTTGATGAGGTCACTGAATCTGCAGCTTGGAGCGTTGTGATTAAAGGCAACGCGGTACCAGTGAAAGAACTCAGTGAAATTAGCCATGCAGACTCCCTGCCACTGCGCCCTTGGGTTCCAACCTTGAAGTACAACTACGTGCGTATTGAGGCTAACGAAGTATCCGGCCGAGCGTTCCTGCTGGGTGAGGAGCCTGAGCGCTATTAAGAAAATCCTGCATTGCAGAGATATCATCTGGTGAACAACGATCACGCTCGAGATCAGTGGCATGATCTGGGTAGCATCGGGTGGTTTTCAGCAGTGCATGAGATGCAAATAGAACATCAATAGTTCACAAATAAGCAAAAGGAGCAGTGCGGATGTGCTGCTCCTTTTGCTGTCACATGCAAGAGAATTTCAGAAACTGTTTGCCGGGCGTTCTCGGGCGTTGCCGGGTGTTGGTGACGTTCTCGGGCGCTGTCAGGCTTTTCCAGACGTTCCAGACGTGCCTGACGTTCCCGCGTTCCCAGGCGCTGCCAGACGCATGACCGATATACCCGTGCAGCTTTGCGACGATGCGTGTCACCTTGCACGAAGCTCTGACAGCGCGCCGGGTTGCATTGGCGTAGCAGAATTCGTGCCCAATATGCGACGGCCGGATATGTTCTGGCTTATGCAAAGGCTAAGTAAGCCAGGCACACACCATCGATAGCTACTGCTGCCACCAGGTATCTTGTGGGGTGACTGGTAAATGGCGCTTGTGCTGGCCAATCTTCCAAAGATGTTCGATACGAGCAACCGCTGCGTCACTGACTGGCCCAGTGCCCTCCACGTAGTTATCAATTTCCTGATAGGTGATCCCAAGGGCTTCTTCGTCGGCAAGCGCTGGTCGATCTTCCTCCAAATCTGCTGTTGGAACCTTTTCCCACGTTGCAGCCGGAGCCCCGAGTTCTTGCAGCAATGCCGCACCTTGACGTTTGCTCAGCCCAAACAGCGGTAATAGATCGGCGGCACCATCGCCAAACTTCGTAAAAAATCCCGTGACGTTCTCAGCCGCATGGTCAGTACCGATCACCAGCAAGCCCTTTTCACCGGCAAGCGCGTACTGCGCAACCATTCGCTGGCGAGCTTTAATATTGCCCTTATTAAAGTCCGTGACCTCATCCATGCCGAGTGTCTCTGCGGTCGCTGCAGCCAGGGCATCTGTCGCAGCTTGAATATTTATGGTGTGGCGATAATCTGGCTGAATAAAATCTAATGCCAGTTGAGCATCGTCCTCATCAGCTTGGACACCGTAGGGCAAACGCACAGCGTGAAAATGAGCTTCATAACCCTGATCGCGCAGCTTTTCGACGGCAAGTTGCGCCAGCCTGCCGGCAAGCGTGGAATCTTGTCCACCAGAAATGCCAAGGACAAACCCTTTGGCATGTGCATGTATGGCGTAATTGGCCAAGAAATTAATACGACGAGTAATTTCTTCGGCGGCATCTAGCGTTGGTTTGGTGTGAAGTGCGCGGAGGATCTCAGGGTTGCTCATTATTCCTATAGTAGTAACTGTTGCGTGATTCCGCTGAAGAGCTCCAGAAAGAGCGCCGATTAGGCTGAAAGTGCGAAGCGGAGGTATGACGCTTGGAGGTAACAGTTACTGAAAAGTGCAGTGCGTGTAGGATGGAGAGAACCTGGTGATGCTGGTGATGAAGATGACCATTATCGACACGGGGTGAGAAAGTGGCATGGGGAACCGTTTGGTGATATAGCCTAATATGCGATAAGATAACTCCTCGTGTCATGGCTGGCCGCATGTTATCGAAAAATTGCTGGTTCAAGCGTTCTTTGATTGATGTTTGAGGTCATGCCTTTTAGAAAAGTTGTGACGAGTTAGTACTATAATGACTCTTCCATAAGGAGAAAGGAGCGCCCGATGAAGGTTCGTAAGTCCCTTCGGTCGCTGAAGAACAAGCCGGGCGCTCAGGTTGTGCGCCGTCGCGGTAAGGTCTATGTGATCAACAAGAAGGAGCCACGTTTCAAGGCTCGTCAGGGTTAATCTTTACTTACTCTGTGCTTTGCAGCCGCCGGATTCTCTCGTTAAGAGGTGAACCGGCGGCTGTTTTGCATGCGAGATACTACCCGGGTGTGCGCGTAGCTGCCAGCAGCGAGCCCGGGTTGCATGTGCTGCCAGCAGCGAGTCCAGGTTGCATGTGCTGCCAGCAGCGAGTCCAGGTTGCATGTGCTGCCAGCAGCGAGTCCAGGTTGCATGTGCTGCCAGCAGCGAGTCGAGGTTGCATCCACTGCCAGCAGCGCGTTCAGGTTGCATCCACTGACAATCGTGTTGGACTGATTGCTGTCCACCGCGCATAGCGTCGTCAAGCATAACGCTGTACCGGTGATGGATGCGGGTAGCACGATAGGATGCGGCGTTGGAGGGTCGGATAGGTAGCGTTTTAACCATGTATCGATGCAGTCGTGAGCAAGGCCTGAACGGTTAATTGTCAAGGGGTAGTTTTGGCGGGGGAACTAGAAGGGGGTGGAGTGGGTTTGTGAAGAAGCTCACAAAAAATTGGCGCAATCTGGCCGAGCTGCGCAAATGTAATCCGGTCTTACCAATGTGTAATTTACCCAAACTCAATATGTGGGCTGCCGACTAAGGTCGTGCTGGGAGTTTCATGCGTGTAACTACTACATATAGAATATTTGCGTAAAATCACCACAACGTATAGTGTCTTTTCTGTCAGATCGACCGCAGGAATATTTCCTCGGTGAGGCCGATTTTTCGGGTTTGTACGTACCTGTGAACCGATGAAAACCGCAATTATTCATCACCCACAGTGCAAAACGGCTCTACAGCAAAGGAAGCAACACTATGTCTATAACTCTCTACACCAAGCCAGCTTGTGTTCAGTGCAAGGCTACCAAGCGCGCACTCGACAAGGCAGGTTTGGACTATGAAATGGTAGACATTTCGGTGAATGAAGAAGCTCGCGAATACATCATGGCGCTGGGCTACTTGCAAGTTCCAGTAGTAATGGCCGATGGCGAGCACTGGGCCGGTTTCCGCCCAGAGCGTATCTCCAGCCTGGTCGCTGCATAAGGACTTTCGATACAAACATCTCAGAGTTTTCCAAGCCGTCACATGAGATTCCCACAAGCGAGCACGCAATAATCAAGCAGTAATCAGCTCGTATGCGTGGGAGATCAACAGGCGGCTTTTCCTATGAGAAGCATTCTCACACTTGATTGCAAGGATAAGTAGGTACGTATCGTGCTTGTTGTCTATTATTCTTCCGCCACTGGAAACACTCACAAATTCGTGGAAAAGCTCGATCTTCCACTCGCGCGTATTCCGCAACGTAAGACAGATCCAGAACTTATTGTCGATGAACCATATGTCTTGGTATGTCCGACCTACGGTGGCGGGGCAAGCATTAGCCATCAAAACACCCGTCCTGTGCCACAACAAGTGATTCGCTTTTTAAATAACGAACATAATCGCAGCCTGATTCGCGCGGTCATTTCTTCTGGTAATACTAACTTTGGCACCGACTTCGGCATGGCCGGTGATGTCATTGCCGAAAAGTGCCAGGTTCCATATGTGTACCGCTTCGAGCTCATGGGGCTGCCAGAAGATGTTGCGAAGGTTCGTGAAGGTTTGCTCGAGAATGCAGAACAACTTGGGCTAGTGCCGTAAACTACAACTTTCTCCGCCAGCGCGCAGCTGATGTGGCTGGCAGGACGACTGCATAATTTCATACTTTTCAACAATCACCATGAGAGGAGCGTCGTCAAGCAATATGCTTTGCGACGCTTCCCTTATGGCACAACTGCTTAATTGGCATATATGCCGGATTAGGCTCCAACGTAAGGGAAATCTATCGTGTCGAACTCATTTGGGTCCACCGTGCCAGAGCCAGCTTCGGCGAGCGAGCAGCTCGATTACCATGCATTAAATGCACTTCTGAATCTTTATGATGACGATCACAAGATCCAATTTGATAAGGATCGCGAAGCTGCAAATCAATTCTTTTTGCAGCATGTCAATCAAAACACCGTGTTCTTCCATGATCTCGAAGAGAAAATGGAATACCTGGTTGAGAACAAATATTACGATCCAGCTGTTTTAGCGAAGTACGACTTCGACTTTATTAAGGATCTGTTCAAGCAAGCCTATGCGCACCGCTTCCGTTTCCACACATTCCTCGGTGCGTATAAGTACTACACTTCATATACCTTAAAAACCTTTGATGGTCGCCGTTACCTGGAGCGTTTTGAAGATCGCGTGTGCATGGTTGCATTATCGCTTGCCGACGGCGATGAAGCACTGGCACGCCACTTAGTTGATGAAATTATTTCTGGTCGCTTCCAGCCAGCAACACCAACGTTTTTGAATATGGGTAAAGCCCAGCGTGGTGAACCAGTATCATGCTTCCTGCTGCGTATTGAAGACAATATGGAATCCATTGGTCGTTCCATTAACTCTGCACTTCAGCTATCTAAGCGCGGCGGCGGTGTGGCGTTATTGCTGACCAACTTACGTGAATCAGGTGCGCCAATTAAGCACATCGAGAACCAATCATCTGGCGTGATTCCAGTCATGAAGCTGCTCGAAGATGCGTTCTCCTATGCGAACCAGCTCGGTGCGCGCCAGGGCGCAGGTGCTGTGTACCTGAATGCGCACCACCCAGATATTTTGAACTTCTTGGATACCAAGCGTGAAAATGCTGATGAGAAGATCCGCATTAAGACCCTTTCGCTTGGCGTTGTCATCCCAGATATCACCTTTGAGCTGGCAAAGCGCAATGATGATATGTACTTGTTCTCGCCATATGATGTAGAACGCGTATATGGTAAGCCATTTGCCGATCTTTCAGTGACTGAGCATTATCAAGAAATGGTGGAAGATCCACGTATTCGTAAGAAGAAGATTAATGCTCGTGAATTCTTCCAGACACTGGCAGAAATTCAGTTCGAGTCGGGCTACCCATACATCATGTATGAAGACACCGTCAATGCTGCAAACCCAATTGCAGGACGCGTGAATATGTCAAACCTGTGCTCTGAAATTCTGCAGGTGAATACACCATCCGAGTTCAACGCCGATTTGACCTACAAGCATGTAGGCGACGATATTTCCTGTAACCTCGGTTCATTAAATATTGCCATGGCAATGGATTCTCCTGATTTTGCCATGACCATCGAGTCTGCCATTCGCGCATTAACGGCAGTGTCAGAGCAAACCGCAATTGATTCCGTACCGTCGATTCGCAAGGGCAACGATCAAGCCCATGCAATTGGTTTGGGTCAGATGAACTTGCACGGTTATTTAGGCCGCGAGCACATCTATTATGGTTCGGAAGAAGCACTGGACTTCACCAATGCGTATTTCGCCGCAACCTTGTACCAGTGCCTGCGAGCTTCTAATAAGCTGGCCAAAGAACGTCAAACAACCTTCGCTGACTTCGCAACCTCTGAGTACGCAAGTGGCGAGTATTTTGATCGCTTCGATCCAGCCGATTTCGCGCCAAAGACGCCAAAGGTTCAGCAGCTGTTTGAAAAGTCCACTATCTATACGCCAACGGCACAGGACTGGGCGCAGTTGAAGGCCGACGTTATGGAACACGGTTTGTTCAACCGCTACCTGCAAGCAATTCCGCCAACAGGTTCGATTTCCTATATCAATAACTCCACATCTTCGATTCACCCAATTGCCTCTCGTATTGAGATTCGCAAAGAAGGCAAGATCGGCCGTGTCTACTATCCAGCGCCACATATGGATAATGAGAACCTGGAGTACTTCCAAGACGCCTACGAAATTGGTTTCGAGAAGGTTATTGATACCTATGCTGTGGCGACCAAATACGTGGATCAGGGCTTGTCGCTGACCTTGTTCTTCAAGGACACCGTGACCACCCGTGATATCAACCGCGCACAGATTTACGCATGGCGCAAGGGCATTAAGACCTTGTACTATATCCGTCTTCGTCAGGTCGCCTTGCAAGGCACCGAAGTTGATGGATGCGTAAGCTGCATGCTCTAACCACCAAAAATGCCGCTGCACATTGAGTTTCTATGTGCAGCGGCATTGCCAGCTACTTGCCTGCTTGACGACGCCTTGTAGCCACCTGTTTCACGCCTACGTTCTTGTGTCGTGAGTATCGTGCTGCATACGTCGTGGTGGGCTTATATCTGCTGTCTGTAGAAGTAGGTGAGGAGTAGTGCGAAGGCCTACAAAAACGGCCTTGCTTGGTTGATCCAAACAAGGCCGCGGTTGTGTCGAAGACGAAAAGTATTAACGCTTTGCTAATTCTTTATCGATATACAGCAAGCCAAGGCCGTCGCCAGCAAACTTCATACGGTTAATGATTTCTTCAACAGAAGATTCTTCTTCGATCTGCTCGACCAAGAAGCCGTCCAAGAATGGGCGAGATTCGAAGTCTTTGACAGACTCAGAGATTAACGCGATTTCACGAATCATGGCGGTGACTTTTTGCTCGTGGCCAAGTGCTGCTTCGAATGCTTCCAAAGCAGTGGTGACATCTAACTTTGGTGGGTTGATATCGCCAATTTGTGGGGTATAACCACGATCGAGCAAGTGCTGAGCGAATGCTTGTGCATGCTCAAGTTCTTCAGCGTGCTGCTTCTTCATCCAGTTAGACATACCAGTCAAGGAAAGGTCTTCCAGGATATAAGAAAGCTGCAAATAGATCATTGCTGCTTCGAGTTCAGCGGTTACTTGATTGTTCAGGGCTGTGGAGAGTTTCTCATCAATATGCATACTCAAAGTGTAAAGGGTGCTGGAATGCTTGTCATGTAAAGTTAGCCCAGCTTAACTTAGGTTTTTATGGTTTGGATATCCTAATATTGTTGCTGTGTCACACACCCGCACGGTTATATTACAGACATCTAAATGACGTGGTAGATTGCCGATTATATGTAATATCCGCCACGTTTTTTGTCCGTGCGTCACGATTGGTGAGAGATTTCTTCGGTAAAGACCATTTGCAAAAATGTGATGCACTTCATATTCTGAAAGGGTATTGAGAGCTAAAAAGTAATGATAGCGAAGATGAAAATCTGCAAAAAGTACCCCTGATAAGCAAGTTCGCCGTGACGTAGTTTGCTCGGTAGTCTAGGGTATATTCCTGTCGCAACTCATTTTTAGTTGGCAGTGGCCATCCGCACGAATATTCAGCGAGAGTGGCACCAGTGTAGACCTTTTTGACGTAAGTCGAAACAACCTTCAGGTGGCCGGTATGCGTACCAGGCTATCTATTTTCTAGTGAAACCTTTGCTGCGGGTGACCGTCGCAAAGCAAAAGGAGTGCTATAACGTGGAGATTTCTGAAAAGAAGTATATTGACGAGCATCCAAATCCAGTCAGCGCGATTAACTGGAACACAATTCCTGACGAAAAAGATTTGGAAGTGTGGGATCGTCTCACCGGTAATTTCTGGTTGCCTGAAAAGGTGCCGGTTTCAAACGACCTCAAGAGCTGGGCAACGCTGACTGAATTAGAGCAGCAGACCACCATGCGTGTGTTCACTGGCTTGACGCTGCTCGATACGATTCAAGGCACTGTGGGCGCTGTTTCGATGCTGCAAGACGCACAGTCGTTGCATGAGGAAGCAGTGCTCACCAATATCGCGTTTATGGAATCTGTGCACGCCAAGAGCTATTCCAATATCTTTATGACGCTGTCGTCGACCAAGCAGATCAATGAAGCTTTCCGTTGGTCGGAGGAAAACGAGAATCTGCAGCGCAAGGCAAAGATCGTGCTCTCGTATTACGAAGGTAATGATCCGCTCAAGCGCAAGGTTGCGTCCACGTTGCTCGAATCCTTCCTGTTCTACTCGGGTTTCTACCTGCCAATGTACTGGTCATCGCATGCGAAGCTGACCAATACGGCTGATATTATTCGCCTGATTATTCGTGACGAAGCAGTGCATGGCTACTACATCGGCTATAAGTTCCAGCAGGCATATCTGAAGGAAACTCCAGAACGTCAGGAGGAACTGAAGGAATACACCTATGATCTCTTGCTGGAACTCTACGAAAACGAGATCCAGTACTCCGAAGATCTCTACGATCCATTGGGTTGGACGGAAGACGTGCGTCGTTTCCTGCGCTATAACGCCAATAAGGCTTTGAATAACCTCGGCTTTGAGGCGCTATTCCCAGCCGATGAAACCCGCGTTTCGCCAGCAATTCTGTCTGCGCTTTCGCCAAATGCGGATGAAAACCACGACTTCTTCTCTGGCTCTGGTTCGTCCTATGTGATCGGTAAGGCAGAAAACACCACCGACGACGACTGGGACTTCTAACAGGCCTAAGTCGATGCTTGACGACGCAGACCTGGGACCACGCAATTGCTGCGGTTCGAAGCTTTGAGTGTGGTCTATGGTCGTGTGATTGTAGCTGTGGTCTGAATGGCTTGAACCCCATCTCTATCCTTCAATGGCAGATATGCCGCGAAGGTTAGCGATGGGGTTGTTGTATAGCTGGCATTTGAGGCGCGTGTTATATGCGGTATGGGGTATATTGCGTGCGATGACACGGCGTTCAATCTTTAGGTTGATACATTAGGGGGGTGTAGTAATGGTGGGTTACGTTGGGAAACGCTGATGTTTCCGAATCTCACATGTGTTACGTGTCACTGTCTGGAACTAAAACACCCGCTGGTTGTAGCGAGTGGACTGGGAAAATGGCTCAACCGTTTCGTGAAACAAAAAGACCTGAGTAAAGTATTCAAAAGCCTAGCTCTTTAGTAGGGCTAGAAAATAAAGCAATACGTTCCGTAGAATGAGGAGCGTACCTTTAGGTGTGTGTGAAAAGTGTGATACTTGCGCATCTAACTCAAAGTCAGGAGGATCGTATGACCGCTGTGGCGCCAAGGCAGGAGAATTACTCCGAGCCTACTCGTCCCGCGCCAACCGGAGGTGCCCGTCTTGGCACCCTCGCGTGGAAGATGTTGACCACCACTGACCACAAACTCTTGGGCATTATGTACATCGTGATGTCCTTCGTGTGGTTCTTCCTTGGTGGTTTCATGGCACTGCTTCTGCGTGCCGAGTTGTTTACCCCAGGTTTGCAATTTCTTTCAAATGAGCAGTTTAACCAGCTGTTTACCATGCACGGCACTATTATGTTGCTTGCATTCGGTACGCCAGTTGTGTGGGGCTTCGCAAACTATGTGCTGCCATTGCAAATCGGCGCACCAGACGTTGCATTCCCACGTTTGAACGCTTTTGGTTTCTGGATTACCACCATCGGCATTGTCGCAATGCTCGCTGGCTTCTTAACTCCAGGCGGTGCGGCCGACTTCGGTTGGACCATGTATATGCCATTGGCTGACTCTATCCACTCTCCAAACGTTGGTGCTGATATGTGGATCGTCGGCGTTGGTGCTACTGGTGTTGGTACCGTTGCATCCGCAATTAACATGATTACCACCATCCTCACCATGCGTGCGCCTGGTATGACCATGTTCCGTATGCCAATTTTCTGCTGGAACATCTTTGTTGCATCGTTGATCGTGCTGCTGATCTTCCCACTGCTGCTTGCTGCTGCATTGGGCGTGCTCTACGACCGTAAACTCGGCGGTCACATCTACGATCCAGGCAACGGCGGCGCTGTTTTGTGGCAGCACCTGTTCTGGTTCTTCGGCCACCCAGAAGTGTATGTGTTGGCACTGCCATTCTTCGGTATTGTTTCTGAGATTGTCCCAGTCTTTAGCCGCAAGCCAATGTTCGGCTACATCGGCCTGGTATTCGCAACCTTGTCCATTGGTTCCCTGTCGATGGCAGTGTGGGCACACCACATGTTCGTGACCGGCGCTGTGTTGCTTCCATTCTTCTCCTTCATGACCTTCCTGATTTCGGTTCCTACCGGCGTGAAGTTCTTCAACTGGTTGGGCACCATGTGGAACGGCCACATCACTTGGGAAACCCCAATGCTGTGGACCATGGGCTTCTTGGTAACCTTCCTCTTCGGTGGTTTGACCGGTATTATGCTGGCTTCCCCTCCATTGGACTTCCACTTGGCTGAGTCGTACTTCCTGATTGCACACTTCCACTACACCTTGTTCGGTACCGTGGTATTTGCTGCAGTTGCAGGTGTGTACTTCTGGTTCCCTAAGATGACTGGTCGTATGCTCGACGAGCGTCTTGGCAAGATCCACTTCTGGATTACCTTCGTTGGTTTCCACGGCACCTTCCTTGTGCAGCACTGGCTGGGCAACATGGGTATGCCACGTCGTTTCGCGGATTACCTCGAGTCCGACGGTTTCACCTTCTTGAACCAGGTTTCTACCGTATTCTCCTTCCTGTTGGGTCTGTCGGTACTGCCATTCATCTGGAACGTTGTGAAGTCCTGGCGTTACGGCGAAGTTGTCACCGTTGATGATCCTTGGGGTTATGGCAACTCTTTGGAATGGGCTACCTCCTGCCCACCACCACGTCACAACTTCGTATCCTTGCCACGCATCCGCTCTGAACGCCCAGCGTTCGAGCTGCATCATCCTCACATGGTTGAAACGATGCGTCGCGAAGCACACGTTGGACATCACTAAGCCGAATCGTGAATATCTTGTGCGAGTGATCCGTTCGCACTAGGTTCATAGTCTTACTGACTTTTGAGGGCCAAGGCTATCTTTCGAAAAGATGGTCTTGGCCCTTTGGCTTTTCACCAACACTGTTAGCACAGACCACCATATTTCCTCTCGGCGCGTGAGAGAACGCAGCACCCTCAGCGAGCGCAGCGAACCCACAGAACCCAGCGCCCTCAGCCAACCCAGCGAACGCAGCGCCCTCAGAGCCCCAATGGGACACAATGCCCCAGATTGTTCACCTTCACGTTTGGTATCTGTGCCCCTGATCGTTTGTTTGACTGTATGCTAGTGGACGCACTGATTTCAGTGATGCATCGCATAGTTTAAGTTTCAATTATTTCGTGAAAGAATACATACTTGTGAATACAACTCAACCACCTCAACTCACTGTTTCGTTACAGCCTGGCTTAACTCCGGCAGTCATTTCGATCTCAGGACCTGACCACACTGGTGTTTCTGCGGCATTCTTCCGCGTCCTCGCCGCCAACAGCGTCCAGATCCTTGACGTGGAGCAGTCGCAGTTTAGAGGTTTTCTTTCACTGGCAGCCTTCGTCGGTTTTCGCATTGAAGACCAGGAACGGATCGAGCTTGCGCTGCGCGAGACGCTGAGCATTTATCAGCAGAGTGTGTCGGTGGAAATTCAAGCCACCGCGCAATCATCGCGACCTCGTTCGACGCACGAAATGATCGTCTTAGGTAATCCCATCGAAGCATCTGCAATCGCTAAGATTGGTCAGACGCTGGCTGATTATGATGCCAATATCGATACCATTCGCGGCATTGCTGACTATCCAGTCACTGGTCTGGAACTGAAACTCTCCTTACCAAGTGCCACTCCAGGCGCAGGTGTTCCGCTGCGCAAGGCACTTGCAGAACTGACCACTGAGCTCGGCGTTGATATCGCGATCGAACGTGCTGGTTTGCAGCGTCGCTCGAAGCGTCTGATCTGTTTCGACTGCGACTCCACACTGATCACCGGCGAAGTCATCGAGATGCTTGCGGCACATGCCGGTAGGGAAGCAGAAGTTGCTGCGGTTACCGAACGCGCCATGCGCGGCGAACTCGACTTTGAAGAATCCTTGCGTGAACGCGTGAAAGCCCTTGCCGGCCTTGATGCAGCAGTGATCGATCAAGTCGCAGCCGATATTATTCTCAGCCCTGGTGCCCGTACCACCATTCGTACCCTCAAGCGTCTTGGCTATAAAACAGCCGTAGTCTCAGGTGGCTTTATACAAGTGCTTGAAGATCTCGCGGCGGAGCTTGAATTAGATTATGTGCGCGCGAATACGTTGGAAATCGTGGATGGGAAACTCACGGGCCGCGTGATTGGCAAGGTCGTCGATAGAGCCGCAAAGGCTGAGTTCTTGCGCGAGTTCGCCGCTGATTCCGGCTTGGAAATGCACCAAACGGTTGCAGTGGGCGATGGCGCAAATGATATCGATATGATTTCTGCTGCAGGGCTAGGCATTGCGTTTAATGCGAAGCCAGCGTTGCGCGCAGTCGCTGACACCTCGGTGAACTCTCCATTCTTGGATGAAGTGCTGCATATGTTAGGCATTACGCGTGCCGAAATTGATGCTGCTGATTTACAAGAAGGTTCGCTGCGTCGCGTTCCGCTGGACTAGGTTTTCATGATTCCACAGGAGTTCGCTACCTCTCATGCGCGCTTGGCTCGTGCGGTTGCAGATCGTTCGTGGACGCGCGGCGAAGACCCAGACGATCCTGCAACCATTCAAGCAATGCAGCTTGTGTTGCATCTTCCAAAAGATCCAACGCGTATTCCGCCACGCTCCCACGTGCTTATTGCCGCAGCGCAGGCAGTTGTGACGCTGTGTCTGGAGCCGCAAGCAGGGATCCCTGGTGAATTTCAAACGCGTCTGGAAACCTGGTATACGCATCGGATTCGGAAAGTCGCTCGTCGCGCCAGGAATAAACAGTGGCGTGACGCGCAAGCAGTACCAGGGGTAACCGTGCATTACCAGCAGGCGAGCGTGCGTGCATGTGTGCCTTCGGCAGTACAAGACGTACCGCCGGTGTTACGGAAACTTCAAATTCATGGCACTGATCTCCCGCCAGATGCTGTTCATTCGCCTCTGCCGGAGATTACCGCTGAAGTGTCCGTGGCACCTGTTGTGATTGTTGTTGATGCATCGTTGGGCATGTCGGTTGGCAAAGTGGCCGCGCAGGTGGGTCATGCTTCGATGCTCTTTGCTGGTCAGCAATCCGTTGAGTGGTGTTGGCGCTGGCAGCAAGCTGGCTTTCCGCTAACTGTGAGAGAGATTCCGCACGATCAGTTCGTCGCAAAGCAAACGCTGCCGCAGGCAGTGGTGGTTCGTGACGCTGGTTTTACCGAAATCGCGCCGAATACCGCAACCTGTGTCGCACTGCTTGCCAGTGACGTGCTGCATGCTTGACGACGCAGGTTCGCAGCCTACGTCGAAAAGCAATCTCGTTACTGTTGCACCAGCCGTTTGAGCGCGCCGATTACCACGTCGGGATCATCGGTGCGCCAAAATTGTGGCATGGAATCGAGTAAGAACTTGCCGTAGCGTCGCTCGACGAGACGCTTGTCGAGCACGGCCACCACGCCTTTATCGGTAATGCGGCGGAGTAATCGGCCGGCGCCTTGTGCCATGAGCAATGCGGCATGGGTGGCGGCAACTTCAATAAAACCGTTGCGTCCTTGCTGATCCGCGGCTTCTTTGCGAGCTTGAAGTAATGGATCATCAGGGCGAGGAAATGGGATTTTATCCATAATCACCAAAGAACAGCTCTTGCCTGGTACGTCCACGCCTTGCCACAACGAGAGCGTGCCAAATAAGCAACTGTTTTCTTGATCTCGAAATTGCTGAATCAAGGTGCCGGTCGTGTCCTCGCCTTGCAAGAAAATCTTAAATGGCAGTCGTGCGCGTAACGCATCGGCAGCTTCTTCAGCAGCCCGGCGCGAACTAAACAACCCCAAGGTACGGCCACCGGCGGCCATAATCAGGGTGTAGATTTCTTCGAGAGTTTCTTTCTGCAGGCCATCGCGTCCGGGTTCCGGCAAGTGTCGCGGCGTGTATAAAATGCCAGAGCGTTGCGGGTCAAAAGGACTGCCGGCGTCTAAACTATCCCAACTGTTATGTGGAATACCCCAGCTAGCCGCCATTGCGCGGAAATTACCGCCGAGAGTGAGTGTGGCAGAGGTTAAGACCACGGTGTTTTCGTTAAACAGATTGGTTGCAAGTAGCCCAGCGACACTTAATGGTGCCACCTTTAATACTGCGCCGCGGCGTTCGTCGTGCTCGACCCATACAACGTCGTGATGGGCGGTGATATCTGGCTCATGGAAGATCTTGAGCACACTGACAATCGCATCGTGTTGCTCAGCTAAATGTCGGGAAAGTGCCAGGCGCTCAGCATGAGTCTCGGGATCATTGCTTTGCTCACCATTCGGTGCGTGTGCAATATAGTCGCGTAAGGTCCACAAGCATCCTTGCAAGGCCGTCAAGATTGGCTGCATTTGCTCTGGCAAAGCAGTCAAGCGTCCTGTCGGCAGCGTCAAGAGAGCGTCTTCCCAGTTTTCTGCAGACTCCACCAGCTTTTCAGCGCGTTCAGCAGCGTTAAGTTTCTTCGCGCGCTTGGCCGATAACGATAACGCTTGCATCGAAAGCTCGATGGTGGCAACTGAGGTGATTCTGGTTTCCAGCTCATGTGCTTCGTCGATAATCACAGCACTATGCTCTGGCAAAATATTGGCCTCACTTAATGCCTCAATCGCCAACATGGCGTGATTAGTCACCACCAGCGCGGCGTGTTTGGCCTTTTCGCGCGCTTGCTCGGCAAAACAGGTGTCACCGAATGCGCACATGACAGCCCCAACGCATTCATGGCTGGTTGAACTTGCCTGCGACCACACGAGATTCGGGACACCTGGCACGATTTCGTCGCGATCGCCAGTTTCTGTGGTTTGTGCCCATTCTTTCAGCCTTAATGCGTGCGCGCCGATGGCTGATACTTGAGTTTCTTCGAGGATTGCTTCGGAATCGTCCTCGGCAAACAGACGCTCGCGTTTACGCTCGCAGAGATAATTCTGTCGCCCTTTCAAAATAGCGAAAGTCACAGGCGCAGCCAGCACGGGTTCGAGGGCTTGCGCCAGGGCAGGAAGATCGCGCTCGATTAACTGATTTTGCAGCGCTAGGGTCGCCGTTGAAATGACCACTGTGGTGTCGTTGCGAATGGCATACTCAAGTGCTGGTACGAGGTATGCTAGCGATTTACCCGTACCAGTGCCCGCTTGCACCGCCAGGTGACGCTCATTGGCAAGAGCACCAGCAACAGCTTGTGCCATCGCTTCTTGTCCACTGCGGGTGCTTCCACCAAGTGACTCAACCGCAGTGGACAACAGTTTTAATACGCGAGCATTCCGTTTGGAATCGCTGCTTGTCGACGTCTGCGCAGATGATGCCATTAGAACCCAAGAAAACGAGTATTTAATACTGGCTCGTCTTTACTCAGTGCTAAACCTTCCCACGGCAAGGTGACAAGTTGGCCAGCAAGATAATTTCGTGATTGTTCCAAGGTTGGTTGGCCTTCTACAATCTTGCCATCGCGCATCAACGGTACCGTAAGTTCTTGTACCTCAAGGTTGTTGATCTCTGGGGTTGGGGCAGCAAATGGGGTGATGATTTCTTCAATTGCGGTGCCAGTTGCCCGATGTGTGCGTACAGCGCGTTTTGCTCCACCAACTGACTTCTTATTGCGCGAACGCTTTGCCACTGGCAAGCCATCAACTTCCACGAGTTTGTACACCATTGAGGCAGTTGGAGCACCAGAACCGGTGACCACTGAGGTGCCAACACCGAAACCGTCGACAGGATCGCCGCGCAAGCCTGCGATGGCGTATTCGTCGAGGTCAGAGGATACGATAATGCGCGTGTTATAGGCGCCAAGTTCATCAAGTTGCTGGCGGACTTTGCGCGTCATCACACCTAAATCACCAGAATCGATACGCACAGCGCCAAGTTCGGTGCCGCCGATTTCAATTGCGTTGATGACGCCCTGCGTAATATCGAAGGTATCGACGAGCAGCGTAGTTCCGAAGCCGAGCAGATCGACTTGAGTTTGGAAAGCCGCACGCTCATTTGCCGAACCGTCTTCATTGACGTGTACCAGCGTCCACGCGTGAGCAGCAGTACCAGCACCAGGAATGCCATACCGATATACCGCCTCGAGATTCGAGGTGGCGGTGAAACCCGCCAGATATGCAGCACGCGCTGCAGTCACAGCAGCAGCTTCGTGTGTGCGTCGGGACCCCATTTCCATCAGTGGGCGTCCATCGGCGGCTGTGACCATACGTGCTGCGGCAGTTGCAATCGCTGAGTCAGCATTGAGGATCGAGAGGATTACAGTTTCGAGCACCACACATTCAGCAAAGGTGCCGCGAACAGTCAGAATCGGGGAGTGCGGGAAGAAGAGTTCGCCTTCGCGGTAGCCGTCGATGTGGCCAGAAAAACGATAGTTGCGTAAATATTCAATGGTGCTTGGCTGCAAGAACGTCAGAGTTGCTAGCTGATCTTCGGTGAAGACAAAGTTTCGTACCGCTTCGAGTACGCGTGCGGTACCAGCAACCACACCATAGCGGCGTTCATGTTGTAGGCGGCGCGTAAATACCTCAAAGGCGCATTGCCTGTGGGCAGTACCGTCGGCAAGCGCAGACTCGAGCATCGTCAGCTCGTACATATCG
The DNA here is from genome assembly GCF_024834075.1 of Corynebacterium sp. HS2168-gen11. Classification (GTDB taxonomy): domain Bacteria; phylum Actinomycetota; class Actinomycetes; order Mycobacteriales; family Mycobacteriaceae; genus Corynebacterium. The sequence continues at coordinate 30,125 of NZ_JANUXR010000003.1, forward strand.
GTTAATAGGGCTGTGGATTGGAAGGTGGTCACAGTATTCTCACTTTTCCGCTTGATCGCGATCAGTACATCGTAGGCATCCAACTGTCTGCAGCACCGCACAAGCAACCGCAAACCGTAAAGTTATCTAAAAGTAGCGTAGCAAACCTAACGCGCCAGTTGTATGACAGCGTAAGTTTTTCCTGCCGCACTCGCAACGCCAACACCAATAATTGCGGCATCTTTTGTCGCGAGCGCTGCTTGACTTGCAGCGTCTTGAAACCACAGATCTAGAAAAGCTACCGCAGTTGCCTGTTCATTCGGTAACGCAGTTTGCACCATAATTACCTCGGCAGGAGTTTCCCGAAAAGAATTGGTAATAGCATTCCGCTCTGCCCAGTGTTGTGCCTGAATACTTAATTCAATATCGGGATTCAGCGGATTACGGTGTGTATCGGTGCGAGAGCGATTCAAAATAAACGCAATATCAGTGCGAATTTGAGAATCTTCCCAGACTCGCGAAATATCCAACGGCTGCGTGAGCTGGTCGAGGGTGGGATTTTCAGCAAGTATTCTGGCATCTTCATAGCCGGAACTACGTGGATTGAAGGTATGGCTTACCGTGACGATGGTTGAAAATGTGGCACTGAGTACTGTCACAACGGCCATCACTTTGGATAAAAGTTGTTGCACCTGTTCCAACGTAGCTGGATCTTTGAGCGAGCGTAGATGCTGTTTGACGGCATCAGTTATGACCTTCACGCTTTGGATTGCCATTGCTGAAATGTCCTTTCTCGCCTGAACATAATTGAGGAAACAGTATTGCACACAGTGCCGAAAACGCTGATATGCCGATGGGCGGCATGACGCAGACGCGATTGACGATAGGGGTATCACACATATGACACGGAAAAATACGTTTGTCGTACAGTCTAATCAATTGCCGATGCCAAAAAAGTTCCTGAAACGGCAGGACAGGCGAAAAACTTCCGATGACTTTCATTTTCGGCTACCTTCGTAACACTTCAACGGTTATGCTGTAGGGCATGAGTACTATGCCACCGATGTTAGCGTCGCCGATGGCCGCTCCTGAGCTTGACGAGGAGTTGCTTGCCGACGAACTCACAAGTGAAAATCTGCCATGGCTCTGCATAGTTTGGGATGATCCTGTCAATCTCATGAGTTATGTCTCATATGTGTTCCAAACCGTGCTGGGATATGACAAAAAACGTGCTATTGAACTGATGATGCAAGTGCATACTGAAGGCAAAGCAGCGGTCAGTTCTGGCGAAAAAGACAAAGTAGAAATGGACGTCGTTAAGCTCCAGACCGCCGGGTTGTGGGCCACAATGCAGCAAGCAGGGTAAGGAAACCATGGATCCTTGGAAACGTAAAAAAGCTCTTTTCGGTGCGCCAAAATATGTGTGTACGTTGCGTGATTCCGAACGGGAAGTATTAGGCAGTCTGGCGTCAATGGTTGCTGAAGCCTTAATTGAGCGTGCGCAATCGGCACCAAAAGACGAACTTGCAGAACTCACCGGTATGCCGTCTGGGCACAAAGAAGCACCAACTGATCCAGCGCTTGCGCGACTTTTGCCTGATTTTGAGCGCCCTGGTGATGAAGAATATGAAGGCGATAATGCGTTGCTGCGCAGCCTGCATGAAACTGAAATCACTAAGGCGAAATTAGAAGGGCTGACCACCATTACCTTTGCGTTGGGGCCGGGCGGTTCGAATGAAATCGTCTTAACTGAACCAGAAGCGCATCTGTGGTTGCGTGCGTTAAATGATATTCGCTTGTATTTGGATGCCTGCCACATCCCCGATGCGGTTGCGAAATTAGATTGTGGCAGCATCGCAGATTGGATTGGTGGCCAACAAGAAACGTTGCTTGATGTTCTGATGCGAGATTTTGAATAATGAGTGGACAGCTCACAGACGTTGCAGGCATTGGTATTGCCCATCACAGCATGGGGGATACTGGCTGCACGGTCATTGTGGCACCTGAATCTGCAATTGCCGCTGTGGATGTTCGCGGTGGTGGCCCAGGTACACGCGAAACTGATTTGCTTGAGCCGCAGAATACGGTTCAACGCGTGCATGCAATTTGTTTAAGTGGCGGTTCGGCCTATGGTTTGGCAACTGCTGATGGCGTGATGGCAGCGCTGGAAGAACATGGCATTGGTTTTGCGGTTTTAGGCCCTGATACGCCAGGGCCAATTGTGCCGATTGTGCCAGCAGCAGTGATTTTCGATTTGCTGGTAGGTCAGGCTGATCATCGACCAACGCGGGAATCAGGATACTCGGCAACCTGTGAGATCCTCCGGCAATGGCCACGAGTGAGCTCGCGAGACAGCACAGCGCGTGATGCCGCAGCGCAAGACGGCACAGCGCGAGACGGCACAGCGCGAGACGGCACAGCGCAAGATGGCACAGTGCAAGATACACAAAGTGCAGTAGCAGCACACGGTGGCATAGACCAGCTTGCCCGCAATGTGCATACGCAACCAGCATTATCGGGTTCGGTTGGAGCAGGTTGCGGCGCGACAGCAGGCGTACTGCGCGGTGGATTCGGGCAAGCTTCGCGCAAGGTCGGGCCCTATACAATTGCCGCAGGCATTGTGGCGAATCCGATGGGCAGCGTCATTGATCCTTCCACTGGCAAAAGCTGGTTTGATAGCTCGATCGCTGTGGATATTGCAGCCTTTTCCCAGTTGCAATCGCCAATTGCGAAGTTAAATACCACAATCGGCGTGATTGTCACCGATGCTCCGATCAGTAAAGCTCAAGCGAAGCGAGTCGCAATGGTTGGCCACGATGGCATTGCGCTGGCAGTTCGCCCAGCACACGCGCCATTTGATGGGGATACATTATTTTGTCTGTCCACCGGCGACGGTCAAGGTGTGGACGTACACGTACTGCATGAGCTTTCAGCGGCGGTGTCGTATGTGGTTGCAGAGGCGATTCTTGATGCGGTGGTATCAGCAGAAAGTGGATTCGGCCAAGTATCCTTGCGTGAAATCCGCGTACAATAGCGACTATGACGTTTGGAAATTCTGCATATGGAGGACCTGCGGTCCCTGCAACCTCAGCATTAGAACCTCCCAATACGAAATCGGCAGGTTTTCGAGTTGGACGCCAAATTGCGGTGCGCTTTTTGCTGATCATCTGGCTAATTCACGTCATCAACGTAGTCGTATTCCGAGGTGGTCTTGCGTATTTCGGCATTCAACCGTTAGATGTCCCTACCATTTTGCATATTTTTTCAGCGCCGCTGATTCACGGCAGTTGGCAGCACATTATCGCCAACAGCACCGGTGCGATCTTCGCATTTCTAGTGGGATATTCTGGCCGTCGCGTCTTTTGGGAAGTCACATTAATTTCGATGGTAGTCGGTGGCCTCGGAACCTGGCTCACTGGCGGCCAAGGCATTCACGTTGGCGCCTCTGGCGTTATTTATGGCTGGCTGGGATATCTCGTGATCCGTGGCATTTTCAATCGCAGCTGGACCCAAATCTTGCTAGGAATCGTGCTGAGCATATCGTTTTCGAGCATGGTGTGGGGCGTTTTTCCAACCGCCGGCGCAAATATTTCCTGGCAAGGCCATATGTGGGGTGCCATTGGTGGCATTTTGGCAGGTGCGTTTATCACCTCGGACGATCCACCAAAACTTCGCGCGAAGCGTCAGCAACAACGCCTCGAACGCAAGTGACAAGCCAGTTTCACAAGGCGCGCCCAACAGCCGCCGAGGCGTTTGCACCGTGACGGCACCAGTATTGATGTGACGTTGCACTGTGGTGTGTGATTCGACGGTACTTGGTTCGACACTGAGCAGCATAAAAGCCCGCGTCTGTGCTTATCGACGCGGGCGTGTGTATGAATGAGCGCAGTACAAATATACTAAATCTTGCGGGCGATAATTGCCGCAATTTCATCATTACCGCGATGCGTTAAGTGCGTGGTGATGTTATACGGATCAGATGCGTTATCAATAATTCCAGCTACCCAACGCTGTTCAGTTGGGGCGCACATATCGTGTCCTACTGAATCCGTAGCAATATCAATCCATTCTGTGCCAGTCGCTGTAGCAGATTGGCGTTGCCAATGACTGACTGAATCAAACGCACTGCGGATCAGCCGTGAATGAATAACAATAGGTGGCAGACCGCGTACGTGAATTGGGCAGGATTGTCCACTTGGCCCTATTAAGGACGGATAACTTAAAAATGCGATGCGCGCATTCGGTGCTGCCTGCCGGATCCTAGCAACCTGCGTTTGCATTTCACGAACAAACCCTTCCGTTTGCACATTGAAGAAGCCAGGTGCTTTCCACGTGTCGTTAAAACCAATTTGAATCAGAACGATATTGGTTCCGGCATGCAGGTGTCGCTGGTCGATTGCTGTGTTGATCTGATTGGAAAGGCGCTTATTGCGTTCGATTGGGGCGTATGCCACCGCACCAGTACATGCAAAGTCTTCCACCTGATCACCCGTGATGCGTGCTAATGAGGTCGCAATACGGCTTTCACTCCGTGGACAACGCCCCTGGCCTGGTGCGTTGGGGGAAACTTTCCCAGGACCTTGAATATAGTCAGCCCAGCCGAAGTAGGGATTTGCCATTAAAGAATCACCGAATAAGACGATCTGACGCCCAGTTGCCTGTGCCGGTGCCGCCCAAAGAGTGCAGCCAAGCAATGCTGTGGTGACAGCGGCGAGAAGGCGAGTGATCGAGTGGCGCATTATGGTTCTCCCAAAGGGTCGGAAATGAGCATGCATGCAGCAAAATACGGTACAGAGCCACACAAACATACATAACTGTTACTAATGTTAAAAATGTTAATGGTTTGGGAGTTGAGTATACAACCTCTGAGGTTGTTTGATGGAAAATTTCTTTCCTAGTTGTGCGCGTGTACGCACCGCTAGCGTGGTAACTTCTCAAGACTGACAACACGCAAAAACTTGTGATGCACCAGGTATAAAACATGCTTGTTACCGGCACTTATAGGCAGTAACAAGCATGATTATTATCGGACTCAAGTCAAGTAAAACTTAAGAGAAGTCGTTGATATTTTCTTTGGTTACCGTGATGACGGGAAGTGGAATCTCAGCAGTGAGCCGTTCACCTGTGAGGGCTTTCGCAGCTTCTTGCACAGCACGCGCCCCAATCTCGCGTGGCTGCTGCATAATGGTGGCAAACATAGTGCCCTCTTGCACTGCAGCAAGACCTTGCGGCGTACCGTCAAAACCAACCACGAGAACGTCAGTGCCAGCACGTTCCTCTAATGCTTCGATCGCGCCGAGTGCCATTTCGTCATTTTCCGCAAAAATGGCTTTGACCTTCGGGTGAGCGTCGAGAAGCTGCTTGGTAACGCTGATACTTTCTGCTCGGTCAAATTTTGCGCTTTGCGTTGCGCTGACTGTAATGTTTGGAAATTGTTTCAGTCCAGCTTGAAAACCTGCGGTGCGTTCGTTGGTGGTAGGCAGTTTTGCATCGCCTTCGAGGATAAGTATTTCGCCTTCGCCGTGCAGCGCCGCGCCGAGTAGTGCAGCGGCCTGCTGTCCACCTGTGCGATTATCTGCGCGAATAAACGATGCAATATCGCCGCCATTGCTGTTGAGATCTACCGTGAGCACTGGAATATTCAACGCATTTAAGGCAGCCACCGATGGGATAATCGCATCTGGGTCGGTTGGCTGAATGATGACTGCATGGGCGCCATCTTCGGCGACTGTGCTGAGTTGACTGGCTTGCTCGGCGGGGTCATCATAGGCATCTTCGATAAGGAGGCGAATACCTAATTCTTGAGCTTTGGCTTCTGCGCCTTCACGCATTTCAGTGAAAAATGGATTTGTTTGGCTGGAAATTGAAAATGCCACGGTGTTTGGGTGTTTGTGAGGATGCGGTTGCGGTGTCTGCGGTTGGCAGGCAGCGACGCTCAAGCTCAGTGCTGTGGCAGAAACAATGGTGAGAGTTTTGCGAACAATGGTCGAAAACATGGGTGAGGGTTCCTTTCCTCAGGCACATAAAGTGTCGAACGACAACATAACGTGATATAAGAAAATGGTATGCCTTTAAGGCTGTGTCGTGCATCTTTTCTGAGCGGGATGCATGGAAAGTCACTTCGATAGAAAAAAGTGATAATACATACAGGTAGTGTGTATGAGCGGTCACGTTTTATGGTACTTGTGCCTGCTCAGGGGGCTATGATTGTGTGAGTCACAAGCGGCCATGAGCGTCTGATGGGGCAAAGCGAGTAGGATCAAGGGCGTCTTTACTACGCCCGTCGTCGGGATGAATCCGGTGTGGAGTCATGATCGCGATGTCATCGAAGCGTCGTCAAGCAGATAAGCTCGATCGGGCATTAACTATGTATCACCGTGCGTGAGCAGCACAACCTGTGCCTGTGCAGGTGCTAGGGGCTAAGAAAGGAACGTTGCGTGTCAAAGAATCCTGCAGAAACACAGCTATCGGCAGTCACTGATCCTGCTGCGCCAATTGGGATTTTCGACTCCGGCGTTGGTGGCCTGACAGTCGTGCGTACCATTATGGAGCAACTGCCGAATGAATCAGTGATGTATATCGGTGATACTGGGCATGGTCCGTATGGTCCGCTCCCAATCGAAGAAGTGCGTGCGCATGCGTTAAGAATCGCTGATGAGCTGGTTGCTCGCGGGTGTAAAATGATTGTGATCGCCTGTAATACCGCTTCCGCCGCCTGCTATACCGACGCCCAAGCACGCTATAACGTTCCAGTGCTGGAGGTTATTCAGCCAGCTGTGCGCCGGGCAGTTGCAACAACGCGCAATGGCAAAGTTGGTGTGATCGGCACGGTTGGAACCGTTCATTCTGGCGCCTACCAGCAATCATTTGCCAATCACGAGGATATGGAAGCCTATGTGGCAGCCTGCCCACGATTCGTCGATTTCGTGGAGCGAGGCATTACCTCAGGTCGGCAGATTTTAGGCGTGGCGCAAGCCTATGTGGAACCACTGCAAGCTGCCGGAGTCGATACGCTCGTGCTCGGCTGCACACATTATCCATTATTATCAGGTGTTATTCAGCTGGCGATTGGCGATCACGTCACCTTGGTATCCTCAGCCGAAGAAACCGCGAAAGACGTGCTGAAAGAACTTTCAAAACGCGACTTGCTTGCCGACGCGATCAATAATCCCAATCCACAGCGCACCTTCGAATCCACTGGTGACCCGCATCTCTTTGCCCAGTTAGCCCATCGATTTTTAGGTCCGCATGTGACATATGTCGAACAAGCCCACCTGTTGTAATATTTCACAACTTTTCAGCAAAAACTAGCCACTCAACTCGAAAACGTGCGAAAGTTATGCCTATGAAGGTGATCATTCTCGGAAGTTCCGGCAGCCTAGGTGCTCCGGATAATCCAGCCTCTGGATATTTAGTACAAGTAGATAATGCGCCAAGTATCATCATGGACATTGGCCCTGGTGTTCTGGGGAATCTGCAAAAAGTACAAAATCCAAGTGATGCGCATGTGATCTTTAGCCACCTGCACCCAGATCACAGTCTTGACTTCCCATCACTGATGGTATGGCGGAGGTATCACCCACAATTTTCTGCAGCAAGCCGCAATATTTGTATCGGCCCAGGCTATGGACATGACCTCTTAGGGCGGCTATCGGCAGATGCGCCAGATGCGATTGACAATATGGGCGATAGCTTTATCTACCTGCCGTGGCAGCCACATCACACTGAAATCATCGACCGTATTCACGTCACCCCATATCCGGTTATTCACCCAACCGAAAGCTACGCAATTCGGCTCGAAGAACCAGCAACCGGAAAAGTGATCGCTTATTCCGGTGATACCGCCTACACCGAGGAACTTATCGCCTGTGCACGCTATGCAGATTTGTTCATCTGTGAAGCAACCTGGGGTGAGTCTTCCGAAGGCAAAGTGCCAGATATGCACATTTCTGGTGCTGAAGCCGGCCAAATTGCCCAAGCAGCAGGTGTGCAGCGCCTGGTGTTGACGCATATTCCGCCGTGGGTGGATAAAGAAGCCACCAAACGTGCCGCTGAAGCGCACTTTACCGGACCTGTGGACATCGCCATGCCTGGTATGGAGTTTGCTGTTTAAGCACTGTTGAGGTGCGGTTGAGGTGCTGCTGGAGCACTGTTTCAGCGCTGCAGGGGCGCTTGAATCGCTGCCTAATCACAATCGAGGCACCGCCTCACCGCACTTGAAGCACCGCCTCACCGCCTCACCACAATCGTAGCTCCATCTCAGCACAGCACGGCTTCGTGCGGTAGGGTTTGAAAGTATGACTGAACATACTTTCACCCGTGCTGATGGTCGCGCCGCCGACCAAATGCGTAGCGTTAAAATTACCCGTGGTTTCACCACCAACCCTGCTGGCTCTGTCCTCATCGAATTCGGCAACACCCGCGTGATGTGTACTGCCAGCGTTGAAGCAGGCGTGCCACGGTTCAAGCGTGACTCAGGGGAAGGCTGGCTCACCGCAGAATACTCCATGCTGCCAGCATCAACCCATGAACGCATGCCGCGCGAATCCATGCGCGGGAAAGTCAAAGGCCGCACCCATGAAATTTCCCGTCTGATCGGGCGTTCCCTGCGCGCTGCAATTGATCTGCGCGCCCTGGGCGAAAACACTATCCAAATTGACTGCGATGTTCTGCAAGCCGATGGCGGCACCCGCACAGCTTCTATTACCGGTGCGTATGTGGCGCTCGCAGATGCCATTAGCTATCTCAAAGCCCAAGGACTTGTTCCAGGCGAACCACTGCTCCCACCAGTTGCAGCTGTTTCGGTGGGTATTGTCAATGGCCACACCCTCTTGGATCTGCCATATGAAGAAGATTCACGTGCTGATGTTGATATGAACGTCATTATGACCGAAGCTGGCGAATTCGTCGAGATTCAAGGTACCGGTGAACACACCACTTTTAATCGCGCACAGCTCGAGAGCCTGCTCGCGCATGCTGAAAAAGGTTGCCGCGAACTGATTGCTGCGCAGCGTCAGGCACTTGGGCTTGCAGTCGCTGGATAAAGGACACCACCGTGAAGATTTTGCTCGCAAGTAATAATGCGAAAAAGGCAAAAGAGCTCGACGCAATTTTGACTCAAACCGGTATTGACAACGTCGAAGTTCTTTCCCTCGCAGAGGTTCCAGCCTATCCCGAACCTATCGAAAATGGGCGCACTTTTGCCGATAACGCGTTACTTAAGGCCCGCGCCGGGGTAGAACATACTGGACTTATCACGCTTGCCGACGATTCAGGCATTACCGTTGAAGAATTACATGGGTGCCCTGGGGTGCTTTCAGCACGTTGGGCAGGAACGCATGGCGATGATGCTGCAAATAACCAATTGTTATTACAGCAGTTGCACGATGTACCAGATGAGCGTCGACAAGCAGCGTTTGTCAGCGTGTGCGCATTAGTGACCCCAACTGGGGAAGAATACGTAGTCGAAGGCAAATGGGAAGGCTGGTTGCTGCGCGAACCGCAAGGGGAGCATGGCTTTGGCTATGACCCGCTGTTTTTGCCGCAAGAAGAAATTGACAATGGGCAAAGGCGCAGTTCGGCGTGCTTGAGTCCAGAGGAGAAGAATGCGATCTCACATCGTGCTCGGGCGCTGCAGACGTTGATGCCGATTCTTGCGAAGCTGGCTGAATCTGCTTAGCGACGCCAAGGGCAGCTGCCCATGTCAGGCGAATAAAAAGGCCTCTTGAACGTTTACACAGTTCAAGAGGCCTTTTGTGATGGAAGCTGCTACAGGCCTAGACCAAGCTGTGACGCAGAGGCGATGCAACAGTAGCGGTGAAACGTTGTTATGCGACGTTGAGTTGGAACTTTTCGGTAACCTCGTCGCGACGCCACTTTTCAACGAAGAAGCTTAAGAATGGAATACATCCCGCAGCGGCGGTGATAACCCAGCGCAGTGGTGGCCACAGTGCTTTGGTACCTAAGTTCAAGGTAGCCAGAAGATAGACGATGTAGAACAACCCGTGGACCTGGCCGATATAGTGCATCCACTGTGGAACATCAATGCCAATGAGATATTCAGCGATCATACGGCTGGTGAGAATCAGCAGCCATACGCCGGTGACCCAAGCGCTGATGGAAAATAAGGTTAAGGCCTGCTTGACGCGGCGTTTACGCTCTGGATGGATTGGCTTTGGGGATGTCATGAAATGTGCTCCTTGAAAGAAAATTGTATTCCTGCAGCGTGCAGATACGTTACGGCTGAGAACGTCGGCGAGTTGGTTTATGTAGCTCGTTGAATTCTTCGACGCTTAACGACTTGCGTTCAGGCAGGAAATCTTCAGCAATTGTGGTCGGGGTAGCAGACGTATTCGGAAGCACAAACGGATCATTTTGTTCTGCTTCAAAGGCAGCTTTTTCGTTCTCGTACTGCAAGATTTTACGATAGGCAAAGACGAAGAAGAAACCGAAAAATGGCCACTGGAATGCGTAACCTAAGTTTTGGAATGTGCCTGTTCCAGACTGAAAACGGGTCCACTGCCACCATGCTAATGCCCAGGTACAAATAATCAGTACCGCAAGGAATAGAACATGCCACGGCTTGACCCGAAGCTTTGGTGCTGGGGCAGCCGGCTTGGAATCGTCAATGTTCACGACCATAAGCCTAGCAAAGGAATCGCTGGCATGAGATTTTGCGAAACCTTCCCTTACACCTGTATCATTACTTCTGCACGCGCCCGTGGCGAAATTGGCAGACGCGCTGGATTTAGGTTCCAGTGTCTTATGACGTGGGAGTTCAAGTCTCCCCGGGCGCACACAATGACAAGGCTCCTTCTTCGGAAGGGGCCTTTTGTGCGTCTCTACTAGCTTTTCGGGCTTTTCGACGCCGCGACGCAGCTTGGCGCGACTGCGGCACACAACTCACGCACAGCCAGCACGTTTGCACTGCGAGCGCAAGGATCGTTCTCGCGATTCCACACGATTCTTCTTGGCAGTTGTCCCACAACAATCGCGCGTCCTATGCCAAGAAGGCATAGACTAGTGCCATGAGCATTTCTCGCGAGTTTGATGAATACATTGACCAACATGGTGGCCAAGTGCACGCAGAAGTGATACCGGAAAGCGAATGCGAGGTGTTTCTTTCTGATGGAGGATTCGCAAGCTGTGTTCTCGCAAGAAATACACGCGAAGATGACATCGCGTTTTGGGAGAGTTTTCACAGCTAGGTGCCCCTTTTCTCAGATTTTCGGCCTAGTAGGAATAGGCGAGTGAAGAAAAAGTTGGAGCAAATATGACACTTTCCTCATGTTTTATGGCATATTTGTAGACAAAACTATTTTTTGGATTGTTCACCGTTCTCGCAAGTTCTTTATCGACGTTGAGCGACACGTTCGTCTCGCACCTCATCGTGCAGCATGAAGATGTACCCCGTGTAACGTGCAACCAACGCGAACAATCCGTTCCCCTTGAACAAATAAGGAGACTTTCACAGTGACCGATCACCGCGTGAAAAGCGAGCACATCACCACAGCATCTCGTTTGGTAACCAAACTAGGGACTGACAATCACAAATTCGCGTTCGTCTTTTCAGGGCAAGGCCTAGATTGGCTGAGCACACTGCGTGCTTCAGTTTCCTTTGGGGCTAGCGCAACTGTGGCGCGCCTCGTCCAAGAAGCAGCCGCACTTTTAGCACCGATTCAAGATGAACTCGCACGCTCGCGTCCACACGGCTTCGATCCGCTTACCTGGGTGCAACAACCTGAGCTTGGCATTGATACCACTCATGCAAGTATCAGCGTGCCAGGTATTGTGCTTTCCCAGCTTGCAACCTTGGAACTGCTCGAAGCTCAAGGCCTTGATCTCGAACGCGCGACAACTGCACTTGGCCATTCTCAAGGTGTGTGGGGTGTCTACGCCTGGCAAGACTTAACCCAAGCGGCCGAAATTTTAGCAATGGCACAGATTGTTGGTGTAGCAGTAGCCCGTCACGGCCGACTCACCGGTCTTATTCGCCAAGGTGAACACATGCCAATGATCAGCATCGATGGCATTACCCGCGAACATCTCACACAAGCTATTGCAACCGCATGTGCGAATATTGCACCTGAGCAACGCCCTGTCATCGGCTTGCAAAATGGTCGCAAGAGTTTTGTCATCGTTGGCCGCCCAGCTGATAATGCCGAGGTTATGGCCCTGTTAGAATCCGAGGCTGCTGCCGATCTGGCAGCTGTGAAAGCCAAACGTAAAGGTGGCGCCCCATTTGCGCCAACCATCCAACCCCTTGCCGTTGAAGTTGGCTTCCACCACCCACTATTACAACCAGGCGTCGAACAAGCTGTTGCATGGGCGGCACAAGCTGGCCTGAATACTGATGTTATGCGCGCCGGGGCAACTGCAACCATGCTCACTGCAGAAGATTGGCCAACCAAAGTTCGGGCAGCTGTGGATGCCGATGTGCGCTGGTTCTTCGATATTGGGCCATATGGCGGCGTCGTCAAGCTTACTGAATCGCTTCTTGCCGGTTACGGTGCCGCAACCTTTGCCGTGTGCGATGCCAATGGCCAGGCAAAGCTTTTCGACGCTGGTCAAGCACCGAATTTACCGCAACCATACTCGAACTTTGCGCCAGTATTAGAACAACGCAATGGCACAGTTTCCGTCAGTACCGCGTTTACGCGTTTGACTGGGCGACGTCCAATTCTTTTACCTGGTATGACACCTACCACGGTGGATCCTGAAATTGTGGCAGCGGCGGCGAATGCTGGATATTGGGCAGAACTTGCTGGTGGCGGGCAGGTCACCCCGGAAATTTTGGCTGCGAACTTGGCAAAATTAGAGGATCTGCTTGATCCTGGGGTAAATGTGCAGTTTAATTCCATGTTTTTGGATCCGCGATTGTGGAAGCTGCAAATTGGTGGCAAGCGGTTGATTCCAAAAGCGCGCGCAAATGGTGCCCCGATTGATGGCATTGTGATTACTGCCGGTGCGCCACGACACGACGATGCAATTGCGCTGGTCAAGCAGCTGCGTGCCGAGGGTTTCCCGTGGGTTGCATTTAAGCCTGGTGCGGTTCGCCACATTCAAAAGAATTTAGCCGTGGCTCGTGAAATCCCAGAGATTCCGGTGATTTTGCATGTCGAAGGCGGTAAAGCAGGTGGGCATCATTCTTGGGAAGACCTTGATGAGCTGCTAATTGCGACCTACGATGAGATTCGTCAGCACCAAAATGTGGTGCTGTGCGTCGGCGGTGGCATTGGCACGCCTGAAATTGCGGCCGATTATATTACCGGTAGCTGGTCACAGCGCTATGGTTTGCCAAAGATGCCAGTTGATGGTGTTTTAGTGGGCACTGCTGCCATGGCAACACTAGAGGCAAAAACTTCTAGTTCCGTGAAACAATTGCTCGTTGAAACTCAAGCAATTGAAGGCTGGTGTGGGGCAAGTAGCGCGGTTGGTGGTTTGTCTTCTGGTAAATCGCAGCTTGGCGCAGACATTTATGAAATTGAAAACTCTTTTGCCAAAGCTGGCAGGCTGTTAGATGAGGTAGCAGCAGATGCTGAGGCAATTGAGGCTCGTAAAGCAGAGATTATTGCAGCGATTAATAAAACCGCCAAGCCATATTTTGGCGAGCTTGAAGAAATGACCTACCAGCAGTGGCTACAGCGCTACCTGGAACTTTCCGGCCCAACCCAAGGACAATGGATCGATGCTGCTTGGTATCAGCGTTTTAGCCAGATGCTGGCACGCACCGAAGCTCGCCTGATTGCGCAAGATCATGGCGAATTTAGCCCACGCATCACCTGCTCTCAGACGCAAGATCCAGCAGTCGCTGTTGATGCACTCGTAAAGTTATATCCGCATGCAGCAACGGATCTGTTGCACCCAAGTGATCGCGCCTGGTTTATTGATACCTTGCGCACCCCTGGCAAGCCGGCGAATTTCGTCCCACGCATTGACCAAGACGTACGCCGCTGGTGGCGGGCAGATACGCTGTGGCAATCACAAGATGAGCGTTACGACGCCGACCAGGTTGCCATCATTCCAGGTATCGCCGCAATTGCCGGTATTACCACTGTCAATGAACCAATTGCTGAGCTTTTTGGACGTTTTGATGCAGCACTTACCCAACGCCTACTTGCCGAAGGCCAGATTGCTACACCGCTTGACCTGGATCCAGCAACTCGCGTGTTGAATGCACCTGGCACCTATTGGGCAGGTAAAAATCAACCATCGTTGATCACTCGCATTGGTGAACCCGCAAGCTGGCAGGCTATTCCACATGGCTATACCCATGTGGCAACTGGCGCGAAGCTTCTGACAGAAGATGCTGAACATGCCCGCTTGAGTGTTCCACTTACTGGTGCAGAAATTTCTGGCACACAGGTAGCACTGAATATTCGCTTTACGACGCCACTGGATGCCGCAGCTGGTACAGCACCACAGGTGACAGCCGCTGATGCAGAAGCAGCCATGCAGGAGCTCACGCTTACTGCCGCAGGTGGCGTACTTGGGGAATATACCGATGCTGGTGTGCAGTGGGAGACCAGCCTTTCTGCTGTTGAAATTGCAGAGTACCAGGCAGTGACAACTGGTGTGCTGCCTACGAGTAGTGCGGCAGCACAAGTGGCTGCTGATGTGCTCGTCGGCAAGGCATGGCCAGCAATTTTTGCAGCCGTGCAAGCAGCGCACATCCCAGGTCAGCACTCCGCATCAGTGATTGAAGGCATGCTGAATTTAGTGCATCTTGAGCATCAATTGCAGCTGCACACAGCATTGCCACAGGTAGGAGAAACCCCACTTCCATTAACGGTTACAGCACGTGTAGAAGACGTACGTGATACTGAGCTTGGCCGCATTATTGCAATCGCGGTGGATATTTACAGTGCGAACACGTTGCTGGCACAGTTGCACGAGCGCATGGCAATTCGTGGCCGAAAAGGCAGCCAACCAGCGCCAACAGCTGTACTCCCAGAAACCTTAGTGGCAACGCCACGTTCGTTTAGAGCACGAGCCACTGTTACCGCGCCACTGTCAATGAAACCATTTGCGCTGGTAACAGGTGATCATAATCCGATTCACCTTTCACCAACGGCAGCTGCTCTCGCGGGATTGCCAAAAGGCGTGATTGTTCATGGCATGTGGACATCTGCCATTGCTCAGCTGGTGGCTACTGCCGGGTACCAGGATGATACCGTTACAACTGCACACGCCACGCTGCACGAGTTCCATGCACGGATGCTGCAGCCAGTGCTTCCTGGCAGCGAGATTGAATTTATTGTTGAGCGCATTGGTCTTGATACCAGAGAAAACTGTGGTGAAGTCCGCGAAATCAATGCGTATGTTGCAGGTGAGCTGGTCTTTACTGCAACTGCAACTCTGCAAGCACCGCGCACCTTCTATGCGTTCCCGGGACAAGGAATCCAGTCGCAAAATATGGGCATGGATGCGCGCGCGAAATCACCAGCAGCACGCGCTATTTGGGATCGCGCCGATGCGCATACCCGTGCGAAGCTGGGCTTTTCAATTATTGAAATTGTGCAGCATAATCCAACGCAGGTGGTAGTTGCTGGGGAAAGTTTCACGCATCCAAAAGGTGTGTTGTTCTTAACGCAATTTACCCAAGTTGCAATGGCATGTTTGGGGGTTGCCCAGATCGCTGAGATGAAAGAAGCGCATGTCCTGCAAAAACGTGCGTATTTCGCGGGCCATTCAGTGGGTGAATATAATGCCTTGGCTGCCTACGCTTCGATTCTGACCTTGGAAAATGTTATTGAAATTGTGTATCAGCGCGGTCTCACCATGCACCGCCTAGTTGAGCGCGATGAACATGGCAATTCCAACTATGGCTTAGCTGCCCTGCGCCCACACAAGATGGGATTAACCGCTGCCAGCGTCTTTGACTATGTGCAGCGTATTTCGGCAGAATCCGGCGAGTTTTTAGAAATCGTGAACTACAACCTGCGCGGCATGCAATATGCTGTGGCCGGTACCTATAAAGGTTTGCAACAGTTAGCCGCTGATGCCGAATCTCGTGGGCCAGGCCAACGCGCCTGCATCATCATTCCGGGTATCGATGTGCCATTCCATTCCACACGCCTGCTTGGTGGCGTTGATGCCTTCCGCGAGCATTTGGATTCCTTGCTGCCACATGAAATTGCGTTGGATGTGCTCGTTGATCGTTATATTCCAAACCTTGTGGCGCGACCATTTAGCCTGAGCCAAGAGTTCGTGCACGCAATGCTGGAGGTTGTTGATGCGCCAATTCTACGCGAGGTACTCAATACCTGGGATACCCAGATTCAGCAGCCACAACGCCTGGCGCGCACGTTATTAGTAGAACTTTTGGCCTGGCAGTTTGCTTCCCCTGTGCGATGGATTGAAACGCAAGATTTATTATTAACCTCGCGTGAACAATCTGGTTTAGGCGTGCAACGATTTATTGAAGTCGGCGTTGGTAGCGCGCCAACCTTGGCAAATATGATGGGGCAAACCTTATCCTTGCCAGAATATGCGCAGGTCACCATTGATGTTGAAAACCTGGAACGCGATCGCGGACGCGTATTCGCCACCGATCAGATTGCACCACCAGCGCGAAGCACACATCCAGAACCGATCGAGCAGCCAGATCCGGAAGCTCCTACACAGCCAGCTGCACCTGTCACCCCAACGATCGAATCAGTTGTATCCCAGCCTGCGGCAGGTCAGGTGGTAGCACCATTAGAATTTGGCCCGGCAGCAGCAACCGCCATGCTCATCGCGTTGTGGACAAAGGTTCGCCCAGAACAAATGAGCTCAACTGATTCCATCGAAACCTTAGTTGAGGGCGTTTCCTCGCGGCGCAACCAGCTGCTCTTAGATCTCGGCGTGGAGTTCGGCCTGGGTGCAATTGATGGTGCCGCCGATGCTGAGCTGCGCGATTTGTACGCAACGCTGACCCGCATGGCCAAAGGCTACACCCCATTTGGGCCAGTCTTAACAGATGCCATCGCCGATGCTTTACGACGCCTCACTGGGCCAGTTGGCAAACGCCCAACCTATATCACTGAATACCTGCAGCAGACCTGGTCACTTGGTGCTGGCTGGGTAGAACATGTCACTGCTGCGCTTGTGTTAGGTGCACGCGAAGGAGCGTCTATCAGAGGTGGTGAATTAGCCACCTTGCAACCAGCACATCCAAGTAGCATTGCGCAATTACACGAACTACTTGATACTGCGGTCGCTGCAGTTGCCCGCGATCATGGGGTAGAAATCCATAAAGCTGGTGGTAATACCGAGCACATGGGTGTGGTAGATTCCCAAGCTCTGGCTGATTTTGCTGCACAGGTGACCGGTAAAACTGGAGTCCTGGCACAAACCGCACATCATATTTTGGCAGCCCTTGGGCTTTCGCCAGAACCTGTGGTGGCAGATACCAGCGCTGAACAAGAAGCACAACAACTCTATGACACGGTTGCTGCTGAACTTGGTGCTGATTGGCCACGACAAGTAGCGCCACGCTTTGATGCTCGTCAAGCAGTCTTGCTCGATGATCGATGGGCAAGTGTACGCGAAGATCTTGCCCGGGTGGCTGCTGGTGAACGACATGCAGATGAGCTGGATATTACTGGCAGTGGGGAAGCCGCAGCCAAGTTGGCAGAATATTTTGAGCTGCCACACCTTGCCGCGCAAGCACGTAATCTTGCCCCGCTTGCTTACAGCGATGATATTGCAGTGGTGACAGGGGCATCGCCAGATTCGATTGCTGCAGCTGTAGTTGCAAAATTATTGCATGAAGGTGCAACAGTGATCGCGACAACCTCGTCGTTAAGTCATACGCGCCTTGGATTCTATAAGGATCTTTATGCACGTCATGCACGTGGCCAAGCCGCATTATGGGTAGTTCCTGCTAACTTATCAAGTTTTGCGGATGTTGATGCGCTTGCACAATGGATTGGTGAAACTCAAACCAGTACGGTGAATGGCCAAACCAAGGTGGAAAAACCAGCGTTGAAGCCAACCTTGTTATTCCCGTTTGCGGCGCCGCGTGTTAGTGGGTCTTTGCAAGATGCAGGCCCAGCGGCAGAATCACAAATGCGCCTGCTGCTGTGGTCGGTTGAACGCCTCATTGCAAAACTTTCCACCATTGGCATTCATACGCATGTGGGACAACGCTTGCATGTGGTACTACCAGGTTCACCAAACCGTGGTCGTTTTGGTGGCGATGGCGCCTATGGTGAATCCAAAGCCGCCCTCGATGCGCTCGTGACTAGGTGGAATGCCGAAACTTCCTGGCAAGCACACACTTCCTTGGTGCATATGCTTATTGGTTGGGTGCGCGGAACTGGCTTAATGGGTGGGAATGATCCACTCGTAACTGCTGTGGAAGCAGCAGGGGTGACTACCTATTCCACCGACCAGATGGCGGCATTCGTACTTGCGAATGTGGAGCCGCAGGTGCGTCGACAAGCAGCGCAGCAGCCGGTTATTGTTGATGTCACAGGTGGATTAGCCGAAGCAACGCTTGATCTTGCGGCACTGGCACGCCAAGTATCGCACTCAACGCCGCAGCTAGCAGCCGAAACACCAACCACGCTGCAGGCATTGCCAACCCCATACCGGCCAATTGTTGAAACCACACCAAACTTTCACGATGCCGTAACCGTAGGTCTTGACGAAATGGTGGTTATTGTCGGCAGTGGTGAACTCGGGCCATTAGGCTCTGCACGCACGCGATTCGAAGTTGAGATTTCCGGCAAGCTCAGCGCAGCCGGTGTGACGGAATTAGCGTGGTCAATGGGGCTGATTCGCTGGGAGAGCGACCCAACGCCAGGGTGGTATGACACCAACGATGCCTTCATTGCAGAAGCTGATATTTATGATCACTTCCACGACATCGTCTTACAGCGCATTGGTATTCGCCAATTCCACGACGATTTCGAAATGGTGAATAACCTCGCACCAGAGCTTACAACCATTTACCTTGACCACGACATCAGCTTCCCAGTTGATGATCAGGCCACAGCGACCAGCTTTGTCACATCAGAACCACAGCACACTACGGCTCATTTTGATGCGGACAGTCAAGAATGGATTGTCACCCGCAAGGCAGGCTCCGCCATTCATGTTCCGCGTCGCATGGCGATGACACGTGTGGTTGGTGGCCAAATCCCTGAAGGATTCGACCCAGCGGTCTACGGCATTCCAGCCGATATGATCGATAACCTCGATCGAGTTGCCGTCTGGAATATCGTGGCAACAGTCGATGCATTCCTATCGTCTGGCTTTAGCCCAGCAGAACTGCTCGGCGCACTGCACCCAGCACGCGTAGCCTCAACCCAAGGCACTGGCCTTGGTGGCATGCAAGCAATGCGATCGCTGTATATCGATGGGCTCTTGGCACAACCACGCCAACACGATATTTTGCAAGAAGCGCTACCAAACGTTATTGCAGCACACGTCATGCAATCCTATATTGGCGGCTATGGCCAAATGATTCACCCAGTAGCCGCATGCGCCACCGCAGCAGTATCCGTGGAAGAAGCCTATGACAAAATCAAACTTGGCAAGGCAGATTTCGTTGTCGCCGGCGGATTCGATGACCTTTCCATTGAAGGCATCACCGGCTTTGGGGATATGGCAGCAACTGCCGATACCACCGCAATGCGCGCAAAAGGCATTGACGATCGCTATGTTTCGCGGGCAAATGATCGCCGCCGTGGCGGATTCGTGGAAGCTGCAGGTGGCGGCACCGTCTTAGTCACCCGGGCATCTTTTGCCTTAGAAATGGGACTGCCAGTACACGGCGTGATTGGCTTTGCAGAATCCTTCGCAGATGGCGCACACACCTCCATCCCAGCGCCGGGTCTTGGCGCACTGGGTGCTGCATGCGGAGGCACACACTCACGTTTGGTCACCCAATTACGCAGCGTCGGTGTGACACCAGATGAGATTGCCATTATCTCCAAACACGACACCTCGACCACCGCCAACGATCCAAACGAATCGCAGCTGCACGAACGCATTGCCACCGCAATTGGTCGCAGCAGCGGCAATCCGCTCTATGTGATCTCGCAAAAAACGCTCACCGGCCATGCTAAAGGTGGCGCAGCAGCATTCCAAATCATCGGATTAACCCAAGTACTGCGCACAGGCGTAATCCCAGGAAACAAATCCCTCGACTGCGTTGATCCAGTACTGGCACAACATCCACACCTGGTGTGGCTGCGCAATAGCCTGGATCTTTCCTCCCTGCCGCCAAAAGCAGGCTTGGTGACATCCCTCGGATTCGGACACGTTTCAGCCCTGGTGGCAATTGTGCATCCAGCTGCCTTTGCAGAAGCAGTGCGTGTTGCATATGGCCAGGCACGGGTCGAGCAGTGGCGTCGACAAGCAATCGAACGCGAAGCCGCCGGATATCGTCACATTCTCGAGGGCATGCATGGCACAACCGCCCTCTACCAGCGCCCAGTTGATCGCAACCTTGGCGCCACTGGTGCAGCCGCCCAAGAACGCGAAATCGCGATCCTTGTAAGCGAGCACACCAGGCTTATCGACGCAGTCTTGGAACCAAATCCGGATTCAAGCAACTAACTGCCTGACTGTTACGAAAAGGCTTTGCAACTGTGTGTACTCCACACGCTGCAAAGCCTTTTGGCATAATAAGCGAAACCGCCTATTAAGGAGAATCCACGGATGCAACCAGCACAGGTTATACCGGGCGTTGATATTGTGCATATACCAAGTTTTGCTGCACAACTAGCAATCCCAGGATCGCGCTTCGAGCACGTCTTTAGCCCCCAAGAACTTCGCCATGCACAGGAGCATCCGCGCCGGGCTGAGCATTTGGCAGGGAAATGGGCGGCGAAAGAGGCATTTCTAAAAGCGTGGAGTTTATCGTTGCTGGGTGCTCCTCCTGTGCTTGCAGCCACAGAGGTGAACTTCGCGGATATTGAAGTGCTGCCGGATCAGTGGCAGCGTCCGCATATTTATTTACGCGGCGCTATTGGCCAGTTGTGTCCGTGGGATGAAGCAAATGTGAGTATTAGCCATGATGGCGCGTACGCAATTGCAATGGTCACGGTGGTGAATAGTTAGTGCAGGTGCTGTATTCACTCGTGATTAACTCGTGGCTACGGCGAAAAGGTAGGCAATGAGCATGCGTTTGATTTCTTCTACCGTGGCGTGGAATTCTGCGTCGCTAATATGCTCGTCGGTGACAGCATAATTCAGCAGTGACACTAACGTGTGCACGAGTAGTCCTGCAATGCTTAAACGCGTTGATTCAGGGACACCTGGGGAAAGCGGACGTAGGACATGCGCCAAGATTTCTAAGACAGGTCGTTCGGTATCGGCGGCAGTCGCACGGGTGGCTGGAGTTGATTGCACGGCATGCCAGACGGCTCGGCGTGAGCGATCCGCGCGCCACATATCAGCGAAGTGCTCGATGAGTTCATCAAGAATATCGGGCCACTGTAGTGCTGGTACCTGCTGGGCAAAGGCCGTGAGTTCAGCAACGGTTGCTGCGGTATCTTCGCGATCGAGTTCGCAAATCAGCACGTATTTATTCGCAAAGAATTGATACAGCGTACCAATTGGCACTTCGGCGCGTTTGGCCACTTCATCGAAGGTAAACGACTCAAAGCCAAGATCAACAAGTACATCTCGTGCAGCTTGGAGGATCCGACTATAGCGTTGTTTGGAGCGTTGCTGCGCAGGCCGACGCCGTGGCTGGAGAATCTCTCCCTCAGCCACGATCTTCGGAGTTTTTTCTGCGCTTGTCACTTAGCTATTTAAGGTTTTCAGAATGCGAGCAACATGGCCAGTGGCACGAACATTATAGAACGCCTGCTCAATACGCCCATCAGCACCAACAAGGAAGGTGGAACGAATCACGCCTTGCACAATTTTGCCGTAATTCTTCTTCTCGCCAAATGCACCATAGGCTTCCATGACTTCTTTGCTGGAATCCGAGAGCAATGGGAACGTTAAAGCGTGATCGTCGCGGAACTTTGCCAGTTTCTCAACAGTATCGGGTGAGATCGCAACTACATCAATGCCGAGGTCGTTCAATGGCGCTAAAGAATCGCGGAAATCGCAGGCTTCTTTGGTGCAACCTGGCGTGTTTGCACGTGGATAGAAATATACAATTACGCGCTTACCAGCATAATCGTCTAACGATGTGATCTGGCCGTGATCGTTTTCTAAGCGAAATGGGGGAGCGACGTCGCCAATTTCAAGCCGTACCTGTTGTGTCATAGTGCTTAGTTTACCTTGCTTTCGCCCATTTTCGGCTGGAACGTACTAAGGTAGGAAGTAAGATTCTTACACAAATTTCTAAGGAGTCCAAAGTGGCACGAAATCTTGATGATATTCAACGCGATATCGAACGCGCCCGTCGTCAGTTGGCATCTACTCTTGATGAGATTGCTGATCGCACCAAGCCACAGCATTTGGTAGAAGAAGCAAAAGCTGGTGTGGTTGAAAAATTCCAAGATCCTCAATTCCAAAAGATTGTTGCTGGCGTCTGCGTTGCTGTTGTGGCATTTGTAGCACTGGGTGTACGTTCAGCTGCAAAGAAGAAGAAGGACCTCAAGGAACTTCAGGCGTTGCTTGCCTCCCGAGCATAAGTAGCTACGCTGCGGATACAGCGTAGTGCTGATGTGATACTTGCTTTTTCGAAAGTACAAACGAGCATAGAACCCCGATATTCACAGTGTGGAGTAGCGGGGTTTTGTGCGTTATGGATATGTCACGTTAGTGCGGTTGTGTTGTTCGAATAATAACCGTGTGCGCGTGTGGCACTAAGAGCACAAGATGAAATGGCAGATGCAAAGAGTCAGATTATTGCACAGGCCCGCATCGTTGCAAGTACAGGTGAGCTTGTGACTATCGCGAGGCTGACGTATGCGGTACACCGGAAGGCACGGTATCTTTGTGTGCATTTTCGTGCTGCTTGGTTTTTGAAGTAAGGGGACAGTAGTACGACGCCTGAATTGTGGCTGTGATGATGATTTGGTGCAGTTGGAAGTGCATATTCAGGACTCTATGGCGTTGTGACGGATGAAGTGAATTGATGTTGCATAGAAAAAGATCGGTGCCTAGTACACATGAGACGTACTGATACCGATGGCGACGAAGCCACTGGTGCTTTTGAATATGCTGAGTGTTACTGGAGTGCCGTATCTTCCATTGACGAAATAAAAAGTGGATCGCAATTGGCTGCGGGATATAGCCGAGAACATGGATCATCTACCTGCAACTCGACATCGAGGAGCAGAGAAGCGCAGGAGTGACGGTAGGTTTCGACTGCGCTTGCAACATATTTGGCGTATACCAAATCAAAGAGCTACATACTTCACAGAACAGAAAACATCGGACCTGTGAAATTGAAGTAACTATTTTTCGCAGGCAACGCCATCACCGTCACGGTCCAAGCCAGGCCGATAGCCTGGGTCACCGATATACAGTGGTGCAGCACCAACAGCCTTCGCAATCTTGCAATTAGCGTAATAAGTCTGCTCCACTGGTGCTGGGATAGGAACTTCTGGCGCAGGCGCAGGCGCTGGCGCAGGTGCTGGAGCAGGTGGGGGTACGGCTGCTGGCACGACTGGCGGTGCTACTGGTGGGTCCACAGGTGGAGGCGGTGTTACTTGTTGTTCCACGATAGTTGGTGGAGCAGGAGGCTTTTGTAGAGGAGATTCCGGCGTAGGCGCTGATGAATCTACATGAGTTGGTGAAGTTTGCGGTGATGGTTCAGTGCTGCTAACACGTGTGGTACTGCTAACACGGCTGGTACTGCTAACACGGCTGGTGCTGCTAGCACGGCTGGTGCTGCTGGCACGTGTGGTGCTGATGACACGACTGGTGCTGTTGGCCGAAGTTTTCGATATTAGCGTATTCGTAGTGGTTCTTGATGGCTTAGAATCAGCAGAGATAGCTACAGATGTTGATGGAAGCGCGCTTGTCTCAGCCGTAGCGTCTGAATATTCAAGATCTCCACAGGCTGTGAGGGTGAGGATACAGAAAAGACTACCGGCGAGAATGCGAATCGGAGTGCGTCGTAAAGCAGTAGGGGGCTGGTGCAGGGTTGCGAGCATACGAATCGATCATCCTTAACACATAAGCTGCGCAGATGCTCTTGCACCAAGTGGCGATGATATGGCACTAAGGTGCAGAGCCTGAGCCAAATGATAGGGGAATGCAGAAAAGCCAGGTTCAAACTCTGGTTGTATTGTAACGTAACGGTGTAAAAAACTGCATTCCTCGGGAAGGCAGTGCAAGCGGTGTACAACCAGCAGGTGTGACGTATAAAACCCGATGTCACGGGCATGCAACATCGGGAGAATCGGTAGAGCAAAGTGTATATCGCTGGAATGGCACACAGCTTTTGCGATTAAGCTAACTGCGCGCCGGTTTTCACCATTTCCTGCAAAGCGGCGTTGCCAGTTTCTTCGGTGACAGGTGCCACTAAATCGGTGAGTACCTTTACCTCAAAACCGTTTGCTAAGCCGTCGAGTACGGTTGCGCGTACGCAGTAGTCGGTTGCGATGCCAACAACGTCAAGGATGGTAATTTCCCGCTCGCTGAGCCACTGGTGCAACTTAGTTGTGGAATCAGAGGCCGCAAGTCCTTCAAATCCTGAGTAGGCGGCTTCGTGCGCGCCTTTGAGGAAGATCTCGTCGAACTGATCTTCAAGCGGCTGCAGCGCCGGATGGAACTCTGCGCCTTGCGTTTCTGCTGCGCAGTGCACTGGCCAGGAGTCTACGAAATCAGGTTCTGCTGAAAAATGGGAGCCTGGATCGATATGCCAGTCTTTGGTTGCTACGATCGCGGCGTATCGGTGTGTGTTTGCCACGATGTATTGAGCGATTGCTTCGGCAACAATTCCGCCGCGTTCTGTGGCAAGGGAACCGCCTGGACAAAAATCTTGTTGAACATCAACAACTACTAATGCTCGCTTCATGCACGTTAGTGTAGCGTGAAACACAGTAGAAATAAATGCATGGTGTCAGAATTGCCCCTTGTGTGTGGTCTTTCTGAAAGTTTCAGCGGAGACAAAGCGATATGCATATAAAAAACCTCCTCGCACGAAGCAAGGAGGTAAACTGTGCGCCATCAGGGACTTGAACCCCGAACCCACTGATTAAGAGTCAGTTGCTCTGCCAATTGAGCTAATGGCGCGTATATGTGTATCAAAGGCTTGGCCTTCATACGCACGCGCTTGATACTAGCAAGATCCGTTGCTAAAAGAAAATTCGCAGCTCGTGAGAGCCATTTATGGCTCTGCTCATTGCTTTTCGACGCGGACCCGTTCCTCGGCATCTCGCTGATGCTTCGCTTTCGTGTGTATTGCACGGGTGTCGTGCCGTGCGTTTCAGTAGGTAGCTTGAAGAATCGAGAGTAAGCGATATCGACACGGTGTGAGGGTTAAGGGACAAAAAGTGTGTCCCTTAACCCTTATTCCCTGATAAAAGCGCTCCTGCACGCTGGTTGTCGGAGCGCTTTGATTGCTGGTTTATATCAAGCTTTGGATCGTAGGCAACGCTTCGATCTTTGTGATTGCGCCTTTCGATATATGCAAATAAACATCGATAGAATTGCCAAATCTAATTTTATAATGTGTCATAATTCAATTACCGATGTGGTGCATATCTCATCCTGGATAGGAATTTCTTCAATCTATGAGATAGGGAGAGTTTCGATGCATCGTTATATCGATGAAGAATCCAAGGACGCGTTTGAAGTGGAGGATTCTAACACGGTTATGAGTCCGCGCCAGGATGTCGGTCATGAAGAGATATGGCGAAGGCTGGGAGTGAAGCTTATATGCCTCACCCCCAGTTAATTTTTGGAGGATTGAATGGAATTAGAACTGGCGGAAGCGCTTGGCATAGCTGTAGATAGGGAGCTTCGGTTTTGCCAGAGGAAGTGGCGGAAGTGCTTGATATGGATCTAACTCGAGTTCTTCAGTTTTGGCAGCGATGCTACCAAGCAGGAGTCATATTTAATTCGATTGATCCCTTCGATGACTGGAGTTTCTAATGCGTACAGCTCTTACGACAAGGAAGTCTTTGTTTTTGCTCTCAGCTGCAGCAATTTCAGGATTAGGAGATGGCTTAGTTCCTACAGCGTTTGCTATCCAATCTCATAGGCTAGATGATTCGGGTAGGGGACTAACGATTGTCCTCATTGCCTTATGGATTGGACGATTCGCTTCGTCATTGCTGGTACGGAGGCTTCCTCCGCCGACTTTCCCTGTGAGATGGATGCTTTGGGCTGATGGAATCCGGTTGCTCGCACAACTTTTGCTGCTTGCATGGGCACACATATCCGGACTCGGATACACAATTGTGGCATTGGCGATTTCAGCGTTGTTTTATGGGATAGCCACGTCTTTCTTTGCGCCTGGAAGATTCGGCTTGATAAGCACAATTTTCACAGCAGATGAGCGACAAAAAGTGAACGGGGCCTTATCTATTATCGGGGATATCTTTTTTGTTGTTGGCCCCGTCGTGGGCACTTGGCTGATGCTATGGTTCGGATTTGATGTGGTATTGCTTTTGGATGCTGCGACCTTTGTGGTGGGAATGATATTACTCTCGCGATTTTATGGTGCATCGACTTCTGAGAAAGAGGATTCCTTTTCAGAGGCTTCAGATGCGGTCACTCATTCTCGGGAAGTGCGTGGGGATACATTACCTTATTGGGTTACTGCCGGATTGGCTACTTGGTTTGCAGTATCGTTGACCATTGGATATTTGGGCTCCGCTGCGCCTACATTCATTATGAATCGCTTTGACGAGTCTTCTTGGGGATGGGTTGCCATGGGTATGGCTGTCGGTTCCTTAATTGGTTCATCTGTATCGATGACGTCTTGGCTTAATCTAGTTTCCTGGAGGGGTAAACAAGGACTTGCTTGTTTAACGGTGATGGGGCAAGTTCTGGCGTTGGTTCTGGCGCCTCATTTGGCCTTAGTCATCGCCTTATCTTTTTTGGGATCTGCAGTAACTACACTTGCGGGGATTGCGTGGGACATTTTAGGCCAAGCTTTCTCCAACCCTGGTGCAGTTCATTCTTTCGCTACTCGTGATCAGTTGGTGAACACGACGGCGATTCCTTTAGGGATGCTTCTTGTTGCTTTTACGGCTGGAAATCCCATGCTTGGGGTAACTACGGTATTGATCGCATTAGGGGCTAGCATAGTGCTATGTGTAATTCCTGGCCTTTGGAAAGGAATTGAAAAGAGTGAAGTAAGGGAAAGGGTTGCTTAATTAGGAATCTCTGCTGATTTTAGAGTGAGAATATAGGCTTGCCGCCCCCGTCAGGTCTGGGGCGGAGTGGTCTGTAATAAAGAATCGAGTGAACAAACTCATGCCAGACAGCCGACTAAGATCAAAGCAGAAGATGCGTTGAAAATACGCAACCAACACAGCGTGGACACAGACGAAACAAACGCCTGCCATTGCTACTTGCTCACCCGCATAATTCACTAATCGATCGCGCACTTGTCTGCCTGCCATCAGCGCCTATTTCCTTGGTGTAAATAGTTCCCTTGAGTATTGAACCCCTGAAACTGGCGTATAGAAGTAATATTTGAAGCCTTTATAGTCTTGTGGTGGTTTAATTCCAGATTAGGGGACAGGCCATAAGCAATATGCAGTTCCCCGACGGTCGCCGGTTGGCTGTGTTCTTTGGTTGCTGGGTGCATATTCGACTCACCCGGTAGATGTTTGTTTACCTGATACCGTGAAATACGGTTTACGAAAGACGCTTTTTATGTGGTGTCTGAAGTGGCTTCCTCGTCGGTGCATGGTGAAGACTTGCGTGTCGAAGCGGGCTAATACTGCGCGCCTGTTCGGTGAGTGGACAGCCTTATGACAAAGGAAGGCGATCCTATGGGTAAACACTCAAAGGACACATCCGGTCGAGGTTATGTCGGCGGTGCGATGGTATTGAAATAAATCTGCATGTAAAAAACCTCCTTGCTTGAAGCAAGGAGGTAAACTGTGCGCCATCAGGGACTTGAACCCCGAACCCACTGATTAAGAGTCAGTTGCTCTGCCAATTGAGCTAATGGCGCTTGCTGTTGCTGTTCAGCGCAACGAAATAAAAATATAGCACCTTTTGTATTTGATGTAAAATCCCCAGTTCATCGGCATTTTTTATATGGCTATATGTTGTCTATTCTGTGTGTTCTTCACGTCATGGTAGAGGGGATAGAAATGATGTGTTTTCGGGCGACTATGGGAAGGGTAGATGAATGTGTTTCAGATAACGATTGGGCAACATTCGCGGGTGTACGGCGTTGTATGGAATGTGTCGCCTTTAAGATAGTTTGTACGAGCAAATTTCACTACTGAGATATTTGTTACATACAGTGAATGCTGACGCTGAAAGCGTCGTAAAGCTAATACTTGCAACATGGCACGTACGCACCGATGATGCAGTATCACGTGTATAAAGGCGCAGCTGTGAAATGCTGTAATGAAATGACTGAATGACGATAGGAAGAAAACGTGACAACCATGCGTAAAGTAGTTGCAAGCGCTGTGTGCGGAATTGTACTGCTGGGAGTAGCAGGTTGCACGATTGATGGTTTTACAGAGGTTGAAGCTGGCAATGTGACTGAAGTGTCGGTTATGCCGGTTGTGGAACAAAAGCCGCGAGCGAATGTTGCTGACGGTGAGACAGGTGTGAATCCAGCTGAGCCAATCACGGTTATCTCACTGGGTGAAGGTTTGGCTGAGGTCACGTTAAAGAACGCCGAAGGCAAAATTGTTGATTCTTCGTTGACCGCAGACGGTAATGGGTGGAAAACGGAAGAACCGCTTGGGTATGGACGTACCTACAGTTTGTATGCCGAAGATCGCAATGGTGAAGTGTTGCAGCTTTCCTTCCAGACATTAGTGCCGGCTGCGTTGGCAGCTACTCGACTATCACCGATTGATGGTGCTGAGGTTGGCGTGGGACAAACAATTGCGTTGTTCTTTGATACCCCGATTACGCGTCGAAAAGATGTTGAAGAAGCCATTAAGATCGAGACGACTCCGCATGTCGATGGCGCGTTTTATTGGATCTCGAATCATGAAGTTCGGTGGCGCCCGGAGAAGTTTTGGGCACCAGGCACCAAGGTGACTGTTGAAGCTCCTGTATATGGGCTTGAGGTTGCGAATGGTGTGTATGCTGCGGATAGTCGCCGCTCAAGCTTTACCATTGGAGAACGAGTCGAAGCAGTTGTCGATGATAAAACCAAGACGATGAAAGTGATGAAGTCTGGTGCAGAGGTGAAGACGATGCCGGTTTCTTTGGGGTCGAATAAGTTCCCGACTCCAAATGGTGTGTATGTCATTGGCGATCAGTACGAGAACCTTGTGATGGATTCTCGAACCTATGGGTTGTCGCTTGAGGCGGGCGGATACCGTACCGCTGTTGACTATGCGACGCAACTGTCGTATTCCGGTATTTATGTGCATTCCGCACCGTGGTCAGTCTGGGCACAAGGGAACTCCAATGTTTCGCATGGTTGTGTGAACGTTACGTACGAGAATGCTCGTTGGTTCCAAGACTTTGTTAAGCGTGGCGATATTGTGACGGTGAAAAACACCATTGGTGGGACGCTCTCTGGTTACGATGGTTTGGGTGACTGGAATATCGATTGGGCGACGTGGAAGAAGGGAAACGCTGACGCATAGTAGCGAGTTTTGTTCTTTACGGCAGTTTTCAGACTCTAGGTTTGGACGGCATCACTTGTGTTTACCGCAGGGGATGCCGTTTTTTGCAGGAGAGCGGTTTTTTTTGGGGGGGGCAAAAGTGTAGGTGCTCTTGTGTTGTAGTGTGCGTATAGTAAGTGTCGTCAACCGGTTGTGAGGCTGTTGTGAAGTGGCAGACGCGCGAAGCTGTTGTGAAGCCGACTCCCTGTGAAGCTGCCGTGCAAGACTGACCGCCGCGCGAAGCTGCAGGTCTGCAATGGAGCGCTAGAGAGTAAGCGCCTGTTGTTGTCTAGGCTTGCCGCACAACCGCACAACCGCACAACCGCACGATCCGCGTTTCGGATCCAAGCATAGGAAAAGCGCCCTGAAAGAATCAGGGCGCTTAGTAGGGGTGGCTGACGGGGCTCGAACCCGCGACACCCAGGATCACAACCTGGTGCTCTACCAGCTGAACTACAGCCACCATTACTGCTTAACGCAGCGATGATTATCTTAACGCAAAACTTTAAGATTGCAAAAACGACTGGTAGCGGGCGGTTGCGGCAGCTTTTGCGGCTTCAACTTCTTCACTATTACGGTCAGTTTCTATCAAGCTCAAACGGTAGTATTCAAGCTCGCGAATGGACTCCATAATATCTGCCAGTGCGCGGTGCGCCATACCTTTATCTGGTTGGTTAAAGTACACACGCGGTGCCCACCTGCGTGAAAGCTCTTTCAGCGATGAAACGTCAATCATGCGATAGTGCAATGCTTGATCGAGTCGTGGCATGTGCTGGCGAATAAAACTCCGGTCAGTAGCAATGGAATTGCCTGCCAGCGGTGCTGGGTGTTCGGGATCACAATGAGCGTCGATAAGCGCAAGCACTGCATCTTCTGCTTCGGCAAGACTTATGGTAGAGCGGCGGATTTCCTCGGTCAGGCCCGAAGAATTGTGCATATTGGTCACGTATTCGTTCATCCGCGCAAGTTCTTCTTCGGTCGCATGCACAACAAGGTCGATGCCTTCACCGACGATATTGAGATCTGCATCAGTAATAACCGCCGCGATTTCAACGATGGTGTGCTGATGAATGTCAAGACCCGTCATTTCCAGGTCGATCCACACAAGGCGATTATCTTTTTCTGCAATATCAGTCATACTTACACATCCTAGTTTCTTTCATGGAAGAAGGGTAACGCTGGTGAAATCGGATAACTCCAGCATACCCACGCAGATCTCCACGTACTGCGCCTCCAATATATGCTTGACGACGCCGCGTGCAATCGCTCTCTCAAGCGCCTACTGGCGCAAACGGCTGGAGCCGCTAGCAATGACACCGGTTGCGTAACGAGGAGAAACGACGTGGATAGTTGTGAGGCGTGCAGGAATGATGGAATCGGAAATGAACAAGAGCGTCCAAGCAATGCTTGGACGCTCGTTGTCTGGCTTATGAAGCGTTGTGTATTAGCGCTTCAGGCCACCAAGTGCCTTGAGGCTATTGAACAGGTGCATATTCACTGCAGCAAGTACGCCACCGATGACGGATACGGCAGTAATCAATGCAATCAGAATCTTGTTCAGCGTATCATTCTTGCTGACCGTTGGAACCTGTACGACCTTTTCAACCTCGACGACCTTTTCAACTTCGACAATCTTGGTTTCACCAGGTACCACGATAGTCGTTGGTACTTCGACAATCTTGGTTTCGCCTGGAACTTCGACCGTGATCACCTTTGGTGGTTCAGCAGGAGCTTCTGGTGTAGTCGTTGGCTGTTCCGAGTGTGGACGGATGGTGAAGCTTTGTGCAGCTTGCGAATCATCGAAGACTGCGGTGGTTGGGCCGGAGTTTACAAAGCGTGCAGTTACTGTGAACTGAACCTCGTCTTGCAGGATCTGTCCAAGTGGAGCAACCGGAATGACAGCAGTTGCGATACCTTCAGCGTCAGTTGTGCCAGTAATCGTCTTACCATCGGAGGTTACGAATTCGACGGTTTCGCCAGCCATTGGTTGGCCGTCGCGCTGCAGGCGTGCCGTTGCGACAACCGAATTGTTTTCTACGGTACCTGCGAACTTATCGCTCAGCTTGCCCAGCGTCAAAACGGTGGTGCCGGCAAGATGCTCACGTGGAAGGACTGTGAACTCACCGAATCCATCGACGGCGCGGTATCCATTATCACGAGTAAATGGTCGTGCAACCAGTGTGTGCTTCACAGGATTTTCACCAGCTTCAACGGCTGGAACAGTGACGTTGAGGGAGACTGCGCCGTTGGTGATAGCTGCATCTTCGACCAATTCGCCATCAAGATAGACCGCTACAGTGGCAGTATCTGGAATGGTTTGGTTGCTGGATGCTACCTTCACAGAAACTGGAACCGTGACAGTATCGGCTTCGGTAGATGCAACGGTACCGATCGGATCAACCGTTGCCGTCACAATTTCTGGCAATACTGTTGGGATCAAGCTCGTTGGATCAGGCACGACCGTGACACGTGGAGTGGTCATCTCTTGAGTCGTGGTTGCACGAGTCGTTGCGTCTTGGAATGACCAGTTCGCCGTGGTCTCATGGAAACCTCTGGTCAAATCTTCGGCGGTGATGGTGTGCGTTGCCGTGCGGCAGACATCGATACGGTTACGGAATACACTCCAACGGCAGTTTGGCGTGCCAGGAGGGGCAAAGCCTTGCATGTCAGAGCCAGAAGGTGTTACGGAAATATTGTGGCCAGTTGGGTTCACAATGGTGATTTCGTATTCAACGCGATCGCCCACGCGCCACTCATTATTCTTCTTTGGATTCTTAATGCCAACGAAGGCGGTCGGTACGGTGACTGTCTCGTCCCAGTACGTGCCAAGTGGGGCTACTGTGGACTGGGAGTTGTAGAGTTCAGCTTCGATCGCACCTAATGCACTCGAACGACCATCTGGTACAGCGATATAGACTGCATTCACACCATTGACACCGTCGATAGGCGCATTCAAGGTGATGTTTACAACTGTGGATTCGCCTGGTGCCAAGCTAATCTCACTTGGATCTGCAGTTGCGGTCCAGTCTGCTGGCAAACCGAATTCAAGCGCTTGCTTGAAAATTGGGCGAGCGGTGGAGTTCGTCAAAGTAACTGGCAAGGTAACACTATCGCCTGCAGCTACGCGAGTCTTTGCATTGTCCAACGTCAAGCAGGAAGCGCCGAACCATGCCATGTTGAACTTTGCGAAGCGAATATCATATCCGCCAGAACGGTTGATCTCGTAGAGCATACCGATATTGCCGTCTTTCAACGTGGTCATATTGGTATATTCCGTTGATCCAGCACGGAACTCCTTGGCAATTGGCCAAGTTTGACCATCGTCGCAGGACATGCGGATGGTGCCCTTGTTACGAGTAGCAGGGTTGCTGGAGTTCGAGAACAGCAAAACCTTTGCTAGAGCGGAACCTTCTGGTGCGTTTGGATATGCACGAATAATAGAAGCGTTATTGCGAGGGTCTGGCAAGCGTGGATCAAGTACTGGATCTGTCCAGTTCACGCCGCCGTCATAAGAATAGGAAATCTTACGTGCAGTTTCACTGCGGTTGGAAGAACGAGAGTTGTTCATCAGCACGCCGTTGGACAGCTCGACGATCTTGTTCTCGTCCATGCCTTGTCCCCAAGGATTTGATGCATACCAATCTTCGCCGTGGTTATCAGAAATCCATGCAACCGTCCTCCATTGATTATTGTTGGTGAGAATCATGGCTGGTTGGATCAGGCGTCCCTTATGTGGACCATAGTTCAGCTGAATGCCGTTACCAGAGGTTGCGAAGCGAGCACGCCAAGAAGGATCAGGAGTGATTTCGCGGGTGATAACGTTGTCGTACTTCCAGGTCACGCCGCCATCTTTAGACTTTGCATAAACAGCCTGAATGACATCGCGGTTGTTATGTTCGGTACCTGCATGCGAACGCACCAGACCTTGGCGGAAGGACTTCACATGGAAGTTAAAAATGGTGCCAGTTTCGCGGTCGACGATATAGGAAGGGTCCGAGAAGCCGACAGGCTCGTTGCCGGTCACACCAGGTGCGATGTTGGTGAGAGCAGACCACGTCTCACCGCTGTCATTGGAGCGACGCTGCACAATGGAGTTTGGGTTTGGAGCGTCGTTACAGTTGTTTGGACGTCCGTCATACGATGCCAACAGCGTGCCATCAGGTGCGGTATTGAGCGCTGGAATGCGGTAGCAGCTAAAACCATCGCCGGACTGGGCAATGAATTCATCTTCCCACAAAGGAGCAGCGCTCATATCTGGATTGGCATCGAAGCCGTATGTGCCGTTTGGGGCATGGCCTGGAACGCCGGCAAAAGTTTCAGCCGCAGATGCCATTGGTACTGCATGGACGGCGCCGCACGCTACCGTCAATCCTGAAACGACAGCAAGTAACGCGCGCCTTGAAGAGGTAAAGCTCATCAGGGTACCTTTCGGTCGGTAATGCAAGGTGAAAGAAAGACATATAACGTGCCGCAAAGTGATGTAGTGAAAAGTCAGACGTCATATGTCCGATGTCTCACCTGTTATCTTATAGTGACCTAGATAAAAAACTTCTAACCTAGTGGCTCGAGTCACAATTTTTTACCCTATTGCGGGGGTGTGAAATCAATGAGAGATGGTGAAAAATTGTGTGTATTATTTTTAGATTTTTATGATTACTGCAGGTCGGAGTGTTATTGTGAGATGGCTGTGGCGTTTGTGTGATTAGTCGGTGCGGATGCGGGAGGGAGAGGCTGAAAGGGCAGAAGATGTTGCGCTTTGTTCAACGATCGAGCTGCATGAACTACTTTGCGACGCATACCTGCAACATCGAGAACAATTCCGTGACCAGCATCAATGCGTGCCAATACGCACTAATGCTGTTATGGATAAGGCTTTGCTGGAGCTTCGGTGTGGACGCAGCTACGGTGATAACCCCGCATCGGCCGAGTACGCGCAGCGTCGTCAAGCTGCCAACAGCGCAGCAAGAACGAGCTGATTTTCTGCAGCCGATTCGGAAAACAAGGTATCCTTGAGGGGTATTAATCGCTGTTACTGTACGGTGCTCATCGTCGTGCAAGCGTGAATTAGCTGCGAATCTTTGTGGTGCGCATTTTGAAGTAAAGGACGTTCTCATGGCATTACCTGCACCGAAGCTCCACGCCCGCGCTGTGATTACAGGGGCAAGCCAAGGCATTGGCAAAGCAATGGCGAAAGATTTAGCCAAGCTGGGGCATAACCTCATTTTGGTTGCTCGTCGGCAGCAGCTTTTGGCAGAACTTGCTGCTGAATTAGAAGCGCAGTACTCGATTATTGCCGAGGTATATGCCTGCGATCTTGCCGACTCCACCCAGCGTGCAGCCTTGATTGAGCACCTGCAGCAGCGTGAAATTAACATCATTATTAACTCCGCTGGCGTGGCCAGTTTCGGGCCGTTTATCAAGCAAAATTGGGAGTATGAAACCACTCAATTCAATCTCAACGCGGCAGCGGTGTTTGAGCTCACGCACGCGGTGCTACCAGGCATGATTGAGCGCGGAGTCGGTGCAATTTGTAATGTGGGTTCTGCTGCTGGCAACGTCCCGATTCCGAATAACGCCACCTATGTGTTTACCAAGGCGGGTGTGAATGCCTTTACCGAAGCCTTGCACTATGAGCTGAAAAATACCGGCGTGAGCTGCACATTATTAGCACCAGGGCCAGTACGCGAAGCAGTGGTTCCGGAAGAAGAACAATCGATTGTGGATAAAGTTGTGCCCGATTTCCTCTGGACCACCTATGAATCATGTTCGGCAGAAACACTGGCAGCCATGGCTCGCAACAAACGCCGCGTAGTGCCAGGACCGCTCTCAAAAGCCATGAACGGCATTTCGCTGGTAGTGCCAGGCGCGCTGTTGAGCCCGTTGATGGGCAAGTTTTACGAAAACCTCGGCGGCGATACCGCTTAAGCCACAGCCCAAAGCTTGACGACGCATTTCAGTGGCGCACCTTCTCGGTGTAACAGGGGAGTGCGAAAACCAAAACCTCCACCTACTTCAATGATGCATGTAGGCGGAGGTTTTCAACAAGTGCCCCCAGCAGGATTCGAACCCGCGACCAATCGGGTAGAAGCCGACTGCTCTAATCCACTGAGCTATGGAGGCATTACCTTAGAAAAGATTAGTGTAATATGCGGAACAAAGAAAATGCACAGGTCAATACGACCATCGAGAAAAACATATACCTGTGCGCCCACTCCTAAACGCTTGTAAATGCGGCGAAACTGCGCCGCTCCAGTTACGCTAGTAGCCATGTCTGAAGCAACGACTCGTCTAGTGGCACGCCCCACATGGCCACTCTATTTGGCCTTTTTCTGTGTTGCAGGTGTAATTGGTGCAACAATCTCTTGGGGATTCCTCGCAGAATCGCTCGCAGCACTAGGCATCCCCGATCCCGGCATACCGACCACCGCCGGCTTCCCCTTCTTACGAGCCGTCTCATGGGTACTTGCTGCACTGGCCGTCGGCTCATTTTTAACCTCAGCCTTTTTCATCACACCAGCGCGCAGCGAACTTAACGTCGCACACTTAACAGTCGACGGACTCGTCGCTGCCCGAACCGGCGCCGGCGCTGCCCTGGCATATGCCCTCTTATCAGTGATGATGATCCCACTCGTGCTTTCCGACGTCTCCGGCCAACCACTTTCAGTTGCCCTGCAACCAACCAACTGGGGTGTTGCCATTAGCCAAGTCGCAGAGTCTCAAGCATGGCTGGCCGGAGCAGCCATTGCCGGAGTCGTGGGCATCGCAGGTGCCTTGAGTAAAATGTGGCGTAGCCAACCGCTGTTACTGCTCGGCGCAATTGCTATTGTTGCCCCGCTTGGCTTAGAGGGGCATTCCGCTGCTGGTGGCGATCACGATTACGGCACGAACTCGCTGCTCTGGCACCTATTATTCATGATGCTGTGGGTCGGCGGACTCATGGGACTTATCGCGCATGGTCGCAGGCTAGGGCCAAATCTCGCACTGGCGGTTCGTCGCTATTCGACGCTCGCCTTTATCGCCATGCTCATGCTGGTAGCCTCTGGCTTGATCAACACCGCTATTCGTGTGCGCGTACAAGACCTATTCATTACCGGATATGGCCGAGTGATTCTGGCCAAAACAGTGTTAACCCTGATCTTGGCACTGTTCGGTTTGATGCATCGTCGCAGTACCATGCCAAAATTGGAACAAGGTGATACCCGAACGTTCTTGCGTGTGGCTATTGCTGAAGTCGTCGTCATGGCTGCAACGATTGGTGTGGCAATTTCTTTAGGACGCACCCCACCGCCACCACCAAGGGTTTTTGATCTGACCCCAATGGCTCTAGAAATGGGCTATGACCTCACCATTGAGCCAACCGTGTGGAGCGTATGGACAGTCTGGCGCTTTGACATCATGTTCACATTCTTAGCAATCGTCCTGACAGCTGCCTACATCTATGGCCTGGTATTACTTCGCCGTAAAGGCCAAAAGTGGCCAATTATTCGCACTTTCTGGTGGCTCACCGGCACGATTAGTCTCGGGCTTTCCATGAGCTCAGGTATTGGCCTGTACATGCCGGCAATGTTCTCTATGCACATGGTGGCGCACATGGCCCTATCCATGGTGATCCCTGTGTTCTTGGTTCTCGGTGCTCCGTTCCAGCTGATGTTGGATGCAACCGAACCGTCGCAAAGCTCGCAGCCGGGGCTGCACGAATGGGTGCAGGCGTTTTTAGACTCCCGGATTCTCGCGTTTTTGCTCAGCCCTGCATTTAACACCATTCAGTTCATTACGATTTTCTACCTGCTCTACGTCACTCCGTGGTACGACCTCATGGTTTCGGAGCACGCCGGACACCTGATTATGAACTGGGTATTTTTGCTCTCTGGCTACATCTACTACTGGGAAATGATTGGTTCGGATCCGAAGCCGCAGTATAACTCGGTAATTTCGCGCCTGGCTTGGCTGGTATTTTCGATGCCGTTCCACCTCTATTTTGGCGTGTATCTCATGCAACTTTCCGAGATCTTGGCCGAAGATTTCTACCGCACCCTCAACCTGCCGTGGGGCGTGGATTTGATGCACGATCAAAATGT
Organism: Corynebacterium sp. HS2168-gen11; assembly: GCF_024834075.1. Taxonomy (GTDB): domain Bacteria; phylum Actinomycetota; class Actinomycetes; order Mycobacteriales; family Mycobacteriaceae; genus Corynebacterium. Next base: position 67,851 of record NZ_JANUXR010000003.1, read on the forward strand.
TGGCGGCGGAATCGCCTGGGGTTCAGGATCGTTCCCGCTGGTTATCGTATTTGGCACGCTGTTTTTGCAGTGGCTGCGTGACGATCGCATTGAACAGCAAGCCTTCGACGAACACGAAGATGAAAGCGGCGATGACGATCTGCAGGCCTACAACGAAATGCTTGCAGCTATGCGACGCGGGGAAGGATCCGTGGCACAGCAATACCATCAAGGTGGTTAAGTTCGTTGTCGCAAGTACATTGCCTGCGAATGTGAAAGAAACCCGCAGGTAGAAGCTTATTCATCAGCCAGTTATCCCACGAATTGGGGCAACTGGCTGATTTTTTCTTCAGTTGCCCTCGACAGAATTGTCAATTTCGTTCACCATAGAACACACGATTTGGATCTAGTTCAAGATGAAAATTGAGCTAGAAGGGGACCTAGATCGGTATTGGTAACAACCAATATGTTCTTTTGACATACAAGACATAAGGGGGATCTTGTGTACACTTCAACGACAATTGTTGGCAACCTGACGCACGAACCGACGCAGATTGTATTTCCTTCAGGTGCGACGCTGACGAAGTTCAGGCTGGCTTCTTCGAGGTATCGCAAAGCTGATCAGGCAAGTGAACGCAAAGGCGAGAAGCAGCGATCCGATGCGTATAACGACGACAATGCCGACACCAAGCTGGAGGCAGATACCAGCGGATTTGTGAGCTTTAACCAGCTGTATATTGATGTGGAATGCTGGGGGAATCTCGCGGATAACGTGCTGGTTTCATTGCAGGAATCTGGTAAAGGCTGCCAGGTTATTGCAGTGGGTTCGCTGATTCATCAGGAATGGGAAAAGGATGGGCGCAGGGAATCGAAGATCGTCTTGCGAGCAAACCATGTGGGTGTAGATATGAAGAAATACGCGGTGAATTTCAAGCGGAGGGAAGTGCTGGAATCGAAGCCGAGTGGTGCGAATTTTGCGGATCTGGTTGGGGTAGGAGCTGGTATGCGAGTGAATGCGAAGGTGCATGCAGTTGAGGAGGAGGTGAGTGCGCCGTTCTAGTGCGGGAGGTTGCAGGGAGGGTGGTGGGTTTGTGGAGGGCTGAGCGTGTGGTGGTTTGTGCTTGGGGGTAGGGCGATGGTTGGGAGGAATAACTCTCAAATTCCTTGATATGCTTCTTCCCATGCTGCACTTAGAGTGCATATAGCTGGGGTTTAACTCTCAAATTCCTTGATAGGCGGTTTCAAGGGGGCGTGGAAACACGGTTAGTTGTCAGTGACGTCTAATAATTGACTTAAACGTTCAGCTGGTGTGTCCCAGTCTAATGTTTTTCGTGGCCGGTTGTTTAACTCTACGGCTACGAGCTCTAAATCATATTCGGTATACACACTAAGATCAGTACCTTTGGGGAAATACTGCCGTAACAACCCGTTCGTATTTTCATTGCTTCCTCGCTGCCATGGTGATCCAGGATCACAGAAATAGACTTGACAATCAGTCGCAATACTAAAAGCTTTATGACATGCCATTTCACTTCCTTGATCCCAGGTAAGTGAAGCTTTTAAATGTGCTGGTAGCTTTCTAAACGCTGCTTGAAGTCCTTGATTCACAGCAGCTGCATCATGAGCCTCAGGCAGATGTACAAGCATGACGTAACGAGTGGTACGTTCCACGAGTGTGCCTATCGCAGATTGGTTATTTTTCCCTAAGATGAGATCACCTTCCCAATGCCCAGGAATGGCACGATCTTCTACCTCTTTTGGTCGTTTTGAAATCATGACCATGGGATCTGCAAAACGATTGCGAGAAACTCTTTGGTCATGTGGCCTGCGATATGCTCTTTTTTGGCGCAGTGCAGAAGCGATTTCTTTTTTCAACTCGCCTTTAGCTTGGAAAAATAACGTCTGATAAATAGTTTCATGACTCACCCTCATAGTTTCATCTGTTGGGAAGTCTTTGCGCAAGCGATTAGAAATTTGTTCAGGAGAATATTTCTGTTTCAAACCTTTCCATACTTCATCATGAAGTTTTTGATAGATCTCGAGTTTTCTTCGCTTAGGTCTTAAACGTCGAATAACAGACTTTCGATGTGCTTCATGAGGAAGGTATATACCGAACTCGTCTTTGTTGCGTTTGAGTTCTTTGCTGATAGTCCCAGGTGAGCGCCCGATTATTTTAGCGATTGCGCGAATACCATAATTTTTATCTCGTAAATCAGCGGCGGTGCGGATATTGATACCAACTGCTGCGGCTGCGTCTTTTCGGTTGAAAGCATGAACGCGTAGTTGTAAGTATTCGCATCGTCGACGTGTGGCCATTGCGCGTCTGGGCAGTTCAGGGACTTTCCATAAACCTAGTTCAATGCCAATACGGTACACCGGAGTTGGTCCTACACCTGTTGCACGGGCGATATCCGTGGGTGTGAGATTTTCATGCCATAACCTGGTTATCTCTTTGGTTTGTTGTGGACTAATCCTGGTTTTGGTGTGTAACGCTAAACCACGTTCATGGGCAATGCGGTATGCCGTTGATAAGGATATGTTCAATTGTGCTGCTGTAGATCGTACGGATTGTCCTTGTTGGATCAGGGCGCATAGTTGAGTAATTTTTTCGTCGTTTGGTTTCCAACGCGAATCCATATAAACACCTTTATTTGAGTAAGGTGTTTCCACGATCACTTGAACTTAAGGATATATACTTCTTGTTTTTAAGCCGCAAGGAATTGGCCAGCTGGGGTTTAACTCTCAAATTCCTTGATATACTTCGGTACGCGTATCAGGTGGCGTCCATTCAGCTGGGGTTTAACTCTCAAATTCCTTGATATACTTCCAGATACTGTCTAGAGTCGCCGACGCCGGCTGGGGTTTAACTCTCAAATTCCTTGATATACTTCAGCCAGTGAGCATACTTGACCTGCCGCGGCTGGGGTTTAACTCTCAAATTCCTTGATATACTTCCTAATTAACTCCATATAGGCGCTGTCTTGCTGGGGTTTAACTCTCAAATTCCTTGATATACTTCTTATCCATTTTGTCGCGAAGTTCGTCGAGCTGGGGTTTAACTCTCAAATTCCTTGATATACTTCACGGCGGCGTTAAAGTCTATGACTACGGGCTGGGGTTTAACTCTCAAATTCCTTGATATACTTCGTACCACTGGCGGCGGCGCCACTGGCGGGCTGGGGTTTAACTCTCAAATTCCTTGATATACTTCGAGCATAATCGCGCGATATCAATAGCTAGCTGGGGTTTAACTCTCAAATTCCTTGATATACTTCGCCATCGCCTTAATCCACTGATCGCGCGGCTGGGGTTTAACTCTCAAATTCCTTGATATACTTCCTTGTTCAGGTGCGCCCAAAACCGTGAGGCTGGGGTTTAACTCTCAAATTCCTTGATATACTTCTTTGCGCGTGGAAGCTGCTCAAACGGATGCTGGGGTTTAACTCTCAAATTCCTTGATATACTTCCGATCGGTATGAACCGTATGACGATGTGGCTGGGGTTTAACTCTCAAATTCCTTGATATACTTCCCCGTAACAGCCTTCAACGAACCCATCAGCTGGGGTTTAACTCTCAAATTCCTTGATATACTTCGTACGCAAAAGAACAGCGGAACTTTTCGGCTGGGGTTTAACTCTCAAATTCCTTGATATACTTCCGTTTGATGTTTCTTCGATTCGTTCCAGCTGGGGTTTAACTCTCAAATTCCTTGATATACTTCCTTTCCTGTGGCCGTCGCTATTAATAAGGCTGGGGTTTAACTCTCAAATTCCTTGATATACTTCTTGCCCGCCGGCAATTGATCGGTAGGCCGCTGGGGTTTAACTCTCAAATTCCTTGATATACTTCTCGGCAAGGTTGATGAGGACGACGAGGAGCTGGGGTTTAACTCTCAAATTCCTTGATATACTTCACAGGGGACACTAACTATATAAATATAAGCTGGGGTTTAACTCTCAAATTCCTTGATATACTTCGAGCTGAATCAACTGCTCGATTGGCTGTGCTGGGGTTTAACTCTCAAATTCCTTGATATACTTCGTACTGGGTGCGTGCTACGGCGCATATTGCTGGGGTTTAACTCTCAAATTCCTTGATATACTTCTTACCATTAACATTTTCCGTTAAACGTTGCTGGGGTTTAACTCTCAAATTCCTTGATATACTTCCTTCACGAACGCTTGACGACAATGTTTGGCTGGGGTTTAACTCTCAAATTCCTTGATATACTTCGAAGAACTTAACACCCATCTTACGGCGGGCTGGGGTTTAACTCTCAAATTCCTTGATATACTTCGTGCCCGTAAGTTCCATAATTCGCGCTTGCTGGGGTTTAACTCTCAAATTCCTTGATATACTTCGATCCAAACCCCCCATCATGTCGCGTGGGCTGGGGTTTAACTCTCAAATTCCTTGATATACTTCGAAACTAGCGTGAATTTCACCGACTATGGCTGGGGTTTAACTCTCAAATTCCTTGATATACTTCGACCGATTTTGATGCGGTGAAGAAGCCCGCTGGGGTTTAACTCTCAAATTCCTTGATATACTTCACCAGCGAGCCATATTGACCACCAACAGGCTGGGGTTTAACTCTCAAATTCCTTGATATACTTCTATGTTTCCCGTGGGAACGACAGACCTAGCTGGGGTTTAACTCTCAAATTCCTTGATATACTTCAGTTCACACCAAAAATGCGGTGTGAACTGGAGTATTTCAGGGTTTTTGTGTTTAAAAAATGACCAATTGGCTAGGTTCGTCTTCTACGTTTACTTCTTGTTGCGCAGAAAAACGGATGGTTTTCGACCACTGCGTATCGGTCACACACATAATGCGAATGTCTCCGCCAACTGGTAAATCGTATTTGATTGTTTTCACAATAGAATGTAGCCGACTCGCCAACGGCAGATATTGCACATAGACACTGAACTGAGCTCTCGCAAAGCCTAAATCAAGCAAACTATTACGAAATCGCGTAGCTTCTTTGCGCTCGCGTTTTGTTGCTACAGGTAGATCAAACATCACCACACACCACATAGGTTCCTCACCTCTTTTGGGCATGATTGCTCCCTATCCAATGCGGAACTTCTAAGATGCGCTGTGTATCTTCCACATAAGCACCGTATGCTTGAGCAAAATCTTCAAATACCGTTGGAATCGTTTGTCCTGTTTTCGTAAACGGCAACGTAAAAGCTTCTACAAGTGCATGTTTATGAGATGCCTCTAAAACACCTGATTGCTCAAAGTTTGAAAACACAAACTCATCAAGTGCAGGTCGAAAAGGTTCCATCAGATCATCAACTAGTGCAAAAGCATTCGATCTACCATGATGAAACACACCTAACGTGCCAATCAGTCCTGCTGCGGTTAAAGCACGAATGCCATGTCCGCGTAGAATCGTGTAACCATAGTCGAGTGCGCTATTCCAACGATCAGTGCCTATTCCTGGCACACGAGAGAACATATGTGAACCAGAAATCGTGCTCCAATATTTTCTCGCTGCTTGTGCTTCAATATTATGGCTATCGCCCGAATTAATACTCTTCTTCAGCGCTTGAAGAGAGGCATAACCATCTTGATACCCAAGTGAACGCAGCGTACATGCCTGACCGCTCACTTTAGCCTTAATAATGTTGCTCCACGCGCGTTTACGTCGTGGGAGTGAGAGATCTGCTTGCGCTTGCTGTCTTGCACCAATTCGTGTGTGATCACCAAAGGGAGCTGCAATGGCGGTCGGCACTTTCTTCCAATCACACACGATGAGTGCGATATCAAGTTCCGATAGTTTCGTAAGCACCGCTCCACTTACCGAAACACTATTACCAATCAGCACAATTGCAATATTTATGAGTGGCAGTTCTTGAGTCTCTTGGCTTTCATGCACTACCAGGAGATTTCCACGTTTATAACGAAGCAGACCGGTAAATCCAGTGAAATCAAGAACTTGCCACCCATAATTATTCATGTGTTATTTCACTTCCCACGTGATCGGTAAGTGGGCATTACTTTCTAAACGAGGGCGTCCTAGAATATCGCGTCGAATGACCACGACTTTGCCAAACGTAAACAACTTATTGACCGCTGGAAGCCAACCTGGTGCGTCGATTACTTTTTTAAGATTCTCAGATGCATTTTTTGGTAACCCTTCAGCAGAAAGCAGTCGTGGTCGCAAGCGCAACTGTCTAGGATTGTAGAACCCATCAACCTTCCACCGTCGAACTTCACCGAGTTCAGCTTGCATGCCGCCAACCTGACCATCAGTGAACGCCGTCATATCAACGAGTAGTTCGTCATCTTGAACGAACCAGCCAAGATACTCAGCTGTGCCATCAGCAAGTGCCTTGCGCAATTTTGGCTCGCATTGGCGAACACTCATGGTTTGTGGTGCGATCTCAGCAGTGAAAAGATCCTCGTGACGATGTTTCACGAGATCAATACCGTACACTCTTAACATCGCGTAAGCAGGCTTCTTTCCGCTGGTAATGCGATAAATACGAGCATGATGGAAGCTTGCACCAAGTTCAACATAGCCACCATTAACCGCCAAACAACCAGCACCGACTGGGAAGAAACCGATGCGATCATCAGCGTATAGACGTTTATCATGAATTCGGATCACGCGGTCTGGATTCGCTGGTAATCCTTCTTTCGGATCAAAATCAGGATCGCGAGTCAACGCACACCACAGCGCTTCAGAAGAAGCTCGGTCGATGTCTGTGACGCTGATCGCGTCGCCAACGCGTAGGTATTTTAACGCACCGATGGTTTCTTCGTGAACACGGCCATTGCCCAATCGGAGGCGCAGATTCGACGATACAACGATCCGATCTTGTTCCATTGCGTCGTTTAGCAATGCCACAAGCGCGTGCATACGCTTGATCCAGTTCTTCCACTCGCTGCGATGAGCCGCGTCTTTACCGGTATATTCTTTCCACTGTGGTGCTAGTCGGCGCAGTTCTTGATCGTGCTTTAAGTTGGAGCGCACCGCCAACGTTTCTGCCACATACGCAGACATCATGGCAATTACCGCAGCATCTACTGCGTGGTGGCGGCGATCCAAACGAGATTTTCCAACACCATCAATAAACTCAAGCTTCCCGCTAATACCAGATGCTTTGCGTGCCTCGGCAGTCAATGAGCCCTTAAACACACGAACCTTGGTGTCAGTGTTGTGGAAGTTTTGAGAAATTCGCGCGCGCAATTCATTCGCCATCCACGCAACGGATTCAATGGAACGATTATCAATTTCTTCGTCCATCGTGGTGCGGCGGAAACGATCAATAACCGCCTGTCGGAATTTATTGAAATCCTTTGTGCGCATACCTGGATCAACAAGCCAGTGACGCGTACGCTCAATGGCTTCTGCAACCGATACGCCTGGACGCTGGCATTGCTTGGCCCATACCGCAAACGGAATATTGCTCTTCTCACTATTGCATCGCTTACATGCAGCAATTAAGTTTTCACGCGTATTGGTCGAACCTTCGCCAGCACGAGGAACAATATGATCCATTTCGGAATTCGTGAAATTAATCGGGCTACCGCAATATGCGCATTGACCATTTTGGCGCTGAATCGATTGATACCTCCACAGATCTGCACTGCGTGGACGTCCCTCGATATTCAGCTGCTGTTGCATCTGTTCAACTAACGCAAGGTTACGCTTTGCACGATTTTGATTATCGCGATCAATTTGTCGAACTTGCGCTTCGCTCATAAACGATGCCCGAACGTGCTCAATATTCACAGATTCCGGCGCACCCCAGGTATCTTCAGCAGCTTGCAACCAACGCGCAACTGTTTTGAGCACACGGTCAACTGCAGGATTCCCCACTGGTTCGCCAATTGGTGGGGCAGGAGGTGCCCAATCTGGCTCAATATTGAACTCTGCACGCCGCGCGGTATACAGATCAACGCCTTCCTCTAACATCCGACGCGTCAACCGTCGCAATGTGTCCTCACTGTAGGCTGCGCGTCCAATTGGAAGATACAGTGCATCAAGCTTTGCATGATCATCATCAGAAAGATCAGCAAAGAACGCTTGTACTTTTGCACCTACCTCAGAATCAAAATCATCAACTTCAGCATTTGAAAGTGCTTTAATCATGGCATCTTGTTCAGCTGCGGAAGCCTGTTTCCACCACTGAACCAGTGGCTTGATCTTGCATCCTAAAATCCTACGGTTTGTATCGTGTGTTGGTGGTTTTGCACCAGCACGTTCACCGTCGTCAGTCATCGTTGCGGTGCCGAGTAAATGCCCGCGATCGATGCCGAGCACCTCAGCGATAGCAATCCACGAAGGCTCTTTGGTAACTGGCAACTCAATCAGATGGTTGTACACCAACATGAATTGCTCCTGCGTTAATGCAACTTTCGCATTTCCTTCGCGAATCCGTAAGTTACCAATCAACGCAGCTACGCGATATTTCTGGAACGCATCAGTTGCCTTTAACGCACGATAACGCTGCGGTTGCAGTGGATCTTTACCTGTACGGCTGGCTGCGGAACCTTTTGGTGATTCTGCCGCAAACACGTAATCAATGAGTGTATTTGTTAATTCACTGGTCAAGCCTTGCATCTTGGCAATTGCTTGAATCTCATTGGCAAAATCACTTTGCATTAAGCGGGCAGAGAGCAGGCCTTGTTCACCGCGTAGTTTCTGCTTGCCTAGTGCAACTGCAGTGACAATCTGCGCCAGCGAAACTGTTTCTGGGAATGGGCGTCCAATCAGCTTCGTGGATTCTTCCCGAATCTGCTCAAAACCAGCCGAAGGTGCAGCTGGGACATGCAAGGTATTGACCTTCATATAAGGATTTCGCCAACCGCGATGGCGTGCAATATGGCGCAACGCAATTGACAGCTTCTCGCCAAGTTCTGCTTGATCTTCAATCGGCGAAGAAATCAGTTCAGTACGAACTCGCCACGGATAAAACGGATCCTCATAGTCTTCGAATGGGGTAACTGGCCAGCCTTGCTGCTCCAAGAATGCATCCAGCTTTTGCAACCTGCGGCGCTTCCGGCGATACAACCGGCGTGTGCGGCGTGCAACGCCAGAAGATGCAAGCCTGGTAACGGCTGATTTGATTTGATCGGGGTCCAAGCCGGAATCGTGAATATGCGATACCGAGCTGAGGATCTTAATTGGCATGCCATCGGCATCAATTTCAAGCGCTGTTGTGCCTACTGAAAAGCTACCAACATCGATGCCAACCCTATAGCGAGTAGTGGCCATAGCCTGCTCCTTTTGCAATAAAAAAACCGACAATGTAAACATTGTCGGTGGAGCATTCAATCTCGGAAACAAGCCGAGACTTACTGAGGTTTAACTCTGATAAGAATATTATCTTCACCAGACAATGTTGTCAAGTAAAAATTTTAACAGCAGGGGGTAACATGGTGTAGGGGTTTGTTCGCACATGTGTTCTATATTGTGGTGTGGTGGTTGAACTCGCTGCATAGAGGCATATTTTTATGATTTTGCTGGCGCCAATTGACGTCGAAAAGCTGAGCTTATACCCAAAAATCTTGCGAAATGATGTACCCTTTCAGGTGACTATAACGAATGTTCCTGAGTGGACAATTCCTAACTATGTATAAGGGGAAACCAACGTGGGTGAATTCATCTATACGATGAAAAATGTGCGCAAGGCTATTGGCGATAAGGTTATTTTGGATAACGTCACCATGGCTTTTTACCCAGGCGCAAAAATCGGCGTCGTCGGCCCGAACGGTGCTGGTAAATCGTCGATTCTGAAGATCATGGCTGGTCTGGATCAGCCTTCTAATGGTGAAGCGTTCCTCGACCCAGGTGCCACCGTGGGAATCCTGTTGCAGGAACCACCATTGAATGAGGAAAAGACCGTACGTGAAAACGTCGAAGAAGGCCTTGGCCCGATCTTTGAAAAGAAGAAGCGTTTCGAAGCAATTGCCGAAGAAATGGCCACCAACTACACCGACGAGCTCATGGAAGAAATGGGCAAGCTGCAAGAAGAACTCGATGCAGCGGACGCCTGGGAAGTCGATTCCAAGATCGAGCAGGCAATGGAAGCACTGCGCTGCCCACCATCTGATTCTCCTGTGACCCACCTTTCTGGTGGTGAGCGTCGTCGCGTCGCATTAGCAAAGCTGCTACTTTCTGAGCCTGACCTGCTGCTTCTCGACGAGCCTACCAACCACCTCGATGCAGAATCAGTGCTCTGGTTAGAGCAACACCTTGCGAAGTATCCAGGTGCTGTTCTCGCCGTGACTCACGATCGTTACTTCCTGGATCACGTCGCGGGCTGGATCTGCGAAGTCGATCGCGGCAAGCTGTACCCATATGAAGGCAACTACTCCACCTACCTGGAGAAGAAGGCTGACCGCCTGGAAATTGCTGGTCAAAAGGATAAGAAGCTGCAAAAGCGTCTGAAGGATGAACTCGCATGGGTTCGTTCTGGTGCGAAGGCACGTCAGGCAAAGAACAAAGCGCGTCTGGCTCGCTACGAAGAAATGGTGGCAGAAGCCGAGCAGTTCAAGAAGCTTGATTTCGAAGAAATTCAAATCCCAACCCCACCTCGTTTGGGTGCGCAGGTTGTTGAAGTCAGCGCCTTGGAAAAGGGCTTCGACGGTCGCGTGCTGATTAAGGATCTGTCGTTCACCTTGCCACGAAACGGCATTGTTGGTGTGATTGGTCCAAACGGTGTGGGTAAGTCCACCCTGTTCAAGACGATCGTTGGTCTGGAACAACCAGACGCCGGTGAAGTCAAAGTTGGTCAGACCGTGAAGTTGTCGTATGTGGACCAGGGGCGTGAAAATATTGATCCAGAAAAGACCGTTTGGGAAGTAGTTTCCGACGGCCTGGATTATATTATCGTCGGCCAAAACGAAATGCCATCGCGTGCATATCTCTCCGCGTTCGGCTTCAAGGGCGCTGACCAGCAAAAGCCTTCGAAGGTGCTCTCCGGTGGTGAGCGTAACCGCTTGAACTTGGCATTGACCTTAAAGCAGGGCGGCAACTTGATCCTGCTCGACGAGCCTACCAACGACCTCGACGTGGAAACCTTGTCGTCACTGGAAAACGCGCTGCAGAAGTTCCCAGGTTGTGCCGTGGTCATTTCCCACGACCGCTGGTTCCTTGACCGCACCTGTACCCACATCCTGGCATGGGAAGGTAACGTTGCCGAAGGCCAGTGGTTCTGGTTTGAAGGCAACTTCGAAGATTACGAAAAGAACAAGGTTGAGCGCCTCGGCCCAGATGCTGCACGTCCATCACGTGTGACACACCGCAAGCTGACGCGCTAAGCGTATACCTTGACCCATTACAACCAAACCGCTAGCTAGACGTTACTGCGAGGAGACTACACAGTGCCGAAAGCTAGCGGTTTGTGCGTACTGTCAGCGCTGCTGCCTGGGGTGGCGCCGCCGTGCCTGGGGTTGCCGCCGCGCCTGGCGTGCCGTCGCTGCTGCTGCCACCATGCCGGAGCTGCGCCGCCGTCACCTCAACCGCAACCACTGCGCCACCTCAACCGCACCCTCGCACCACCACCAACCTCCGACTACGCGCGCACCGTCACCTGCCGTACACTTAACATTTGCCTCGCATCAACCAGATAGTAGAAACCATGACGCATTCTGAAAACCCAAGTATCAACACCGAACTGATCGCACTGCGGTGGGGCGATTTTGACCGTTTCCAGCACGTGACCAACTCCGCCTATATCGAGATCGCCCAAGAAGCACGCATGGCTTTTGCACAACGTGAATTCACCTCGCGCGGCCTGGAAATCCCTGCAGTGTTCGTGCGCAAAGTCGAGGCGGAATATCTCCGTCCGATCTTGCCGAACACCACGCATGTGCGGGTGGAAACACAAGTTGTTGAAATCGGCACGTCATCGTTTACTACTCGCCAAGAGCTTTACGACGCTACCAACACGCTCACCTGCATCATCGAGGTTGTCCAGATTGTGGTTGATCCAACAACGGCACGTCCGCGTGCATTAACACAACCGGAATTAAACGTGCTCACGATGGTGACTGAATAAGAGGCGTGCAGGAACGTATGAGTACTGAACCTATTGTTTTTGCTGCTGGCGAGGCAGGACTTCGCTCCTTATTACAACGTGCGGTTGGCCTGGATTCCCAGGCTCTCGTGCGTTTTCAAACTGGTGAACACGGTGTGGAAGCATTTGTGTCCACACCATTTGGGGTACTTGCAGCACGCCGAATCCAAGCCTCATTAGCACACGATGGCATGGTACTTTCGGCACAAGCAGTAGTAGAGCACACAAACCTGCGAACACTCGATGCAGCCTGGCAGTTTGGTGCATTGCCACCGGTCACTGGTTTTCAGCTACTGGATGAAATCCCTGCCAATGTGGTGTATACCTTGCATACACAAGGCCGGGATCTGGCAAAACAATTCTCCGGACCACTCGGCCCACCTGCATCATTGCTGGATCAAACAGTACTCAACGTGACAGGCGGGCACACGAGTGTGGAGGTCCCAATGCGCATGATTTTTGCCATGCACGCATTAGGTCTGATCCCAACCGTTGACGCACCAATAGAAATTCCACGTTATTTACGGGTATCTGCCGCTGGTAGGTGGGTGCGTATTGATGCACCTTTTGGCTCGGTGTATTACGCCCAAACGTTGAATCTTTTAACCTTTTAAGTGCTACTCAGCACGGTTGATCAGCATATAGGCAACTCGTTGCATATGCAGCCACATAGCTTCATAGTGTTCTTTCGACAGCGTGACGCTATTCATTGCGGTGCGCATCATTTCAAGCCAGCGCTCTGCTTCAGCTTCGCCAATCGAAAATGGGGCATGGCGCATACGCAGGCGTGGGTGGCCGCGCCTTTCACTGAAATCTTGTGGTCCACCCCAATATTGCACCAGGAACCAGCGCAAACGATTCTCAGCGCCTTCCCAATCATCATGCGGGTACATCGGCCCAATCAGATCATCGTTGCGGACCTGATTGTAAAATTCATGTACGACCTTAATAAAAAGATCCTCGCCACCAACAGCGTCGTAGAAGGATTCTGGGCCATTCGTCGGCGTTTGTGTGCCATCACCAAGTGGGGTAGTCATACCTGCTAAGTTTACGCCAGTTGGTCTGTGGCGTGTAGGCGGTCCAGCATCATTGATGGTTTCGTGAGGAACAAGGCGCAAGGCAGCGTCGTCAAGCAAGCAAAGAAAACCCCGCCTGAGCAGTACTCAAGCGGGGTAGACGAAGCTTAGTTAGCTGGCGTCAAACGCGCGGTTTCGCAATGCGCGCTGGACGCGAGACTGCTGCTCGGCAATAATGCGACGAATACCGCCGGCAAGATTGTCTTGCGCTAAGAACTCATCGGCACGTGCAATGCCGGCCTCGCTGATATTCCAACTTGGGAATAGGCCTTCGACGGCGGTCTGGGCAATCTCCGAGGTCAGATCCTGCCACAGCTGAGGCACAACCTCGTAATAGCGCTCATTGAATTGCTCCATGTAGCGATCGCGAGACAGTGCGGTTAAACCTGCCAGCTTGGCGCGGAAGATGGTATTGGAAAGATCTTTACCGGATTCGGTTAATTCGGCAAAGACGGTTGCTTTATTCTGGGCGGTGTTTTGTGCTGCTGCTGCACGTGCCGCCATGGCCTTACCATTTGCAGAAGGATCAAATTCTGCCACGGCCGCAATTGCGGAATCAACATCTTCGATTTCACCAGCAGCAACCAGTGCATGCAGCGCATTCCAGCGCAGCTGTGCATCATTGACTAAGCCTTCCAGTGGGCTTTCGCCAGCTAAAATTGCCTGGAACAAACTCGTGGTAGCTGGGATCAGCGGCAAGCGTGCGAGCTCGGTGACAAATGCAAGCTGCACGTCAGAGCCAGGAGCTGCTTGCTGCGCAGCCTCATAATGTGCTTGTGCAAGTAGCTGATTGCCTTCTGCTGCTGCCCACTGCGGATCCGCATAGACCTTCAAGGCCTGGGTTGCTTGGGCCAAAATGTGGTTGAGCACGGCAATGGAGGTTTCTTTGCGGGCACCACGGGCCACGAGGTTAATGAAATCACGTGCGCGCATCTTGCCGTCGCGAGTCATTTCCCAGGTTGCTGACCAGCACAGTGTGCGTGGCATCGCTGCAGAAATCTTATCAATATTGTGCACAACGAATTCCAACGAACGTTCGTCGAGCACAATCATGCAGTAGGTGAGATCATTATCATTGACCAAAACCAGATCTGCTGCGCTTTCACCGATGAGCTCTGGCAATTCCACGCGGGCACTGTCAATATCGAATTCGACCAAGTGGGTGCGCACAACTTCCTCGCCAACCAAGCTGTACAAGCCAACTGCCGCGCGGTGGGTACGCAATTCACCAGCCCCTGGTTGTGCACCTTCTTGGGTAATTGCAAAGGAGGAGTAGGCGCCGTTTTCAATAGTCACTTCCGCGCTGAGGCGGTTAATACCGGTGGTCTTCAGCCACTGGTTTGCCCAGTTGGAAAGATCGCGGCCAGACGCCTTTTCCAGTGCTGAAAGCAAATCAGCGAATGTAGCATTGCCGAAAGCATGGGTTGCAAAGTGTTCACGCACACCAGCAAAGAAAGCATCGCGGCCAACATATGCTTGTAGCTGCTTTAATACTGAAGCGCCCTTGGCGTAGGTAATACCGTCGAAGTTTTGCTCCACGGTTTCAATATCGCTGGCATCCGTTGAAATTGGGTGGGTGGAAGGCAGCTGATCTTCCTGGTACGCCCATGACTTTTCGGCATTGGCGAAGGTCACCCAAGCATCTTCATATTTCGTGGCTTCGGCCTGAGAAATGGCGGCACCCCAGGTTGCGAACGACTCGTTCAACCAGAGGTCATCCCACCACTTCATGGTGACGAGATCGCCAAACCACATGTGCGCCATTTCATGCAAAATTGTTTCACAGCGACGCTCGTAGGCATTTTGCGTGGTCTTGGAGGTGAAAATGTATTCGTCACGGAAGGTCACGGCACCAGCATTTTCCATAGCGCCGGCATTGAAATCTGGCACGAACAGCTGATCGTACTTGTTAAATGGATAGGCGATACCAAAATTCTGGTGGTAGAAATCGAAGCCCTGCTTGGTTTCGAGGAAAATCTCATCGGCATCCAGGTGCTCTGCCAAAGACTTGCGGCAGTAAATGCCGAGCGGAATCTGCAGTTCCGTTGGCTGATCGGCTGGTGTTTGTTCGTAGTGGGTCAGCTTGCCGTTCCAGAGGTTATTGACCACGTGGAAGTCACCAGCGCAGATGGCAATCAGGTAGGTGGAAAGTGGGTAATCAACCTTTGATTGGAATACGGAAACTTGGCCCTGGTTGGTGATCAGCTGTGGAGCATTGGTCACAACTTTCCAATGCGAAGGTGCTGTGACCGAAATATCGTAGGTAGCTTTGAGATCTGGCTGGTCGAAGCAGGCGAACACGCGCTTGGCATCAACTGGTTCAAATTGCGTGTAGAAGTACACTTCTTCATCCACTGGATCAACAAAGCGGTGCAGACCTTGGCCAGTGTGAGAATATTCGCAGGTAGCTTCGATTCGCAAGGTGTGTGGGCCTGCTGCAAGATCGGTGAGCGTAATACCATTGGTTGGGTCGTAGGCGCCGTCGACAAGCGGTACCGCGCTGGCAGTGATGTCAATGCCATTGAGCTCAACTTTTGCCACCTCAGTTGCGATGAGATCGATAAAGGTGGTGCCTGGTTCTTTGACAGTGAAGTTTACCGTTGTGGTTGACGGGAAGGTGTGCTCACCGGTGATGTCAACGGCAAAATCGTAATGTTGCACTGAGAGCAACGCGCTGCGCTGTTGTGCTTCCTCTTGCGTTAAGTTGAGTGATGACATAACTCTGCCTTTCCAACGAGATTAGGTTGTTCCCCCTACTTTACAAATAAAACGGAAGAAAAGGGGAGTGATGGTGCATATATTGCCTCGTACGTGGGTGATTATGGTGCAAGGAGATATGAACTTTTTTAAGATTCCTAGCGCCGAAACGTCAAACAGTGTCGCGGTATCTACTACACTTCGAGGTATGCGAGTTTACTTAGGAGCGGACCATGCAGGGTTCGATATGAAAAACATTATTGTGCGTCACCTTGAAGCTGCAGGTCATGAGGTTGTGGACTGCGGTGCTCACGTATACGACGCTGACGATGACTACCCAGCGTTTTGCATCGAGGCAGCTGCCCAGGTGGTTAATGATCCAGGCTCGTTGGGTATTGTGCTCGGTGGCTCTGGCAACGGTGAGCAAATTGCCGCGAATAAGGTTAAAGGTGCGCGTTGCGCGCTGGCGTGGTCGGTTGAGACTGCACGCCTGGCCCGTGAGCATAATAATGCGCAGCTGATTGGCATTGGCGGACGCATGCACTCCGAGGATGAAGTGCTCGCGATTGTCGATGCGTTCCTCGAGCAGCCTTGGAGCGAAGCAGAACGTCACCAGCGCCGCATTGATATTTTGTCGGATTTTGAAAAGACTGGCATCGCGCCGGAAATTTCCAAATACTAAGGCTTTACGACGCTAACCTCAAGGGGCACCTTCTTCTTCGCCGTGGATTCAGCGAGTGGTTGAAGATGCCCCTTAAGTGTTTAGAAATCGAAGTCGAAATCGAAGCCGCCGCTATCTCCGCCGCCGAAGAAACCACCGTCGAAGAAGCCACCTTCATCGCTACCGTCGAAGAAGCCGCCGTCTGTAGAGCCTGTATCACCGCCGCCAAAAAAGCCGCCGTCGAAGAAGCCGCTGTCGTCGCCTGCATCGATGCCTGCGTCGGCACCGGTATCAATGCCGGCATCGGTTGGGACAACGCCACTGACATCAGGAGTAGCGGCATGAGCTACACCTGCCATGCCATGGAACAGCGAACTATAAAGCATGGAAGCACCTGCGTACCAAATGCCGGTACGAAGCGCACTTGCCCACCAAGGCTCGGAGTACCAGCCGCGTGGCACTGGCTGGCCGGCAACCATACCACCAGGATAATAGTGCGGCGTTTGTTGCGACCACGCTGGTGCAGCGGTGACATTATGGTTTTCTTCAAGCTCGACAGTTCGTGTTTCAGTAACAGCTCCTGCTTGTTTTTGACCTTCTAGGGCGGGCAGTGCCGGACCTGTCGGTAATCCCATAATCTCTCGTGCAGCGTTGATGTAATGCAGTCCTTCGAGGGCAGATTCTCGTGCCAATGCTGCTTGGCGTACAGTTTGTGCGGTTCCAAGTTGGGTAGTTGCAGCAGTATGACGCTCAGCAGCATCTGCTAAAGCCTGTGCCGCGATACTGTCGGTGGAAGAGAGCGTGAGTACTTGACTACCGAGACGCTCAGTCCACCGGCGCGCATCGGCAAGAGCATCTGCCAAGCCATCTGTGGCAGTCAGTTGCGGAGAGGTAGTAGTGGTGCGATTGAGCACGAATACCGTAAGACCAACGACGATTGCGACTAATAATAAGACAGACACGAGTGGAACACCTTTCTTGAGGTCAGCATGCGTGACCTCCAAAAACAGAAGGTATGATGTGATACCGGCATGCGTGACCGGGGAGTGCTAGATCTTACTTGTAACAACGCTGGATATATGAGAAAAGTTCCTCATGCCATCATGATGATGTAGACGAAACTTCTGTAAAAACCAGAAACGTCACTGGTCAGAGTGGTCGACGTGGCGAGTTTTGGTCCACGCTTTTACTTCATCGGAATCCCAAA
Source organism: Corynebacterium sp. HS2168-gen11 (assembly GCF_024834075.1). Taxonomy (GTDB): domain Bacteria; phylum Actinomycetota; class Actinomycetes; order Mycobacteriales; family Mycobacteriaceae; genus Corynebacterium. The sequence goes on from NZ_JANUXR010000003.1 coordinate 85,511, forward strand.
GTGTGAGACCGTGAAACTTTGTGACCGGCTCAGGTGCGCGACCGCGCCCTGCGTAGCTGGTAAATGTTCCGCGTGCAGTGCCAGAGTACTGTGCGCACTCTGCTGCGGTCCATAGCTCACGTCCGGAGATGGAATCGATGATTGTTGGCTTCATGTGCCTAACTATAATCGAGGCAATTTCAAAGAACTAACAGTGGGGTAAATCACGTTTCGGCAGATTCATGCCGAATAGAGGAGGAAAGAAATTGTAGAAAAGTGTCTACAGGGGTGCTGTGCGATTAGTTTGTCTAAACTAAGCAGCTTATCGGGTGGAAAAGATAAAGACCGAGGTGTGCGTTGCGTGATTTTTAACCAAAATAAGTTTGGTTAAGTGGACGTAAAATTCATCGCTGAGGATCTCCTATGGGGTACACATTCGGGGGCGATGGGCGGGAAAACGAGAACATGTGTGACCAAAAAGTGCCTGCCGCGTCGATGGTCTGGTTTTACTAGTGAGGAACATGGGTGAAGTGACGTGAGTGACAATGGTGCTGCAGTGGAATTGTAGACCTGGTGTGAATATGCATCTTGACGGTGAAAATTGCGCAACGCTACATGATGCGCTAAAGTGATCGATGCACAACGGATAGTTTCGCGTACTTTGTGTTTTTACATGCAGGTTTTCTGCACATATAAGCAATTCAAGTTCACTGAAATATCCACGTGGGAATGTCGTATAGTGGCTATTACCCCAGTCTTCCAAACTGGTGACGCGGGTTCGATTCCCGTCATTCCCTCCAATATTTTCACACTCATTACCTCAAGGATTATCTTCTCGGGAGGCAATGGGTGTTTTTTGATTCTCACGTTGATCCTTAAGTTCAAGTGGTTGATAGGCTACGCCGCGAATTTCAATGGAGTGTGACAATGCATGCTCTCATGGACTTTCTTCAATGGCAGTCATGCTTGCGAGTCATAAGTAAAAGCTTGTAGCTGGTGCATGCCCCTTCGCTGAAACCTTGATGGATGCTTGCTGAAGCATTGATTCCCCTTCGCTGAAATTCCGATGAATGGTAGCGCGGTTGTGTGTGCCGTATTGATGCGCGAGTTCGTCGATGTATCTAGGGCAGTATCAAGGCGCCGGTGTGTGGTGGTGAAATTGTGCCAAGGGGTTGGCGTCGCCGAGCAAATCTTGGCACGTGATTGTCGGAGACTTCAACGCTGTGCGTGAGTGTGCAAGCGTAGGCGAATGGTATGCATTGCGTATTTGTAGGATTGTGGCTCCTGGGTTGTGGCTGTCGTGCGTGCATTGTGTGCGTTGGAGAACCTGGAAGAGGTGTTGAAACGTGCGTGAACCTTGAACGTTGAAAGTTATGTGTGAAAAGGCGCCTAAAAATAGCCTCTGACCAGCCGATTAGGTAAATCCGAAAAAGTCTGGCAATATTTCTCCTGTCGCCAAGAGCGGCGTTACTTGAAAGAGAATCTTCTCTTGGAGAGTAAATCGGGACGTGGCGCAGCTTGGTAGCGCACCTGTTTTGGGTACAGGGGGTCGCAGGTTCAAATCCTGTCGTCCCGACAATAGCCCCCGAGGAGCATAAATTCACGTGCGCCTCGGGGGTTAAAGTCAATATTGCCCCTATTAGATCTACAGGAGAGAACGCTCGTGAAGAGTTCCGTCGAAAAGCTGAACGATACCCGAGTCAAGCTGACCGTGGAGGTTCCGTTCGAGGAACTGAAGAACGAAATTGACTCCGCATACAAGGCACTTGCTGCACAGGTAAATATTCCTGGTTTCCGTAAAGGTAAAGCACCACGCAAGCTGATTGATGCACGTTTCGGCCGTGGTCCAGTGCTTGAGCAGGTTGTCAACGACATACTCCCAGTGAAGTACCAAGCAGCAGTGACCGAGCATGAATTGGCAGTTTTGGGCCAGCCAGCAATTGAGATCACCAAGCTGGAGGACGAAGTTGTTGTAGAGTTCACCGCTGAAGTTGATGTTCGCCCAGAAATCGCATTGCCAGATTTCAGCGCCATCGAGGTAGAGGTTCCTGCAGTTAAGCTTGACGACGAAGCTGTCGATGCGGAGCTGGATAAGTTGCGTGAGCGTTTCTCCACGTTGGCAGATACCAAGCGCAAGCTGAAGACCAACGACATTGCAATTATCAACCTGTCTGCAGTTGTGGATGGCAAGGAAGTTGAAGAATCAAAGGCTTCTGAACTGACCTACACCGTTGGTCAGGGCGACTTGATTGACGGCTTGGACACTGCACTTCGTGGCTTGAAGACTGGCGAGTCTGCAGACTTTACCGCAACCTTGAAGTTTGGTGAGTTCGAAGGCAAGGAAGCAACCATCACTGTTGAGGTTGTACAGACCAAGGAGCGTAAGCTTCCTGAACTTAATGAAGAATTCGTACAAGAAGCAAGCGAATTCGACACTGTTGAAGAACTTCGCGAAAGCACCAAGGCTTCCTTGGAAGAGCGCGCAAAGACTGAGCAGGCTGGCCAAATCCGCGACGCTGTTTTGGAAAAGGCACTTGCCGCTGTCGAGTTCGAACTGCCACAGGCATTGGTGGAAGAGCAAGCACACAACACCTTCCATAACACCTTCGGTGAGGCTGCACACAACGAGAAGATTATCGACGAGTTCCTGCAAACCCAGAACTCTTCCGTTGAGCAGTTCAAGGCTGAGGCTTTGGAGAACGCACAAAAGTCCGTTCGTACCCAGCTGTTCCTTGATGTTTTGGCAGAGCAGGAGAAGCCAGAGGTTTCTCAGTCTGAACTGACCGACCACATCTTGTTCACCGCACAGGCTTATGGCATGGATCCAAACCAGTTCATCCAGCAGTTGCAGCAAGCTGGCCAGATCGGCGCACTGTTCGCTGATGTGACCCGTGGTAAGGCATTGGCAGCAGCTATTTGCCGTGTGACCGTGAAAGACTCCGAGGGCAATGCAATTGACCCAGAAGAGTACTTTGGTCTTGAAGACGAAGCAGCTGAAGAAGAAAAGTAATTTCTCTGCTTTACTGTTATAAGTGATTAAAGCCCAGCACTGATTGTGCTGGGCTTTTTTACCGAGGATTGCGTTTGTCATACCCCATAGATTTTGCTGAGAGCGAACAGAGCGGCAAAAAATGTATTGGCGCGGTATGGTAGTGATCAGGCATCGTAGACGAAGATCTACGCAACTGTCCGCGATTTTATGAACAAAAGAAACTTGTAAGGAGTACCTTTCCATGACTGATCGATCGATCCACATGGCAGCAGCTGCAGGCATGAATCTCAGCGATTCCGTGTACCAACGCTTGTTGGCAGAACGCATTATTTTCTTAGGCACCGACGTCAACGATGAAATTGCAAACAAGTTGTGCGCACAGATCTTGCTGTTGTCTGCCGAAGATCCAACCCGCGACATTTCCCTTTACATTAACTCTCCAGGTGGCTCCGTCACCGCAGGTATGGCAATTTATGACACCATGAAGTACTCGCCTTGCGATATTGCAACCTACGGCATGGGCTTGGCAGCTTCGATGGGACAGTTCCTGCTCTCTGGTGGCACCAAGGGCAAGCGCTACGCATTGCCACACGCACGCATTATGATGCACCAGCCATCCGCAGGTGTTGGCGGTACTGCTGCAGATATTGCAATTCAGGCAGAACAGTTTGCGCAAACCAAGCGCGAAATGGCTGAGTTGATTGCTGAGCACACCGGTCAAACCTTCGAGCAGATTACCCTCGACTCTGACCGTGACCGTTGGTTTACTGCCCAAGAGGCAAAAGAATATGGTCTTGTTGATCACGTTATTTCCATGGCACAAGGCCCAATTGCGAACTAAAAACATCACGGTTTAAGGAGAACTTTCATGAACAACGGTATGCAAATGCCATCCTCACGTTACGTGCTGCCAAGTTTTATTGAGCAGTCAGCGTATGGCACCAAAGAAACCAACCCATATGCCAAGCTTTTTGAAGAACGCATTATCTTCTTAGGTACGCAAGTTGACGATACTTCCGCCAACGACATCATGGCGCAGCTATTGGTGTTAGAAGGCTTAGATCCGGATCGTGAAATCACGATGTATATCAACTCCCCAGGTGGCTCATTCACCTCGCTGATGGCTATTTATGACACCATGCAGTACGTGCGTCCAGATGTGCGTACTGTCTGCCTTGGCCAAGCAGCATCAGCAGCAGCTGTGCTATTAGCCGCAGGTGCACCAGGTAAACGTGCTGCGCTGCCAAATGCACGTGTGTTGATTCATCAGCCAGCCACCCAGGGTTCACGCGGACAGGTTTCGGATCTCGAGATTCAAGCAGCTGAGATTCAGCGTATGCGTCGCTTAATGGAAGATACCCTTTCACGTCACACTGGTCGTACCCCAGAGCAGATTCGTAAAGATACTGATCGCGATAAGATTCTGACCGCTCAAGAAGCGCTGGAATACGGCATTGTGGATCAAATCTTCGATTATCGCAAGCTCAATGGCTAATGTTGTGATGATGAAATAGTTACGCGTCGAGAAGCGTTATACCAATCAGCCCGTGGGTTTTGTGCTCGCGGGCTGATCGTCTTACGAGTCGATGCCCGCACTGGTGGAGATTTTCGGTAGGATGAGAATACTTCAATAACACTTTGTGTTTCTAACGTGAAAGAGATCGAACAACCCTATTATGGCTGCACGTACTCAAGATAGCGCCGATTTACTCAAGTGTTCTTTCTGCGGAAAGAGCCAGAAGCAGGTCAAAAAGCTCATTGCTGGTGGCGGAGTGTACATCTGTGATGAATGTATTGAGCTGTGCAACGAAATTATCGAAGAAGAACTCGGCCAAGGCCAACACGAAGAACACGCAGATCATGATCGTCTGCCACGTCCAAGTGAAATCTCAGCGTTTCTTGACCAATATGTCATTGGGCAAGATGCTGCAAAACGTGTGTTGTCTGTAGCGGTCTATAACCACTACAAACGAGTGCGATCTGAAGAACAACGCGTGACCACTAAGCGGAAGAACGCGGATGACACGGAGCTACAAAAATCAAATATTTTGCTGCTCGGGCCAACTGGATCTGGCAAAACCTATCTCGCGCAAACGCTTGCGCGGTTACTCGATGTTCCGTTCGCGATTGCTGATGCAACCAGCTTGACGGAAGCTGGATATGTCGGTGAAGATGTTGAAAATATCTTGCTGAAACTACTTCAGGCTGCAGATTTTGATGTTGCCAAGGCGCAGCGAGGCATTATCTATGTTGATGAGGTTGATAAGATTTCCAGGAAGTCTGAGAACCCTTCGATTACTCGCGACGTTTCCGGTGAAGGTGTGCAGCAGGCGTTGCTCAAGATCTTAGAAGGTACGGTTGCTTCTATTCCGCCACAAGGTGGGCGTAAGCATCCGAATCAAGACTTTATTCAGCTGGATACCTCAAATATTTTGTTCATTGTGGCTGGTGCGTTTGCTGGTTTGGAAAAAGTCATTGAAGATCGTCTTGGGAAAAAGGGCATCGGGTTTGGTGTGCATGTTGCATCGACGAAAGAGAAGGATGCCGTTGATATTTTCAAGGATGTGTTGCCGGAAGATCTCGTGAAGTTTGGGTTGATTCCAGAGTTCATTGGTCGCCTTCCAATTGTGGCAACTGTGAATAATCTTGATCGTGCGTCGTTGGTGAAGGTGCTTACCGAGCCAAAGAACTCACTGGTGAAGCAGTATCAGCATTTGCTGCGCATGGATTCGGTGGATCTGGTATTTGAACCTGAAGCACTTGATGTAATTGCGGATTTAGCAGTGGAACGCAAAACCGGTGCTCGTGGCCTGCGTGCCATTATGGAAGATATTTTGGTACCGATTATGTTTGATATTCCAGATCGAGAAGATGTTGCGCAAGTGATTGTGACGCCTGCTGCAGCACGTGGAGAAGCGGCACCAAAACTTCTCAGCCATGAGGAATTAGAACAAAGCGCATAGCAGCACCGGAGCCGCACCTTGGCACTCGTCATACTGAGCCACGCCGGTGTCGCGCATGGGTGCGCATCGCCTCGGGTTACGCCATTGCCGCCGCTGTTCAGACGCATACCTGTGCATGACAGGTAATACATCAAAACCGCCGGTGATCGTTGATAGAGCAAACGATCACCGGCGGTTGAGTGTTCAAAGAGTGTGTTATTCGAAGATATCTGTATCGAAGTTATACGTTGCTTCGCCAGATTCGTAGTGATCCGCAATCACATGAACTGACTCAGTATCTGGGATGGTCGAGATATACGAAATCTGTTCTGGAACACGGATATGAGAGGTCAAAAAGGCCAGCACGCTATCGGCTGCCATTCGCGCCATGGAACGCGTGTTGGCGTCGTCAAGCATGTCAATGTTGTACAAGTTGATGGTGGTCTTATGTGCCGTCACGCGGAAAACTGCAAGTGAGGCAATTAGGGTGAAGACATCTTGCGCTGAAATGCCTGGTCGGAAGGCGCCTGCATCTTGGCCGAGCATCAGCAACTTATCCAGCTGCAAGGTGATCGCTGACTGATCCATCAATGGCGACTGCTCTGCGACATTGGTGTAGTTCATCATGCTTTCCAAAGAAAGCAACCGAACGGCCTCAGGGTGCAAGTTATAGCGCTTGAACACCGCTTCGACGACTTTTCGCACACCTTCAACCGGCACGGCAGACTCTAATTCAAGTTCTTGCACCGTTGGGCGTAAGCGACGCACGGCTTCAGCGAGAGCGCTTATGTACAGGCCCTTTTTGTCGCCAAAGTGGTAGTGGATCATGCGCTTCGACATGCCCGATTCTTTCGCAATGGTTTCTAGCTTCGTATCGTGGAAACCACCCTCAGAAAAACGCCTGACCGCGATTGCCAACACAGTTTCAGGTGAAGGGTCAGTCGTTACATGTAGATCTTCAGTGATATCTACGGGGTCAGGATTCTCAGCGGATCCTTGAAGCTCAGACACGAGTGTGCTCCTTACTAGTTGCTGAAGTAGTACAGAATGCTTGCTGGCGAGGACGCATACTTTTGTGCGCGACATCGGTTGCCACTTGTTTTGCCTGTGGCTTGCTTGGCAGTGTGTATCAGAAACTTCCTGACCACATTGTGCAAGTTGGCCGCATGCAAGTTATGTACGGCAGTTATCTTTCTAAAGATAGTCGAAAATTGAGAGAGAAATCCCTAAAGAGGCTTAAAACACAGAAAAGTCACATTAAGGGGGTATTTTCGTGGGTGAAGTTGTGAGTTTGCTGCAATTGAGTACAGCTAAAGGTTGCCTTGAAGCATGCTGCGCAAGCTTTTCGACGCAGACCTGTGGGCAACTTTCATACACATCAATTACCGCCCTGTGGTTCGTTTGATGCGCGCAGAATATTTCATCTCAACAGCGGGAATACCAGCAAAGAAAAAAGTGTGAGAAATCTCAAGCGGTCATCGGTGCTGAAATAAGGGTTCTTGGTAGCGGATTTTAAGGTGAGAGGATTAGGCTAGTAGATGTTCAAGATATGCGCGAAGCCTTCGGCGTACAGGTTGAATTCTGCTACGGGCTGGGCGCATTCAACGGGAAGCCACGAATTGTGGAGTTCCCCTCAACCTCATACAAGGAGAGTTCATGACTTCCGTTAAGAAGATTGCCGTTACCGGTGCTGCTGGCCAGATTTCCTACTCGCTGTTGTGGCGCATCGCGAATGGTGATGTTTACGGTAAGGACACCCCAATCGAGTTGCAGCTGCTGGAAATCCCTGCAGCTGTAGGCGCCGCAGAAGGTGTGGCAATGGAATTGAATGACTCTGCATTCCCATTGCTCAAGAACATCACCGTTACCGATAAGCTTGAAGAAGCATTCGACGGCACCAACGCTGCTTTCTTGGTTGGTGCAAAGCCACGCGGTAAGGGTGAAGAGCGTTCCGATCTGTTGGCTGCGAACGGTAAGATCTTTGGCCCACAAGGTAAGGCAATCAACGATTATGCCGCTGATGACATTCGCGTGCTCGTTGTTGGTAACCCAGCAAACACCAATGCGTTGATTGCAATGCACGCAGCGAAGGACGTTCCAAACGAGCGCTTCAACGCTATGATGCGTCTGGACCACAACCGTGCGATCTCTCAGCTGTCTGAAAAGCTCGGCCGCGACAAGACTGAAATTGAAAACCTGGTCATCTGGGGTAACCACTCTGCAACCCAGTTCCCAGACATCACCTATGCAACCGTTGGCGGCGAGAAGATCTCCGGCCTGGTTGAGCATGATTGGTATGTTGATCAGTTCATCCCACGTGTTGCAAAGCGCGGCGCTGAGATTATCGAAGTTCGTGGCAAGTCTTCTGCTGCTTCTGCTGCATCCTCTGCAATCGATCACATGCACGATTGGATCAACGGCACCGAGCGCTGGTCTTCCGCTGCAATTCCTTCCGACGGTTCCTATGGCGTACCAGAAGGCATCATCTTCGGCTTCCCAACCGTTGCACGCGATGGCAAGTGGGAGATCGTTTCTGGTCTCGAGTTGAGCGACTTCCAGAAGGCACGCATTGAAGCAAATGCGAAGGAACTGCTTGAAGAGCGCGCAGCTGTCCAAGATCTGCTTAGCTAAACCTTTTCACTTGTGTGGTAGGGGATAATTTCCTACCAGTATCGCAAGAACTCCAAACGCCCTTATGTTTGACAATGTGCAGACATAAGGGCGTTTGTCATGCTGGTTGGGGGAGCGAGAATAAGACGTGTAGACAGTGCGGAAGCATGAACCACGCTGGCACTGATGAGAAGCGTCGACAAGCAGTGGTCGACAAGCACTTTGCGAGGAGCGGGGAAGATTGCATGGCAACGTGGGCGTCGTCAAGCAGTACTTATGCTGCTTACAAACGCTGCGCAACACACAAACAACGCAGCCGCTACCAAAATAGGATGGACGAAGTGCAGATGACGGCCATGTAAAGATGCGGTGAACTGCGGAATTGCAAAAAAAACTTATTCGCGCGTGGACTGGTGTATGGATATGGCAGCCCAATTGCCTACAATAGAGCACATGGCTGAAATCAATCGTGCAGAAAAACTCCCAAAGAGCTGGGAACCACAAAAAGTCGAAAGTAATCTGTATCAACATTGGGTCGAGCAGGGCTACTTCACCGCTGATCCGCATTCGGATAAACCAGCTTTCTCCATTGTGCTTCCACCGCCAAATGTCACTGGCCAATTGCATATGGGACATGCACTTGATCACACTCTGATGGATATCATTGCTCGTCGTAAGCGTATGCAAGGCTACGAAGTACTCTGGTTGCCTGGCATGGACCACGCAGGTATCGCAACCCAAACCAAGGTTGAAGCGAAGCTGAAGGAAACCGAGGGCAAGAGCCGTTGGGACTATGATCGTGAAGATTTCATTGACAAAGTGTGGCAATGGAAGCAAGAATACGGCGGCACGATTGGCACCCAGATGCGTGCAATCGGCGACTCCGTGGACTGGTCACGCGAGCGTTTCACCCTTGATGAGGGCCTTTCACGCGCGGTGCAAACCATCTTCAAAAAGCTGTATGACCAAGGCCTGATCTACCAAGCTAACCGTTTGGTGAACTGGTCGCCAGTGCTCGAAACCGCAATCTCTGATATTGAGGTTGTGTACAAAGACGTCGAAGGCGAATTAGTGTCGATTCGCTACGGTTCGATGAATGATGATGAACCACATGTCATCGTGGCAACCACGCGCGTGGAAACTATGCTTGGCGACGTTGCCGTGGCGGTTCACCCTGAAGATGAGCGCTACCGCGACTTGGTTGGCACGAAGCTGCCACACCCATTTATTCCAGATCGCGAAATGATCGTGGTTGCTGATGATTACGTTGATCCAGAGTTTGGTACAGGTGCGGTGAAAATCACTCCAGCGCATGATCCAAATGACTACGCGTTGGGATTGCGCCACAACCTGCCAATGCCATCAGTAATGGACGCGAAGGGCCATATCGCAAATACCGGCACGCAATTCGACGGCATGGATCGCTTTGAAGCTCGCGTGAAAATCCGCGAAGCATTGGCCGAACAAGGCCGCATTGTGGCTGAAAAGCGACCATATATGCACTCGGTGGGTCACTCCGAGCGCTCCGGTGAACCAATTGAACCACGCCTGTCTTTGCAATGGTGGGTCAAAGTTGCAGAACTCGCCAAGGATGCAGGCGATGCGATTCGTCAAGGCGATACCGTGATTCACCCGAAGTCTGCTGAGCCACGCTATTTCGACTGGGTTGATGATATGCACGATTGGTGTATTTCTCGTCAGCTGTGGTGGGGACATCGCATTCCAATTTGGTACGGTCCAAATGGCGAAATTGTGTGCGTTGGTCCAGACGAAACTGCACCAGCCGGCTACACCCAAGACAACGATGTACTGGATACCTGGTTCTCCTCGGCGCTGTGGCCATTTTCCACTATGGGCTGGCCAGAAAAAACCCCTGAGCTGGAAAAGTTCTATCCAACCTCAGTGCTGGTCACCGCCTATGACATCTTGTTCTTCTGGGTTGCGCGCATGATGATGTTCGGCACCTTCGCCGCTAAGACCACCCCAGAGCTATTCCCAGCAGGCACCGATGGTCGCCCACAGATCCCATTTACCGACTTATTCCTCCACGGCCTGGTACGCGACGAGCAAGGCCGCAAGATGAGTAAGTCCCTGGGCAACGGCATCGACCCAATGGACTGGGTACGCGACTATGGCGCCGACGCCTTGCGTTTCACGCTTGCTCGCGGTGCCAACCCTGGCGTGGATCTTCCAGTTGGCGAAGATTCCGCCCAAAGCTCACGCAATTTCGGCACCAAGCTGTTCAACGCCACCAAGTTTGCCCTGCTCAACGGTGCACGCATGGGTGAATTGCCAGCACGCGATGAGCTTAGCGACGCCGACCGCTGGATTTTAGATCGCCTGGAAGAAGTACGCGTAGCGGTTGACGATTATCTTGATCGCTACCAGTTCGCGAAGGCTAATGAACTGCTTTACCAGTTCACCTGGGGTGAACTGTGTGACTGGTATCTTGAAATTGCCAAGGTACAGATTCCACGTGACTTTGATGCTGCAACACCAGAAGCACAAGCCATTGGTGCACGCACACAAATTGTTTTAGGTCGCGTCCTTGATGCTGTGTTGCGCATGCTGCACCCAGCGATGCCATTTATTACTGAAGTTTTGTGGCAGGCACTGACAGATGGTGAATCATTGAATGTCACCAGTTGGCCGACTGTCGCTGAAACCAACGGTGGGGCAGCGAAAGATGAAGTGGCTGCTCGCCGCATGGACGACGTCGTCAAGCTTGTCACTGAGATTCGTCGATTCCGTTCTGATCAAGGTGTGAAGCCAAGCCAAAAAGTCCCAGCTGCCGTGGATTTTGCAGCCTGTGATTTGGAAAACTTTGAAACCACGATCCGTTCCTTGGCCAAGCTTGAGGTTCCAGCGGAGACGTTTAAGGCATCTGCTTCGATTGAAACGCGTTTGTCGCAGACCACTGTGGCAGTTTCCTTGGATACCTCCGGTACCGTGGATAAGGCTGCAGAGCGCAAGCGTTTGGAAAAAGATCTTGCCAACGCTGAAAAGGAACTGGAGCAAACCGGGAAGAAACTAGGCAATGAAGCTTTCTTGGCGAAGGCTCCAGAAGCTGTGGTGGAAAAGATTAAGAATCGTCAGCAGATTGCTGCAGAAGAAGTAACGCGTATTCGCGCGTTGCTCAAGGAGTTAGCATAAGTGTCGAATCACGAACACGAATTACTGGGCTTGGGGGAACTCAAGCTCAGTGAGTCGGGCTTAAGCTTGCCAATTGATGTGCAAGCGCCCACCGAACAGCCAGCGCCACAAACGATTACCCCGGAAGATATTGCAGCCCTGGCTGCCGTAGAAGCCGAGTTAGAGAGTCGATTCAGTGAGGTCGAAATTGACCCCACATTAGAGCGCATGCAATTGCTCATGGATCTACTTGGCAACCCGGAACGGGCGTTTCCGAGTATTCAAGTGGCAGGTACGAACGGCAAAACCTCGACTGTGCGCATGATTGAATCGTTAATGCGTGCGTTTCACCGGCGTACTGGTCGAACCACCAGCCCACATTTGCAATCAGTGACAGAAACTATTGCCATTGATGGCCTCCCAATTCATCCACGCGACTATGTGCGGATATGGGAAGAAATTAAGCCATATGTGGAAATGGTTGATGCCCAAAGTATTGCCAAGGGAGGTCCGAAACTTTCCAAGTTCGAGATACGTACCGCTCTGGCGTATGCGGCTTTTGCTGATGCGCCAGTTGATGTGGCAATTGTGGAAGTTGGCATGGGCGGAAGCTGGGATGCGACGAATGTTATCCAAGCTGATGTTGCCGTTGTTACGCCAGTTGGCCTGGATCATCAAGGATTTTTAGGCGAAACACTTGCTGAAATTGCAACCCAAAAAGCTGGCATTATTAAGCAACGCTGGGATCTTGATGATCTCCTGTCTCCGCCAGATAATGTGGCCATTATTGGGCTGCAAGAACCAGATGCACTGCGTGCAATTTTAGAGCATGCGGTGACAACTGATGCGGCAGTCGCTCGCGCAGGGATTGAGTTTGGGCTTGTCAGCGGTGGTATCGCAGTTGGTGGACAACAAGTGACAATTCGCGGCTTGGCAGGGGAGTATCCTGATATTTTCATTCCACTTGCTGGTGAACACCAAGCACATAATGCTGCCAATGCACTTGCCGCCGTGGAAGCCTTCTTTGGGGCAGGACCTGGCCGTAGCCTGGATCTCGATACTGTGAAACAAGGATTTGCAACTGTTGTGAATCCTGGTCGTCTGGAGCGAGTCCGTACCGCACCAACCGTGTTTATCGATGCCGCGCATAATCCGCATGGTGCAAAAGCATTAGGTGCTGCATTATCGCGTGATTTTGATTTCAGCCGCATGATTGGTGTGGTGGCAATTCTTGGCGATAAAGATGTGCGTGGAATCTTGCAGGCACTTGAACCATATCTGCAAGAAATTGTGGTGACACAAAATACTAGTCCGCGTGCATTGCCGGTAGAGGAATTGGAAGAATACGCCCGAGAAATCTTTGGCGATGAACGCGTGCATACTGCCCATAACCTGCTTGGTGCAGTTGAACTTGCCGTGGAATTAGCCGAAGACACTGATATTCAATCTGGCGCAGGTGTCATTATTACCGGCTCTGTGGTCACCGCTGGTGAAGCCCGCACTTTAATGGGGAAGGAACCGCAATAGTGGCAAAACAACAACCACCCGTAGAATACGGTCCACTTGGCCCAGGCCATGCACCAGTGAAAGACCCGATGAAGGGCTTACGCGGTGTGATGGCCGGTGCGTTAGTCATGGAAGCAATCACGTTCTACCTGGTCTTAACCGTGATTTTGCGTGTCGACGGTGGTGCCTACTGGACCACTTTCAACTGGGTAGCAGTGACCACCTTGGCTACATTGATGCTGGTGGCAGCATTTGTGCAAAAACGATCCTGGGCACTTCCGGTGACTATTGGATTACAAGTAATAGCGCTTGGTGGATTTTTTATTCACTATTCGATGGGTATTATTGCGGTCTTTTTTGCACTCGTCTGGTGGTATATCTTGTATCTGCGCTCCAATTTGATTGCACGTATGCAACGAGGATTGCTGACAACCCAACACCTCTAATATTCATGATGCGAAGCGCAAGAAAAGCAAGCACATACTTGGTTTTCTTGCGCTTTGTGCATGTTACGAAGGGAAACTGATGACTGTCACTGGCTGGCTGGTGGTGAATGCGTTTTTACGCTCTGCGAAGTTCGACGAACTCTACGCCGATATTCTTACCAACGCGGCGAAGATGAATATTGCGATGCAAGTGGTCACCAACACGGAAGTGCTTGGGGCACTGCGCACCGGCAAGCCTGATTTCGCATTGGTGTGGGATAAAGATATTCGGTGCGCGCAACTGCTCGAACATGTTGGGATTCGCTGTTTTAATCGAGCCGATGCCATTGCAATTTGTGATGATAAAACCGCAACCTATCTCGGGTTACTCGATGTATTGCCGCAACCTGCCACGGTGATTGTGCCAATGCGGTTCGGGCAAGTCAAGTGGCACGACCAACGCTTTGTCGATGATGCCATTGCTGCCTTAGGTCTGCCACTGGTGGCCAAAGAAGCATTTGGCTCATTCGGAAGCCAAGTGTTTTTGATTCACACGCGCGATGAATTATTGCAGTTCTTAGATCGCATTGAGAATCGACCAGCATTATTACAAGAATTCATTGCGAACTCGCGCGGGCGTGACGTGCGCATGCAAGTTGTTGGAAACACGGTGGTCAGCAGCATGCTACGCGAATCCGGCAATGGTGATTTCCGCGCGAATCTCACCAATGGTGGGGTAGGAACAGTTGTAACACTGCCTGAGGCATTTGCCACAATGGCCATCCAAGCCTGCCAACATTTGCAGTTGGATTTTGCAGGTGTGGATCTTTTATTTGGCCCAGATGAACAACCAATCATTTGCGAAATTAATTCAAACGCCCACTTTATTAACTTAAATAAGGTGGCAGATGCCAATATCGCCGCAGATATTCTTGCGCATATTCTGCAATGCTTGCAGGAGCAGGATCAGAAGTAGGGGCAGGAGCAGGGAATATGCAGGCAATAGTGGTGTATGACCGCACCCGTTATGCGAATAATCAATGGTTAGCGCAGCAGTATTGTGCGCAAGGCGAAGCTCGTGGCATACGCACCACAATGGTGTTTGCCGAAGAATTAGACGCCTATCTTCGCACTCACGAACCACCGCAATTTGCCATCATGCGCTGCGAAAACCAGCAAGCCCGCCAACAATTAGAAGCCCTTGGCACCCATACCAGTAATTCCGCGCGAGCAAGCTGGCTGTGCAATGACAAAATGCGCACACTTACCCATGCCCGCGAACTAGGTGCACGTACCCTGCGCACCTGCAAATATGCTGTGCATGAGCTTTTCGACGCCGTGTCGTACCCCGCGGTACTCAAACCGCTTGATGGTCATGGTGGTTTCGCGGTGGCACATATTCACAATGCAACAGAGCTAGCAGAATATCTGCAAACCTATGAGTTTGCACCTGATACCGAATTACTCTGCCAAGAAGTTGCTGATGTGATCGGCAAAGACCTGCGAGTATATGTCTTAGGTGATCGTATTCTTGCTGCCATGCTGCGTCATGCACCGGGACAATTCTTGAGCAATTTTACCCGCGGTGGAACTGCTACCAGAGTGGAACTTTCAGCAGCGGATCACGCGATGGTGCTGGAATTAGCACAAGGATTCGGCACAGATTTCGCAGGCTTCGACTTTTTCCCAAGCCCGACTGGTCTGATCCTGAATGAGGTTGAAGATATCGTTGGCATGCGCATGCTCTATGCCCACACCACGATTGATCCAGTCGCCGAACACTTGCGCTACCTGCACGAAACTTGTGGGGCAACGGGTTAATCGTGAACCCGCTTATACCTGGAATAGAGGTGTGCGGTGGTGGTAGAGAAAGTGGGTGGATCGCTGCGTCGTAAAGCTGCAAAGGTGAAGGCAGACAGAAACTCTTGCGGTCACAGCGAGCTGGGCTAAGAAAAGTGAAATTCCTATTGGGCAAAGCTGCGATTCAGGCTAGACTAGGAAAGTATGACTGAACGTACATTAATTCTTATCAAGCCAGATGGCGTTGCCAAAGGCCACATCGGAGAAATTATTGCCCGTATCGAGCGTAAAGGCTTGAAGCTGGTTGCGATGGATCTGCGCGTTGCAGACCGTGCGACTGCAGAAAAGCACTACGCAGAGCATGTGGAAAAGCCATTCTTTGGTGAGCTGGTAGATTTCATCACCTCTGGCCCATTGGTTGCAGGTGTCGTGGAAGGTCCACGTGCAGTCGATGCGTGGCGTCAGCTCGCTGGTGGCACCGATCCAGTTGCGAAAGCAACTCCTGGTACCATCCGTGGCGACTTCGCGCTCAACGTTGCTGAAAATGTTGTGCATGGCTCCGATTCTGTGGAATCTGCAGCACGCGAAATTGAGATTTGGTTCCCGAATCTCTAAGCCTTTTTGCTTGTGATTATTGCCTCCTAGTGAATTGAACTAGGAGGCTTTCCCATGGCACGACCATGTTCGGTTAGCAGGTAAGACCACCTTGAGCAGTATGTGTGAAAGGTTTGCGAAAAAGCTGTGTGCTGTGGCGAGGGGCACTGAGTGCGTCTGCCATCTGCCGTCTGTCGTTTGCCGTTTGCTGTGTTGCGTGGAGAAGCGGCGAGCGTGCAACACCCTATGGCTGTTACTGTTGGGTAACTCTTGCCAGTACCGCAATCTTTTCTGTGATTTAGGGGTGGCTCGTTCAGCAAAATGTTGCAAGGTATGGAAAGATAGAACCAAGCATGTGCGCATGATGCACTAAGCCGAGATACCCAATGCTTACTGCAAGTCTTTGGCTTGAGAATCATGATGGTTTACATGCATAGCTTTTAATGACGGTATTTGTGTGATTTACATAGGATGCCGTCGTGATAACTACATAGACCGACATACATACAATTCAAAACCGTTTTCTTGCTCGTACATTTTTTAAAAGGTCCGACATTCTTACTCTGTGCTGGCTGCGATTCTTTCTAAGAGCTGCGCCCGGAGGAGGATACAGTGTCGCGTCGTCATTGTCGCTTCGGCGTGTGGCGCGTGCCGAGAGCCAAGAGCTCGGTATAAGGAGACGAATCTGTCATGGCCACACCAGCCACCTTCGACCGTTCAACTTTGGGTGAAAAAACCCGTGTCCATGTGCTTGCGAAGCAGTTGGGACTAAGTTCCAAAGAAGTCATTGCACAGCTTGCAGAATTGGGCTTGAAAAAAGTTGCGCAATCAGCACTGACCAAGCCAGAAGTCGAGCAGCTTCTCGACGCCTACGAACAGGACGCAGCAGCACAAACCGCTGAGTTTTCGGAAGAAGAAAAACTGCGCTACCGCGTGGAAAAGAACGTCGAAAACGAAATTCACCAGATTGAAGAAAAAGTTGCGCAACAACTTGCCCCGCTCGTAGAGCAATCTCAAGCGAATGCATCTGAGGAGCCTGCTGTCGAAGCAGAGCAAGTAGAACAGACGCGCCGTCGGGTAGAAAAGAATGTTGCCAATGAGATCTCGCAGCTAGAGGCAAAAGTTGATCGTGAGATCAAGCAGCGTCAAGAAGAGGGCTTATTAGTGCCAGCTGCACACGATGCTGACGATGTTGCAGTAGAGACTGCAGATGCTCCTGCGGAAGTAGCTGAGGAACCAGCTGTTGCGGACGAGCCTGCGGCAGCCGAAGCGGTGGCAGACAAGGCAGCAGCAGACAAAGCAGCGGCAGCACCTGCAGAAGATCCTGCGGAATTCCATTGGGATGGTGTCTTAGACGATGATGAGCCGCTGGTCCCACTGGTGACTCCTGCACCTGCTGAGGTGAAGTTCCAAACGCCGCTGTTTATGGCGCCGACGTTGCAAAATGAAACCCACGGTGACGATGATTTCGAAATGGACATCTACGCCACCGAAGATGATGATGACGAGTTTCCTCGCAAGCGTCGTCGTGGCCGCCGCGGCACTGGCCGTGGACGTGGACATGAACAGCTTGTTGAAACCCATGAAGACGAGACCGAAGACGTTGCAACAGAACCGGTGGCATTAAAAGGTTCCACCCGATTAGAAGCCCAGCGTCGTCGTCGCGTAGAAATGCGGGAAGAATCCCGCAAGAAGCGTCATATTGTGTCCGAAGCAGAGTTTCTCGCGCGTCGTGAATCCGTTGAACGCACTATGGTGGTTCGTGAACGTGAGCGCAACGATCATCCAGGGTTGGTGACACAAGTTGGCGTATTAGAAGATGATCTGCTCGTTGAGCACTTCGTCACGTCGGATACGCAAGCATCGATGATCGGAAACATCTATTTAGGCCGTGTGCAAAACGTCTTGCCATCGATGGAAGCTGCCTTTATCGATATTGGAAAAGGCCGCAACGGTGTGCTCTACGCCGGAGAAGTTGATTGGCGCGCCGCTGGCTTGGGCGGGCGGCAACGTAAAATTGAACAAGCCTTAAAATCCGGCGACCAAGTATTAGTGCAGGTTGCCAAAGATCCAATTGGCCATAAAGGCGCGCGTTTGACCACGCAGATCTCCTTAGCAGGCCGTTATTTGGTGTATGTCCCAGGTGGACGTTCTGCAGGTATTTCTCGCAAACTCCCAGCCCCAGAGCGCAAGCGTCTCAAGCACATCCTGCGTGAGGTTGTCCCACGCGATGGTGGTGTGATTATTCGCACTGCTGCCGAAGGCGTTTCGCAAGACGCGATCGCAGCTGATGTGCAGCGTTTGCACAAAGTCTGGGAGCAAATTCAGCAACGCACCCAAAAAGAGATGGATGCAAAAGGTGCGAAGCCTGTCACCATGTACGAAGAACCAAATATGCTGGTGAAGGTTATTCGTGATCTCTTTAATGAAGATTTCTCCAGGCTAGTTGTCGATGGCAAGCGCGCATGGAATACCGTGCATGCATATATTCAGTCGGTCGCTCCAGAATTGCTCGAGCGCTTGGCACGTTTCGATCGTGACGAACACGATGGCAATGATGTGTTCAATGCATATCGCGTTGATGAGCAGCTGCAAAAAGCGCTCTCACGCAAGGTCTGGTTGCCATCTGGCGGTACGTTGGTGATTGATCGCACCGAAGCGATGACCGTGATCGATGTCAATACTGGCAAATTCACTGGTCAAGGTGGCAATCTCGAAGAAACTGTTACGAAGAATAACCTCGAAGCGGCTGAAGAAATCGTGCGACAAATGCGTTTGCGCGATCTCGGTGGCATGATTGTGGTTGACTTCATTGACATGGTGCTACCAGAAAACCAAGATTTGGTCTTGCGTCGCCTCACGGAAGCACTGGGACGCGATCGCACCCGCCACCAGATTTCGGAAGTGACGTCCTTGGGCTTGGTGCAAATCACGCGTAAGCGTTTGGGTACTGGTTTATTAGAAACTTTCTCAACCGAGTGCGATGTTTGCGATGGGCGTGGTGTGATTATTCACGACGATCCAGTTGAACATCGCGATGGTCCAGCTAGCGGTCGTAGCGGACATGGTGTGCTGCATCAAGACCCAACCCGCCATCCAGCTGTAGTGGTTATGCAGCATGAGGATAATTCGCAAGACGACCAGGTGCAGCATGAATCTGCTGAAGCAGCAACGTCTTCGCGCCGGAATCGTCGCAATGACACGGCTGCGCCAGCGACACGAAGCAATGAAGAACTCGCTGCTGCTGTGATTGCAATGCCTGACGACGCGCACGTGAACGCCGAAACTGAGCCAGCAGCTCCAGTGGTAGAAACCGAGGTACAGGAGGATGCTCGACCTGCACGCCGCTCTCGTCGTCGTGGACAGCAACGTGGTGGAGCACGCGAAGTTGTGCCAACTGCGGCGGATACAGAATTCGATGCAATTATTGAAAATGCTGTGACCAACGCGAAGCTGGAAGATCCAGATCAGCCAAGTGGAGAAGATTACCTGCCACAAACGTATGAAGAAGCAGTGGCAGCCTTTGAAGCATCTCCACGCCGCAAGCGGAAGGTACGCGGTAATTCGATCAGCGATCATGCGCCAAAGCCGGAAGACTATGGACCGGCAGCTGCTGCATTAACGGCAGCTGACGAGACTGCCGAATCGCAGGTTGAACAGGGCGGAGAATCGCATGACACGACAGCATCGCACTCAAGTACCGCTAGTGCTGCGAAGCGACGCGGTCGTGGTCGTCGGGGTGTGAAAAAGAGCCTGCAACATTCAGCTCCACAGGCTGAAGGAGAGGGCGTAGAGACTTCTGCGGATGATACGGCAGCCGTGATTGTAGAGGGCGAAGCAGAAGGCGTACAAACCGCCAAGAAGCGTCGTGCGGTACGCAAGCGTTTGCAACACGAAAATGCGCGTGGTGAGCAAGCCGTGGCGTCTGTTGAAGCAGCGGACACTGAAGAAGCCGATGCTGCAGCCGATGCGGTTGCACGCCAGACCAGCGCAGAGCGTGGTCGTCGTGGTAAGCGCAGAGCTGTCAAGAAAGCTCCAGCGGCAACTGTAGAATCTTCGACACAAGAAGTTGAACGTGGGGATGATCAAGATCAATCAGATACCCCTGTTGCAACTCGTGTCGCTGGGCGCACGAAGCGTCGTGCGGTGCGTCGTAAGCTTGCAGGAGCAGAAGAAAACTCCAGTACAGCTGTGAAGAAAGAAAATATTGTGACGCAAGAGCAGGATGAATCGACTGCTCGGGTGGCCCGCGGATCGAGTCGAGGACGGCGTCGCGCCGTGCGTCGGCAAGCAACGTAAATGTCACTATTTGTCTTTTTTGTAGCTTGCAGGTAGTCTTTGTAAGTCGCTATTTTAAGCTGAGAAATCTGGCATGCCAGAGATATTCCTTCGTGATGGTACGGTGGAAATCGGCGTTAAAAGAGCCAAAAATTTTAAGTAAACGTTAATCACTAAGTGCCGAGTTTGGTGCTTGGTCCTGAGATAGATAAGGGGTAGCCCTCGTATGTACGCGATCGTCAAGACCGGCGGCAAGCAGTACAAGGTTGCTGAAGGTGACCTCGTCAAGGTCGAGAAGATCGAGGGTGAGCCAGGTTCGTCCGTGGCTCTCACCCCGGTTCTGCTCGTCGATGGCGCGACTGTTATTTCCAAGCCAGAGGAACTTGCGAAGGTAAGTGTCTCTGCTGAGATCGTAGACCTGGTCAAGGGTCCTAAGATCAAGATTCTGAAGTACAAGAACAAGACTGGTTATAAGAAGCGTCAAGGTCACCGTCAGAAGCTGACCGTGCTGAAGATTACCGGTATCAAGTAAGGCTCACCGGCCTACCGAGATTTCCTGAAGGAGGGAAACCACATGGCACACAAGAAAGGTGCATCCAGCTCCAGCAACGGTCGTGATTCCGAGGCAAAGCGCCTTGGCGTAAAGCGATTTGGTGGCCAGAAGGTCAACGCCGGCGAGATTATCGTCCGTCAGCGTGGCACCAAGTTCCACCCAGGCGAGAATGTTGGACGTGGTGGCGACGACACCTTGTTCGCACTTGCTGCTGGCTCCGTTACTTTCGGCATTAAGCGCAACCGTCGCACTGTGAACATCGTTCCAGATGCTGAGACCGTTGACGCCTAAGAACTTCTGAAAGTTCTTGTTTGTAAGCCCTCACTAGTTTCTGGTGGGGGCTTTTACGTATGGAAATATCTGATTATACTTTGCAAGAAGACTTATTGGTTGCAAAACTTGTGCATGCTATTGCAGTTTGTGATGGGCAATTGCGTGCAGGTATAGGCGACCGAGTGTTTGTGGGGCAACTGATATTAGCCTTACGTCACAATATTGAAGGGAATACTCATGATGAAAAAAGCTATGGTGGCTGCTTTGAGTGTGGTTATGATGACCACAAGTACCGTCAGTGCTGTGCAGGCTCAAGAAGCTCCACAGATCACTCGTACTGCTGCAGTCGAATCACAAATCACTGACTTGGCACGAGCTGCCTCGAATGCAAAGAATTCGCTCACAAGTAGTCAACCACGAACTGAAAATGGTCGCCTGATTCAACTGATCTTGTCGGTTTTAGGACATGGTGTCTTGATCTTAGCTGTTGTTGCGATCATGGCATCTCGTGTTGTTGGCGTTGTGACCGGCCGAGGTTCTAGTTTTGGGCGAGGATCGTTCTAGATACTTTGACTGATTCCCAGAAATAGATGCTTGTCGCATGTATTTCTGGGTTTTTGTCTGCTTGACACAGATATATTTTTCTATAAAAAACTAACTGTAGTAACGGATAGTATAGAGTTTCCGATAAGCACTATATATTCCGGTTGAGATCTACGAGAGCAAGTCGGATTTATGCATCGGAAATGTAAAGGACTGAAGTCAATGAAAAACAACACTATGAAACGCGTAATCGCAGTTGCATTGGTTCCTGTGCTAGGAAGCAGTGTTCTTGTCGATACAGCGTTTGCCCAGGACGTGCAAGTTACCTCTCCAATGCACTGTGCACTCAGTCGTGGTACCGATTCGAAAGTTCCTTCGAGCATTGAGGGTGCATATAACGATTCGGCTGCATTCCCAGTTAATATCACCTACACGGTGGCGGCTCCTGAGAAGGCGAAGGTTGGGCGCACGTTTAACTACACCGTTAAAAATGCAACTGTGAGCATTCCAAAACACTATGAGTTTGCCGGTGGCTTTTTTTCTACTGCTTATAGCTTTGATGTGAATAGCGTTTCGCATGCACGTGTGAGTGTGCCATTTGATGCTGCACACGCCAGCTATACGGATGCAACCTATGGTGGTGATTACACTGGTACAGCTGGTGCACAACGAGTGGATTTTGCAAAAGAATCCACTGATGCAACAGGTGAAGTGAAAGATTTAGCAGTTGCACCAATTCAAGGTGAGCTTGCAGGAGATACCTTTACAGTTACCTTGCCAGAAACTGAACTCCATTTTCAGGCAACTGCAGCGGGTGAGTTTGCTCCAGTAGCAGCACAAGGTTCAGTTTCCCGATTTTCCGGTTCCCTCGCTGCACCAGACGCGCTCTTTTCCAGTGTGCTGAATCTTACTGTGACGCTTAGTGGTAAAGAAACCGCTGATAACGTCTTGCTGCGCTGCGTGAATACCAAAGATTTGGTGTTCCCAAAGGTTACGATTATTGATGCAGTGCCGACGACGATTACCGGCGCATTCACAACACCGACGATTACCGTTGGTGAAGCTGCAACTGTAACAGGTACCTTGGTTGATCAAGACGGTATTGCAATTGCAAACGCTGAAGTTGAGATCGCAGGAGAGGATTTGACTGCACCAATCAGTGTGACCACTGATGCACAAGGTGCATTTACAGCAGAAATTACGCCTACTACTATTGGTCCAAAAACTTACACTGCAACGGTAAAATCCACTCCAACTGTGACCACGAATGTGCCACTTGAGGTACGCAATATCACCAAGAAGCCAACTGCGGTTGAGATTACTGCAACGCCAGAGACTGTGACCGTTGGTGAGCCAGTGACCATTCGTGCGGTGGTGTCATACACCGAAGAAGGCGATGATGCTCCAGTTGCTTCAGTAACCTTGACAATTGATGGTCAAGAGCAGGTTGTTGCACTTAAAGATGGTGCATACGAGTATGTCTACACCCCAACTGAGGCATCAGAAGGTTTGCAGATCATCGGGAAAGTTAATGAGCAAATCACAAACGGCACCGAAATTGTTGTGAAAGAAAAGCCGAAGCCTGAAACTTCCACCACCGCCACAACAACACCAACTACAACCACGCCAACTGACACTGATGCGACGCCGAATACATCAGAGCCAAGTAAGCCAAGTGAGCCAACGACGTCGAATACGCCTGAGCCAAGTAAGCCAAGCGAGCCAAACGTGCCAAGCGAGCCAACTGCGTCGGTGGCAAAAATCGCAGCAAAGCTAACGCAGCAGACCGACGCTACAGCTACCCTGGAAGCTACCGTAGTAGATGCTAACGATAAGCCAGTTGCAAATCAGGAGCTTAGGTTTATCATCGCAGGTAAAGAAGTAACCTTGACCACTGATGCGAATGGCGTTGTTACCTATGAGCTTCCACGTAGGAAAGAAGAACAAACCGTAACAGTGGCAACCGGCGATATTAGCTCTGAGCAGGTTAAGATTCCTGCGTTGAAAACCCAGCCAGCTGCAAATGGTTCATCAGATGTTTTGGCACAGATTCAAGGTGGTCTTACACTGGGGTCAAGCATTGCAAAGTATGGATCATCTGTTCTTGATTTGGGATCATCCCGTGGTTTTAATTCCTCTGATCCATCAATTATTTTCAAGACGATTGCGACAGTCATCGGTCTGACCAGCTTCGTCGGCATGATCTTCACCGCGCTGAATTATTTCGGCAAACTGCGTATTCTGCCACCATTGAACCGCTAAGAGTAGCTCCATTTTCGCACCTGATCTCTTGCTGAGGCAGGCTGACAAAACTGTTGGCGATAGCGTCGTCAAGCAAAAGCAGTAGGTGCGGAAGTAACCGCAACTACGTGTCCCAAAACATCTTGGAGTCTATGGTGGTTGCAATTTTTGACACTTTTATCATTGAAATTATTTAAGGATATTCATGGCTCGTTTACAAAAGGTGCTTGCTGCTGCTGTCGTACCTCTTCTTGGGGTAGCGGCATTATCAGCTCCAATGCTGCCGGTTGCGCAAGCGGCAAGTGCAGAGATCAGTTTTCAGTGTGCGATTACCACCAATGGTCTTGGCGCGTTGAAAAGTCAAGCCGATAGCGTGCAAAAAAGTGACAGTTTCCGGTTCACCGCGGCTGTGGAAGCTCCAACTGAGGCGATTGTTGGTCAGCCATTTAACTATGTGATCAAGCCTGGGTATGTTGGTTTGCCGAATCCATTTAAGGTTGCCGGTATTGCATCGGTGACCACGAAATCGATGGAACGTGCGCGACTTTCTTTGAAGATGCCGAACAACGCAACCGTCAATGATGTCTCGATTGCTGGCGGTCAAGCCGGTATTCAGGTGACCAACTCTGGTAAGACATATTCGCTTTCAGGTGGTGCGACCACGGATGGTATTAATGCCAATAACGAAAGCGAAATTACTTTAGCGACGCAGGATAAAGGCCTCGTGGGTAGCGCACGTGCAGGCAAGATGGGCTTTGAAATTCCAACTATTACGGTTTCCTTGACCGGCAATCAGGTTGGTACCAGCGTGAAGCCAACTCTGCCGATCGTTGCGAATCCGAGCTCGAAAATTTATCCAGCTGAAGAATCCTTCTTCACTATGATGATTGACGCTGAGGCAGCGGTGCCGATTTTGGGTACCTACCAGGCGCGAGCATTAGTGCGTTGTTCACCGTTGAAGGCTGATGTATTTCCAGCGGTGCGTATCGTTGCGGCTCCAAAAGCCACGGTGGCATCGTTGAAGATCTCAGCGAATCCTGCTGAAGGCCAAAAAGGTACTGAGAGCACCTTTACTATTACCGCGTTAGATGCTTCGGGTCAGCCACTTGCTGGTCATGACATTTCAACCAAGGTTGGGTTCAAAGGTTCTGTACTGCGTACCAATGATCAAGGTCAAGTAACAATTAGCGAAACTCCGAAGCATGCAGGTACGTTGGCTGTCAGCGCAAGTGCTGATGGTGTGACTGAAACCTTGCCATATAAGGTTGCAGATAACGTTGCGCGCGCTGAAACGATTGAAATTGTTGGCCCAGCCGAGTTGAAGCCAAATCAAGCAGGCACGTTCACCGCGACTGTCCAGACGAAAGATGGTCAGCCTGTTGCAAACAAGGCAATCACCTTTGAAATTGCTGGTCAGTCGTTTGCTGGTACCACCAATGACAAAGGTATGTTTGAAGTTACCTACACCCCAACTGAAGCTGGCACATTATCAGTAGTTGCAACCACGGATCTTAGCTCTGCAGAGCACCAGGTAAATGTGGTTGCTCCAGTTGACCCAGGAACTGTGAATCCGCCACAAGATGGTAATGACGGTAAGGGGGAGAATGAGGTTCCACCAAATAACGGTGACAACCAAGTTCCACCGCCAGCAGATACTGGCGCATCTTCAGCAGCAGGTTCTTCCCAAGCTGACGGTAAGTCGCATCTTTGGGCTGTGTTAGCCGCTATCTTTGGACTGCTCTCAGCGCAAGGTGTGGCATTCTTGATTGCTGTGATTAATGGTTTGATTCCAGGTATTCCAGGAGCATTCCAGTGTGAACAGCTCTCCTGCCTGCGCAAAGGATAATGTACTACCCTAAGCAGCATTGTTGAGCACGGTTGAGATTCTTTGATCTTGGTCGTGTTCAGCTTGCGGAATCGGTGTACTAGTAGCGCGTGGTTGTGCGAGCTGTGCATGCATAGAGCTACCAGACATCGTGGTTTTGCACCAGATGCTTGACGACGCAACCGAGAAGGTCTGTGATCTGAAACAGCGTCGCAAAGCCTGCAAGGTGCAGGAACTTTGCAGCTTGTGATTGATCGTCTGAACATAGTTTGAATTATGTTCAGACGATTTTTTGCTTCGCGCATTACCTTGATCTTTGGTAATATCAACATACTTATGGCTTTGTTCGTCAACGTGTGTGCAACCAGTACGAAAACAGGCGACAAGCATTACAACGTAACATCTGGAAGGTAACTGAAATACTATGGCACGTTTTGTCGACCGCGTGGTCTTGCACTTGAACGCAGGCGATGGCGGCAACGGCTGCGCCTCTATTCACCGTGAAAAATTTAAGCCATTGGGCGGGCCTGATGGTGGTAACGGTGGACATGGCGGAGACATTGTTCTTGAGGTTTCTTCCCAGGTGCACACGTTGCTTGACTTGCACTACCGCCCACATCTCAAGGCACAGCGTGGTGCTAACGGTGCTGGCGATCACCGCAATGGTGCCCGTGGTGAGGACCTTATTATTGAAGTTCCGGCAGGAACCGTAGTACTCAATGATAAGGGTGAAACCTTAGCCGATATGACCAGCATTGGAATGCGGTATATCGCAGCACAAGGTGGTTTTGGTGGTCTAGGTAATGCTGCTTTGGCCTCAAGTGCTCGTAAAGCGCCAGGTTTTGCGCTGAAAGGTGAGCCAGGCGAACAACACGACATCATCTTAGAACTGAAATCGATGGCTGATGTGGGCCTTGTGGGATTCCCGTCGGCAGGCAAGTCCTCGCTGATCTCGGTGATCTCGGCAGCGAAGCCAAAAATTGGTGACTACCCATTCACCACCTTGGCCCCGAACCTTGGCGTGGTCGAAGTTGGCCATGAAACATTTACCATTGCAGATGTTCCTGGTTTGATTCCAGGTGCCTCCGAAGGCAAAGGCCTTGGTCTGGACTTTTTGCGCCATATTGAGCGCACCGCAGTTCTGGCCCATGTGGTTGATACCGCCACGATGGAACCAGGTCGTGACCCAGCAAGTGATATTGAAGCACTCGAAGCGGAACTTGCGGCTTACCAGTCAGCTCTTGATGAAGATACCTCATTAGGCGATTTGCGCGATCGTCCACGCATTATTGTGCTGAATAAGGTGGATATTCCAGAAGCAGAAGAATTGGCAGAATTTGTCAAGGAAGATCTAGAAGCACAATTCGGGTGGCCAGTATTTATTATCTCTGCAGTCGCCCGTAAGGGATTAGACCCATTGTGCTACAAGCTGCTTGAGATTGTGCAGCAGGCTCGTAAAACTCGACCAAAGGCGAAAGTGGAAAAGCACACCATTATTCGTCCGAAAGCAGTGGATGCGAAAGCCAAGGGTCGTGAGTTTGAGATTCATCGTGATCCAGCGATTGAAGGTGGCTTCATTGTTACTGGTGAAAAGCCAGAGCGTTGGATTATTCAAACTGACTTTGAAAACGACGAAGCAGTTGGCTACTTAGCCGATCGCCTGAACCGGATGGGTGTCGAAGACGCCTTGTATAAAGCTGGCGCGAAAGCTGGCGCGACGGTGAGCATTGGTCCGGTTTCCTTCGAGTGGGAACCAATGACCGCAGCTGGTGTGGATCCAACCTTAACTGGTCGTGGCACGGATATTCGCCTGTCACGCACTGAGCGTGTGTCTGCAGCAGAGCGCAAGCGTGCGTCCCAGGTTCGTCGTGGTTTGATCGATGAACTTGACTTTGGTGACGGCCAAGAAGCTTCACGAGACCGCTGGCAGGGCTAATGGAACTGCGCAACCAAATCACCAATGCAAAACGCGTGGTTGTCAAAATCGGTTCATCATCACTGACCGGTGCAGGCCACGTGGTCGATCCACTGCGTATCGACGCCCTGGTCAATGCCATGCAGCGTCGATTAGCAAAAGGCACCGAGTTAATTGTGGTGTCTTCTGGTGCAGTCGCAGCAGGTATGGGACCACTTGCATTACAGCAACGCCCGCAAGATCTGGCTACCAAACAAGCCGCAGCAGCAGTTGGTCAAGTACACCTGATGCATACCTGGGGTGCAAGTTTTGCCCGCTATGGTCGCACAATTGCACAAGTGTTGCTAACCGCCTCGGATGCTGGTCAGCGCGAGCGTGCGCGAAATGCGCAGCGAACGATTGACCGATTGTTGCATCTAGGTGTGGTTCCGATTGTGAATGAAAACGATACGGTGGCGACCTCTGAAATGCGGTTTGGCGATAACGATCGACTCGCCGCCCTGGTTGCGCATTTAGCGGTTGCCGATGCGTTGGTGCTGCTTTCCGACGTCGATGGCCTCTATGATAAAAATCCAAGTGACCCAACTGCCACCTTCATTCCACAGGTGCGTGACGCTTCCGATTTACAAGGAGTTATCGCAGGTGACGGTGGTGCGCTAGGCACTGGCGGTATGGCGTCGAAAGTTTCAGCTGCCGGGATTGCCTCGCGTGGTGGTATTCCAGTGCTGCTCACTTCAGCTGCCAATATTGGCCAGGCATTAGAAGATGCCAGCGTTGGAACGGTGTTTTATCCGAAAGAAAACCGCTTGTCGGCCTGGAAGTTCTGGGCGTTGTATGCAGCGGATTCGGAAGGCAGTATTCGTGTTGATGCTGGAGCCGCACGTGCATTAGCACAAGGTGGTACTTCACTTCTGGCAGTTGGCGTAACAGAAGTCGAAGGTGACTTCCATGCCGGAAATATCGTGGACATCGTTGATCCTGCTGGCAAAGTGATTGGTCGCGGCGAAGTTTCCTATGATGCGGAAACATTAGCAACTATGCTTGGCCGCCACACAGAAGAACTGCCAGATGCACAGCACCGACCAGTGATTCATGCAGATTATTTGTCGCATTACGGGCTAAACGAATAGTTTTCGGTGCGTGAAGCTTTTGGGGTGTGCGGCTACGCGGTTGGTGACGCGCGCTAGAGCGTCGAGTAGCTGCGACGCCGCCCAGGGGAGCAGCAGTCGCTTAGGTTGGAGCGAGCCGGCGTGTTGCGGCGCTGTCCCGGGGAACAGCGGAAGGGTCGTGCAGTGCGGCAGGGGTCGAACGCCGCACCGGGGAACAGCGGCAGTCGGAGGACGCCGTGGTGCGTGATACCGCAGAGAACTAGAATTTTGGCATGAAAAGCCAGTACTATCACGGTATGACTCACAGTGATTCCACGTATGCTCAGCAAGTTGCAGATGAAAGCGCAGCAGTGCTGCGCCTCGCGCGTGTCGCATATGAATGTGCACCACAAGCAGCGGCATTGCGCACCGAAACGAAGAACCAAGTGTTGCTTGCAGCTGCGTCAGCGTTAGAGACGCATGCAGATGAGATTATCGAGGCCAATGCCAAAGACCTTCAAGCAGGCCGTGAGCGTGGCATGCCAGAAAATATTTTGGATCGTTTGTTATTAGATCATGATCGCATCCACGCAATGGCAGTAGGACTGCGGCAAGTAGCAGAACTTGCCGATCCTATTGGCACAATTGTGCGCGGTTCGATGATGCCAAATGGCATTGAAATGCGCCAGGTACGTGTCCCACTTGGTGTGATGGGCATGGTGTATGAGGCACGCCCGAATGTGACCGTTGATGCCTTTGGCTTAGCGTTGAAATCTGGCAATATCGCCTTGTTACGCGGCTCAAAATCAGCAAAGCATTCGAATCAAAAATTAGTCGAAATCTTACAAGCCGTGCTGGTCTCACATGGTTTGGCAGCAGAATTTGTACAACTTTTACCATGCGAAACTCACGAGTCGGTGCAAGCGTTAATTACTGCGCGAGAGTACGTTGATGTGGTCATTCCACGCGGTGGTGCAGGTTTGATTAACGCCGTGGTTGCACACGCAACGGTGCCAACTATTGAAACTGGTACAGGTAATTGCCATGTGTATCTTGACCATGAGCTGGACCTTGAGCAAGGCATTGCGATTGTCCTGAATGGCAAAACGCGTCGCACCAGCGTGTGCAATGCTACCGAAACGTTATTACTGGACGCTGAGCTGGATAGCGTCGCAAAGCAAGCAGTGCTGCAAGCGCTTGTCGACGCCGGTGTGCGCCTGCATGGTGAAGTTTCCGAGCTTGCTCCTTTGACGACGGCGGAAATTATTCCGGCTACGGAAACCGATTGGGATTCAGAATACTTGTCCATGGACATTGCGGTGAAAATTGTTGCTGGTGTGCAAGGCGCGGTGGAGCATATTCGCAAGTATTCCACTGGCCATACCGAGGCGATTGCGACAACGAACTTAGTCACCGCACAGTATTTTGCCCAGCATGTGGACGCAGCGGCAGTGATGATTAATGCTTCGACAGCATTTACCGATGGACAACAATATGGCATGGGCGCTGAGATTGGCATTTCGACCCAAAAGTTGCATGCGCGTGGCCCAATGGCATTGCCTGAATTGACCAGTACAAAGTGGATTTTGACTGGTCAGGGACATACTCGCGATTAATAGCACACAAGGATAGACAGCATGGAAATTCAGGGAAATCAAGGGCACACTCCGCGTCGGATTGGCATTATGGGTGGCACCTTTGACCCGATTCATCATGGGCATTTGGTTGCTGGTAGTGAGGTTGCTGCGCAGTTTGAGCTGGATATGGTGTTGTTTGTGCCAACTGGCCAGCCGTGGCAAAAAGCCGATCGGGAGGTCACTGCAGCGGAGCATCGTTATTTGATGACAGTAATTGCAACAGCTTCCAACCCATGTTTCCATGTCAGCCGTGTCGATATTGATCGTCATGGCCCTACCTACACGATTGAGACGCTGCAGGATATCCATGAACAATATCCGAATGCGGAACTGTTTTTTATTACCGGTGCAGATGCGCTGGAAAAGATTACATCGTGGCATCGCTGGGAAGAAATGTTTAGCCTTGCGACGTTCGTGGGTGTCACGCGTCCTGGATATGCCCTGGCAGAGGACAATATTCCAGTGCAGTATCGCGATCGCGTGGAGTTAATTGAAATTCCTGCAATGGCGATTTCTTCGACCGATTGTCGCAACCGCGCGCGTAAAGGCGAACCTGTGTGGTACCTGGTGCCGGATGGGGTAGTGCAATATATTGCCAAGCAGCAACTCTATGCACCAATCGGTGAGTAGCAACTCTATTCACCAATCGGTGAGTAGCAGCTCTATGCGTCAGGTGAGGGAATATTTCTGGGTGGTATCTCAACGATACGCTGTGTGTCGGCACGGTTAAGACGCATGCAACGTTGGCGTTTGCTAGACAAACGTGAGAAACTAAAAGATACACTATTTTGAAAAGCCAATTGATAGGATGTTGTCCTTATCAGTATGAGGCTTTGAGCAGATGAAGGATTTTTGTGACTGCAACTGTAGAAACCATTGAGATTGCCCGCACCGCTGCCTTGGCAGCAAACGAAAAGCTGGCAAGTAATATTGCCGTTATTGACGTTTCTGACGTGATGGCAATTGCTGAGATTTTTGTGCTCGCATCCGCTGATAATGAGCGCCAAGTGCGTTCCATTGTTGAAGAGATCGAGGACGAGCTTACCCAAAAAGGTTGGGAACCAAAGCGTCGTGAAGGCCATCGCGAAAACCGTTGGGTGCTGCTCGACTACGGAATGTTAGTGATCCACGTTCAACGTAATACCGAGCGCGATTTCTATGGTTTGGACCGGTTATACCGCGACTGTCCACTGATTGACGTCGAAGGTATTGAAACAATGGAGCGCCCCGAAGAGTGGAACAACGATATCGATATTCGTAACGTGGCATCACTCGATGAAATTCCATTGGCTGAGAACGAGCCAGAAGACGAGTACTAAAATACCTTCGGATCCTCCTATGACTCGTCGATTGATCTTGTTGCGCCACGGCCAGACGGAATTTAATGCCACTGGCCGGATGCAAGGACACCTAGACACACAGCTTTCTCCGATTGGGCGACAGCAGGCAGAAGCAGCAGCAGACTTTTTAGAAACCCTGCATATTACGAAAATTGTGGCTTCTGACTTAAGCCGTGCCTATGACACCGCTGTGGCCGTTGGCCAGCGTCTGAATGTGAGCGTGCAACAAGATCCGCGTTTGCGCGAAACTGATCTCGGCCAGTGGCAAGCGCGTTCGCATGCAGAACTCGATGCGGATTTCCCAGGTCTACGAGCTTATTGGCGCCACGACCCAACCTGGGCGCCACCAGGTGGCGAATCTCGCATCGACGTGGCAAAACGTGCCCGCGCTGTGGTTGATGAACTCATGGAAGCATACAAGCAATGGGACGATTCAACCGTGCTGATTGTGGCACATGGCGGCACAATTTCAGCACTGACTGGCAGTTTATTAGGCTTTGAAGTCGCGCAATTCCCACTGTTATCAGGCATTGGCAATACGTGCTGGGCGCAACTGACCGCCCGCCCGCAATTTTTGCTTGACGACGTTGTCTCTGATCAATCAGATCGCTTTACACCAGCAAATATCGATACTGCGAAATGGTATCTTGATGGTTGGAATATGGGTGTAGCGTTGGGGCGTACATCCATTGCCAATGCGGATATGGGTGAAGCATAACCGCAAACCGGCACGCGCATGTATTGGTTGTATGGCAAAGGTGAAACACACGGTGAGGGAGAAAGACAGGAGAGCATATGGCAGTACGTATCGTCACTGATTCTTCTGCTGGTATCCCACCGCAAGTCGCGAATGATCTTGGCATTACCGTGATTGATTTACATGTCTTGGGCAACGACACAGATCGTTCGACTTCTGGGTTATCGCCATTAGAGCTTGCGGCAGCCTATGCTCGACAATTAGAACGCGGCGGTGACGAAGGTGTTGTTGCCTTGCATCTGTCGAAAGAACTGTCCTCAACCTGGTCTGCTGCAGTAACCGCATCTGGAGTCTTTAATGATCAAGTGGTTGTGATTGACACTGGTAGTGTCGGGATGAGCGTAGGTGCAGCAGCGATGGCAGCTGCAAGAATTGCCCAAGATGGTGGCAGCCTGACTGAATGTGTGGAGTTTGCAGAAGATACTTTGCAACGCTCTGAAACCTGGATTTATTTGCATCGCATTGATGAACTGCGCAAATCTGGCCGTATTTCTACTGCAACAGCAATGCTCTCAACAGCGCTTGCAACGAAACCTATTATGCGAGTCGTCAATGGTTATATTGAGCTCGCGGTGAAAACGCGCACGCAAACGAAAGCGTTTGCAAAACTTACCGAATTGGTAGTCAAACGTGCGGCAGGCCTTCCAGTTTTTGTGGCCTTACAACATAATGAGGCGCGCGAAGCTGCTCGGGTATTAGAGCAACTCTTACTTGAACAACTTCCTGAAGGTTCGTCAATTATGATCGTGCCAATGGAACAAACTCTCGCGGTGCATACTGGCATTGGAGCCATTGGCGTTTCAACCGTATTTTCTTTAAATCGGGAAGAAGCAGAGCAACCACGCAATAACGTTGCTGATTCAACTAGCACTGCTGCCGAATCAGAGACACCACGCGACTAGGCTAGTCGCGAGTGCAGGCAGGTAAGTTCCCAATTACGGCTCGTTCCATGAACGTTCTGGATGCTGGCCAATCTTAGCTTTGACCAGCGGTAGCACATCTGCGGTCTTTTCAACTGTTGGGATAGTCCTTAGCCTCTAAGGCTATGAATACCACGTCTACGCGCACCAGTTCACAGCAGCCTCTTGCACATGTTGCCATAGCATCACCACATGCAGCAGATGAACTGTCTTCCACGCAGCAGCTCACGCAGGCACTTGATGCTCATAGTCAGCGGCCTGTCACTGCATGCGAGAACGAGCAACGCTTGTCGTGGCTTGCATTTCGCGGTGCGGCGAAACACCGAATACGCCAACGTGTTTCAGAAATGCTGCGACCAAGCGGGACAGAAGACCAACTCGACGTTGAGTTTCCAGCCACGTCTCGAAGATGGC
Source organism: Corynebacterium sp. HS2168-gen11 (assembly GCF_024834075.1). Lineage (GTDB taxonomy): Bacteria > Actinomycetota > Actinomycetes > Mycobacteriales > Mycobacteriaceae > Corynebacterium. The sequence continues at coordinate 119,275 of NZ_JANUXR010000003.1, forward strand.
AGGTGTCCGTACCTGCAGCAGTGGCGCTTGTTTCTGTGGCATTGGTGTGTTGTGGAGTATTCGTGTTCAGCCAAGTATTGACTTCTTCACCTGTGGTGCCAAATGCTGGCTATTTACAATCTGCAATGCCGACTCACGAGCCTCCGCAAGTGGCAATGAGTACGATCTCATCAGATGCTCACCACATGAAGCACACAACCACCTCAGAATCTACAACTTCACAGCGTGCATCAGGCATTCCGTCTCAGGGTGATGCCGGCATAGATGCAAATCGAGAACTGCACGCGAGCTTGCCTGTCACTCAGGAGCACATACCTGCAAGTGCCGAGCAAGGACGTGCAATTGCCGTGGCAGTAGTGGGTGTGGTGAAAAACCCTGGCATTTATCGGTTCTTAACACCTGATGCACGCGTTCTCGATGCGATTGAACGCGCCGGGATTGTCGAAGATTCGCAGTTGCAAGGGCTGAATCTGGCAGCGAAATTGCAAGATGGCATGCAAATTGTGATTCCGCATAGAAGTGATGCACAACTTGCACACACCGTTGGAGCGCTCGAGGGCCCATCTACCCCAATAGTGCAGGAAGATCGGCAGTCTCAAGATAGTGCGCAGTTGAATATTAATACTGCCTCTGAGACTGAATTAACGACTTTGCCTGGAGTTGGTGCGAAAACAGCCGCCGCGATAGTGGCATACCGCCAACAGCATGGACCGTTTCAAAATGTCACTGAGCTACAACAAGTCAAAGGCATCGGTGCTGCCAAATATGAGGCATTAGCACCGCATATTCGCATATGAATCAGCAATCGGTAGCAGAGTATCGTTTGGTGCCGCCAGCTGTTGCGATATGGGCAATAACGGTAGCGGTGGTGTGGCTGCGTTTGCAGCAGTACACATGGTTAGCCATCAGTATCGTGGGAGTACTGAGCATAGCTGTGGTGGCAGTGATCCTCTACTTGCAGTTTGGCCTTGGACAAGCATGTCTGACAGCAGGAACGGCGATAACAGGGTTAGTGCTGACTGCTTTTCGACGCTTCCAGGCAGAGCACGTACACATACCAACCGTGTTCGAAGCAGTAGTGGAACACCGGATCCGTAGCATTTCACGCGGAACAATATTCGATATCCACACATCTTTTTCACCTGCACCGCTGACAGTGTTTAGCCATGATCACCTCTCACTTAGTCCAGGCACGACCATCTTGCTTGAAGCAACGACTCGTGAGAGCGATCGTATGGCAGTAGCGGCGCAGTTACTTATCGCAAAAAACGTCACTGTGCGTGCAGATCCAGATGCTGCAGCGTCGTTGACCACCGCCTTAAAATCGAGTTTTGTCGCACTTGCACAACAAACCTTCGACCCAGATGCTGCTGCTGTGATTCCCGCAATGGTACTGGGAGAAACCCACGGCTATAGCCAATATTTGGCAGAAAGTTTTATGATTTCAGGCCTGGCACATTTAAGTGCAGTCAGTGGGGCAAATGTGGCATTAGTAGCTGCAAGTACGTTGGGAATACTCAGATGGGCGCCGCGAAAAGTCAGGCTTGGCGTTACTACTTTGGCGATTGTGTGCTTTGGATATGTGGTTGGCCCAGAAGCATCGGTGATCCGTGCAGTGATTATGGGCAGTATTGGTATTGCCGCATTGGGCGTACATACTCGTAGCTATGCGATGCATAGTTTGTGTCTGAGCATGATCGGGATGCTGATCTGGGACAGCGAACTGGCGTTTTCGATCGGTTTTTGGTTATCAGTGACAGCTACTACAGGCATTATTTTGCTGAGCCCTAGGTTGTACCACAGATGGGCGTCGCCAAGCATGCCGCGCATGGTTGTGCTGCCGCTTGCCGTGACAGTTGCTGCAACGCTTGCCACAGCACCAATTGTTGCTGCATTTTCGCATCGAGTGTCTTTGGTTTCAATTGTGGCGAATATGTTGGTTGAACCTTTAGTTGCCCCCATTACATGTATCGGGCTTCTCGCATGCGTATTGCTGGCGGGTTCATTACTGACTGGGTGGTCGGTGTTCGTAGATCTTGCAGCAGGATTACTATATCTTCTGGGGCCATGTGCACGTGTGATTGTGAAAGTTGCAACCACAGCCGCAAGTTTTCCAGGGGCTCAACTGTATTGGGATTCACCTGCGCTGGTGTGGGCAGTGATACTTGGATTGGCCTGGTTGCTCTATGGCTTTTCACAGCAGCTCCATGGTGTTGTCGGGGTAGCTGGAATCAGTGTGATGATCGCGCTAAGCGCCTCATGGTATTTGCAGCGTCCGATCCACTATACGCCTGAGGAAATCTTGCATGTACGTGATGATGCACATTTGCAGCAATGGATTGCAGCAGGGATTCCAACGCACATTCACGCCGTTGTGGTGCATGAACATGGCAAACCACACCAGTATCCGCAGTGGCTGGACACTGGTATTCCACTGTTATACCCCAATCGAGATGGCATCGTTGATGTATATACGAATGGCCAGCAATATGCGCGATTAGGATATTTCCAATAGGAGATCCTTGCGTTTGATGGCAGTTTCGGGCAGTAGCAACTGCAGGCTTGTTAGCCAAAGATCACCATTGCTTACTAAAGTTGAGTGCTATGAACAACGTGCACCTGATTCTTGGCGAAGATGAATTCTTAATTGAACGTGAGATTCGAGCCATTATTGGTGAGATTCGTGAGTCGCTGGGCACGCAAACTGAGGTAGATGTGACACAGGTGCGCGCCGGGGAGATAACACAATCAGAACTGCTTGATTTATGTAGTCCATCCTTATTCGGAGAAGACCGTGTGATCGTCTTGCACAAAATGGATGAAGCTGGCAAAGAACCTGCAAATGTTGTCATGCAATTGGCTCAGGATCCGGGCATGGGGATTCGCTTGATTATCGTGCATTCAGGTGGTGGGCGACAAAAAGCGTTGGTGCCGAAATTGAAGAAATTGGCGCAGGTGCATGAAGTTGTTGCCCCACGAGCGCATGAGCGTGTGGGATGGGTGACCCAAGAGTTTCGTCGCTATGGCTTGAAGCCAACTCCAGATGTCATGATTGCACTGGTAGAAGGTGTCGGTTCCGATTTACGTGAACTTGCCAGTGCAGTCGAGCAGCTCGTTGCAGATATTGAAGGCGAAATTACAGAGTCGAAAGTACGTGAGTACTATGCAGGGGTTGCTGAAGTATCTGGATTCGATGTTGCGGATCTCGCATGTGCAGGCCAAACTCAAAAGGCGTTAGCGAGTATGCGACGTGCATTGCATATCGGTGTTGAACCTGCTGCTTTGGCAGCGGCGTTGAGTATGAAAGTCTCTGCGTTGGCGCGGTTATATTCAACGCGTGGAAAGCCGTCATTGGCGTTGGCGAGTCGATTAGGGATGTCACCGTATGCGCTTGAAAAAACTGCGAAAACTGCAAGGCGCTGGTCAAGTGATGCGATTAGTGAAGCGGTGATTCTTATGGAAGCCCTTGATCTGGCGGTGAAAGGTCAAAGTGGCGATCCAGCATTCGCGTTAGAAGATGCTGTTCGGAAAATTTCACAACTCGCTGGTTAAACACACTAGGATAGAAACTATGAGTGAAGATTCTGTAACTAATGCATCTCCTGAACTTCCAGAGGAATTAGCCGCTTTTGTTGCTGAGCTATTCCAACTTGCACGCACTGGCGGTGATGATGCCGCTGACAAGTTTGAGCAGTATATTCAAGCAGGCTTAAATCCGAATTTGACCAACCATGAGGGCAATACCTTCTTAATGCTGGCTGCGTATGCTGGACATGCATCCTTAGTCAGCCGCTTGGCAAGCTTAGGCGCTGATGTTAATAAGCTCAATGATCGTGGGCAATCACCACTTGCCGGCGCAATTTTCAAAAAAGAGCCAGAGGTTGTGGAAGCCTTGCTAGCTGCAGGTGCTGATCCACTCCTCGGTCATCCAACTGCAGTCGATACGGCAATGATGTTCGGCCAGCAGGAACTTGCAGAGCGTATGACACAAGGTACGCATCAATGACCCTTGCCCAATGGGGGAGCTTAATCTTGCTGAACTATATCGGCATGATCACTCCTGGGCCAGATTTTTTATTGCTCACCCGCATTGCACTGAAATCTCGAAAGCATGCAATTGCCGGCGTATTCGGCATTGCCACTGGCTTATTGCTGTGGGTGAGCCTGACTGTGTTTGGCGCATCCGTGGTACTCACGGCGTACCCCAAGCTCGTCGGAATCATTCAACTTGTTGGTGGCTGTTGGTTAGTGTGGATGGGACGCGGCATGTTACTTGCCGCGCGCGATCAATTTCGCACGAAAGTTGTCGTTGACGATATCACTGCCGTATTAGGGACTCCGTGGCATTCCTACCGACAAGGCGCGCTGACGAATTTGTCGAATCCGAAAGTCGTGCTGTATTTCGCCGCCATTATTGCCCCAAATATGCCGCCAAATCCCAGTTTGCTGCTGGCGCTTGCCATTATTGTGGTGGTGATTGGCAGTGTCATCATTGGATTCTCAGCCATTGTTTTCGGCTTATCGACGGCGGTTGTGCGGGCGAAGTTTTTACGCGCCGGGCCGTTTATTGATGCAGGTGCAGGACTATTTTTTATTGTCGCTGGAACCTCCTTGGCTCTCGTTGGGGGATATTCGTTGCTCTAGAGAACAATATCGTGCATCAAGCACATACGCAGAAGTGTGCTGTACACACATTCGTCATTGGTCAGCAGTTGCTGTATAGTTCAGTACATGCTGACTAATGAGCGTTTATTAGATATTACTCACCGTTTGGGCAGGGCAATGGCTGATCCCAATCGAGCTGCACTGTTACTCAAACTTTTAGAGCAGCCCAGCTATCCTGCCGATCTTGCTGCAGAGCTGAACCTCACACGCGCAAATGTCTCAAACCATTTAGCCTGCCTGAAAGGTTGCGGCATTGTGACAATCGTGCCAGAAGGAAGAAAGAACCGATATGAAATTATCGACCCTTCTGTTGCAACTGCACTTCGAACACTGATTGAGACTTGCGATGCGGTACTCCAAGACTGCCAATGCCAGGATGCACAATGCGCTGCAAACCATGAAAATGCTGCAAGCGCGCAAGCTACAACGAGTGCACAGTCCACGCAGCCGGAGCAGCCCGCGCAACCCGCACAGTCCACAACGATCACAAAGACGGTATAACTCATGGCTGATGCATGCTGCTCGCAATCGACCTGCCAGCCAACGGATACCCCTGATACCTTCGAACCACCTGTCACCACAACCTGGTGGCAAGATCGCACGATCGTCATACCACTACTAGCCGGCGCGGCCTTAATACTGGCGATCCTGACACAGGTCTTAGACTTTTCTGCCACCATGACCAGCGGGCTGTATTGGCTAAGTTTGCTCATTGGCGGTTCACAATTTATTCCGGCATCTCTAGCAGCTGTCTACAAAGGTCGTATCGGCATTGGCACCTTAATGACGATTAGCGCCATTGGTGCCATCGCATTAGGACATGTCGAAGAAGCCGCAGCATTGGCATTTTTATATTCCCTGGCAGAAGCCTTGGAACATCGTGCAATGCAAACTGCCACCGAAGGCTTGCGATCCTTATTAGCATTAATCCCACAAACAGTTCGTGTGATTGATGCTGATGGTAGAACCACCACAGTGCGTCGTCAGGCAGTCGTAACCGGCATGCGCCTACAGGTTGTCGCAGGTGAAACCGTTGCCACCGATGCAACTGTGCTCCAAGGCGAGGGATATCTTGACTGTTCAGCGATTACGGGTGAATCCTTGCCGGTTGCGGTTAGGCCAGGGGATGCAATTTTTGCAGGTTCCAGTGTCATTGATGCCGCCTTAATAGTAGAAGCGACTTCACCTGGAACCGATAACTCATTAACCCAGGTTGTGACCCTTGTCCAACAAGCTCAATATGACAAAGGTGAGCGCGCTCGTTTAGCCGATCGCCTCGCGCGGCCTTTAGTACCAGCAGTCGTTGTCCTGGCAGCGCTGATTGCTGGCGGTGGCATGTTGCTCAGTGATAATAGTGCGCTGTGGATTGAACGCGCGTTAGTGGTCCTTGTGGCTGCTTCACCATGTGCATTAGCACTTTCGGTGCCGGTGACTGTTATTTCGGCAATCGGTGCAGCATCGCGCGCAGGAATTGTTGTGAAATCAGGTGCGACCTTTGAAAACTTGGGGAAAATCCGCACGATTGCCTTTGATAAAACTGGCACCTTAACCCAAAATCAGCCAATAATTGTCAAAAGCGTTGGACTAGCAGATGTGCCAGTATCCGAGGTCATCGCATTCGCAGCAGCCGTAGAATCACAAAGTAGCCATCCTTTAGCGAAAGCATTTCGCGATTTTGCCGTTGAATCTGCGTTCGCACCTGCCGAAGCGGTCACTGAAACTACCGGTTGGGGTATTGCAGGGATTGTTGCAGGGCATGCAGTGCGCGTCGGCAAGCCTCAATGGTTTGAGCTCAGCGATACTGCAACGACACACATCGCGGAAATGCAAGCAGCCGGTATGACTGTCATCGGTGTTGAGGTAGATGGCGTTTTGGCTGGTATTTGCGGTATTCGTGATCAAATTCGGCCAGAAGCGTATGCAGCGATTCAGCAATGCCAGCATATGGGTATTCGCACCGTCATGCTCACTGGGGATCACGAACAAGCGGCGCAAAATGTTGCGGAAGAACTTGCCATTGATCAGTATTATGCGCAGCTGTTGCCACACCAGAAAGTTTCGCATATTCAGCAATTCGCGCAGCTTGGCGATGTTGCAATGGTCGGCGATGGGATCAACGATGCCCCAGCGCTTGCGGCAGCCACCACCGGTATCGCAATGGGGCTGCGGGGAAGTGATGTCGCAATTGAATCTGCAGATGTGACTTTCGGAAGTGAGGATCTTCGCCTTCTGGCCTCCTTACTAGCCCATGCGCGCCGGGCATATCGGATTATGATGGCAAACCTTGTGATTTCTGCCGCGTTGATCGCCGTATTATTGCCATTAGCATTATTCGGTGTATTTGGCTTAGCGACGATTGTTGTGATCCACGAATGTGCTGAGGTGATTGTGATTCTCAATGGTCTGCGGGCCGGACAAAACCTAGTGATTCCAACCTCGCACCACACGCCTTCAGATTCTCCTATTAAGGAAATACATGCTTGAGGGTGTGGCTGGCGTTGAGTGAGTGTGGCAGCCGAAATTGAAATGCACGTGAGCCGTAGATATCACCGTAGAGAGTACAAAACCCTCATCATAGTCAGACCATGATGAGGGTTTTGTACTTGAAAGCTTAAGCCAACTTGTTGAGGGCGTGAGCCATCTTGGACTTCTTGTTAGCCGCATTGTTGCGGTGGTAGACGCCCTTGGTAACAGCCTTGTCCAGCTTACGAGAAGCTACGCGAAGCTGTGCTTCAGCAGCGGTCTTGTCGCCTTCTGCTACAAGTGCACGGAACTTGCGGATCTCGGTACGAACTGCGGAACGAACAGCTTGGTTACGCTGACGAGCCTTTTCGTTGGTGAGAACGCGCTTCTTCTGGGACTTAATATTTGCCATTTCAAATACCTCTTGATCTTGATAGTCAAAGATGCATTTCGACTGCTACTAACATCGGAGTGTGATCGCGATCCCAAGGTCCTGACCGCTGAACTGCCGAGATGCCATCAAAATGCTGTTGTATAGGACAACGAGCAAAAATCTTACCAGTTCAAACGCCCTGCATGCAAGCGTTGTGTGCGAAATATTCAAAACTGATGCATGTGTAAACACGTGCGAGGTGTTCTTTATCATAGTGCGGTGCTCCTGCAAGTACGCAGTGCAGCAACCTTGTATTCATGCCGCGCGAGGAACTTTGCTTTACTCCCGCAGGCCTCGTTACGGCGACCCAACATCTCCCGCATGCGCGCTCACGCTCTCGACCCAGCACCCAGCGCCCCAGTATCTCCCACGCAAGCAGTAATACTGAAGTTCTAAGCCCACCCGTACTCGTCGCGTAGTCGCATCGCAATGCGCTCAAACCGTGCCGGTGGAATCACAGCGCCTTGCCTGCGGATATCACTTTCTGAAATCCGAATCACCTTATCCATACGCGCCCAAGCCTGGCGGCCTTGCGTATCCCACGGCCCTGCGCCAATATCAATCCATGTCTTCTTCCATTGATTATTCGGATTCGGTGAGGTCAGTAGGCCAGTAATCTGGTCGCCACTGCGCCCGACTACAATTAAGGCGCGTTCTTGGGGCTGGTCCGAGACGTTATCGCCTTGGGCGAGGAAAAACACGACTTCACCAGGGTCCACTTGGCCGTCCATATTTGGGGCATAAAACAAGTTTCGGGCGCAGGCGGTGGCTTCAACAATTTCAAATACTGCGGGTTGCAGGTCTGCAACTGGCAAGGTGGTGTCGTCGATAAGCCCGAGTCGAGATGAAAGGCTACTGATGCCTTCGTCGACAAGTGTATCCTGATCGCGCCCGAGAAGCTTGTCTATCAGGGTGTGAAAAAACCCTCGCGAGCTGCGCGCTGGTGAAGTCATACCTTTCACAATAGCGAACAAAATCTTAAGGGGTAAGAGGGAAGCAGAAATGATGGTGAAAACTTCGCAGGCTCTGCCGGCAACTGGTACGTAAGCACTAGGAACTGCTGGGGCATTCATGTAATGTGGAGGGGATTGATTCATGAAAGGGAGATAATGGCCAACAACTTCGCGGAGAAGACGTTTACGGATCTATCGAAGATTCGCAACTTCTGCATTATCGCGCACATTGACCACGGCAAATCCACGCTTGCCGACCGTATCTTGCAATATTCCAACGTCGTTGATGCTCGCGATATGCGCGACCAATACCTGGACAATATGGATATTGAGCGTGAGCGCGGCATTACGATTAAAGCGCAAAACGTCCGTCTCCCTTGGATTCCTCGCACAGGTAAGCACAAGGGCGAAGAAATTGTCATGCAGATGATTGACACCCCAGGTCACGTGGACTTTACCTACGAGGTTTCCCGCGCGCTTGAGGCGTGTGAAGGCGCTGTGCTGCTTGTCGACGCCGCCCAGGGTATCGAGGCACAAACACTGGCGAATCTCTATTTGGCCATGGAAAATGATCTGGAAATCATTCCAGTGCTGAATAAAATCGACCTGCCTGCAGCCGATCCTGACAAATATTCCTTAGAAATTGCCAATATCATTGGTTGCGAACCGGAAGACGTTTTGCGTGTGTCTGGTAAGACCGGTGAAGGCGTGGAACTTTTGCTGGATAAAATTGCCGAGCTGATCCCTGCTCCAGTGACAGAAGAGAGTTTGGATGCGCCAGCGCGTGCGATGATTTTCGACTCGGTATATGACACCTACCGTGGTGTGGTGACATATATTCGTATGATCGACGGCAAACTTACCCCACGTCAGCGCATTAAAATGATGTCTACTGGGGCAGTGCACGAATTGCTTGAAATTGGTATCGTCAGCCCAACACCGAAGAAGTGTGAAGGCTTAGGGCCTGGTGAAGTAGGCTATCTGATTACCGGTGTGAAAGATGTTCGCCAGTCGAAGGTTGGCGATACTGTTACCTGGGCAGTTGGCGGCGCTGAAGATGCATTGCAAGGCTATGCCGATCCAAAACCAATGGTGTATTCCGGTTTGTTCCCAATTTCGCAGGCTGATTTCCCTGACTTGCGTGAAGCCCTGGAAAAACTTCAGCTCAACGATGCGTCCTTAAGCTGGGAACCAGAGACCTCGGTTGCCTTGGGCTTTGGTTTCCGCTGTGGATTCTTGGGCCTGTTGCACATGGAGATCACTCGCGACCGCTTGGAGCGCGAATTTGGGTTGGATCTGATTTCCACCGCACCATCGGTGTCCTATCGCGTGATTGCCGAAGACGGTACAGAAACGCATGTCCATAACCCAGCTGATTGGCCTGGCGGCAAGCTGCGCGAGGTGTGGGAACCAGTGGTGAAAACCACCATTATTGTGCCAAGCGAATTTGTGGGCACCACCATGGAATTATGCCAGTCCAAGCGCGGTCAAATGGGCGGAATGGATTACCTTTCCGAAGACCGCGTGGAACTGCGCTACACCATGCCATTAGGCGAAATCATCTTCGACTTCTTCGATAATTTGAAGTCGCGAACAAAAGGCTATGCTTCTTTGAACTACGAAGAAGCAGGTGAGCAAGAAGCAAATCTGGTGAAGGTTGATATTTTGCTCAACGGCGATCCAGTTGATGCGTTTTCTGCAATTGTGCACCGTGATTCGGCACAGTGGTATGGCAATAAGATGACTAAGAAACTCAAAGAACTGATTCCGCGTCAGCAGTTCGAAGTGCCAATCCAGGCGGCTATTGGTTCGAAGGTGATTGCCCGTGAAAATATTCGCGCCATGCGAAAAGACGTGTTGGCGAAATGCTACGGTGGCGATATTTCTCGTAAGCGCAAGCTGCTGGAAAAGCAAAAAGAAGGTAAGAAGCGCATGAAGTCCTTAGGCAGCGTTTCGGTACCGCAGGAAGCTTTCGTTGCGGCTTTGAGTACAGACGATAAGTAAACGATTTGGCAGCAGGCATACTGGCGCTGGTGTCTATGTGAGCGTGGCGCTGGTGCCGGCGTCACGCTCGCAGTGTTGGTGCTGGTGCTGCCGCTTGCGTGAAGCATACGGCCCGATATGGAGCACACGTTGATGTGCACATATCGGGCCGTTTGTGTGTTTGTGAGCGGTTTGTACGACGCAGGCTGTGGCTGGCACAGAGAACAAAGCGTTTTGTGCGCCACCATGTGGATCGCGCGAAGCGTCGTCAAGCATGTGACGTGAGTCATGAGTAGTAGATGGTTTTCGGGTAAAAATAATCCATATTTATATATAGCTATAATAAATATTGTCATGAGGGTGTGTGTGATATTGCGTGATTGAAATATCTCTGAACTGCATGAATATCCATCGTGTTGAGATTTATGCTTGATATCGATGCGGGTCTGATCCGTAAGTACATTTGAGTTTACTAATCAATCCGCGTATTATTTGAAAGAGATATTCAAATTCAAAGGGAAAGTATTATATGGAAACCCCTTCACAGGCGCAGGATTCTGCGTCGAAGAAATCTCATTCTTTGCGGACAAATAATGAGACTCAACTACAAACTGAGACATCCGATCTGGCTGGACATAAGCGTCATGCGTTTGGCTTAAAAACCGATCCAATGATTTTTATTGTGGGCATTGGCGTCATTATCGCCTTTGTGCTGACCACAATCGCATTCGGCACGAGCATTCAGCCACACTTCGCCGCTACCGCCGAAAGCCTGCTGACCAACCTTGGCTGGCTATATATTGGCGGCGTTTCGTTTGTCTTTATTTTCTTAATAGGCATTTTCATGTCGTCCTACGGCCGCCTGCGCCTCGGCGACGACGATGACGAGCCAGAACACTCCCTTTTGGCATGGTTTTCCATGTTATTTGCCGGTGGCATCGGCGCAGTGTTGATGTTCTGGGGCGTGGCTGAGCCAATCAACCACATTTACAACCCACCAATGAATAACGTGGAACCACTCAGCGCCGCCGCAACCGAACAAGCACTAGCGTTTACGTTCTACCATTTCGGCATCCACATGTGGGTAATTGCGGCATTGCCTGGCCTTGCGTTGGGATACTTTATCTATAAGCGTAAATTGCCACCACGCGTCTCCTCGATTTTCGCACCATTACTAGGCGCGCGCATTTACTCCACTCCAGGCAAGCTTATCGACGCGTTGGCGATCATCGGTACCGTATTTGGTATCGCAGTTTCAGTGGGGTTAGGTACCTTGCAGGTCAACGCCGGTTTGAACAAACTTTGGGGTGTGCCTCTTGCCGGATGGGTCGAGCTGCTCATTATTTTAGTAATCACAGTCGCCGCATGTTTCTCGGTTGCATCTGGCCTTGATAAAGGTATTAAGATTCTGTCGAATATCAATATCGGCATGGCGGTTGCCTTCATGCTGTTCATCGTGATTACTGGTCCTACTTTGGCGCTGTTGCGCTCGGTGGTACAGGCATTTGGTATTTATGCCAGCTGGTTACCGGAATTGATGTTCTGGACTGATGCCTATAATGACAATCCTGGCTGGCAGGGCATGTGGACGGTGTTCTATTGGGCATGGACTATTTGTTGGTCGCCATTCGTGGGCATGTTCGTCGCACGCATTTCGCGTGGTCGTACTGTTCGTGAATATATTGCGGGTGTCTTGATCCTGCCAACAATTTTCTCTGTGATCTGGTTTGCGATCTTTGGTCGCGCAGGCCTGGAACTCGAAGCTGCCGACCCTGGCTATTTAACAGTTCCTGTGGTGGAACAAGGCGATGTGTCTGCCGCTTTGTTTAAGTTCTTAGAGGCGTATCCATTCCCAACAGCGATTTCTGCTTTTGCGCTGCTGATCGTGGTTATCTTCTTCATCACCTCGATTGATTCATCTGCAATGGTCAATGACATGATTTGTACCGGTGAAGAAAATAAATCTCCAGTGCTCTACCGCGTAATTTGGGCTGTAACCATTGGCGCAGTCGCAGCTGCATTGCTGATCGTTTCACCAGATAGCGGCATTAATGTCTTGCAACAAGTCGTGATTATTGTGGCTCTGCCATTCTTCTTCATGCAGTTCGTGATGATGTACTCCTTATTAAAGGGTATGAATGATGATAAGGCTGCAGAAGCTCCACTGGTCACACGTCATTGGGAAAAGACCGATACTCCAGAGAAGCTGGAAGCTCACGAAGCAATGCCAGCACCTGGTTATGACGAAGATGGCAATATTTTGCCAGTACCGGAATTCGAGCAAGATGCTGACGGCAATATTGTGATCTCGGCAAACGTGGTTATTGAAGGCGATCTGGACGTCACCGGTGATGTCATCGATGAGGTCAGTGACAGCACGGATACGACAAATTCCTAAGTTGTTGGTGCTGGTGGCCTAGGTTGCTGCGTGTGCGTTGCTGCCTGCGCTGCGTGTGCGTTGCTGCCTGCGCTGCGTGTGCGTTGCTGCCACGCGTGTTGCTTATGTAAGCGGCGATCATATCCGCTGGACGTGACACGCTTGCAGCACAACACAGATTCTAAAAAAGAAATATCCTGTTGGATCAAGGTTTTCCTGTTGATTCAACAGGATTTTTCTATGAGAAATAAGTCACTTTGCATGTGATGGGCGTAAAATAATTGGTATGCATGTCGATGTTTCCCAACTTTCATCTGCGAATCAAGATTACGTCAAAGCGCTCTATGCGCTTACCGAGTGGTCTGATGCTCCGGTCACCGCGAAAGCGTTGTCAGAAGCAGTGGGAGTACGATTATCATCGGCATCTGATGCAGTGCGTCGTTTAGGCGCCTTAGAACTCGTCGATTACACCCCATATGGTGCGATTACCTTAACCGAGCTTGGTCGTGCACACGCGGTGCAAATGATTCGCAGGCACCGACTTTTAGAGACGTTTCTTGTCGAGGCGTTGGGCTATGGATGGGATCAAGTGCATGAAGAAGCCGAGCACTTAGAGCACGCCGTGAGTGATTTTATGATCGACCGGATTGAAAAATATTTAGGTTTCCCGGAAAAAGATCCGCATGGTGATTTAATTCCATCGAAAGAAGGCACCTTCCCAGTTTCTCCTTCCAATGTGGAGTTGATTATGCTTGCCGATCTTGCAGCGGATGATCCTGCTGTGATCGAGCGTATTGATGATGCCGATCCTGAATTATTACAGTTCTTCCAGGCTGAGGGGCTAGTTGTAGGTGCTGAAATTGAAAAGGCACCAGCAGGTCAATTCACAGAAGCACAAAATATCAGCATTGGGGGAAAGGACACCCCTGTTGTCTTAGGCGAAGCAGCGCTTCGCGCAGTGTGGGTACGACCTCGCTAGTAGTCGACACCAGAACTGATATGTATTTGTGACTTCTTGCGGCATGATCCTGCCGGTGCCAAGCTTGTTAATTTGGAAACACAAGCTCGAATGGAAACACATAAAATTTCAGAAGAAATGTTGGATAGTTAAGCCTCCTTCACAAAATCTAGAACTAGGTAGCTTCAGCGTCTGGCATTTCAAAATGCTCGACGTGTGTTGAGACAGTTTTCGAGGCAGACATAGTTCAGAAACTAGAGGACGCCACCAGGCACAACGAGTTGATGGCGCCCTCTAAACATGTGGGTGGAAAGAATCAGGAAGTGATTACTTCAGCTTATCTTCCATCTCACGGTGTGCTTCCCAAATTGCTTCTGGGAGATCTGCGAACTGCTCAAGGTGCTCGCGGCGGTTCTTCAACTCCTGCTGCCAACGTGGAACATTCACGTAGAGCAGCTTGTCCAGATCTTCAGCGGAAACGTCCAAGCCTTCCAGGTTGAGTTCTTCTGGCTTTGGAATAACGCCGATTGGGGTATCGGTACCCTCAACCTTGCCTTGTACGAAGTCCTTGAGCCACAGCAGCGCACGCAAGTTATCGCGGTAGCCTGGCCAGAGGAAGTCGCCGGTTTCTGGATCGCGCTGGAACCAGTTCACGTGTGCGAAGACTGGCTGCTTCTCGCAAGCACCGATGATCTTCAGCCACTGCTCTGCATACTTGCCTTCTGGATAAGACATGAATGGGCGCATGGACATTGGGTCATAACGCAAGGTGCCATCCAGGCCTTCTGCTGCGAAGGTTGCTTCTGCACCGAGGGTAAGACCGTCGTAGACGCCACCTGGCAGCGTTGGGATTGCACGGATCAAAGGCTCACGATCGCGGGTACGACCACCGAAGATCACAGCATCAACTGCAACACCCTTTGGATCTTCATAGTCAGAAGCCACGGAGTGAACATTCTTCATATTGGTGGTGAAGCGTGAGTTTGGATGCGCCCATGGCAGATCCTTCTCTTCTTCGGTGCGCTCGGTGATCAGCTTGCCCGTCCAGTCGCGCCAACCAGTCAGGTCAGCTGGTTTTTCTGGGGTCTTGCCTTCCCACCATACGTCGTGAAGCTCTTCGTTGTATGCAACGTTGGTGAAAATCACGCCAGAGCCTGGAACGATGGAATCGATAGCCTCTGGGTTGGTCTTCTCGTTGGTATCCTTTGCCACACCGAAGACACCAAATTCTGGGTTCATGCCGTAGAGGCGGCCGTCTTCACCTGGCCACAGCCATGCAATATCGTCGCCGTAGAACTCAACAGAGTAGCGATCATCGAGTGCAATTGGGGCCTTGGTCATTGCCAGGTTGGTCTTGCCGGAAGCAGATGGGAAGCCGCCGCAGACGGTGAAGCGCTCGCCGGTTTGCTTATCGACGATAGCCAGCAGCAAGAACTGCTCAGCCAAGAACTCATTCGATGCATAGCCATCGAACGCAGCCAAGCGCAGAGCGTGAGCGATCTTACCGAGCAATGCGTTTCCGCCGTATGCAGAACCGAAGTGCAAAATCATGCGCTCGTCAGCAATGGTTGCGAACAGACGCTTGTCTTCTGGAGTGCCATGTCCCATTGCATTCAGATCGCCGGTGACGTGTACGCCACGAACGAAGAATGAAGGGTCATCCTGTGCCTTGAGCAGATCCATGCCAACGCGTGCCATACGCAGCATTTGCAGCACCACAAGACGATCGTCAGTCAGTTCCACACCTGCAGCGAAACGCTGAACTGGGGAACCAAGTGGAGCCATCAGGTATGGCAGAACATACATGGTCTTACCCTTGGAAGCGCCGCGCATGTGCTCAATCTGGATTGCCTTGGTTTCTGCTGCTGGACGCCAGTTGTTGTAGACACCCTTATCAGCTTCATTGTTGGTCGCAACAACAGTGCGTTCTTCGGAACGTGCAGTGTCCTTCACGTGAGAGCGAGCTAAATAGCGACCTTCACCAACTGGGCGCAATTCGCCAGCTGCGAGAGCTTCAGCGATCAGGCGCTCTTCCGATTCTGGAGAAACGACCTCGATGCGATCAGGGGTGGTGATTGCTGCCCATTCTGCAACGAATTCGCGTACAGCTGGGATGTCGACGTTTGCAGCGTCGAGGGCTTCGGAAACGGCTACTTCAGTAGTCATAATTTCTGGGCCTACCTTAGTTCAGAAAATGGTACGGGGGGAAAGGATTTTTCCCAAGAACTACGTTAGCACGTAGTTGTATGTTACGCTTGTGCGTAATTTGTTAGATTTCTCACCATTTATTGAACAAAAGTACTGGTAAGAGTGATTTTTCTCATTATTTGCCCTGCTTAGGGCGTCCTAACTTTCTCCCTTGATAATTGCATCACAATACCAATAAGGAGGTGATATCTCATCGATCCTGCACCCACACGAACTCCCAATCTCATTTACTTTTCATCGGTAAGTGAGAACACTCACAGATTCGTTGCAAAACTTGGTTTTGAAGCTGCTCGTATTCCACTGCGCCCTGCAAAAGAAGGCATGCTCTTCGTCAATGAGCCCTATGTCTTAATCGTGCCAACCTACGGTGGTGGAAATCCGAAAGCCGCCATTCCTAAACAAGTGCGCGCATTTTTGAATATTCCAGAAAATCGCGCACTCCTGCGAGGTGTCATCACCTCAGGAAATACTAATTTTGGCGAAGCGTATTGTTCAGCCGGCCCCATGATTGCACAAAAATGCGGCGTGCCAGAGCTTTATCGCTTTGAACTGCTTGGCACCAGCCGCGATGTCGAAGTGGTGAAAGCTGGATTACAAAAGTTCTTCGCAACGAATCTTTATGTCTGACCTTTTTGAAGTATTCAAGGAATTTTTATGACTCAAACTGACACGAACCAGCAGGTAGCAGCGTCGCAAAGCGTAGGCATCGGAGAGCGTAAGCGCTACCACGCATTAAATGCAGAGCTGAACTTATACGATAAAGACGGAAAACTGCAGCTGGATAAAGACATTGCTGCCCGTGATGCCTACCTAGCAGACGAAGTGCTGCCAAAACTCAAGCAGTTCGACAGCGTTGAAGATCGACTCAATTGGCTGATCGAGCAGCACTACTATGAGCAGGAAGTTTTCGACGCGTACCCGAAAGATTTCCTTAATAGGGTGTATCAGCGTGCGCACGACCTCCCACACGAATTCGAAAGCTTCCTCGGCGCGATGAAATTCTTCCGCTCCTACGCGCTGAAAACTTTCGACGGCACCGAATACCTCGAAACCTTCCCAGATCGCGTGGTCGCAACCGCATTGACCTTGGCCAGAGGCGACCAGCAGTGGGCGCTGCGCTATGTGGAGGAAATTTTAAGTGGTCGCTTCCAGCCAGCCACCCCAACATTTCTGAATGCAGGCAAAGCCCAGCGCGGCGAATTCGTGTCGTGCTTCTTACAGCGGCTGGAAGATAACCTCGAGTCCATCGCGCAGGGGGCGAGCAATGCGTTGCAGCTGTCCAAGCGTGGTGGTGGCGTGGCGACGCTGCTGACGAACCTGCGTGAAGTTGGCGCCCCTATTAAGAAAATCGAGAATCAGGCATCTGGCGTGGTGCCAGTGATGAAGATTTTTGAAGATATTTTCTCCTACGCCAATCAGCTCGGTGCCCGCCAAGGTGCAGGTGCGGTGTATTTGCATGCTCATCACCCAGATATTTTGCGATTTTTGGATACCAAGCGGGAAAACGCCGATGAAAAAACCCGTATTAAGACCCTCGCCCTTGGCGTGGTAATCCCGGATATCACCTTCGAGCTTGCGCGCGATAATAAGCCAATGGTGCTGTTTAGCCCATATGACGTGCTGCGCGAATACGGAGTGCCACTTTCAGATCTTGGCGTAACCGCGCATTACGACGAGTTGGTGGCAAACCCAAATATTCGCAAAAGCGAAATCAGCGCCCGTGCGTTTTTCACCACACTTGCTGAGCTGCAATTTGAATCCGGCTATCCATACGTGCTGTTCGAAGATACCGTAAATAAGGCGCATCAATTGGATGGCTATATTAATATGTCCAACCTGTGCTCTGAGATTCTGCAGCGCAACAGTGCCTCAACCTTCGCCGAAGACGGCTCCTATGCGCATATGGGCGAAGACATTTCCTGCAATTTGGGTTCGCTGAATATCGCCAAAGCAATGGAAAGTGATGATCTTGGCGAAACCGTGGCCACCGCAATTCGCGCCTTGACCGCAGTTTCCGACATCACCAATATCGCCTCCGCGCCTTCGGTCGCCCACGGCAATGCCACCTCCCACGCAGTTGGCCTGGGGCAAATGAACTTGCACGGCTACCTTGCCAGCCAGCATATTCATTACGGCAGTGAAGAAGGCCTCGATTTCACCGATATCTACTTCATGACGATGGCATACCACGCGGTCAAAGCGTCGACAAGCATCGCCAAAGAGCGCGGGGAACGCTTCGACGGCTTCGAAACCTCCAAATACGCAACCGGCGAATACTTCGACTATTACCTGAATAGGGACCTCCAGCCGAAAACCGCCAAAGTACGCAAGCTTTTCGACGCCCACCAGCTTCCCACCCATGAAGATTGGGCAACACTGCGCGAGGAAGTCCAACGCTACGGCATGTACAACGCCTACCTCCAAGCAGTGCCACCAACCGGATCGATTTCGTACATCAACCACTCGACAAGCTCGATTCACCCAGTGGCCGCGCAAATCGAGATCCGCAAAGAAGGCAAACTTGGGCGTGTTTACTACGCCGCCCCGCACCTTGCCGACGACACCGCCGAATACTTCCAAGACGCCTACGAACTCGGCTACGAAAAAATTATCGACACCTACGCGGCGGCCACGCCACACGTCGACCAAGGCCTCTCGCTGACGCTCTTCTTCACCGACGAAGCCAACACCCGCGATATCAACCGCGCCCAAATCTACGCCTGGAAGAAAGGCATCAAAACCCTCTACTACGTGCGCCTACGGCAACCGGCCTTAATGGGGACCGAGGTTGCGGGCTGCGTATCTTGTGCACTCTAGCCTATTAAGGAAATTTCTCATGAGTTATGACGATGTTTTAGCCAAATCTCAAACCCCGCCAGGCTTCCGCCTGAATGCGGCAACGCCACTGCGCCCAATCAACTGGAATCGCATCCAAGACAGTAAAGACCTCGAAGTCTGGAACCGGCTCACCGCGAATTTCTGGTTGCCAGAAAAAGTGCCACTTTCCAACGACCTGAATGATTGGCGCAACCTCACCGAGGAAGAACAAACCCTCACCATGCGAGTATTCACCGGCTTGACCATGCTTGATACCGTGCAAGCCACAGTCGGCGAAATCAGCCAGATTCAAGACGCCCGCACCGAACACGAAGAAGCCGTATACACCAACATCGCCTTCATGCAGGCAGTCCATGCGAGGTCGTACTCATCGGTCTTTTCCACCCTGGCCACCACTCCACAAATCGACGATGCCTACGAGTGGGCCGTAAACAACGACATCTTGCAACAGCGCGCCAAAAAAGTGCTGGTGCACTACTACGGAGATGATCCGCTCAAGCGAAAAGTAGCCGCCACCCTATTAAGCAGCCTGCTGCTGTATGCAGGCTTCTACCTGCCATTGCACTTTAGCGTGCACGCCCGGCTGACCAACACCGCGGATATGATCCGGCTCATTTTGCGAGACAAGGCTGTGCATGGTTATTACTCGGGCTATAAATTCCAGCGCGGGTTGGATCATGCAAGCCCGCAGCGTAGGGAAGAGATGGAGGATTTCACTTTCACTCTTATTAAGGAACTCTACGATCTCGAGCTGGAATATTCTGGTGAGCTCTACGAACCATTGGGTCTGATGGACGATGTTGCGGTGTTCGTGCGCTACAACGCCAATAAGTCATTGATGAATCTTGGCTATCCGGGGCTGTTCCCGCCAGATTTGTGTGAAGTCAATCCGGAAATCCTGGCTGCGCTAGCGCCGGGGGCAGAGGAGAACCACGACTTTTTCTCAGGGTCGGGATCGTCATATATTATCGGCAAGGCCGTCGATACAGACGATGATGACTGGGACTTCTAAAAAGTCTGAAAGACGGTATCCTAAAGATAATCATGTCCAATTCTATTAAGGAGATCAGATTTCATGAAAATCTCAATTCTTGTTGGATCCCTGCGTCGCGGCAGCATCGCCCGCAAAATCGCGCAGCACACCCTGGAAATGTTCCCAGAAGGTGTCGACGCTCAAATCGTTGAGATCCGCGACCTGCCACTTTATGATTTCGACTACGATGATCCAGCTGTCGTCGACAAGCCAACTCCGCAGGAGTACACCGACTTCCGCGAAACTATTAAGGCTTCCGACGGCATCTTGTTCGTCACCAGCGAAAACAACCGCACCATTCCTGCGTGCTTGAAGAACGCGGTCGACATCGGATCCAAGCCAAACGCTGATGTTGCATGGAAGAACAAGGTCGCCGGCATCATCAGCCACTCTGTTGGACGTATGGGCGGCTACTCCTCCCAGAAGAACCTGCGCCTCGCGCTGAGCTACTTCGACATGCCAATGCCAGGGCAACCTGAGGTATTCCTCGGCCAATCCGACACCCTTATTGGCGAAGACGGCAAGCTCGAGCCAGAAAAGACCATTGCCTTCGTGCAAGACTACATCAACCGCTTCGTAGCGCTGGTCGAAAAGCAGCAGTAAGACAGTAGCGGAGAGGGGCCCTGGCGTGCGCAACGTCAGGGCCCATCCTATTAAGGAAATTTTTGGCAGAGAGCTCCACCTTATTAGACTGCTTTTCGACGCGATCGGTTCCCATTTTTCCCTTGAGATTATTCACATGAAGTTCAGTTGAAAGTGCGGCTGAAGTAGGGTTTCATCGGGGTATGGATCTTTTTCAACAGCGCGCAGAACTCGCACTTCACGATGCCGAGTTCATTAAGGCTGTGAAAAAGTTGGAACCAACTGTCACCGAGCTTGCCGATCAGCTGGACTGCTCAGATCGGACTGCGTCGATGCTGATTGCGATTGGCAAGGCGCTGACGTTGCAGGATTTATCGCTTGCCAGTGAGCGTCGTTACTCGCTGGATCGACTCCATGAACTGTCAAGCTTGGCCAAACGGCTGAAGAACCCAGAGGTGAACGTCGAAAAGCTGCGGCAACAGCTGATTTGCGACTGTGCGGAGATGACGCATCGTGAACTCCGCGCGCACATTCGTCACCTTATTAAGGAACTCAATGACGGGTATGAAGCGCATCGGTCGTGGTACGTGCGATATTCCAAGACGGCCGATGCCGATGGCATGAAGTATATGATCGCAAAGATGCCGGCGGAATATATTGAGCGGATTCACGCTTCGTTCACGCCGCAGGCGCGCGATTTGGTGGTACACGGGCATGCGCGAGGCGAGGCCGAGGGACATGCTATGGCCTTGGCGCAGCGCTGCTTGCCGCACACGACAAGTGCTGACCTGGCGCGATATGAGCACGTTGATGAGCATGAAGATCCGGATAATCCGTTGGATTTGCGGCATCGGCCTTGTTTCCTTATCCCTATTAAGGACACGCACTTCCTTGAAAACGGTGAGATCGCGAATTCGGATGGCGAAATCATTGATATCCGCAGCCTCGTCGACGCGAAAGTCGCTGAATTCGGGTTTGCCGTGGCGACGTACCCGGATCGTGATGGGGTGCCGCGGCCACAACAAGTCTTCGGTATTAAGAGACTTGCCGATGCCGAGGATCGATTCCTCACGATTATTAGCCACCTCGTTTGCCAGCACGCGGACTGTGACATCCCGGCCGTGCGATGCGAAATCCATCATATTCAAGCATTCGCCCAGGGTGGAAAGACTGAATTAGAGAATCTTTGCCCATTGTGTCGAGAACATAATCTGCAAAACGACGATGATCCGGCGAAAAAGAAACACGGCAGGGTTATGAAGGACCCAGTCACGAAAATGGTCTGGTTTGATGATTATAAAGGTCGGCAAAGACGCAACAAACATCGCGCCCAAGAATACAATGGGCTTGCTACGGCTGCCAGGATGCACCAGGCAGAATAGATGAGCGCGGTTGAGGAAAGGCCGCGCTGTTGTCCCATGCCCTATTAAGGAAAAGATCTAGGCTTCAAATAAACACTTATTTTGAGCAATTCGCCATAATCGCTTAATTACACAGGTAGACTTAATAGCGAATGTAGTAAATACAACCAGTGAGGAAGGGGCTGTTGGCATATGACTGACGAGGATCAAGATTTTTCCACGCCTTTCTTAATACGCAATTATGGTTCGGGAGCATCTGCCGAAGTCACCCGAATGGGATTACGTGTGCTACTTGAGCATGAAAAATTTGGCATACCGCGCTTTGAATGGGGCATTTTTGCGTATGAAGGTGCGATCTGGAAATGCGGCAAGGAGTTTGCTGGTACCGTTCGCAATTTACGTGCGCTGGTTGCCAAATATCGTGGTTACGGTGACGCCCGGGATGTGATTCCGCAGTTCTTTGCCGATTGCTGTATTCAGTCGGCAGGGGGAGTTATGGACAAGCAATCGCTTTGGATGCGCTACATCTGGTCCCCGAATAGCATGTCGCACGATCGCGAAACGCTGAAATTCGCAAAGCAACGCCTAAAAACTTATATGCGTCATAATCCAAATGCATTTTCCATCACAAATATGTATGGTTTTGAACGTTGCTTATTGCTTGTCGACGCCGCCACGCCGACTGAGTCACTGCGCGACTATATCCAATACGCCGATGGCAGCTACATTGGCTTGTTGCAGGATTTCGCTAATAGCAATGTACCGGATTTTGAACTGATGCCATTTGTGACGAACCATGAACTTGACATGGCTTCCACGATAGGCGAAATCGTGAATACATTGCGCCAATAAGTTTTTGTATTCAAAAACAATTCCCCAGCTAGAGCGTTGTTTTTGCCCCACTCTTAATGTGACCTTGTTATCACTTAATAAGGCGGTCATACATCCTTAATAGGTGTACTCTCAAAAATGTAGGGGCGCCCGCAAGCTCATACGGCCCCCTGAATAACGTTTTGGTAGAGAGGCCGTGATCGAAAATGATCCCATCAATTCCATCTCCCGAATATGCCACGTTGTTCTTCTTTGAGCAAGGACAGTGGTGGGACTATGCCATGCTTGTGTTGGTCACAGCGGCATTGGCATTAACTGCGTGGCTTGCGCAGCGCAACAAGTGGGTTGTACTGGCAGTGTTTATTGTGATGCCTGTTTTGCTCACGATTTTCTGGTGGCCGTATTCGACTGAGGGTACGAATTCTGCGGGTTGGTTCCCGATTGTGAAGCAATATTCCGCCTTAATAGGGTCGCTGAGTTTGGTAGCCCTCCAGTATTTCCCCAAACTGCGCACCAAGTACTGGTATTTGTGCATCCCACCGCTGATTTTGTCGGTGAATATTTTGGAAGCCGTGATTCGTGATTTCCAGTGCTATTTCATACATGGGGTGGATCCGTCGCAAGGCATGGTGACGTGGGGCGGACCGTGGAACATTATGAACGGCATTGCTGGTCTCCTTAATATAGTCGCGATCAGCGGCTGGGCCGGCATTTATGTTTCGCGAGGCTCGTCGAAGGCGGTGCTGTGGCCGGATCTGACGATCTGGTGGATCCTTGCCTACGACGCGTGGAATTTGGCGTATGTGTATAACTGCCTTGCGGATCGTGCGTGGTATTCGGGCGTGGCGCTGCTGGCGGCTTGTACGATTCCGGTGCTGCTGCCGTTTGGTCGTGGCGCGTGGATTCAGTATCGCGCATACACGTTGACGCTATGGTCCGCGGTTGTGCTGACATTCCCGCATTTTATGCAAGATTCGATGTTCGCGCACCGCAGCGCGCATAATCCTACCGCGATGTTTATCCTGTCGCTGCTTGCACTGCTTCTTAATATAGGTGTGTGTATTTGGCATTTACGACGCATTGCGCAAACCCGCAAGAATCCGCTGCGCCAAGAACTGTATGCCGATCTTCCAATGAATCAGCAGCTGCTTCACGAGCATGCTTCGGAGGAAGATAAGGAGAGAATCCAAAAGATAAATGCATAAGAAAACGGGGCCGGTTTCCTTAATAGATCCGGCCCCGATTTTTTACGCCTTGCCCCAGTTCTTGAGGTACGTCCGCTCTTTCTTCTGGCGGATTTGTTCTTCCCAGCTAAAGGCTGGTTCTTCCCATCCGGTGAAGTAGTCGGCGTCGACTTCGTGTTCCCATGGGGTGCCTGGTCCTACTGGTGGCCATGCTGGGTTGTCGGTGACTGGTTCGCGGATTTCTTTAACCGCTGGATTTTGGCGTCCGTAGCGCATCCACTGGGTGTAGGTATCTTCGAACAGTGGGGTGCCGTCCCAACGGCCGGCTGGGGTTTCGCTGTTGAAGTAGCGTCCGCCGAGGAAGCCGCGCATGAATTTGCCTGTGTGCTGTTCCTTCTTTCGGAATTCGGCAAGCCGCTTGACGTAGATGTTTTGCAGTTGGGTCATCACGCCGCCAATGAGCTCAATATTGACCCAGTTGATGATCTTTGGCAATGGGGCATCAGGTTCGTAGCCAATACGCCAGTGGTTGATCAAGCGGGTGCGTTCGCCCGAGAGCGGGACGACGTAGAAGCACCATGCGGCGGCAAAGTGTTTCATGGTTGGATAGCGGAAGGCGTACGAGCCTGGTGCTGCTGGTGGGTGCTTGGTGTCGACCCATTGCACGAGGTATTTGCCTGGAACCACGTCAGCCCATTCCATTGACATGCCGTGGAAGTCGAAGGCAGCAATATCGCCTGGCATTAAGGAGTCGGGTTGCTGGAATTCTTCTTGCATTTCGTAGGAATTGAAAAATGGCAAGCGCGCGAAATTTCGTTCGAGGAATTCAGAAGAGAATGAGCCTGATTTATCTGCGCCAATTTGCTTGAAGATCCTCCAGACGGCGTACGCTGGTGCGTCGATCGTGATGGCGTAGGTGGATGAATAGGCGTTTTTGTATTCTGCGTCGATAAGATCATCGGCAGGGTAACGCCAGTTCTTTTCGGCTTCGGTGGCCTGGCCGTAGAGTTGGCTGAAGCCGTAGAGGCCGGCGGTCAGAGCTGTGCCTGCGAGGGCGCCGAGGCCCAGGAGGGCAGAGAGCCTTTTGCATCGCGACATGATCAATCTCCTTAATAGGGGCGGGTGGCGGAAATCACCAATCCAGATACATTTGTTTCCCTATCTAAATTAATTTCCACCGTTATTTCAAGCGATTCTCAATAAAATATTGAGTGCTTTCTCACTTTTATAATACTCCCGCCAATATGGGGTTTGGAAGTACTTTTAAAGGAGTAAAATTATGGTTAGTAACACAGTTCCGTTTGTCCGAAGGAGACAAGGATGTCATCACTGTTTTTGTGGGAGATTGGCACTCCCACGGTGTATTGGATGTGGTTGTTGGTATTCGTCGCCCAAGTGGCGATCGCTGAGGTCAATCGCCGCTGGAATTGGACTATTTTCGCTTTATGGACCGTCGGCGGCATTGCCTTAATGCCATACGCGGCAATTCATGGCACACCAATGGTGGGATGGTTCCCGTTTGGTAAATATGCCATTATGGTCGCAACGGCCACGATGACTGGCTTTTTGTTGTGGTATGGCAAGCGTCAGCCATTAAAGGCGCACCGCTATGCGATTTGGTTTGGTGTGGCGCTGTGGATCGGGTTGGCCCTTAATATTATGGAGGCCAATATTCGAGACGTCACGATCTTCTTCCAGGCCGATGAATACTTGCGCTGTGCGGCGGATCCAAGCTGCCTGAAGGCTATTAACGACGCGCACGTTGGTATCGACATGATTAATGGTCTACCAGAAACTCGCGGCGTTACCGCACAGGTTGGCACTGACGCGTGGTATCAGGCCGTTGCGGCGAACTTCGAGGCCCGTGGGGTAGGTATTGACCCTGAAACTGGGTTCCGTACCATTGGTGGCTATTGGAATCTGCTCACGGCGGCAGCTGGTGTGTTAAATATCATCACCATTACCGGGCTGGGCAAGATTTTCATCACGTCGAATCCTGCGCAGAAGGTGCGTGGTCTAATCTGGGTCGATATGGTGTGGCCGTGGGTCATCGCCTATGACCTGTGGAATCACGCGTTTTTGTACAATGCGCTGGCCGATTACACCTGGTATTGCACCCTTGCGCTGCTGCTGGCCTGCACAATCCCAGCGTTTACGTGGGCCAAAGGTCAATGGATCTGGTTTAGGTGCTTTACCTTAATGTTCTGGATCGCATGTAATAATATCTTCCCAGAGTTCCTCGTGCCGCCATCAGCAATGACCAACTTTGCGACAATGAATCCACTCGCCAACCAAGTCTGCGCGTGGGCCGCATTCCTGTTCAACGTAGGATTGTTCATCTACTGGCTCCGGAAGATCATCACGAAGAAGCGCAACCCATTGACCAACGCGCTGTATTTCGAGCTCGGTGAATTCCGCACCATTATGCGAGAACATGCCGATGATAAGGATAAATACTTCGTCACCGACATGATCCCTGAAACTCCAGCAGAACTTGGCTTTGAGCCGGAACGCGACACACCTCCTGCAGACGGCTGGGTAGGCTCCATGCCGTGGTGGAAGCGCGATCATCGGTGGGATAAGTCGCGCACGCCGGTAAGCGCTGATCCGGTCGTCGCCCAACGCTATTAAGGAAATTGCGTAGCTGACATGGCACATGCTTGACGACGCACCAAAGGCCGACACCTGCCTTGCAAGTTCGTATCCAGCGGGTTGCAAGGCAACGTCGTCAAGCGCGAGGCGTAAAGCCAAAAAGCAATGAAAAAACCACCTTCGTGAAGAACACGAAGGTGGTTTGCTTATGTGCGCTATTTCTGCGCGGAGTGCTTGCCGGTTTGGTAGATGGATTCTAGCAGCTGCTCGGTGTTTTCGAATGGGCGCATGGACCACAGTTGATCCAGGCCTTCGCGCTGGGACGTGATCTTGCCGAACTCGAGGTCGAACTTTTCGCGGTCCATGGTGTTGATTTCAGACAGGCTCAGTCCCGAAAGCGGGGAAGACTGCTGATCTTCGTCTTTGGCGCCACCGAGGTGGAAGAACAAAATATTGAGCAGGATTGCCACAATTGCGCCGGTGGACATACCAGAGGAAACGAAGATACGTGCCCATTCTGGCAAGGTTTCAGCAATGCTTGGCTTGAAGGTCACCAGCATTGCCAGGCCTAATGCGGTGGTGACAATGACGGCATTGCGGTTGTCATTAAGGTCGGCTTTGGCAATGGTTTGCATACCTACCCAGGCAACAGTTGCGAACATGGCCAACGATGCACCACCAAGTACTGGCGAAGGAATAGATGCCACAATTGCGCCGGCTTTTGGCAACAGGCCAAGCACGATCATAAAGCCAGCTGCGGCTGCTGCCACCCAGCGAGACTTCACATTGGTAATGCGAACCAGACCAACATTTTGTGCAAAGCACGTGTATGGGAACGAGTTCATCACGCCGCCGAGGAAGGTGGAGAGGCCATCGGCATGCAGGGCACGTCGAATATCGTGGCGCTCGATTCGCTTTTGCACGATTTCACCAGTTGCGAACACATCACCGGTGGTCTCGACCATGGTGATGATCATCACGATAATCATGGAGAAAACTGCGGCGAACTGGAATTGTGGGATACCGAAATAGAATGGGGTGGTAATGCCAACTGGCGCAGCCTCCGCGACCTTGTCCAGGTTAGCGTCGCCAAGCAGCATTGCAACGGTGGTGCCGGCAACCAGGCCAATCAAAATTGCCAAGGTGCCCAAAAAGCCTTTGAAGAAACGCTGCGCCAAAATGATTACCAGCAAGGTGCCGCCTGCGTAAGCCAAGTCTTTTGCCAGCGGCGCTTCGGCTGCATAATTGGTGAAGTCGTTTGCCGAGACCGCCAGCAACGAGGTACCCATGACCAGCAGCACGCTACCTGTGACAACTGGTGGGAAGAACTTCAAGAACTTTGCAAACAGTGGGGCAGTAAAAAACGTGAACAGACCTGCAACAATCACCGCACCGTAGATGGTTGGCAGCGACTCAACGCCACCTTGACCATCACTCACCGACATACCAATGGCAATAATTGGGGCCACAGCGGTGGTGGTCACACCTTGAATAATCGGCAGGCGCACGCCAATATGTTTGCCAATACCAACTGACTGAATCAAAGTTGCGATACCGCACGTCAAAAGATCGGCGTTGATCAGGTGAATGGTGGTCTCGGCGTCGAGATTCAACGAGTTCGCGATCAGCAGCGGCACGATCACCGCGCCAGCATAGAAGGCGAGAACGTGTTGCAGACCAAGAGCCACGAGCTTTGGCGCTGCGGGGACTTGATCGACAGGGTGAACAGCAAGGGAGGATTCCACTTTGCAAAGCTCCTTATGAATGAAGAAAGCATAAAAATAGGTACTTATGTGATCTTAATAAGGCTGGCATGCGGGATCAATCGAGCACGTTGTGATATTGTCGCTGCTGCTCAGCGATTCCGATGCTGGCATCATGGCACGATTGCTTGACGACGCTGACCACGTTCTTCAATCTCAAAGAATTACAAAGATTGCTCCAAATATCTGTGCCAAGTCGCGTAGGGCAGTGGTCCTGATACAGAGCTTCTTCACTGTACGTAGAAAACGTGCCGCGCCGGGCAGGGGGAGCACAGACCTCGCACAACCAAAAACGCTGACCGGACAAAGGATTGGTCCTTGTCAGATCAGCGTTGTGCTATGAAATTGTGTATTAGTAGACGGTCAAGCCGCGGTCAGCAAAGATCTTGCGCGTTGCTTCAACAGATTCTTTTGTTGGTGGGCGAACATCCTCCAGTGGATACTTCATGCCGAGGTTCTTCCACTTGTCTTGGCCCATATTATGGAACGGCAGGACCTCGACGCGCTCTACAGTATCTTTCCACTGCTCCACAATGTCGGCCACAGCCTCCACATTTTCAGGCGCATCGGTCAGACCCGGAACCAACACGAAACGAATCCAAACTTTTTTCCCGAGCTTATGAATACGGTTACCGAATTCAATAGTCGGGGCAAGAATCTGCCCGGTGACCTCTAAGTAGGTTTCAGGGATACCGGATTTCACATCCAGCAAGAATAAATCAATATTTTCTAGGTCTTCATCAGTTAAACGAGAACCTAAGAATCCTGAGGTATCAACACAGGTGTGAATACCAGCATCATGTACTTCTTTGAGTACACGACGTGTGAATGCGATCTGAAACAGCGGTTCACCACCAGAAATGGTCAAGCCGCCGCCAGAGGCGCGGAAAACCGCAGAGTATCGCTTGATCTTCTTCACAATATCTCCGACGCGATGCAGCGTGCCCTCTTTCATCCCCATGGTGTCGGGATTGTGGCAGTACTGGCAGCGTAGTGGACACCCAGACATGAACAATGTCATGCGGGTACCAGGTCCGTCGACAGCGGTGACAAGTTCCCATGAATGCACGAGTCCAACGTCACCGGTGCGACGGGCTTCAAACAATTCTGGCCGATCGACATTAATTTCAATGCCATCGCCTAAGCCTTGGGCCACTCCACGAATGCGGGGGCCTTCTTCTGGGGCGAGTGTCACTGTTGAGTTAATACCGTCGGCCATATGTGTTTTACTCCTGAATTAGAAATGCAGTTTGTTTAAGCGAAGGCTTAAGCATCCTGGTGGAAGGTACGTGCGAGAACGTCCTTCTGCTGCTCCTTGGTGAGCTTGACGAAGTTCACAGCGTAACCAGAAACGCGAACAGTCAAGTTAGGGTACTTCTCTGGGTTCTCCATTGCATCCTCAAGGGTGGTGCGGTCGAGAACGTTGATATTTGCGTGGTAGAGACCAGAACCCATGTTGTGCTCTGCACGAGCAGCTTTCATGGAAGCCAAACGCTCTTCGAAGGTTTTGGATGACATAATGTTTGCCTTTCTTTAGACGGTGGGAAAGTTTGTGGGTACATCATCATGCGGGAAGTTGTGAGTTATTGGAAAGAAGGAAGGAGAACTTCCCGCACGACGATGAAAGTTGATTAGTTGAGCTCGGAGGTTTCCATGATGAAACCGGCATCCAGGATACCGACCAGGTTGGTAACCTGCTCGCCCTTGTTGCGGCCCAAACCGGATGGGGTAATGGTGTTGGTCAAGGAGATACCGTCGAGAGCATCTTCATAGTCCAGCTTACCGACAGACAGCATGGAAGCAACCATGCCATGGCAGTCCATACCGTTTTCTGGGTTTGCACCAGGAGCGAATGGAGTACCTGCGCGGTGGCCGGATGGGAAGTTACCAGTTGCCTTACCGTAGACCACATTCGAGGTAATGGTCAGCACAGACTGGGTTGGAATTGCATCGCGGTACAGCGGGATTGCCTTGATCTTTGCCATGACGGTGTGAACGATGGTTGCTGCAATATCATCAGCGCGGTCATCGTCGTTGCCATAGACTGGGAAGTCACCTTCGGTGATGTAATCAACAATCAAGCCGGTTTCATCGCGTACTGGGGTGACCTTTGCGTACTTAATAGCAGCCAGGGAGTCGGCAACGATGGATAGACCTGCGATGCCGCAGCCCATGGTACGAATGATGTCGGAATCATGCAGTGCCATCTCGATGGACTCATACGCATAACGGTCGTGGCAGTAGTGGATGATATTCAGTGCTTCAACGTAGGTTCCAACAACCCAGTCGAGCATATCTTCGTACTTTGCCCAAACTTCGTCGAAATCAAGTGGGCCATCGCCCTTGATTGGCTCGTAGCCTTCGACGATTTGCTTGCCGGAAACTTCGTCACGACCACCATTGATAGCGTAGAGCAGAGACTTAGCAGCGTTCACACGAGCGCCGAAGAACTGCATCTGCTTACCGATTGCCATCGGAGACACACAGCATGCAATAGCGGCGTCGTCGCCCCAACGGTTACGGATCTGCTCATCAGACTCATACTGGATAGAAGAGGTCTCAATGGAGATAGCAGCACAGAACTCTTTGTAACCTTCTGGAAGCTTTGGATCCCAGAAAATGGTGATATTTGGCTCTGGTGCAGGGCCCAAGTTGCGCAGGGTCTGCAGCAAACGGAAACCGGTCTTGGTGACCATTGGGCGGCCATCATCGGAGAAACCAGCGTCAGACCAGGTTGCCCAGTATGGGTCGCCGGAGAAGATCTGATCGTAATCAATGGTGCGCAGGAAACGAACGATACGCAACTTGATGACCAGTGCGTCGATAATTTCCTGTGCTTCTGCCTCGGTTAAGGTGCCGGCAGCTAAGTCACGCTCGAAGTAAATGTCCAAGAATGCGGACAGACGGCCGATGGACATTGCCGCGCCATCTTGGCTCTTGACGGATGCCAAGTATGCGAAATAGGTCCACTGGACGGCTTCTTTTGCATTAGTTGCTGGCAAGGAGATGTCGAAACCGTAGCTTGCAGCCATCTTCTTAAGCTTTTCCAGAGCCAAGATCTGCTCTGAGTGCTCCTCGCGGTAACGTGCCCAGTGCTCGCTGAATGGTTGATTAGCAACCTTATCCTTAGAAGCCTTCTTTTCAGCAATCAGTGCGTCAACGCCATAGAGTGCCACGCGACGGTAATCACCGATAATGCGGCCACGGCCATAAGCATCTGGCAGACCAGTAATAATGTGGGAAGAACGAGCCGCACGAATACGTGGGGTGTAAATATCGAAGACTGCCTGGTTGTGGGTCTTACGATACTTGGTGAAAATGTCCTTCACAGCCTGCTCTGGCTCTAAACCAGCTTCACGAATAGCGGTTTCCACCATGCGCCAGCCACCATTTGGCATCATTGCGCGCTTGAGTGGAACATCGGTCTGCAGACCGACAACAACGTCGTCATCTTCGGAAATATAGCCTGCTGGGAACGCGTCCACATCCGCTGGGGTGTGGGTGTCTACATCGAATACACGCTTCGCGCGCTCAACAGAGAGGTAGTTCTTTTCAAGGTGATCCCAGACGCGCAGAGTTTTCTCTGTTGGGCCGGCAAGGAAGGATGCATCTCCGAGGTATGGGGTGTAGTTGAGTTGAATAAACTCACGAACATCGATTGATTCTTGCCAATTGCCAGGGGTAAATCCCTGCCATGCTGTAGTGCTCACGTGTAGTCACTAGCCTTTCTGCATAAGTTTTATCAAACTAGGTCAAACAATGCGCAAAAAGGAAATTTCTTCATATATTCTCCGTCTCTCGACGCCCCTAGAAAATATCGATATGTGATATTTTGCGTCGCTATGTGGAGAAATTTCCTTCATGCGAATCCAATCTCAAGAGTACTCTCGGCTAGAGCATGCAGAAACTTCGGAAGGTGTGTGATTAATAACAGTTTGCTTGCTGTGGCGAAAATTACTGAAGTCATCTCACGCTTGAATGCAACGATTGGTGCATCTGCAAGTTGTGTCGAAAAACTCATTGTGTCGACTGAGTACTCTCTTTCTGGGGGTCTTTTTTTATTTCCACTGGAGTGAAACAAACTTATAACTCTTATAGGAACAATTATTTTCATCATATCGGGGGTAGTGTTTGCAGTTGTTCCAGAACACTGAAACCGTTTTGAATCTGTTGAGTTTTTGAAATTTTAGAACAATGATATGCCCCCAAAAAGGGGTTCCAACTGCACTGATAGGTAATGTGATATAAAAGAAATCATGCATCCTGCACTACATCCGCATCCTGCTCAAAAGGTAATTTCTCCCACAACTATTCACCATCTTTTCCCGCAGGCCGCTGAGGTTCGAGTCCCTGCCTTAGCGCATGTTGGTAGAGGAGAATTGCTGCTATTTCTCGATGTTCGCTCCACGGCAATGCGAGAGAACTGGGAAGCAACGGGCGGTGCGATGGCAGAAGATCTGCCAAATCCAAACTCTCTCCTCCTCCTGCGCGGTACAGTCGATGGTTTCAGTGGCCTAGAAGTGTTCCGTCAAGGCCAAGTTGATCCGCAAACTGGATACTCGGATCCTTGCGTGATCGCTGCCGAACAACATGTCATGGTCGCCTACGCGCGCAGTTATGAGGTAGGTTTCTTCGGTTCTCAACCATGTACTGGAGAAACAGACGCACACAGCCTGCATGTGGAAATCACACATTCCTATGATGGTGGTCGCACGTGGGATACTGCGAAAGATATTACGCAAGCACTGGCAGGCGATCGTGCCGGCATTTTTGTCACTTCAGGACACGGCGTACGCATCGATCAGACCTGGGCGTTACCAGTTGTTGGTCGCACAATTGCTGGTGAGACGCTACATTTTACTGCGCGTAGTGAAGATGAAGGTCAGTCTTGGCATCCAGGTGCACCAATTGGTACAGACATGGATGAAACTGCGTATGGTGCAAGCGCAGGTCGTCTCTATCTTTCAGGGCGCAAAACTTCTGCTTACGCTACTCAAGAGCTTGGTCGTTGGTGGGCGATCAGCGATGATGCTGGTGCAACCTGGCAAGATTTGAAGTTTCACGCTGAGCCTCCGGTTGCTGCTGCGAATGCTGCGCTGGTGGAAACACCATTGGGATTAGTGTTGTGCTATCCAGGTGCGGGTCGCCAAGGCGGGCACATTGCTTTACGACGCAACAATGCTTGGTCACATCTGGCTACATTTACCACTGGTGCCTGTGGTTATGTAGAAGCATTGTTGGTGGAAGATCGCCTAGTCGTGATCTATGAATCACTTGGCGAAATCTGGATGAGAAGTTACGACTTCCCAACCACGCACTAATTCTGCGCCATAATAGTTCCACGCATGCACACCACCTTTTTGCAAATGAACAGTGTGGTGGTGCATGCCGCGTGCTTCCATTTCAGCGACCAGTTCACGAGTAGAACGATACGACGCATATTCTAAGAACACTGCACCTACGATTTCATGACGCGGATGCCCGATATGGATTTCAATATCATGCTGTGTAATGAGACCATTGGCGGCAAACAGATACAGTGGCAAATTCCTTAAACCTTCTGGATTTTGCAGAATATCTGCTGCATATGCTGCAGGATTGAACTGGCCATTAATATCTGGTCCCCACACGTTATCAGGGTCGGCATCAACTGAGCGCAAAATTGCTAACGTCATGCCCCGTCCCATTGGACTGGTATTGGAGTAGCAGCCAGAGAGTCCAATGACACCATCGTAGAGTTCAGGGTGTCCAGCAGCAACGCGTATCGCACCGGAAGCTCCCATTGATAATCCGCCAATGACGCGTTTGCCGTTATATGGCAATCCATGCTCGGGATCTTCTATCACAGTAATGAGTTCTTGACTTAAGAACGTATCCCATTGATGTCTGCCGACTTTCGGATCGTCAGCAACCCAGTCGGTGTATAGAGAACCTGGTGCTTGGGTTGGCATCACAATGGTGGCATCAAAGCGTGACCGGAATTGCTCAAGTTGGCCTTCGCGTAACCAACCAGATGTCCGTGGTGCAGAAACACCGTCGAGGAGATACAGCATAGGTGCTGGACCATTGCTACCTTTTGCAGGGATAACCTGGACTTCTACGATGCGTCGCATAGCCGGAGAAGCAATAAACCAACGTTGTACGCCTGGGTGGTTTGGTTCGTCTTGTTTGTCTATGACACGGGGACAATCGAAATCTTGCAACTCAGGTAAATCGTCGACCAGATTGCCGTACAAAGGTGGAATCTTACGCCATAGCCAAGGATACTTTTGCAGGTTGCGAATAACTACCCCGATTGTCCATTGAGTGATTGGAAAATTGAACAGGACAGCCATGAGTGTGCCGTATCGGCGGTCTGCTGCTGAATGATGATTCATAGTGACGTGAGCTGATCGAGTTCGTTTTCGTTGTAGTGTTCGGACAAAAGGCATAATTATTTCAATATCGTGTGAGTACAGCTTACAAGAGTCTTAATACTAGTACAGCTTGATTGTTTTGCGATACTTGCACGTGTGTAGGAGAGTATTTTCTCGAAAAAGTTTTCCGTTCATCTGCGAAATACGCATGATTTCACAGATGAACGGCTAACACGTGCTTATCGACGTTGATTCCACGCATCGCCAGCTTCAGAAATATATTTCCAGGCAAGTGGCATTTGTTCAGCATAATACGCCCAATCATGAACACCGCCATGCTGGTAGACAACCTTGTATTGCTGGTGATTGTGTGCCTTGAGTGCGTCGTCAAGCTCGTGTGTGCACTTAAATGTTGCGGTTTCAAGTAGCACTGCACCAGGTAGGCCTTCGAGTGATTCATTGCGGTAGGCATCAATATCGCGTTGGGTGACATGTCCATCGGCGCTGAACAGATACACTGGCATCTTGCTCAAACCTTCAGGATGCTTCACAACATCGTAGCGCTGACGCATTGGATTTGGGCCTGAGCCGAAAAGATTCGAGTGATCCGCATTGACAGAGTGTGCAATGGCTTCGACCATAAAACGGCCCATTGGGGTGCTGTTGGAATAGCATCCGGACAGGCCAATGACGCCGTGGAACATGTCAGGATTGGCATTCGCCAAGCGGATTGCACCACCTGCGCCCATGGACAGGCCACCGATGAAGCGTTTGCCATTAAAATTCAAGCCGCGAGCAGGATCTTCAAGCAGTGGAGGCAACTCTTTGGTTAAGAAGGTCTCCCACATCGGCTTTTGTATCTTGGCATCTTCATACGTCCAGTCGATATAGGAGCTGCCCGATGCTTGTGTGGGCATAATCGCGGTGACTTGTTCGGTAGCAAACGTTTTTTCAATTTCACCACGGCGTAACCAGCCGTTGCGACTTGGGGCGGTTGCGCCATCAAACAGATAAATCATTGGGGCAGGCGCCGCGCTATTATATGCGCGCATGACTTGTATTTCTACAGTGCGTCGCATCGCTGGTGATTCAATAAACCAGCGCTCAACACGAAGACCTTCGTCGTTTTCGATTTTTACCACACGAGGTTGCGCGAAATCTATTGGTGGCAGTGGGTTATACCAAGCGTCACTGGCGAAAAACGATGGCGCGCGCAAGGCACTAAGGTGCGGGTTTTGTTGAAATTGGTGAAAGGTGTGTTCAAGAAATTGTGGTACGCCAGGCGCATTCATCACAGCACCTACAAGCTGGTGATACACATCAATTGGAGCTTTCGGCAGCCGTGGCTCGCTCGAACCTGGAAGGCTTGGCGTTGCTGCAGAGATATCGCTCGAACCTGCAACATTTGGTGCTGTAGCAGCGGATTCGCTGGAACCGGCAAGAGGTATGTGTGGCTGAGCTAGTACTGCAGGGTTGAACGATCCGGTCAGGCTCAGGCATGCAACCAAGCCTATGATCCCACGTCGTAATCCTGAGGTTTTCATAGTCAACACAATCTCCTTATACGTTTGCAGTGGTAGCCGTCTGTATCGAAGGTGTTCGATAGCCTGCAACCAGGCTAATACTGGAGCACCAACGATCCTGTGACGGATACTTCCTGAGAGTAACCGTATTTATCCTAGTACCTTTGGTCGCTAGCTCTTGCTTTTCGACGACGAAATCACATTATTCGTGTTTGGAAAATCATGGTGCTCATTGCTCAGACTTGCAATTTATTCTGCGTCTGTTTTGGAGTAAACGATCAGGAAACTCCGTGATCAGCATGTGTTAGATGACCTGCAATCAACCCAAGATGCAAGGTTCGTATATGCCCAACACGAATACGCTACGGCGTCGAAAAGCTTGGGTGTTGTGATGGTTAGAAGGCTTGTGCAAGATGCGCGATCCCCGCAATTCCAAGCATGGCGGGCAGTGCTAAGAATGTGGTGATTAAGACTGAGTCGCGTGCAATTTCGACACCTTGTTGGTAGGTTGCGGCGTAATTATAAACATTGTGTGCAGTTGGCAGTGTCGCGAGAATAGCTACTGCGTAGAGTTGCTGTGAATCAAGGCCGATCAAGAATCCGATCACAAATGCTAAGGCAGGCATGACGAAGGTTTTTAAGCAGATAACCGTCACAGTTGCACGGTCAAGTGCCCAAGTGTGTGAGGCCTGTGAACTATACAGAGAAGCTCCAAAACTGATCAAGACCATAGGAATTGAGGCTCCGCCAAGTAATTCAATCGGGTTAAGCAGCAGATCGGGGATCTCGAATTGTCCCAGGCTGACGATGAAACCTGCAAAAGCCGCCAGCACAATTGGGGTAAACAGAGACTGTCGCACAATTGCGAAGATTTGCCGTATGCGAGAAGCTTTCGAGGGTCTGGTTATGAGTCCTAAAATAATTGGCGTCAGTATTGTGATCTGCATCAATAATAGTGGGGGCATATATGCAATATTGCCGAGGACATAGATGCCAACTGGCAGCCCAATAGTATTGGAATTGACATATCCACTGCTTGCTGCGCCCATGACAGTTGTGCCCCAATTGGCAGGAAACCAGATTCGGGAGCATGCTACATACAATGCTGCGGTGAGCAAAGCTGCACAGGTGGAGGTCAGAATCATTGGACTAATCAAGGCTGCAGGCTGCGAAGTTGCCACAACTTGAAAAATAAGTGCTGGTGTTGCGGCAAAAAATGCGACCTTATTAAAGACTAGTCGTTGCGCATCCGAGGCGATGATCTTCGTACGTGCTAAGACATAGCCGACTCCAATGACACTGAAGATGAGTGTGAAGACTTCAAGAATTCCGAGCATAGAGTGTTACTTCAGGTAGACCGAGTTTGAGCGATGCCCGAAAATTGCAGTGCCGATGCGTACCGTGGTTGAGCCTTCTAAAATTGCCCATCGGTAATCGCTGGACATGCCCATTGAAAGTTCATGTAAGGACATACCATCAGGCAGATTTGGGACTAATCGATCGCGCAGCTCGCGCAGTTCCTGGAAGGCACTTCGCACAATAGTTTCTTCGGTGGAATAGGCTGCAAGGGTCATAAGACCGCGTACATGCACGCGCTCTAAATGCGCCAGTTGGTCGAGTAATGGAGCGACCTCATCTGGGTGCAAACCGTGTTTTGCCTGCTCATGAGAAGCGTTAACCTGCAATAACACATCCAAGTGACGATCTGCTGCAAGCAAACGTTGCTCTAAAGTTTCAGCAAGCCGCAAGGAATCCAATGAGTGCAATTCGTGAGCATATTGGGCAACTTCGCGGGCTTTATTCCGCTGCACTGGACCAATAATGCACCACTGCACGCCTGGAATGACTTGCGCTTTTTCGGCCATTTCAAGTGGTCGGTTTTCGCCAAGAACAGTCAGCCCTGCGCGAACCGCAGTGGCAACAACATCGGCAGGAAATGATTTTGAGACCGGTAACAGTCGCACTTCTTCTGGTGAGCGTTCTGCTTGTACAGCAGTTTCAGCAATGGTTGCGGTTAAGGCTGCAACGCGATCGCGAAAATCGGCTTCGGTGAGATCATGGCTATCTGATTGCGAAATCGAGGCATGCATATGGTTAGTGTAGCGGACAGGTGTTAAAAATTGGTTAGTGTAGCGGACAGGTGTTAAAGACAATTGCCGTTAGCATTCGTGCTACTTGCGCGTGGGTTGTGCTGTGCTGCTGTGAGAGGACTGCGTCCTAGTATTGCGCGCTGACTCTGCATGATCGCCGTCGTGCAGAGTCAGCGCGCTGGCCACCGCCTCATAACCATCGCCTAGCCGATATTCACGCCCGAACCATTTTTTTGCGTGCCAATCTGCCCTACACTTAGACACTATGACGTTTCACAGTAGCGCGCCTGTGCGCATGTTAGGCCATACGTTTATTGAACATACTTTAGAGCGGCCATGGACTCCTGAGCAGCCAGATGACACCTTTGAATTATTTGCTCGCGAGATCATCCCAGATGGTGGCGAGAATTACCCTTATATGGTGTATCTACAAGGCGGCCCAGGCTTCCCATCGCCTCGACCAACGGCAATCAGCGGTTGGATGCAAGAAGCTCTGCGTACCCACCGTATTTTATTATTGGACCAGCGCGGTACAGGACGCTCGCATCGCATTGATGCAGCAAGTCCGGAAGTTGATCGCACCGTCGAGCGTTTACGCTGCCTGCGCCAAGAGTTTATCGTCGAAGACGCCGAAGCTTTACGACGCGCCCTAGGTGTTGAGCAATGGGCATTATTTGGTCAAAGTTTTGGTGGTTTCTGCATCACGACCTATCTGTCGTTATATCCAGACTCAATTACTGAGGCTTTCTTAACCGGTGGATTACCAAGTTTGGAAGCATCTGCGGACGATATTTATCGCACCACCTTTGCGAAATTGCGCTATCGCCACGATCAGTTTTATGCCCAAGTGCCATTTGCTCAGCAGCGCATTCGTGAAATCGCCCATCACCTCGATCAGTCCGCTGAACTATTGCCAACTGGTGAACGCTTAAGCTCACGTCGATTCCGCATGCTTGGTATTAATCTTGGGCGAGGTACCGGCTTTGCTACCTTGGGTTATTTGCTGGAATCACCGTTTGTGCAACACCGTGGTGAAAAGCGATTAACCCGTGAATTTTTAGCAGCTGTTGGCGAGCATCTGAGCTATGAGCGCGGTCCACTCTATGCCGCGATTCATGAATCTATCTATGGTGGTATTGGTGGACAGCAGGTAACGAACTGGTCTGCGCATCGGATTCGGGAAGAAATCCCTGGATTTGCCGAAGCTGCGGATCCTCGCAGTTCAGAGCCATATTATTTGACAGGCGAGCATATTTTCCCGTGGCAGTTTGAAGAAGATCCAGCGCTACACAGCTTCCAACAAGCCGCCCAGCAACTTGCCGAGCATACTTGGCAGCAGTCGCCATATGATGCGCAAGTGTTGGCAACTGCACCAGCAGTGGCTGCAGAAGTCTACCTTGACGATATTTTTGTGCCGTTTGAATATTCGATGCACACCGCACAGAGTTTTGCTGATGCGCGAGTAGATGTGACCAATTTCTTCCAGCATGATGGTATTGGTCATGATGGCAGCGGAATTTACCAGCGCCTATTAGCAAAACTGCGGGATCATTAATGAATACGTCATGGCTCAAAAGTAGTGCAGTGGAATGGCACAAGTTTTCAGTTGTGATCAATTGCACCTTTTGGCCCGTGAAGGCATAATACCTGCACGCTATGCTTGCTTTTCGACGTCTCCGGCATGCCGGTTGGCGTCGAAAAGCAAATGCTATGAAAGCTTTCGTGTTGCTAAACATTTCGATGGTTATTATGTTGTCCTGTGGTGCAAAAATGTCACCGAAAGTTTCGATATACAGATATACAAAGGAAAACTGCAATGATCGTGTCACGACGCTTGTTGATTGCTGCGTTGACAGCAACGACACTGGGTTCTGGAATTATAAGCGTGGCTCAGCCAGCTTCCTCTCAGGAATATCTGGTAGCAAAGCCGACTGTTGTTGATAAGGTCTGCACCTTTGATGTGGATGCGGTGCGTCAAGACGAGGCGCAGGAACGCAAGATCCTTGCAGACCATGCGAGCGAAACTCGTAAAGTTCTTGATACTTTTGAACGTCGTTATGGCATTACGAGCGAAGAAGCGAACAAAATATTTAAAGCTGAAGACGATAGTTTCGAAATCCTGAAGCAACGGTTAGCGGCCAAACATGGTGCCGTTGATGATGCGACAGTTGAAGAGGTTACGAAACAATACCGGTCAGTGAAGGGCTTTATTGGTTTTGCTGCTGAGCCAGGCCTGCACAGTGAGATTCGTTTGACAAATCTACGTTCTGGTTTGGAACATGCGGTGACAATTGCAGATGCGAAAACTCGAGCATATGCCAAGTTCAATGCAGATCTTGCCGAACACCGCACCACCAAAGATTTGCTGCATACTATCGCGTTACCACTGATCGAGCGCGATATCATCAATAAGCATTTGATTCTTTCTCCAGTTGATGCCAGCTTGCAGTTGTGTGTAGAGGCCGCGAAGCCTACAACGACCCCAACTACGCCAGCGCCTGCAAAGCCTACAACGACGCAACCTTCTGCAACTTCGAGCCAGAAGACCACAACCCCAAGTACTTCAACACCTACGAAGCCTGTAGATCCACAGCCGAATCCACCAAAGGCGTCTGGCTGGAAATGGCCACTAATTATTACCAGCATTATTGGTGTGCTGCTTGCAATAGCAGGCGGAATCTTCCAGTGGGCACAACAGCATAACTTGATTCGTTTGCCACGTTAATATCATCCGAGCAGCTGTACGAGCTGCCGCATGATTGAATACAAAAGGCCGTGAACTTGGTTTCCTTTCAAGTTCACGGCCTTTTGCATAGGCATATTAAGAAACTGTCAATATTCTGAGCGCTTTTCGACACTACCGATATGAATGCGCACGGATGGGATGCACAGTTTCCCAGACTGGCGTTACCCTACGCAGTTTCCTTAATTACGATATAACTTCGGAACTGCTGCAATTAAGTCCTTTGTATATTGAGTCTGCGGATTATCCAGTACTTCTGCGACCGTACCGGATTCAATAATTTCACCATCTTGCATCACAATGACATCGGTACACACACTACGCACAACATGAATATCGTGCGAGACGAACACCAATGTCAGATCACGTTTTTGTACCAAGCTATCGAGCAGCGTGAGTACTTTTTTCCGCACTGAAACATCGAGTGCTGAAACAGGCTCATCCGCTAACAACAATTCTGGATATGGCGCTAACGCACGTGCGAGAGAAATTCGTTGGCGTTGCCCACCTGAAAATTCATGTGGGAAACGATTCGCCATTTCAGGGACTAACCCAACTTCAGTGAGAACCTCCGCAATACGAGCTGAATCATAGCTCGCTAATGTTTCGGCAATAATATCGCCAACCCGCATGCGTGGGTTTAATGATCCCATCGGATCTTGGAACACCATGTGCAAATCGCCATGAACGTGCACTTTGCCCTTCGACGGCTTTTCTAATCCGGCAAGAAGCTTTAATAATGTTGTTTTGCCAGATCCTGAGCCACCGACAATTCCTAAGCGTTGGCCACGCGTAATCGAAAGATTAATTCCTCGCAGCACACTGGTGTGCCGGTTATAGCGTTTCCACACATGATCAACACTGACTAATACTTCATCGGTTTGTCTTGCAGGACTTGCCGCCGGCAGATCGGAGGCGTCGAGAAGCATTTGGGTATAAGGATGTTTCGGATGCTGTAAAACCTGTTCAACGGTACCGGATTCAACAATTGCGCCGTTTTGCATCACGAGCACTTCTTCGCAGGCTTGCGCAATCAGGCCAAGATCGTGGGTAATAAACAGCAACGCAGTGCCGTGGCGAGCAACCAACGTTAAGATCAGATCCAACACTGCACGCTGGCTTGTGACATCGAGTGCTGTGGTTGGTTCATCACAAATTAAAATATCTGGTTGATGGGCGAGTGCCATCGCAATGAGTACGCGTTGGCGCTGTCCGCCGGATAATTCGTGTGGGTAGCGAGTTGCAAGGCTTGCATCTAATTCCACATCATCAAGCAATTCCAGCATTTCTGTATTCGCCGCACGCTTCGACATCGGTCGATGAATCCGGATGGCTTCTCGCAGTTGCGCACCAATTTTCATCAGTGGATTCAGCGCTGACATTGGCTCCTGGAACACCATCGAAATGCGCTTACCGCGAACCTGACACATGCCTGTTTCGGTGAGTTGATGAATCGCAAGATCATCTAAAGTAATCTCACCGGTTGCATCCACAAGTCGCATAATGGACAGCGCGGTGAGAGTTTTCCCCGAACCCGACTCGCCAATCAGACCCACGCGACTGCCTGCCTGCAAGGTGAAACTCACATCGCGTACAATATTGAGCGTATTGAGACCTTTAATTTCAAGCATTAGCGGTTCCCCTTGAGCGTATAACGCGGATCATGCAGATCACGCAGTCCATCACCGAGTAAATTAAAGCCAAGCACCGTAATCGCAATGGCAAGACCTGGCCACAACGCTAAGGTTGGTGCGGTTGCAAGTGAAGATTGTGCGGTTTGCAGCATCCGACCCCAACTTGGATCTGGTGGTGGCGTGCCAAGGCCTAAGAAGCTCAGACCAGCTTCGGCCAAAATTGCAATGGCGAAAGAAACCGATGCTTGCACAATGATGACACCTAAAATATTCGGCAAGACATGCTTGGTGGCAATATACCATTTTGATCGCTTTGCGGTTTGCGCTGCAGCCACATAATC
This sequence comes from Corynebacterium sp. HS2168-gen11, assembly GCF_024834075.1. Lineage (GTDB taxonomy): Bacteria > Actinomycetota > Actinomycetes > Mycobacteriales > Mycobacteriaceae > Corynebacterium. The sequence goes on from NZ_JANUXR010000003.1 coordinate 162,186, forward strand.
GCGGCTCATAATGCTTAAGGCTTGTCCGCGCGAGACGCGAGCAAAAGCTGGAATACTCGCAACACCAATGGCAATCATGGTGGTAACTGTGGTGGCCCCGAACATTGCTGTTGCCAAAATTGCTAAGAGCAAACCCGGAAACGCTAGCAATAAATCAGATGTGCGCATGATCAAGGATTCAATCCAGCCGCGTCGCATAGCTGCGATGATGCCAAGTGGTACGCCAAAAAGTAACGCAACTGCAACCGAAACTACGCCGACTAATAATGTGATTCGCGCACCCACCATAATTTGAGACAGCACATCGCGGCCTAAGCGATCGGTTCCCAAAATATGTTCCCAACTTGAACCTTGGAGGCGATCAGCAGGGTATGCCTGAAGTGGGTCATAGGGAGTCCACACCAAGGAGATCAGTGCCATCACAATGACGCTGATAACAATGCACCCGCCGATGACGGTAGCAGGGGAGCGTTTCATGAGATTTTCCTCCGAGTACGCGGATCAACAACGACATAGGCGAGATCGACAAGAATATTGACCACCACCGCAATGACCACCAACACCATGACAATGGTTTGAACTGTTGGTAAATCACGACTCGTGACAGCAGCCAGTAGCATTGAACCAAGCCCTGGCAGCACAAATACCTTTTCAATCACAACCGCGCCAATAAGCATGGATGTTAGTTGCAGGCCAGAAACGGTGATCACTGGCAGCGCAGCGTTGCGTAAGCCATGCATCCATAATGCACGTGCTGGGCTTAAACCTTTCGCACGCGCAGTGCGCATAAAATCTTCATTCATCACATCAAGCACAGCGTTGCGCACATAGCGAGTCATAATGGCACCTTGCACAAGCCCTAATGACACTGCCGGCAAAATTAAGCGCAGCATAAAACCAACTGGGTCTTGGTTTGGTACATGCCAACCATTTGCCGGAAGTAACCCTAAGTGCACGGAAAATGTTGCAACTAACAACACCGCAGCAAGGAAGCTTGGAACCGCCACACCAAGCTGGCTACCAGCGGCAATAATGACACCGTCGAGACGCTGTGCGCGGGCTGCAGCCCATACACCAAGCGGTAACGCGCTTAAGAGGGCTAGTACCATAGCGCAGCCCACAAGAATCAAGCTGACCTGCACGTGATCGAATACAAGTGGTGAAATATCAGCACCAGAGCTTAATGAGGTCCCAAAATTTCCGGTGAGCAAGCCACCAATCCAGCTGCCGTATTGGACATGCCAGGGTTGATCAAGGCCCATCTCAGCTTCTAATTGGGCAATAGCTTCTGGTGATGCAGTAACACCGAGTGCGATTTCAGCAGGGTTACCAGGGATTATTCTTAAAGCGATAAAAATTACAATACTGGCGACAACTAGGGTCAGAAAGTATTTTCCAAGCGTTCGTGCAGCTCGAATAACCATTTACCGCTCCTTCTTCGCAATCGTATCCAAATGGAAACCATCGGCAACGGAATTGACTGGGACTCCAGAGATTCCAGTGCGCGTGACCACAATCGATGGCAAGTTATACAGCGTATCGGCGGCCGCATACTCCATAATTGTGTGAACTGCCTGCTTCATCTTGGCGGCATATTCCGTTGGTGCTGCAGCATCGGCTTCTTTGAGCTGCTGAGAAATCTCTGGGTTATCCACTCCCAGGTAGTACTCAGCATTGCCGAAAATATTTGGAATATCGCGAGCTTCCACATGCGCGATTAAGGAGAGATCGTAATCGTGTCCTTTATACACTTTGGCTAACCAGACAGCCGGGAACTCGGTGGATTCAATCCGCACGCTAAAACCAATATCGCGTAACTGCGAATATAAGATTTCCGCGGCTGCTTGCGCATATGGCAGCGATGGCACTGAGAGCACAATTTCGCTACCGGCATATCCAGATTCCGCCAGCAACTGACGCGCTTTGGCAAGATCATAGGTGTACCGGGAACGTCCTTCGTACCATGGATCCGTTGGTGGAACCGGCGTGCCACCAGTATCAACGCCGTAGCCCTCCCAGGTGGTATCTAAAATGGCTTGCCGATCAATGCCATACAGAATTGCTTGGCGGACTCGAATATCTTGGAAGATTTTGCGGCGATGATTCATCGAGAGCAACACTTCGCCATTGGTGGTGCCGACGTGCACATCAAGAGTGTGATCAGCACGTAAATTATCCAAAAGCTCTGGCGATTGTACGCCGAGCGCAACATCAATATTGCCGCTGCGCACGGCATTAGTCAGCGCAATGGCGTCGGTGAAATACCGAAACAGGGCGCGCTGATTCAGTGGTTGCTCGCCCCAATAATCCTCGCGGGCTTGGAAGGAGAGGGAAGTGCCAATTGCCCAGTTTTCCACCACATATGGTCCGGTACCAATTGGCTGCTGCGCGAGATCGGCAACACCATTTGGGCTCATCATGGCACCCACGAGGGTTCCCATTGCCCATAGCCATGAGTTGGAGCGTTGCGTGAGTACAACTTTCAAGGTGTAATCGTTTAAAACTTCAACGGATTCCACCACATCCATTTGTTTTTTCAAACCATTCGTCCAGCTCTCAGAGCGTACGCGATCAAGTGAGAACTTTGCAGTGTGGGCATTAAATGTATCCCCATTGCTAAAGGTCACATCGTCGCGTAGCTCAAATACATAGCTGCGCCCATCATCGCTGACGGTCCAATGTTTTGCCAACAGTGGCTGAATTTCACCATCTTGGGTGATCTCGACTAATCCTTCATACACATTGCCCATCAGTGCTTGCGGAATTGCCGCACCACCTGTGGTCGTGAAATCCAGGCTTGCCGGAGCAGCAGTGGTGCCAATGACAACTGTGCCTGGGGTGTTGGTGAAAAAGTCAGCTGATTGAGATGCTGTAATCCCGGCAGAACATCCGGCGCTCATTGGAACGACTGCAAGCAGGAGTCCAGCGAGAAAACATCGACTGGTTATAAGCATGCTCAACAGGTTAGTGATATTTTCCAAGAATTGCGAAAGTACATAAAGCGATCATATTTCCCCAGCTCAGATTGGTTCATCGGAATGCATGTTTGCACACTTGCGTACAACTACTTCTCTGAAGCAAACAACCTAGCTCCTTTAATCTTGAAAGGAACTAGGTTGTTGAGTATTAATGAAGCCAGCCTCACAGGTGCATGCTTGACGACGCGACCTGCAAGTTCAGCAGCTGAAACACGCTTACGCGGCAGTTTCTTATAATGCGGCTAAGCGCTCAAGGGTGGTCTCACGCTTGGAAAGGTCGATGCTGAGGCCAATTGCAAAGACGATGGCAACTGGAATGACCCAACCGAAGTTCGCTGCTTGCAGTGGTGCCCATGCAAGTAGTTGTGGAGCAGCAGCGGTGGTCACTGACCAGGCAGTTGCAGCCCAGACACCAAAACGGAAGCCAAAGAAAACTGGCAGCTTTGTCAGGGCAGAGAAAATGGTAATTGCCACTAACGTGATGGCAATTGGATAGAGCACAATGATAATTGGCACAGCAATCGACAGCACAGTTTCCAATCCTGCAGAAGCAAAGATGAAACTGGTGATGGCAAAAAGAGTGAGCCACATGGTGTAGTTGATCTTTGGTACCAAGGTTTCAAAGAATTGGCTGGTTGCGACTAACAAACCAACAGCAGTTGTTAAACATGCCAACAAAACAATGCCGCCGAAAATGATTTGGCCTGGGAATCCTAGGGTTTCTAATGCTGCAGCTGATAATAAGGAGGCGCCGTCGTCAAAGCTTTGTGCTTCTGGCATGCGCATACCCATAGCACCGAGACCTAAGTAGATCAGGCCGAGCAGTACGCCTGAGATAATTGCAGCAATCGAGGTAGCTTTCAAAATTGGTGCGTGTGGATCAGTTTGCTTGCGGCGGATTGCCGAGATCACCACGATACCGAATGCCAGACTTGCAATGGAGTCCATGGTCATATAGCCCTCGAACAAACCGGTGGTCAGTGGAGAGGTCGCGTATTCACCGATGGCAGGTGCTGGATCGTTTGGCAAGCTGATCATTGAAATGATGACCAATAGTGCTAAGAGGATGAGCAGCATAGGGGTGAGGACCTTGCCCAGTTTGTCTACCATGCCTTGTGGGTTTAATGCCAAGAAGAAAGAAATACCGAAGAAGATCAGGTTGAAGATCACTGAGGCAAAGGTGGATTCCCAGCCGGTAATTGGGCTAATGGCGGTGGCGAAACTTACTGCACCGGTACGTGGGATTGCGAAGAATGCACCGATGGAGAGATAGACTGCCATGGAGAAACCGACGGCGAAGATTTTACCGCCGCGAGCGGTTAATGAGAGGATGTCTTGGCCAGAAAGTGCTACGGCGATAATTGTGATGACCGGTAGCGCAACGCCGCCGATTAAGAAGCCGATGATCGCAGGGGTGAAGGATTGGCCAGCGTGTGCGCCTAAGACTGGTGGGAAAATTAAGTTGCCAGCACCGAATAGCATAGAAAACAGCATCAGTGCGATTGGCACAATTGCTGCGAAAGAGATGCTGCTGGTGCCATTTTTATGAGTCATGAGCTTCAGATGCTCCTTGGTATTGAAGAAAATGTAAATGATAGTGCTTTGCAAGCGGTGAAGAAGAACAATCACGTGGTACCTAGGTACTCTTAGGTACCTTAACCAGAATGCGCAAGGGCAATAAATTGAGATTTAATTTCATGAAAGTTCTTATAAATGTTGCAAAGTGATCGTTATGGCCGTTACCTTTGTGAATACCTCAGCAGCAAAACATGATCATCACGTATAACTGTGATGAAAAACTCTTTCTGCTGTGCTCGTGCGGTGCCATTGACACAGTCGAGTCTGCGATGCCGCTGTTGTGGTTGAACGTGCGGTGCCGCGGTCGTGTGCGAGGCAGATACAGCCGAAGAATCAAGATGTGCTTGTATGAAGCAGGTGTGTTCATACAAAACTGTCTGATAGCGATATGGTGGTTGCCGTTCAGACAGCACAATACTTCTTATGTTGGTTGAACAAGAAAGTAAGGCAAACAGTCGAGACCATGAGTGAGAAAAGCGCAAATAAAACTGCACTGTGTTCCAAAACATTGACTCAATCGCGAATATAACGGTAGCGAATGTATTTGCTGGTGTCGAGTTGCGGCTCGCATCTTGGCTTGTCAGAAACGTGGCCTGCTGCAAGCGTGCGTCTGCTGCAAGCGTGGATTGCAAGTTTGGCCTGACGCAAGCAATTACCAGAGCATTTGCCAGCTGTGTGCATATGCATGGTTGAGCAGGTATGCAATGGCAGCGTCGTCAAGCATCTGGCATGGTTGCAACTCTTGGAATATTGCGTGTGTTGTGTTTGCGGTTAAGATGGCACTGTAATATACAGCAATATCGTGCACGGTCGTTATATTCGGGAAGAAGGATTCATGAAGCGCATACTAGGACTTGGAGCAGCTGCCTTAATGCTCACTGGGTGTGCCACAGAGGTAGAGCAAACCGCGACGTTGCCAGCACCAGCGCCAGCAATCACAACTGATGCACCTGAAGCAGTATTTACTCCGCGCGATATTGCCCCAGTGATCATCACAGAGGATTTGAAAGAAATCCACTATGACGAAGGCTTGAATATTGACGTGCAAATTCTTAAAACTGCCTATGATTATGAACACAATGCATCGGTGTTCTATCTGTTGATAAAAAATCACAACACCGTGCCACTTCCAGTGGACGCCATTGCAGTCTTTTTCGATGGCGGCGCACCTGTTCCAGAGGCAACAATTCCACTCGACTTGCCACTCGGCCCAGGTGCTGCCACGAACCTCGAATACGGCTTCAATGTGGACTACAGCAAAGTACGAGAATCCCGCCTGACCATCGGAAATCTTGTCTACGAAGGCGATCTCCGCAGCTTTTAGCCTCAACTTGACTGTACGTTTTACAAACAAGATTCTTCAGGACCTACCAATCGGTAGGTCCTTTTCCCTTGTCACAGGCTTTCGGGAACCAAAACGTCGCGAAAAAAGACTAACCAATACGTAAGGAAACATTGGTTTGTTCTTTGATCGTTGGGAGCAACTGGTGGCCTTACCACGTGTTTGTTACAACGATTCCACATGCTTCAAGGAGGAAGTATGAAGCGTTTGCTTATCGACGCTGACAGTATCCGTCAGGTCCTCGCGAATCTCGACACTGTATGCAGCGATGTCGAACAACTCATTTCAACAACCCAACAAGAGCATCTCTCGTATGGATTCTCATCACTTGCTGCAATTGACGATCTTGCAGAACAACATCGCCAATTATTATCCGGCTCACACAGCAGTGCGCAGCACGCCCTTAATTTAATACTGGCGCATATTCAGTGGTTGCAAGGAGCATTGGCAGCTAGTGTGCAGGCGTTAACTGGGCAAAATGACTTCAATGGCTATATTGTTGAACGCGCTGCAGATGAGCGTACGGTTATGAACCAGACCGTGCAATTCCCAACTAAACCAGCAACTGACGTCAGCAGTAGTGCTGTGAGTGCTACAAGTGCACCGCAAGCGGGATCGTTGGATGAGCTTTGTGATTCTTTGCAAGCAACGCAAATTTCAGATGCATTAATGACAGCAGAAGTTTGGAACAGTGTTGGTTCCGAGCTTGCCACTACTGCAACTCATGTGCGCGCCAGTGCAGATGATCTCTTACGTAGCAATGAAGGCATAGTTTTTGAAAAAGCGGCAACTTCGTTTCAGGCCGTTGCTGCAGCCTTACTGAACTCCAGCGTTACATTCCGTGAAATCGGTACGGTGGTCGCTGAACTGGCAGGTATCGTAGAAGATGCTACTGCAGAAGCAACACAGGCATACCAAGAGATCGAAGAGCTACGTGCTGCAGGAACTGAATTTGAGCTGCTTATGGCTACTGAACAGATGCTGCTTTCACAGGTATTAGGCAGTCTTAGCGGTAGTTTAAGTCGTGCAGAATGCGGTAGCTATACGCTGTTTTCGCTCACAACACAGGCTTCTGCCGGTAGTATCACTATTGGTGGCAACCATGTTGGCCCTGCATTGAACGCTGGTTCGAATCAAGCTGCCATACACCCCTCAGCAGCACTGACTCGTACTATCGGTACGTTCGAGCGGACTCACGTTGGGTTTGCACACGCACCATCGTTAGCAGCTGAATCTGAAGGGCTTGCAGATGCCTCGCAACTGCATGATGCGTACTCCTCGCACCTGGATTCGCACCAGAATCTGGCATCGTCTGCTTTGAACCATCAGCCAAGCTGGAATATGCCAACGATGTCTGCCCATGCGCTTCCAACCGTGCAACCAACCGTGCAACCAACCATCCAACCAATCGCGCAAGCCTTTGGTGCATTGCCATCAACGCTTTCCCAAATTGGTTCTGTTACACACAGCGGCCATACTCCAGGATCCTTGGTGCCACCTGCACTGCTATCTGACAAACTGCACCTGCGCCAACACGTCCAGCCAACCCAGATCAGTGCCCTTGAACACTCAAAACTGCGAGGCATTCAGGGTCTCCAGAGTGGCACAACTGGTGTATCAACGCACACTACGCCAAACCAGCTCGAGGCTTTGGGAATCGCACAACCACGCAATACTGCCGCGTTGAGCGCCACCGATAAGATCCAGCAGCACCCTAGCAACTCGATCAAACATGCCATCGGCAAGCACATACCTGGGACGCATCTGGCCCCGAAGCAGGTGGAGCTGCCATCAGATTCGCGAGCTCACCGGGCCGGGAGTAGTAGTGCACATTCGATGCCACATACTGAGTCACGAGGAACACGTGTTGCAACGCATCCTTTAGCGGCACCGCAGAGCTCCTCGCAAGAGCAAGCTTTACGACGCCCCGGTGCTCCTGTAGCAGCGCATGGTTTCGGTGCGCGGGCAGCAACCAAGGAGAAAACGAAGCGACAATCTTCCACGATTACTTCACTTTTAGAGCGAGAGAACAATATTGAACAACTAATCGGTCCGATGCAACAATTTGTGCCGAGAGTCATTGGAGGTGAAAACAGGTAGGCTAGGGGTTATGACAGATATAGTCGTACTTGCTGATGAACAGGGCAATCGAATTGGTACCGCACGAAAAGCCGAGGTACACACCACTGATACCCCGCTGCACTTGGCCTTTTCGTGTTATGTCTTTAACCGTGAAGGGCAATTGTTAATTACCCGGCGCGCATTAGAGAAAAAGACTTGGCCTGGAGTATGGACAAATTCTGCCTGTGGACATGTGGCACCGAATGAAACCTTTGCTGATGCTGTCCGTCGGTGGGTGCCGCATGAGCTTGGGATTGCTGGTGTGCAGCAGGTTGAGATGGTGCTTCCAGATTTTCGTTATCGTGCGGTTGATTCACGTGGGATCGTGGAATGGGAGATTTGTCCAGTGTTTTTGGCGCGTATTGATGATGAGATCGCTCCTGCAAAAGCTGAGGTTGATGATTATATCTGGGTTGATCCGCAAGCATGCATTACCAGTGTGCTTGCGGCACCATTTGCCTTTAGTCCGTGGATGGTCGAACAACTCCAGCATGAAGCATTGCAGCAAGCCTTACTCCAGGTTGTGCGGGTATAAGGTATTGGCCAAGCAATTGTGGGGCTAATCAGCCAGTGTTCAGGCAGTTGTGGAGGTTGTGATCTGGTATTAGTGCGGTTTTAACGCGTTTTTAAAGTGGTCGAATGCACCTGCATGGTAGGTCAATTCAGTGGTGGTATTGATCAATACTTGCTTGTGCTCACCATAAGATTGCCAGTAGTTTCCGCGAACAAAGTCTAAAAATAGTTCAAATACATGTGCTTGATCGGCAGTATTGCCAGCGATCCACGGCATGTCTTCGCAGTGCAAAATTGGGCTGTGACCCCGGTGTTCGAGCAAAAACGTTTGTGGGCGCATGGAAGCGGTGCGATATGCATGCTGGCGAATTTTGCTATCGCTAATGGCTGAGCCAACCTGGTTTTCTGGCATCGCTGGTTGCCAGTGCTTGGTGATGCCAAAAGCGTAGCGTAAGAATAGACGTGGCAATTTCGGGCGCGCGATATGGTGCATTTCTTCCCGGGTAGTGCTAATTGCCAGTGGGATATCTGCTAATTCAGCAGGATCATAGGGGTAGGGTCCTAAAGTTAAATCGAATGGAATCATCGCATTCATGCGGGAATAGCCACGATCTAATTGCTGACGCGAAAGTGCCCGAAGTGCTGGTTTGGTAATTGGAGTGCCAAGTGCAAAACGCAAGAATTTCTTGCGCGCAGGAAAACCTTTTGCCGGAAACGCAGGGGACATGGCAAATGCTCGGCGGAATAATCCACTGTAATGATCTTTGCGCATCAGCCACAATACAATGCCGCCACCTGCAGATTGTCCAGTTAAGGTGACATTGGTTGGATCGCCGCCGAAGGCTTCAATATGGTTTTGCACCCACTGTAGGGCGGTTAGACAATCAGTGACTCCACGATACGACGATGCCGGTTCATTATGAAATTGCACAAAGCCATCTAATCCAAGGCGATATTCCACACTCACGGTGATGACATTTGCACGTGCGAGCGCGAAAGTTTGAAAATCTGGGTCGTGGTAGCTGCCACTGACGTAACTGCCGCCGTGAATAAAAACCACGACCGGCAAATCGTCGAACTCTTTGGCGCCGTGTGGCCGTGTCACACTTAGGTGCAACGGGGTTTGGGTGCCATCGAGCAGGTCAACGGTGGTGTAGCGGATCTCGTCGAAAAAATCTACGCTACCGTCGCTTGTGCCAATAACGTGGAATCCGGCAGTGAAGACTTCAGGGTTCTCGGACTCGGCGTGCATAAGCAGTAGTGTAGCAACTAGCATGAGTGAACATGACACTGAATCCGTTTTCTCAACCTTCTGAATTACCATTTGAACTTCCACCATTTGCGCAGATCGAGCTTGAGCATTTTGAACCAGCATTTCAGGAAGCGATGGCTGCACAGCTGGAAGAAATTGCTGCAATTGTGCGCAACGAAGCTGCTCCAACGTGGGAAAATACTGTCGAAGCGCTCGAGCGTTCAGGACAATATTTGGCGCGCGTCTCCAACGTCTTTTTTAACCTCTTGGGAACCGATACCAATGACGCGATGGAGGCCATTGCCGAAACAATCGCCCCTGTACTCGCGGCTCATACCGATGCTATCTATCTCAATGAGCAGTTGTACCAGCGTATTCAGGCAGTCACAGTGCCAACTGATCCGGAATCACAGCGTTTATATGATCTTCTACTGCGGCGCTTTACTCGTAAGGGCGTGAATCTCACAGCGGAGCAAAAGACACAGCTTTCAGCGTTCAATGAGCGTTTATCAGTGCTGTCGCAAGCATTTACCTCCGAGCTTGGTGCGAGCACGCGTAAGCTGGCGGTGGAATTTGCAACGGAAGACGAACTTGATGGCTTAAGCCCAGCGCGTATTGCCAGTGCGAAAAAGGCTGCTGAGGATCTTGGGAAAGCCGGGTATGTGATTGCCTTAGAATTGCCAACTGTGCAGTCGATTCAAGCAGAGCTGACGAATCCTGCTTCTCGTGCAAAGATCTATCAAGCATCCCAGCAGCGCGGTGTGAATAATCTTGCCAATGCGTTGGAGATCGTGCAGCTACGAGCACGAAAGGCAGAATTATTAGGCTATAGTTCGCATGCAGAGTTCGTGATTTCTGAAGAAACCGCCAAGACCCCTGAAGCAGTGCGCGGATTATTGCATGGATTAGCCCCAGCTGCGGCAACGAATGCGCGCAATGAATATAAATTATTAGTCGAAGCTGCAGATTCTGATATCACTGGTGCCGATTGGTCCTATTGGGAATCACAGGTGCGCCTGCGTGATTATGCCATTGACGAAGAAGCGCTTTCACACTATTTCCCATTAGAGCAGGTGCTGCGTGACGGTGTGTTCTATGCTGCAAATCGTCTCTATGGCATTACCGTGGAACCGCGTGATGATCTGCTCGGATACCACGAAGACGTGCAGGTCTGGGAAGTGAAAGATGAAGACGGCCAGAGCATTGGTCTGTTTTTGACTGATTATTATGCCCGCGCATCCAAGCGTGGTGGTGCATGGATGAGTTCGTTTGTCGATCAATCTGAACTCTTGGGTACCAAGCCTGTGGTGATTAATGTGATGGGCATTCCAAAGCCAGCTGATGGTTCCCAGCCGCTGCTGAATTTGGATCAATTGCGCACACTTTTTCATGAGTTCGGTCATGGCCTGCATGGTTTGCTTTCGAATGTCCGCTATCCAAGTTTAAGCGGTACGAATGTGCCACGTGACTATGTGGAGTTCCCATCGCAAATTAATGAAAACTGGGCGTTTGATCCAACGATTTTGCGCAACTATGCCCGTCATTATGAAACAGGTGCACCAATTCCAGATGCGCTGGTTGCCAGCATTGAAAGTGCGCGAAAATTTGGCCAAGGTTTTGGCACGAGTGAATACCTGGCTTCTGCAATCATCGATCTAGCGTGGCATTCGCTTACTACCGAACAAGCAGCAGCACTTCGCGTGTCTGATATCGATGCCTTTGAGGCACAAGCGCTTCTCGACGCTGGCTTGGATGTCGATCAGCTGGCACCGCGATATCGCACCGGATATTTTGCGCATATTTTCGGTGGCGGATATTCAGCAGGGTACTACTCTTACCTGTGGGCAGAAGCACTCGATGCGGATGGTTTCGACTGGTTCCAAGAAGTCAATGCTGCAGGTGCACAGGCAACGGCTGAAACCACTCGCCAGGCGGGGCAACGCTTCCGTGATCTCGTCCTTTCACGCGGTGGTGCAGATGATTACACATTGGCATTTGAGCAGCTCAGAGGTCGCAGTATTGATCTTGCACCGTTGTTGAAGCGTCGTGGGTTAGACGGAACACTGTAAGTCTCATGCAATCCTCATTGAGCAACGAACTTTCGCAACTGTTGACGACGTGGCCATTTTGGTTGCAAGTCAGTGTAGTATTTGTCGTTGTCGTACCGTTGTGCGCGATATTAGCGATGATCGTACTGCGAAGTGTTGATATTGCTGGAGTGTTCATCATTCGAGTACAACAAGGTATGCACGCTAAGTTCAATCAACGAATGTTTGTCTCACAAAGGAATGATACGGATGGCAAATCCTGAAGAGCTTCGTAAGCAAGATCAGCGGCTGCCAAAACCGAAACGGAAATATCCACAATCACGAGTCACACAGTCACTGTATGTGTTGCTTGCCATTGTGGTATTGGCCTGGATTATCAGCATGTTCTAGAACATCAAGGCTTGGGATCAGCAATGTTTCACCTGGCACACAGCTAGGGGAGTTTGATCCCAAGCCTTGATGTGCGCGTATGTACCTTCCGTATGAGGTTGGTGCTGCCAGAATCATGCAAGTGATGGCGATAGTCGTGACGATGAAACGCAGATTGTTATGGTGGTGTCGTCGTAAAGCAGCTGGCAACCGAAGGTTGTTGAATCATCAGCGTAGAACCAGCTAGTCTTTGGATTATACGACCATAAAAGTGATGTGGCTTGGGGAATCATGAGCAATTATTTACAGCGGTATGACAATGCAGCGCATAAAGCTGCCAGCCAAATAATCTCATGCTATTCCACGAGTTTTTGCCTTGCGACGCAACTGCTCAGCCCCACCATTCGCGCTGATATTCGCAACCTGTATGCAATGGTGCGAATCGCCGATGAAATTGTCGACGGCACTGCCCAAGCTGCGCATGATGATCCAGTCCAAGCTCTGCGAGACTATGAAGCCGTAGTCCTTGCCGCACCTGACAAGCGATTTCATACTGATCCAGTGTTACATGCATATGCAGTAACCGCGAGGCGCTGCAAATTCCCAGAGGAACATATCGCTGCGTTTTTCCGCTCGATGCGCGAAGACCTTTTACGTAGTGTGCATGACGGCACCAGCTTTGAGCAGTATATTTACGGATCTGCGGAAGTCATCGGGATCCTATGCCTCCACGTGTTTTTTGCCGGCGACACTCACGCAGTTATGCCATTAGAGCCAGGCGCTCGCGCGCTCGGAGCAGCATTTCAAAAAATCAACTTTCTCCGCGATCTTGCCGAAGACTCTGCAGTCTTAGGGCGCAGCTATTTCCCAAGGCGCCTCGATGAAGCTGAAAAGGCAGTGATTATTGCAGATATTCGCAACGATTTAGCGCGTGCCCACGAGGCTATTCCGCTGCTGCCTACAGGGGCGCGTAGAGGTGTGGCTGCGGCCGCGGGTTTATTTGAAGCGTTGACCAACAGGTTAGAAAACGCCACGATTGCACAGATTTATCGCCAACGTATCCGCGTGCCGCGCCATGAAAAATTGGCGATTGTGTCACGAGCAATTCTGACGAAGGGGTAGCACAGAGATGAGAATCGTCGTTATTGGTGCAGGTTTTTCCGGTTTAGCAACCGCAGCGCTATTAGCGCACTATGGTCATACAGTGACTGTCGTGGAGAAGAATAGCGAGGCTGGTGGACGTTCTGGATCACTGGCTATCGATGGTTTTCGATTTGATACCGGCCCTTCGTGGTATTTGATGCCGGATGCTTTCGAGCATTTCTTCCGCCTGCTTGGCACCAGCGTTGCTGAACAATTGGAGCTCGTGCAGCTTGATCCAGGGTATCGCATCTTCCCGGAAGGTCATGAGCCTGTGGATGTGCCTGCTGATCCAGCAAAGGTATTGGAACTATTTGAGTCCATTGAACCTGGTGCAGGCATGGTACTTGAGGATTATTTGCGTAGTGCAGCTGATATTTATCAACGTAGTATCGATCGATTTTTGTACACCACCTTTAGCAACGCATCGTTTATCCGCCCAAGTGATCTGCTGAAACTTCCACGGTTGTTGGTGCAGTCGATGCAATCGTTTGTGAATCGACAGTTTCACGATACGCGGCTGCGGCAGATTCTGACCTATCCAAGTGTATTTTTAGCGTCGCATCCAAAGCGCACCCCTGCGTTGTATCACTTAATGAGTCATACCGATTTAACCCAAGGCGTGTTTTATCCGGTTGGTGGGTTCCATGCAATTGTGAACAGCATTGCATCAATTGCGAAAGCAAAAGGAGTGACGTTTATCTATGATGCGGCGGTTGAAAGAATTGCGCACGATGCAGGCGTTGTCACCGGCGTTTATACCGATGATAGGTTCATTGCCGCTGATGCAGTTGTTTCGAGCGCTGATTTGTTCCATACCGAGCAGCAGTTACTTGACCCAGATGTGCGAAGTTATTCGGCATCCTATTTCAAGCGGCGTGATCCTGGGCTCAGCGCAGTTCTGGTACTGCTTGGGGTGCGCGACAAAATTGAGCAGCTTACGCACCATAATCTGATTTTCAGCAAGGATTGGGGTCCTGATTTTGCAGCTGTCTTTGAGCATGACCCAGCCCAGCAAGCCTCACGATCCATCTATATTTCTATGCCATCGGCGACTGATGCAGGTGTTGCACCAGCAGGCGATGAGAACATCTTTATTCTGATTCCAACTGCAGCCGACCCCTCGATTGGCGATGGATCAGCCTATGGTGATGCAACTCCAAAGGTAGAAGCCATTGCTGATGCTGCCATTCAACAGCTGGCAGAAATTGTGCCAGACCTTGAGCAACGCATTGTGGTTCGACGTACGATTGGCCCAAAGGATTTTGTGACGCTCTATCATTCTCATCAAGCCAGTGCCATCGGGCCTGCCCACACACTGCGGCAATCAGCGTTTTTCCGTGGACGTAATATGTCTCGCAAAATAAAGGGCCTCTATTATGCAGGCGCAACCACCGTACCTGGTGTTGGCGTTCCGATGTGTTTGATTTCTGCAGAAAACATTGTCAAGCGGATTCACGGCGATCGATCTCATGGCCGATTGAAAGATTCGTGAAGTACATTTTGAGAACGACAAAAGCGTCGACAAGCGTGACTCTGCTTGTCGACGCTTTTCTGGTTGCAGCAGTCGGTTTATTGATAGTAATTCTCTACTGCGTGTTAGCCAATTGCCTATTACTTTGAGTATGCGTACCTATTGTTGGGGGTGTGTGGCTAAAAAATTGTAAGTTTTATTCACGGCCCTGACCTCGCACAATGGGTGAAATTGGCAATATTCTCAGACTACCATTAAAAAACTATTAACTTATTACGAAGATGTGTGTTAAGCTTAACTTATTCATCGATTACGGAAACAATCGTGATCGAGATATATCTAGGAGTTTTTTAAATGATTCGTAATAACCGTGCTTGGATGCGTTCAGCAATTGCTACCGTTACTGCAACTGCAGTAATTTCTGGCGCTGTCGTCAGTGCAAATGCTCAGGAGAGTACTGAAACTACTCCAACTGCTCCAACTGCTGGTGCAGCTGGTGGCGACACCGCTGGTACCGATACCACGAAGCCTGCTGATACCACGAAGCCTGCTGATACCACGAAGCCTGCTGATACCACGAAGCCTGCTGGTGGCGACACCGCTGGTACCACTGAAGCTGGTGCAGCTGGTGGCGACACCGCTGGTACCGATACCACGAAGCCTGCTGATACCACGAAGCCTGCTGATACCACGAAGCCTGCTGGTGGCGACACCGCTGGTACCGATACCACGAAGCCTGCTGATACCACGAAGCCTGCTGGTGGCGACACCGCTGGTACCGATACCACGAAGCCTGCTGATACCACGAAGCCTGCTGGTGGCGACACCGCTGGTACCGATACCACCAAGCCTGCTGATACCACGAAGCCTGCTGGTGGCGACACCGCTGGTACCGATACCACCAAGCCTGCTGATACCACCAAGCCTGCTGAAGCTCCAAAGCCAGAAGAGAAGAAGGTTGCTGATATCTTCAGTGCTGATGAGAAGGCTAAGATCACGGACGTTGTTGTTGAAGGCGCCAAGAACGATACGCTCGAAACTGACGAAGGTGTCTATACCCTTGTGAAGAACGCTTCGGGTGCAGTTATTGCTGTGAAGTTCACTGCTAAAAAAGGTTTCACTGGTCAGCCTAAGGGTATTACCGTGAAGGCAACTGTGGATGGTAAGGCAGCTGAAGCAAAGTTCATCCCAGCTGCTGTGCCAGCAACTCCAAAGAAAGATGATGAAGCTACCGACAACGACAAGACCCCAGAAGCCACTTGGGTCGGCGCTGTTGCAGTCTTGATTCCTCTGATCGCATTGCCAGTATTTGCTCTGTTCAACTCCTTGTTCAAGAAGTTGAACTTCAAGATGCCTCAGTTGCGTCTGCCAAGCTTTATCACCTCGTTGTTGCCACAGGGTTCATCTGCTCACCAGAAGCATGAAGCAAAGCCAATGATGAAGCACGAGGAAAATAAGACCCCAGTAAAGGGCATTCCTAAGAACGCATAAATCTTTAATCAAGCATAACGCTTGTTAAAGTTTATAACGACGGGCTTGAGAACAATCTACGTTCTCAAGCCCGTTTTCCTGTTTTAATGTCTATGCGCGAAGCTCATGAAAGCATAGTGATATAAAAATTCCAAAGGTGCGTGAGCATAATGCTCACAGCAAACCTTTGGAATTTCGTTCTGAATAAGCGGTACTAACTGCGTCGAGAAGCAGCAGCAATATGCGCAAATGTGTTATTCGAAGCTAGATCTTCGATGAGCACTACTTCACCTTGTGCATTCGATAGCGGCACACACCAGTTTGGATACAAATCCTTGGTGGTACCTGGCTGGTTTTGCACGCGACGATCGCCAACCATATCCACCAACGCAGTACACGTTAAGGCAGAAGGCGTTTGGGCAATGAAACGGTGCATCGCAGCAACTAATGTTTCAGTCTCGCCACGATCATCACGGCCGCGGCCTTCGAAATTATCCACGTTGAACTCTTCGCCAGCGAAGCCGCCTTGTTCCAACACGCGATTGAGCACCTGCGCCTGCCAGTGCAGATCCTGTGCGATGTCCTCGTTAGCGTCGGAAAGCAGCAATCCAAGACGCTCACGCAACTTAATATGCTCACCTTCGAGATATCCAGCAGTTGGTGGCAAATCGTGGGTGGTCACCGAGCTTAATGCAGCAGTGCGATAATCCTCTTTATGGCGAGGGCCGTTATAATCCGACTCGAACCACAAAATATTCGTACCCATAATGCCATAAGACGCCAACGCCTCTTGTACCCAAGGCTCGAAGGTGCCCAGATCCTCACCGATCACAACAGCGCCAGCGCGCTCAGCTTCTAAGGCAAGAATGCCCACGAGAGCACGGTAATCGTAATTGACATAGGTGCCAGTAGTTGGGCTTTGCAAACGCGGAATCCAGAACAAACGGAACAGACCCAAAACGTGATCGACACGAATGCCGCCAGAATGGCGCAAAACCGTGCGCAACATATCGCGCCAAGGCTTATAACCAACTTCAGCGAGCTTTTCTGGGTGCCAAGGTGGCTGCGACCAGTCTTGACCCTGCTGGTTATATGCATCAGGTGGAGCGCCCACCGAAGCCTCAGGCGCTAATACTGCAGCTAAGGTCTCAGCATCAGAACCACCAGGATGAACACCCACAGCCAGATCTGCCATAATGCCAATCTTCATACCAGCATCAGTACATGCCTGTTGTGCTGCAGCAAGCTGAGCATCGCAAATCCACTGCAACCACATGTAGAACTCAGCCAGCTCGTCCATATCAACGACAGCATGATTTGCTGACATCGCTGCAGCTTCTTGGCGAGCACACCATGCAGCGAATTCTTCAAGGCCAGTGCCTTCCATAGCAATATAATTACGGAACTCAGCTTCACGCGCAGAAGAACGTGCAACATGGAAGATCTCGCGCAGCACTTCTAATTTTGCTTGATAGATCGGATTGCGATCAATCATCGAAGCATCACGGTTAGTGGCTTGGAACTTCTGTGCCAATTCTTCTACCGCAGCTAGGACATCTGCCTCAAGGTCGTGATATTCAGGGATGTCTTCGATTCGAATATAGATTGGGTTGGTGAATCGGCGGGTAGTTGGCAGATAAGGGGAGTCTTCGATAGGTGCAAAAGGCTCAGCGGCATGCATTGGATTAATAAGCAAGAAATCGCCAGCGTTTTGCTGCGCAATAAATGCTCCCAATTGGCCAAGATCATGGAAATCTCCGATGCCCCAGCTTTTCTCGCTGCGAACAGAATAGATCTGTGCCATCACACCTGCGACAGGCTTTTCAATATATGTCTGGGTGGTGCTCAAACGAGCAGGCGTGACAATTAATGGACATTGTGCAGCAATACCTTCAGATACCAGCTTGAGCGTATGCCAACCTTGTGGTAAACCAGCTGGAATATTAAAGGATGCTTCACCCCAATGTGTGCCGTGAATCTCCCGCGAAGGAGTCCAGTTCTCAACCTGATCAACTTTTGCTAACGTGCCATCTTCTAATTCGATGGAAACTTCAGCAGGAGCGCCGTCATGAACGTGAACATGCACAACGTAGTTCGACTCATCTGAAGTGACGATGCAACGCGGCAATGGCCGGGTGAATTCCTGGTCATAACGGTTGCTTAATGCTTGATGAATATCTGCTTCAGAGGGAGACTCGCCAAGATCAACACCGAGCGCATGCAAGGTTTTGAGCAACGTGTCCTCGGAAACCTCAACTGGGTGTCCCTCGGAATCAGTGTAGCCAGTAGAAATAGCGTATGCGGCGGCTAACTCGCGCAATGATTCTTGATATCCCACAAAACGTTATTGTGCCACGATTTGTGCCCTGACGCGTAATTATTTCCCTCATTGTGAGCTAAAACGATGTAGTGTTTTGAAGAAGGTTCACTGTAAGAAAACATTGAATCATTATTCGTTTGAAATCTTTTCTAACTGCGAGAGGCACTTGATGCAAGAAATCACCACGCCAGCTAAGTACACCATTGGTGAACACGACACTTGTTTAACCGCGCTGATTGCTGGTGCTAAAGCACGCCCATATGGGGTTATGTTTACCCGTCCACAGAATTTTGAGTGGATCAACGTAACCTCAGCAGAATTCATCGCCGAGGTGTATGAAGTTGCAAAAGGTTTCATCGCAAATGGCGTTCAGCAAGGTGATCGCATCGCGTTACTTTCCGAAACCCGCTATGAATGGTCACTACTTGACTGCGCAATTTGGGCTGCAGGTGCGGTGAGCGTGCCAATTTACGGCTCATCGTCACTATCCCAAATCGAATGGATTATTGAAGATTCTGGCGCCGTGTTCGCAGTGACAGAAACTCGTGACCATTCGGAATTAATGAAGCACCTTGTCTTGCGTGACGACGGACGCCCGGCACTTCAGAATTCTGAATCGCAACTTCGCCGCATTTTGGAAATCAATGCCTCGGCTATCCCGACGTTGAAATTCGAAGGTCGAGAGATTACAGACGCTGAAGTTGATGCGCGCATCGCGCAGACGCGCTCGGATGATCTCGCGTCGTTGGTCTATACCTCTGGCACTACAGGGCGACCGAAAGGTTGCCGTTTAACTCATAAAAACTGGCTGAGTGAAGTCTACGGTCTTTTAACAAACCCAATTGGCGGCATTGCAGTCCCTGGTTCTCGTGTGCTGACTTTTCTGCCGCTGGCGCACGTGTTGTCTCGAGCGGTGTCATTAGCAGTGGCCGTTGGCGGTGCTACACAATCGCACTGGTCGGATTTTTCCACCCTCGGCGTGGAATTCCAGCGTGCCCGCCCGAACCTTATTTTGGGTGTACCCCGCGTGTTTGAAAAAGTTCGTAACTCAGCGGCAGCCAATGCGGCTGAAGGTGGTCCAGTCAAGGCAGCAATTTTTGCCCAAGCTGAACGCACCGCGATGGAATATTCCTACGCCCTGGATACCGCTGAAGGGCCATCTCGCGCCTTAAAACTTCGCCATAAGGCCTTTGATAAATTGGTCTATTCCAAGATTCGGGCTGCAATGGGCAATTCAGTACACTACGCAATTTCAGGTGGTTCGGCTATGAGCCCAGAGATTATGCACTTCTTCCGCGGCATTGGCGCACCAATTTATGAAGGCTACGGCCTGACTGAAACAGCAGCGGCTGCCACGGTTGATTTCGCAGACCAAAAAATTGGCACTGTCGGCCCACCGATCGGAGGCGTGAGTGTTCGCATTAATGCCGATTCCGAGATCTTAATTAAAGGCAACACTGTTTTTGATGGTTATTGGAATAACCCAGAAGCAACTGCAGAATGCTTCGATGAAGACGGATATTTTAACACCGGTGATCTTGGCGAAATTCTTGACAGCGGCCATGTAATGATTACCGGTCGCAAGAAAGATCTGATTGTCACTGCCGGTGGTAAAAATGTTTCTCCAGGGCCAATGGAAGACTCACTGCGTTCGCACCCACTGATTTCTCAAGCGATGGTCGTTGGCGATGGTAAACCATTTGTCGGCGTGCTCATCACGTTGGATGAAGATGCGATGAATCGTTGGAAAGCAGCGCATGATATTCCAGCATCTCGTTCCATTAATGAATTAAGTTCAGATCCTGTGTTGCGCGCTGAAATTCAAGATGCCATTAATCAAACCAACTCGATGGTTTCGCATACTGAAGCCATTAAGAGGTTCTATATTTTAGATCGAGATCTGACCGAAGAAGCCGATGAACTCACCCCAACAATGAAGGTGAAACGCAACGTAGTTGCACGTCGATATGCCGACGCCATCGCGCATATTTACAAGCGGTAATTTTCGACAAAACTTCAGGTGTCACGGCGAGCCGTGGCACCTTTTTCTATGCGATGTTTTAGAGTCAAATCCTGTACCAAAGCAATGAGAAATATTGACCGTGGGGGTGAAGCTCGCAATGCAAGTTTTTGACGCAACAATGCGCCATCGTGAGCTCACCCAAGAGGTCTTTCTTATTGGTGATGAAGTGGCAACGTATATTGAAAATCTTGCAGAAGCGATCGCCGACTGGGATGCTGAACTCGTCGAAGACTGCCTAGCAGAGTTTGAAGAAATTATCGACGACGCCAAGATCGATTCTCGCAAGGTTATCGCCGAACTCATTGGTTTGCGCCAAGCATTAACCTCAGGCATTGCCTCTGGCACAGTTTCCATGGCTGGATCACGAGTCAAAGAAACTTCCAAACCAGTACGCATCACTCCAGAAAGCCTTCGTGAACGCTTCCCAATTCAAGCTTCCCCCGTGGTCGTCGGTGAAGTCACGCGCGCACTCGAGGCACGCACTGAATTAGTCGGGGAGTACCTCGCCCATATCGTGCAATGGGAACTTTCGGAAACTGAACGTGCCGCCCGCGATACCGATGCGCTCTCGTTGCCATTGCTATATGCACGTACCTCAGATGCCGTTGTTGGTGCTGCACGTGCGTGGTTAGCAACCGTTGCTGAGGAACACCCTCGTTTCGCACACAGCATGCGTGGCACATGCCCACCTGCGTTTTTGAATGAACGCGCGCGCATCGATGCAGTCGTGGCTCGCGTCAAAGCGAAGAAACGCGCTAACGTATCTTAAATGTTCGGCGTCTATATTCACGTTCCCTTTTGCTCCTCGCGCTGCGGATACTGCGATTTCAATACCTACACCCCAGGTGAACTCGGCAGTTCTGCCTCTTTTGCAAGCTACCTCGATGCATTAGAGCACGAATTAGAACTTGCGGCAGCACTTCGCGAAAGCCGTGGTGATCGTCGTCAAGCAAATACTGTCTTTATTGGCGGTGGCACGCCGTCTATGCTGGGAGCACGTGGCTTAACGCGCATTTTAGAAGCAATTCGTAACACCACCGGCATCGCCAGCGACGCAGAAATCACCACCGAATCGAATCCAGAATCGACCTCGCTTGAGTTCTTCGCCGCATTACGCGAAGCCGGCTACACGCGCATTAGCTTAGGCATGCAATCGGCAAGCCCAACCGTGCTCCGTATTCTAGAACGTGCCCACACTCCAGGACGCGCCTTCGACGCAGCTCGCGAAGCTCAACAAGCAGGGTTTTCGCATGTCAATCTGGACATGATTTACGGCACGCCGTACGAAACCGATGATGATGTGCGCCTGACTTTGGAAAAGGTACTGGAAACGGGTGTTGACCATGTCAGTGCGTATTCCTTAATAGTCGAGGACGGCACGCGGATGGCACGCAAAGTGCGCAAGGGGGAAATCCCGGCGCCGCAGGAAGATACCTATGCTGATCGCTTCGCCATGATTGATCGTGAGCTCCAAGCTGCGGGAATGCAGTGGTACGAGGTGTCGAATTGGGCGCGTCCTGGTGGCGAGTGTCAGCACAACCTCGGCTATTGGCGCAATTTTGATTGGTGGGGTGCCGGCCCTGGTGCACACTCTCACCTGCAAGGACAGCGCTTTTCAAACGTCAAACATCCAGCCCGCTACGCGCAACAATTATCCACCGGGCAACTCCCGATTGCGGAAGAAGAACAACTCACGGCAGTGGAACGGCACGAAGAACGAGTCATGCTCGGCTTAAGGCTACGTGAAGGCCTGTCAACCTCAACGTTTTCAGCCTCCGAGCAAGCGGTGATTCAGCGCTTCGTTGAGTTAGGGTTATTAACAATGAACACGCAGGTGGCCTTAACTGAAAAGGGGCGCTTGCTTGCCGACGGCATGATCACTGATATCCTCTTAGCCCACGATGTCGACTGAGTGTGTCTCGTGTTCGAACTGATTGCGAGGACGCATCGGCATCTTTGTTCGCTGGTAGCGAAGTTCCCGACACTTGTTTTAGGTCAAAAGACGAGGTAAACACCTGTTTTTCGATTTCTCGCCGGTGCCGTTCCTCAGCAGTAATTGGACACGGTAGGTAGAATGACGGTCTTAGAAAAAATAATAGGAAACCCACATACGAATCTGCGAGGATGAACACATATGGCGAAAGATTATTACGGCATTCTTGGTGTGAGCCGCGACGCTTCTGATAACGACATTAAAAAGGCCTATCGTAAACTAGCGCGCAAGTATCACCCAGATGTTAATGACACCCCTGAAGCTGCAGAGAAGTTTAGTGAGATTTCCATCGCCCAAGAAGTCCTGCTCGACCCACAAAAACGCAGCATCGTCGATCGCGGTGGCGACCCAATGTCCCAAGGCGGCGGTCAATCCTCAGCTGCGTACGGCGGCGGTTTCGGCGATATCTTCGAGGCGTTTTTCGGCGGCGGCGGATCAGGTCGCGGCCCGATCAGCCGTGTGCAACGCGGTAACGACGCGCTGCTGCGCACCTCGATTACTTTAGAAGAAGCCTATACAGGCGTAAAACATGAAATCACCATCGACACCGCAATTGTCTGCGACGTATGCGAAGGCTCCGGTTCGGAATCGCATGCCAAGCCAATCACCTGTGATCACTGCGGCGGCGCTGGTGAAATCCAGCAAGTACAGCGTTCCTTCTTAGGCAACGTGATGACCACTGCGACGTGTCCAAAATGTCGCGGCTTCGGCGATCTTATCCCAGATCCATGCCATAAATGCGATGGTGCAGGTCGAGTCAAAGCACGTCGCACTACTTCAGTGCAGATTCCAGCAGGTATTGCCAACGGCATGCGCGTGCGCATGAGCGGCCAGGGTGAAGTCGGGCACGGTGGCGGTCCAGCAGGTGATTTATTTGTGGAAGTTTCGATCAAACGTCACTTAATTTTTGAACGTGAAGACAATAACTTGCACTTGACGGTATCCGTGCCGATGGTTGATGCCGCATTAGGTTCTACCTTTGAAGTTGCAGGCCTGGATGGTCAGCCGGTGGTCTTTACTATTCCTGCAGGTACGCAGCCTGCAGAACGCTTGATTGTGCCAGAGAAAGGTATGCCACGACTGCGCAGCGAAGGACACGGCGATATGATTGCCCATATCGATATTGTGATTCCACGCGAATTAGATGAGAAGTCGCGGAAGATTCTTGAATCGTTGCGAGAGCATCGTGATGATCGATCGGGCGTGCATAGTGGGGAAGAAGAGGAGTCTTTGTTTAGTCGCTTGCGAAATAGGTTCTGGAAATAAATGACGCTGCCAGTATTTATCAGCCCTACGATTCCTGCCGTCGGTGAAACTGTGGTGCTTGACGGCAGTGAAGGACGCCATGCCGTTGCTGTCAAACGCATCACTGTTGGTGAAACACTTGCGCTTATCGACGGCACGGGTGTGCGCGCCGAGGTAGAAGTTGAGCAGGTTAGTGGCAAAAGCCAGCTGGTGGCTCGTGTACGTTCGCGCGAAGTGTGTGCTCCACCGCGACCACGAGTGACCATTGTGCAAGCGTTGCCGAAATCGGAACGCTCGGAACTTGCGGTGGATTTGATGACGCAAGCTGGTGTTGATCGCATTATTCCGTGGCAGGCAAGTAGGTGTGTTGCTAAGTGGATTGGGCCGAAAGCCGCTAAAGGACAAGAAAAATGGCAGGCGGCAGCGATTGCTGCGGCGAAACAGTCCAGGCGTACCACTATTCCGACTGTGGAGCCGTTGGCACAGACCAGTGAGATTCTTGAACTGATTGCTGCAGCTCCATTGGCGTTGGTCTTGCATGAGTCAGCGGTGGGCAGCATGAAGGATTTAAGTTTCGATGCTGATGAAATTGTGCTGATTATTGGGCCAGAAGGTGGCGTGTCACCGGAAGAATTGGAAAGCTTTGCGCGCGTGGGTGCCAAAGCGTTTAAATTGGGGCCTGAAGTGTTACGCACTGCAACTGCCGGCATGGTTGCATTAGCAGCTCTCGGAGTTCTGACCTCACGCTGGTAGTCTAGGAAGACATATGGCAGAGCTTTGCTTGCCACCTGAATACAATCGTCACGAAGGACAACCTTGTCGCACATTACACAATCCGTTGAACTTGATAGCGCTTATGTGCAAGCCGTGTTGGGGATCAACGATGAAAACTTACAGATTTTAGAAAATCATCTTGATAGTCAGTTGCACGTTCGAGGCGATATTGTCACCATTAGCGGTCCGGACTTTGAAGTTGCCAGAGCACTGAAGGTATTAAAAGAATTACAAGCAATTGCTCGGCGTGGACACGTGATTAGCCCCGATGCGGTTAAGCACACCTTAGAGATGATCCAATTGGAACAACCACAGTCGGTAGCAAAAGCATTAGCGACTGATATTTTGGTGCGTCGTGGCAAAGCAGTGCGTCCAAAAACGTTAGGGCAAAAAGCCTATGTGGATGCGATTGATGAGAACACGATTGTTTTTGGGTTAGGGCCGGCGGGTTCTGGTAAAACCTATCTTGCAATGGCAAAAGCGGTTCAGGCTTTGCAGTCGAAGCAAGTCCAACGCATTATTTTGACACGCCCTGCAGTTGAAGCTGGCGAAAAGCTTGGATTTTTGCCAGGTACGTTGAATGACAAGATTGACCCGTATTTACGTCCGTTGCATGATGCGCTGCGCGATATGGTTGATCCGGAGATTATTCCGAAGCTTATGGAAGCTGGCATTGTGGAAGTCGCACCGTTGGCGTATATGCGAGGGCGTACCTTAAATGATGCCTTTGTGATTTTAGATGAGGCGCAAAATACTACAGCTGCGCAGATGAAAATGTTTTTGACCCGTTTGGGCTTCGGTTCGAAGATGGTGGTCACTGGTGATATCACACAGGTAGACTTACCAGGTGGGCAAAAATCTGGGTTGCGGGTCGTGCGTCGGATTTTGCAAGGTGTTGAAGGCGTACACTTTAGCGAGTTAGACTCCGCCGATGTGATTCGGCATCAACTCGTAGGTCGCATCGTGCGAGCCTATGATGAGTTTGAACAGCAGCTACATTCGGAAAAAGAGAAGGAGCACGAATGACCATCGAAGTGCTAAACGAATCTGGCTATGAGGGGATCAACGAAGAATCCTTAATTGATATTGCAAGTTTCGTGTTACGTGAGATGGATGTGCATCCGCAAGCAGAAGTCACCCTCTCACTTGTAGATATTCCAACAATGTCCGATTTGCATGTGCGGTGGATGGATTTGGAAGGCCCAACCGATGTGATGAGTTTTCCAATGGATGAACTTCTCCCTGGTTCTGGGCGTCCAGATGCGCAACCGATCGGCGACGGCATGTTAGGCGACATTATTCTCTGTCCGGAATTTGCGGCAAAGCAAGCGGAAAAGGCAGGCCACGATTTAGCGCATGAATTGTGCTTGCTGACCACACATGGATGCTTGCATCTGCTTGGCTACGACCACATTGAACCAGACGACGAACGCGAAATGTTTGCACTGCAAAATGAATTGCTGTCTGACTGGTACGCAGATGTGCAATCCCGTGGCATTTCCTATCAGCCAAAACCAACTGGTCCTGGTGCATTTCCATCAGCGGCAGATCGAGCTGCCTTAGACAAACTGATTCCAGGTGGCGGCATTCCAGCAATTGGGGAGCCTGATACCTTGTGAGTCCGTTGTTGTTGGGATCTGTGACAATAATTTCCCTGCTCTTTTCTGGTCTACTGGGCACCGTTGAAGCCGCTATCACCTCAATTTCACGCGCCCGCGTGGAACAAATGGCAAAAGATGAAGGCCGGCCAGCGTCGAAAAGCTTATTAAGCGTGCTCGACAACCGTGCGCAACATATTAACTTCTTGGTTCTGGGGCGTACGTTCCTTGATGCGGCAGCGGCGGTATGTGCAGGTATGCTCGCGGTGCAGCTGATGGAGAAATGGGCGCTGACAGCTGCAATTGTCGGCGTGACCTTGATTTCTTTTACCATCATTGGCGTATTTTCCCGCACCGTTGGACGCTCGAACCCGTATCGCGTGAGCCTGCGCTCTGCCATGGTGCTGAATGCCTTTGCAGTGATTTTAGGACCATTGACAAAGATTCTGATCAAGATCGGCAACGTGATTGCCCCAGGTCCAGGGTTTTCAGATGGTCCGTATTCCACCGAAATTGAATTGCGCGAAATGGTTGATATTGCGCAAGAACATGGTGTGGTGGAAGTCGAAGAACGACGCATGATTCAAAATGTGTTTGACCTCGCAAGCACCACCGCGCGCGAGGTGATGGTGCCGCGACCGGAAATGATTTGGGTTGAATCGAACAGAACCGCAGGTCAAGCAACGAGTCTATGCGTGCGATCGGGGCATTCGCGACTGCCGGTGATTGGCGAAACCGTTGACGATATTGTCGGCGTAGTGAATTTGAAAGACCTCGTGCAACGCACCTATTACGACACTGACGGTGGTAAAAGCGTGTTGGTTGATGAGGTGATGCGCGATGCGAAATTCATTCCGGATTCGAAGAAATTGGATGAGCTACTTCACGAAATGCAGGTGGAGAGCTTTCAGATTGCGCTGCTTGTCGACGAGTTCGGTGGTATTGCAGGCCTGATTTCCATTGAAGATATCTTGGAAGAAATTGTTGGCGAAATCACCGATGAATACGATGATTCAGAAGTCGCGCCGGTAGAGGTTTTTGCTGATGATCCGTATACCTACCGTGTGGTGTCGCGATTGCTCTTAGAGGAGCTGGCAGAACAATTGCAAGAGGATCATGGTATCGAGATCGAGTTTGATGAAGATGTTGATACCGTTGCCGGCCTCATTGCGTTGGAAAAAGGTCGCGTGCCGCTGCCAGGAACCACAATTGAGGTCGATGGCTTACGGCTTGTGGCAGAAGGCGGACGAGATCGAAAAGGTCGAGTTCGAGTGCTTTCGGTGCTGGTGACTGTTCTCGATGAACTCAAACCAGCTATTGATGCAGACACTGACGCATAAGTTGCGCGGCAAGGATCTTCGCGCGCAAGGCGGCTGTGTTATATCTTCTGTGGTGCTTGTAGCTCCAGAGATAGATAGTGCTAAACGTATAAAAGCCACACTATTTATAAGATCGTGAATAAAATAGCGTTTCGATAAGTGCTCGTGTAGATGACCTGAAACGCACAGTATGTGCCAGTTTCATGCTCAACACGAGCACCTTTTCATGCATGTAGATGGACGTTGCTGCCGATAAGCATGTTTGCAGATGCGTCTGACATGCCCTAAGTTTAGGTGCACAAAACATTCTTATTTTTTGATTGGAGCATCATGACAAACCACACAACTGTATTGGGATCGGATCGAGTCAAGCGCGGATTGGCCGATATGCTCAAAGGCGGAGTAATCATGGACGTGGTTACCCCTGACCAAGCCAAGATTGCTGAAGACGCCGGTGCAACCGCAGTGATGGCATTAGAACGAGTGCCTGCCGATATTCGCGCTCAAGGCGGTATTTCTCGCATGTCCGATCCGGACATGATCGCAGGCATCCAAGAAGCTGTGAGCATTCCGGTGATGGCAAAGGCACGAATTGGTCATTTCGTCGAAGCTCAAGTCTTGGAATCCTTAGGTGTGGATTTTATCGACGAGTCGGAAGTGCTGTCACCAGCTGATTATGTAAATCATATTGATAAGCATGCCTTTACTGTGCCATTTGTATGCGGCGCAACGAACCTAGGCGAAGCGCTGCGTCGGATTAACGAAGGTGCTGCCATGATCCGTTCCAAGGGTGAGGCTGGGACAGGTGATGTTTCCAATGCGGTGACGCATATGCGGACGATTCGCGCGGAATTAAATCGTTTGCGCGCAATGGAACAAGACGAGCTGTATGTAGCTGCCAAGGAACTGCAAGCACCATATGATCTGGTGAAAGAAGTTGCCGCAACTGGAAAATTGCCGGTTGTGCTATTTACTGCAGGTGGCATTGCAACACCAGCAGATGCTGCAATGATGATGCAGCTTGGTGCTGAAGGCGTATTTGTGGGCTCTGGCATTTTCAAATCCGGTGATCCAGTCAAGCGTGCACGCGCAATTGTGCAAGCCACTCAAAACTATGATGATCCAAAGGTCATTGCTGAAGTTTCCCGCGGCCTTGGTGAAGCAATGGTGGGATTAAATGTCGATGAACTCCCAGTTTCCCATCGTCTCGCAGAGCGTGGCTGGTAATTCATGATCGGTATTTTGGCAGTACAAGGTGGCGTCGCAGAACATGCACGCACCTTGGAAACCCTGCGTGTTCCAGCACGATTGGTGCGTCGGCCAGAGCACCTCGTAGGGCTTGATGGCATTATTTTGCCAGGTGGCGAATCCACGACGATCTCGAAACTATTAGAGCTTGGCGGTCTTTTCGATCCGCTTTCCAAGCTTTTGCAGGAAGGCTTACCGGCCTATGGTACCTGTGCTGGCATGATTTTATTAGCCAGTGAAATACTCGACACCAGAGCAGATGCGAAAAGTTTTGGGGCATTGGATATCACCGTGCGTCGTAACGCATTTGGGCGGCAAGTGGATTCCTTCGAAACGGATTTGAATATTATTGGCATTGCCAAGCCGGTACCTGCAGTGTTTATTCGAGCACCGTGGGTTGAGCGAGTAGGCAACGATGTAGAAGTGCTGGCCACAGCGCCAAATGGGGCTATTGTGGCAGTCCGCCAAAACAACGTGTTAGCCACGAGTTTCCATCCAGAGCTCACAGATGACACTGCCGTGCACGAGTTGTTCTTCAAGATGGTCTAGCAAGATGGTCTAGGATGAGAGCCATGAGCATTCTTTCAATACAATCGCACGTTTCATACGGTCACGTCGGTAACTCCGCAGCAGTCTTTCCACTCCAACGCATCGGCCATGAAGTCTGGCCAGTACACACAGTGAACTTTTCGAATCACACGGGCTACGGTCAGTGGGGTGGCGAATTAATTCCTGCCGCACAGGTTCAATCCGTGTTAGATGGCATGCAAGCACGAGGTGCCTTTGGTGATGTTCAGGCGATTGTGTCTGGCTACCAAGGCGGCAGCGATATTGCCGATGTCATTATTCAAGCTGTAGCAGCAGTCAAAGCAGAAAATCCGCAGGCTGTCTACGCTTGTGATCCTGTGATGGGCAATGCGAAGTCTGGTTGCTTTGTGTCCGATCTGATTCCACCATTATTGCGTGAGCGTGTGGTACCAGTTGCCGATATCATTACTCCAAATCAGTTCGAATTAAGCTATCTGACTGGTGTAGAAGCCCATGATGTGGATTCCACCTTGCGTGCCTGTGAAGCCGCCCGCAAACTGGGACCAAAAACTGTGTTGGTAACCTCGGTGCTGCGCCCAGATCGTCCAGAACATACGATTGAAATGATCGTTATGAATGATGAGGGTGCTTGGAAGGTTCAAACACCATACCTGGATGTCAAGCGCAATGGTTCCGGCGATGTCACCGCGGCACTGTTTACTGGTCACTATGTTCGTGATGGAGATGCCGCAGCTGCACTAGCAAAAACCGCATCTTCAGTCTTTGATCTCATTGACTTGACCTTTAGCAAGGATTCGCGCGAATTATTGCTGATTGAAGGACAAGAGTTCTTTGCAAATCCGAAGCTGCAGTTTGCTGTGGAAAAGATTGCATAACCCTCAATCGGGTAGTTTTCGATGGTGCTGGTAGACTTGAAGATTATTCAAGCTACTCGCACCATTGCTATATAAGGAGTCAGGTGAATTTCACCGATACCCCGGACGGTTTTCGTTCCGGTTTTATAAGTTTCGTTGGCCGGCCTAATACAGGTAAATCGACACTCACGAATGCGCTCGTGGGACAAAAGATTGCTATTACGGCGAATCAGCCAGAAACAACGCGCCATCCTATTCGTGGATTAGTCCACCGCCCAGATGCCCAAATTATTGTGGTCGACACCCCAGGTTTGCACCGTCCACGCACACTTTTAGGTGAACGCTTAAATGAGGTTGTCAAAGACACCTATTCGGATATGGATCTGATTGCATTAACGGTTCCGGCCGATGAAAAAATTGGTCCAGGTGATCGTTGGATCTTAGAAAATGTTCGCAAAGTTTCACCAAAAACCCCAATCCTTGGCATTGTGACGAAGGTGGATAAGGTTTCACGCGATCAAGTTGCCGTGCAGTTAATGGCATTGCACGAGCTGTTAGGTCCAGAATCGGAAGTCATTCCAGTTTCTGCGGTGACAGGTGAGCAAAAAGATGTGCTTATCGACGTCATCGTGGAACACCTTCCACAGGGGCCAAAGTTTTATCCGGATGATCACATCACCGATGATGACACTGAAACTCGCATTGCAGAACTTGTTCGTGAAGCAGCGTTATCTGGCTTAAAAGACGAGCTTCCGCACTCAGTGGCAGTGCAAGTTGATGAAATTTTGCCGAATGAGGAACGCCCTGGTGTGATGGACGTGCACGTGATCATTTATGTTGAACGTGAGGGTCAAAAAGACATCATTATTGGCAAAGGTGCACGCCGTTTAGGTCGGATTGTGTATGAGGCTCGCCCACAAATTTGTCAACTATTAGGGACAAATGTGTATCTTGATATTCGTATTAAGGTATTGAAAAACTGGCAGTCTGATCCTAAGCAATTAGGGCGTCTCGGCTTCTAAGAAGGAGGCTTATGCGCCGCGAATCATTCCAGGTTCGTGCACTTGTGATCCGGTCGTATGATTTTGGTGAATCCGACCGGATCATTGTGTTACTGACCCGCGACCATGGCCTGATTCGGGCAGTGGCCAAAGGCGTTCGACGCAGTCGCAGTCGGTTTGGTTCCCGACTCGAACCTTTTGTCGAACTTGATGTGCAGCTATATGCAGGCCGCCAGCTGGCAACAATTACCACAGCAGATACAGTTGGGTTTTTTGCCCAAGGAATTGTCGATGATACCGATCGCTATTTCGCAGCCTGCGCTTTATTAGAAGCCGCTGAACGCCTAGGCGGTGAAGCAGAAATTTATGATCTGTGCGTCGCAAAGCTTATTGCGCTGCAAACTGCCGAACTTCCCACACTGGTATTTGATTCCTTTTTATTAGAGGCAATGAAAGTTGCTGGTTGGGCGCCAAGTTTATTTGCCTGTGCGCAGTGTCAGGCGCCAGGGCCGCATCATGCGTTTCATCCAGCGCCGGGTGGGGCAGTGTGTCATGCGTGCCGGCCAAGTGGGTCGTTGAATGTGCACGAAGACGTGCTGCACATCATGTGGCTGCTGAGTGAAGGTCATGGTGCGAAAGCGCTGCAATTATTGAATCATCGCGCAGCAATTGCGGCGAGTATTCATCAGGTGGCGACACGGCATTTCCATTGGCACACGGAGCGTAGGCTGGCATCTTTGCACGTATTAGAGCAAGCCCAATAGCGTCAGGTATGGATTCATGGCACAATGGCTTTCGTGAATGCGCCATTAGTTCCTCCGAATATCCCAGCTGAGTTTTTACCGCGCCACATTGCCCTTGTCATGGATGGCAATGGGCGATGGGCAACCCAACGTGGCCTCAAGCGCACTGAAGGACATAAACGCGGCGAGGCGATTTTGCTTGATATGGTTGAAGCTTGCCTCGCCATGGGAGTGCCGTATTTATCAGCTTATGCGTTTAGCACGGAAAACTGGCGGCGCAGTGTCGAAGAAGTCCGCTTTTTAATGGGCTTTAATCGTGACGTGTTGGCGCGGCAAAAAATGTGGCTGCATGAGCGCAATGTGCGCGTGCGTTGGGTGGGGCGTCGTCCGCGACTGTGGCGCAGCGTGATTCGCGAATTAGAATCGGCTGAAGAGTTAACGCAGCATAATACCGCGATGACACTGTATATGTGTGTTAATTATGGTGGTCGAGCAGAGATTGTCGACGGTGTCCGCGAGATTGCACGGCAGGTACAAGCAGGAACGTTGCAACCAGATCAAATCACTGAAGATACTTTCGCAAGCTTCCTTGACGAGCCTGATATGCCTGATGTAGATCTGTTTTTACGTCCATCGGGTGAAAAGCGCACCTCTAACTTCTTATTATGGCAATCGGCGTATGCCGAGATGGTGTATCAGAATAAATTGTTCCCGGATTACACCCCAGCGGATCTATTTGCGGCGGTTGAGGAGTACGCCAAGCGTGATCGTCGATTCGGAGGCACTGCATGACGCCATCACCAAAACAAATTAAACGCTGGCAGCAATACCTCGCGAATGAGCGTGCCGAGGCCGTGGTGTATCGCGAATTGGCGCGCAACAGGGAAGGCGCAGAGCGCGATATTCTCATGCAGATTGCCCATGCTGAGATGCGACATGAGCAGTATTGGCGCGAGAAGCTTGGCGACGATGTGGGGCTGCCGCGCACACCAGATTTGAAAACCCGATTGCTAGCGTTTTTAGCCTCGCGATTCGGGACGGTGTTCGTATTAGCCATGCTGCAAACAGCAGAGGCGCGTAACCCCTATGAACACGATGAGGATGCAACCGAGCAAATTAAAGCCGATGAGGCAGTTCATGCCGAGGTTGTACGCGGATTAGCAACTCAAGCACGACAAAATATCAGCGGGAATTTCCGTGCCGCTGTCTTTGGTGCCAATGATGGTTTGGTGTCGAACCTGGCATTGGTTTTAGGTGTTTTAGGATCTGGTGTCTCGTTACAGTTTGTGTTGTTAGCTGGTGTTTCTGGTTTGCTGGCAGGTGCCTTGTCGATGGCGGCGGGGGAGTATATCTCGGTTAAAAGCGCCAATGAGTTAACTGAAGCGAGTGTGCCGCGAGATGATGCTCAAAATGTCATTCCATTTTTAGATGTCGATGCTAATGAATTAGCACTGGTCTATCGAGCTCGTGGCATGGATGAGGCAGAAGCTGAAGCCTTAGCACAACAACGCCTGGAAGAATTTCATGAATCAGAAGGGCATTTTTTCACTGGCGGAGAAACCTATGAAGCTGAAGATTTGGGAAGTGCTTGGGGTGCAGCAGCATCAAGTTTTATCTTTTTTGCAAGTGGCGCGCTGATTCCATTACTGCCGTTTATTGTATTTTCATCTGCTGTGGTTGCGGGTATTTCTGCGGTAGTGCTGGTGAGTTTTGCCTTGATGTGTACTGGAGCAATTACCGGTATTCTTTCCGGTAAGCCACCACTGGCCAGAGCCATGCGGCAACTTATTATCGGCCTTGGTGCAGCTGTCGTGACGTATGCGCTAGGTGCAGCATTTGGTGTCGCACTGGCGTAGAGGCTGCATGTAGGGTCAGTACGTGTGTGGAATACATACAAACACGCGCGAGTGATTTCGAAGATGGAAATCACTCGCGCGTGTTGCGGTTACAGGCGTGTACTAGCTTGATGCTTTACAGCCGTGGCACAAGCCATAGATTTCGGCATCGTGACCAGTAAGCTGGAATGAGTATGTGCGGGCGACATCTTTTGCCCACTTTTCTATTGGACCGCCTTCGATTTCAACGGTTCGACCACATTCGGTGCAAACTAAGTGGTGATGATGCTTGCCATTGAGGCAGTGGCGATACAGCGTCTCACCATTCGACATATGCAATGCATCGACAGCGGAAACTTCGCTTAATGATTGTAATGTGCGGTAAACCGTGGTAAGACCGACTTTAAGGTCACGCTTCAGCAATTCTTGATGAATGGCCTTTGCTGAGGAGAAGTTCTCCATGTCCTTTAATACAGAGACGATAGCTGTACGTTGGCGAGTGCTGCGGACACCCAATTTTGGAACGTTGTGTTCCTTGAGTCGGTTCATGGATCTACCCTTTAATGTATGTGAAGACTAACGCACCTAACAAAGTTGTGAAAACTTATCTAAAATCATGTTCATTTACCGCTAAAAATACAGCTTTAGCTGGGATAATGTTTTCAATCTGAAAAATGCCTATAGGTTCATAGTAGGTGTCCAATTCCAATAACACAAGGAGGAAATTATTATTTAGGTGCTGTTTTAGGTTTAATGTCGCCCGTGAACTGGCATTTTAAAGAAAAAACTATTGTAAAATGTGGCGAGTATTACATTTGTGATTGGTTGGTTTGCAATGTGAAGGTGGCTGATTTTTATAGGTGCTGGTCAGTTTAGCAATCAAAACAATTAACGTCTTTGAAAACTTTAAAAATTTGACCAGTTTGTTCAACAGTTCCAAAGATTGGCGGGTGTGTTATTGAAGATTTTTAGGCAGGTCGAGTAAAAATACCCCTATTACCCCCATATTTATGAACTGAATTACCTTTTCAGTCACCCCTATCTAGTGATCACTTTTCCGCAAAACTCTGTTTGAGTGCATCTATGGAGGATATTTGTAACATTCAAACGAGGTTCGAATTGTTTGGATAGCCTTACACGGATATATATATTGCTGCAAGAAGCAGTTTTGATACGTGTCAGATTGGGGCAAGCTGCACGAAAATCTCATATCTCATGCATGGTCGTTAGACGTGATGCAGCTTTCAAAGAGGAATACGTTACTGCACGTGGTGGTGTTACATCGATTGTGGCACCATGTGCAGTGTTGATTGTGAATGTTCGTTCGTGAACGTTTGACCTTGAAAGTTTGGGCTATCGCAAGGTAGTGATAGACGCCGGTGCGCATCATCCACTGGCGTTATGAGCCGGACTGCAATGTGCGAACATAAGTGCAACGTTCGATGCCGATGAACTGGTGTATCCAGCTAAAACTGGCACATAGGGCATCCGTATAGTTTTGCGTAGTACATGCGATGATATGAGCGGAAGAGATTGCCGCAGTCACAGTATTGTGGTCGTCTCACCTGCGTGTCCTATGTGCATATCATGAGGTGCGCTAAAGTGGACGGTGTACTGTCGCCGGCAGCATCAAAAGCTTGCGCATACGCGTGCACAGGCAGCTATGCTGCTTGAAATTGCCGCAACAGTACTCCCGATACAAGAACGCGGCATCCATGATATCCATTCATGGCCTTATCGGTTCTTGCCAGTATTCAAGGAGAACTTTTTTCATGGCCCCACAAAGCGTCTTAGACACCGTTGTCAATCTTTGCAAGCGTCGCGGTTTGGTCTATCCATGCGGTGAAATCTACGGTGGTACTCGATCTGCATGGGATTACGGCCCACTCGGTGTAGAACTGAAAGAAAATATCAAAAAGCAATGGTGGCGTACCTTCGTACAGGGACGCGCAGATATGGTCGGCCTTGATTCTTCGATCATTTTGCCACGTCAGGTGTGGGAAGCTTCCGGACACGTAGCAACCTTTACTGATCCTTTGGTTGAATCCTTGCATACACATAAGCGCTACCGCGCCGATCACCTCATCGAGGCCTATGAAGCAAAGCATGGCCATCCACCAGCAAATGGTCTTGCCGATGTGCCAGATCCAGAAACCGGCCAGCCAGGTTCGTGGACCGAGCCACAAATGTTCTCTGGTCTGATGAAAACCTACCTTGGTCCTGTCGATAATGAGCAAGGTCTGCACTACATGCGCCCAGAAACCGCGCAGGGCATTTTCGTGAACTTCAAGAATGTTATGACCACCTCCCGCATGAAGCCACCGTTTGGTATCGGCCAGGTTGGTAAAGCGTTCCGTAACGAGATCACCCCAGGTAACTTCATTTTCCGCACGCGTGAATTCGAGCAGATGGAAATCGAGTACTTTGTGCCACCAGCGTTGGCGGAAGAAAAGTTCAACGAATGGGTACAAGCATGCTGGGATTGGTTCATTGATCTGGGCATTAAGCCAGAAAATATGCGCCAGTTCGACGTTCCAGAAGATGAGCGCGCTCACTATTCTGCTGGCACCATTGACTTCGAATACCGTTTCGGATTCCAGGGCAATCAGTGGGGCGAGCTCATGGGTGTGGCAAACCGTACCGATTATGATCTCACCTGCCATATTCAAAGCTCCGGCGAAGATCTCAGCTACTTCGACCAAGTTACCGGCGAACGCTACACGCCGCATGTGATTGAGCCTTCCTTCGGTTTGACCCGTGCGATGATGGCATTCTTAGCTGATGCTTACCATGAGGACGAGGCTCCAAATGCAAAGGGCGGCGTCGATAAGCGCGTTGTGCTGAAGTTGGATCGCCGTCTTGCCCCTGTGAAGGTGGCGGTGTTGCCGCTTTCCAAGAAGGATACGCTCACCCCAATTGCTGAGGAATTGGCCGCTGAACTGCGCAAATTCTGGAACGTTGATTATGACGTTTCCGGTGCGATCGGCCGTCGTTATCGTCGTCAGGATGAAATTGGTACGCCATTCTGCGTGACCGTTGATTTCGATACCTTGGAAGATCAGGCTGTGACTGTGCGTGAGCGCGACACCATGGCGCAAGAGCGCGTGAAGATCGCTGACCTGCAGGCATACCTGGGTGCACAACTGGTTGGATGCTAAAATGAAACACTCGATGTGGCGTGATCAAGCGCAACCACAGGCGCTGCTTTGCGACGAAACCGGGCAAGTTCAAGCCAAGTTTGAGAAAACACACGCGATTGTCGGCGCTGATACTTGGCAGCTGACGGCAGAGAAGCAAAAACTTTCTGCGAAACTGCCAAGCGGAGACGTCTTTGTGGCGACTGCTGACGGCAAACCATTTGGGCGCGCGAAGACTATCTCGATTGATGCAGCCGGAATGAGCATAAAGGCGATCAATGAAGGTGCGACAGACTGGGTGTATGTCGATGACGCGGATCGGAAACTTGGACAATTTTCCGGCGGCAATAATGGCGTGCGTAAATCCATCACAGCCTTTGAAGATGAGTCATTAACACTTGAGCAGCAAGTTTTCCTCTCGTGGGTGAGTCGCACCACGCTGGAGGCAAAAACATTAGGCACAAGTGTGGCAATTATTGCCTCCTTGCTGCTGATGCTGCCGGTGGCAATCCTTGCGTTGATTCTGTAATCAACAAGTAGCATTGCGTAGCAATAAGCCAGGTCAGAACTTATATCTTCTGACCTGGCTTATTATTTACACGCGGTAACTCGTCGGGGCTGATAGCTTGAGACCATAGCGTCTGCGAGAGGCTTGCGAGGGGCGCTTGCGAAGGACGCCTGCGAAGGTACAGCCTGTGAGTGCGCCAGTACCCTAGAAGCTGCCGCCGCGTGAACCACCGCCGAAGCTGCCGCCGCGTGAACCACCGCCGCGTGAGCCACCGCCACCGACGCCGCCGAAACCACCAAAACCGCCGCCACGACGCTGGGAACGCAGTACTTCTTGTAACACCATGCCAGCGATCATGCCACCCATATTCGATCCGCTCGAATGGTGCTTGCGCTGATAACGCTGATCGTCATGCTGTGCAGCTTGCAGCGCTTCTGTGGCCTTTAATGCGGCAAGGCGGGCAAACTCAATGGCATCACGAGTGTGATCAACTCGTGCAACTGTGGCTTTTGCAAGCAACTGCTCAGCTTCTGCAAGGAGTGTTCGCGCAGATGCCTTCACCACACGACCTCGGCTGGAAATAAACTCACGAGCAGCACGAATATGCGTGGTTGCAACGTCTTGTTGCTGAGTAAAGACTTGCAAGAGACGTTCATGGTTGGTGGTGCCTTCTTCTAACTGCTCAATCATCGCGTCGAGCTGTGAATCTGTATTAGTCAGCAACGACCATGCACGTAATGGCTCATTGGCTTGCTGTTGCGTTGCTTGCTCGAGATTCGTTCGTGCGGTCGCAATCGTTGCATCAACCGCGTTCCAATCCATTTTCGTCCCCAGCTGCTGGCCCTTTTCGCGCAGTCGAATCGCATGTTCGATCTCTGCACGAACTTCAGCATGTAAATCTGGGATATTCGCAACTGCAGTGGCAATATCAGCTTCAGCATGTTCAACAGAAGCTAACATGGTATCGGCTTTGGCAATAGCTTGTTCTGCTAACCGAATCGCATCAACCATTCCGCCTTGTTCGCCAGCAGGTTTACTCAGTAACTCGCGTCCAGCGTCAGCATGCGCATGAGCCTGTTGCAACGTAGCTTCTGCCAATTCCACATTTAAGGCAATCGCTGCCAGAGTAGAAGCCGGATAACGCTGCTCGAGCGTTGCCAGCTGACGCTGTGCCGCTGGAATACGCGTATGCAAATCCACTAACTGCTGCGTAATCGTATCAAGTTTGTCCGCTGCGTTTAATACGAGCGAATGCATCTGTGCGAAATCTTGTGCTTGCGCATCAAGGGCATCATCGGCTGCAGCACATGACTGAATAATCTCAAGTAACATGGCACGTTGTGCTGCTTCACCAGCGACCGTACGAGCATCGAGCTGGGCTTTCAGCTGGAAAGCCTTTTGCAACGTGGTGATGGAATGATTCATCGCCGTATTAAACTGTCTGGTGCGCTCAGCACCGAATTCAGCAGTAGCGCGATCCAATTCTTCCTTCGCATTTTGGATCGAATCATCGGTACTGACCAATTCTTCTTCTGCGAGATTGACCAACGCTGGTAGCGGTAGCGCTGCTAAGGATTGAACATTTTGAGGATCAGCTGCTTGTAGTACAGCTGCAGTGTGCTTGCGCTTAGATTTACGTGAGTATAAGAATAAACCGCCACCGGCAAGGGCTAAAGCACCTACACCACCTGCTAAGACCGCACCACCCGATGAAGACGCTGTTGGTGCGGCGGAAGTTTTCGACGTCGATGACGCGGAAGTCTCGGTGCCAAGCGTTGGTGCACCAGCACGGGCTAATAATGCTAGTGCGGCTTGCCCAAATTCCTTATTATTCATAGGCCCCACTGCAGCTTCCCAAAATGCATCGAGATCAGCATCGGAAAAGGCACTGCCGCCAGTAAATCCAAAACTGTTTGGACCAATGACGAGCACAATATCGTGTGGGCCGTTTTGAGTTTGGGCTAAAACATCTGCGGAGTATCGCTCTGGCGTGAGTCCGGCAAGGTCATTGACTAATACGAGGTGGAAATTGCCACCAGTGGCATCGTGATAGTCAGCAGCAGCTTGAGTAATTGCGACTTGTTCATCTGCAGAAATCCGATTGGTGAAATCGGTGACTGCTTCAGTGTAGGCAGCAACTGGTTCAGCTTGAACGGTAACTGTTAATGCGTGGGCTTGCGGTGGCATGCCAGGGGCGAGGGAAAATGCGCCAACCCCAATGAAGGCCGCAGCTGAACATAATGCAAATTTCTTCTTCATACTTAACACAATAGCGAGCCTTGACGGATATGGCAGACTTATACGTAGAGCAATCACGTTTACAGAGGGGTGTGCGCGAAATATGCTGTCGAAGAATGCAGCAGTGCGTCGATACGCTCATGCTGAGGTGATGATCGACGGCGTGGGTTGTGCGCGCAGGTCACGATTTCTCGTTAGAGTAGACGCAACGCTTTCGGCGGTTGCAAGCGCGGCTGTGTCGGGTGTGTGCTGCGCGAGATAGAGTGTGGCGTGCGTAGGCGGAGAACAGGAGAGTAAGAATCATGTATCACTATAGCGAGGCCGATACGCAGCGGTTATTTCAGGAGCCATCGAAATCAAGTGAGCTGCAGGCGGCACCGCCGCGGAATGATTTTGCACGCGATCGGGCACGCGTTCTTCACAGTGCTGCTTTACGACGCTTAGCGGATAAAACTCAAGTGGTTGGACCACGCGATGGTGATACCCCGCGAACTCGATTGACGCATTCTCTGGAGGTTGCACAAATTGCGCGGGAAATTGGTACCGCCTTAGGTGTGAATCCTGACTTGTGTGAGTTAGCGGGATTAACGCATGATATTGGGCATCCTCCGTATGGGCATAATGGAGAAAGTGCATTGCATGAGGTTGCTCAGGATTGTGGTGGGTTTGAAGGGAATGCGCAAACGCTGCGGATTTTAACGGTGTTGGAACCGAAAATTGTGAGCAGCACGGGGCAGTCTTTTGGGTTGAACTTAAGTCGTGCGGCATTAGATGCTGCGTGTAAATATCCTCGTGTGCGCACAAATGCAGACGGTAGTTATGCGAAGAAATATGGGTGTTACGATCAAGACCGCCATATTTTAGAATGGGTGCGCCACGGCCATAATGATCAGCGCCCAAGTATGGAAGCCCAGATTATGGACTTCTCGGATGATATTGCATACTCCGTGCATGATGTGGAAGACGGTATCGTTTCTGGGCGTATCAATTTGCAAGTGCTGTGGGATTTCGTGGAGTTAGCAGCCCTTGCTGAAAAAGGTGCGCGAGCATTTCATAGCTCGCCGGAAGCGTTATTAGATGCTGCCGGATACTTACGAGAATTAGCGGTTATTCGCAACGCTGCTGATTTTCGAGGTGACTTCTTCGGCTTTGCCGCATTAAAGGCGATGACGTCTACACTTGTGGGGCGCTATGTCAGTGCGATTGTGGCAGCAACCAAGGCTGCGCATCCAACGCAAGTCGGAAGAATGTGTGGCAACTTAGTGATTCCGCCGCAAGTATTAGCAGAAGTCACACTGTTGAAATCTATCGCTGTGCTGTATGTGATGGACGCTCCGGTGCATTTGGAACGCCAAGATCGCCAACGCGAACGCATTTTCCGCGTGTATGACTACTACTCAGCAGGCGGTGCGTTAGATCCGATGTTCCACCATTTCTGGGATCAAGCAGAAACCCAGCAGCAACAGCAACGCGTGATTATCGATCAAATTGCATCACTGACCGAATCTCGTCTGGAACGTATTGCGCAGCAGGCTGCTGAAGTCGCCGGCTTTTGGGGATAACGCAAGTATCACGATCCAACCGCTCTTGCAGCCTGGAAGAACACTCAAACTTACTGTTCGGCGTCTGGAATTATACAAAATGATCCGTAATGATCATCAGTGTAATACCACGTATCAGGATCAGTTTCACTGCCGCCACCTGTGACGATGCGACGCGCACCGCGATGGGAACTACCTGGAGTTTCCACTGTATATTCACGGTAGGAAACACCTCGTTCGCGAGGAAGTACGCCCTCGTAGTTCCCGAATCGTTGATTATCGTTATTCGGATATTCGTATGGCCCGCCAGCTAAAATATCTTTGATTGTTTCATGTGCTTGAGCAGGAAGATCCTTGGTATAGCACAGATCAAAGTCATTATTAGGAGAATATTGATCGCCTGGTTGTTTCGACGATTGCTTTGAATTTCTATCTGGTTGAGCCTGGTTGTCAAAAGTATTACCTGGCTTGACGCGATCTGATTGTTGTTTACCTTTAGGCTCAGCGGTGCGTTCGTGAGATTTTGGTTGTGTGCTTGTCGCTACCTGTTGTTGCTCGTGAGGAGTCTCTGCGTTCCCAAACCCAAAATAGGTGGTAACTGCTGCAAGTGCTAAAGCACCAAGAAGATACGGAAGTGATTGACGTTTGGCCATACGTTCTATTGTTTCACATTCACGCTGAGAAGCAGCAGTTGATGATTGCAGAACGAGAAAAGTTTTGATAGCACTCGACTGTGCGGGAGGCAGGTGAGCGTCGTCAAGCATAAAAGTTATTGAAAACAAGCACAAATAAACATAATCGGAATGTAATTTCTGTGTTTTTGCCGTGGCGTGCCGCACACGTTGGATGCGAAAGACTATGCTCATGCGCATGTGTGGAATTGTAGGATTCGTCGGTTCAGGCGTTCATAAGTATGGTGCTCAGGAAGTTGTTGTCGAAGGTTTACGACGCTTGGAATATCGCGGCTATGATTCCGCCGGTATTGCAATTCTGGGAGAGCACGGCATTGAAATTCGGAAAAAGGCTGGCAAAGTTGCCATGCTGGATCAAGAAATTGCAGCTAATCCATTGCCAGTTGCAACCGTTGGTATTGGGCATACGCGGTGGGCAACCCATGGTGGGCCAACCGATGCAAATGCGCATCCGCACTTGGTTGATGATGGTCGCATTGCAGTTGTGCACAATGGAATTATTGAAAACTTTGCAGAATTAAAAGACCGTTTGATTGCAGCAGGATTTAGCTTCCAATCAGAAACGGATAGTGAAGTTGCTGGTGCCTTGCTTGCTCTCGAGATGCGTACCGCGTCAGATCTTACAGCGGCGATGCAAGCAACCTGTCAGCAGCTCACCGGCGCATTTACATTATTAGCAATTCATCACGAAAGCCCTGGTGTTATTGTTGCGGCTCGCCGCAATTCGCCGCTGGTAATTGGCGTTGGTGAAGGCGAGCATTTCTTAGGCTCTGACGTATCAGCGTTTATCGAGCACACCACCCATGCTGTTGAATTGGGCAACGATCAGATCGTGACCTTGCATGCCGATACGTATCGAATTACAGATTTTGCTGGTCAGGAAGCAACCGGTAAAGAATTCGAGATCGAGTGGGATGCCAAAGCTGCCGAAAAAGGTGGTTTTGATTCCTTCATGGAAAAAGAAATTCACGACCAGCCAGCAGCTGTGCGCGATACCCTTTTAGGACGTGTAGATGAGCGCGGCCATATTACTTTAGATGAACTGCGTATCGACGAATCCCTGTTACGCCGCATTGATAAAATCATTGTGATTGCCTGTGGTACTGCAGCGTATTCCGGCCAGGTGGCAAAATATGCCATTGAGCATTGGTGCCGCATTCCAACTGAGGTGGAGCTAGCACATGAGTTCCGCTACCGCGACCCAATTGTGAATGAAAAGACCTTAGTGGTTGCAGTTTCGCAGTCGGGTGAAACCATGGATACGCTCATGGCAGTGCGCCACGCGCGGGAACAAGGCGCGAAGGTGATTGCTATTTGTAATACCTATGGTGCAACGATTCCTCGTGAATCGGATGCAATTATCTATACCCACGCCGGCCCAGAAATTGCTGTGGCCTCGACGAAGGCGTTTTTAGCGCAAATTACGGCTGCCTATATTCTGGGACTCTACTTAGCTCAGTTGCGTGGCAATATGTTTGCCGATGAAGTGAGCCAAATCCTTGCTGAATTGCGCGCGATTCCTGAAAAAATTGCCTCAATTTTACGAGCGGAAGCGCATGTGCAAGCTCTTGGCCAGCAACTTTCCAGCGCACCTTCGGTATTATTCTTAGGCCGCCACGTTGGATTCCCAGTGGCACTTGAAGGCGCATTGAAGTTGAAAGAAATTGCTTATATTCACGCTGAAGGCTTTGCCGCCGGCGAACTCAAGCACGGCCCAATTGCGCTTATCGACGAAGGCCAGCCGGTGATTATTGTGGTTCCAAGCCCACGCGGCCGGGACTCATTGCATGCCAAGGTGGTTTCGAATATTCAAGAAGTTCGTGCCCGTGGTGCCTATACGATCGTGGTGGCAGAAGAAGGCGATGAAGCAGTTGCAGCCTATGCCAATGAGATTATTCGTATTCCGCAAGCGCCAAGTCTGATGCAACCGCTGTTGGCGACTGTGCCACTGCAGATTTTTGCCGCTACCGTGGCGAAAGCCAAAGGCTATGATGTTGATCAACC
The DNA here is from genome assembly GCF_024834075.1 of Corynebacterium sp. HS2168-gen11. Lineage (GTDB taxonomy): Bacteria > Actinomycetota > Actinomycetes > Mycobacteriales > Mycobacteriaceae > Corynebacterium. Next base: position 206,093 of record NZ_JANUXR010000003.1, read on the forward strand.
GCGAAACTTGGCAAAATCAGTCACGGTTGAATAATCCAGCTGGGAGTTGGCCGCGCGTGTGATCTGTGAGCAAGATTGCCGAAGTTGGCATCGGTACACGCGCGGCGATGAGATGCTATAGAGAAGTTTTTTACCTGACGATAGTTGTGCCGGTGGTGGCGTCGTCAAGCGTTATGATCATGCTCGCACTATGAAACTGCACCCTTGTGATGGAACAGGGGTGCAGTATCATATTTGGCAGGAATGTTGTTGAGTTGAGCGCTGAACTTTCAGCATGAAAGCTCAAAGATAAGGAACGATCATGAGGCTCAAGAATAAGGTTGCGGTCATTACTGGTGCAGCTCACGGGATTGGCTTGGCAATAGCGGAATTGTTCGTGCAAGAAGGCGCAATTGTGGTCATGACGGACAAGGACGATAGCGCCGGCGAACGCGCGTGCAAGCAGATCAATGAAAACTATGGACACACGGATGGATGCACATTCGCAGAGTATGTTCATGTGGATGTTTCGCGTGAAGACGATTGGCACGCGATCGAGCAATATTTGCTGGAGAAATACAATGGCATTGACGTCTTAGTAAATAATGCCGGTATCACAGGACTTGCAGATACTACCTGTTTGCACGATCCAGAGCATTTCGATTTAGATGCCTGGCGTAAGGTACATGCAACGAATCTTGATGGCGTTGCCCTAGGATGCAAAATGGGCATTGCCTTAATGAAGCATCGCTCTACTGATCCAACCAGTAAGAGCAGCATTATTAATATTTCATCGCGCTCTGGCATTGTTGGTGTTCCTGCAGCGGCAGCGTATGCGTCTACCAAGGCCGCTGTGCGCAATCATACGAAGACCGTGGCCTTATATTGTGCAGCGCAAGGCTATAACATTCGATGCAATTCCATTCACCCTGCGGCAATTAATACGCGCATGTGGGATGACATGTTTGATCCAACTGTACCGCGCGAAACATCGATGGCACAGCTGGCCAAAGGTATTCCACTGGGGCATATGGGTGAGCCAATTGATGTTGCCTACGCCGCAGTATATTTGGCAAGCGATGAAGCGAAATATGTTACAGGTATTGAGCTTAATGTGGATGGCGGTATTCTCGCCGGCGGAAGTGCTGCACCAAGAAGCAATAAGTGATGCTCGGAGACTGTCGAGAGCGCGAGCAGGTGGCGAGCTGGCGGTTATGATTGACGGCTGGCGGCTGCGTCTGCGGTTGCTCACTGGTGGTTGCTCGCTGGCGGCTGGCGGCTGCAGTTGGCGGTGGTTGTGGAGAGCTAGCAGCCGCTGCGTCTGCGGCGACGTAGTATCCGCTGCAAGGATGAGCTGGCAGCCGCTGCGCGTGGCAAGCCAGTCAGCGACGAGCTTCGCGGATGCCATCGTCACCGGCATGCCGTCATCCCTATTTTGCATGCATCCCAATTGAACAATGAAAGGAGCACGCACGCGAGCATAACGCACTCACAATAGTGATCTTTATGACTCGCTGCTAGGCTATTGGCATGGCACAAGGGCGCATACCAGAAGCAGATATTCAGGCGATCCGTGAACGAGCACAGATCGAGGAAATTGTTGGCGAATACGTACAGCTCAAGCCAGCAGGTGTGGATTCCCTCAAAGGCTTAAGCCCGTTTAAGGACGAAAAAACCCCATCGTTTCACGTGCGTCCGAATCATGGCTACTTCCACTGCTTTTCCACCGGTAAAGGTGGTGATGTGTTTAAGTTCTTAATGGAAGTCGAACACATGAGCTTCCCCGAAGCGGTGCAAACGGTTGCGGAAAAAATCGGCTACCACATCAATTATGAACAGTCCTCGACCGGTGCGCCTGCACTTGCCCCTGGTACGCGACGTCGTCTTATCGAAGCTAATCGCGCCGCACATGAATTCTATCGCCAGCAGCTCGAAACCCCGCAGGCAGCCGTTGCACGCCAATTTTTACTTGATCGCGGCTTTGACAAAGCAATCATCTACCAATTCGAGTGCGGATACGCCCCAGATGGTTGGGATACATTAACCAAACACCTGCTTAAACGTTTCCGCTTTGAAGAACTCGAAGCTGCAGGACTGTCTAAAATGGGTCCGCGCGGGCCAATTGATCGCTTCCATCGCCGTTTACTGTGGCCTATTAAGAACGCCGCCGGTGATGTGATTGGCTTTGGCGCACGCAAACTTTTCGACGATGACAATATGGGCAAATACATGAACACGCCCGAAACTATCTTGTACAAAAAATCCAAAGTGCTCTTTGGGTTAGATCGTGCGAAAAAACATATTGCCGCACAGCGCCAGTGCATTATTGTCGAAGGCTATACCGATGTTATGGCAATGCATGCAGCAGGTTGTAATACAGCAGTTGCATCGTGTGGTACCGCTTTTGGTGAAGACCACTTGCAGCTCGTTCGTCGCTTCATGCTTGACGATAATTACTTTAATGGGCAAATGATTTACACCTTCGATGGTGATGAAGCTGGTCTGAAAGCTGCGCGCCGGGCTTTTGAAGGCAATCAAAACTTTGTTGGGCAATCGTTTGTCGCCGTGGCGCCACAAGGCATGGATCCGTGCGATTTACGCCTGGCGAAAGGCAATGCTGCCGTGCGAGATCTGGTGGCATCGCGGATTCCGATGGTGGAGTTTATTATTCGCACGCTGCTGCAGGAATACCAGCTTGATAGCGTTGAAGGGCGTTTGCAAGCGTTACGACGCGTTGCTCCAATTGTGGCGACGATTGCAGATCGCACGTTACAAATGCAGTATGTTCGCCAGCTGACAGGTTGGGTGGGGTGGCTCGACGAAGGCGAAGTATTAGAAGAAGTCCGAAAAGCAAGCCAGGAGGTGCAGCGTCGTCAAGCTCCGAAGCGGGCACAGCGGTTTGAGCACACGCAGCCTCAAGCTGCTGACCCGCAAATGTTGCCGCAGCCGGACCGCAAAGACACGCGCTTGTGGGCCCAACGTGAGGCATTGAAGTTGGCCTTGCAATATCCGGCAGACGCAGGTGATTATTTTGATGGTTTGCCGCAAGAGGTATTTACGCACCCTACGTATTTAGCGATCCGTGTGGCCATTGATGCGCTCGGCGGGGTAGAAGCGGCAACTGAGCAGTGGGTCAACGCAGTGGCAGAGCGCGTTGGCGATATTATTGGTCGATCCGTGGTTTCAGAATTGATGGTTGAGCCGGTGTTGGCCGAACCTGAAGCCATTACTGCCCATATTGATCGCACGCTTTCCCGACTGCAAGAACAGCATGTCAGCAATAATATTGCCAAGCTTAAAAGCCAGCTCGAACGCATGCGGCCAAGCGACGACGAGCAAGTGTACAGTACCTTATTCGCTGACCTTGTCGCACTCGAACAAGTTCGACGCGAACTCTTAGAACGCGCATTTAAATAGTGGGGAAATCAAAAAAACCGCTTGGCCATGATGATCAGTGGCCAAGCGGTTTTTTAGGTGTTTTAAGAAGCAAAAGAGATTGGGACTTCGGCAACTGGAGTAAAACCAGAGCTGTGGTCACCGAATACCTTAAATACGCAACTCTCGGTTGTGCAATCAACATCTTCACCTACAGCAGTTGCTGTTAAGGTGACAGTGGCATTGCCTTCTTCAGTCAGTGCAACAGTACCTTTGGTATCGGAAGTGATCCAGGCTGCGGTGGCTGCGTCGGTAAGCTCGCCCGTGCACGCTGGAACTTTGCCAGAATCTTGGGCACAAATAGCTGCATAGTAGCCCATCTTAGGAGATAAGCCAGATAGGGAAGCGGTCAAGGTATCGCCATTAGCGAATTCGGTTGCATCTAAGCTGATCGTGACTTCGCTTGTTTCGGTGTACGGAATAGCTTCAACCATAGAGGGCTGCGGAGCGAGGCTGACAGCCGTGTCGATTTTTACGGTGGAATCGACTTCTAGTGCTGGCGAACAAGCGCTGAGGATGATAGCTGTGCTCAAAGCTGTCAGGCTCATAAACATGCGTGTAGCACGCGACATAGAATGATTACCTTTCAATGAACAAGTGCGAAAAGCAGCGTTAATCAGTATCAGGTTCTAAAATCGTGGTGTTTTCAGCAGTATGGAGGTTTTTAATTTCCTTCATCCGTGGCTGTGGATCTAGTTTGTCAGCGAGCACTTTACGTGTCACTTCAACAGCTTTTTTCGTGACTGGTGACGATACGGCAACCTGGTAGCCTTTTTTGATTTGCTCGTAGCGTTTACGTCCGGCCTTCGTACCAAAGACGTAACCTGCGGCGGCGCCGATAATGAATTGAATCATAGGGATACACTCCTTTGCATTCCCTTGCGGACTTCCTTCAAAAGGGAAAAACTCTTGTTGTTCCACTGTACCCTACAATTCGAGTTTTCAGGCCAGCGGGTGCTTTAGAGCCAGAATAGATGGTTGTTGAGGAAGGTTTGCTGTGCTCTAGGGGAGGGTGGGGCTTGGTCGGTCGATGTAGTTGAGGAAGTGCTCATTAAGAACACGGTGAGTGTTGTACGTGAGAAGCAACAATGTGGATGTCTTAAGGTGGAAAACTGCTTCAAGGGGGCAATTGGGTTTTTGAGTTTTTAGACACTTTTCCGGAAAATACAATAAAAATACCCCAGCTAGTTTTGGCGTTATGCCAATCTAGCTGGGGTTTTTGCTCCCCCAACTGGACTCGAACCAGTAACCCTTCGGACTTGATTTTTTCTATCCTGTGCTGTAAGTGGTGCTATATTCTCTAATTACTGCAGGTCACGAGTCTAAATAGTGCAATTAATTGTAAATAGTCCAGGTGTTATCACGTGGTTTTTAGACACTTTTTAGACACTAACGGGGGTTAAATTAGAGTTTGAATAATTTTTTTCTCATAGAACCTCTCTGGAACATGTTCCGTATGTTCCAGCAGGTCAAACACTATTTCTAGTTTGTTCCAAGTTTGTTCCAGAACAAAAATCATGTTCCAAGGTAATAATCTTCGACAACACTGGCCACTTTTTGCCCCGCCCGTGGTGTTTCTATGTAGTGCCGCCGTGTAGTGGCTGTATCCGCGTGGCCTAGTTGTTGGCTGGCGATGTACTCGCCCTTAGCGTTGGCCAATAGTGTGCCCATGGTACGGCGGAATGAGTGTGGTGTTACCCAGCTTAAATCGGGCTTGTATATTGTGCCGTCCTGTTGTGGCAGCCCTGGCCATGTAGTCCAAGTTTGGCGGGCTTGTCGTATCCATAGTTCTACTTTTTCTACCGCTATGTGTGTGCCCGTACTGGTGGTGAACACATAAGGGTAGATGTGTGGTAGCGAGAGTGTTTTTTGTCGTTCCAGTGCTTGTACGCCGAAGTTGGGCAGTTCTATGTAGCGTGTGGATTTTCCTTTGTCCTTGGTGGGCTTAATGGTAATGGTTGGTGGGTTTGTCGTTAGTTGTACGTCCTGCCATTTGAGGGTGAGTATTTCGCCTATTCGTGCACCTGTTGCGGCTAGTAGGTCGAGTATGTTTGTGAGCGCTGCGGCGCGTATGTGGCCTGTTGGTGAGGTGTGTTGGTAGTGGGTGGCTAGTGCTTTGAATGCTTGGAACTCTTGGGGTGTTAATGCTCTGGTTTGTTTGTTTTTGGTTAGTTTGATTGGGGTTGTTTCGCGGGCGGGGTTGTTGGGTATGAGTTGGTAGCGGGTGGCTAGGCTAAGTGCGTTGGAGAGTATTGCGCGGGTTTGTTTGGCGGTTGCTGGTGGGAGTGTGTGTATGAAGCTGTCTAGTAGTAGTGGTGTGAGTTCGTTAAGTCTTACGTTGCCTATGTTTGGGGCTATGTGGTTGTTGATTCTGCTTGTGTAGTTTTTGTGTGTTGATGGGGCTATGTTGCGCTGTTGTAGCCAGTGTGTGAGTAGTTCGTTGAGTTTGCTTGTGTGTGTGAGTGTGTGTGGTGTGTTGGTGGTGATGTTGAGTCGCTGTTGGCAGTTTTGTTTGAGTTTGTTTATTGCGGCTGTTTTGCTTGTTGCGGTTGCGCGTACACGGGTGGTGTTGCCGTTGTGTAGCCGCAGGTATGTACTTGCTTGTATTTTGCCGTTGTTGGTTTGCGCGGTGTGTATTTTGCCCCATGTACCTAGTGGTGTGGCTGTTCTACCCGTTGCCATTTTCCTCTCCAGTGAGTTCGATTAAAGTTTGCTTGATTTCATTAATCCGTTGCTGGATTGTAAAGACGAACTCGTCTAATAGTTCATCTTCCCCACCGACATGGGGTGTGCGCATAAACTCTAGAAGTTTGTTGAGTTGGTGTTCTTTTAATTCTTCGAGTTGTTGAGCCAAGCTAACTACTAAGTGTGCTGACTTAACTATTTTGTCGTTTTGAAATTGTCGATTGCCCCCTACCCATTGGGCGGCATTGTAGGCAGAGTCATTTTTCTCAGGTAGATATTCTGTATCCCCATATGGGTACTGGGGGAATAGTAGGAGACTAGGCGGGAGTTCTAGTGCTGCTGCAAGTGTTAGCCACTCTGCAACGCTTATTGATTCCCTTTTGCCGTTTTCTAGGCGTGAGAGTGCCCCGCGGCCTACTTTGAAACCTAGTTGTTCTGTCCTTTGTTCGACCCACTGTAATGAGCGGTCGCCGCGCGCTTGTTGAACTTTTTTCCCTATGTTAGCCACTGTTTTCTCTTGCCAAGTGCTCATGTCGATCTAGCTTAGGTTGATTGCTGCAGTAGTTGCAATAGTTCACAAGATACACGGAAATTGCACAATATGTAAACCTGTGATAGTAGTTGATGTACTGAACAAGAATTGCTCAGTTTGACAACATCAGGAGGATACATGCCTACCACTGTGAGTGTCGCCTACGCGGCGAGACTAATGGGAGTGTCTGAAAGTGGAGCATATGCGGCCATACGCTCGAACAGTTTCCCAGTGCCAGTACTACGCACAGGGAAGCGCCGATACACGGTACCAGTAGCACCGCTGTTAGACGCGCTTGGATTAAGTGAACTACCACAAAAAGAAATTAAGGAGAAGTAAATATGTGCACCAACGAAAACACCCCCAAGGCCGCTGTCACGAACCAAGGGGGAGAAATTGGGAGACTACCCAAACAACACACCAAGCATAGCACAATCCACCTTGAACTAGTGGATAAAACCACCATGGTTAATTTCGTCACCTATGGTGCAGAACAACTAGACCGCAAAAAATACGTCACCGTAATACTCCCGTTAGGGGCACTGTATGACTCACTTGAGGGTACAAGGATCCACCTATGCGGGGAGTGTTTGCAGGGACATAAGGAAGCAACCGCGAAGCGTAAAGCAGCAGAAGAAAAGAAACTACGCGAAAAGAAGTTCGAGCAACGCACTATGACCCGCGCAACACTAGCGTCCGACATTGCTGATGCACTACTAGAAGGCGATATTGACGACGCGTTGAGAATGGCGCGGAAAGTCGCCGCAATCGACGCAGAGGAACGGGCGGAATATGAAAGTGACTAAGTACGTGCGATGAGGTCGGTAATACCGACGTTACGCAATAGTACTTTTGTCACTGTGACGTTAATAGCGGGGGTTAAGCATTGGGCACAATGCAGCAAGATGCAGCAGTGGAGTTAGCCACATGGGGGTTTGAAGTAGGCCCGCTACGCGGCAAAATACCACTGACACAACACGGCCATAGGAACTTTACCAACGATATGGCACAGGTACACAGGTGGTGGAGTAAATGGCCTACGGCCAACATTGGTGCACGACCACCAGCATATGCCATAGTGCTCGACGTAGACCCCCGCAATGATGGTATGACCACGTGGGAGCAGATTAACAACAATCAACCTATTGACAACACCCTTGTTGTACGCACTGGCAGCGGTGGCCTACACGTGTGGTTTAGTTTGCCCTATGCCATAGCACCTACATGGATTAGGGCTACTGCAGGTGCAGGAATCGACATTAAAACACACAAGGGTTATTTGGTTATGCCTGGCAGTGTCCACCCCGCTACGGGTGAGCACTACACGGTAGAGCATTGGTGCGACCCAGCACGACTAGCACCACTACCGAAGCACCTAAGACGGTTTTGTTTCAAAGCACCACCAGCACCTAGAGCAGTAGTGCCCGTGAACTTACGCCCCCGTGGTGGATTAAGCGCTAATGGTTTAGTCACTGCAGTGCGTACCGCCCCTGACGGGGAGAGGAATAACACACTTAACCGCTGTGCCTATATAGCAGCACTTAGGGGGCTAGACATTGCAGATGAACTTACACAAGCAGCACTGGCTAATGGCCTTGATGAGACAGAAATTAATAGAACTCTATGCAGTGCAGCAGCAGCGGCACGGGGAGGAAAACACTAATGGGGAGAAAACTCAACCAACCAATAGGCACACTACCGCCTATGCCACCAATCGGGGAGCTAATAGACAACGGCGATTTAGAAGCACCTTCTGATTATTACCGCTACCCTAGTCCAGCGCTACCTATGGCAGTAGCACGACGATTACTAGCCGATTGTTTCACACAAGCAGAGCACTACACGTTGGCCTATTGGCGCGGCGACTATTGGCACTACAACGGCGCCTATTTTGCACGTGTTGAGGATGAACTAGACGTTAAATCAATCCTTTGGAAGCGCCTTGAACAAGTGACGTATGACAAGGACGGTGACGATAAAGCATGGGCGCCAACCAGTAGCAAAATAAGTGGGTTAATGGAACCATTGGCCATATGCTGCAAGCAACCATTGGTGTTAGCACCACCGTTGTGGGTTGATACCCAGCAACCAGCACTAGGCACTATTGCTATGACTAACGGAATATTCAACCTTAATTCACGCAAACTCGAAGCACTAACACCACGGTTGTTCACAACATGGGGATTATCGTTTGCCTATGATGAGAAAGCACAGTGCCCCAATTGGTTAAAGTTCCTTAACTCTATTTTCTCCCATGATCCACAAGCAATTGACGCACTGCAGGAGTTTTGTGGCTACCTTATTAGCGGCAACACACACCTACATAAGGGGCTTATGCTTATCGGGCCTTCCCGCGCTGGCAAGGGCACGATAAGCGGGATTATTCAAGCCCTTATGGGGCACGAGAATGTAGCAACCACCACGTTGCACGATATAGGCGGGGAGTTTGGTTTAAGCGCCCTTATCGGTAAGCCCTTAACCGTAATTGAGGACGCGCGCGGCGATAGCGCCAATAGTGGCCTAGTAGTGGAACGACTACTCAATATCATTGCCAATGATTCCGTAAGCATTAACCGCAAGGGCAAGGACTACTGGAACGGCAGACTAGACACCCGCCTACTACTAGTGTCCAACGAGGTACCACGGCTGAAAGATAGCAGCGGCGCTATTCTTACACGTTTTGTTGCTATCCACTTAGAGAAGTCATTTTCTAACAATGAGCAAGATAAGCACTTAGGCGCGCGCCTACGGAAAGAACTACCAGGAATATTCAACTGGGCACTAGCAGGACTAGACCGCCTAAACCAAAACAATAGTTTCACAGAACCAGTAGGCGCAGAAGCACTAGCCACCTTAATGGACGATATGGCACGGCCAGTAAACGTATTTTTTGATGAGTGCGAGAGTTTTGAAATCACTGGCAACCGTGCTGATTATGTCCCACTAAGGGACGTGCACCAGGAATACAGGTTATGGGCTAACGGGGAGGAACGGGGAAGAATGAACCAGACCACCTTTGCACAAGCGTTTACCGCCGCCTACACCCACAGAGGTGTAGTCATGATGAACACAATACCAGCAGCGGGGGTAAAAAAGAACCGCTACCTATTCGGCGTGAAAAGAACTTTACGCACATAACTTGCTTGGAACATGTTCCATATGTTCCAACAGTTCAAGCACTATTTCTAATCTGTTCCAAGTTTGTTCCAGAACAAGTTGGAACAAGTTGGAACAAGTTGGAACAAGTTTGGAACAAAAATGAAAACACTACTACCAGCAGGAACACGCGGAACATGTTCCAAACAGGTCACGGCCAGAATCGAGAAAATGAGGAAAAATGACACACAAAACCACCCCCGCCCGCATACGACAAACAAAAAACAATTGGCACAATACCAACATACGCACCATGGTTTGGCAGGACGGTAAGCGCAAAAAAATACGGCTAACAGTAGACATGAACACCATTGAATTAACGGGCACGGCGGCCACCAACTTAATCAACCGTATCGCCGACCTACTCGAAACCGAGGAAGTGGAATGACCGCCCACCTGTTTGAAGGCCCCACAATCACGCTTGTAGGCAAACACATACCCGCTTTATTGTCTCTAGCCACAGCAGGCGCGCGCCACAGCAGCAGAATGGGCTACACACTAAGACCAGAACAACAAGAAGCACTCAACACACTTAGAAACGCCTACCAGTGCCAGCAGCAACGAACAAAACGCCCAACAGAACACCGCCACCAAGCAAAATGGATAACAGCGAAACAACTCGCACAACATGAGGGCGTGCATGTTCGCACAATACAAAAAAGAGCGCACCAACTAGGCGGGCGCAAACACAAGGGCACTTGGCAATTCCCCGCTTGGTACCTCGACACATAAGGACAAGCACTATGCAAAAACCAAAAGCGTTTAACAATTATCAAATACTTGCTTTTACCCCTTCTGTCTCCTTAGGGGTAAAAGCGCACTATGCAAACACAGACAAAACCGCCGAGGTAGTCGGCTACCTCACAGTAGGAATACCTCACGATGACCCAGCGGCGCACACACCTGAAGGAATCCCTACACACATTTTCACAAGCGTGGGCAGTGACTACAGCCCCGACCACATACGCGTAGAAGCCGCCGTAATGACCATTGACGGGGAAGTACTCCCCGCGCGACAAACAGCAATCACAAAAAACGGGGAAGTCGTAAATCAATACTGGAACACTCAAAAAGTGCACCAATTCGACCGTATTCAATAAGCACAACAACACGACGTTGCAGAGCAACAACACGTTGGGGAAGCACAACAACACGTTGCAGAGCAACAACACGTTGGGGCAGAACAACAACACGTTGCAGAGCAACAACACGTTGGGGAAGCACAACAACACGTTGCAGAGCAACAACAGGAAGGAAAAGTAACCATGGCACTATTAATGAGTGGCACTGGACAACATCTATTAGAACCAGACGCAGTAAGCGACTTAGTCGACGCAGCGGGTAAAACACTATTCGGAGCAGCAGGGCAAGTATGCTCACTGGCTGAAATCTCACACGGGCGCGGCCTACGCGTACCACTACTAACCAAAGACGTAGACGCAGAATGGACCGCAGAAGGCGCAGAAATCGCCGCCAGTGACCTAGAGTTCAAAGAAGCCACAACACAACTACGCAAAATCGCCGCGCTAACAATCATCTCCAACGAGATGTCAGACAACGCAGGACCAGAAGTCACAAAGGCACTAGGCTACTCACTAGGACGCAAAATCGGCACAAAAGTAGACACAGCCTTCTTTAGCCCCAACGGTGGCGGGGCACAAGCACCCCGCGGTCTAGCCGCCGTAAAGGGAGTCACAGAAATGCAAGGTAGCCTCAAAAACCTGAATTGGGCACTCGACGCAGAACTACACCTCGAGGACTACGCGGCAGAAGAAAAGTACCTATGCCTACACCCCGACGACTTCAAGGCCCTATCAATCATAAAAGAAAGCGCGGCCAGCCAACGCAACCTACTCCAGTCAGACCCAACAGGTAGCGGCGCGGTAGACAAAATCGGCAACCTAAAGGTAGTACGCTCTGCAGCAATCGAAAAGGGAACCGCGTGGGCACTACCACGAAAATACTGCACATTCGCATTCAGAGGTGTACCAGAAATCGAGCCAGATAAGAGCGTGTACTTCACAAGTGACCGCCTAGCTATTCGTATGACATGGCACGTGAGTTTCATTTTCACTTTTGCCGAAGCAATCGCAAAAATTAATCTAGGTGAATAGCAGGTGGGGGGATACCCCCCTACCTAGTGGGCAGACCACCGGAGGGCATAGGGCTTGGCAGTTTGTACGGGTTCCCAGTTTTTTCACCGTTGTGGAGTTTTTAGACACTTTTTAGACACTTTTGTAAAAAATACCCCAGCTAGTTTTGGTGTTATACCAATCTAGCTGGGGTTTCTGCTCCCCCAACTGGACTCGAACCAGTAACCCTTCGATTAACAGTCGAATGCTCTGCCAATTGAGCTATGGGGGAATATTGTTTGGAAGCCTGTTTGCTCCCTTGCAACGAAGAAAACTATACACAGTATTCGCTTGAACATGCAAACTTGCAGGCAGCGCTATGTTTTCGCCCAAGGAATTGGAGTTAGAAGTTGATAGTAGATTGAGTGAACGAGAAATAAAACTTGTGAAAATATCGAGCCGCAACCTCTTGCCAAGGGGGAGAGGAGGGGAAATACGCGTGGGATATTTTTCAACGGCATTGTTTTGTTGTATCCTATCGCCTTGGGGCTATAGCTCAGTCGGTTAGAGCCGCGGACTCATAATCCGTTGGTCCCGGGTTCGAGCCCCGGTAGCCCCACCATTAGGACTACTTTTGTGATGTACATGCACGAAAGTAGTCCTTTTAGTGTTTTTGGCAGCCGGAGTCTTTTTGTCTTGCTCTGGCCGGCATCTTGACATTTATTGTGTTCACATGCGGTTGTATTCGAGCATTCGAGAGATGTTTTCGTACCTTATTCCGCACAACTGTGCCTTTAGGTGCTGTGACGTAAGAATTTAATGTTTACGGCTATCAACTTTGAGCGATCACTGCTGCTATGTAGTCTCCAGAAAATCGAACAATATCGTCGAGAGAATTGCACTTTCTCCCAAGGCTTCACCCATATAGGCCACCGTATTCCTCTAGCTTTTCTTCAAGGAAGCAGGTGATGATTTTCAGCGTTTATGTTGAGGTTAGATGTTGTTGAATCCGCCGCGATTTTGAAGGGATGCGCGAATCGAATGGCGAGCTTTCACGCGGTGGTAAGAGTTTTGCGGCAACGGTTTGGGTAGGTTGTATCGTGGCTGAATGTTTTGTCAGCCGCTAGGTTGCTGTTCTTGGTCGTATGCGTTGGTTGTTTATGGCAATAATCGCGTTAAGCCTTCGGTTAAATCGAAAATGAGAGCGTCTGAGGAATCTGTGGTAACTGGATCGTTGATGTAGTCAACGGTGAGTCCATTGACCAATGCTGTGATTAACCGTGCAGTTTGTTGTATCCACTCGGCTGAGAATGCCGTTCCATTGTGATGAGATTCCTTTAATGTCTCAAGGTGACTTTGAATGCCCGTGGTTACTTCGGTTTGAAAAATTTTGAGAACTTCGAGGTATGTAGCGGCAAGTTTTTCACGGGTTGATGCGGCAGCACTCATCACAATCCATAAGACTGCGTCTTCACGCTGTATTTCACCGATGGGTAAAAGTTCTTGCAGTATGAGGATAAGGCGCTCTCGAGGAGAAAGGTTTTCAGGAAGATCAAGGCTTTTGATGCGCTCGACTTGGCGTCCTACCGAACGTAAGAGTGCTTTTATGAGGAGCTGTTCTTTTGTGCCCATGAAATATTGGACAGTCCCGGCAGCAACACCGGTGGCTGCGGCTACTTTTCGCACGCTTACATTATCGAATCCCTGACTGACGATTAGCGTGATTGCGGCATCTAGGATGGCTTTTTCTTGGGACGAAAAATCGGTGAAATCGTTGAAAATAGACATGATGGCTAAGGGAATGACATTTCTATGACTCGAGAATGAATGCGGAGCGTTCCACTAAGCCCATTGTCTCATACGACTGTATGATACGATAGTTCTCGTACGGTCGTACGAGAGTAATGTTCTATAGGATTGGTATGACGCAATGGAACTTTTCCCACTTTTAGCCTTGTCCTTAGTCGATAGTTTGAGTGCAGGAACTCTTGTAATTCCACTTGTGCTTCTCATTACTTGGGGCCGCATGCATGTTGTTCATTATGGAACCTATTTGAGCACTATTGCAGTCGCGTATTTTGGCATTGGGATTGCGCTGTTCTTCGGAATGCACTGGATTTTTGAACTCATTGGATCCATTGGTGCTACCACATGGTTTGCTTGGGTAAGTCTGACACTTGGCATTGCGCTGCTAGCTTTTGGCGTGCTTTCGCCGAATCCAAAGAGACGGCCGATTGAGGAAATCGTCGCCAAGCGTTGCGACGGTATGGGCACAACCTCGGTTTTAGCCATGATAGGTCTTGCGGTAGGCGCGGCAGTGGTTGAAGCAGCAACCATGCTGCCGTATTTAGCTGCGGTTGGAATCATACAATCCATGGATGTCAGTTTTCTTATGCAACTACTAATCCTTGCCATCTATTGTTGTGTCATGATCGGCCCGGCTGTACTTATTGGGTTTTTGTGTAACCAATGGGGAGAAACATTATTTTCGCGTTTGACTCACATCATTCCGCGTTTGGAGTACGAGGCGAAAGTAACCATTTTGTGGATTGCAGCTTTTGTTGGGGTATATATGACAGCGAATGCAGTCAATCAACTTGGGCTTTTGAATTACACATAAGGATCTGAATCGCGCTTTCAGAAATCCACGGAATTTTCCATATTGCGAGTATTGAGAATGCTAAAACCTATGTAATTTCCCGTTTTAAATGGTAATCGTTACCCGGTTCTGATGAATTTCATATTTTATGTGCTTATCGACGAAGGTCTGTCGTACTGATAGCCTTGCGAAGCTGTGTAGAGCGCGTAGCTTTGTTTTCTGAAACATTTATTATGGATTATGTCCATGTTGCGGTGTCGGAAGTTATAGTGCGGAAAAATTGCATGGATTGATGCAAAATCTTTGAGGAACGATCTAGAATTGCTTTTAGAATAATCGATTCCTGGCACTATTAGGTGGACGAATTTGAAAGGCTTTCATGTTGCGGCTGCTACGGTGCCAATTATTGAAGGAGTAAAGACAATGAAGGTGACGAATTTTACGCAAGCTCGTCGTATTGCTTTTGAGGCTTTGGCAGCTAAGTATCCTTTTGTGAAGACAAATAAACGGTTAGGGATTGGGTTTTATGATAAGGAGGGGATGGAAAGTGATGAGTTTTATTATGCGTATCCTTATGAAGGCCCTCCGCATTGGTATTGCCCAGAAGGACTGCCTGGTTGCTTTGTGAATAAAGAAACAGGGGAAGCTAGGCTGGTAAACAGTATGGATGAAGCAGATCGTTTCATCAAAGAGTATTGGGATTTTACGGTCTATGCTGAAGACGATTAACTTCATCTTACGAGTACCGTCACCTGTTGGTGGCGGTATTTTTAGTTCGCGCTACCTAGGTAGGTGGTGGGTGGGGTTGCGGTAGGCGTCGTCAAGCATTGGCAGAAGGTGTGTGATGATTTGCTCGTTGTGTCGAAGAACCAGGACGCTGTGCATGCCACGCTTTGACTTCTTCGGCATCCCAAAGCGGGACTTTCTTCAAGATCGTTGCGACGCGTTCCGGCGTGCGGCCTTGTGTTGCATAACTGCGCCACGTCGAGGGGGCTATTTTGCAATGCTTGGCACAATCTTCACCAAACCATAATTCGCGTGACGTCTCGGCATCGATGATCACTACCTGCATATTCTGCACCCCAATTCCGTTTCCTCTGATCGATGTGATGAATTGAGAATGATCATAAACAATTGCATGCACATCCAACCTCTTAAGTTCAAACGCCTGTTCGAGCCAATGCCGGTGCAAGATGGTACTGCGAAGCGCTGTATGAGAGTTCTGTACATCGCTCTTGCATCGCAACTTTTCTTGGTATGCGAAATGCACGAAGCGTCGAAAAGCAGCGCGCTTGTGCCAAGTATGAGTTTTGAGCATGGAAACTCTATAGTGGAATCTTGTTTCTGCAACATATAACGGCGAAGGAATAGGACGCATATGTCACAGGTTGACCCGCTGATTTGGAATCTGTATCAAACATTTGACCTGATCGGAGTGCTCCTGAATGGCATTATCGGCGGCACGATTGCCCGCCAACGCAACTTCGATTTCGTTGGCTTTGTGTTTCTCGCGCTGTTTTCTGCCTTAGGCGGCGGCATGCTTCGCGACGTTTTAATGCAGCGTGGAACCGCTGCCGCAATTGCCGACTCCACGTATTTGCTGCTAGCACTCATCGGAGCCACCATCGCACTGGTAACCGACCTGAAAGGCAAGTCTTGGGAATATTTTAAAGTCCACGGTGATGCCATCATTTTGGGTGTCTGGGCAGTAACTGGATGCGTGAAGGCTTTGACCTACTCTGTGCCACTGGTGCCAGCGGTGTTCATGGGTGTGCTGACAGCCGTGGGCGGCGGCATGATTCGTGATGTGGTGACCGGTCAAATCCCAACTATTTTCGGTGGTGGCACCCTGTATGCGGTACCTGCGACCGTGAGTGCTACCGCAATGGTAATTTTCTACCAATACGACCTCAATGCGCTAGGCATGATTATTTCACCGCTGTTAGGCGGTGGTTTAGCAATTGTGTCGTATTGGAAAGGTTGGGTGCTATTCCGCAGTGCTGAGTGGGCGCCGGTGAATATGACAGCCGCCCAAGTGCGAAGTTTGGTGCGCAGATCGGAAAACAAAGGCTGGAAGCTCGGCCGCAAGGCGCGCAATGCAATTTCTGAATCTACCAGCAATACTGAAACACACGAGTAACCTAAGAACCTATGAACCTGGAACACTTGCACACCTGGCCGGTACTCAATGTAGCTGGAGCCGTACGTCGCGGAACAGCTATTACAACGACTGGCGATCTTGACCGCGAATACCAATTGGCATCGGTGACGAAACTCCTTGCAACCTATGGAGTACTTATTGCAATTGAAGAAGGCGTGTTTGAACTCGACACCCCAATTTTTGAGCAAGCAACCGTTCGTCACCTGCTTGCACATGCTGGTGGGGTGGGCTTTCATCGCACGGATCCCATTAAAGGAATCGAAACGCGCAGGATTTATTCCTCTTATGGGTTTGAGCTGTTAGGTGATGCCATTGCGGCCGAAACCGAGATGAGCTTTGCAGAGTATCTTCATGAAGCGGTGTTCGCCCCATTAGGAATGCAGCGTACCAAGTTGTGGGGAAGCCCAGGACATGAAGCCACCTCAACCGTGCGCGATTTATTGTTGTTTGCTGATGAAATTCTTGCGCCGCAATTGCTGGCTGAATCAACGTTGGCTGCTGCATTAGAAGTACAATTTCCAACGCTAGATGGTATTGTGCCTGGCTATGGCATGCACAAGCCATGTCAGTGGGGATTAGGATTTGAAATTCACGGACACAAGCAGCCGCATTGGCTCGCACCAAACATGCCGGCAGACGTGGTGGGGCACTTTGGGCAGGCAGGTACGTTTGTGTGGGTGCACCGTCCAACGCAGCAGGCTGCGGTTGTTTTGACCGATCGGCCGTTTGGGCCATGGGCGAAGCCGCTGTGGGATTCCTTTAATGGGGAGATATTTCAAGCTGAGGTTGAATAAACGGGGGATAAAGCCCAACTTTACAGTTGAAGGTGCGATTGCTGATGTGATGAAGTAGCAATCGCACCTTTTGTTTGCGTTGAGCACAAGTCCGTTGGGGAAGACGTCACTTGGCGTTCTGAACTCAAATGAAAGGATTGTGACGCAATGGAAGATACCGCCTTTTATGCGATCGTCACTATTAAAGACTTGCCGTGTCGGTACCGGCAGCGCGTCGAAACGCTTTTCGTCGAGACGTTGCCAACCCTGCCGCAGGCAACTTTGGATCTTGCTGCAACCATCCAGTGGCAGCGGGGAAGTCGTGGAGGCTTGACCTCATGCCGGCAAATGATTGTTGGCATTGTGCCGGAACTCCACGAATGTGCAGCACAACTGACGCACATGTGTAGCAGGTTAGGTGTTGCTGGTGAATTAGTGTTGCTCCAGCCTGTCGAAAAGCTCCTGCACGCGTAACTGTGGCTGCCACATATCGCGCTCAACTGGAATGGAAAACTCCTGCTCAAGCCGAACGGCAAGTTCAATAATGTCTAAGGATTGCAAGCCAAGATCGTCGAGAAGCTGCATGGAGCCGTCGATGGTGGCAGGGTCGCGATCGGCAAGTTTGGCCAACAACGCGACCAGCCGTACTTGCTGTGAATCGGGCTGCTGAGCAGGCGTTTGATGAAATTTTTGCAGCTGATCGTGCAATGAAGACATACTGACTCCTAAACGTGGGCAATATCGCTACTGTAACAGTACGCTCCAGGCAAGGGAAAAGAGTAGGCTTGCAGGTATGATTTTTGAGCTCATTGCGAAGCGGTATCGCGAATGGCGTCGCTTAGACAACATTCGAGAAGAAGAATTCCGACCGCCGCAGTTTTCCCTCGGCCGAAAAGTTGGCGGCATCCGCTACTACGTTGAAGGCCCAGAGGACGCTCCCGTTACCGTCGTGTTCGTGCACGGCTATACACTTGCCGCCACGGTCTGGCACTTCCAAATTGCTGCCCTAAGCGACACCATCCGCTGTGTCGCAATGGACCTGCGAGGCCACGGCAACTCCGCAGTTACCCCTGTCGAAGAATGCACCGTTGACGGTGCCGCCGATGACGTCATGGCAGTGCTTGACGACGCTGACCTGCGAGGCCCAATCATCTTCGTTGGCCATTCTCTCGGTGGCATGGTCGTTTTGAATTTCTTGCGACGCTACCCACAATTTCGGCACAATTGTGCTGGTGTCGTTCTCCTCGCCACCTCTGCGCGACCATTTGCGACTGAGGGTGTAGCCAAGTTGCTACGTACCCCCGTCATGGAATATTTGCAAAGCGCAGCTGTTGAAAACTTGCCTACAACCGAGGCTATTCGCGACACCATTGAAGAATCCGTGATGCCGCTTCTTGCCTCGGCAGCATTTGGATTTAAGACTGAGCCAACCACCTACAACCTGCACCTGCAGCTCATGCGCGAAACCTCCATCGAAGCCATCCTCGGATTTCTCGAAGATCTCAGTACTCACGACGAAACTGACGCACTACGAGCGTTACAAGGCATCCCGGGACGCATTCTCGTTGGTGATAATGATGTTATGGCGCCGCAAGAACAAGCTGAATTTATTGCACAGCATTGGTCGACTGCGAGCCTTCAAGTGTTGCCGGGGGCTGCACATATGTTGCAGTTGGAGCAGCCACAGACAGTGACTCTCTCCATTAAAGAAATTATTGGAGAATAAGTATGAGCGTGTGCGGGTGACGCGGTAGGTAGTGGGCCGTGGCGTCGTGCATACCTGCGGTGGTGCGTGTTTGCAGTCTGTGGCCCGGCCGGCATCGTGCGCATCTGCGACGTTGCGTGCCGGCGTCGTGAAGCAATGAGTGGCTCTGTGAAAAATGAACGAAAAAAGTCCAGCTAGGAACGAACCTAGCTGGACTTTTTATGTCAAGTGCGCTTATGCCTTGGTTGGGTCAGTCAGATTGAAGCGCTGAGCAGCTTCAGCTGCAACCTGGCGGTCAATCTTGCCTTCCTTAGCCAATGCGCTCAGTGCTGCAACAACGACGGATTCAGCGTCGATGTTGAAGTAACGACGAGCTGCTGCACGAGTATCAGAGAAGCCGAAGCCGTCTGCGCCCAAGGTGGTGTACGAACCTGGGACGAAGGCACGGATTTGCTCTTGCAAGTCGGTTGCGAAGTCAGACACAGCGATGTATGGACCCGATGCCTGCTTGAGCTGACGAGTTGCGAATGGCTCTTCAACATCGACACCTGGGTTACGCAGCTGCTCCTTGGCCTTTGCGTGGCCGTCGCGAGCCAGTTCAACCCAAGAGGTGACAGAGAAGATGTTGGCATCTACGTCGAACTCTTCTGCCAGGATCTCCTTGGCGCGAATTGCCTGCTGCATACCAATACCAGAAGCCAACAGGGAAACTTCGTGAGTCTTGGTGCCAGAAGCCTTATCCCACAGGTAAATACCCTTGTGCAGACCAGTGACATCGAGGTTTTCTGGTTCAGCAGGCTGATAAATTGGCTGGTTGTAGATGGTGATGTAGTACATCACGTTCTCGCCACGGCCTGGACCGTACATGCGATCCACACCTTCATGGAGCAAGTGCGCAATTTCGTAGGCGAATGCAGGATCGTAGGACACGACAGCTGGGTTGGTCGACGCCAGGATTTGGGAATGACCGTCCATGTGCTGCAAACCTTCACCAGTCAAGGTGGTACGACCTGCAGTAGCACCCAAGATGAAGCCACGAGCCATCTGGTCGCCAGCTGCCCAGAAGGAGTCAGCAGTGCGCTGGAAACCGAACATCGAGTAGAAGATGTACAGCGGAATCATTGGCTGGCCATGGGTTGCGTAGGAGGTACCAGCTGCAATGAAAGCGGCAGTGGAGCCAGCTTCATTAATACCTTCGTGCATGATCTGGCCGTCGGTAGCTTCCTTGTAGGAAAGCATCAAGTCATAGTCAACCGGCACATAGTTTTGGCCATGTGGGTTGTAAATACCCATGGTTGGGAACCAAGAGTCCATACCGAAGGTACGAGCCTCGTCAGGAATAATTGGAACAACGCGCTTGCCCAGTTCCTTATCGCGCATCAGTTCCTTGAAGCCGCGAACCACAGCCATGGTCGTTGCAACCTGCTGCTTACCGGAACCTTTACGCAAGCTGCGCAGCTTGTCGAGACCAGGAACCTGCAGTGGGGTGTAGTTTTCGCGACGCTCTGGCAGATAGCCACCGAGCTCACGACGACGCTCCTGCATGTACTTGATCTCTGGGGAATCCTGACCTGGGTGGTAGTAAGGAGGAAGATATGGATCCTTCTCCAATTCGGCATCAGAAATTGGAATGCCTTGCTTGTCGCGGAACTTCTTGAGATCGTCAAGGGTCAGCTTCTTCATCTGGTGGGTTGCATTGCGACCCTCGAAGTTGTGGCCCAAGCCGTAGCCTTTAATGGTGTGAGCCAAGATCACCGTTGGGCGATCCTTGATCTCAAGTGCGCGCTTATAAGCAGCGTAAATCTTGCGGTAGTCATGGCCACCACGTGGCAGACGCCAGATTTCCTCATCGGTCCAGTCTTCGACCAGCTTGGCGGTGCGTGGATCACGGTTGAAGAAGTGCTCACGAACATAAGCGCCATCATTGGCCTTGAAGGTCTGGAAATCACCGTCTGGGGTGATATTCATGAGGTTGACCAGCGCGCCTTCCTTGTCGGCGTCGAAAAGCTGATCCCACTCGCGACCCCATACAACCTTGATGACCGACCAGCCGGCGCCGCGGAAGAAGGATTCGAGCTCTTGCACGATCTTGGTGTTACCGCGAACCGGGCCGTCGAGACGCTGCAGGTTACAGTTAATGACGAAGGTGAGGTTGTCCAAGTTGTTCAGGGCAGCCATTTGGATCAAGCCGCGAGACTCTGGCTCATCCATTTCACCGTCGCCCAAGAACGCCCAAACGTGCTGCTGGGACGTGTCTTTAATGCCGCGGTTGTGCAGGTAGCGGTTGAAACGTGCCTGGTAGATGGCATCCATTGGGCCAAGACCCATCGACACGGTTGGGAACTCCCAGAAATCTTTCATGCCGTGAGGGTGTGGGTACGATGGCAAGCCACCTTGTGGGCGCGAAACTTCCTGGCGGAAACCGTCGAGATCGTCCTCGGTTAAGCGGCCTTCCATGAACGCGCGTGCATATACACCTGGTGAAGCGTGACCCTGGAAGAAGATGTGGTCGCCGCCGCCTGGGTGATCCTTGCCGCGGAAGAAGTGGTTGAAGCCAACTTCGTAGAGTGGGGCAGCGCCAGCATAGGTAGAAATGTGGCCACCAACGCCAATGCCTGGGCGCTGTGCGCGGTGCACCATGATTGCAGCGTTCCAACGAATCCAACGACGGTAGCGCTTCTCAATTTCCTCGTCACCTGGGAAGTCTGGCTCCATGGAAGTTGGAATTGTATTGACATAGTCAGTTGAAGTCATTGGTGGCAATGGCACACGACGTGCAGACGCACGCTCAAGCAAACGCAACATCAAGAAGCGAGCACGCTCAGGGCTAGATTGCTCCAGCATGCCATCGAGGGATTCCATCCACTCGTGAGTCTCCTCTGGGTCGGCATCATTGATATACGATGCGACGCCATCGCGAATCAACGCGAAGTTTGTATCCTCAGTGTGCTTCTCATTGTTTGGGTCAGCCATTCGACACCTCCAAGGTGATTGTAGATAAAATTCGTATACTCGTTCCTATTAACGAGAATGCCAAACAAGGTTATCCTAATAAGACGAGTTTTTCTCCTCCTAGTGTACGTGGTAACACCCAAATTTGGCTTCTTGGGCCGATATAGTGCACAAAAAGGGGGAATAATCTGAAAAAAAATTCACAAAAATGTCGTAATTACGCGAAGATTTCGCAAAAAGCTTGTATTCTTTGCGGTGATGAACACGAACGAAAACAAGGAGAATAACGCTCTCGCCTACGCCGCTCACCTTGGGCTCCAAGAAGGCATGGCCATTCAAGAACTTGGCTGGGATGAAGATTCAGACACCTCGCTGAGTGAAGCAATTGAAGACATCATCGGTGATGAGCTTCTCGACGAAGACACCGACGAGATTGTTGATGTCGTCCTACTCTGGTGGCGTGAAGACGACGGTGACCTTGTCGACGCCCTGGTCGACGCGGTACGCCCTCTGTCGGACAACGGCCGAGTATGGCTGCTCACCCCAGGAGCCGGAAAACCAGGTGCGCTTGAACCTGGTGTCATTCCAGAATCAGCACAGCTTGCCGGCATGGTTCAAACCAAGGCCTCACGATTAGGAGCATGGCAAGGATCTTGCCTCGTGCCGCGCGGAAGTAAATAATCGCGAAGCTTGGCGCAGCTGGGGCGTGCTTTGTGGTGTGCCTGTGTTGCGTGCCAGGGTGCGCTGAGCTTGGGATTGGTTGCTGGTGCGGTGCCGGTGCTGTCGCGAGTGTACGCATGGCACTGTCCTGTCGCGTGGTGCGGTGCCGGCTGCTGGCACGGTACTTGATGGCTGCAAGAGCCAGCTAAGATGCTTTGGGGCAATGCGACTGGTTGCCAATTTTGTACATATACAATGATCCTGCTTGCAGTCGATATTGATTTGTAAGTTCGCTTGACGCGCTTTGCGATATTGCAAGGCGCGTTTTTTACTGTATTGCCGACAACGCTGCACATGCTTTGCTGCGTTACATGCTTTGCTGCGTTGCGGGGAGGAGTCTGGCGTCGTTAAGCGAGTGTTGGTGCTGAGCGAGTTGTAGGCAATGAGAAAATGGTCTTTGACGTCGCGTTTTGCAAAAGTTAGTCCGAAGCTGTTAATGTTATCTGCGTTGCAGCGAGCAACACAGTATGCGCCTTTAGCTCAGCTGGGAGAGCAGCTGGTTTACACCCAGCAGGTCGGCGGTTCGAGCCCGTCAGGGCGCACAGATATCAGGAGCCACATTCCTATTAGAGAATGTGGCTCCTTTTGTTTTGGAGCCATCAATGGCGAACGTGATGCTCGGTGGCATCGTTGTGTGAAGCCCCGGCGCGCGGTGGTGCGAGACGACGCGCGGTACTCAGCCGCCATTGGAGGCTGTGACGAATCGATGGCATGCCGATTCCCAATACTTTCAGCCGATTCCCATCGCTAGATGGCCCAACGCGGCTACCCTCAATCAGGTGGATCCAGTTCTTGAAAGGGAAGGACCTACCGTGCCGACGCCCACCCTCCCTGCCTGTAGAATCAACGCCAGCGCCCGCAGTGTCGTCAAGCAGGATGCGGCGGTTCCCAAAATTGGCGTTAGAAATGTCACGCTTTTTCAGTTGAAAAGTGCCAGCGAAACTCCTTATGCTGCCCACTATGACCGACCTATTAGAGAAACTCGCCAGCATCGCCCCGCGCGGCGCCGAGCTGCTGCTTGCTATTAGGAACTCCGGTCTTAATAGGGAGCAACTCGCCGAGAAACTCGACACCACCCACCAAGACGCCAGCCTCATGCTCGCCGTCGCGTCGGTCTTCGAGGAATCCGAGCTTCACGACGCCCAACAGCACCCCATTAGCTTCGCAAAATTTCGCTTGATCGCCAAGGCACAGAAACAACTTCGTAATCCTAATATTGATCGGGCGGTTTTGCGGCAAGAGCTGCTGGCAGTCGCGCCGGAAAAGACGGTCTACGACTTTCACCTTCACATTAAAGAAATTCTCGAGTCCTATAATGAGGATCATCAAAAGCCGCGCAAATCGCTGCTGCGCTTTTCTGCCAATGCGGATGCCGACGGTATGCGATACGGCTTGTTTAAGCTTCCATCAACGATGTGTACGCGCATGCAGGTTGCATTAGACCAACAGGCCAAGCAACTTGTCAGCGAAGGCCAGGCAGTTGCGCATTCGGAGGGATTGGCGCTGGCACTCGCGGCTTGCGTCGAAAAGTATAGCCAGTTTGCTCCAGAGCATATTGGCGAGACCGATCATCCGGACAATCCACGTGACATGCGGCAACGGCCATGCCTGCTCGTGCCGATCGCCGAGGCCGAAAGCCAGATTGACGGCACCGTGGTCAACAGCGACGGCGAACTCATTAATATCGCCGATATTCTTAATGAGCGCATTGCGGACATGGGCTTCGCCATCGCCATCTACCGCGATCACACCGGCGTCGCCCGGCCGCAGGAGATCTTCGACATTAAAAGACTCGCGAACGAAGACGATCGCTTCCGCGCGATCCTGGGGCATCTGCAATGTCAGCACCCCGAATGCTCGATCCCCGCAGTGCGCTGCGACATCCACCATGTTGTCGCGTACAGCCGCGGTGGCCCGACCACCACAGCAAACCTTTGCCCGCTCTGCCACCGCCACAATTTGCTTAACGACGATAATCCGGACCATCCCAAGAATGGCAGAATCGAGATCGATCCAGCCAGTGGCATCCCGCTGTTTCGAGGCCCCACCGGGAATGTGAGACATAAAGCGCATAAGGTCATGCGCAAGAGTGTGCAGACGTATGCGCACCGGATGCTAGGCCATTAAAAGAGGCCGTTATCTCTGACGAGAAACGGCCTACTTGGTCACCCCATTAGGAATTTTTTTTAAAATAGTTTTTGTGCTGGTTGCCATAGCGCGAGCGCATCTTCAGATTTTGCTGCTCGTGAGGATCCGGCTCGCCGCCTGCTGCCGTGTCCATTGTTTCCATTAGCTCTTCCTCCTCGCGCGCGCGACGACGTTCGCGAGATTCCGACCACACGAAATACCCCAGCCCTAATGGAGCCATGATGCCAAACGCGATCCATTGGAACCCATACGACAAGTGATTACCGCGATCCAGCTTTGGAATTGGAATGAAGTGCACTTCGCCAGGCTGACCTTCTGCTAATTGGGCATAGTCGGTTGCGAGCTTTAATTGGGTCAGTTCGCTAATCTGCTTGGTATTAATACCGTAGACCTGCACCGGTTGGGTGGTCGTCATCGGCGCCGTATTAGGAAGAGCCTCATTTTTACGAGCATGCACGATAATCGTTTGTGTACCTTGTGGAGCTGCTGGCATGACAAGCTCTTCGCCCGCGACAAAAGGTTCGAAGCCACGATTGACAACAATGATCTCACCCGAATCGAGTTGGAACGGCGTCAAGGCGTGGTATGCAGGAGTGTTTGCTACTGGACGCAGTCGCAAAATGACCTCTTTGTCCGGCAAGTAGTGTCCGGTCAGCTTTGCGCGCATCCATTCTGCATCGTCTTTAATGATGCCGGTTGCATCATAGATGTCTGCATACGCCCCAGGCTCAAACTCGAAAGCCTGCTCAATAAGTTCATTTCTTGCCACGATTTGCGCGTCTTTATTCAGCTGCCATGGAGAAAGAATCGTAAATGCAGCGTAAGAAAACGCAATCACTAATAAAGTGGTGATGATCCAGCCTGGGTTCAAAAACGCTTGGATGCCTGTGACGGTTTTCGCGCCTCTCATGCCTGTATATCCTCAAGTCGTTGTTGTAACCACGCCATTATTCCTGGGATCGCTGCTTCGATTTGCTCTAATACGGTTACGAAGTCAGAAGGATAACCATAATAAGGATCTTCGACATCTTCACCGGTCGCATTAGGATCGAATTCTCTTAATAGGTGAATTTTTTCTGGTTCGACGCCATACTCCACAAGCGCCCTACGGTGCCCACGGTCCATCGCGATGATGAGATCGGCCTGCGCGTGCGCGTCGTCAAGCTGAGCTGCGCGGTGCCCGGAGCCATCGTATCCGGCGTCAGCAAGCGTGGCGAGGGCGCGGCGGTCGGCTTTTTGCCCGATGTGCCAGCCTCCGATGCCGCACGAATCGACGCGTACCTGATCCTGCAAGCCTGCATCCGCGACAGCTTTTCTTAATACGATGTCTCCCATTGGGGAGCGGCAAATATTTCCGGTACACACTACCGTTACGTGGAGCACTTTCGCACCATGCCTTTCGGATCCTGGTTCGTAGCACGAAACTCGCGCACCTTTAATGGGTGCATTGTTACGCCTCCAGCCTACAAGCAAGCCGCGCTTCCTACGTAACGACGCTGCGTGACACAAACACCTCCCATTAGGAAAACATTTCTATAATGGCATAGTTGAGTCGTGATGGTTGCAAGATTGAAGGTGGAACATGAACGTTGGTGACGTCGTCAAGCTTTTGGATGCCGCGTACTCGCCCGCGCTGGCGGAATCGTGGGACAAAATCGGCCTGATTTGTGGGGATCCTCAAGCAGAGGTCCGGCATATCGCGGTGGCTTTGGATTGTACCCTTGAGGTCGCGCAGCGGGCGGTGGAGATTGGTGCGGACATGCTGGTCGTGCATCATCCGCTCCTATTAAAGGGCGTGACTTCGGTTGCCTCTAATACGCCGAAGGGCAAGGTGATCCATACCCTCATCCGCGGCGACGTGGCGCTGTTTGCCGCGCACACGAATGCCGATTCGGCCCGCCCTGGCGTGAATGACAAGTTGGCGCAGCTGGTCGGCATCACGCCTGGCCGCCCGATCGTGCCGCAGCTAACCGCGCTGGACAAGTGGGGTTTCCAAGTTCCGCCGGAGCACGCCGAGTCGGTCAAGCAGGCGCTGTTTGCGATCGGCGCCGGCGCGATCGGCAAGTACCGCGAGTGCTCCTTTGAGCTGACTGGTACCGGCCAATTCCGCCCGCTTATCGACGCTGACCCGTATCTCGGCACCCCCGAACAGCTCACGCGCTTGGAAGAGCTGCGTGTCGAGTTCGTGGCACCGCGCCATTTGCGAAATCCTTTAATGGGGGCGTTGCGTGAAGCGCACCCTTACGAAGAACCCGGCTTCGACATCACCTCATTAGAGCCAACCGAGGACCTAGAGCACGCCTGCGGACTCGGCCGGATTGGCAAATTGCCACAGCCGATGCGCTTTGCCGATTTCGTCCAGCAGGTTGCCAACGCCCTGCCCGAAACCGTGTGGGGCGTGCGCGCTGCCGGTGATCCTGACGCACTGGTCGAAACCATCGCGGTGAGCTCAGGTTCGGGCGACAGTTTTCTTAATAGGGTGCAGGCGCTGGGCGTCGACGTCTACGTCACCAGCGACCTGCGCCACCACCCCGTCGACGAGCACCTGCGCGCAAACGGCCCCTTCATCATCGACACCGCCCACTGGGCCAGTGAATTTCCGTGGACCGAGCAAGTTTGTGAGATCATGAAAAATGGCTTGCCTGGTGTGAACGTGGAAGTATTAAAGATTCGCACCGACCCATGGACCATCTCGGCGCACCCCGAATAAAAGAGGAAGAACATGAAATTATCCCCATCGCTGCAACCGTTGTTGCTCGAACTTGCCACCACTGCACGTATTAAAGAAACTGGCGTATCGCAGGGGGTGTCCGCCGAAGCCCAAGAGCTTATCGACGCTACCAATGCACTGACCGGCCTGCGGGACGCGGCAGCCGCCGCCCAGCTTGCTGTCGACGATATGGAACTGGAAATCTTGCACATTCAAGAAGATGAGCGCAAGTTAAAGCGTCGTGAAGCTGATTCCAGAGCTCAACTACAAGCAACCTCGGACCCAGAGCTGCGCAAGGACTTGGAAAAAGATTTGGTGTCGACGCGGTCGCGCTTGTCGTTTTTGACCAGCGAGATGCAAGAGGCCCACAATGAGGTTCATGCACTTCGCCAGGCCCGCGATCTTGCGCAGCAGCGCATTCGTGAGGCTGAAGCAGCGCTTGAACAGGCCAAGCAAGCGGTTGCCGACTTGCCACAGGACACCTCCGAGGCAGATCGAGATGCCCGCATCGCCCAGCTGCGCGAAGCCTTGCCTGCTGAGGTTGTTGCCGAGTTCGATGCGCAGGTGGCGGAAAATGGCGTCGGGGCGGCTTTCTTTAATGGGAGGTCGTGTGGCGGTTGCTTCATCATGCTCCCGCCTGCCGAACTCGGCCAGATTCGCCAAACCCCGCAGGAGCAGCTGCCACAATGCTCCAACTGCGGCAGCTACTTGATTCGCACGAAATAACACAGAGGCAGTGATGAAAAAGGTCATTCTGGAAGCAGACGGTGGTTCGCGAGGCAACCCGGGGATCGCGGGGGCGGGGTCGGTGCTGCGCGATGCCAACGGCACCCCATTAAAGGAATTGGCGTACGTGGTTGGCACGGCGACAAACAACGTTGCCGAGTACCACGGACTGCTCAATGGCCTGATCGCTGCACGTGAGCTTGGCGCAACTGATCTCGATATTCGCTTGGATTCGAAGCTGATTGTCGAGCAGATGTCCGGCCGCTGGAAAATCAAGCATCCTGACATGCAGGTCCTCGCGAGCCAATGCCAGGACGTGTTGGCGCATTTCAACTCTGCGACGTTTACGTGGGTGCCGCGCGCGCAAAATAGTGCTGCCGACGCTCTGGCAAATATCGCGATGGACGCGATGAGCAAAGGCGCTGGCGTGGGATTCGTGGGGGACAGCGCTGAGGCTGAGCCTGCCGCGCTTGTCGACGCCACTCCGCCCGCGCCAAGCAACCCCGCACCGTCCGCGCCTGCCGCTCCAGAGCCAAGCAACGCCGCACCACCAGCCGCGCCGGGCAGCGTCGTAAAGCACACTGCTGGAAACCCGCAGGACTGGAATGGCTCAACGGGTACTCCAATGCGTCTTTTAATGGTGAGGCACGGCGAGACGGACATGTCGGTGCGCAAGCAGTATTCGGGTGTGTCGGATCCGGCGCTGACGATTATTGGTATGCAACAAGCTGCAGCCGTTGCCGACGCGATAGCCGCCTATACGCAGGCGAAGGTGGCGGCCGTGGTGACGTCGCCGCTGGAACGGGCCAAGTACACTGCGGAGCAGATCGCCGCGGCTACTCGCGCGCCGCTGGTGGTGCATGAGGCGCTGGCCGAGATGAATTTTGGGCAGTGGGAAGGTTTAAGCGCTACCCAGGCGGCCAAGCGTGATCCTGATCTACATGCTCAGTGGCTTGCGGATCCGACGGTCGCTGCGCCAGGAGGCGAGTCTGCTCAGGATGTTTCCGAGCGGGTGGCCCAGGAGCTGATTTCTTTAATGGGGGAGTATTCGGGGCAGACGATTATCGTCGTCAGCCACGTCACCCCCATTAAAGAAATTCTGTGCAATGCGCTCGGCGCAAATCCTTTAATGGGGAGGCGCATGCATTTGGATTTAGCCAGCCTTTCCATCGCAGAGTTCTACGCCGATGGTTCCGGGTGCGTGCGTGTATTGAACGACACTTCGTATTTGCGCTAGACTGGCTTCACGCATGAGCCGATTGGGCGATCGCGGCCGAGCGAACCACTTGCAATTTCGTGTTGCGGGCAGGCGCTGGTCGAGGAAAGTCCGGACTCCAGAGAAAACGCGGTGGTTGCTAACGGCAACCCAGGGTGACCTGAGGGATAGTGCAACAGAAAGTAGACCGCCGTCTTGTATGAGGCGGTAAGGGTGAAACGGTGTGGTAAGAGCACACCAGTATCGACGGTGACGTCGGTAGCTGTGTAAACCCCACCGGGAGCAAGGCAAGAGGTTGCACCATATGGTGTGGCTGCCGCGGGCGTTTGAGGTTGTTTTCGCTAAGCCCGCGGGGTAGCTGCTTGAGGCGTCCTAGCGATAGGCGTCCAGATGGATGATCGCCGCCTGCACGCAGGCACAGAATCCGGCTTATAGGTCGACTCGTGCGCCTTAGATGGCTGTTTCCTTTAATGGGAAGCAGCCATTTACGCTATCCGGGCGGGCTGCCCAAATCCAATGCTGAAGGCGGTGAGTCCGTCGTCACGCAAGTCGGCTAGGAAATTCCCCGCCTTTTGCTTATCGACGATCGCCACCACAGCCCCACTGATGCCAGCATGCGTGGCCCTGGCACTGAGCGCCCCGCGGCTGCGCGCCAGTTCGGCAAGTTTTTCATCGGTGCTGCTAATGCCGTAAAGCGTGGAGAGCAGCTGCTGTGAACGAATCAGCGCGGGATACACTTCTTCAATCTGGCGGGAGCGTACCGATTGGGTGACGAATTGCACCAGATTAAGTTCTTGGGATAA
Organism: Corynebacterium sp. HS2168-gen11; assembly: GCF_024834075.1. GTDB lineage: Bacteria > Actinomycetota > Actinomycetes > Mycobacteriales > Mycobacteriaceae > Corynebacterium. The sequence goes on from NZ_JANUXR010000003.1 coordinate 236,465, forward strand.
AAAGTCCATCCAACTGCGGGCGTCTTCAAGGGTGGGGTGGTTGGTGGCAAGGCCACTATTGTGCAATGCGCGCAACCATTGGAGCGCGCGGGTGCCGGCGTCGGGAAGCAAGCGTAGTGATTCTGCGCCGAAGCAGCGGGTGACCTCGTCGATAAAGGCATGCCGTTGGCGCAGCAAGGTGCCGTGATCGTCATTATGCGGTGACAAAATGACCACCGCGTGATTGTGCGCGCTGCTACTAATGGGGTGAGATGCTTGTGTAATTGAAATATCCGCGTAGTCAATAATATTCAGTTGCTGTTGTCGTCCGCGGATAGCCGCAGTGTAGCGGGCCCGCAGCGGTGGTTGGGAACCAGAGGTTGCAACTGCGGCCTGGTAGCAGACTTCGGCCAGTTTGGCTTTGGTTGGGGCACTGGTGAAGTCGTCGAGGTGGTGGGCGGTTGCCATGGCAACGGCGGTGTCGATGGCCGCGTGGCTGCCAAGTCCTGCGCCGTGTGGAATGTCATTAATGACAGTAATATCGAAGCCTTTGGTGTCTCTGGACAGCATCTGGCGTTGCATCATGGTGGTGATCAGCCCGCTCAGTCGCAGTGCGAGATTGCTGGTGGCGTCGTGAAGCTCATGCAAGGCGGCGGTGCTGTGGGTGCCGTGGTAGGTGGTGGCATCGCTTGGGCAGTATTCGACGACGTCGATAATCGCGTCACGGCGTGGGCTGACAGCAACGGCAGCTTCCCGATCTAGCAGCGTGATGAGCACGACACCGCCGGCAGGGTCGGTGTGTTCGCCGATGAGCGACCAGGTGGCCGGTGCGATTGCGCTGCCGTGGGCGGGGGTACCGACGCGGGCTTCATGCAAGCTACGTGCGTGCTCGGCTAATGAGGTGGTGAGATCGGGTCGATGCCACACTGGCATGGCGGTCCTTTCGCGAAAATTTTCAGAAGTTGGGCTGAATCGTGCGGACTTTCCTTGTATTGTCAAGGTATTGAAGCAATTGTTCCACATTATAGGGGAAGATCATGCACGAAAAAGATCTGAAGTGGTTCTATAACTTAGTCACCGGCGAGGCTGAGCAGGGCCAAAACGTCAGTTTATTCCAGCGCTTGGGTCCATATGATTCACGCGAAGCAGCACTTGAGGCAGTCGCCATTGCCAAACAGCGCGTGCGCGAAGCCGAAGAATATGATCGCAAATTCCGTGACGATTATGACGAATACGAAGACGATGAGCTCATCACCTACCGCCGTCGCATCGAGCTTGACGACGACGACACCTTCGAGCCCTATTCGTCATACACCGCCTTCAACGATTACGACGAGAACTTCGACGACTACCACTGATATGGTGCTCCACCCCGCCGATCTAACTTGACATACGCCTTGTCTACTTGCCGCTTCACGAGCGCAAACCGATAGCCTCGAATAAAGCCCGATGCATCAGTCTCGGAGGCATCCGGGTATGCCAGCTGGTGCAACTGCATTAGCGCCAGGGCATAGTCGTATTCAAGCTTGGCAAGCTTATGATACTTCCGTGCAAGTTTCGGTTTCTTTAATAGGGTGAGAATCGTGGCAGCTTGAAGGCTATCGGCACCCACCAATAATTCCTCTAATGCCTGTTTGGTGTGCTTCGGGGTCAGCGTTGGCCGGAACTTGGTGGCGTATTTTGCCAAATGCGCCATAAAGCGCAGATATTGCGGGTGCTCTAAGGTAGCTGCAAGTTCCGGGGCTGGTAGGTGCGGGCGTTCGCTGGTGACGGCTGGGTCAGCGCTTACGGCCCCGGCGGCACAAACCCTGGCCCCGGCCTCGCCACAAGCATCAGCCAGGTCATCAAACGGCTTCGCCAATTGCACGTTGGCCTGCCGTGCTGCCAGCGATAACGCCGCGAGATGGCTGCGCTCACGCAATTGAGGCAATACCGCTGCAAGTACTTTTCCACGCGGATCAACCACCCGACATGCCGTAATAATGGCCTGACAGCGAGCAACCGCAGCATCAAAACCTTGCGCAAGAGTTCCTTCATCACCATCGCCGTGACGCGCAAGAATATCTGCAACCACCAATTCTCGCCATGCATGCACCAACTCGTGCTGCATCCGTGCATGCAACCCCTGCAAATGCGTCGACGGCTGATAAAGCTCACCAAGGGCATGCAATAATTTCGAGCCAATGGCATCTTCACGCGCGCCCGCGGCAATCAAACGCTTCGCAAGTTTACGCTGCCACCGATCCGCCTGCGCGAGCGCACCATCGCACAGTTCTACTTCCCATTCCCGCCATTGTTGCCGGCTATTTTTCTTTAATGGGGAGCTGGATTCGATGGTGTCGTCGCAAAGCTGAAACACCTCTTGCTCATAGGCATCGAGATACGTCTGCTGCCTGCGATGATTCGCAACGGTTGCAATGTGCACCAATGGTTTATCCCCAACAACACCGCGCAACATATCTGCAAGTTCCTGCGGAAGCTCATCTTGTGCCGGAAATTGCTGCTCAATGCGCCCAAACGCACCTGGCATTTTCAGATGCCATCCCGCGTCATGCCCGCCACTGCGCTGCCGCAAGGTGATTCCCGCATGGATGAGGTCAAGCTTTGCGGTGTCATAATACTTTGCGACGAGGTCAAAGGTTTCGTCGCTTCCTACCCGAGAAATTTCTTTAATGGAGGAGAGGTCTGGTACCTGCGCCTCTAGATCCACCGCATACGTAAACTCGACTTCTAAATGTGTTGTTGACTTCATAGTTCCTAGTGTACTCATTTGAAATTGTGTCATCTGGCATTTATGTCGATGGTTTTCAGGCTAAGGTTATGAGTATGGATTCACAACAAGAATATGTATTGCGCACCCTGGAAGAACGCGACATTCGGCTGGTCCGCTTGTGGTTTACCGACATCTTAGGCTCATTAAAGTCTGTTGCGGTGGCCACTGCTGAATTAGAGTCAGCCTTTGCCGAGGGTATTGGATTTGATGGTTCCGCGATTGAAGGTTTTTCGCGTGTGTCCGAATCCGATACCATCGCGATGCCTGATCCATCGACATTCCAGCTGCTTCCAACCGATAGTGACGATTCTCCTGTGCGCTCTGCCCGCATGTTCTGTGACATTATGAATCCTGATGGACAGGCTTCCTATTCTGATCCGCGTCAAGTGTTGCGTCGCCAAGTCAGCCTGGCTGCCGACGAAGGCTTTACCTGCATGGTGTCACCTGAACTGGAATTCTTCCTCGTCGAAGACCTCCAAACCGGTGGGCTTCGGCCAAAAGCTACCGATAATGGTGGCTATTTTGACCAGGCCAGCTACAATATCGCCCCACATTTTCGACGCGATGCCATCATGGCGCTTGAGAACATGGGAATCCCGGTGGAATTTTCCCACCACGAAACCGCTCCTGGCCAGCAAGAAATTGATTTGCGCCATGCGGATGCTTTAACAATGGCCGACCACATCATGACCTTCCGCTATCTGATCAAGCTGGTGGCACGGCGGAATAAAGTCGGGGCAACTTTTATGCCAAAACCATTCCAGGAATATGCCGGTTCTGCGATGCACACCCATATTTCCTTATTTGAAGGCGATATGAATGCTTTCCATGATCCAGATGATCAATTCTCCCTCTCGCGGACCGCAAAACAATTCATTGCAGGTATTTTGACCCACGCAAATGAGATCTCTGCGATTACCAATCAGTGGACCAATTCTTACAAACGCATCTTATTTGGCTCCGAGGCGCCAACCAGTGCAACCTGGGGTGTTTCGAATCGTTCGGCATTAGTACGCGTTCCAACGTATCGATTAGCCAAGGAACAATCGCGCCGGGTTGAGGTACGTTCGCCGGATTCAGCATGTAATCCATATTTGGCATTGGCCGTCTTAATGGGGGCGGGCTTAAAAGGCATTCGCGAAGGCTATGATCTGCCAGATCCCGCCGAGGACGATATCGCCTTATTAAGCAGGAAAGAGCGGCTTGCTTTAGGCTATAAAGATTTGCCTGGCAGCTTGGATATGGCACTGCGCACAATGGAAAAATCGGAGTTAGTGGCCGATATTTTAGGTGAGCATGTCTTTGAGTTCTTCTTGCGCAATAAGTGGCGCGAGTGGCATGAGTATCAGCAGCAAATTACGACCTGGGAATTAAAGAATAATCTCAATTTCTAATTCAGTAAGGATCTTGTTATGACCACTGCCGGTTCTGCTCGCACGACATTGCCCACCCTTGCTGGGTTATCCTTAAGTTCTGCTCATGCGCACGACGATTTGGTCACTTTGGGCTGGTGGAACGAAGAATCGTTAGATATTTTATCCACCTTAGCGGCAGTGGGGGATCCTGATCTGGCATTAAATACGTTGGTGCGATTATTTGCAGCATTAGAGGATGCTCCCGCCGATCGTGAGGAATTAGCCCAGGCGATTCGGCAGGACAGTGGCTTACGTGTGCGCTTATTTGCCTTAGTAGGTGGTTCTACCGCATTAGGGGATCACTTGGTGGCACATCCTGGTTTGTGGTCGCAGTTATCGCAACCGTTGCCAACGACAGCGGAAATGTTTCAAACGCTGTTAGGGGCAGTTGAAGCACAACCTGCGAATTTTGCCCCAGAGCTGGACTACGCAGGTGGTGAAGATGGCACTGGTCCTGGCATGTATCGCGCTCAGCTCACCGGCGCTGCTGCCGATCAAGCCTTAAAGCAGGCGTATCGCACGTTTATGATGCGCATTGCGGCCTACGATTTAGCAGGCACGTATCCTGCACCTTTGGACCAAGAACCGCAACCTGTTGTGCCATTTTCAGCGGTGACCACCTTCTTAAGCGATTTAGCTGACGCCGCATTAACTGCAGCGCTTGCAGTGGCCGTGCGCCAGGTGTATGGAGATTCCCCCGTGGACGCCAAACTTGCAGTTCTTGCAATGGGCAAATGCGGTGCCAAGGAATTAAATTATGTTTCCGATGTGGACGTTATTTTCGTAGCCGAGCCAGCCAGCCCGAAAGCAACCCGGATGGCGTCTGAGTTTATTCGCTATGGTTCGCGGTGCTTCTTTGATGTTGATGCGGCGCTGCGTCCAGAAGGTAAGCGTGGGGCATTGGTACGCACCTTAGAATCTCACCTAGCGTATTACACCCGATGGGCGCATACCTGGGAGTTCCAAGCCCTGCTGAAGCATCGCCCAATGACAGGCTGCTTGGACTTGGCTCAGGCCTATTCGCAAGCACTTTCTCCAATGGTGTGGGAAGCTTCGCAGCGGGAAAGTTTCGTGGCCGATGTGCAAGCTATGCGACGCCGCGTATTAGAGAATGTGCCAAAAGAATTACAACAGCGCGAATTAAAACTTGGCGAAGGCGGTTTGCGCGATGTTGAATTTGCGGTGCAATTACTCCAGCTTGTGCATGGTCGCAGCGATGAATCGTTACGCACGTTGGCAACAGTTGATGCTTTAGCTGCCCTGGTTGCAGGTGGTTATATTGGTCGCGAAGATGGCGCGGCTTTAATAGGAAGCTATGAGTTTTTACGCCTGTTAGAACACCGCCTGCAACTGCACAAAGTATTACGCACTCATACTTTGCCGGATGCAGCTGATACAAGCCATATGCGCTGGTTGGCACGAACTGCTGGTTTTACCGCTGCCAGTTCGCATAGCAGCGCCGATGCGATGTTAGAACAGCTTCGCAAGGTGCGTTTGACTATTTCCACCTTGCACCGCCAGCTGTTTTATCGTCCGCTGCTTGATTCCGTGGTGAATCTCTCAGTTGACCAGATCAAATTATCTCCGGCAGCGGCGAAGGTGCAGTTGCATGCGTTGGGCTATAAATTCCCTGATCGCGCATTTGAGCACCTCACCGCTTTAGCCGCTGGTGGTTCCCGTAAGGCCAAAATCCAGGCGATGTTATTGCCAACACTAATGGAGTGGTTGGCATCAACCTCAGATCCTGATGCGGGGTTGTTAAACTATCGCAAATTAAGTGATGTCATGGTTGATCGTGTGTGGTTTTTGCGCCTGTTACGCGATGAGGGGATCGTCGGCAAGCGTTTAATGCGTATTTTGGGAAATTCGCCGTTTACTGCCGATTTGATTATTGCAGCGCCGGATATTGTCAAGCAGCTGGGAGATTCGGCGAGTGGCCCGAAATTGCTTGAAACCTCCCCGCATACGGTTTCAACGTCGCTGGTCAAGGCTGCTTCTCGGCACGATAATCCAGAGCGCGCGATTCAAGTAGCGCGGTCACTTCGACGTGCTGAACTTGCTCGCGTGGCTGCGGCAGATGTGTTGAATCTGCTCGGGGTTGAGCAAGTATGTTTGTCCTTGTCGTTGGTGTGGAATGCGGTATTAGAAGCTGCCTTACAAGCCGAGATTCGCGCAAGTGTTGCAGCACTTGAGGCAGAAAAAGCACCTGCGACAATTTCGGTGATCGGCATGGGTCGTCTTGGTGGGGAAGAATTAGGCTATGGTTCGGATGCTGATGTGATGTTTGTGTGCGAACCAGCCCCAGGTGTGAGCGACGACGATGCGGTGCGCTGGTCGATTGGCATTTGCGATGCTATGCGACGCCGCCTTGCTAAGCCTTCTGGCGACCCACCGCTGCAGGTTGATTTGGGGTTGCGTCCCGAGGGTCGTTCCGGTGCTGTGGTACGAACCTTGGAATCGTATCGCAGTTATTATCAGCGCTGGGGTGAGACATGGGAGGTCCAGGCGTTGTTGCGCGCGAAATGGATCGCGGGTGATCCTCTCTTAGGGGAAAAATTCTTAGACATGATTGATCAGTTCCGCTACCCGCCAACTGGTGTGGATGCCAAAGCGCTGCGTGAGGTGCGGCGAATGAAAGCGCGTATTGATAATGAGCGCTTGCCGCGCGGAGCGGATCGAAACACGCACACCAAATTAGGTCGCGGCGGTTTGGTCGATATTGAGTGGACGGCACAATTGCTGATTCTCATGCATGCCCATATTTACCCCGATTTGCGCACTCCACGTACATTAGAGGCCTTGCGCATTGCCGGTGAGCATGAGCTTGTTACGCAAGATGAGGTACGCAAGCTTTGCGACGCCTGGTTAATGGCCACTCAAGCGCGAAACGCAACTGTGTTGGCTCGCGGAAAGCGCACGGATCAATTGCCGCAACCTGGTCCGCAATTGTCGTTGGTTGCTGGTGCGGCTGGGCGTGATCCAGAGTTTTCGCAAGAGTTTTTGGAGGAATATCTAAAGTTGACACGTCGCGCTCGTCAGGTGGTTGACAAGATTTTCTGGGGAGAAACCCTCAGTGAGCATGGAGAATACTCATAGTCGGATAAAAATTCGATGACAGGTGGAATTTGAAATCAACCTATTGAATGATGGCAAGTTACCCTAACCTCATTAGTGTGTTCAAAGGTAACGTATCGAAAACTGTCAATTTCATAAGGAGCTTCATGACTACCTCAACCATGCCACTTTCTGCTGAATTAAAATCATCAACCGCTGAAGCACATGAGCGTGCAGAGCACTCTACGTTCATGGATGAGCTGTTAGGTGGAAAACTTGATGTTGCAAGCTTTATTGCACTCCAGCAGCAGTCGTGGTTGTTCTACTCAGCGCTTGAAGCTGCTGCAGACAAGGTACGCGCAACTGGTTTTGCTACCGATTTGCTCGATGAAACACTAAACCGTACTCCATCGTTGGAAGCAGATTTGGAAAAGCTCACCGGTGCGAACTGGAAAGAACAAATTGTTGCACTTCCTGCTACCCAAGCATATGTCGAGCGTTTAGAAGATATTGCAGCAACTGCTGATGGCCCACGTCTGGTGGCACATCACTATGTGCGCTACCTTGGTGATCTCTCCGGTGGTCAGGTTATTGGCCGTATGATGCAGCGCCATTATGGTGTTGCTGACGATAGCTTGAGCTTCTACGCATTTACAGGTATTGAAAAGCTCAAGCCATATAAGGATGCGTATCGTGCCAAGCTGGACGCCTTGAATTTGCCAGCTGAGGATCACGCGCGTTTGGTCGCAGAAGCATCCGATGCATTCGTGTTCAACCACAATGTTTTTGCTGATCTAGGCAAATAATTTCGAATCAAAATGTGGCTATCGCCTTGCTACTGATGCAAGGCGATAGCCACATTTTCTTTAATGGGGTTGAATCCGACGAATCGTCTGAATCCTGCGGATCGCCCGGGTATACCCACCCTTGCGCACCAGCAGCATTGAGAAGATCAGTCCAACCATGCCAACCGCCCAGGTGATCAGCACCATGAGCCATGCTTGCTGGAATGAGCCCCAACTATAATCGCCAAGTTGGGATAGTCGAATGCCAATAAGTTGTGCGGCAATCATGGTGCTGACAAACCCGCCCATATTTGCCAGTCCGGTTGCTGTTGCAATGACATGTAATGGCAAATTTTCACGTACTGTGTCGAAACCAAAGCCTGAAGCGGTAGTAAAAAATGCCACAATTGCCACATATCCAGTTAATGTGGCGTAACTGCTTGGTAGTTCGGTCGAAAATAGTGCCAAGGTTAAACCAGCGTTAATAGTGGTGACCACCACGGAATAGTATTCGCGCTTGGCGCCAAGACGCTGTGAAATAATGCCGTGCAATGCACCGGAAAATACGGCAATGCCGCCACTGAGGCTGAATAAGATACTGACTTGTGTTGGAGTCATGCCCATTGCCAGTTTCATTAAAGGAGCACCCCAGAGCATAAGGAACGTGGTTATGAGCACCATGCCCGTAAAGTGGGTGAAGAATCCTTGCCATGCCACGGGGTTGCGCACCACGACCTTAATTGGCTGCAGCAGTGAGCGTTGTGGGGTAGCAGGAGTTGGCGCAGGGTCGAGAATCACGATGTAGACGGTGGCTGCGACAATCACACCAGCTGCTCCTAATGACACAAACGCAGCTGTCCAGCCATGCATATTGAGCATGTACAAAAACGGTACCGCGGAAAGAAATTGTCCGACTTGCCCAATTGTGGCCGTAATTTGGCTAAAGATTGGAGCCCGTTTGCGTGGAATCCACAGCGGCAAGATACGCATGACCGAGAGAAAAGCAGTGGCGTCGCCAAGCCCAATCATGACACGTGCCACAAGTGCCAGCTTAAACGTTGTGGTAAAGCCTAAGGCTACTTGCCCTAATGCCATGAATAAGGCGCCGTAAAACAGCATATTTTTCGGGCCATAGCGATCAATCAGTGTCCCCATTGGCATTTGCACACCGGCATACACGCAAAGTTGCACAGTGGTGAAAATCGCGAGGCTAGAGGCGTCGATATGGAATCGATCTAGGGCAGCCACGCCAGCGACACCAAAGGAGGTACGGCCGGTTACTGCAGTGATATATACCAAGCAACCGGTTGCCCAGATTGCGAAGCCGCGGAGGGTCAATTTCTCGACGCGTTGAGTCATAGTTTTCGAAGGTACGCCTGTTCACACGAAAAGTGCGAACACTATACCCCCTTAATCCCCACATTTATCAGGCACACAGGCTACTGTAGTACGCATGCACTATATTTCTACCCGCGATCCAAAGCAAGAACATTTCCGCTTCTCTGACATTCTTTTAGGCGGTCTGGCTGCCGACGGTGGCCTGTACCTGCCAGTGTCATATCCACACATAACAGCCGAGACCTTGGAATCCTGGCGCGTCTTATTGCGAGAAGAAGGCTATGCAGCCCTTGCCGGTGCGGTATTAGAACTGTTTATTGACGATATTCCAGCTGCCGATCTGCATGCGATTGCACAGCGTGCCTATACGCATCCAAAATTCGCCCATGAAGATATCGTGCCTGTCACCAAATTAGAAGATGGCATCTATATTGGCCATTTATCTGAAGGTCCAACGGCTGCGTTTAAAGATATGGCGATGCAGCTGCTTGGTGAATTCTTCGAGTACGAGCTTGCTCGTCGTGGCCAGCAACTGAATATCTTAGGCGCAACTTCTGGTGATACCGGTTCTGCTGCAGAATATGCAATGCGTGGACGCAAGAATATTCAAGTATTCATGCTCACCCCGCGTGGTCGCATGACCCCATTCCAGCAGGCACAGATGTTCGGCCTTGATGATCCGAATATCTTTAATATCGCCATTGACGGTGTTTTTGACGATTGTCAAGACATTGTCAAAGCTGTGTCCGCGGATGCCGAATTCAAACAGCGCTATCATATTGGTGCCGTGAACTCGATTAACTGGGCACGCTTGGTTGCGCAGGTCATTTACTATATTTCGACATGGCTGCGAGTCACCGATGGTCCTGGCCAAACAGTTTCCTTTAGCGTGCCAACCGGTAACTTTGGTGACATTTGCGCAGGGCATGTGGCAAAACAAATGGGCTTGCCAATTGATAAGCTCATCGTTGCCACCAACGAAAACGATGTGCTCGACGAGTTCTTCAAAACCGGCCACTACCGGGTACGCGCAAGTGCTGATACCTATGAAACTTCCTCGCCTTCGATGGATATTTCCAGGGCTTCGAACTTCGAGCGGTTTATTTTCGATTTGCTTGGCCGTGATGCACATCGCGTCGCAAAGCTATTTGGCACGGATGTACCAGCTGGCGGATTCTCGCTTGCCGACGCAAAGGAGTTTGCCGATGTGAAGACCACATTCGGGTTCCTTTCTGGCCGATCGACGCATGCCGATCGAATCGCAACCATTCGGGACTGCTACGAGCGCACAGGTGTAGTGCTTGATCCGCACACTGCTGATGGTGTGAAAGTTGCTCGTGAATGGCAATCCCAGGTGGATAGCCCAATTGTGTGCCTGGAAACTGCATTGCCAGTGAAATTTGCGGACACGATTAATGAAGCGTTACAGATGCAACCACCAACACCAAGCCGCTTTGCTCACATTATGGATGCCAAGCGCCACGTGGTGGATCTGCCAAACGATGCTGAGATGGTGAAAGGCTATATCGAAAGCAATATTGACCTTTAATGGTCTGCCACAAGGAGGTGGAATGACATGAGCTTAGAACGTACCGCGCCAGATGAGTACTTTACGGATTTTGATCCTGAAGCGATGGCGAAGAAGCTCTTTGCAAAGATGCAACAAGCCAAGGAAACCGTGACTGAGGTGGCTGCGGAGGCTGCTGAAAGTGCTGCTGAAAGTGCTGCTGAAACGGTCGCGCAGCAGGCGGAGGAAGTCGCTGATGGCAACGCCTGAGTTTATTGTGCAACTTCGCACAAAAATTGGGCATGACCAGCTGTGGCTACCTGGAGTCGTGGCGATTGTACTCAAAGATGTTCCACCTGGAGCACCGATTACCGCCGTGCCGGAAGTGCTGCTGGTCAAGCGGAAGGATTCTCAACAATGGACTCCTATTACAGGACTGTGTGAGCCAGGGGAGCAGCCGCATCTCAGTGCGATTCGCGAAGTTCAAGAAGAAGTCGGTGTGAGTGTCACGGTTGATGCCTTGCTGGGCGTTGGTGCGACAGAACCGATGGTACATGCCAACGGGGATCGTACAGTACAGATGGAAACTGCTGTGCGTTGTAGCGTGCAAAGTGGTACACCACATGTCGCTGATTCTGAAGAAATTAGCGACGTACGCTGGTTTTCTGTCATGCAAGTACCTGCAATGGCACCACGATTTCGTTTGATGATCGGTGACGCGGTAGCACAATTGCGACATCCTGCAGGTTTCCAGCCACGTATGGGATTTGAAAAACGTACGCGCATGCAGCGCTCATAATTGCGGTGCTGTGACGTGAAGGTAGGCTCGTGCGTCGAGCAGTGTGGACACGTGGACGCGCTTCGCACTCTGGCGCCGGGCCGCCGCGCCGCGCTTCACCCTGAAACGCCGAAACGCCGAGAGCTGCTGTCGCGCTTCGCCACCGCACCGGCGTAATAGCCAGCTACTGCCTTCTCACGGCGCTATCATCGCCGAACTATTCACGCATCTTTTCCAATCACTGAAAATTATGCAATATTAATTTGCGAAGGGGCTGCAGCAAAACTTGAAAAACCACATTTTACAGTGGTTTTTCCTTTTATCGGGGGGTGCTTTCGGTCATAAATTTCTGGAAATATAATCACTTCGCGTAAATTATGCAGAATGAATGCTGTATTAATTGCTGTAGTTGTCATGTTGGCACTCGCATTAGCGCGAGTCCACGTAGTATTAGCGCTTTTTATTGGTGCCTTGGTTGGAGGGCTGCTCAGTGGTATCGGCTTAGACGCCACAATGGTAGCGTTCCAAGAAGGTCTTTCAGGTGGCGCGAAAATTGCATTAAGCTACGCCCTTTTAGGTGCCTTTGCAATGGCAGTCGCAAGTTCAGGGCTGCCAGTCCTGTTAGCTCGAACGATCATGGCCCGCATTGGTGTGAGTGATGATCACACTCAAACTCGAGTCGTCGCAGTGACCAAGTGGCTTATGATCGCCGGTATCTTGGCAATGGCTGTGATGAGTCAGAACCTTATTCCGGTACACATCGCCTTTATTCCACTGATCGTGCCACCGCTGCTTGCTGTCATGAACCGCATGCGCCTTGACCGTCGTTTAGTTGCCTGTGTGCTGACATTCGGCTTGGTAACCACCTATATGTGGATTCCAGTAGGCTTCGGCTCCATCTTCTTAAACGAAATCCTGTTAGGCAATATCGAAGAAGCCGGCATGGATGTCACAGGGTTAAATCCACTACGCATTATGGCGATCCCAGCAATGGGCATGGTCGTGGGTCTACTCATTGCGGCACTGGTGAGTTACCGCAAGCCACGTGACTACGCTGATCGTGCCATTGAAGGCGGGGTAGCAGAACCTGAAGTGATTTCTCGCTACAAGATTATCGTCGCATTCATCGCTATTCTGGCAACCTTTATTGTGCAAGTTGTGATGCAAACTCTTGGCACGGAAGCAGATTCCTTGCTCATTGGTGCATTAACTGGCCTGGCAATCTTCTTACTCACCGGTGCTGTGAATTGGCGCGAGGCTGACGACGTTTTTTCTGCCGGCATGAAGATGATGGCCATGATCGGCTTTATCATGATCACTGCTCAAGGCTTTGCCTCGGTTATGAAAGCGACCGGACACGTTGAATCATTAGTCAATTCTTCCGCGATGATCTTCGGCGATAATAAAGGCCTTGGCGCATTAATTATGCTGCTTGTTGGCTTGATTGTCACAATGGGTATTGGCTCGTCGTTCTCCACGTTGCCAATTATCGCCACTATTTATGTGCCATTGTGCGCGGCGATGGGCTTTAGTCCAGCTGCTACCGTTGCAATTATTGGTGCCGCAGGCGCGCTTGGCGACGCCGGTTCGCCAGCCTCGGATTCCACGTTAGGCCCAACCTCTGGCTTAAATGCTGATGGCCAGCACGATCACATTCGCGATTCCGTGATCCCAACCTTTATCCACTTTAATATTCCATTGGTACTCTCAGGCTGGATCGCCGCAATGGTTCTTTAATAGGAATGTTTCTCCAAGCCCTCTCCACTTGCTGGTAGAGGGCATGTTTTTGTTCGCACAGACTTTCGACTATGTAACTTCGCTTAAGAGAGCTATGATGTAACAGTAGTTTAATTTAGTCACATAGGTAACAGGAGTATGGTGTGAAAAAGTTTGCCGTGGCTACCCGAAAGGCCATCGCTGGAGTTGTCGCGATCGCGCTAGCATGTACGTTGGCAGTACCAGCACAGGCTGCAGAGGTTGTGGACAATTACGAAGTCGCGACGACTGATCAAACCTGTACTTTTGTCTATCAAGCAGATCCTGCCGATCAAGCTGGCATGAACAACCAGGCGCTCCGCGACGCAGCCATTCGCGCGCTGGCTGAATTTGAACAGCGCAGCGGCTATCACGCTGAGCAGCTCGTCGATGATCCTGACCACGACCGCACCCTTGAGTCTTTCCGTGCGCATTTTGCCGCCAAAGGCCTTGGTGGGGAACAGATCCAAGCATTGCATGGCCAAACACTTTCAGTCGTGCATGCTTTACGACGCGACGAGCATGCCGCAAGCCTCGAACGTATCCAACGCCAGCAACAAGCGATTGCAGGTGTGTATCAGAAACAAGATGCAGCAGCGCGTGTGGCTGAATTAGAAGGCGTAGTAACATCTCGTCAGCGTCAGGTGCAGCAAGGTCATGAAGAAACCGAATCCGGCGACAAATTATTGTATTTCGCAGCACCGCTGAATGGTTTTGAGGCGTTTCGCGATGAACAAATCTTGCGCCCATCAATTGCTGCATTGCAATCATGCGCGCGTTCTGGCCTCGAACCTGTAGCGACGCCGACCTCAACCATCGAGTCATTACATAAACCTGTTGATTCACAGGCATCAGCACCGGCAGTAGCGGATAATACCGGTGTGCTCATCGGTGCCGCCTTGGGCGCAATCGTACTTGGTGCTGCTGTGGCATTAGGCGCCTACGCCACTCAACACCACAACATTCATTCGTCCTAACATAAGAAAACAAGAGTCCTCCTGAGCAAATATCTCTACTCAGAAGGACTCTTGTTCGTCTTAGGCCTTTTTCACAACGCTCGACTTCAACTGCATCGCACCAAACCCATCAATCTTGCACTCGATATCGTGGTCACCAACACCTTGAACAAGGCGAATGCCACGAACTTTCGTGCCAGTCTTAATCGGCTGTGATGCGCCTTTAACTTTCAGCGTCTTAATAACAGTGACATCGTCACCATCTTGCAAAATATTGCCAACGGCATCTTTAATCACTGCCGCGGCAGCTGCCTCAGCTTCCAATTCTGCCGACCACTCGTGGGCGCATTCTGGGCAAACCAGAAGTGGTGGCATCTCGTAGGTAAATTCGCTGTTGCATTCAGGACATGGAGGTAACGTATCGCTCATTGCACTAAATCTACTGTACCGTTTGCCCGAAATGAAAATAACGAGCCCTTATTGAAACCAAAAACCGGCACAGAAGTGTGCTGTGCCGGTTAAATCGGTCCTGCTAGTACGTGACTAGCAGTCGTAATACATTTCGTACTCTAATGGCGTTGGACGCAAACGAGCAGGGTTAATCTCGTGGTCATACTTCAACTTGATATAGGTATCAATCAAGTCCTCAGTAAAGACACCAGTATCGGTCAAGAAGTCATGGTTTTCTTCCAGTGCACGCAAGGAATCTTCCAAAGACGTTGGTGCCTGTGGAATCGAAGCAGCTTCCTCTGGTGGCAGCTCGTAGAGGTCCTTATCCACTGGTGCATGTGGCTCGATGCGGTTCTTAATACCGTCCAAACCAGCAAGCATCATTGCCGCAAAACCAAAGTATGGGTTACCTGATGGATCAGGTGCACGGAACTCGATGCGCTTTGCCTTTGGATTCGAACCAGTAATTGGAATACGAATTGCAGCAGAGCGGTTACGCTGGGAATATACCAAGTTAATTGGAGCCTCGAAGCCTGGCACCAAACGGTGATAGGAGTTCAAGGTTGGGTTGGTGAAGGCCAATACTGCGCCAGCATGGTGCAAAATACCGCCAATATAGTAGCGGGCAATATCTGAAAGGCCTGCGTAACCAGCCTCATCGTGGAACAGTGGGATGCCATCTTTCCACAGTGACTGGTGAGCGTGCATACCGGAACCGTTATCGCCAGCGAGTGGCTTCGGCATAAAGGTTGCAGTCTTGTTATTGCGGAACGCTACGTTCTTAATGATGTACTTGAAAGTCTGCAGATCATCGGCAGCGTGCAGCAAGGTATTAAAGCGGTAGTTAATTTCTTGTTGTCCACCGGTGCCAACCTCATGGTGGAAGCGCTCAATCGCGAAACCGGACTCTGCCAAGGTACGCGTCATTTCATCGCGGACTGCTTGAGTCTGGTCGTATGGAGGAACAGGGAAGTAGCCGCCTTTCAGGCGCGACTTGTAGCCAAGATTTAAGGAACCGTCGAGGTTTACCTCAGCACCACGATTCCACCAGCCTTCGTCTGAATCTACTTCGTAGAAACCAGCATTGGTTGAGGTGGAATAGCGCACGGAGTCGAACAAATAGAACTCAGCTTCCGCACCGAAATAGCAGGTATCAGCAATGCCAGTTGAAGCTAAGTATTCTTCAGCCTTTAATGCCACCTGACGTGGATCACGTGAGAATGGTTCCTGCGTAAATGGATCGACCACAAAGAACTTCATGTTCAAAGTCTTTGCGGCACGGAATGGATCAAGTTGCGCAGTGGCAATATCTGGCATGAGGTTCATGTCAGATTCGTCAATGCTGGTAAAACCACGAATAGAAGAACCATCAAAGGCCAGACCTTCTGACATGGCGTCTTCGTCGAGGATATGCGCTGGAATGGTGAAGTGCTGCTCGATACCAGGGACGTCGGTAAAGCGAATATCGATGAATTCGACGTTCTCGTCCTTGACAAACTTCAGTAACTCTTCGGTGGAGTTGAAAGCCACTGGGGATACTCTCCTCTGTTAGGGGTGATGTGTGTGGGCAATATGTCCAGTATGCCTGATAATGGTACACACTGGGGCTATATCGCAGCATGCGTTAGGCGTTTTTATTGTATCGCTATTTCTATTACCTGACCAAAAAGAAACCATTGTCGTAAGTTCCGATACTGCCGAAGTATCGTACTTTCTGACAGATCCAGTTCTATCGGCTAGATTAATACTCATGTCACAACCGAAGCGTAGTTGGCTTGACGGCCCAGAAATCCCTGCTGAGCACCTTTCTGGTGCACAATCTCGCTGGCCAGGCGAACATCTTGGTTTGCCCGAACGCGGCCCAGGTGCACTTGCCTCAGTTGCGCGTCGCTCAGCCGGTGTTTGCATCGACTGGACAATTTGTTGGATTGTTGCTGCGTTTGTACATATGTTTACCCACCAATTAGGGGGCACCGCGACGCTCACGCTAATCCTGTTTGGTGTTCTTGGCATCATCAGCGTCACCATTTTTGCGCGTACCCCAGGCCAAGCTGTGCTTGGAATGGGCGTTGCTCGAATCGATGATCGCACTGCCCGCGTTGGTTTTGGTCGCGCAGTTGCCCGCACAGTCTTTACAATGTTCGTATTGCCAGCAGCAATGGTAGACACAGATGGTCGCGGCATGCATGATCGCGCCACGGGCACTGCCGTTGTATTTGGCTAAGATACGAAAAAATCGCTGATGAAGAATCATACTCATCAGCGATTTTTCTTATGCAATTATTTGTTGCGCTCTGCGTGACGGCGCGCACGGCGATTCATGCCAGAGACTTTACCGCCCTTTGGAAGCGGGCCTTTTGGCAAGCCCTGCATCTGACGTTCTTGTACCGCATCCATTGCCTCAATGCGAGCAGCGATGTCGTAGACTTCGTCTTTTTTATAGATACGACCCATCTTGGTTAAATGGCTCTGTAATTTGCGCAGTGGTACTTGGCCTTCTTCCTCGCCAACGACAATGCGATGGACTGGAACACCTGGAGCCAAGCGGTGCAAACGCTTTTCTTGCTGGTCAAACAGTGGCTTTAAGCGACGCAGTTCGCCTTCGCCAACCAGCACAATACCGCCAACACCAATAACGCGGTGCACAAAGTCCATTTGGGTGGTTACTGCAACAGCAGACTTTGAACGCCACACAACGCCAAAGCCACTGCGCAAATTCTCTAATGCCCAGCCAGCGGCGCCAGGCTGATCCGCAGCGCGAGTATAGACACTATTTTGCAAGCGACGACTAAAAATCCACATCGCTACAGCAACACCGGCAAAAATACCGGTAATGAGCATGAACCAGCGGCCACCGATAAATAAGCCAAGCAGGTAGAATAGCAAGGCGGTACCAATGATGGCCAGCAGCATTAAAGGAATAAGCTTGTTATCCTGCTCGCGCTGGAGGTTAAAGGCTTGCCAAATCTGGGAAAAGGTTTGACGTCGGGCAGCACGCCGTGCCGCGCGCTGTTCTTTCTTAATAGTCTTCGCATCTGCCATGCCCTTTAGAATACCGCCGATTCGAGCATAACTGTAATTACTCCCGCTGATGGTGAAAAGACGTCTACCCCGAGTTGGTTCGGCAGTAGCTGCCAGAAATGCCAACACGGGGTAGTTTTGCGTCTTTTTTGCGATGTATGAGTTAGCGGAAACTTCCGACTGGAGTTTCTTTCGATGGCCCATACTTTTTGAGTAAAGTTTCTGCTTCTTGTGCGGTTGTACCATCAGCAGTTTCAGCAAGATGGGAGAGGTTTTCTGGGATCGTAAGGCCGCGCGCGTGCATCGCTTGAGCATAAAGTTTGCCTGCTCGATACGAGGAACGTACTAATGGGCCGGACATAACAGCACCAAAGCCGAGCTCATAGGCGAAATCACGATGCTCAATAAACTCCTCTGGTTTCACCCAACGATCAATTGGGTGGAACATTGGGCCAGGGCGTAAGTATTGCGTGATGGTAATAATGTCGCAGCCAGCAGAGTGCAAATCTTTGAGGGCTTCTTGAATTTCCTCACGAGTTTCACCCATGCCCAGAATAAGATTCGACTTCGTAATCAAACCAAAATCACGAGCCTGGCGAATCACATCGAGTGAGCGATCATAACGAAACGCCGGACGAATGCGTTTAAAAATACGCGGCACGGTTTCCACATTATGAGCAAATACTTCAGGGCGAGCTTCAAATACTTCTTGCAGTAAATCAGGCTTGCCGGAAAAGTCAGGGGTGAGGTTTTCTACACCAGTATGAGGATTCAGTTCGTGAATCTTGCGCACAACTTCGGCGTACAGCCATGCGCCTTCGTCGTCAAGATCGTCACGAGTCACACCAGTAATGGTGGAATAATTCAGCTGCATCTCGCGCACAGACTCTGCGACACGACGCGGTTCATCAACGTCTAATGGCTCTGGCTTCGCCGAATTAATCTGGCAGAAGTCACAGCGTCGAGAGCAGTTTGCGCCACCAATTAAGAAGGTAGCTTCACGAGACTCCCAACATTCATGAATATTCGGGCAGCCAGCTTCCTGACAAACCGTGTGCAAACTGGCGCCTGATACTTTTTTCTTCATATCCTGGTATTCAGGGCCAGTTTTGACAGCAGTACGAATCCAGCGTGGCTTCGATTCAATCGGGGTCTGCGAGTTGCGGGCTTCTACGCGAAGTAATTTACGTCCATTTGGGTGTGTAGTCACCCCACCTAGGGTACTAGCATATTGTGAATGTGTCGAAAAGATCACACTTAGCGGGATTGACGCGGTAATCCTTTGGTTGGGTCAGGCGCAGCATCGAAACTATGATCCGCGACAATTAACCGACCCGAAAAGGCGTCGTCAAGCGCTTGAAGGGTGGGGTGAATCATGGAATCAACGGTAATATCACGGCCTAATTCTGCACTTAACGTGGTGACATCTGCATCGGTTATGCCGCATGGCACGATGTGATGGTAATACTCCAAGGTGTTATTGCAATTCAGTGCCAACCCATGCATGGTTACACCGCGGGTAATGCGAATACCCAAGGCCGCGACTTTCCGATGCCGACGATCCGCCCCTGGCACCCACACTCCAGAGCGCCCATCGACGCGGCCAGCATCAGTGACACCAAGTTGGCGCACAGTTTGGATTAAGGCTTCTTCGATGCGGCGCACGTAATCGACAACATCAATTGGCTCAGCAAGTTTGATAATTGGGTAGATCACCAGTTGTCCTGGTCCGTGCCAGGTAATTCGCCCTCCGCGATCAACATCGATTACTGGCAGCCCATTGGTTGGACGATCGGAATCTTGAGTGCGCTTGCCGGCGGTGTAGATCGACGGGTGTTCGAGCACCAAAATGGTATCTGGGATTTCTTCTGCGGCACGTGCTTTGGCGAGTTTGGCTTGGAGCTGCCAGGCGTGTTGATAGTCGACGGTGCCAAGGCGTTGGATCTCAGCTGGCTGGTGCGACGCGCGAATTGATTGATCGGCAGGGAAAAACGGATCGCGAGGAGCTGTCATTAGCGACTACGACCTTTCGTGTTGGTGGAGGGGTGATCGGGGTGCTGTTCTTAAGCATAAGTGGGCAGCTTTGTAGCAGCATGGAACGGCGAGTAGTTCCAGTGTAGAACGATAGCGATAACTGTAAGCATGAAACGTCAAACTTGAAAACGTTGGTGCTTGTTACTGCTCTCAGGAGCGATGCTAGAGACGCAGCGTAGCGATGCGAGTAGGGAAGATGCCATACTTTGCCTCGCACAGAGCAACAGTCGAAAGATGTGACACCAGCGCAGAGTTGAAAACTTGGTTGTTCCTGCATCGGCAATAGCAACCTCACAGATGTGGGAAAGTACTAACAAACCTGCGAGATTGTATGCCGCGCGATGGTCTTGTCATTCGTTGCACAGGTCAAAGGGATTTCCCTGGGCCTTACCGCACCTCAAGCAGGGAAGCCGCATCAGAAACTTCAAGCATCGAAGGTATGCGCAACGCCAGCATGTGACATGTGAAGGTTCGATTCACTTGAACGTGAACATTATTACTGAACGTTTATAGTGTGAGCTGGATTGCAAGAGTGTAGCGGTGAGAAATTGGCAACTATATCCGTTTTTTACCCCCATATGCTTGGCGACGTTGTCTCTTTCCTTAGTTATAAGCATAAAAATGGGGGTGCACCATCTGGCGCACCCCCACTTCTATGCTTGGGCTAGCAAACTCACTTCACAGTGATTATGACAGTTCCAAATCGATTTCGAAATCTGCAGTTTCGAGACGATCCTTGATCGTCTGGGTGAAGCGACCAGCGTCTGCACCGTCGACGATTTGGTGATCGTAGGTGAATGGAATGTAGCACATCTGGCGGATAGCGATTGCGTCGGTGCCATTTTCAGACACAACAACTGGGCGCTTCTGAATTGCAGCAGTACCCAAAATGCCGGACTGTGGTGGTACCAAAATTGGGGTATCAGCCAGCGCACCTGCAGAACCAATATTGGTAATGGTGAAGGTTGCACCAATGAGATCCTGTGGCTTGAGCTTGTTGTTACGAGCACGATCAGCCAGATCGGTGATTGCCTGTGCAATCTGTGGCAGGCTGAGCTCTTGTGCCTTGTGGATAATTGGAGTCAGCAAACCACGTGGGGTATCAACTGCAATCGCAACGTTGACATCGGAGTGGTAGGTGATTTCCTTGGTTGCTGCATTGTAAGAAGCATTCACATTTGGATGCAGGATCAATGCCTCAACGGTAGCCTTTACGAAGAATGGCAGGAAGGTGAGGTTTGCACCATGCTTTGCCTGGAATGCTGGCTTATGAGCCTTGCGCAGTTGCGCAATCTTGGTCATATCAACTTCTTGCAGGTGGGTCAGCTGTGCAGAAGTCTGCAATGCTTCAACCATCTTAGAAGCCGTAATCTCGCGAATGCGGTTCACTTTCACCGTGGTGCCAATCAGCTCTGCCTTTGCAGGATCCACAGCCTTCTTGGACCAGTGAGCACGTGGGTCAGCTGGCTGTGCAACCTCTGGTGCAGGTGCAGCGGCTGGTGCTTGACCAACGCCTGCGGCTGCCAATACATCCTGCTTGCGGATACGTCCGCCAACACCGGTACCGGTCAAGGTTGAAAGATCAACGCCGTGCTTATCGGCAAGCTTGCGAACCAGTGGGGTGACATATGGCAAGTTACCACCGGTATTCACCTTTGCCGCTGGAGCAGGTGCCGCTGCTGGTGCTGCCGCTGGAGCAGGAGCCGCAGCAGGTGCTGGCTCTGCCGCAGGAGCTGGTGCTGCTGCTGGTGCAGGGGTTGGTTCTGGGGTTGCTGCTGGTGCAGGGACTGCACCTGGCTCACCGATGCGAACGATGACTTCGCCAACGCCGACGGTGTCGTCTTCTTGTGCCAGGATTTCCAGGATGACGCCTGCTACTGGGGAAGGTACTTCGGTATCGACCTTATCGGTGGAAACTTCAAGCAATGCCTCATCGACTGCGACGGTATCGCCGACAGCTTTGAGCCACTGGGTGATGGTACCTTCGGTGACAGATTCGCCAAGTTCTGGCATGACAACGTCAGTTGCTGCGCCACCAGCTGCTGGAGCAGGAGCCGCTGCTGGAGCTGGCTCTGCCGCAGGAGCAGGCGCTGCTGCTGGTGCAGGGGTTGGTTCTGGGGTTGCTGCTGGTGCAGGGACTGCACCTGGCTCACCGATGCGAACGATGACTTCGCCAACGCCGACGGTGTCGTCTTCTTGTGCCAGGATTTCCAGGA